>JBBAQZ010000037.1:0-83155 GCA_040400045.1 Myxococcaceae bacterium
CGGCATCGACCGACACGCCTGCATCGACCGACACGCCTGCATCGACCGACACGCCGGCATCGACCGACACGCCGGCATCGACCGGCACGCCTGCATCGACCGAGACGCCTGCATCGACCGACACGCCTGCATCGACCGACACGCCACCATCCGGCAACGGCTCGACCACCGGCTCGAAACACCCGGCGACGAACAGCACGATGAGGGCGACCCGTTTCGTCACGTGCGTCGATGCTCCGTCAGCCAGCAACCTTCTTCAACCGCGTCACTTCTTCGGCACGCCCCAGAACCAACTGCCCTCACCGAACGAGCCCACGCGATACGTCCCAGACTCCCACCGCCACGAGTCGCCGAGCGGAGCCGTGAACGCCATCAACTCCTCTCGCGTGTAACAGCGGAACGTACTCACCGTGCCGTCCCACCCCGAGGCCAGGAGCGCGATCGGCGACAGCCACGTCAACGCCGCGCGCGACAGCCGCGACTCGGGCGCGAGGAACGGCTCAGCCATCAGCGACGGAATTCCCCACGGCAGCATCGCGACGAACGACAGCGGGTTCCGCACCAGGCCCTCCGAGATGAACACCCCCGGAGCATCCTTCGCCATGCCGACCAGCACCTGCTGCGCGAGCGCCGGCGGAAAATGATGGAACGCGTTGATCATCACCCGCGCGCGCCCACGCCCCAGCGACGGCTCGATGTTCGTCGCGTCCACCGGCTCCGGAGTGAACGTGATGCGCTCCGGATACCGAGACGACAGCGAGCTCCACGCCTCGGGATGCGGCTGCAGATCGGTCAGCGTGAACGTCGGAGGCTGCTCCCCGCGCGACATCAACGCCTCGACCAACACCGCCGCCGGCTCTCCGGCTCCAGCCGCCACCTCGAGGACCTCACGCGTTCCACTCGCGTGCAGAAAGTCCACGAACGGCTGCACCAGCCCGTCGAGCATGCGCCCCCACCGCAGCGTGCGACTCAACGTCGAGATGATCGTTCGCTGCAGCACCTTCGGTACGAAGGGCGCGTCGTTGAACTCGAACAACTGCAGTCGGGGCAGGGGCACGGTGCCCAGCCTGCCAACTCAGTCCATCGGATGCAGCTTCTGCAGCGCGCGAATCACCTTCTCACGCGGCAGCAGCTTCTTCGCCTTCACCGGCTCGGGAGGCGTGGGCTTCTTCGCAGCCGTCGCCGCAGCCCGCGCGCGCGCCAACACCGCCACGGGCACTTTCATCTTCGTCGCCATCAGTAGCCCCGCTTCGTCGCGATGCTCCGCAGCAGGCCACCGTTCGACTCGAGGAACGCGCGGAACTCCGACTCCGGCAGCCCCATTCGGGAGAGGACGCCCGTCACCAATTCGTCGAGCGGGCGCGGGTCGGCCTTCTTCAGCTCCATGGCGATCTTCAGCATGGCGACGCCAAACAACGGGCTCGCTTCGAGCGCCGCCGGCACCTGCTCCTGAGGCTGCTCCAGCTCGACGACCTTCGCGGAACGTCCCATCCCCTTGGGCATGCGCGTGACCATACGTGTAGGGTGAGGTACCGTCAAATAAATGCTTGAGATCACACGTGAATCGCGCGCGGGCCGATTTATCGGCCTGCCGTCTTCCGACTCAAACGGCGCCGAGCCTATGTGGGAGGAAGTACGCGCGCTTAGAGAAGCGCTTCGAGGCGGGTGACGACCTCAGCCTGCTCGAGCCAGCGCTTCGGGTGCTCCGCGAGCGGCGCCGACGCGTTCAGCGAACCGCCGACCAGCGCGAGCGAAAACGTCGGCCCGGGCGCGAGCGACACCTGCTTCACCTGCGACTTCACCGCCTCCTGACCGAGCTCATCACGAAGCACCGACTGGAGCGCGCTACAGATGACGTTTCCAAGCTCGACGAGTCCACCCATGTGCTCTGCCGGTACGTCATCGAGCGCGGCGTGGATCCCGAGGTCGGCGCCGAGCTTCTCCTGAAGCTGCTGCCGAAGTTTGTCGAGCAGCCGTCGCGCCTCGAGCCTGGTCGGGGGAGGGCCCGCAGGCGCGGTCACTTGCCCGGCCGACAGCAGGGCCACGTGTCCACCCGCCGAGTGCACCGTCAGCGCCGCCACCGCGTCGGCCCGCACGTAGATGACGTCGCTCGAGCGATCGTGCCGGCTGGTACCGACCAGGTGCAGCAACAACGTCGTGCCGCGCCGCTGATCGAACAGAATGTCGATGATCTCGCCCGTCGCCTGAAACCCGTTCGCGAGGTGCACCGAGACGACCGGCGGGCTCAGCGGCTCTCCACGCGCCGCGCGAACCTGGGCAGCGGCGAGCTCGGCGATGATGTCTTCGAGGCTCCGGGCGGGCAGCGCGCGGATCAGCTTGCGTTCATCGGTCATCGTCCTCCGAACTTCGCGCATCACGCCATTCGTTGCGACGCCTCATCGCTTGTGGTTGTGTGCCGCGTCACGTTTCGAGGCGGGAAACCGGCCTTGAAGGCAGTCTCGGGAGCCCGAATCGACCCATGAAGTTGGAGCACCGGTACATCGTGGTCGAGGGCCCGATCGGCGTCGGCAAGTCGTCGCTGACGAACATCGTCGCGGAGCGCTTCGCCGCGCGTCGCGTGATGGAGGTCGTTGAAGAGAACCCGTTCCTCGCGAGCTTCTACGGCGATCGCGCCAAGTACGCGTTCCAGACGCAGATGTTCTTCCTGCTCTCGCGCTTCAAGCAGCAGCAAGACCTCTTCCAGCAAGACCTGTTCAGCGCCGTCACCGTCAGCGACTACCTCTTCTCGAAAGACCGCATCTTCGCGAACCTCACGCTGCAGTCCGACGAGCTCGGCCTGTACGAGCGGGTCTTCGAGGCGCTCCAGCCGCGCGTCACCAAGCCCGACCTCGTCATCTACCTGCAGGCCCGCATCGACGTGTTGCTCGCGCGCATCAAGAAGCGCGGCCGCGAGTTCGAGCGCAAGTTCGACCCGACCTACCTGGAAGGGCTGTGCAAGGCCTACAACGACTTCTTCTTCCATTACGTCGACACGCCGCTGCTGGTGGTCAACACCTCGGACATCGACTTCGTCAACAACCCCGCGGACCTGGAGGACCTGTTGTCCGTCGTCCGACAGACCCGCAAAGGAACGGTGCATTACCAGCCGTTGCCAAGCAGGAAGTAGGCAGTCATGGTGAAGACGTTCAGCTCGTGACGGCGACCTGGTGACAGGCGGCGAAGCACGCAGCGGAACAGAGACCTGGATCCACCTGGACCGGGATCTCGCAGCACACGGGGCAGCGCGGCGCCCCACCTGGAGTTCGCCGCACAGACAGCGCCCGACCAGAGGCGACCTGGAGGTGAACCGTGAACAAGGTCACCATCCACACACTGAAGAAGCAGAAGCTTGCAGGTCAGAAGATCTGCATGGTCACCGCCTACGACGCGACGTTCGCGCGCATCCTCGATGAGGCCGGCGCCGATGTGCTGCTGGTAGGCGATTCGCTGGGCATGGTGGTGCAGGGCAACGATTCGACGTTGCCGGTCACCATGGACCAGATGCTGTACCACTCGAAGGCCGTCGCCCGAGGAGCGCAGCGCGCGCACGTTGTCGGCGACATGCCCTTCATGAGCTACCAGAACTCGGTGGACGAGGCCGTGCGCAACGCGGGCCGGCTCATCTCCGAGGGCAACGTGGGCTCGGTGAAGCTCGAAGGCGGTACCGAGTTCGCCGAGGTCATCTCGCGCATCGTGCGGGCCTCGATTCCCGTCATGGGCCACATCGGCCTGACGCCGCAGTCGGTGCACAAGATGGGCGGCTACATCGTGCAGGGCCGCGACGAAGACACCGCGCGCAAGCTCGTCGAAGACGCCGTCGCGCTCGAACAGGCCGGCTGCTACGCGCTCGTGCTCGAAGGCGTGCCGCTCGAGCTGGCGAAGACGATCACCAGCCGCCTCTCGATTCCCACCATCGGCATCGGCGCCGGCAAGCACTGCGATGGCCAGGTGCTGGTCTGTTACGACCTGCTCGGCCTCAACCCGCACTTCAAGCCGAAGTTCGTCAAGCGCTATGCCGATGGCCACGCGACGGTGAGCCAGGCGGCCCAGACGTTCTTCACCGAGGTGCGCGCGGGCTCGTTCCCTGATGAAGACCACTCGTTCCGCTCGACGACGATGCGGTTGGTGGCGTCGAACCCCGACGTGCAGCCGACCGAGCGGGAAGAGAAGAGCGGCGTGTACGGCGTTCCGGTGTGACGCCGGAGCCCCAGCGAGAGACTTGAGATCGCTGCGGAACGTTCGTTCCACCGTCCGAGAACCACGGTCGCCGCGCTCGGTTCAAATCGCTGACGCACGAGCTTCGAGGCGACTGCCTGGCCGGATCCTCTCCTGCTGATCGACTGGAAATGGGGTCGATGCGCCCTGAAGGCGGCATTTCGAGCCTCAAATCCAGCCGGTCGCATGGGAAGTCGCCCTCAAACCACGCTATGACGCCTTCATGGCGCGAACATCCAGCCGATCGGCAGGCTCTCCTGCGCAGTCGTGGGCGACCAGGCTCGGTGAGGAGCTCCGTGCGCGGCGAAAGCTGCTGCGGCTGACGCAGGCCGAGCTGTCGGCGCTCGCGGGCTGCGGGCCTGACTTTCTCTACGATCTCGAGCGCGGGAAGCCGACCATTCGGCTCGACAAGCTCATCCCCGTGCTCGAGGTGCTTGGCCTCGAGCTGAAGGTCGGTGCGCGTGCCTCCACGTCGACCAGCTGACCCCAGGAGCGTCGACCAGCTCGACGTCTTCCGGAACACGGAGCGGATCGGCGTGCTCCGGCGCACGTCGCATGGCGCCAGGTTCGAATACGACGCGGCGTTCTTCGAGGCGCATCGGCACCTGAGCGGAGGCGTGGCGACGTCGCTTCCCTACGCAACGCGGACGATCGAAACGACGGGCGTCAACCTGCCGACCTACTTCGCCGGCCTTCTCCCCGAGGGCCTGCGGCTCAAGGTGCTTCATCAACGGGTGAAGACCTCGAAAGACGATTTGTTCTCGCTGCTCGTCGCCGCGGGGGCCGACACGATCGGCGACTTGTTCCCCGTGGTGCCCGGTCAGACGCCTCAGCTCGACGACGGCGGCGCGGAGCTCGACCTCGCTGAGGTCTCGTTCGTCGAGCTCTTCGAGCAGAGCCTCGAAGCCGCCAGCGAGCCTGCGGTGCCGGGAGTACAGGCGAAGCTCTCTCCGAGCGTCATCTCGTTTCCGTTCGCGACGCGCGGCAAGCGGTGGATTCTCAAGCTCGACCCGCCTGACAAACCCGGACTCGTGCGGAACGAGTCGTTCTTCATGGAGATGGCTCGTGCGTGCGGGGTCGACGTCGCCCGAACGAAGCTGGTGGCCGATCGCAGCGGAGCGCCCGGTCTGCTGGTGGAACGCTTCGACCGCCGTCGCGAGAACCGCCGGTGGGTTGGCGTGCACCAGGAAGACGCTTGTCAGCTGGCTGACCGCTACCCGGCCGAGAAGTACCGGCTCAGCGTCAACGACATCGCCAGGGCGTTTTCCCGATTCGCTGCGGCGCCGACGGTCGAGGTGCTCCGTCTGGTCGAGCTGGTCGCGTTCAGCTTCGTCATCGGCAACGGCGATCTACACGCGAAGAACATCAGCCTGCTCGGCGGCGACGGCGCGCTCCAGCTGAGCCCTGCGTACGATCTGCTGTCGACGAGGCCGTATGGTGATCGGCAGCTCGCGCTGAGGTTGGACGGGCGGAACGACAAGCTGAGGCGCACGCACTTCCTCGAGTTCGGGAAGCGATTCGGCGTCGCGCCGCGAGCCATCGAAGCCCGACTCGAACGACTCACTGAGCGCGTTCGGCCCTTCATCGCCCGCGTGGAGATGCTCGAGCTCGACGCGAAGCGGGAGCGGCAGCTGGTGGAACTGATGACGACGCGACTCGACGCCATCGCGAAGTGACGCTCATGGGGTCGGCGTGGCGGCACGAAACCAGCGCAGCCCGCCGACGAGCAACGGCACTGCGATCACCGTCGTGACCAGGCACCAGAAGCACCACGCTCCGAAGCGCGCCATGTCGAGCACGCCCACGGCGTTGCTCGCGGCGACGGCGATGGTGAGCGCGAAGGTGACGCGTCGAGCGCGGCGAGACGTGCGCGTCAACGAGATGAGAACGCCGACGTACAGCGCCGCACCCAGGTATCCATCGGGGAGTCCAAACGGCCTGGCGAACGGTGCGTCAGCGACGGCCTCGCAACCATGCCCGAACGCGGGGCACTCGAGCCGAGCGATCTGTCGGGTCTGGTAGGCGCCGACGTAGAGCATCGCCGCCGCGCTCACTATCGACAGGGCAGCCAGCGCAGCGCGGAGCATCAGGCATCTTCGACAAGCGAAAGGACCTGCTGTTTCGTCTCGGTCGGCATCGCCCGCCAGGTTCTCAAGACGGCCGAGCGAACGAGCTTGAGTCTGATTTCAGCGAGACGGTCCTCAGCCATACAGCGTTCTACCGCGACGCGACGAGCGTGTACGTGAAGCTCCCGCGAGGGCCACCGACGGCGTCGATGAAGCGCCGGTACTCGGCGGGGGACATCGTCTGGCAGCCGATCGATGACGGCGCCGACGAGTTGCCCTGGTGAAAGAGGACGCCGGTGAGTCGATCGCCGCGGCGCTCCGAGGCATCTCGCTCGCCGCTCGAGTACGTCCCATCTTGATTGGTGTCGCGCCAGCCAGGGAGCGAGCCGGAGCCGCTGCGCGTTCGCACATGGTACGAGGCCGCGCCTGCGTGCTCGCCGTTCGGGACCACGGCGTAGTTGCCGGGGCGGATCATGCCCACGTCGCCGCGCCCATCGCCCGTGACATCGGGTGAGGCGCGGGAGCTGGACTGGCCGGGATAGGTTGCTCCCGTGAACTCGTGCACCCGACCGTTCGGCGTCAGCACGACGAAGCGATCGCGATACTCGCGCGCGGCGCCGCCCTGACCGGCTCGCAAGCCGAGCACGGTAGGCTGGCCGTTGGGACACACCTCACCGCCCGCGCGCCGCACCATCGCGGCGTAGGCCTCGTAGCGCGCCCGCTCGTCACCCGAGGGGCGCCCGAGGTCGACCGGCGCCGGCGCGTTGGGCTCGTAGTCGGAGTTACCGCTCGGGTTCGACGGCTGAACCGCATCGGGTTGATGGACCTGTGTGCCGGCATTGCCCGACAACTTGCCGACGGTCTCGGGGCCGACGACGCCATCGACCTTCGCGCCCGATCGCTGCTGGAACTCCCGGAGCGCCGCCTCGGTCGCCGACCCGAACTTGCCGTCTTCTTCCAGCTTCCAGCCGCGAGCGTTGAGGGCCTTCTGGAGCTCCATCACGCCTTCGCCGCTCGCGCCCCGCTTGAGGTACGCGCCATCGGCAGCGGCGCGGAGGCCAGGGCCGATCTCAGAAGCGGTGGGGACGGACGAGCGGGGGCGGGTGGCGGAGATCGGAGCGACCATGAGTGAGTATCGAAACCGGAAATCGGCCGGAATCCCACCGTTCTGTCAGCCGCCTTGACCAGCCCCGCTGCACCGCCAGCCGATTGCCAGCTCCCGTCGGTCAGGATCGCTTGCGACGGCACGCCCACGGGTGCGATGGAGCCCGCGTGACGATCCCCAGGGTGCTCAAGACGCCAGACGAGGTGCGGTGGTTCGTGAACGATCTGCGCCGCCGGGGTCAGACGCTTGCGCTGGTGCCCACCATGGGCTTCCTCCATGACGGTCACCTGTCGCTGATGCGCGAAGGCGGAGCGCGGTGTGACGTCGTCGCGGCGACCATCTTCGTCAACCCGACCCAGTTCGGCCCGACGGAGGATCTCACGCGTTATCCACGCGATCCGGTCGGCGATCTCGCGAAGTGCGGTAGCGCGGGCGCCGTCGTCGTCTACTCACCCGAGCCAGCCACCGTGTACCCGCCGGGCTACCAGACGTACGTGAACGTCGAGCAGGTGAGCCAGGCCCTGTGCGGCGATCGTCGTCCTGGCCACTTCCGCGGCGTCGCGACGGTCGTCAGCAAGCTCCTCGCGCTGTTCCGGCCGAACGTCGCGCTGTTCGGCGAGAAGGACTACCAGCAGCTGCAGGTGATCAAGACGCTCGCGCGCGATCTCGAGCTCGGCGTCGAGATCGTCGGCATGCCCACCATTCGGGAGACCGACGGTCTGGCGATGTCGTCGCGCAACACGTACCTGTCGGCTGACGATCGCGTCCGCGCCTTGTCGCTCTCGAAGGGGCTCTTCGCGATGCAGGCCGCGGCGAAGGCCGGAGAAGCCGACGTTGCGAAGCTCCTCGCGCTCGGCCTGGCGCCGCTGACGCAGGCGAACGTGAAGCTCGACTACCTCGAGGTGCGAGACGCGCAGACGCTCGAGCCGCTCACCACGCTGACGAAGGACCGCGCCGCGCGAGTGCTGGTCGCCGCCTTTCTCGGCACGACGCGGCTCATCGACAACCTGGCCTTGACGGTGAGCTGACATGTCGAAGCCGAAGGACACCACCGAGCGCCTCGTCTGCGAGCACCGCCGCGCGAAGTTCGACTACGTCATCGACGAGACCCTCGAGGCGGGCCTGGTGCTGACGGGCAGTGAAGTGAAAGCCCTGCGCAACGGCGAGGCGAGCCTCAACGACGCCTACGCGATGCCCGAGAAGACGGGGCTGGTGCTCTTCAACGCGCACATCGGTCAGTACAAGCCAGCCTCGGGGTTGGGCCACATGCCGACGCGTCCGCGGCCCCTGCTGGTGAACGCGAGCCAGCTCGACAAGTGGTCGACCAAGGTGCGCGAGCGTGGGTATTCGATCGTGCCGCTCTCGCTCTACTTCAAGGGCAGCTGGGCGAAGGTGAAGCTGGGCCTGGGCAAGGGCAAGAAGGACATCGATCGTCGCGACACCATCAAGGAGCGCGAGAGCCAGCGCGAGATGGACAGGGCGATGCGTCGCCGCTGACGGATTCCGAGGTGCGCGCCGCCCGCGAACCGTTTACGGTCCTCTCCTCTCGCTCCCGGTCATGGACAAGCGCAACGACGACAAGAAGTCCCGGCTGCTGAAGGCTCTCGAGCAGGGCATGACGCAGATCCACCTGGACGCGCGTCGGCCCGGAGTGCTCGTGCCGAAGAAGTTCCTCGGCGATCACCACCTCGTCCTGAACGTATCGTACCGCTTCGATCCCGCCGACCTCACCGTGAACGAGTGGGGCGTGCGCGAGACGCTCTCGTTCGGTGGAGAGCGCTTCACGATCGGCGTGCCCTGGTCGGCGCTGTACGCCATCGCCAGCCACGTCTCGCACGACTTCTTCATGTTCCCCGAGGACATGCCCGCAGAGCTGCTGCAGGGTGCGGTGGAGCGCCAGTCGGCAGTGCCTCCGAACGCGCGGTCCGATGTCGCGGCGATGTTGGCCGAGGTCGCTGCTGGCCTGCCGAAGGGAGAAGACGCCGCGCCGCCTGCCCGCGCGATGTTGCGTGAAGTCGTGCTCGAGGATCCGACGGCGACCGGTGACGAACCGCCGGTCGAGCCGACGCCCCCGAAGCGCGGCCATCTGCGCATCGTGAAGTAGACCGCGTGGAATTCGCCGTGAGGCGAGGGTGGAGCTAGATCTCTTCGGTATGCCCTCCGTTCAGGACGATGACTTCAACGTGCCGGCGCCAGAGAAGGCCGGGATTTCGTCGACCCACTGGCATCCGCCGCCCCCGCCGACGCTGGCCGTGCCGAAGGTCGAGGTGACGAAGGAGCTGCTCCGCGCGTTGCCCAAGACGGACCTGCACTGTCACCTCGATGGCTCCATGCGGCTCTCGACCATCCTCGAGCTCGCGAAGCAGCAGGGCGTGAAGCTGCCGGCCGACACCGAAGACACGCTGGCGAAGGCGATTCACAAGGGCGAGCGCTGCAAGGATCTCGAGGACTACCTGGTGGCGTTCGACGTCACCTGTTCCGTGCTGCAGACCGCCGAGGCCTTGTTCCGCGCCGCCTATGAGCTCGCGGTGGACGCAGCGGCCGAGAACGTTCGTTACCTCGAGGTGCGGTACGCGCCCGTGCTTCACCAGCAACGAGGCCTCAAGCTGACGGCCATCGTCGACGCGGTGCTCGAAGGGCTGCGCACGGCGAAGCGGGAGACGCGCATCAAGTACGGCGTCATCTTGTGCGGGATTCGGCACATGAACCCGCAGTCGAGCGTGCGGCTGGCCGAGCTGTGCGTGGCGTACAAGAACCGCGGCGTCGTGGGCTTCGACCTCGCCGGCGCCGAGGCCAACTTCCCCGCCAAGGAGCACCGCGAGGCGTTTCAGTTGATCTTGAAGAACAACGTGAATTGCACCGCGCATGCGGGTGAAGCGTACGGGCCGGAGTCGATTGGCCAGGCGCTCCACTATCTCGGCGCGCACCGCATCGGCCACGGCGTGCGCCTGCGTGAAGACGGCGATCTGCTGAACTACGTGAACGATCACCGCATCCCGCTCGAGTGTTGTCCGTCATCGAACGTGCAGACGCGCGCGGTCGGAGAGATGAAGGAGCACCCGCTAAAGTTCTATTTCGACTACGGCCTGCGGGTGACGATCAACACCGACAACCGGTTGATCACCGACACCACGGTGACAGACGAATACTGGGTCGCGCACAAAGAGCTGGGCATGTCGCTCGAGGATCTGACCACGGTCATCGTCTCGGGCTTCAAGAGCGCGTTCCTGCCGTTCCGGGAGAAGCAGGACATGCTGAAGGCCGTGAACGCCGAGATCGACGCGACGCTCAAGCGCTTCGAGGCGCAGCAGCGGAAGTAGCGCGGCGGCGGTCGAACTCTTCGAGCAGGCGTTCGCGGCGTTCTTCGAGCTGGGCACGTCTGGCGGCTTCGGCGAACCCGTACACGCCTGCGACGATGCCTCCGATGAGCGCGACGATTCCAAGCAGCGTGCCGAGCACCATCACGAGCACCACGGCGCCAGTCGCGCCGGTGCTGACGCCGAGTGCCGTCAACCCGAACGTCAGCGCGGCGATGCCGAGCCCGGCGCCCGAGAGCGGCGCGGCCCAGGTCGGGGCTGGCGCGCGCAGTTGCTGATCGAGCGCCATGATTCGCACCAGCAACGAGTCGCCCTCGTCGACCAACCGCAGCCCGAGCGGCGTCGTCGATGACTCAAACTGGGCCGTGGCCAACGTCAGCGCGAAGGCGAGGATCATGCCGGCTCCTTCGTTCGTCGTGCGAGGCCGAGGCCTGCGCCGAGGGCGCCGAACAACGCCATCGACGACTCGGGGTGAAACAGCGGATCGTGGAGCGCGCTCAAACTCACGAAGAACACCAGCAGACCGACGGCGCCGGTGGAGTCGGGGAGCAGCTTGATGGCGGCAGCGGCGAGGAGCGCGAGCACCGCGAGGAAGAGGAGCAACGCGGGGATTCCGGCCTCAGCTGCGATGGTGAGGAACTGGTTGTGCGACTTCCCCTGATGGGTGCTCACGCTCTCGGGTGCTTCCGGCGTGGCCCACAGGCCCGGCTTGAATCGGCCGAGGCCCACGCCGCCGACGGGCTCGTGCTGCACGGCGCGCACGCCGGCCTGGAGCAGGAAGTTGCGATCGCCCGTGCTGTCAGCCTCGAGCGCTGAGCCGAAGCGCATGCGCACCGAGGGTACCAGGGCGACGACGAGGCCCGCGAGGAGGACGAACACCGACCCGGCCGCGAGCGCCAGGCTGCGTCGCGACGCGCCCACGCCGGCGACGACGAGGAGCGCGAGGACCAACGACACCGTCGCGGCCCGGGCGTGGGGAAAGAGTGAGACCGACACCAGCCCGATGATCGTCACGATCGACAGCCACCATCGACGCAGTGGCAATCGGAAGGCTCCCGCGGCTGCGAGCACCGTCAGGGCGGCGGTGACGTTGGCGAAGCGCAAGCGGTGGAGCAGCAGTCCTCCGCCCATGAAGCGATCAGTGCTGCCGGGGACCAGCTCGTAGACGCGCTCAAGCGAGAGGTGCAGGGGCGCGAGGCTGGAGAACGACTCGAGCGCTGGCCAGAAGCCGAAGAACTGCGCACCCGCGACAGCACACGAGAGGACCAGCACCGCGCTGCCGATCGTCGCGATGCGGTGGAGTGAGCGCTCCGGCATCGCCTGCACGGCCCACGCAACCGTGGGGAGGAACACGACGTCGAGCAGCCGAGCGACGCCTGAACCCGACGGTGTGCCGGTGATGATGAGCGGACCCAGGAGGCTCCACGCGAGGTACGCGCCCAGCGGCCACCAGCTGCGCAGCTCGACCTTCCACGATGATGAACGCAGCAGCACCAGCATCGAGAAGAGCGCCGTCAGCCAGCCGCCCACCGTCGCGAAGAGCTCATGCACTTGCACGCCGACGACGAAGAGGCCGAGCGAGAGCGCCAGCAACGTGTCGAGCCGGCTCGAGGTGGCGTCAGGAGCGCTCAATTGGGTTGGTGTCCCTGGCCCCACTTGTACGCGAAGCCCATCATCACCAGCAGGCCGATGGTGACGTACGCGGTCTTCCACCGGGGCCGGGTTTCGAGCGCGCGCGCAAGGAAGACGAAGAGCGGGAAGTTCGACGCCATGTAGCGATGAATGCCGCGGAGCATGCCGGTGCTCAGCGGCAGCATCACGTTCACTGCGGCCATGCCGATGTACCCGGGGCGCTCCTTCTTGCGGATGGCGAAGATGACGCCGGCGACTGAGGCGAGGGTGAAGAGGTGGTAGTCGAGCGACAACGTGGTGGAGAGCAGCGGCTCGAGGAAGAAGCTCGGTTTGCGGCCCCAGCCAGCCTGCACGTGCACGAAGTAGAGCGGATCGCTGAACATCACCTGGTTCATCGCCATCCAGAACGCGAGCGCCGCGAGCGGCAGGGCGAAGATGAGCAGCTTCGGGTTGAAGAGCTTCCACCGGCCAGGAACGCCGCGCACCAGCTCGTACAAGACGGGCACGCACATGATGACGCCCGACGAGCGGGTGAGCGCCGCCAACATGCAGGCGAGGCCCGCGACGAACCATTTGCCGGTGCGTACGCAATACACGCCGAAGACGGCGAGGAAGAGCGCGAGCGACTCCGGGTACACGCACGAGAGGAAGTGCGTACCCGGGTAGGCCATGACGCAGAGGATGACGAGCTCGGCGAAGCGCTCGTCGTGATCGAGGCGCACCAGCTTGTCGAGGTAGACGACGGCGCCAACGAGGAAGAGCTGCGCGAGGAAGACGCCGCAGAGGTACGGCTCGGCGCCGAAGAGGAGCTCGGACAGCCCGCGCATCATCGAGGGGAACAGGGGGAAGTACGCTGCGTGGTAGACCCAGCCGCCGTCAGCGTGGAGCGCCGGGTACCCTTCGCGCGCGATGTGCCAATAGAACATCGTGTCCCACCGGCCCCAGACGTCGAGGACCCGAATGGGCACCTGGTCCCAGAAGAACGTGCCGTCGTTGCCGATCCAGTGCAGGTCGTCGTCGGGGCGGGGGCGATAGCTGCCTGCGACCATCCCGAGGAGCGCGAGCAGTCGTGAGCCGAGGAGCATCAGCGCCAGGCGGCTCCAGCGGGGCAGGGCGGCGAACACGGCGTGCGTCTAGCGCGCACCGCGAGCCGGGTCGACTCACGTCATTGCGTGCAGATGTTCGTACCCGTGCACCGCAACGGGGGCAGACAGTTGATGGCGCCGCAGTTGGTCGACACGCACGTTCTCCCCGCCGTGGGCGGGCACAGGCCCAGACAGCGAGGCATCGGGGGCGAGCCTTCGCAGCTGCAGCCGGCCGTGATGACCTGGCTGCCACACAGGCCACTGCCGGCGACGCCGCCGTCTGGCGAGACGATGGAGCACTGCCCCGTACCGTTGTTCACCACGCAGTAGCCGCTCGATGACGGCGAGCAGGTGCCCGCGGTGGTGAGCGCGAAGCCCGGGTTGCACTCACACCGGCCTGCGACGCAGGTGCCCGCGAGGCCCGACATGGCCGCGTTGGCGTTGCACTGCTGATCCATGCCGACGGTGCAGGTGTTCAGCGAGGACGACGCGCGGCAGCGGCCGGTCGCAGGGTTCACCTCGAAGCCCGGGTTGCAGGCGCACCTGCCCACCACGCACGAGCCCCCGAGCCCACCGATGCCGCCATCGACCGGACCGTCGTTGCACGACATCGCGACTCGGTCGGTGCAGACGGCTCCCATCGGTTGGCAGCGCCCGCTCGGCGCGAGCTCGAACCCGGCGTTGCACACGCACTGTCCAGCCATGCAGCGGCCCGCGAAGGACGCCATCACCTGAATTTCGTTGCAGGCCTGGTCGTTGCCGGTGCCGTTGCAGATCGCCGTGACGAGCTGCCGGCAGCGGCCGTTCGTTGGGTTGAGCTCGAAGCCCGACAAGCACGTGCAGGTGCCGGTGTTCGAGCAGGTGCCAGCGACGCCGCCGATGCCCCCGTCGGCCGGTCCGTCGTTGCACGACATCGCGATGCCCGGCGTACAGTTCATCGTTCCGCCGTCGGCGCACGACCAGCCCTGCGTGGTGCAGGTGCAGCCAGGCCGATTGCCGGAGCACGCGCAGAGGGTCGACGAGATGGTGCCCTGGGGACACACCCACGCGTTCGACTGACAGGTCGCCATGACGAACCCATCACCGCAGAGCCCGCCGACCGTTCCCACCACACACAGCAGCGGAGCGCCCGAGCAGGTGCCGCCGTCACGGTTGCAGCTCAGCTGCGGATCGGTGTGGTCGACCTCGGCCCAGCTGGCGGTGTCGCAGCGAACGGTCCGGCCGCCACACTCGAGGGGGTTGTATCCGTACCGGCAGGTGAGCCCCGGAGTGGTGCAGGCGCCTCCCGGCTGCTGGGGCGTCGAAGGGCACGCGTTCACCGGGCGACACTTCCCCGTGGGACCACGCTCGAAGCCTGTCGCACAGGTGCAACCCGTCGAGCTGCAGGTGCCGGCGAGTGCCGACATCGTCGTGAGCTCGTTGCAGGTCTGGTCCATGCCGACGACGCAGGGCGTGACGCCTCCGTCGTGACCGGCGTCATGCGTGCCGACGTCGACGGGTTCGAAACAGGCGGTGAGGACGAGCGCGGTGACGAGCAGTGAGCGGTTCATGTGAGTCTAAGTGGCCGGTGCATCCACAAACCGTTGCGGCTCAGCGCGCGGCACACGTTCTCCGTAGCCGCTGCACGACCAGGGACGTGCGATCGCTCTCGGGCATCGACGCCGCCAGCTCCGACGCTTCTTCTTTCCGTTGGAGCGCGCAGAGCGCCTCGATCTCGATGACGGTCAGCTCCGGGCGCAGCGCACCATTGGGCGCAGCTCGTCGCGCCGTGCGGGCGGTCTGGAGGGCCTCGAGTGGGCGACCTTCTTCAATCGCTTCCAGCGCGGCGCCGAGCGCGGTGACCTCGGCGGCGGTCGTGTCGGACGGCGTGGCGTGCCTCGTTGGCGCTGGCGCTGGCACCTCTGGCGTCGCGGGCTCGGCTGGCGAGCGCTCGGCCTGAAGAGGACGCGGAGCGGCGACCGGTGCAGGTTGAACCGTCGGCGCCGGGGCCTCGTCCACGACGATCGGTTGAGGCTCGACGCTCGGCTGCTCGGGCGAGACGGGTGGTGGCGCAACGACGGTGGTGGGCACGCTCCGGGCGACGACCGTGGGGGCGGGGGCGCGAGGTGGCTCGCTCGCCTTCTTCAGCAACACCGTGCCCGACACGCCGACGAACGTCGCGAGCAGTCCCGCACCGAGGAGCTTCAGGACGGAGGTGCCCGTCGCTGCGGCGCCAGTCGTCATCGCTGCGGCCGTGCCCGCGGTCGCCGTCATCACCGCGACGGTCAGCTTCGCCTTCTGCGCCGTCGTCGGCCCGCCCTGATGCCGAGCGGCATCGAGCAGGGTTCTGGCGTTCCTCGAGAGCTCGTCGTTCATCGGCCTTCTCCCAACCCTGCGACCAACTCGTTGAAGCGAAGCCGGGCCGCGCGGAGGCGGGTCGACACCGTGTTCACGTTGGACTCCGTTACTTCTGCGACCTCAGGCGCCGTCAGCCCCTGGAACTCGACGAGCACGAACGCGGTTCGCTGCGCATCGTCCAACTGCTCCAGCAGCTTCAACACCTGAGTGAGCTGTTGCCGCTGCGCTGCCGACTCATCTGGAGCCCGTCCTTCGTCGAGGAGTCTGGGCGACAGGGGCTGCCAGCCACCTTTTCGTGCTTCGCGCCGCCGGTAGTCCTTCGCGACGCGCAGCGCGATTCCGTGCAGCCACGTGTTCAGACTCGAGGCCCCTCGAAACGACGCGAGCTGCCGGTGGGCGATGAGGAACGTGTCCTGGGTGGCGTCGTCGAGGTGACGCTCGGGAACCCCGAGTCGCTCGAGGAAGCGCCAGAGGGCGTCGACGTGCGCGTCGTACAACGTCTCGAAGTCAGGGCGCGCCACGGCAGGCAGAGTGTGACCCACCGCGCTGGGAACCAATACCGTCATCACAAGGCTGAGTGGCCGGTGCGCTCCGATTCCGTTGCCGCCCGTCATCGCAGTGCTTTCAGGGGCTCCAGCCGACCCACGCAGAGGCTTCGAGCCCCAGCGGGCCGGCCTGGAAGGCCTCGACGTCACCGAACCGAGCCACGGGCCGGTTGGCGTTGCCTCGCAGCGCCACCGAGACGCCCACCTCGAACCTGGCGCCAAGGGCGAAGCCCACGCGTCCCTGGCCGCCGATCGCGAGCAACGCCGCGCTGCCGACGGCTGGGTTCGACACGCCCTGCCCCTCGAGCCGCCACCATTCAGCAACGACCGTCGCGCAGAGCCCGACCCTCGCGCGCCCGAAAGTGGGGGTGAAACACCCCGCGAGGTCTCCGCCAAGCACGGGCCAGACCGAGACGGCTGACTCGCGCGTCGGGCCTCCCGGGAAGAGCGCTGGCACGCCGGCCCGCGCGGTGACCTCCAATGCCAGGGCTCCGCGGCGGATCGCAGCGCCGAGCGTGAAACGTGGGGTCGGCGCGGGTGCGGTGAAGACGTTGGCGAGCGCGCCCAGGCGAACCGAGAGGACGGGAGGCAGACCAGTCGGAGTCGCCTCCGTCGGGGTGATCGGCTCGCTCGCCGTCAGCGGCGGCGGGGCCAGCGGGAGCTCCGTCGTCTCGAACGCGTCGGCCCCCTTCAGCCCCAGCACCAGCAGCGCCCGCGCGGCTCGTCGCGCGTCGACACACGAACCGAGCTCGAGGCGGCGGGTCGCCTGAAACGGTTCGACGAACTTCAGCTCCAGCAGCCACGTCGCAGGGTTTGGTGTCGTGATGCGGACCTCGGCTGAGCCGGTCGACGTCGCGGCCAGCAGCGAGAGGTCTGGCGCGGTGCACGTCTCGGGCGCGAGCCAGCGCACGTCGAGCGCCGAGAGCGCCAGCAGGGTGACGAGACCGGGCATCATGTCGAGAGCACATGATGCCTGCAGTTCCCCGTCACGTCGTCATGATCTCGCGCATCGGCGTCGTGCTCCGGCCACTCCCGGCGCCGACGCCCGTGAACGTGGGCCCGCCGACCGCCTGCATCAGCGACAGCAGCAGGTCGCTCGTGTTGCGCCCACCGGTCGCGCGGTAGTGCATGTTGGTGCGCAGCGCACCGCCCGCCGAGCCGGCCACCAGAATCGGGTAGTCCTGCCCCGAGTGCGTGAAGCCCTCCGAGACGTCCGAGGTGCACATCACCGCGCTGTTCGCCAGCACCGTCGAAGGCCCTTCGGTGATGTTCTTCATCGCCGTCAGCGTTCTCGCGAAGCAACGCATCGAGAACACCACCGAGTCGTGCACCTTGCCCTGCTCGTTCTGATCGTGCGTGAGCGAGTGCTCCGAGGCGCGCGGGCCGGTGCCCAGCCAGTTGAAGGTGTGAAAGCCGACCGAGCCCGAGAACTGGTATGTCACGACGCGCGTGAGATCGCACGCGAGCGCCATCGCCATCAGATCGCTCATCACGCCATTGACGGCTTCGATCTGCTCCTGGCCGTTCACGTCGACGTTGGTCTGCGTCGGCACTCCGGGTACCCGGCAGGCGCCGGTCGGCGCGACGGGCAGTTGCTGCACCCGCTGGCGCAGCTCGCTGATGCCGGTGAGGTGTTGATCGAGTCGGGCCTTGTCAGCCGCGCCCAGCTTCGTCTGCAGCGTGCGGGACTCGTCCCGCACCGCGTCGAGCACGCTGGTGCGCAGCGCGTTGCGGGGATCGTTCGGAGAGTTCATCACGCCGGTGAAGAGCTGGTTGAAGAGCGTGACCGGGTTCTCGGTCGCCTCGAGCGGCGCGGTCGGCGAGGCGTGCGAGAGGAACGCGAGCGTCGGCCCTTCACCACGCACGATGCGCTTCGACACACGCAGCTGCATCGACTTGAAGCGGGTCTGCGTGCCGATGACGTCGGCGAGATCCTGATCGATCGACCGCTGCGTGAGCCTCGACGCGTAGGGCGCGTTGCCTGCCGGGAGCGGGAAGATCTCGGCGCCGGACACCATCGCGGCCACGCCGTCGTGATGACCGCGTTTGCCCGCGATGCGGATGTTGCAGCCGCCGACGACGATCAGCTGGTCCTTCAGCGCGGCCAGCGGTTGGAGCTGCTCCGAGAGCTGCCACGCGTTGCCCTGGCCCTGCGCCGCGGGGCGCCAGCGAGGCAGGTTGACGCCGTTGCCGAAGAACCACATCACGTAGCGCTTCGGGAACTGCTGGCCCTGCGCGTACGCCGTGCCGTGGCTGTTGAGCATCGCCTCGAGGGTCGGCAGGGCGATCGCCGCGCCAGCACCCTTGAGCATCCACCGTCGTGAGAGTCGGAAGGCCATGGTCGTTCCTCACTCCACCGTGCCGAAGCGGAAGGCGTCGCTCGTCACGACGGCCAACACGAGGTCGGTGTAGCGGAAGCCGGTCTGTTTCCAGCCGTTGTGCAAGTCGTACAGGCTGCGCCCCTCGGACTCGGCCTCGAAGCGGCCCGTCGCCTGGCGGAACACGGTGGTCGCCATGCACTGGGTGAAGCGCGGGTCGGCATGAAGCAGCGCCGTGAAGTCCTGCGCGCCGGTGTAGCGCTCCATGCGGTTGAAGATGGGATCGAACGTTCCGGTGGAGTCGATGGGCAGCCCGTTGTCCATCGTGCGCGGGCGGCCGAGCGAGTCGAAGCCCTCGAAGGGGAAGCCGAAGGGATCCATCAGCTGGTGGCAGCCCTGGCAGCGCGGGGTGGCGGTGCGCTCCTCGAGCCGCTGGCGGAAGGTGCGCCGGTTCATCATGTCGGGCGGCGGAACCATCGCCACCACGTCGGGCGGCGCCATCGCGACGGCCATGCACAATAGACGCTGGCGAACGAGCTTGCCGCGGTGGGTAGGCGAGGTGTCGACGTCGTGCGCCTTGTTCGCGAGGGAGCCCAGGCGGGTCAGCACGCCAGCGCGTGTCACGGGCAGCTCGATGGGTTGGAAGCCGGTCGCCGGACCCGTCACGCCATAGAGCGGCGCGAGGCGACGATCGACGAAGCCGATGCGCGTGGTGAGCAGGTCGCGGAAGTCCTGATCGCCGTCGAGCGCGACGTGAGCGAAGAGGTAGCGCATCTCCTGGCGCATCGAGGTGGCGACGTCGCGGTTGAAGGCCGGGTCGCTCTTCTGTGACGACATCAGCCCCTCGAGCTCGAACACCTCGTCGAAGAGCGAAGACACCGCGTCACGGGCTTCGGTGCGGCGCAGCAGCCGCTCCGCCTGGGCGCGCAGCCCCGCCGGCGTCGAGAGCGCGCCGCTGGCGGCCGCGTCGAGCAGCACGTCATCTGGCGTCGACTGCACGAGGAAGAAGGACAGGCGGCTCGCGAGCTCGTACGTCTCGAGCTTGCGCCAGCCGGTCGCCGCGTCGGCCACGCCGCGCTCGTCGAGGTAGATGAAGTTGGGCGACTGGAGCAGACCGGCGATGACGAACTCCACGCCGCGGGTGAAGTCTCGGTACGCCGCCGCTGCCGAGAGCCCGATGGTGCGCCACCGGGTCACTTCGTCGGTGGTGAGCGGCCGGCGAAACACGCGGCGGCCGAGCGTGGTGACGACCTGCTCCATGCAGGCCGAGTCCATCGCGTTGGCGGGCGTGCACGGAATGACGCGGCCGCGCCCATTGGCGTCGGAGAGCGCCGCCTGCGCGGCCAGGAAGGCGTTGTCTTCGTACCGGGTGACGTCGGTCGGCGTGACGCTCTTGCTGCTCGCGCCGATGGTGACGAGGCCGCCTTCGGTGAGATCGGGCGTCACCGTCACGGCGTTCATCGCGTTCGTGCCCAGCACGTCGCGCACGGTGTTCAGGTACCACTGCCCGAGCATGACGCGCGGTCGCAGCACGCCAGGTGCGAAGGGAGGGAACTCGGGCTCGACGGGGCCTGACATGCCACCACCCGCAGCGCCGCCAGCAGACGGGCCGGGCACCACGGGCGGCAGGCTCGCCGGCGGGTTGGTGGGCGTGACGGCGCCGCCAACGAGCGCACCTTCACACGCGCTCGAAAGCAGGGCTGCGAGGACCAGGTGACGCATCGGCAGTGTCACAGCAGCCATCATGCCGCCTCCGGTTCGTCACATCAGGTCGGAATCAGACAACATTCGGCCCTCACTGGGGAGGCGTTGGAGCACCTGCGCTCCAACGGGTGTCGCCTGAAGGTGGCAGGTCGTCAGCCAACCCGGGCGCCTTTGGGAATCACGACGATGCCCGACTCCGTCAGGGTGAACCGCTTCTTGTCCTCTTCCGGGTCGACGCCGATCTGGGTGCCGGGCGGAATGGTGACATTCTTGTCGATGATGGCGCGGCGAACGATGGCGTGGCGGCCGATCTCGACGCCTTCCATCAGCACGCTGTCGGTCACTTCGGCCCACGAGTTGACGCGCACGCGGGGGGAGAGCACCGATCGATGCACCGAGCTGCCCGAGATGATGCAGCCCTCGCTCACCAGGGAATCGGTCGCGCGGCCGATGCGTTTGTTGGCGGCGTCGTTGAAGACGAACTTCGCCGGCGGGAGCGTGGAGTTCGCGGTGTGGACGGGCCACTCGCCGTTGTAGAGGTTGAAGATCGGCTCGACGCCGACGAGGTCCATGTTGCACTGGAAGTAGGCGTCGAGCGTGCCGACGTCGCGCCAGTAGCCGCGCTCGCGCTGACCCTGGCCCGGCACCACGTTCGAGAAGAAGTCGTAGGCGTAGACGTTGGCGCGGTGGTGCATCGACGACAGAATCGACTTGCCGAAGTCGTGCGCCGACCCTTCGGTCTTCGCGTCATTCGTCACTTCGCTCACCAGCGCGTCGGTGCGGAAGACGTAGTTGCCCATCGACGCGAGGCACTTGGTCGGGTCGTTCGGCATCGGCGGAGGGTCCTTCGGCTTCTCGAGGAACGCCTTCACGCGGCCATCGTCAGCGACCTCGAGGATTCCGAACTGGCTGCCTTCTTCGATCGGCACCGGCAGGACGGCGACCGTGCAGTCCGACTTCTTCGCCAGGTGGAAGTCCAGCATCTGGCGCACGTCCATCACGTAGACGTGGTCGGCGCCGAAGACGAAGACGTGGTCGGGCTCCTCGTCGGTGATGAGGTTCAAGTTCTGGAAGATCGCGTCGGCGCTGCCCTTGTACCAGTCACCGCCAGTGCGCATCTGGGCGGGCACGGCTTCACAGTAGTGACCGAGGAAGGCCGTCATGCGCCACGCTCGCGAGAGGTGGTTGTTGAGGGAGTCCGATTTGTACTGGGTCAGGACCTTGACCTTGTAGACGCCCGAGTTGACGAAGTTCGAGAGGCAGAAGTCGATGATGCGGTACCGACCGGCGAAGGGCACCGCGGGCTTCGCGCGCTCCCGAGTCAGGGGTTCCAGCCGCGTTCCCGCACCGCCCGCCATCACCATCGCCATCGTTCGACCGAGCATGACGAAAGCGTACCACCCGGGGCTCGACCCGTCCGTTCTCTCAACGGCAGCGGCCCACGCGCTGCTGGCGCTGGGGTAGGGTGCGGCGAATGAAGATGTACCTGCCTCCGCCGGGGGCGAAGCCGGCGCGACGTTCGGTGCTCAAGAGAGGCCTCATCGGAGGGGCGCTGCTCGCGCTCGGCGGTGGCGCTTTTCTCTTCACCCGGGGCTCGGTCGAGGTCGAGGCCCCGGCCGACGGACTTCAGTCGCTCACGCCGCGGGAGTTCGCGATCGTCACCGCGCTCTCGTACCGCGTGATTCCCCACCGCGATGGCTTTCCCTCCGTCGACGCGGTGCAGGTCGCGCGCGGCTGCGATCGCATTCTCACGCTGGTCGACGACACCGCCCTCACCGAGACGAAGCAGCTGCTCGTGTTGCTCGAGAATGCGCTGCCCAACTTCCTCTTCGGCCGACGCGCCCGGACGTTCTCGACCATGTCGAGCGACGATCAAGACGCCGTGTTGGCCGAATGGCGGACCAGCCGCATCACGTTGCGCCGCACGGGCTACACGGCACTTCGCGGGCTGGTGATGGCTGCGTACTTCTCGTCTCCCTCGACCTGGCCCGCCATCGGGTACCCAGGGCCGCTGCCGGGCATCTACGACCCGAACGCGCCGGTGTGGAAGGGCGCCGGCGTCGAGCGCCCCATCGGAAACGGCACCTTTCATGAGCCCGCGCCGACTGCCGATGGAGGCTCGCGATGAGCGGCCGCATCGTCACCGGTGACGAGATCACCCAGGACCTCACCCTCGAGTGTGACGTCTGTGTCGTCGGCTCGGGCTCTGGCGGCGCGTGGATGGCGCACGAGCTCGTCAAGCAGGGCAAGTCGGTCGTGATGCTGGAAGAGGGCGGGTACCACACGCGCCGCGAGTTCGACATGACCGAGCCCCGCGCGTTCCAGAACCTGTACCAGGAGCTCGGCAACCGCGCGGCTGACGATCTGTCGGTCACCATTCTGCAGGGGCGCAGCGTCGGCGGCGGCACCACGGTGAACTGGTGCAGCACCTTCCGCACACCCGAGCGGATCCTCAAGATCTGGAAGGATCGCCACGGCATCGACACCCTCTCCACCGCCGCGCTCACGCCCCACTGGGACGCCATCGAGCAGCGGCTCCACGTCGCGCCGTGGCCGCAGGAGATGATGAACGCCAACAACAAGGTGCTGTGGGACGGCCTTGGCGCGCTTGGCTACGAGCGCGGGCTCATTCGCCGCAACGTGAACAACTGCCTCAACCTCGGCTTCTGCGGGCTCGGCTGCCCCGTCGACGCGAAGCAGTCGATGCTGGTGACGGTGCTGCCCGACGCCGTCGAGAAGGGCCTGACGATCTACGCGAACACCTCGGCGCGCGTGCTCGATTGGGATGGCCGCAAGGTGACGGCGGTGCGGGCCGAGGTGATCGATGGCGCCACGCGCAAGCCCACGGGCGTGAAGGTCGTCGTGAAGCCGAAGGTCACCGTCGTCAGTGGCGGGGCGATCAACTCACCGGGCCTGCTGATGCGCTCGCAGTTGACGTCCGAAGGTCGGGTCGGCGAGAAGACGTGGTTCCACCCGGTGCTGATGATGATGGCGGAGTTCGAGCACGAGGTGAACGCGTTCCAGGGCGCGCCGCAGAGCGTGTACTCGCACCACTTCATCGAGCGCGGCCCGGGGAAGATGGGCTACTTCCTCGAGGTGCCGCCGGTGCAGCCGATGCTGGCGTCGACGGTGTTGACCGGCGCGGGCGCCGAGACGATCGAGCTGATGACGAAGCTCAAGCACCTCAACGTGATGCTGGCGATTCACGTCGACGGGCTGCTCCCCGACGAAGAGGGCGCGACGGTGCGGCTGCGAGATGGGGCGCACTCCCGCTACTCCATCAAGTACGCGTTCACCCCCGCCCACTGGGAAGCCTTTCGGTCGTCGTGCAAGGAGATGGCGAAGCTCCAGTTCGCCGCAGGGGCGAAGCGGGTGCGCTCGCTGCACGTCTCTCCCGTCACGCTCAACTCGTTGGCCGACCTCGACCAGCTCGACGACGCGAAGTGGGAAGCCATGCAGGTGCGCGTGGCGACGGCACACCAGATGGGCGGCTGCCGCATGGGGAAAGACGCCTCGACGTCGGTCGTCGACCCGCACCTCAAGTACCACTCGCTCGACAACCTCTTCGTCGTCGATGGCTCGGTGCTCCCGACGTCGCTCGGGGTGAACCCGCAAGAGACGATCTTCGGCATCGCGCGATGGGCGGCGACGCACATCGGTCAGTCGGTGTGACTCACTCGGGCTCGGGCGCGTCGTCGGCCTTGACGATCTTCTTCAGGGGAAGCCGCGGCGCGCGGTTGACCTCGGTGGCCGGGAACCTCGACTGCGCCTCGAGGTAGGCCTTCGGCTCGGGCGCCTTCTTCGGCTTCTTCGCGGCAGGGTCGGCCGCAGGCGGCTCGAACGCGGGCAGGTTCCCCGGCGAAGCCGCGACCCTGCTGCCGTCGCAGAACAACCACTCGGTGCGGCCCTTCTCGTCTTCGAACGCGGCGAACAGCACCGGGCCCGCGGGTGCGCGTTGCCCCTTCGCTGGCGGTGCGCACGACTTCTCGCTCGCGGCTTGCTGCGCGGCGGTGCGGCCGTCCTTCCACGCGGCGAGCGCCTTCTTCGCTTTGACGATCCGCAGCACCTCTGGCGCCTCAGCCAGCCGCTTGCGCCCCAGGTCCGTCAGCTCCAGCGTACGCGTGAGGCCCTCGAAGCGGCAGCCGCCCTTGCTGGCTTTGTTGAGGCCCCGCTTCTGAATATCGAGCGCGATCGGCAACACGCGCTGCGCTTCTTCGAGCAACGCCACGTGCTCATCAGCCCAGACGCCGTCGGGGCCCGCCGAGGTCTGCCCGAGGAAGTTCGCCAGCAGCGCGCTCATCGACTCGAAGTCCTGCTGCACGATCTTCGGGTCGATCGCGCACAACTCGGCGACCCGCGACCAGTCGCGGTAACTGGCGCGAGCGCCGCCAAGGGTGACGAAGGCCTCGGGTGGCGCGGTGACGACGCGCTTGACGCACGCGCTCGACAGGACCAGCGCACAGAGGGCGACCGTTCGGGCAGTCATGGCGGCGCGTAAGCTAGCAGGCGCCCGGGACCTCGCAGCCGCCGTTTCGGCCACGCCGCCGCGACCGTGCGCCGCAGGTAGCAACAGGTGCGACATCGGCTCCGCGCACATCGCTCGAAGAATGAGTCGCTGAGGGTCTCGCCATCTGTGTGTTAGAAATCGACTCCTCATGGCGGGTCACGAGACACGCGTCACCACCATCCGCAGGCTCAAAGATCAGATCAAGGTCAGCGGGGAAAGCTGCCTGGTCGAGATCCACGGCCCCGAGCTCGGCAAGAAGTTCGTCATCGAAGGCGACGAGCTCAGCATCGGCCGTGACGAGAAGAACACGATCGTCATCGACCTCGACAACGTGTCGCGCCGCCATGCGCTGGTGTCGGTGCGCGAGGCCAAGTTCTTCGTGAAGGACCTCGGCTCGACGAACGGCACCTACCTCAACGACGACGAGATCCACGAGGAGCAGACCCTGCGCTCGGGCGATCTGGTGAAGGTCGGCGGGGCGATCTTCAAGTTCCTGCAGGGCGGGAACATCGAGACGCTCTACCACGAGGAGATCTACCAGCTCACGATCTCGGACGGCCTCACCCAGATCAACAACAAGCGCTACTTCCTCGAGTACCTCGAGCGCGAGATGGGCCGCTGCCATCGGTACAACCGATCCCTGTCGCTGATCATGTTCGACATCGATCACTTCAAGGTGATCAACGACACCAACGGTCACCTCGCCGGCGACTACGTGCTGCGCGAGCTGGCCCAGACGCTCAAGCCGCGCATTCGTCGGGAGGAGTGCTTCGCCCGCTACGGTGGCGAGGAGTTCGCGATCGTGATGCCCGAGGCAGGCTCGGAGAACGCGCGCAAGTTCGGCGAGAAGATCCGCAAGATGGTCGAGGACCATCGCTTCAGCTTCGAGAACAAGGACATCAGCGTCACCATCTCGCTGGGGGTCGCAGATCTGACCGGGGCGATGACCGAGCCGCTCCAGTTCATCAAGCTCGCCGACCAGAACCTGTACAAGGCCAAGAAGGGCGGCCGGAACAAGGTCGTCGGCTGACGCGCCGGTTCGCTCGGCCGCCTGCTCAGTATTGGAAGCGCAGGGACACCGTGCCGCCCAGGTACTGATCGATCGCGCCCTGCGCGACGAACGCGTCGGTCGGCTCGGTCTTGAAGGTGAGCCCGTACCGATTGAAGTCGAAGGCCGCGCGGAGCTGCAGGCTCTTGAGCACCGCGACCCCGACGCCGAGTGAGCCATCGAGGCCCAGGTTCGAGCCGTTGGGGAAGAACGCCGCCGAGATGATCTCTCCGCTGTTGAGCACGGGGATGACGGCGAAGCGGCCGAAGATGAAGAAGAGGTCGTCGGCGACGCCGACCTCGAAGCCGACGCCGACCTTGAGGCCCAGGTACGACAGGTTCGGGAGCAGATCGAGCCGGGTGCCCGTCGAGTTCGGCGCCACGGTGAACGAGTGCGATCGGATGCCGACGAGGGGGATCAGCGAGAAGTTGAACGACTTGACCGGCATGATCCGCCATGAGAGCCCGGCGTCGATGCGCATCGTCGAGGTCGGGTACACGTCTTCCATCGTGCTCTCGCGCCGCGACCGCAGCCACGGCGCGAACGAGAACGAGGCCTCGAGCCCGATGCCCCCGAGGAAGTCCTGGCGAGAGAGCGCGAGCGGGTAGAACTCCACCTTCGCCATCGCGAGCGGGAAGAGCGGCAGGCTGTAGCGGCGCAGGTTGGTGACGGGCTGCACGTAGGTGAAGCTCCGGTTGAGCAGGTCGACGCCCCCTTCGACGGCGAGGAAGGGGATCCGCCGCGCGGCGGTGCCGGGGCGCGCCAGACCGGGTTCCAGCTCGGGCTCGCGAACGGTTTCGGTCTTCTTCGGCTCGACGCGGGCCGGCTCGGCACCGCCCGGGCCGCCGGTCTTCGCGGGCACGGTCGTCGTCGACCTCACGTTCGGCGCCGTCTCGGTGCGGGGGGCTTCGGGGGGCTGCGCGGCACCGAACGCGGCCTTGAGCGCATCGATGGCAGATTGCAGCGTCTTCGCCGCGAGGCCATCAGCTGCAAGCGGGAACGACTTCTTCAGCATCGGCGGGCCTGGCTTCGAGAGCACCTCGAGGGTGAGCGTCTGCGTCTTGCCCTTCTTCACGACGGTGCCGGCGACGAAGAACTGCAGCGCTTCCTTCTTCGCCTTCTTCCAGTCGGGCTTGTTCCCGGTGGTCACCTTGCCGGTGTTGACACAATCGACCGTGTCGCAGACCGCGATGATCAGCTGGTTTCGGATGACCGCGCCGTTGGGCCCCGAAAATGGGACGACACCGATGCGCTGCGCGAAGGCCGGAGCCGAGGCGAGGAGCGCGACCCACAGAAAAGCTCGCATGGAGAGGAGAGAGTGTAGCCCTCCAGCCGTGCTAGGAAAGCAATTGTGACCAGCGCTCCGTCTGCTCTCGAGCAGTTCATTCGTGGGATTCCGCTGTTCGCGCTCGTCGGGCCAGAGGACATGAACGAGGTGCTTCGGGTGCTCAGGCCCGTCCAGCTCAGCGCGGGTGACGTCCTCTTCCGCGAAGGTGAGCCCGGTCGCGCCATGTGGGTGCTGGGAGATGGCGCCGAGGTCTCGATCAGCATGACGCAGGGGCAGAAGCGGCCAGTCGCCGTGGCCTACGCCCGCAAAGGTGATGTGGTCGGAGAGATGGCGCTCGTCGACGACTTCCCTCGCTCCGCCACCGTCATCGTCACCCAGGCCGGACACGCCCACCAGATCGACGCACAGGAATTTCACGCGATGCGCAGCACGTTCGTGCCCGCGGCCTTCAAGATCCTGCGGAAGATCTGCATGGATCTGTGCCGGCGCCTGCGCGCCACCAACGAGCGCATCGTGCCGTCGGGGACGCAGGTGGTCGAGACCCCAGCGCTCCCGCCGGGCCGACGCCCCGAGGTCAGCGAGCTCGACGCGTTCCCTGCCTTCAAGGGGTTGCCCGCCGTCGTCAAGCTCGCGCTGGGGCAGAAGCTGGATGTGTACGAGTTCAACGAGCTCACGCCGCTGTTCGCCGAGGGCGAGCCCAACGACGGCGCCTACTTCCTGGTCGAGGGCGAGGTGTCGGTGGGCCGCAACGGAAAGACGCTCGCGAACCTGCCGTCGGGGACGATGTTCGGAGTCGTGGCGTGCATCGACGACGGCGTCCGTTCCGCGAGCTGTGTCACGACCGGCCCCGCGAAGCTCTTTCGCATGCACGAGCGCCAGTTCGACACGCTCTTCGCCTCGGGCCATCGGTTCGCGTATCAGATGGTCGATCTCGTCGCTCGCCAACTGGTCTCCCACGTCCGTGAGGCCAACCAGATGCTGCCGCTGCCCGGGAAGCCAGCAGGGCCCGCGCGCAACGCCAGGCCCGTCGAGCAGATGCTCCCGACCGAGCCGGCGCCGGCCGATCTCGATCTGGTGGACAAGCCAGAGCTCGAGCAGGCGCTGCCCCTGGAGCTGGAGCTCGATCTCGGGGACTTCGACTCGGAAGAAGGTCTGCCTGGGCAGGGCGGGGGTTGATTTAAGGCCCGTTCGTCCCTACAGCAGTTGCACTTGCAAGGAGCCGCACCGTGTCCGTCAACATCCAGCTCGAGTGGACCCCGAACCCCAGCACCCTGAAGTACGTCGTCGACACGCAGTTGCTGCCCCGCGGCGCGATGAACTTCACCACCCGTGACGTGGCCGTCGATCGTTCTCCGCTGGCGCTGCGGCTCTTCGACATCAAGGGCGTCACCGCCGTGATGCTCGGCACCAACTTCGTCACCGTCACCAAGGGTGACGAAGGCGAGTGGGACGAGATGAACGACGGCGTCATGCTGACGCTCGACCAGCACCTCTCGGCCAACGAGACGGTGGTGAAGCCCGAAGTGTTGGCCGAGATGGCGGCGAAGGTCATCACTGGCGGCACCGAGATGGAGCAGCGCGTCCGCGAGATCCTCGACGCCGAGATCCGGCCTGCGGTCGCGCAGGACGGCGGCGACATCACCCTCGATCGCATCGAGAACGGCTCGGTCTACCTGCACATGCAGGGCAGCTGCGCGGGCTGCCCGTCGTCGACGGCGACGCTGCGCATGGGCATCGAGACCCGGCTCCGCGAGGCGATCCCCGAGATCGTCGAGGTCATCGCGGTCTGAACGTGAAGGCCCGAGAGAAGGTCGAGGCGAAGCACGTTCGCGCCGAGCTGTTGCCCGAACAGTCGGCAGAGCTCTTGAAGACGTTGCACCTGCTGACGCGGGAAGGCGATCTCAACGCCGATACGCGCCGCAAGCTCAAGCAGGTCAATCACCTCGTCGGGCTCGTGCAGCCCGCGCTCGACGACGTGTTCGCGCGGTACCCGGCGCCGTTGGTGGTCGACGTCGGCAGCGGCAACTCGTACCTCGGCTTCGTGCTGTACGAGCTGTTCTTCGCGAAGCGGGACGTGGGTGAGGTCAAGAACGTCGAGTCGCGCGCCGAGCTCGTGAAGCGGTCCAGGGAGCGCGCCGCGCAGCTCGGGTATGGCCGCATGACGTTCGACGAGGCCAGCATCGAGGCGAGCGTGTTGCCCGAGCGGGTGCACGTGCTGACCGCGCTCCACGCCTGTGACACCGCGACCGATGACGCCATCATTCAGGCCGTGCGACACAAGGCCGACCACGTCGCGCTGGTGCCGTGCTGTCAGGCCGAGGTCGCGCAGCAGCTCAAGGAGTCACGCCGCGCCGTGAAGCCCGAGATGCTCTCGTTGTTCGCGCACGCGTGGCACCGCCGCGAGTTCGGCTCGCACCTCACCAACGTCATTCGCGCGCTGCTGCTCGAGAGCTTCGGTTACCAGGTGACGGTGACCGAGCTCGCCGGCTGGGAGCACTCGCTGAAGAACGAGCTGATCCTCGCGCGCCGGGTGCACAAGGAGAACCGCGAGGCCCGCCTGCGACTGGAGCAGCTGCTGCTCGCGACCGGCGTGCGCCCGAAGGCCGTGCGCGTCTTGTGGGGCGAAGACCAGGCCGTCTCGTGACCGAGGCGTTCTTCGTCAGCTGTACGCCCGGCCTCGAGGCGCCGTTGTCGCAGGAGCTGGCTGGGCTCGGGCTCGACGCGCGCGTCGTCACCGGCGGGTGCGAGGTGAACGCGGCTCCACCCGGGAGCCTGATTCGCGTCAACGTGCAGAGTCGGCTGGCCAGCCGGGTGTCGTGGCGCCTCGGGCAGCTCGACAGCCCCGCAGCGGTCGTCCGGTTGCCTGTGCGTCAGCTCATCGGTCCGGGCCCCTTTCAGCTCGGCATCTCGGAAGAGCCCGGCGCGCGCTCGGCGGTGCCTGCCGAGGTCTGGCGCAACGCGGCGGTGAAGGCGTGGGGTGCGCTCGGCGAAGGGCCGGAGCTCTCGTTTCGATTGAGCCGCGCCGGCTGCACGGTGAGCGTCGACACGTCGGGTGAGCTGCTCCACATGCGGGGCGCGCGGCAAGAGACGGGCAAGGCGCCGCTTCGGGAGACGCTCGCCTCGGGCGTGCTCCGGCTGTGCGGCTGGAAACCCGGCGAGCCGCTGTGGGACGTGATGTGTGGCAGCGGCACCTTCGTCATCGAGGCGGCGGAGCAGGCGATGGGGCTCCAGCCCGGCCGCGCACGCCCGTTCGCGTGCCAGTCGTTCGCGTCATTCGATGCGAAGGCGTTCGCCGATGCGACGAAGCCGGGCCCCTCGGTCTCGTCCTGGATTCGGGGGTCGGACTTGAATGCGGGGGCCCTCGGCGTCGCCCGTCGCAACGCGAAGCGCGCAGGGGTCTTCGAGACCATCGAGCTCGAGCGACTCGACGCGACCAAGCTCGTTCGTCCCACGGGTCCGCCGGGCCTCGTCATCGCCAATCTCCCGTACGGCAAACGCGTCGGGCAGCGCTTCGAACTGCACGGGTTGTATCAAGGCGTCGGCGCCGTGCTCCGGCGTGGCCTTTCCGGCTGGCGCTTCGGCTTCCTGCTGGCCGAGGGTGACGAAGCCCTCGGGCTGGCGGTCGAAACGAAGACGCCGGTGAAGAACGGCGGCCTCTGGTGCCAGGTCGTCACGGGGCGAATCCCGTAGAACCGCTGCCTCGGGGGCAACAGCCCCGGTTGGCTTCGCCGGGCGGGTTTGAGTACACGCCCTGCCATGTCCGTCACCAGGGCCCTGTCCCACTACGAGCAGCACCGCGCCGCCTTTCTCGACGATCTCAAGGCGCTCGTCCGCATCCCCTCCGTCAGCTTCGACGGCTTCGACCCGAAGCACGTGCGTGAGAGCGCCGAAGCGACCGCGACGCTGCTGAAGAAGCGTGGCTTCGAGAACGTGCAGCTGCTCGAGATCGAAGGGGCGCACCCGTACGTGTTCGGCGAGCTGATGAAGGCGCCGGGCAAGCCGACCCTGCTGCTGTACGCGCACCACGACGTGCAGCCGGCCGGAGAAGCCAGCGCGTGGAAGTCGCCGCCCTTCGAGCCCGTGGAGCGTGAGGGCCGGTTGTGGGGTCGTGGCGCCGCCGACGACAAGGCGGGCATCGTGGTGCACTCGAGTGCCGTGGCGTCGTGGCTCGCCTCGGGCGCGATGCCGCTCAACGTGAAGGTCATCATCGAAGGCGAAGAGGAGATCGGCTCGAACCACCTGGCCACGTTCCTCCGCACGCACCGGGCGCTGCTCTCGGCCGACGCGATCGTCCTCACCGACACCAGCAACTTCGACACCGGCCTGCCCAGCATCACGACGGCGCTGCGCGGCCTCATCACCGTCGACGTCGAGGTGCGGGCGCTCAAGCAGTCGCTCCACTCCGGCATGTGGGGTGGCCCGGTGCCTGACGCGACGATGGCGTTGTGCAAGATGCTGGCGTCGCTCACCAACGCCGACGGCACCATCGCGATCCCCGGCATCCTCGAGAAGGTAAAGCCGCCGACGGCTGCCGAGCGTGCGTCGATTCACTCGTTGCCGGGAGATCGAGACACCTTCCGCAGGCAGTCGGGGCTGCTCCCGGGTGTGCAGGTGATGGGCGGCGATCGCCACGTGTGGGAGACGAACTGGCGCCAGCCCTCACTCACCGTCAACGCGATGCAGGCCAGCTCGAAGAAGGACGCCCGGAACATCGTGTGCGAGTCGGCCTGGGCCCGCGTCGGCATTCGCCTCGTGCCCGATCTCGACCCCCACGAGGTGCAGCAGAAGCTGATCGACGCGCTCAAGAAGGCGGCGCCGTGGGGCGTCGAGGTGCACGCCGACGCCGAGCCGGGCGCGAAGTGGTGGTACACGGACTCGGCGGGCGCTGCGTTCCAGGCTGCGTTCCGCGCGCTCGAAAAGGGCTACGGCACCAAGGCAGTGTCGATCGGCTGCGGTGGCTCTATTCCCTTCGTCGAGCCGTTCAGCATCGAGCTCGGCGGTGTGCCGGCCCTGCTCATCGGCGTCGAGGACCCGTACACGAACGCGCACAGCGAGAACGAGAGCCTGCACCTCGGCGACTTCGACAAGTCGGTGAAGAGCGCGATCTACCTGTACGAGGAGCTCGCGAACGCGCTGCCGAAGAAGTGACCCTTCAGGAAAGACGAACCGCCTGCCGGAGAACAGCTCCGACAGGCGGCTCGAACGAGCGCAGGCTGGGGGAGGGACGCCCGCGTCGTTGACTACGGCTGGCAGGCGCCCATCACGCAGCGCTGGCTGGTGGGGCAATCGCAGTTGGTCGTGCACACGCTCGTCGCCGGCGGCAGGCAGTAGCCGATGCGGCAGACGGTGGCGCCGGTGCAGGTCGCTTGCGAGGTGCAGGCGTTCGCGCAGGCGCCGTTGACGCAGTCCTGACCGGTGGTGCACTGCGCCGAGGTGCTGCAGGTGCCGGCCGGGCGGGGCTTGCAGAGGCCGCCCTGGCAGGAGTTGGCGCCACGGCAGTCGGCGTCGGCCGTGCAGCCAAAGAAGCAGGTCGCGTTCACGCACCACGCGCCCTGGCCACAGTCCGCGTTGAAGGTGCAGGTGCTCGGAGCGCCGCCGCCCGCGCCGGAGCCGCCGTCGGTGCCAGACATTCCACCGCCCGTCCCTGCCGCACCACCGCCGGTGCCCGAGGTGCCACCTGCCGTGTTGGCCGTGCCGCCGCCGTGGCTCGCCGAGCCGCCCGCAGAACCGCCGCCCGTGCCCGCCGCGCCGCCGGCAGTGCCGCCGTCAGTCCTGGGCGGGTTCGCGCAGAAGCCGTTGGAGCAGGTGAGATCGCCGCCGCAGTCCATCGCGCTGGTGCAGGGCCTCACGCAGTAGCCGTTGATGCAGGGGTCGAGTCCGCACTGGGCGTTGGAGCCGCAGGTGCGAGCACCGGGCGGAACCGGGCGGCAGCTCCCGGCGAGGCAGAAGTTCCCGGTCGAGCAATCGGCGTTCTGGGTGCACGCGGCGACGCAGCGGTTGGCGATGCACGAGGCGCCGTTGCTGCACTGCGCGTTGTTCGTGCACTTCGGGTTGGTCGTGCAGCGCCCCGACTGACACGAGCACGACGAGTCACAGTCACCGTTGCCCGCGCAGGTGGAACCGGGACAGCCGAACGTGCAGTCAGCCGACGTGTCGTCGTAGTCGATGATGGTGCAGCCGCTCGTGACGAGCAGCGGGACGGTGAGGAGCAACAGGCTTCGAAGTTTCTGTGCGTTCATGGCGATCTTTCCCGGTCAGTGGCGCGCTCATCGGCGCACGCATGGACTTGGTTGCCGCACCTTCCGGAAGTGATCGCAGCGTCGACTTCGTGCCCGCGAACGGGTTCGCGCATTCACTCCGTTCAATCTGTGGCCCGGCGCGCAGACGGTCGATCGTTCTGGTGGGGCACCGGCAACAGATGAGGAGTGTTCGCCCGGAGGCCCCAGATGACTGCAGAAGCGCTCCCGATGCCGAGGCTGGTGCCGACGCCTCCCCCGCCTGGGCAGGTGGAGGCTCGCCTGCTGCGGCTCGTCGACCGAATCAAGGCCGACGACGCGCTCGCCTTCGAGGAGCTGTACCGCCTCACGCGTGACGACGTCGCGCGCACGCTCTTCCACCTCACGGGCAGGCAGAACGACCTCGACGATCTCGTGCAGGAGACCTACGTGCGGCTGCTGCGCGCCGTGCCGTCCTTCCGCGGCGAGTCGCAGTTCCGCACCTTCCTCTATCGGGTGTGCGGGAACGTGGCGCTGATGCACCTGCGCTGGTGGCGTCGGCGTCGTGAAGACCTCAGCGACGAAGTGCCCGAGCAGATCTTCACCGGCGTCGACCCCGAACGGGCAGCTCAGCAGGCGCAGGCGACGAAGCTGGTGCACCGCGCGCTCGAGACGATGTCAGCGAAGAAGCGCGTCGTCTTCGTGTACCACGAGCTCTGCGGCATGGGCCCCGAGGAGATCGCCCAGGCCGTGGGCATCTCGTACAACACCGTTCGCTCGCGGCTGCACAGCGCCCGGCTCGACTTCACGAAGGCCATGAAGACGCTGGTGCAGGCAGGGGAGGTGACGCCATGACGCGCCACGAGACGGACCGGCTGTGGGCCCTGGCGGCTGACGAGCTCGAGCTCGACGACAAGCGGTACGTCGAGCTCCACCTCTCCGATTGTCCCGAGTGTACGGACTCGCTCGAAGCCGTTCGCATCGCGCGGCGGGCGCTCGCATCGGCGCGTCACGCGTCGCCGGCCGTCGACTGGGCGCAGACTGATGAGCGCGTCGGTGCGCTCGTCGAGAAGCGCATGAGATCGATGTCGCGGCCGAGATGGGTGCCGTTCGCGTTCGCAGGAGGACTCGTCGCGACCGCCGCTGCGGTGACCGTGCTGTTCTGGCCAACGCCGGAGGTCGTCGTGGAGATCCCACCGAGTGAGCCGCCGCTCGTGCAGCTCGTCGCGCCGAAGCCGATTCGGGTCGAGTTGGCGCGCAGTCTGACGCGGGTGTCAGCGGAGTCGGAGCCGGTGTCTGCTGGTGAGACCTTGAAGAGCGGTGACGTGCTCCGCACGGGCGTCGCGGGCCGGGCATTCGTTCACCTTCCCGACGCGAGCCACGTGCGCGTCTCGGCGTCGACGCAGGTCGCGCTGACGCGGGCCGATGCCGATGACGTCGCGTTGACCGTGACGCGCGGGCGCGTGGCCGTTCGGGCGTCGCACGAGGCACGGAAGGCCTTCGTGGTGCACGCAGGCGATGTGTCGGTCTACGTCGTGGGGACGATCTTCTCCGTCGCAAACGGCGCCGAAGGGGTCGAGGTCGCGGTCGCCGAAGGTGAAGTGCGCGTGGCCTCGGGTGACTCGGGCCAGGCGAGTGTTCGCGCAGGGCAGCGGCTGCTCATCGACCCACGCGGCAAGGCGAAGCTGCGCACGCTGACGCCGGCGCTCGAGCGCGAGCTGAGTGAAGTGCAGGGCCTTGCCGAGGCGGTGACGCGGGCCGAGCAGCAGCAGCAGGTGGTGGTCGCCGCGAAGGGGGGGCAGGTCAGCGCTCCGCGCACGGCGCCGGGGGCGTTGCCGCGGCTGACGCCCGAAGAGTCGAAGGCCCGCGCCGTCGAGCCTGAGGCGATGGTGGCTCCCGTGCAGGCGCCGTCACCGACGGTCGCAGCGCCCGAAGCGCCCGCAGTCGTCTCGTTGGAGCCAGAGACCCAGGTCGAGGGAGAGCGGTTCGACGGGCCCGGCACGGCGTTCCCATCGCTTGCTGGCGGGTACAGCCGAGGGGTTCCTTTCAAGCGAGACGAGTTCGCGATCGAAGCGCCTGCGCCGAAACCATCCGCGCCGATGGAGCAGGGCCGCGGTCCCGTCAGTGACGAGTCAGAGTGGTCGACGCTGCCGAAGCCTGCTGTTGCCGTCGCGCCCGTTCCGGTGGTGCCGCCTGCGCCGCTGCCTCCGATGGTGATCGTGCCGTCGCTCGAGCCGAAGCCCGTCGCTGTACCCGCGCCCGTTGCTGTGGCGCCAGCGCCTCAAGCGACGCCGTCGCGGGCCAGCTCGAAGTCGCTGGAGCAGCTCTTCCTCGAGAAGGCCGAGGCGAGCCTCGAGAAGGGTGGCTGCGATCGCTACCTGCCCGGTCTCGAAGACCTCGTCATCGAAGGTCAGGACGCCGCGCAGCTGGCCCGCGTGCTCCGGGCTCGCTGCTTCGACGTTCAGCTCAGGCCGCGCCAGGCCATGGGCGAGTACGTGAAGTACCTCGAGGCGTTCCCGAAGGGCCGGTTCGCAGACGAGGCGCGCGCAGCGCTCGGCCAGGAGTCACGTTAGCCGCGACACAGGTTCTGCCAGGCGGCACCGGGCGGCATGCACATGAGCGCGCTCGAGGTCCCGGCCGTGTTCCGCACGCGTGTGCAGACGAGGTCGGGCGTGCTCGCGCTGCAGGCCTGGCCGGCCGTGACGCCGTTCGGGCACACCGCGTAGCAGAAGCAGGCGGACAGCGGCCCTGAGAGGCCTTCGAAGTTGATGTACCTGCCGGTCAGGCAGTTCGTCGGGCTGGGGAAGGCGTTGCACTGCACGTAGAGCTCGTTGCCGGTGGTGAAGTTGCTGCCGAGCACGAAGGCGCCGTTGCACGCCGAGCCTCCACCCGCGCCGCCGCCGCCTGCCGCGCCGCCGCCGGTTCCACCGGGAGGAGGACGACCGCCTGCGATACAGGCGCGCGAGCACTCGGCAGCCCCGGTCTGACAAACCATATTGTTGCAGAACTGGGAGGTGAGGACGGTGTTGTCGCCGCAGCGGCAGGTGTTGACGGGGCACGTCCCGCTGACCGTGCAGCTCAGGCTGCCCCCGCCTCCGGCGCCACCGCCAACCGCAGACCCACCAGCGCGACCGCCACCGACAGCGCTCCCGCCGCCGACAGCGCTCGCGCCACCGACAGCGCTCCCGCCGCCCGCGCTTCCACCCGTTGCTGAACCACCTGCGCGCCCACCAGCCGTTGAGCCGCCACCGACCGCGGAGCCTCCACCGACCGATCCTGAGCCGCCGGTGCCACCTGCGCCGAAGCCCTGGTTCATGCACGTGCCCGCGCTACATGACTGGCTGATCGAACACGACGTACACGCTTCACCGAGTCGGCCGCAGGCGGCGTTGGAGCTTCCCGACTCACACCGACCCGTGGAGCCGCAGCACCCCGTGGGACAGGTCGCGGACGAGCACGGCTGAGGTCCACAGTTGGTCAGGCCGAGCGTGAAGCCGAGGCAAGCAGCGACGCCGAGGTACGTCGAGAGGGCGTGAGAGCGGAGCATGACATTTCGCTAGCCCACTGAAGCCCGGCTCTGCAATCACGAAGGAACCAGCAGGTGATCAGGGCTGCCGGAGGCGACCCAACACGAAGGCGAACGCGTCAGCCACCGTGCCGTTTTCGGCGTAGTCCGCGAAGGGGTGCGCTCCAGCGCGCAGCGCCATCGGCCGTGGGTTGTAGCCGGGTGGAAGCTGCGGCGCGGCGGTCGCCGGATCCTGAAGCGGATCCTCCGCGTTCCGGAACAACACCGTCGAGAGATCGCGCGCGAGCACCGGCCTGATCTGCCGTGCGGTCTCCACGACCCCCGCGCCACCGAACACCGCGAGGGCGCGTGCTCTCCCCGACACCCCAGCGAGGTACGTCGCGAACGAGCCGCCGAGCGAGTAGCCCATGAAGCCGTAGCCGAGTGGCTTCGCGGGCAGCTTCGGCACCAGCTGATCCATCACGTACTCGAGGTACGACTCGAGCGGCTCGGGCCGGGGTTCCTTTCCGGGTGGCGGTGCCGACGAGACGATGAGATCGATTCGCGGCGCGCCGTTGCGCTCCCAGGCGCCCTTGAACTCGTTGACGATCGGCGTGGGCTCCGAGTGGAAGCGCTCCTGGTGCACCTGCCAGCTGATGCTCCCGCCGGTGTAGTGGATGAGCGCCGCGGGACCTTCGCCGCCAAACCGGTACCAATCGGCGAAGTCGCGCAGCCCCATTGCCGAGTCTTCGATGATCCACCTGGTGTGGCTCATCACGGCTTCGGAACCGCCTGCCCGGCGCGCGCGACGATCTCCACCGTCGACCGATCGCTCAAGCCCGCACCGTCGCCCTTCGCCTCCACCTCGCCGCCGATGCGAATCACCTCGCCGCGGTTCAAGTGGAAGAACTTCTCGTTGCCGGGGTTGCGGTGCTTGTCCTGCATCGCGAGGCCGATGCGTCCCTCGGGTCCACAGCCCATGAAGCGCTGGCGGCCCTTGCCTTCGAGCGCCTCGGAGACGATGCGCAACACGCGGCCTGGTGGTGGCTCGGCCCAGGCCTCACCCTTCGGCGCGAGCACCAGGTAGCTCATCTTGAGTGACTCCTTGTGGAGCCCGGCGGTGCGCGCGAGCGTCTCCGTCAGCGCCGGCATGCGCCACGGCCGCTCGGCGTGACACCAGTCGGACGGTTTGACGAGGGCAGGGCAGGCGCCGCGGAACAGACACGGGGCGCGCACGGCGTAGCCCTTCGCGACGAGCACATCGCGCACCTGGAGCAGCGCGCGCGAGGTGTCCCTCAACGCAGGCTCCATCACGACCAGAGATCCGCCCGGCTTGACGCGCTCGAGCACCTTCTCGACGAGGTCTGCGCGCTTCTGGATGTCACCGTCGAAGAGCTCGTTGAGCACGTGGCCCATGGTGATGACGTCGAACTTCCCTTCTGGGAGCGGGCGCTCGGGGCTCCACTCTCTCGTGCCGAGGGACTCCGACGACGCGATGGCGAGCTGCCGCGCGAGCTCGAGTGCCGGCTTGCTGCGATCGGCAGCGATGGTCTCACTCGCGCCAGCGTCGATGCCCGCGAACGCCAGCGGACCCGGGCCAGAGCCGAGATCGAGCAACGCGCGCGGCCGCGTGGGCAGCTCGGACAACAACGAGCGAGACTGCGCGTACGAGACCGGCCAGTAGAAGAGCAGGTAGGCGCCCAGGAGCGCCGGGTCGTCCATGTACTTCGCGCCGGCGAGCTCACGCTCTCTCGTCAGGCCGTGCGAGAGCCGCTTGATGCCGGCGCCGACCTCCTTGATCTCCTGCGGCGTCAGCTTCGGTGATGGCGGCTCTTCGAAGTGCCGCCCACGGAGAGGTGGCTGCCGTGGCCCCTTCGTCCGCGCGGTGCGCTGCTCACGCCACAACGTGATGAGCCTGGGAATCCACGCTTCGAGATCTCGTGCTGCGTCGCCCGACATGGCGGCACTCTATGCCCCGGGCGCGAACGACAGTCATTGGTGCTCAGCGCTCGAACGGCCGAACCGAGAAGACCTCGACGTCGACACCTGAAGAGTCGTGCACGAGGGCGGGCGCGCGCGACGAGCCGTTGGGGAGACCCGCCGCCGGGATGGAGCGATGCGATTCATGGCTGCACGACGCCGCAGTCCTGACCTTCCGTCGTGACGGAATCGCGGCGGCCCACGTCGGTCTCGGCTACACACGACGCATGATTCAGGTGCGCCACCTCACCAAGCACTACCGCGTGCACAAGCGCCCGCCCGGGCTCGCCGCGGCGGTGAAGTCGCTCTTCTCGCGCGAGTACACGACGGTGAAGGCGGTCGACGGCATCACGTTCGACATCAAGGCCGGCGAGCGGGTCGGCTTCCTGGGTCCCAACGGCGCGGGGAAGACGACGACGCTCAAGACCCTCGCGGGGCTGCTGCATCCCTCGACGGGCGAAGTGCGCGTCGACGGGCACGTGCCGCAGAAACGTGAGTCGGACTACCTGAAGAAGATCATGCTGGTGATGGGGCAGAAGCAGCAGCTGTTGTGGGACCTGCCTCCGGCCGAGACGTTCGAGATGAACCGGGCGATCTACGACGTGTCGCGGCCCGACTTCGTGCGCCGCATGAAGGAACTGGGTGAGCTGCTCGAGCTCGGCGATCTCGTGAACAAGCCGACGCGCCAGCTCTCGCTCGGAGAGCGCATGAAGTGCGAGCTCGCCGCGGCGCTGGTGCATGGCCCGAAGGTGCTCTTCCTCGACGAGCCCACCATCGGCCTCGACGTTTCGATGCAGGTCGTCATGCGCGACTTCATTCGCCGGTACAACGAGCAGACCGGCGCGACGCTGATCCTCACGAGCCACTACATGGACGACGTCGCTGCGCTCTGTCCCCGCGTCATCGTCATCGACAAGGGGACGCTCTCGTTCGACGGCAAGCTCGACGAGCTGGTGAAGCAGGTGCGGCCCGACAAGCGGGTGACGCTGCGCTTCTCGCAGCCGGTGTCGAGAGAGCAGGTCGAGCCGCTCGGCCACGTCGTGCGCTGTGAAGGGGCGCAGGCCGTGCTGCAGGTGAGCCACGACCAGGTGAACGCGGTGGTCGGGCGTGCGTTGTCGTCGTTGCCCGTCGTCGACTTGAACGTCGAGAACCCGCCGCTCGAAGAGGTGATGAGCGAGTTGTTCGCGCGCAGTCGGGCCAGCCGGGAACACGCCGCATGAGGGCCTTGAGGGCGCTGCCGGCCCTGATGCGCGTCGGGTTCGTCGAGTCGCTGACCTATCGCGCCGAGATGATCGTCTGGGTGTTCGCCACCACCATGCCGTTGGTGATGATGGTGTTGTGGACGGCCGTCGCCGAGGCGGTGCCGGTGGTGGGCGGTGGTGGCAAGGCGTGGGGCACGACGGCCTTCGTCGCGTACTTCTTGTCGGTCTTCACGGTGCGGCAGCTGATCTCGAGCTGGGCCTGCTGGGAGATGAACTACGAGGTGCGTCAGGGCACGCTGGCCATGCGGTTGTTGCGGCCGATTCACCCGTTGCTCTCGTATGGTGTCGGCAACGTGGCGGCGCTCCCGTTGCGGGCGGCGGTGACGTTGCCGGTGATTGTGCTGTTGGTGGTGACGCCGGCCCGAGAGCACCTCTCTCACGACTGGCGCGTCTGGGTGGTCTTCCCCTTCGCGTTGCTCGGCGGGTGGCTCATCACCTTCTTCGCGAACGTCGCCATCGGCTCGTTGAGCCTCTTCATGGAGTCGAGCGTGAAGCTGATGGACGTGTGGCTCGCGGCCTTCTTCGTGTTCTCGGGCTACCTGTTCCCGCTCGATCTCTTCCCCGACTGGTTGAGCGCCGCGGCGAAGTGGTTGCCGTTTCGCTACCAGATCGGTCTGCCGGTGGAGTTGATGACAGGCGTCCACACCGTCGAGTCCGCGATTCCGTTGCTGGTGACGCAATGGGCGTGGGCGGCCGGGCTCGTCGTGGTGTCCCTGACCGTGTGGAACCGCGGGCTCAAGCGCTTTCAGGCGTTCGGAGGCTGACGGCGATGCGCCGCTACGTCACGTTACTAGGGCTCCAGCTGCGCACCTCGGGGCTGCTCGCGGCGCAGTACCGGTGGGACTTCGTCGTCGATGGCGTGGTGTCGCTGTTCTTCATGGCGACGGCGATCGTCCCGCTCTTCGTGGTGTACGGCGATGGGTCGCGTCCCGGGATTCCTGGCTGGACGTTTGGCGAAGCGCTCGTCGTGACCGGCTGGTTCATTCTGCTGCAGGGCATCCTCGACGGCGCGGTGAACCCCGGGCTGCAGGCGGTGATCGAGCACATCCGCAAGGGCACGCTCGATTTCGTGTTGATGAAGCCGGCTGACGCGCAGTTCCTGGTCTCGACGTCGCGCTTCCACGTCTGGCGCGTGACGAGCGTGGTGGTGGGACTGGTGGTGTTCGTGATCGCGTTTGGCCGAATCGGCCATGCGCCCGAGCTGCTCGACGTGGCGGCCTCGGTGCTGCTCCTCGGCTCGGCGACGCTGTTGCTCTACTCGTTGTGGATCCTGATCGTCTCGGCGGCGTTCTTCGTCGTGAAGGTCGACAACCTGACGTACCTCTTCTCGAGCATCTTCGATGGCGCGCGCTGGCCGGCCAGCGTGTTCCCGAAGGTGCTGCGGTGGGTCTTCACCTTCGTCGTGCCGCTGGCGTTGATGACCACGTTCCCGGCCGAGGCGATGTTGGGCCGGCTCGGGTGGCAGTCGCTGGTGGGCGCGCTGGTCGGCACCGCGCTCTTCGCAGGCCTGGCTCGAGTGGTGTGGCTCCGGGCCATCGGGCACTACACGTCGGCGGGTGGGTGAGCCGTCGCTCGAAGGAGGAACCATGATGTTGATGCTGTCGCTGCTGCTGAGCGCCTCGCCCGGTGATGGCGGAGTCGCGGTCACGTTGAAGGTCGACGGCGCGCTGATCAAGCCCGCGGCGCTGACGGTGAAAGACCTCGAGGCCCTCGGCGCGGCGACGGTCGAGTTCACGGACAAGAAGGGCGCCCACACGGGGCTCGGGGTGCGGCTCGACAAGGTGCTGCTCCACCTCGGGTTCAGCGAAGGCGCGTCGGGGCCGAAGGTCGACCCGAAGCAGAAGCACGCTGGCTTGCGGAGCGTCGTCGTCGCCACCGCGCGTGATGGCTTCGAGGCGGTCTTCAGCGTCGGCGAGCTGCTCGAGACGCTCGGTACGACGCAGGCGACGATTGTCTGGCAGATGGATGGGAAGCCGCTGCCTGACACCGTCGGCCCGTTTCGCATCGTCGTGGCGAACGACAAGCTGCCGTCGAGATCGATTTACCAGGTGACGTCGCTCAAGGTCGTCGACCTCACCTCACGCTGACGGCGCTGACGCTGGGCGCATCGCAGAAGTTCCCTGGAGCTTATGCGGAGCTGGCCAGCCTGTGCGCGATCAGGTTTCGAACGAAGCGGGCTCCGGCGTCACCCATTCGAGAGGTGCAGTCCTGTTGAACGCTCGGCCCTTCTTCGACCATCGGAGGGCTGAGTGACATCAGGGCCTCGAGGGCCGCGACCACGAACCGAGGCTGCGCGGCTCCGAGGGTCACGCGCGCGCGCCGAGCCACGCGCGAAGCTGCGCGCCCACCCGCTCGTCGCTCAGCAGCTCTTGATGGTTGAGGCCCGGGAGCACCAGCTGGCGCGACGGCTCGAACGCGAGTGACAGCTCAGGCCGCTCGTGTCTGCCCAGCGCGCTGTCGACCGGCACCAGCCCGTCGCCGGGGGCCGCGGGCGTGACTTCTCTCGAGGTCGTCGCGGCGATGGTGAAGCACGTCACGCCGTCCGGCAGCGCCGCGCTCTTTCGTGGGTCAGCCTCGTGCGCGAACCGATCGACGCCCTGCCACTCGTCAGCTCTCGTGAGGCCGAAGCGCAGATCGGTCACGCCCGCGCTCCGAAGCTGCGCGAGCGCCGTCAGCGGCGCGCTGTACCGGCTGAGGCCCAGCAGGGTCCCGACCACGTTGCCGGCCCGTTCCAGCGGCGCGCCCTGGTGCGGGGTGCCGAGGAACACGATGGTGCGCAGCAGCTGCCGCCACGGAAGCCCCTGCTCCTCGGCGAGCTGACACGCCGAGCGCGTCACCAGGCCTCCCATGCTGTGCGCGACGATCGTCACGTCGGTCACCGGCACCGGCCACGACGTCACCAGCGCCTGGAGCGCGTTCGTGAACTCGTGCCCGTTCGTCGAGACGTGCCGCCCCGAGTTGTACCGGAGCGCCACCCACGTCAGCCCCAGCGCCTGCTCCTTCTCCAGCGCCTCCCCGTGATGCGCCCCCTTGCGCGACCAACTCGCGTCGGTGGCCGACGAGCCGTGGACGAGGACCAGCAGCTTCCCCGTCACCGGACCGAGCTCGCCCAGCACCACCGGCTTCCCCGCTCTCCGGAACTCCGTGGTGATGGCCAGCGTCGAGCCGCGCTCCGCGAGAATGTCACCCACCACGCCGTTGAGCGCGCCGACGACGAGGTCCTGCTCCGCGCTGTCGCCTCCCGGTCCAAGCACGGGCCCCAGCTGCTCCAACACCGCGTCGAGCCCCGCTCCAACCAGGTTCGTGACCAGCTTCACGCCCGCGTACGCCGGCGCCGAGAGCAGCTTCACGATTCCCTCGAGCGGCCTGCCCAGGACCTCCGGCCCACCGCCGAGCGTGTGGTGCAGCTTCTGAACGACGTCGGTGACGCCGAGGGTCGCGTCGACCGCCAGCCGCACCGCTTCTCTCAGCTCTTCCGCTCGTGTCGGCATGGGGCTGGTCCGTAGCACCACCACGGCTCCAGCGTTCGCCAGCGCGAACGGCCTCTTCGAGACGACGCCCTTCCACGACGCGCTGCCGGCGCGTTGGCAGTGAAGGTGCACCGCGAGGCTGCATGGGTTCGTGGTGGGACGGCGTTCGGCGGTTTTTTGGCGCGACAGCACCGCCGCGTCCGCGCGTGTCGGCGCCTCTCCCACCGCGGATGCCTCCGCAGTCTTCAGGGGTTGCGCCGCCCAGACCGTCGCTGACCGTCCTTCCAGGCGGCCTCGATGAGGGAACGCCGTTCGACCAGCTGCTCTCGTGGCTGGGTCTGACCACACCCGACCGGTTGATCCTGACTCAGGAAGACACCGATCGTGACACCGCGCTGGCCGTGAGGGTCATCGACCACTTCCGGAAAAACCGGCCTGCGCCGTCGTCACTGCCAGCGGTGTCGTTGCAGGTGCTCAACGCGATCGCCGAGCCGAACCTCTCGCTGGCCGAGCTGTCGCGCCTGGTCTCGCAGGATCCCGCGCTCGCGGCAGGCGTCCTCAAGGTGGCCAACAGCCCCGCGTACGTCGGCGCGCAGGAGATCCAGACGCTCCGTGACGCGGTGACTCGCCTGGGCCTCACCGAGGTGGGCCGTGTCACCGGCATGGTGGCCGCGCGGTCGCTGTTCCAACCGCAGGTGCGCAACGAGTTCTCCCACTTCGTCCACACCTGGGGCGAGCTCTTCACCGACTCCGTCACCTCGGCGCGTGGCTCGGCGTGGCTGTCGATGCAGCTGCGCAAGGGCCGCAGCGATCACGTGTTCGTCGCCGGTATGCTTCACGATCTCGGTCGCCCGGTGGCGCTGCGTTCCATCGCGTCGATCGCGGTGGGCGGCGAGGCGCTCGACGAGGACGATCTGCACCACATCGATCGTGTCATCGACCAGGTGCACGTCGAGATCGGCGGCGAGGTGCATGATGCCTGGAGCCTGCCGCGCTTCCCGACCCTCGTGGCGATGCGGCACCACGATCTCGATCTGCCCGCCGACGGTGAGTACGTCGACGTGCACATCGTTCGGCTGGTCAGCGCGCTGGTGCAGTTCCGCCGTCACCCGTGGCGCTTCGAGGCGATTCGCAACGAGGTCAACCAGAGCTGCGCGGCGCTCGGGGTGAATGCGTACGTGCTGCGCTCGCTCGACACCCAGCTCAAAGACGAGCTGTCGCATGTCGGCACGGCGTTCAACGACAAGAGCAAACGCAAGGTGGGCTGAAAGGCACTCCGAGACCTGATGCGCGGCAGACGTGCCGCTGCCGAGCCCGAGGGCCGGTGAGGCTCGCCGTTCGTCTGCTCATTCGCGAAGACGACCGCACGGAGTTCCCTGCGTCGCCGCCTGAGGTAAGCCTCGCTCGGTGAAGCTCGCCACCTGGAACATCAACAGCGTTCGCGCACGCACCGACCGGCTCCTCGAGTGGTTGAAGACGCGCGAGCCCGACGTCGTGTGCCTGCAGGAGACGAAGTGCACCGACGAGCAGTTCCCCACGGCCGAGGTGCAGGCCGCCGGGTATCACGCGCAGTGCTTCGGCCAGAAGTCGTACAATGGCGTCGCCATCCTTTCGAAGCAGATCGTCACCGACGTGCGCCGCAACATGGGAGACGACGACGAGCAGGCGCGCATCATCTCGGCGATGGCTGGCGGCATTCGCGTCGTCGGCCTCTACGCCCCCAATGGCCAGTCCCTCGGGGCCGAGGCGTTTCAGTACAAGCTGAAGTGGTACGCCGCGCTCACCCGCTGGCTCTCGTTCGCGAAGGGCACGCCGACGCTGGTGTGCGGAGACTTCAACGTCGCGCCGGACGAGCTCGACGTCTACGATGTGCCGCTCTTCTCGGGGCAGACGCTGTTTTCTCCACAGGAGCGCGCCGCGCTGAAGGCCCTCATCGACACGCACGGCTTCGTCGATCTCTTCCGGGAGCGGCACCCGGGCGAGCAGGCGTTCTCGTGGTGGGACTATCGCGAAGGCGGCTTCCCGAAGAACAAGGGGCTTCGCATCGATCACGTCCTCGTCAGCCGCGATCTGCTCGAGCGTTGCACCTCGATCGAGATCGACCGCGAGGCACGAAAGGGCAAGCAGCCCAGCGACCACGCGCCGGTGATCGCGACGTTCCGTCCCTGACGTCCGGACAGGCAGGGCGACGAGCGTGACCTGTCGACTGTTCATACGCTGCGACGGGGCCTCGCGTATGGTCCCGGTCGGGGAGGCACACAGATGGATGACGGATTCTCACTCTCGTTGCCGGGCCTGATCTTCGGAAGCCTGGGGTGGTTCACCCTGCGCTACGTGATCTTCGGGTTCTTCACGGTGAACCAGGACGAGCGCGCGGTGAAGACCTCGTTCGGTCGCGCCCAGCGGCTGCAGACGACCACGCTCGACAACCCGATGGCCGAGCACCTTCGACCCGATGAACGGGATCGCTACCGCTACCCGCAGGTGCGCGTGATTCCGCCCGGCGGCCCGTACTTCAAGTGGCCGTGGGAGAAGGTGCACAAGGTGAAGGTCGCGACCGAGACCGCCAACCTCGCCTTCGACCCCGAAGACCCCAACGCCAACCGCGGCGGGGCGATGCTCGAGGCCGTCACCAAGGACCAGCTGAACATCGGCCTCGTCGGTCAGCTGCGGTGGCGCGTCTCGGAGCAGAACCTCTACGCGTACCTCTTCGCCGTGAAGCGCCCGCTGACCCACGTGCTCGGGTACTTCATCTCGATCCTCCGACAGAAGATCGCCTCGTTCGAAGCCCCCACGCAGGAACTCAAGGCGCTCCCCGCGGGTGAACACGCGCCGGTCAACGTCGACCTCAAGGGCGCCGAGGGCATCTCGATCAACGATCTCCGCAAGAACCTGCGCGACCTCAACGAGCGCATGGACCGCGAGTGTCTGTCCTCCGCCGCGCGGTACGGCATCGTGCTCGACGCGTCGCTCATCACCGGCATCGATCCTCCCGCCGAGGTCGAGAGCGCGCTCGCCGCCATCAACACGGCCCACAACCACGTCGGCAGCGAGGTCAGCCTCGCCCGCGCAGGGGCCGATCAGAAGATCGTGCAGTCCCGCCGCGCGGTGGAGATCGAGACCCTCAACGCCCAGGCCGAGGTCGAGCCCCTGTTGCAGCTCGCCAACCAGCTCGCCGAGCTCAAGCGCAATGGTTCAGGGCCCGGCCTGCTCAAGGCCTACGTCCGCAACGTGAAGCTGCAGCTGTTCACCAAGGCCCGCGCGGCGTTCATGGAGCTGAACAAGTGAACTTCCTCCTCTCGGCTTTCCTCGCGTTCTTCGGCTGCCTCATCGGGGTTCCCATCGCGTTCGCGGTCGCGCGCGCCTTCGGGCTGTACGTCGCGGTTGATGAGCGCAAAGCGAAGGTCTTCAGCCTCTTCGGCGAAGTCATCGGCACCATCGACGAGCCCGGCCTGCACCTGCTCTGGACGAAGCTCGGCATCAAGGCCGCGCTGATCCCCATCTTCGGCAAGGTCTACACGGTCGATCTGCGGCTCGATCAACAGTACCTGCGCAGCCAGGCCGTCAACTCCGAGGAAGGCGCTCCGATGGGCATCGGCATCTGGTACGAGATGGCCGTCAAGGACCCGGCGTCGTTCCTCTTCAAGAACGCCGACCCTCGTGGCTCGCTCGAAGCCAACGTCTCGAACGCCGCCGTGCGCGCGCTGTCGAACATGAAGCTCGACGCGATGCTCGAGACCCGCCACGTGATGAGCCAGGCCGTGCGCAAAGAGGTGCAGCCACGCGCGGAGGAGTGGGGCTACCAGCTCGGCAGCGTCTACATCCGCAAGGTGCACTTCCGCGATCTCGCGATGATTCGGCAGATCGAAGAGAAGGTCGTCAACCGCCTGCGCCAGGTGACCAGCGCCATCAAGCAGGACGGCAGCAACCAGGTGAACATCATCAAGTCGACGGCCGATCGTCAGGCAGCCACCGAGTTCGCCCGCGCCGCCGCGCAGCGCCCGCTCATCGTCGGCCAGGCCCTGACCCGCATCGCCGCCGACGCCGAGGTGATGGAGTCGATGTTCGAGCTGCTCGAGACGCAGAAGCTGCTCGAGTCGGGCGCGCAGGTGACGCTGCTGCCCGGCGGAGAGAAGAGCGCGCTCCTGACCCCGCTCCTCGCGTCGACGTCGATGCACGAGGTGAAGACCGTCACGGGCGCGCCGGCCGTTCGGCGGAAGCTGCACGACGAATGAACGTGACGGTCATCATTCCCAGACTGCTGCAGGCCGCGTGTGAGGGCCGGGCGAAGATCGAACTGGGCGTCCCTCCGACGAGTGACGTCGCCGACGTGTTGCAGACGCTCCTGTCGCTGTACCCGGGGCTGCGGGCCTTCGTGGCGAACGAGCGCCGGCCGATGAAGCAACACTTCGCGGTGGCGCAGGCCGGCAAGAGGCTGTTCCTGTTCGCGGCGTCGGCGCCGTCGGTCAGGAGTTGAAGACGCCATGAGCCCGGGTCAGGCCATCGGCGGCATCCGGCACTCGCTCGCGCTCGTCGGCGTGCTGGCCCTGGTGTCGTTGGCCTCGGGCTTCTTCCTCTCGTCCGGGCTCTCGACCCAGCAGGTGCCTGAGCTGGGCCCTGAAGATCTCGGTAAGCCGTTCCGCGCGGCGTCGCCCGCCGGGTTCAAGGCCTCGCGCGACTTCGAGGTGGCCGACGAGGAGCGCACCGCGCTGCGCCGCGCCGAGGCCCGCCTGCGGGTGCGGCCCGTCTTCGACTACGACCCGACGATCGAGACGCGCACCAAGCGTGACGTCCGCTCGGGCTTCTCGGCGATGCAGGAACTCGTCACCGAGTTCCAGGCCGCGCACCCGCCAGTCGCCACGCCTGCGGCGCCGCTCCCGGGCGCGCCGAAGCCGAAGCCCGCTGCTCTGGGCGCCCTGAAAGAGCCCTCGAAGGATCAGCTCGACGCCGAGTTGACGGCCGCGCTCCGCGATGCCCGGCGCCGCTTCGAAGAGGTCGCCCCGCTCGCCGCCGACGAGGACTTCGAGGTGCTGGCGCAGGCGCGCTTCTCGCTCGAGGTGGAGCAGGCGACGATGGGCCTGCTCGAGCTCGCGTGGCGGGGCAAGGTGGTGCCTTCGCGGGACGAGCTCTCGCGTGTCGACGCGAACGGCATCACCGTGCGCATGCTCGGGGGCCGGAGCGAGAGCGAGCAGCCGACGGCACTGCCGCAGGTGTTCGACGTGCGCGAGGTGGCTGCCGAGCTCGATCGGTTCGCCTCGGTCCCGGGGAACCTGTTGCCCGAGGCCCCGCCGCTCGTTCGCCGAGCCGTGCTGCGGCTCGCCAAGCGGCAAATCCGCTCCAACCTGTCGATCAACGCCGCAGAGACCGAGGCCCGGCGAGACGCCTCGGCCGCTGCCCTGAAGCCCGTCGTTGTCCAGGTGAAGAAGGGCCAGCGCGTCATCGGCGATGGGGAGCTGGTGAACGAGACCCACCTGCTGCTCCTCAAGCGGTTGCGGGAGCAGAGGAGCGAGTTCGATCTGCTCCAGCTGCAGATCGGCGGCGCGGGCATGGTGGCGCTGGTGCTGGCGGGAGCGTGGCTCTTCTTCCAGACCGCGCTCCGTCGGTTCCGTCCCACCCATCGTGATGCGCTCTTCATGGGGCTGGCGGGCATCGCGCTGCTGGGGCTGCTGCAGTTCTGGCTCGCGGTCTGCGATGCCCTTCACGATCGGTATCCCGCGGTGCCGCTCGAGGCGCTGCACCTCGCGTTCCCGGTGGCCGCGGGCGCGATGCTGGTGCGCTTCGTCTTGTCCGAAGAGGCTTCGTTGTACTTCGCCATCTGCTTCGCCGCGCTCGCCGGCATCATGTTGAGCAACTCGCTCGGGGCGTTCCTCTTCACGCTCGTCACGTCGCTGGTCGCCGCAGACCGCATGTCACGCGTCAGAGATCGCGCTGGGCTCTTCCAGGCAGGGGCCATCGCCGGAATCGTGGGCGTCGGGATGGTCATCTTCATGAGCCTCGCGTCAGGCCGTGGCCTGGGCGCCGAGTCTGCGTGGACAGCGCTGCTCGCGGTGATCTCGGCTGCCGTGGCTGCGCCCATGCTGGTGTTGACGCTGACGCCGGTAGCCGAGACGGCGTTCGGCTACGCGTCGGACCTCAAGCTGCTCGAGCTGGCGAACCTGAACCACCCCGCCCTCAAGGAGCTCGTCCTGCAGGCGCCCGGCACGTACCACCACAGCATCATCATGGGGTCGCTGGTCGAAGCGGCTGCCGAGTCGATCGGCGCCAACCCGCTGCTCGCGCGAAGCTGCGCCTACTACCACGACATCGGCAAGGGCCGGAACCCGGCCTTCTTCGGCGAAAACCAGAAGGGCTCCAACGCGCATGACGGGCTCGCGCCACAGATGAGCGCGGTCATCATCAAGCGCCACGTCACCGAAGGCCTCGAGATGGCCCGCCAGTACAAGCTGCCCAGCCGCGTGGCGGCGGCGATTCCCCAGCATCACGGCACGCGGCTCGTCGGCTACTTCTTCCACCGCGCCCAGCGTGAGCAGGACGGCAAGGAGAACCCCACGCCGATCGACGAGTCGATCTACCGCTACCCAGGCCCGCGCCCGCAGTTCCGCGAAGCAGCGCTCTGCATGATCGCCGACGCGGTCGAGGCGTCGTGTCGCAGCATTCCCGAGCCCACGACCGAGAAGTTGAAGGCGCAGGTTCAGAAGATGATCAACCTCATCTCGAGCGAAGGGCAGCTCGACGAGTGCGATCTCACCCTGAAGGATCTGGCCCAGATCGCCGAGTCGATGGTGCGCACACTCGACGGCATCTACCACGCGCGCCCCGAGTACCCGCCGGGGGCCGTCCGCCCTCAGGGCCCCGGGCTGGTGGTGGTGAAGAATGACGAGGCGAACGACTCGAAGAAGGCCGGCGCGTGAAGGCGTGGCTGCTCCTGGTGCTGGCGGGCTCGGCGTGTGGCCCGATGGTGCCGTCACCAGCTGGCGGCTCCACGATGATGATGCCTGCGGTCGACGCAGGCTCGCTCGGCCAGAACCTGTCGTGTCGCGCTTCGCTGGTCGGCGCGGTCACCGGCAACTTCGAGTGTGAGGCGAAGGCGGTCTTCGTTCGCGGCGGGCCGAACACCACGACGGTCACCATCACCGGCAACACCCGAGACCGGAACCCCGAGGTGAACTTCTCGCTGAAGTTCGCGCTCGAGCCAGAACCGGGCAAGTCGTACACGTGGATGGACGACGTGCTTTCGGCGGAGTTGCTGGTGAACGACACCCCGAGCGGCAACAGCTTCGCCGCGTCGAAGGCCATGATGATCGAGCCGCCGATGTTCACCTACCGGGTGACCGAGGTGACGGGGCGGGTGGCGACGGCCGGCGGAGGCGCGCAGCTGCGCTTCACCCAGCAGCTCGACGTCATCTTGAAGCCCACCGTGGCGAGTCCGGCTCCAAACAACGTACGGGTCAGCATCGCGGTGACGAAGTAAGAGGCCAGGCCGTGCCGAAGACCCAATCGAACAAGGTGTGGCTCGACTCCTCTCGCGGGGGGCGCGGCGCCGATGCGCAGGGTGATCGATTGGTGAAGCTGGCGGGGCGCTTCTTCCGAACGCTGAAGCTGAAGAACGTTGAGCTCTCGTTGAGCCTCGTGCGCGACGACGAGATGAAAGAGCTGAACGCGCTCTGGCGTCGCAAGAACAAGACGACCGACGTGCTGTCGTTTCCCGGCGGCGAGATGCCCGGACCTGGTCGTCGAGCGCTGGGCGACGTCGTCATCTCGGTTGACACCGCGCGAAGCGCGGCCAAGGACTTCGACTCGAGCTTCGAAGCCGAGCTCGATCTCTACCTGGCGCACGGGTTGTTGCACCTGCTGGGGCACGATCATCACAGCAAGCCCGAGGCGCGGAAGATGGAAGCGCTCGAGCGGAAGCTGTTGAAGCGCCCGTCGATGTTGAGCCGCTCAGACGAAGTGTGACGGTGGTGTAGGGTTGAGCGCGGGAAAAGGGTCGCCAGGATCTTTTGGTCGTTCGAAGCAGCCGACGCGGCGGACTTTGCCACCGGCTGAAGCGGCCGATGGCTGAGTGAATCGCCGCGGTCGAGACACTCCGGGTCTTCAGACATGGAACTTTCCCAAGACTGGAGCGAGTTCCCGTCGTCACTCGTGGGCCAGAAGGTCCGGTTTCTCCTGATCGGCGGGCACGCGATGGCGGCGCACGGCGCGCCCCGGTTCACCGGCGATCTCGACGTGTGGGTGCAACCGGGAAGACGAAACGCTGAACGCGTGATGAAGGCGCTCGTCGCGTTCGGGTTCGGCTCCGTGAAGGGTCTTTCAGACGCAGACTTCGCCAGCCCGGGAACGGTGGTCGCGCTCGGTCATCCACCGATGCGAATCGACCTGCTGACGAGCGTGTCCGGTGTGACGTTCGAGCGCGCGTGGCGACGCCGACGTTCTGCAACCCCTGGCTGAGTGCGCCTCTCGGTGATCGGCGTCGAGGACCTGATCGCGAACCAACGAGCAGCAGCGCGCCCGAAGGATCTCGTCGACGTCGAGACGCTCGAGGCACTCAGCGTAACTCGTCGACGACGTTGAGCCCCTGCGTCAGCACGACGCGGATGCAGGCCGGGCGATCTCAGCGCGGCCCGTGAAGGACCACGGGAAGCCCAGCGCGGTCGCCTGGGCCAGAAGCGCACGTGCCGGCCGCCGGTAGGTTACGCACAAGACCGCATCGGGCATCAATCCGGCCAATTCGCGCAGGGAGCGGTCTGCGAGGTGAGGGAACAGCCTTCGGAGGTCGCCGAGATTCTTGGCGCTTATTGGTGCACGACCAGGTTCCCTTCGAGCGGCATCTGCATCGGTTTCCCGCCGCCCTTGAGGTGAGGACAGTTCGCGGCTTTCCCCGCGCCGCCCGAGGCCATGCCCATCGCGCCGCTCGCCGCTTCGCTCGCGCGAGACAGCCGCAGCCCGTTGTTGGCGAGCCCGGTGGCCGTGAAGAGGCCCTTGAAGGCATCTGTGACGAGCTTGGTGTCAGCCTTCACCAGCATCGACGCGTACAGCTTCGCGGTGTCGAGCATGCCCACCGAGCCAGCGGCATTGGTGTTCGCGGGGAGCGTGCCGTCTTTCCAGAAGGCCTTGAGCGCGCCGACCTCGATGGCCGGCTTTCCGCTCGGGTCCTTCGTGCCGAACAGCTTGAGCAGCACTGGGTACTCCGCGAGCACGGCGTTCTTGCCGAACGTCGCGGCGACGAGCGGGTTCTGCGCGTGCAGGTCGCCTTTGGTCTGCGTGGCGATGGCGGCGGCAAAAGCGTCCTTGTCCATCCACCCGTTATTCGCGTGGGCGGTGAAGCGGTCGAAGGCGGCCTCGTCGAAGGCGCCGCGGCTGAGCACGTTCGAGTCGGCGTTGTGCATGGTGAGCCCGCTGCGCAGGTGCATCACGTTGAACGATTGATCCACCACGTTGCGCGGAACGTCTTTCGGCTCATTGGCGAAGTAGCTGATGGCGCGGAGCGTCTCGAGCATCGGCCGCGTGAGGCCCCGCTCTTTCAACGCCGCCAACATCTCGTTGGTCTGCACCCGTCCTTCGGGGTCGACCTTCATCTTGCCCTCGACCACGAGCGCCTTGAGCACCGGGCAGGCGATCGGCATCTGCTCCTGAGCGCTCGTGCTCGCCTCGTTCTTCGGCATGCGCATCTCTGTTCGTCGAGGCGCGTTGTCGACGTCGACCATCTTTGGCTGCCATGAGGGGACGGCCGTCGAAGCTGCGGGAGCGGGCTTCGAGGGCGCGATGGTGTCGGCCGTACGCGCGGGCACGACGGGCGAAGGCTGGTTTCCGATTCTGGCGACCATGGGTTCGTTCCTTTCAGGCCGGGCGAATCGACGTCAGGCTCTTCATGAGGGTGGTCGCCGAGGCGGGAGACATGGTGGCGGTGGGCGCGGTGAGCGTGGCGGTACACACCCGACCGTTGTCGACGCGGAACGCGAAGTACTGGCGCAGCTCACCCTTCGACGACGTGACCGCGTACGCGAGCACGACTCCGGTCACGCCGTCATCGAAGGTCAGCTCGGCCTTGGTGCCGTTCTTCATGCCGGGCATCGTCTGCAGCAGCTCTCCGAGCACCTCGGCCGCGACGGTCTCGGGCGTGGCGCCTGGGCGCGCGAGCTTGCTCTGGACGATCAGGCTCGGCGAGGTGCCGCCATCGGGCATTCCTCCGCTCAAGCCCATGGTGACTTCTTCGACGCGAAAGTCGGTGGGCGTCTCGAACGCAAATCCTTCGATGTGGGGCATGGGCGATTCTCAGGGCTGGGGTTTTGGGGACGGCAGCGACGACGGGGTGGAGCTGAGCGAACGCGTCGAGAGATGGCCGAGCGAACGCAGCACGAGATCGGTGACGCGAGTTGGGAGCAAGGCGGCGACCCGGAGCGCGAGTGACGCCCAGAAGCCGACGCGGTAGCGGGCCTTTGCACGGCGAGCCGTCGCGGCGGTGAAGATGACCTCGGCCACCTGCTCCGGCGTGATCTGCACGGCCGAGAACGCAGCGCGGCCTGCGAGGGTGCGGTGAATGGCGTCGTGCCAGAGAGAACCCGGCGCGGCGCGCTCCAACGAGGCGACGGCGTGATCGACGAACCCCGTGCCGACGATCGACGGCTCGATCAAAGACACCTGCACGCCGAACGGCGCGACCTCGACTCGCAACGCATCGCTCATCGCCTCGACCGCGTGTTTCGTCGCCGAGTACGAGCCGAACCACGGCAGCGTGAAGACGCCCGCGAGGCTCCCCACGTTGATGATGCGCCCGTGCCCGCGGCGGCACATGTCGGGGACGAACGCACGGGTGACTCTCGCGAGCCCGCGCACGTTCACGTCCAACTGGCGCACGATGAGCTCGTCGCTCGTCTCGGCCATCGGGCGCAACAGCCCGAGTCCCGCGTTGTTGATGACGACGTCAGGTACGCCGATGCGCGCCTTCGCATTCCGCACCGACTCGTCGCTGGTGACATCGAGCTCGAGCCCCGGGCCGCGACGCTCTGAGGCGTGCACGGTCCACCCGGCCTTCGTGAACCGCGCGACGAGCGCCTGGCCGATGCCGCCACCAGCGCCAGTGATGAGGACGGCACTCATGCCGTCACCCGAACCAGCGAACGCTCCAGCTCGGCGGGGAAGCCGAACCACGTGAAGAGCTTCCGGAGCGGACCGAAGCGGCGGTGGGTGAGGGCGAGCGCGAGGCCGAACGTCGACACGGCGCCACCGATGGGACCGAGCTGACGCACCAGCAGGCTCGAGACGACGGCGAACGCGGGAACACCGACCACCAGCAGCGCGAGGATCGCGACCGACAACGCAACAGCCGACGGCGCACGACCTGAGGCACGCAGCCACACGACCGAGAGTCCGACGAGCCAGGGAATCAACACCACGCCCATCGCCATCAACGTCAGCGCGACATCAGAGGTGAGCCACGACGCCGCCGTGCTCCACGTCCACGCATCGAGCGCCTCACGCGTCGGCGAGAAGAAGCGCTGGTAGCCCGAGCCGTCCCACCCATGCACGAGGATGAAGAACATGCCGAAGTAGCCGCCCAGCCAGTGGAGCAACGCGCTGAACGCACTCCCTCGACTCGACAGCCACCGCGCGACGACGAAGCCCAGCAGGCCCTGCGTGATGTTGGTGACGCCGAAGATGGCCACCAGCCAGCCCGGGAGCTCGCGCGTGCCGACGTGCATCGTCTCCCACGACGGGAAGTTCCAGAGCAAGACGAAGCCCGACGGCGCAAAGACAATCGCCAGGAACAGCAGCGTGTGAAACGCGTCGCTGCTCTTCAGGGACTCGAGGGGCCGCTCTGGCTTCGCCAGCCCCTTCGCCGCGCTCGCCAACCCCAGCCCTGCGCCAATGCCGTACGACCAGAAGACGTCGACCTGAACCATGCGGACCTCCCGTTGAATTCAGAAGTGACGTATCATTTCCGTTATGGAAACGGCAAGGTCGGTTGCCGTTATTTCTCCAACATGCTGAAAGCAGGTCAGAAATGCCGCGAGTGAAGACGGAGCAGAAGCGACGAGAGATTCTCGATGCCGCCGCGCGGGTCTTCTCGAAGCACGGCTTTCACGCGGCGACGGTGGCGCAGATCGCCGAGGAGCAGGGCATCGGCCTCGGCACCTTTTACCGGTACTTCGAGAGCAAGCTCGACGTCTTCCACGCCGTCATCGACGAGGTGATGGGCGAAGTCGCGGCGGTGCTGGCGCCCGAGAGCGCGACCGAGAGTCAGACGCTCCAGGCGTACCGCGTGCAGGTGGAGCGCATCGGCCGCGGCCTCTTCGACGCGTTCCAACAGAACCGCGCGCTGGCGCGGCTGTTGTTCGTCGAAGCGCCCGGCATCAGCGTCGAGCTCAACGAGAAGCTGCAGGCGACGGTGATGTTCTTCGGCATCGCGACGCAGGCGTACCTCGAAAACGGCGTCACGCGCGGCTTCCTCCGCGAGGACCTCGACGTCGAGGTGACGGCGCTGCTGGTGAACTCGATGGTCTTCGAAGGCGTGCGTCAGCTCGCGGAGAAGGAAGATCCGGCGCAGCTCTCACGGTGGACGAAGGCGATCACCGCGTTGATGTTCGACGGCGTCCGGAGTTAACGAACTCTCACGCGCGTGCGGCCGATGGTGACGCTGGCGGTGCCGTTGACGTTGGCCTTGACGGTGGCGCGGTACTCTTCGTTTTCGTTCACGCGCATCGCGAGGGCCTCGGCGACCTGCTTCGGCGTCTGGCCGATGCGGGTGTTGATCGACGCGCTGTGCGCGACCAGCCAGCGGTTCTTCTCGACGTAGCTTCGCGAGCTGTCGAAGTCGGGCATCTTGTCGCGATCGAACGAGAGGCTGAGGCCGCCGCCGAACTGCTCGGTCTTGTAGTACTCGGGCGTGCGCTGTCGTTCCTCGAACGACGCGTTACGAGCGGTCGGATCTCTCGTCTCGACGCCTCGCGCGATGCCCGAGATGACGAGCGACTGCGTCTTCACGGTGGTCTTCGTCGCGAGCCCGGTGTCGCCGCACTTCACGTCGCTGAGCTTGACGATCGCGGTCCTCGTCGAAGGAGCTTTCGACCGGACAGGGCGAGAACGGCGTGTGACAGTCATGGACTTCATCTTATGGGAGAGCCGGTGAGGCCACTGACTGTTTTGAGCGTCACCGGTCAGGGCAGCTCGCCCAGCGCCTTGAGCTGGTCGGCGCTCTGACGCAGCAGTTGCTCGGCTTCGGCGAACTGGCCCTGCTCGTGGAGCACCACGCCTTTCAAGCCAATCAACCTCGCCGCGACGCGCGCGTCCTTCACCGGAGTCGCCGTCAAGGCCCTGGCTTCGTCGAGGCGCTTGAGCTTCACCAACGCGATGACCTGCGTGACGATCGCTCGGTCGAGGGAGGGGTCCCACAGGCGGGCCTGCGTCGCGAAGGTCAACGCGCGGTCGAGCTGTTGCTTCTCGAGGGCGAGGGCTCCGGCGGCTGCGGCGGCCTTGGCGCGATCGGCACCGAAGGCGAGCTCCTCGAGCACGACGACCGAGCTGGAGTCCTTCCTGGCGACGATGCGCGCGGCGACCGGCCAGCGCTCCGAGGCCTTGAGCGCACACAGCTCGCCCAGCTCGGTGACCGCGAAGGAAGGGTCGAGCCGCTCCTTCCCGGCGCGGGCCATCGCGATGAAACAATCGAGCCCGGGGTAGCTCGCTTCGAGCGCGCGGACCGTCTGGAGCTCTCGGAGGGCTTCGTCGAACCGGCCAGTGCCACCCAGCGCGCCTGCGAGGTTGATATGCGCGACCGCGGAGCCGGGGGCGAGCTCCACGTTGCTCGTCCACAACGTCACCGCGTCCTTCCACTGGCGTTGGCGCAACACGTTCGGCACCGCGAGGGCGAGCGTCAGCGCAGCGAGGATGCCGAAGCCCACCCGGCCGAACGCGACCAGCACCGTGGCGACGCCGACCGCCAAGACCAGCGCCGGGTACAAGGTGTACCGCTCCGCCACGACGTGGAGCTGCGGAACCACGCCGGTGAACGGCAGCAGCGGGAGCAGGAAGAACACGGCGCCGATCGCGCTCGCCCGGAGGACCCGAGGGGCGTTGGCGCGAAGCCCCATCGTGACGATCGTCGCGGTGACGACCCAGCCGCCAATCGCCGCCGCCAGCATCGGGCCCGAGGCCGGCGACCAGTCGTAGACGGCGCGCGAACCCACCGGGAGCAGCGTTCGGCCCAGGTACCAGAACGGCGTGGAGAGCGGCGTCGCCCAGCTCCACTTCAGGCGCTCGGTCGGCAGGTAGAGGCGGTGCACCAGCACGGCGAGGACGCCGGCCGCCAGGCCCGGAACCAACCACCGCAGTGACGAGACGAGGGCCGCGGTCGGCTTCGTGCGTCTCCATTCCAGCAGCAGAAACACGGGGGCCAACGGCGCGAGCGAGGCCTTGCCCAGCAACCCGACGGTGAAGACCACCGCTGAGAGCCAACGCCGGTTCGACGCGTACGCTGCCATGGCGCCGACCAGGCACACGAGGGAGATGGTGTCCTTTCCGTTGGCGACCCACGACACCGACTCGACGCGGAACGGGTGCGCGAGCCAGAGCGCCGTCGCGAAGAAGCCGATCGTGGTGTTCACGCCGAACGCGCTCAGGGCTTTCGGCATGAGGGCGACGGCGATCGCAAACAGCAGCCACTGCACCAGGTGGTACGGCAGCGGGTTCGCCGGGTCCCTCGCGCCCGTGAGCGCCAGGACCGCGTGCGACAGGGGGATGTACGCGCCGTGATAGGCGGTGGTGAACGCGCGCGCCGCGCCCGAGACGCCCTCTTTCACGAACGGGCTGTTCGTCGTGTAATCGGGGTCGTCCCAGGTCGTCAGGTCGTTGGCGAGGCTCGGCGCGTAGAGCACGAGCGCGAAGACGAAGAGCAGCCAGTGGGCGCGTTTCTCCAACACGGGGTCCGCGAGTCACCACTCAAGACGCGCATCGTCAAGCGTGATGCCTTGACCCTGCTTCCCAAGGATGCGACGAGGCCGCGCTTTCGCTGTCCCCTGTTCGATTTCTTCGCGAGGTCACATGAGCGACGCCGTCGTTGCCGAGACACCCAAAGGCCACCCCAAGGGCCTCTACGTGCTGTTCGTCACCGAGATGTGGGAGCGCTTCAGCTACTACGGCATGCGCGCCATCTTCACGCTGTTCATGGCGAAGGCGCTGCTCTTCGACAAGGGCCGGAGCTCGGAGATCTACGGCAGCTACACCGGCCTCGTGTACCTCACGCCGCTCATCGGCGGCTACGTGGCCGACCGCTATTGGGGCAATCGCAAGTCGATCATCTTTGGCGGCGCGCTGATGGCTGCAGGTCAGTTGATGATGTTCTTCTCAGGCACCTTCTACGAGGACGTCAGCCTCGCGACGCCGCTCATGTACGGAGGGCTCGGGCTGCTGATCTTCGGCAACGGGTTCTTCAAACCGAACATCTCCACCATGGTGGGCCAGCTGTACCCCGCCGGCGACAAGCGCGTCGATTCAGCGTTCACCATCTTCTACATGGGCATCAACCTCGGCGCGTTCTTCGCCCCGCTGGTGTGCGGCTTCTTCGGTGACACGGGCTCGCCAGCTGACTTCCGCTGGGGCTTCCTCGCCGCGTGCATCGGCATGATCCTCTCGCTGATTCTCTTCATCTTGCTGAAGGACAAGTACATCGTGACGCCCGAGGGCGTGCAGATTGGCGACAAGCCGAACACCGCGCGCAGCGAGAAGAACGCAGACGGGAGCGACAAGAAGTCCGGCAGCAGCACGACGGTGTTGGTGGTCTGGCTGGGCATCGCCGCGGCGCTCGCAGCAGGCTTTTCTTTTGGCGCCGGCCTCGACGTGATCGGCACCTTCATCTTCACGCTCACCATCGCCGCGCCGGGCTACATCATCTCGGACCCGTCACTCACCACCACCGAGCGTCAGCGCATTCTCGTCATCTACATCGTCGCCTTCTTCGTCATCTTCTTCTGGGCGGCGTTCGAGCAGGCCGGCGCATCGTTGACGTACTTCGCCGAGGAGCAGACCAACCGCGAGCTGTTCGGCAAGACCATCCCCGCGTCGTTCTTCCAGGCCATCAACGCCGTCGCCATCGTGCTGCTCGCGCCTGCGTTCGTGGGCCTGTGGAGCGCGCTGGGCAAGAAGAACCTCGAGCCCGCGTCACCGTACAAGCAGGCGCTCGGCCTGTTCCTGCTGGCGCTCGGCTACGTCGTCATCGCGATGGGCGTGAAGGGCCTCGCTCCCGGCGTGCGCGTGTCGATGATGTGGCTCATCAGCCTCTACACGATTCACACCCTGGGAGAGCTCTGCCTCTCGCCCATCGGCCTGTCGATGGTGAACAAGCTCGCCCCGGTGCGGTTCGCGTCGCTCCTCATGGGCGTCTGGTTCCTCTCGACCTCGGCCGCCAACAAGTTCGCCGGCACGCTCTCGGGCCTGTACCCCGAGCCTGTCGTCGCCGTGTCGACCGTCGAGAAGCTCGAGGCCGAGAAGGGCGTCGCGCTCTTCCCGAAGGAATACGACAAGCAGAAGCGCAAGGTGAACGAGGTGCCCGTCATCGCGATGGAGCTCGTCAACCTCGGCGACGTGAAGGACCCGGGAGTGAAGGACGGCATCAAGCAGGTGATGGAGACGAACCTCGTCGACAACGCCAAGTCGTTCATCGGCTTCAAGATCGCCACGCTCTACGACTTCTTCATGGTCTTCGTGGTGATGGCCGGCGCGTCGTCGCTGGTGCTGTTCCTGCTGTCGAAGAAGCTCCTCGATTGGATGCACGGCGTTCGTTGAAACCTGCCGCCAGTACCTTGCGCCGCTTCAGTTCGGTGGCGTAAGGCGCCGCCCCGGGGGATGTCGCTTCGTGAGTCAAACGCCCAAAGCCCTGCCGGTCGATCTCGCTGAACTCTGCATCGCGTTGGCCGCGGAGTCCGAGGTGTCTGACCTGAAGTGGTTCCTCGACCTCGAGTCAGGGCGGGTGATTCTCGTCAGCCGCGAGTACGACGCGAAGGATTGGGGCGGGCTCAAGCCCGAAGACATCGAAAACAACCCCGCTCGCTTCACGCCGGTGCCTGCAGCTGACCCGCAGCACCACCTCGTCGACATGCAGGCCTTCGTGCAGGGGCTGACCGACGTGCGGCTCAAGGAGTCGCTGGAGCTCGCGTTGACAGCCCCCAGGCCCGAGCGCCGGTTCCGAGCGGTCCTCGGCTGGCTGCCTGACGAGCTCGAGAAGTGGCACTCGTTCCGACAGCAGCGGTTCGAGGCGCGCGCGCACTCGTGGTTGCTGACCCTCGGCGTCACAGCCCAGCGCTGACCCATGGAGACGTGCCCGCGGTGTGGCCCACGACGCCCCCACCGTCGCGGCCCCGGCAGCTCCCGTTGGCTGAGAAGGCGTGCCTCGATTCCTCGAAGGCGCTAACCTGACGACACCCGATGCCGACGGACACCGCCGAAACGATGCAGCCCGTCGCCGCCCGCGTTGTGCTCGTCGATGACGATCTCGCGACGCGCACTGAGTTGGGAAACCGACTCGTCGAGGCGGGCTTCGAGGTGCGCTCGCTGCCCGACGTCGCGACCCTCAAGCGCACGCTGACGGACTGGCGGCCACATCTGCTCATCCTCGACGAGTGGCTGCCTCAGACCACTGGTCGTGAGACGGCGCTCAAGCTCCGCGCCCAGGGGGCGTTCTTCGACATCCCCATCGTCGGCCTGCTGTCCGAAGCGTCGGTGCCCCAGGCGCTCCGCTGGCTTCGCAGCGGCGCGGTCGATCTGTGGACCCGCGGCACCGAGTTCGACCCCGGCGAACGCGCGAAGGACCTGCTCGACGAGCTCAACGAGAACCGGGCGCACTCGGGGTCGCTCAAGGACCGGCTGACGGCCTGGGCTCGCCGCCGCCACCTCACGGGCACCGTGCTCTTCTACCCAGAGACGCCGTTCGAAGGGAGCGCGCGCTTCGAAGGCGGGGCGCTGACGTCGGTTCGTTTCGGCGGGGTCGAAGGTGACGCCGCGCTCGAAGAGCTGCTCAGCCTCGACGATGCGCCCGCGCGCTGGGTCGCCGGCGACGAGGTCACCGGTCGTCACCGCGTGCCCGGTGGCGCCTACCGGCCTCGCGTGCTGGTCGTGGAAGATGACGACGCGCTCCGGGGCCTGTTGCTGAAACAGCTCGCGCCGTTCGGGGACATCGACGGCGCCGCCGACGGCCTCGAAGGGCTCCTGAAGGCCACTGGTGCCACGTTCGATCTCGTGGTCGCGGACTTGAACCTCCCCGGGCTCGACGGCTGGGGCCTGATGCGGCAGCTGCGTCAGAACATCGCCGCGCGAGAGGCCGCCGTCCTCGTGCTGTCGGCGCACGACGAGCTGCGCGAGACGCTGAAGTTCGCCCGCGCCGGAGCGCGCGCGTACCTCAAGAAGACCGGCCGGGCCAAGCCGCTGCTCGACACGCTCGAGCTGTTGCTCACGCCGCGTCGCGTGGCGTGGGACTCGCTGGCCCGTCAAGACAAGACGCCGCTCGATCTGCGGCTGGTCGGCCCGATGTGGACGTTGCGGGCCGTCGCCGAGCTCGATCTCGTCGGCACGATTCAGATCGAAGAGCCGCTGGGTCGCTTCGAGGTCAAGGTCGCGCACGGCCAGATGCTGTCGGCCAGCGCGCAGACCGGCAGCCTGCGCATCGAAGGCGTCATGGCGCTCGAGTCGTTCCTTTCATCCACCGGGGAAGGCTTCTTCGTGCCCGGCGAGGTCGACGCGATTCCGGAAGACGCGCCGTGGCTCTTCGAGACGGCTGAGAAGGCCGGCAAGGCGCTCGAGGCCTGGCTTTCGGCCCGCATGCGTGACGCGGTGTCGCAGCCGGGCAAGCTGTTCCTGCACCCCGAGCTCTCGTTGCTCTTCGGTCGGGTCGCCAGCGAGAAGGAGCTGAAGGTCCTCGCAGCGCTGCGCGCTCAACCGCTGAGCATCGCAGCGCTCAGCGATGCGGTCGGGCTCGCGTATGAAGAGGTCGAGCAGGCGCTGGGCGAGCTGTTGCGGCGCGGCGTGTTGATGACCGAGGCGCCGGTGGACAACTCGGCGTCGCCCTCAGGCGTGGAAGACGCTGCGCTGGAGTCGTGAGGTGATCGCTCAAGGGGAGACGGAAGCCCTCCTGGCCGATCTCAACCCGCCTCAACGAGAGGCGGTGCTGCACGACGTCGGCCCGCTGCTCGTGCTCGCAGGCGCCGGCTCGGGCAAGACGCGCGTCATCACCCGGCGCATCGGCTTCCTCGTCACCCAGCGAAAGGTGCCGGCGTGGAAGATCCTCGCGGTCACCTTCACCAACAAGGCCGCGCGCGAGATGAAGCAGCGGCTCGAGGTGCTGCTGGGCTCACAGGCGCAGGGGCTGGTGGTGAGCACGTTTCACTCGGCGGCCGCGATGCTGCTCCGGCGCGAAGCCGAGTCGGTGGGGCTCACGCGCAGCTTCGTCATCTACGACGACGGCGATCAGCTCACCCTCATGAAGCGCGCGATCCGCGACGAGGGCATCGAGCTGTCGTCGATGACGCCTCGAGAGGTGCTTTCGCGCATCGATGGCGAGAAGAACCAGGGCCGCCTGCCAGACGAGATGAAGCCGGGCGGCGACCCGAAGGCGCAGACGGTGCAACGCCTCTATCGCCGCTACCAGAAGTTGCTGCGCGCAGCCGACGCGGTGGACTTCGGCGATCTGTTGATGCTCCTCGTCGAGGCGCTGCGCACGAACGAAGAGCTGCGGCTGCGCTACCAGAACCGCTTCAGCCACGTGCTCGTCGACGAGTTCCAGGACACCAACCCGGTGCAGTACGAGCTGCTCAAGCTGCTCGCGCCACCGCCGGGCAGCCCCGACTCGCTCCGCAACGGCGTGGCGCGGCCGTCGAACCTGGTGGTGGTCGGCGACGACGATCAGAGCATCTACCGATGGCGCGGCGCCGAGGTGGACAACATCCTCTCGTTTCCGTCGATGTACCCGGGCGCGCTGGTGGTGAAGCTCGAGCAGAACTACCGCAGCGATCAGACGATTCTGGAGGCCGCGCACGCGGTCATCGAGCGCAACCGCAAGCGCATGTCGAAGAAGCTGTGGTCGGCGCGGGCCAAGGGCGAGCACCTCGAGCTGATCGCGGCGCGAGACGAGCGGGCCGAGGCGCAGTCGGTGGCGATGCGGCTGCACAGCCTGCGCAACGAAGGCGTCGCGGACTTCGAGCAGATGGCCGTGTTCTTCCGCACCAACGCGCAGAGCCGCGTCCTGGAAGAGACGTTTCGGCTCTCGCGCCTGCCGTACGTGCTCGTCTCGGGGCGGAGCTTCTACGAGCGCACCGAGATCAAGAACGCCGCGAGCTACCTGCGGTTGATGGTGAACCCGAAGAGCGACGCCGACGTCGATCGCATCATCAACGTGCCGGCCCGCGGCATCGGCGACACGACGGTGGAGCGCCTCAAGACCTTCGCGGCCGAGTCGGGCATCAGCCTGTACGAGGCGCTCGGGCAGGTCGGGAACATCGACACGCTCAACAGTGGCCAACAGCGACGGCTCGCGACGGTGCGAGTGCTCCTCGATGAGTTGGTGCGGTTCGCGCAGACCGCGCCAGAGGTGACGCCGGCTGCCGAGTTCATGCTCGAGAGGACGGGCATGCTCGCGGGCTACCTCGCCGAGGGCAGCGACGAGTCGATGACGCGGGCCGAGAACCTTCGCGAGTTGCTCACCGCCACGCAGGAGTTCGATCAACAGCGCGCCGAGGCGATGGGCACCACGACAGCGCAAGGTGAAGTGAAGGCGCTTGCACCGCCGCCGCCACCACCGCCGCCGCCACCGCCGGACCCCGAGGTCGCGAAGCCTGCTGCCACCAGGCCTGAGGTCGCCAGGCCTGAAGCGCCGAAGAAACGCGCGCCGACGGGGCAGGGTGACTTCTTCGCGCTGATGTCCACGCCGGCTTCCGAAGCGCCCTCGCCCGAAACGCCTCCGTCCTCGTTGGTGGTCGACGCGGGCCCGGTAGCCGAAGCGCCTGAGTCTCCGTTGGCGGAAGGAGCGTTGACGCCTTCCACCGCAGCGACGGGTGAGAGAGGCGCTCCGGCTGGTGTGTCACCGAAGGTCGACATGGCACCTGCGTTCTCGCTCGATGTCGACGCGCCGCCGGTGATCGACTCCTCCGCCGAGCCGGTGTCGCTCGAGGTCGAGGCACCGCCGCTCCAGTCATTTCTCGAGCGCATCAGCCTCGTCGGCGACGCCGATGGAGAGTCGGGCGTGGGGCAGGGGCGCGTGTCGTTGATGACGCTGCACGCCGCGAAGGGGCTGGAGTTCGACGTCGTGGCGCTGACGGGCATGGAGGAGGAGATCTTCCCGCACCGCCGCGCGACGGCGCCGGAAGCCTCCGAGGAGGAAATGGCCGAGGAGCGACGCCTTTGTTACGTCGGCTTCACGCGCGCGAGGCGACGGCTGATCTGCTCACTCGCCCAGCAGCGCGCCCTCTTCGGCGATCTGCGTTTCAACCCGCCGTCGCGGTTCCTCTCCGAGGTGCCGCCAGTGTTGTTCGGTCTCGAGCTCGACTCGACCGGCGTGCCCAGCATGGAGCACGTCCCTCAGGCGACGCGCGGGCCGATGATTCGCCGGCGCCAGGCCGATGAAGGACCCGTCGTCGATCGCACCTACGATCAATCGACCGACTTCCATCAAGATGGAGACCACGACGTGCGCGGCCAACGCGTGCAGCACTCGTCCTTCGGCAAAGGCGTCGTGCTCGACGTCTCGGGCAAGGGGCCGAACGCGAAGCTCACCGTGCGCTTCGAGCTGGGCGTGAAGGTCGTCGTCGCGCGCTTCCTGACGCCGCTGTAGTCCAGCTCATGTCGTCACGCCCGTTCCCCTGGAAGGTGGTGCTGGTCGGTGGCGCCGTGGCGCTCCTGGTCGCGGCGATCGGAGGCTACCAGTACGTCATTCGGTCGTTCATTCAGGCGTACTACGAGACCGAATACCGGCCCGAAGCGCTGACGGGCGCACAGCTCGGTCAGCCGCCCGCGACGCATCGCCTCACGGACGTGCCGTGGCTGAGCGAGGCGCCGGCGCTGTGTCAGTCGATCAGCCTGCGCATGCTGGCCGCGCAGCAGGGCCGCCTGGAGTCGCGGCCCACCATCGACTTCATGATGGGCTTCACCTGGGGCGCGACGGCGATTCCGCGAAGGACCGGCTTCTTCCCGGGCCAGGATCCCGAGCCCGGCTTCCTGCGTGCCGCGCCGTACCTCGGCTTCACGCGTCGCTACCTCACCACCGACAGCGCTGACGACTTCGTGCGCGCCGTGAAGGCGTTCCTCTCGAAGGGCAGGGCGGTGCGGGTCGCGGTCGATCGCGCGCTGCTCCTCGACGAGCGCGGCGTGGTGCCGCACAGCGTGGTGCTCATCGGCTACGACGCCGAAGGGTTCGAGTACTACGAGCCGACGTGCGACGACGCGAAGCGCTGCGCCGCCCTGGAGCGCGCGCCCGGTCAGCCGGGCCTCAAGGTGACGACGGCGCAGTTGCTGCTCGCCACGGAGTCCCAGGCGCTCGTCTTCCAGTACCCGTGGAAGTACCAGCTGCTCGTGCTGGAGCCGTCGAGCGCTCCGGTCCCTGACCTGTCGACGCTGCTCGAGGCGCACGGGCGCGCGCTGGTGGGGCGGAAGAACGCCGGGCCGTCGACAGGCTCGGTCGCCGTCACGGACACGGCCAACGCCATCGAGCGGCATGGGAAGGATGTGGTGACGCCAGAGTTGCTCCGCGGACTCACGGTCGCCGCGCTCGTTCGGCGTGATGACTCGGTCGCGCTGAGTTCGTTGTTCGCGGCGCGCTCCGAGCTGGCGCCCGCGGCAGAGGCCCTCGACGACGCGGCGAAGCAGTACGGGCTGGCGCTGTCGGCGCTCCAGGCGAACGAACTCGAGAAGGGCGCAGAGGCGCTGAAGCAGGCCGCCGCGCTCGACCTCAGGGCCGGCGAGGTGATGCTGCGAGTCGGCGCCGACGCGGGTGTGGCTCGCTGAGCTCGGAGTCACGTCTCAGGGGCAATGGCTCGCGAAGACCCCAAGCTCCCTGCCTCGTCCGAGAGCAGCTGTCCTCCACTGAGTTCGTTCGGCTCCAGCCAGGCGACGACGATGTTGCCTCGATCATCGACCTGCGCGCTGGCGAGGCTCTTCAACGTATTCCCCGATGCATCCACGAACTCGGCGCTGCTCCAGACCGTCACGGCAAGCCCGTCGGCGTTGGCGGACATGGTGGGTCCGTCGATCAAGCCCGCGCTGCTTGAGAGGAGCGTTGGCCGTCCCCATCCGGAGGGTTCGGCGTACCCGTTGACCAGCAGGTCCTGGCGATTCGTAGGGTCGGCCCTCTGAGTCCACGCGACGAAGACGCAGTCGGCGCGTGCTTGTCGAGAGGACGGAGGCGGAGGGCTGTCGATCATTGGCGTTCACTCACTGATCACCGCAGCCGCGCGAGCACGGCCTTGATGGTGCTGCTCTCTCCTGACGCATCCAGCGAACGCTCGACCGCGCGCTGTCGCACGGTCTCATCGAACGCCGCCGTCCGCCCCGCCGCGTCGAGGTCGTGCCACGCGGGATGACTCTTGATGACGCCATCCACCGTGCGCTCGCGTCGCGCCGAGACGACCTGTTCCAGCAGCAACAGTTCTTCAGGTGTCATGGCGCGAGCTCCAGGTCCAGATCGATGCCGGCCTTCTTGAGACACTCCCCGAGCAGTTTCCGCGCGCGGGTGACGTTCTGCAGGAACGTGTTCAGCGACATGCGCACCGACGCCGCGAGCGCGTGATCGTCATCCAGGCGCTCGATGCGCGCGCCGAGCGCCGTTCGCGGCTGCGGCGGCAGCTTCTCTCTGCACTTCGTGATCGCCACGCGCAGGTGCGGGTCCGGGAGCCGCGGCTGAACGTCTCCCTGCGCCTCGAGCTGCCGATGGAGCTGATCGACCTCGGTCGGCGTCGACGCCACCTTCCTCATCTCGGTGAACGCGACGTTCCGCGCCGTGATGACAGCGAAGCGCAACAGCGCGTTCGGCTTTCCGTCGTGCACGAAGCGCGGCGCCACCTGCCACACCCGCAGCAGCGCCTCTTGCAGCACCGCCTCGGTGTCACAGCGCGCCGCAAACGGCCGGAGCGTGTTCCGCAACGACGACTCGACCGACGACGCCCACTGCCCGAAGGCAGCGGCATCGCCGGTCGAAATCTGCGCGAGCTGAGCGACTTCAGCCTGCATCACGCACTCCCTGCCATCACGGCGTCGACAGCGTTACTTCGACGTTCTGCCCTGAAGAAACCAGCTGCACGCGCACCGGCTGTTGCACTTCTCCAGGCGTCGTCAGCGTCAGCGTCAACACCAGGCCCGGTCCGTAGACGCCGTTCGAGGTCGTGAAGGAGAAGTTCACCTGCGCCTTCACGGTGGTGCCGTCGGCGAGCTCGATGACGGCGTCCTTGTGGGGCACCCAGTCGAGCTGCGCGTCGAGCACGATCTCGAGGTCGAGCCGCGTGCCGTGCTGGCGGAGGATTCGCCCCGTGATGCGCTTGCCGCCACCACCGATGACCTGCACCAGCCTGTCGACCAGCTCGCTGAGCCCGAGGCCCTTCTTCTTCTGCGCGGGTTCGGGAGCCTTCACGGCCCTGAGCTTGGCGGGTGAGGCGGGCGCCGGGCTTCGGGACAGGTCGTCGAGTGACATGGGTGCCTCGGCCTTCCCGGTGGCCTGCGGCTCCATCGACGGGGCTTCGATGGCTCCGTCTTCGCCCTCGGCGCCTTCGTCCGCCCACAGCTCGGGTGCACGCAGCCGCTCGGTGCTGACCTCTTTGTCGGCCTCCTCGCGCTCCGGCGCACCGCCCTTCGGCGCTGGCGCCGCCCTGCTCGGCCTCGGCGGAGCCATCCCCCGCGAGACGGTCTGGTTCATGTTCATTCCGAAGCCCTGCATCGGGCCAGCGACGGCTGGAGCTGCTGCCGAGCGCAGGCCGACCCCCTCCGCCGACATTCCGTACGCGAGCTCCTGCGGCTGGGTGACGTTGCGGCGCGCGAGCCGCGGGTCGACCGTCAGCTGCTCGCTGATGGCCACCCACGACGTGAGCCGCGTGGAGATCTGGAAGTCGAGCCCGATGGCCGTCACTGCCGCGTCCACCGTGTGGCCAGGCTCGAGCACCCGCTGGGTCTCGAGATCCTCCACGAGCTCACGCGCGAAGAGCGTCGCCACCGAGCGGTTCCCGTACGCGCGATCGACCGCCGGCACCTCGACCGTCTCTTCGAAGTCGCCCTGCGCCGTCCGCCCGCGCACCGTCACGCGACCGCCCGAGGCTTTCAGCTTCATCGACAGCAGCGCGGGGGAGCCCGAGTACACGTCAGGAAGCCGCTGCGGCGCCTGCATCATGAGCGCGTCGCCGGACAGCTCCACGTCGGTGATGAGCGGCGTGGTGGTGCGCGCCAGCAGCCGGCGAATCGAGACCTCGACGTCTTCTCCAAGCCCCATGACGAGCTCGATGCCCCGACCTGCGCGTGCGGCCGGCTGGGTGAGGCTGCGGTTCACGCCCGAGCCGACGCCGATGGTGTGCACGCGCGAGCCGGACGGCAGGCGATGCGCGATGGCGGTGAGGACCTCGTGCTCACTCCCGATGAGGCCGTCGGTGATCAGCACCACCTGGCGCTGCGCCTCCTGCCGGAGCGGTGAGAGCGCCTCGATGATGCCGCTCGCCATCTCGGTGCCGCCCGAGGCGCGCAGCTTCGACAACCAGGCCTGCGCGTCCTTGCGGTTCGACGAGGTGGCCGGCACGGAGCCGCTCTTCCATCGGCGGGGATACGACGAGAACTCGATCAGCTCGAGGGAGTCCTGGTCCTGCAGGGTGTCGATGAGCGCCGCGGTGAAGCGACGCGCCTGCTCGAGCGGTAACCCCGACATCGAGCCCGACGTGTCGAGCAGCACGATGAGATCGCGGGCGACCGCGCCCATCTTTGCTTCGACCGCCGGCGGCACGAGGGTCATCAGCCCGAAGGACGACTCTGCCGAGGGGCCCTTGCCGGGGCGAGAGACGTCGAGCTCGACGCCGACCTTCAGCTGCGAGGCCTTCCATCGCACGACGACGTCACGATCGAGGCTGGCTCCCGCGTCGTCAGCGAAGGCGACGTCGGTCGACGACAAGCCTCGCACGGTGTGGAGCGCGTGGCTGGGCGACTCGGGTCGAAACCCCTCGGCCACTCGATCGCGAATCGTCATGCCCAACGAAAGCTTCACCGGCAGCGCCTGATCGGCCACGTCGACGGTGACGCGCGCATGATCCGCCACGCGCCCCGGCTGGCCGAGGTAGCGCGGCGCGACGACGGTGGGGAAGCGCCACTCCCAATACCCGTCGGCGAGCCACGCGAGCTTCTGATCGATGGTCACCTCGCACACCACCGACAGCCGTGGCGGAACGTTGCCGACCTCCTGGGTGAAGAGGCTGGTTCGCTCCTGATCGAGGATCGCGGCAGTGCGGCCTTCGAGCACCGCGTCTTCGAAGCGACGACGCGCCTGCTGCTTCGTGTCGACCTCGCCGACGATGCGCTGATCGCCGATGGTGAACGAGAACGCGCTCACCGCGCCGTCGGCCGGCAGCGGCAACGAGTAGGTGACGCGGAGCGGCTCGGCGTGCGGGTTGCGGAACGTCTGCGTCAGCCTCACCTGCACCACGCCAGCCTTCGCGTCGGCCGTCAGCGAAGCGCCAGTCAGCGGCAGGGTGCGGCCATCGACAGCCACCAGACGGCCACCAGAAGACTCGTAGGAAGAAGCGGAAGACGGAGCGGCGTGCGACATGGGGTTGGTCCTTTCGTCGGGGTTCGAAGACCTCAACGCGACCACCACCGAAGCTTGTGACAGCGCTGCGTTCGGGTCCACGCAAACCCTCAGGAGCACTGCGTTTTTTGGCCTCACCGCACCGTGGCGGAACATGCTGGTGCCGGTTGCCACGTTCACCGAAGGCCCGAACCGGGTGTGCCGTCGTCCGCCAGTTCAGCGCGGCCCGTTCGACGGCGGTTGACCCGCCTCGAGCACGCGCTTCTCGAGCCCCGCCAGACGGGCCAGCGTCTGCTCATACAGTGCGTCGACCTTCACGTGCAGCTGAGTCACCTCGAGGCCGGCGCGAATGTTCGCGTCGTATTCGGCATCGGAGCGGATGCGCTCCTTCGCGGCCTGACGGTTCTGGCTGATGAGCACCATGCACGAGAGGAAGATGGCCTCGAGCGAGACCACCATCGTCAAGAGCCCGAACGGGAACGGGTCGAACGCGTCCACCTCGGGCACGAAGCCGAGGTTCACCGAGATCCACACCGCGAACCACCCGATGTGCACCACCAGGAAGGTGATGCTGCCCGAGAACGCGGCCGCCTTGTCGGCGATGCGCTGCACGGTGGTGAGCTTCTCTTCCACGGCCTCGTTCGGGCTGTACGTCGGCCGGGAACCGATCACCCGATCGGCCTCGCGCAGGCGTTTACCGATGACGGCGAGCACGTCCATCGCCGAGGTGGGGTGGCGCTTGAAGAGCAGCTCGAGATCATTTCGATCGAGCCGCACCGCGCGCGTGCCTTCGATCGCCACTGCAGAGGCGCTTCGCGGATCGCCGTCGAGGAGCGAGAGCTCGCCGAAGAAGTCGCCCGCCTTTGCCGTCTCGAACACCACGCGTTGACCGACCGTGTCTTCGACGAAGATCTCCACCGCGCCCGAGACGACGATGAAGATCGAGCCGCCCGGATCCCCCCGCTTGAACACCACCTGGCCGGGCTCGAACGACACGTCATCGAGCTGGGCTGCCAGGAGCGAGCGCTCTTCCTCATCGAGCCGTTCGAAGAGAGGAACACTCGCAAGCAGGGAAGTGTCGGCAGGCATGCGACACGACACCTTACCTTCTTGCAGCCAGAGCGCATCAACCGTCCATCGGCTGGCCGTTTCCATTATTCTCCGAGCCACACGCAGTCGAGGCGAGGAGGGCGGGCGAGCTCCGCGACCCGCCAAGGATGTGTCAGGTGGACGTGATCGATTGGCAGGCGCTGAAGGACAACTGCGCGGGCGACGAAGCGCTCGTCAAAGAGATCATCGAGCTCTTCCGAAAGGAAGGCCCGGTGTTGCTCTCCGACGTCAAGAGCGCGGTCGGCAGCAGGGAACCGGTGGCGATCAAGCGCACCGCGCACCGCCTCAAGGGGGCCCTCGTCAGCCTCGGGGCGCACTCGGCCACGTCACTGGCGCAGGATCTCGAGCTCGCTGGGTCACAGAAGGATCTCAGTCGCGTGCCCGAGCTGCAGACGCAGCTCGAGATCGAGATGTCGAAACTGCTGGGGGTGCTGCAGTCGCGTGGCGCGTGAACGTCAGGCCGCGAACTGCCGCTCGATGAGGCGCTTGTAGAGCCCTTCCTGCTCCACCAGCCCCGCGTGCGTGCCCGACTGGACCACTCTTCCAGCCTCGAGCACCACCACCCGGTTCGCGTCCTTCACCGTCGAGAGCCGGTGCGCGATGATCAACGTGGTGCGCCCGTGCATGAGGCGCTCGAGCGCTTCCTGCACCAGGTGTTCGCTCTCGGCGTCGAGCGCGCTGGTGGCCTCGTCGAGAATGAGGATTCGCGGGTTCTTCAGAATGGCGCGGGCGATGGCGACGCGCTGCTTCTGCCCACCCGAGAGCTGAATGCCGCGCTCTCCGACGAGCGTCTGATAGCTCTCGGGGAACGTCGAGATGAACGTGTGGGCGTTGGCGAGCTTCGCGGCCTGCTCGACGTCGGCCATCGAGGCGTCTGGCCGGCCGTAGCGGATGTTCTCGGCGATGCTGGTCGAGAACAGCAGCGGCTCCTGCGCGACGACGCCGATCTGCCGGCGCAGCCACTGCGGGTCGAGCGACGAGAACGGAACGCCGTCGAGCTGCAGCGAACCCGCCTTCGGATCATAGAGACGGTACAGGAGCGAGGCGATGGTCGACTTCCCGGCGCCAGAGGGCCCCACGAGCGCGACGATCTCTCCCGGGTCGAGCGAGAGCGAGAAGTCGTCGAGCACTTTCGTGTCAGGGCGCGCAGGGTACGAGAACTGGACGTGCTCGAAGCGCACGGCCCCTTTGAGGGCGTCGATGGTCGCGCCGCCCGTCGACGGAATCTCGGGCTTGCGGTGCAGCAGCTCGAACACCCGCTCGGCGGCGCCCGAGGCCCGCTGCACGTCGGTCCACAGCTCGGCCAGGGCGGACATGCCGAACGCCAGCTGCATCGTGTACATCAGGAAGGTGAGCAACGAGCCGGCGCTGAGCTCGGCGTTGGCCACCATCCGCGCGCCGTACCAGAAGACGAACGCGCCGGCCGAGAAGGCCATGAACGACGCGACGCCGAAGAACGTCGAGGACAGCTTGATGCGTCGAAACGCGAGCTCGAGTGACGCGCTGATGGCGTCGCCGTAGCGGGCGAGTTCCTTCTTCTCGGCCGCGAAGGAGCGCACCGTGCGAATCCCCGCCAACGATTCGACGGCCACCTCGCTCGCCTTCGCCAGCGCGTCCTGGCTCTCTTTCGACAGTTTGCGAACGCGGCGGCCGTACCAGACCGCGCCCAGGGCAACCGGGGGCACCACCGCCAGCATCATCAACGTGAGCTTCGACGAGGTCAGCATCAGCATCGTCACCGAGCCGATGGCCTGCACGATGTTGCGCAGCACCATGCTGATGTTCGCCGTGACGGTCGTCTGGAGCACCGAGGCATCGGACGACAGTCTCGACGAGAGCTCGCCCGTCTTCTGGCCGTCGAAGAAGGCCGTCTCCTGGCTCAGCAGCGAGCCGTACAGATCGTGTCGCAGGCGGCTGACGATGCGCTCGCCCGCGCGGCTGAAGATGAAGAAACGCAGCGCTGAGGCGATCGCCGTGACGAGGAAGATGCCCACCAGCGCGAGCGCGAGCCGGTCGACGCGCGCGATGTCGACGGCGCCGGTCTTCACGTTGAGCGCGCCGTCGAGCAGCGAGCCTGCCGCCGAGGGGAACGCGAGCGATCCACTCGAGCTGACGATGAGGAAGCCGGTGGCGAGCAGGAGCGTCCACCGCTCGGGCCAGGCCAGCGAATACAGCCGGCGCAACGTCACCTGCGCCTTGGGCTTCGGGGTCTTCGGGTCACGATCGTCGCGGCTCACCCCGCGCAACCTAACCAGCAACCCGCGGCCGCACACATCTCTTCACCTTTCTTCACCCGCGCTGGTTGTCGATCGACTCCCTCGCGCGGCGGGCTAGACTGGGGATCGCATGCAGAGTCAAGAAGACGCGTTGCTCGGTCGAATCGCCATTCACTACAAGCTCATCAGCCAGGAGCAGCTCTCCGCGGTTTCTCAGCGCCAGGCGTCTGACCCGAAGCCCTTGAGCTCGCTGCTGCAGGAGTTCAAGTTCATCAGCGCTGAACAGGCGAAGTGGCTCGCTCAAGCGCAGGCGCAGTACATCGCCAGGCTGGGTGGGGGCGCCCCGGCGCCGTCAGCTCCCGATGCGTCGGTTCCAGCGGCTGCGCCCGTCTCGGCGAGGCCATTGGCACCAACGGCGCCAGCTCCGGCACCAGCGGCACCTGCGGCGGCTGGCCCTGCGGTTCAGCCCGCCCGTGGCGCGACGAACTCCAAGCTCCCCACGCTCGACCAGATCCTCATCAAGGCCGTCGAGGCCAAGGCGAGCGACGTGCACGTCCACGGCGGCGCGCCGTTGCAGATGCGCGTGAATGGCCAGCTCAAGGAGCTCAGGACAGGCGTCCTCGATGCCCAGTCGGTCGAGTCGATCCTCAAAGACGCGCTCGAGCCTGCGCAGCGAAAGCTCCTCGACGAAAACTGGGACTTCGACGTGGCCCTCGCGCTCCCCGGGGTCGGTCGCTTTCGCGCGAGCTTCTACAAGCAGCAGCGTGGGTGGGACGCGGTGTTCCGCACCATTCCCCCGCAGCCGCCGACGCTCGAGAGCCTTGGGCTGCCAGCCAGCCTCGCGAAGTTGACCGACTACCATCAAGGCCTGGTGCTGGTGACGGGCCCGGCGGGGAGCGGCAAGTCGTCGACGCTCGCGGCGCTCGTGAGCCTGCTCAACGCCACGCGCACCGACCACATCATCACCGTCGAAGACCCCATCGAGTACGTGCACACGCCGCAGAACTGCATGGTGAACCAACGTCAGGCGAACAAGCACACCTTGAGCTTCGCCAACGCCTTGCGTGCCGCGCTTCGTGAAGACCCCGACATCATCGCCATCGGTGAGCTGCGCGATCTCGAGACGATCCAGCTCGCCATCTCGGCGGCCGAGACGGGCCACCTCGTGATGGGCACGCTGCACACCAACAACGCCGTGCGCACCATCAACCGGATCCTCGACGTGTTCCCGCCCAAGCAGCAGTCGCAGATTCGGGCGATGGTCTCCGAGTCGTTGCGCGCGATCGTCTCCCAGCGGCTCGTGCTCTCTGCCGACGGGACGCGGCGGATCCCTGCGCTCGAGATCCTGTACGTGAAGCCGTCGGTCTCGAACCTGATCCGCGAAGAGAAGACCTTCCAGATTCGCAGCGTGATGCAGACCGCGCGCACCGACGGCATGTGTCTGCTCGACGACTCGCTGCACGACCTCGTCAAGAGCGGCCAGGTGACGAAAGCCGAAGCCCGCCGCCACGCAGAAGACCCCAAGCGCTTCGCCTGAAGAACACGCCATGGCCCGACTCGACTCGCTCTTCAAGTTGCTCAAAGATCAGGGCGGCAGCGACCTGCACCTCGCCGCCGGCATGCAGCCCCACATGCGCCAACACGGCGGCGTGAAGCCCATCGGTGGGTGGCCCAACTTCACCGACGAGTCGCTGCGTGCCCACTTGAAGGAGCTCGCGAACGAGAAGCAGTGGGATCACTACACCACCAACCTCGACCTCGACTTCGCGTACGCGCTGGCCGGCGTCGCCCGGTTTCGCGCGAACTACTACAACCAGGAGCGCGGCGCCGCGGCGGTCTTCCGCATCATTCCCGAGAAGATCCGGTCGCTCGAAGACCTCAAGGCTCCAGCCGCGCTCTCGGCGCTGGCCGATCTCGAGCAGGGGCTGGTACTGGTGACGGGCCCCACCGGCTCGGGCAAGTCGACGACGCTCGCGGCCATCGTCGACCTCATCAACACGAAACACGCCAAGCACATCGTCACCATCGAAGACCCGGTCGAGTTCGTCCACCAGAACAAGAAGTGCACGTTGAGCCAGCGCGAGGTGGGCAACGACACCAAGAGCTTCGCGAACGCGCTGCGCAGCGCGATCCGCCAGGACCCCGGCGTCATCCTGGTCGGCGAAATGCGAGACATGGAGACGATCGCGCTCGCCATCACCGCCGCCGAGATGGGCGTGCTGGTGTTCGGGACCCTTCACACCAACAGCGCGCCGAAGACGATCGATCGAGTCATCGACGCCTTCCCGACCGACCAACAGCAGCAGGTGCGCACGATGTTGTCCGAGTCGCTCGCGGCCGTCGTGTCCCAGCTCCTGCTCCGCACGCCCGACGGCCGCGGTCGCATGGCCGTTCACGAGATTCTGCTCAAGACGCCTGGTCTCCCCAACGTGATCCGCGAAGGCAACACTCCGATGCTCCACTCGATCATCCAATCGGGCAAACAGCTCGGCATGCAGGCGATGGATGACGTGCTGTTCAAGCTCGCCGAGGCCGGGAAGATCTCGGGGGAAGACGCCTTCCACAAGGCGTTGAACAAGGAGCGCTTCGATCGGTTCGTGAAGGAGCTGGGCTGAGTCTGTGGCTCGACGTCGCGAAGACTGGTGGCAGTGACGGGCGTGGGTGGTTAGGTGTGCCGCCATGCTGATGACCCTCGCGCTGTCCCTCTCTCTCTCCGGAGCCCCCATGAGCCTCTACGATCTTCAAGTGCAGACCATCGACGGCAAGGACGTCTCGCTCTCGCAGTACAAGGGCAAGGCGCTGCTCATCGTCAACACCGCCTCGCAGTGCGGCTACACGCCTCAGTACAAGGGACTCGAAGAGCTCTACCAGGCCTACAAGGCGAAGGGCTTCGAGGTGCTCGCGTTCCCGTCGAACGACTTCGGTGGCCAGGAGCCCGGGACCAACGCCGAGGTGAAGTCGTTCTGCGACCTCAAGTACAAGACGACGTTCCCGTTGTTCGCGAAGGTCGCCGTCAAGGGCGACGCCGCGCACCCGCTGTACAAGCACCTCCAGGGACTGAAGGAGAACGGTGGCGAGGTGAATTGGAACTTCAACAAGTTCCTCGTCGCCACCGACGGCAAGGTCGTCGCGCATCTGCCCTCGAAGGCCGAGCCGATGAGCGCCGAGGTGCGCAAGCAGGTCGAGGCCGTGCTGCCTACGAAGTGACGGCGGGTCGGTGCTTCGACAAGAGGCCGCGGAGCCTGGGGTCGATTCGTTCCCAGGCCTTCACGCAGAGCCAGGTCGAAAACACGAGCGCCGCGAGCACGGGCCAGTACGTCACCCAGTCGCAGCGTTCGCGGAAGAGCCTGGTGAAGATGCCCACGTGGTGCTCGTACAGCAGCATCTCGTGGAAGAAGTAGGCCGAGAGCGACGACGCTCCGAAGGTGCCGATGAGCGCCGCCAGCCTCGACCTGGGTGAGGTTGGCACGCGCACTTCGATGACGCGGAACACTGCGATCACCGAGAGCACCAGTGTCCACCGCTGGGCTGCGTTCGCGGGGTTCGTCTCCCAGAAGTGGTGTGCCGGGTAGACGTCGCGCCAGAAGCCGTCGGTTGCCCACAGGGCGGCGCCGAAGAGCCAGAGCAGGCCCAGCCAGCGCCACAGCTGGGTTTCCTTCTGCATCATGCCGACGGTCGCGCCGAACGACGCGCCGAGGAAGACGTACCCGGCCCATGGAAAGAGGGCGAAGGTGGTGCCCAGCGAGTCGTCGAGCGCCCCAACGCGGGTGTTCACGAAGATGCTCGCGAGGCCGGTGACGTTCTCGGTCAGCGGAGAGAACCCGAAGACGAGCGCCGCCAGGCCCAGCATGACCCAGCGCAGCACCTGCGGCCGGCTGGCGAGACCGACGAGGAAGGGCAGGGCGCTCAGCAGCGCGAGCCCGATGCAGTGGAGAATGTCGAGGCGCAGGAGCCACTTCGGCTCACGCCACGCATGGAACCAGATGGTGTTGACGAGCGAGGCGACCAGCAGCACCTCGCCGATGCGCTTGAGCGTCTTGAGGGCCTGGGCCTTTCGTGAGCCTCCCGCCAGCGCTGCTCGCACCTGCACCAGCGCCAGGGCGAACCCCGACGAGAAGATGAACGACGGCGCGACCAGCCCGTCGACGCGCACCAGCCACGAGAAGAACGTGTCCTTCTCGAGGCCCTTCTGCAGCAGCACCAACGAGTGCGTCTGAATCATCACCACCACGGCGACGCCGCGCAGCCAGTCGAACGCGTGGATCCGACCCGTCGAGGCGCGCACCCGGCGAAGTCTGCCACGAGCTCGCCCCCGTCTGCGCCGGCTTCCCCGTGCCTCGAACCGGCGCGTCGTCAAGACCGGACCCGTGGAGGCGACGTCGGCGTAGCCTTCTGCGAGCAGTGTCGCTAGGACCTGGGGCATGGGTTCATCGAAGAAGCTGAGCGATCCGAAGAAGCTGCCCGTGCCCTTCAAGGGCCGTCCCACCACCGACATCGTTCACCAGGACACCGAGTGGGGCACCGGGAGCGAGCAGCGCGGCGGAGGCAAGGTGCCCGCCGACTTCACGTGGGGCACCAACCCCAAGCAGCACCAGGAAGAGCGCGGCGCCGGCGAAGCCGAGACGCCGATCTCGAAGTAATCAGCCCGCGACGACGGCGATCGGTGGCTTCACGTCGGGGTACTTCGCGAACGCCCTCAACGCGAACAGCAGCCCCATGGCCATGCACGCGGCGCCGAAGAAGAACGAAATGCCGGGCAGCTGGAACGGGGCCTGGGCGCTGATGAAGAAGCCGAACATGCCGGTGGCGAGCGGAGGGCCGATCACCTGGGTGAGCGCGGTGAGGCTGACGAGGCCCCCCTGCAGCATGCCCTGCTCCCTGGCGGGAACGGCGCGTGACAGCAGCGCCTGGACGGCCGGGCCCGCCATGCCACCGAGGGCTCCGAAGGGAATGATGAGGTACGCGACGAGCCCCGTCGGTGCGAGGCCATAGCCGATGAAGGCCGCCATGCCGATGAGCCCTGCGAAGAGAAAGACGCGGCGCTCGCCGAACCTCGGCACCACCCTGCGCACGACGCCGCCCTGAACGATGGCGGCTCCGACGCCGACCGCCGCCAGCGAGATGCCGGCGTCCTTCGGCTCCCACCCGTAGCGATACTCCGTCGCCAGCACCCACGTCGTCTCGAGCGCACGCTGCCCGAGGTTGAAGAGGAACGCGGTCGCCGTCATCGCCCACACGAGCGGGTAGCGGCCGAGCGCCGAGAGCGTGCCGAACGGGTTCGCCCGCGCCAACTCGAAGGGCCGTCGGTTGTCTTCGCTGAGGCTCTCGGGCAGCACGAAGAAGCCCCACGCCGCGTTCGCCAGGGTGATGGCGGCAGCCACGAAGAAAGGCAGGCGAAGAATCCACCCGCCCAGCAGCCCGCCCATCAGCGGCCCGAAGATGAAGCCGAGCCCGAACGCGATGCCCACGAGGCCGAAGCTCTGCGCGCGCTTCTCGGGCGGCGTCACGTCGGCGATGTAGGCGGTGGCCGTGCCGATGCTGGCGCCGGTGACGCCCGCGACGAGGCGGCTGATGAACAGCCAGCCCAGTGAGGGCGCGAACGCCATCGTCACGTACGCGAGGCCCTGGCCGAAGTTCGACAGCAGCAGCACCTTTCGCCGGCCGTAACGATCGGACAGGCCGCCGATGATGGGCGAGAAGATGAACTGCATCGCGGCGTACGAGGCGATGAGCCAGCCGTACCACTTCGAGGCGAGCTCCTGTGGCGTCGCGCCGTCGTGCGGGAGCAGCTCCATGAGGAGGTCGCCAGAGCCCGTCAGCGCCTGCTCCGCGAAGGTCTTCACCAGCTTCGGCACGATGGGGATCAGCAGCCCGATGCCGAGGATGTCGAGGAAGAGCGTGACGAAGATGAAGCCGATGCTGGCTTTTCGTGGAGCGGCCATGCGCGCTCGGTCCTTATCCCGCTGCGCAGTGGCCTGCATGTCTTCCCGGGGCTACGAGCCCGCGGGGCCCAGTGCGGTGAGCAGACGATCAGCCTCCATGCCGGTCGGCCCGTGCGCGTCGAGCTTCTTCGCCTTCTGCAACGCCAGGCGCGCGACCTCTCGCTGGCCCTTGAGCTTGTACGCGACGCCCAGGTTGAGGTGCACGATGGCGTTCTCGGGGTCCATGTCGAGCGCCTCCCGGAAGGCCTTGAGCGCTTCGTCGAGATCGCCCGAGAGCAGCGCCTCTTTGCCCGTGGTGATGCGCTTCTCGGAGTCGTTCACCAACTCGACCTCGATGACCGCGCGCCCGGCGAGGTTGAACACCAGCAGCCGCAACAGGCCGGTCCAGTAGAACGTGGCGCCTTCGACGGCGACGACCGCCGCGAGGGGGAGATCGGGCAACAGCTGTTTGCCGCGGAACTTGAACCGCACCTTCGTGTAGCGGCCCTTCTTGGTCAGCTGCACCAGCTGGTCGCGGAACTTCTTGAGCGAGTCCTCGACCTTCTTCGGGTCGATCTCGAAGGGCAGGGTGTTCTTCGGCAGCGGTTGCTCGGCGCCTTCGCCCTCACCCTTCTCGAGCTGCGGCTCGTCAGGCTCAGGGCTCGGCGTAGCGGCGGGCTTCTTCTTCGGCGATCGGGCAGGTCGGCGGCTGGCCATGCGCTCACGTTAGAACGCTCGCACAGCTTCGCCACTGACTCATCGACCGGGCTAGTGTGTCCGGCATGTCGATGTTTCAGGAGTCACTCCGCGCCTTCTTGAAGCCCGTCGTGCAGTACCTCGACGACGAGACGGTCTCGGAGATCATGATCAACGGCGAGAAGGACGTGTGGATCGAGCGCAAAGGGCGCCTCTACAAGACTGACGCGACCTTCACCGAAGAGGGGCTGCTCGGCGCCGCGCGCAACATGGCCCAGTACGTCGGCCGCCCGCTGTCGGAAGACCGCCCACGCCTCGACGCCCGCCTGCCTGACGGCAGTCGCATTCACGTCGTACTCCCGCCGATCGCGCGCAAGGGCACGACGATCTCCATTCGCAAGTTCTTCCGCGACAAGCTGACGCCCGATCACCTCGTGCGGTTCGGCTCGATCACGCCGGCGATGGTGCGCGTCATCGAAGCGGCCGTGCGCGTGAAGCTGAACATGCTCGTCTCGGGCGGTACGGGCTCGGGCAAGACGACGCTCCTCAACATCCTCTCGGGCCTCATCCCCGACGACGAGCGCATCCTCACCATCGAGGACTCGGCCGAGCTCCAGCTCAACCAGGAGCACCTGGTGCCCTTCGAGTCCCGTCCGCCCGACAAGTTCGGCAAGGGCGAGGTCAACATGGGGCACCTGCTCCAGTCGGCCCTTCGGTTGCGGCCCGATCGCATCATCGTCGGCGAAGTTCGAGGCGGTGAAGCCTTCGACCTGATGCAGGCGATGAACACGGGCCACGGCGGCTCGATGGCGACGACGCACGCCAACACGCCGACCGAGTCGCTGCGCCGTATCGAGTCGTTGTGTCTGATGAGCGCGGTCGAGCTGCCGATGGTCGCCGTGCGCGCCCAGGTGGCCGCCGCCATCAACTTCGTCGTCTGCTGTGAGCGGCTGCAGGACGGCTCGCGCAAGACGATCGCGGTCAGCGAGGTGTTGCCCCTCAACGAGAAGGGCGACTACCGCACGCAGGATCTGTGGCTCTACATCCCCGTCACCAAGGACAGCGAAGGCAACGTGCTCGGCTACCACGCGCCGACCGGCATTCTGCCCACCTTCCTGGCGAAGGCCCGCGCGTACGGCTTCACCGATCTCAACGAGAAGTTCTTCGACCCCGCGACGTATGGCCTGCCGCCCCCGCCGTTGATTCACGGAGTCGGAGAGAACATCACCACGCACTGGGCGCCGTCGCTCAAGCACCGCGAGAAGCACCTGCCCGATCCCGAGGGGTGGGCCGACGACTACCACGCGTTCGAGCAGAAGCTGCAGGACGAGGCGAACCGCAAGCTGGCGGAGAAAGGCGCGCCCGCGAAAGGCAGCGCTCAAGTTCAGGTGCCAGGGGGACCGAAGCCCGTCGCGCCGCCGCCGGCTCGTCCATCGCAAGCCGCTGCGCCGAAGGCCGCCTCGAAGGATGACGCCACCCCACCGCCGACCCGGAACCCGCTGCTGGCGAAGAGGTCTCCCGAGCCCAGCTCACAGACCGGTGACGACGAGGCGGTTGGTGGCGACGGGAGCGTCGAGGTCGATGAGGCGCTGATGGCAGAGGGTGACGCCGAGCCGGGCGACGGGGAGGGCACCAACATCAAGGCCTACCCGCAAGCGCCGGTGACTCGCAGACCGGGTACCGCACCACCCGCGCGGCCCGCGACGCCCGGTGCCCGTCCGTCGGTCGCGCCGCACCGGCTTCCACCCAGGAAGTAGACGAGCGGGGTCAGAGTGCAGCTCACCACCTTCAGTCGGAGCCCAAGCCTTGCGCGGTGCTGAGCCTGCGCTCGACCTTCAGAGACCCCTCACTCTTCGCCGAGCCGTGCCCGCCGCGCCCGGTGGTAGTGCGGCCCGCAGAGTCCGCGCGCCAACACCGGTCGATCGCAGCCCTCTTCGGAGCACCCCGCGACCCGCCCCGCTCTGCGCGTGTCCGGCTCCAGCCCGAACATCGCGTGGCCGACCGCGATGACGCGATCGACCTGCGAACGGGTGAGCTGCGCCTTTCGCGCGAAGTCGAGCAGCCGCACGTGAGAGGGATCATCCGAGGCGAACGTCGGGCCGTCGCGGAAGAGCTCCGACACGGGTACTTCGAGGGCGCGCGCGATGGCGATGAGCGTCTCGTACGAAGGGCTGCGGTGCCCGCGCTCGAGCAGCGACGCAAAGCTCACCGAGATGCCACAGCGCTGGGCAAACGCGTCTTGCGTCAGGCGCATCGTCTCGCGCAGGGCCCGAACCCGACGCCCGAGAGCGTCGAGGTGCGCGTGGGCTTGGTCAGTCGCAGGCTCGCTCACCCGCAGTAGTTCCCGAGGTCCGCACGACAGGTTCCCTGGCCAGGTGCGCAAGCAGCTCCGGTCGAGCAGCACTTGAAGCCAGAGTTTCCGCAGCACGAGCCCGTTGCCGTGTCGCACCGGCCCGTGCCCCCGCAATGGCTGTTCATCGAGCATCGGGGGTAACAAACGCCCTGGTAGAAGCCATCGACGATGCCGCGCTCGCACAGGTACCCCGTGCGGCATCCCGTCTGCGTCGCGAAGTCGCAGTTCTGCAGGCAGTGGTTGGGTGAGCCCGAGTAGAGCGCGCACGAGCTCCCCGCAGGGCAGGCGGCCGCGCCCGTCGTCGTGCAGCTGCCGATGCTGCAGTAGCCACCCGGCCATGGTGGCACGCCGCTCCAGGTCGGGTTGCAGCGACGGTTCACCGCGCTGCCTTCACACTGCGAACCGCTGCTGCAGGCGGAGCCAACCGGGTTGCTCGACGACGCGCCGCCGCCGCCCGTGCCGGACGAACCGCCGCCGGTGCCGGACGAGCCGCCGCCGGTGCCGGACGAGCCGCCGCCCGTGC
>JBBAQZ010000038.1:0-14773 GCA_040400045.1 Myxococcaceae bacterium
CTGCGGACATATTCGCTGAGCAGTTGAGCGGACATTTTCGCTGAGCAACGACATCCCGGTCGCCGAGGAGTTGCCCCGAGGTGAGCGCGTGCTGCACACTGAACGTCATGAGAGTCGTGAAGGGCAAAGTGGTGGGCAACACCGTGGTACTCGAACAAGTGCTGCCTGAGGGAGCGACGTCGACGTGGTCCTGCGAGGCGTTGGCGACAGTGACGCGGACGGCTGGGACCTCGCAGAGGCTCGGTGGGCGGAGACTGATGCTTCGAACGCTGAAGCCGACGCAGGCCAGCTGATTCCGGCAGACGCCGTCCTCGCCCAGCGCTGATCTGGCGTCAGTCCACCAACACGATGTCGACGCCTTCCTGCCGCGGCGCCTCTGACGACGGATCGAGGAACAACCACCGCAACAGCGCCCGGTAGAACCCGAACAACGGCAACCGCTGCGCGACCTCATCTCGCACGCGCTCACGAGTGCCCTTGAAGCTCGCGTGACTCTCTCTGGTCAGCCGCTCCCGCTCGTGCAGGAAGTTCGACAACGGCTGCACCTGAATCTCGAACGTGCGACCTGCCCAGTGCACCACCGACTTCATCGCCGACCAGCCCGACTGCTTCCGTGAGGGCCGCTGCAGGTAGTCCTTGCTCTCGACGAACTCGAGCCGGCTGAAGCTCGCATCGGTCGGGAGCTTCCTTGCGGCGAGCTGCTCCGACGAGAACGACAGCTCGGTCAGCCGGCTCTGCACCCGGTACGCGTCTTCTTCAGAGCCCACCACCACCTTGATGCCGAACACGTCCTTCACGTACCGGCTCAAGTGCTGCAGTTGTTTGTCGCGCAGCACGATGGAGTCGAGATCGAAGAGCTCGTCGACGACCTTGTTCCAGATTTCTTCCTCGGCCTTGATGCGCGTGAGGATGCGGTAGACGTTCAGCGGCGTCGGCTCGGTGGGCTCGTACTCCACGACGTTCGAGACGAGGGACGCCCGCAACCACCCACGGTGGTCGGCGATGGCGAGGCGGGCCAGAATGCGCGTGCCGAGGTCGAGGTCGGTCGAGCTCGCGACCTCGTCTTCCGACACGTCGACGGTGATGGTGAAGCGCTCACGGGTGCGCTCGATCTCCCCGATGGCCGAGCTACGCAGCGCGTACGCCCCGAGCAGCGCCTGAGCCAACAGCCCGGCGAGCGCGTGCAGGTCCTGCTCTCCACGGCGAATCATCGCGCCGAACTCGGCCCGCGCCTTCGCCAGCGCGGCTCTCGAGAAGACGAGCTTTCCGCTCTGCGTCCCGTTCTCGAGTTCGAGCCGCGCGCGCTTGAGCGCCATCACCAGCTCGTTGAGCGCTGGTGCCTGGCTCACCATCCACAGAGGCGAGCGCTCGGTGGTCGTCGGTTCCACGGTCGTCACCCCGCATTCCTAACGTCCACGCGCCAGCGAGTCGACGCGCTTGACGAGTGTCGGCAGGCGATGGGCGCCGTGGAGCTGACTGACGAGCGCGACGGCTTCGGCGTCGTCGATGCCGATGCTCGTCAGGTACAGCGGCTTCGTCGAACCCGGTCGCGCGATCGCCGTCGACATCAACGAGCCCTGGTACGAGGTCTTCGCCAGCCCGAGCACGGCGGTCTTCCCACCCAGCGCGTCGTACAGCCGCGCGCCCAGGCCGGGCGTTCGATTCGCGTCGAGGAACACGTAGCCATCGATGACGACATGGGTGAGCGGCGGCGCTCGACGGAGCACCTCGAGCAGACACGGGAGCTCACGCTTGTAGAAGGCTCCGGGCTCGTACGGCGCGATGGGCGAGAGACGCGCGGTCCACTCGGCGGTCGGGAGCTCGGCGTCGACCCGGTCGGCTACTACGCACGCGGCGGTCGCGTCGGTCTCTCGGTAGTGCACGTCGGTGAAGGCGATCATGCCGGCAGCGACGAGTGTCTCACCGCCCCGCTGACCGGCGCGACCGAGATTTCCTGATCAGCCCAGCCAACCGTGCTTCGGCGGCTTCGTCACTGGCAGCGCCTGCTTCTTGCGGGACGCGCGGGTTTCATCGGCTGCCTCTTTCACCAGCGCCGCCCAGCGCGGTTGCGTCACGAGGCCTTCGGCGAGCAGCAGCGGGTTGTCTCTGCCGAAGAGCATCCGAGGGTCGGTGTGCAGCAGAATCGCAGCTTGATCGTCCGCCGCGCGCTTCCACGTACCGTTCTCAGTGAACAGCGCCGGGTGCAGCTCGACGAATTGTCAGTACACGTTGTCGCCCGGCTTCTCACGCTCGAGCAGCTTGAGCGTCACCTGATGGAGTGTCTCGCGATTCGACTCGCTGTACGTCCGCGCAGCGTCGGATCGATAGCCAGGCGCGGCCTTCTGAACGCGGCGCTGCACCTCGACCATCGTCTTCCACCGCGACGCGTGCTTCGGGTCGAGCTTCGCGACCTGCGTGTAGAAGTCAGGCGAGCCGATGGACTTGAGCAACGCGAGTCATCCCGCCGGTGTGCTCACCGCGCGGTCCACGTCTTCGGGCACGCCGTCGACGTAGCGCACCACCGAGCCGAGCACCGCAGGCACGCGTGGACCTGCCGTCACGACGCCGGTGAGGTTGAGCGGGTCGACCGCCGAGACGGTGATGGCCTCGCCGGTCTTCGGCAGCCGCCGCGTGGAGCGCGCGAGATCGACCGCCTCAGGCAACGCGAACTGCTCGCCTGCGAAGCCGTGAAGGAAGCGTCCTCCGCGCAGCTCACCGCGCGTCTCGAGGCGCCGGTACACGGTCAGCAGCTCGCGCCACGGCGGACACAGCGGCTCACGCACCACGAGGTCGCGGAAGACGATGCCCCATCGGCGAAGGAACAACATCGCGAGGCGCTCGGTCACCTCATCGGGCTCCGGGCGTTCGAGCACGGACAACAACGTCCACCGGCCCGGGCCGCCACGGCGCTGCGCACGCTGCAGGCGCTTCAACTTCGGCGACTGGAGCACGCGGAGGTTCTGCACCGCGTCGGCGCTGATGAGGCCACGCGCGAGCAATTCCCACAGCGCGTCTTCGACCTCGTTCGGCAGGCGGCGTGTACCGGCGTGGAGCTCGGCGAAGAACGAGGCGCCTCGTCGCTCCATCACGCCGAGCACGTCGCGCGCGGCTTGCGACAAATCGTCGGGCCACGGCTTCGGGCCATCGGCCAGCCGCACTTCATCGGGGCGTGCCGCACTCAACAGCCAGTCGAGGTGCTGCCGGTGCACGAAGGTGAGCGACGCCGCGCGCGTGAGACCCGGACGCTTCGTCGCCTGCACGAGTTCGTTGCCGACGAGGCCCGATTGATCGCCCCGGCGCGGGCCCACCGGCTTCGGCTCCCGCAACGTCAGCCGGCCCCAGGCGACTTCACCGCCGAAGCACGCCTGGTCGAGCCACTCGGACACGTACTGCTTCATGCGCGAGGGGAAGATGTCTCGCTCCCACGCAGCGGCGGGCAGCTCGAGCCCTTCGAGCCGGCCGACGACGGTGACGAGCCCGCGTGGACCTCGCGCCGTCGCGTGCGGGCCGACCTGCTGCCAGCGGAAGAGGAAGCGCATGAAGTCCTGCTGCGAGAGCGGCTCGATGTCGCGACGCAGCCGGCCCACCGTGAGGCGATGAATGCGCTGAAGCAGCCGGCGATCGCACCACTCCACCTCAGCCTCGGGCGCGCGACCCGGACGAAACGCGCCACGCAGCACCTGGCCCTGCGCCTCGATGCGCGTGAGTGAGCCTTCGACGTCGTAGCGGCCGATCAACAGGCGCTCCATCACCTCGGTCGGAGTCGACGGCCCGAGCACTTCCATCCAGCCACGAACGACCTGCCGCGCCGCGTGCTCACGATCGACCGGTGCATCCCCCGCCAAAGGCGCGAGCGGGAGCTGCGCCTCGGGGAACAGCGCCTGCACGAGCGGAACGCGCTCTGCCGCGAAAAGAAAGCGGCGTCCCTGGACCTCGAAGACCCCGGCCCTGCGCTCCGTGGCGAGCGACACCAGGCCCGTCTCGAGCGTCTCGTTCCACGCGACGACGTCGTGCTGATCGTCCGGCATCACGCCGAGCTGCAGCAGCGCGTCGTGGAGTTCTTCGGCGTCGCGAATGACCGGCTTCGCGTCCTCTCGCACCTGATCGATTGCCGACTGATCGAGCGCTCCGAACGCGGCTTCGTCGGTCGACGGCAGCGTGCGGCGGACGGACACTGCGCGAGCCCGGCGCTCTTCCAGCGGCGCGTCGTCGAGGAACGTGTACGGCGCCGAGTTCAGCATCTGGTGCGAGAGCACGCTCGGCTCGGGCAGGTCGACGGCGACTTTCGTGATGCGCCCATCGCGCATGCCCTTGAGCACGGTGACGAGCCCATCGATGTCCATGAAGTCGCGGAGGCAGTCCTTCATCGTCTCGGTGACGAGGGGATGATCGGGAGGATCGAGATCGGCCCCACCGTGGTTGTCCTGACAGCCGATCTGCTCGGGGAACACCGCCGCGATGAGATCTTCGGCGCGCGCGCGTTGAATCGGCGGCGGCACGCGTTTCCCGTTCTGCAACCGCGACAACGTCAACGCACGACCGGCCGCCCACCGAAACCGCGCACCGAACACCGGCGCCTGGAGCACCGCCTGCGTCAGCACCTTCTCGGCGTTCCCCGGAGAGACGAAGTCGAAGATGTCGATCAACGGGAAGCTGTGCTGCTCACCCAGCGACAACAAAATCGCGTCGTCACTCGCCGCGGCCTGCAGTTCGAAGTCGAACGCCCGACAGAAGCTCTTGCGCAGGGCCATGCCCCACGCGCGGTTGATGCGGGCTCCGAACGGGGCGTGAATGATGAGCTGCATGCCGCCGGCTTCGTCGAAGAACCGCTCCGCCACGAGGCACGTGGTCGACGGCATTTCGGTGAGCGCAGCCTTCGCGACCCGCAGGTAGCGCACCAGCAACTCGGCCGCGTGCGCGGGCACTTTCAATTCCTCTTCGAGCCACCCCGCCGCGTCGTCGCGCTTCAAGACGTCTTCGCGCAACCGACCGACCTCGAAGGACAGCTCGTCGGTCCGGCCCGGCGCTTCCCCTCGCCAGAACGGAACGTTCGGTGCCTGCCCATGCGCGTTCTCGACTCTCACCGCGCCGTCGAAGACGCGCCGCACGCGCCACGAAGTGCTGCCGAGGACGAAGACGTCACCCGCGCGTGAATCGATGGCGAAGTCTTCGTCGACGGTGCCCACCACCTTCTCTTCGGGCTCGACGATGACGGGGTAACTGAAGAGGTCGGGGATCGCGCCGCCGTTCTGGAGCGCCATGAGCCGCGCACCCTTTCGGGGCTTGAGCTTTCCGTTCACGCGATCGCGGTGCACGTGCACGCGAGAACGCCCGCGGTTCGTCGACACGCCTTCGGACACGAGGTGCAGCACCTTCTCGTAGTCCTCCAGCGTCAACGCGCGGTACGGCATCGCCTTGCGGAAGACGTCGTAGAGCGCGCGCTCGTCCCACTCCTCGGCGGCGATCTCGGCGACGAGCTGCTGCGCGAGGACGTCGAGCGGCGCGTCAGGCAGCCGCACGGCGTCGAGCTGCCCTTCACGAATCGCACGAAGGAGCGCGGTGCTCTCGACGAGCTCGTCACGCGTCATCGCGTACAGGATGCCCTTCGAGATGGCCGACTTGTGATGTCCGGAGCGACCGAGGCGCTGCAACATCACGGCGATGTTTCGCGGGCTGCCGAGCTGCACCACCAGATCGATGGAGCCGACGTCGATGCCGAGCTCGAGCGACGCGGTCGCCACCATCACCTTCAGCTTGCCGGACTTGAGGAGCGCTTCGGCCGAGAGCCGCAGCTCCTTCGCCATCGAGCCGTGGTGCGCGCGCACGTGCTCGTGGCCCATGCGCTCGCCGAGATCGTGCGCGAGCCGCTCCGACAGGCGCCGCGTGTTGGTGAAGATGAGCATCGTGCGATGAGACGCCGACAACGCGACGAGCCGGTCGTAGACCTGTCCCCACATCTCGTGCGTCGGCACGGCGCCGAGCTCTTCTTCCGGCGTCTCGAGGGACAGCTCCCATGGTCGAACGTGACCGACCTGCACCAGCTCACACGGCGCTTCGGAGTTCCCCACGAGAAACTGCGCGAGCCGCTCGAGCGGACGCGTGGTCGCCGACAGGCCGATGCACTGGAGCCGAGCCGTCGGATCCTTGCGGGTGATGAACGACTTGAGGCGCTCCATCGACAGCGCGAAGTGCGAGCCGCGCTTGTCGCGGGCCAGCGCGTGAATCTCGTCCACCACCACGGTGCGCACCGAAGCCAGCGTCGCGCGGGACTTGTCGGCGGTGAGGTAGAGGTACAGCGACTCGGGCGTGGTGATGAGAATGTGCGGCGGCTTCTTCACCATCTGGGCCCGCTCCGTCGGGCTGGTGTCTCCCGAGCGCACCATCACGCGAATTTCGGGCAGCTCGACGCCGGCGTCCTTCGCGCGCTCCTTCAGCTGCGCGAGCGGCTCGAGCAGGTTCTTCTGCACGTCGTTGCCCAGCGCCTTGAGCGGAGAGACGTACAGCACGTGCGTCTGGTCGGTCAGCTTCCCGTCGGCTGCGAGCTTGAACAGCTCGTCGAGGCACGCGAGGAACGCGGTGAGCGTCTTGCCCGAGCCGGTCGGCGCCGCGATGAGCACGTCACGGTGCGCACGGATGAGCGGCCAGCCCCGAAGCTGCGGCTCAGTGGGCTCACCCAGCGTCTGCTGAAACCACGCGCGGACGACCGGATGAAACGGGGCGAGCGCGTCGTGCACCGGCACCTGCGCTGAGGCGGAGAAGTCGATGGGCAGCTGGGGGGCCGTCATGGTGGCGTAGACTGAACGGCCGTGCAGAGACGATCAAGCAGCATGTCCCAGTCCGTTCGAGGGGCCACCGTGAGCGCACTTCGGGCGCGCACGGATCGGAACGACGCCGCATCGACGAACGGCAACCCGCGTTCCCATCGTCAACCCCCTTCCAGTCGGGCCGAACGGCACGCTCGCAGCGCTGGGAGGACCGCATGAGGTGCGGTAGGTCATGAACATGTTCCTTCAGCTGAAAGACCTCGCCAGCCAGAAGCTGATCACCGTCCCCGAAGAGGGCATGACCTTCGGCCGCGAAGGAGGCGATGCGCAGATCCAGGTTGCCGACATGGGCGTGTCGAAGCGGCACGCCGAGGTCTTCTGCGAACAGGGCGCGTGGTTCCTCAAGGACCTCGGGAGTTCGAACGGCACCATGCTCTCCAACGAGCGCATCGGTGACGCGACCGAGATTCTGCCGGGCGACGTCTTCCAGCTGTCGAAGCGGAAGTTCGAGGTGCTGAAGGTCGTCGAAGACGACAGCGGTCTCGAGAGCGAAGAGGAGCAGGACGATCCGCAGCCGGCCGAGCCGGAGCGCAAGTCGCCTGCGAAGCCTGCTCCGAAGGCCGCGGCCAGGTCGGCGCCGCCCCCGGCCAAGAAGCCCGCAGCCCAGAAGCTGGCGCCTGCTGGCGCGAGCCGTGAGCCCACGCGCGCTGGCCCAGAGAGCGGCGGTGACGACGAGGTTGCTGGAGCATCGCCTGCACAGATCATGGCCGGCGCGCTCAAGGCGGTCCCCTACTACCTCGCGAATGTGCCGCTCATGTTGCTGAACCCCGTCGGCACCATCCGCAAGGGCATCGAGGAGCAGCCGCGCGACCCGATGGGCCGCCTGGAGCTGATCGCGTGGGCACTCCCCGGAACGCTGTTCGCTGGCGCGGTCGCCTTCATCGCGACGTTCATCGCGGCGATCATCGGCGGCAGCCTCGGAGGAATCGCGGGCTCCATCATGGTGCTCGTCCTCGGCGCCGTGGCCGGCGTCGTCGGGGCGGTCGTCATGGGCCTCGTCTGGCACCCGCTCACGGAGTTCTTCGTCGTCAAGGTGTTCAAGGGCGAGTGCGATGCCCGCAGCCGCACCAACTTCTTCCTTCAGTTCATCACCGTCATCATCCTCACGCAGATTCCGAATGGACTGTCGATTGTCCTCACCGCGCTGATTGCGCGCGTCGGCCTCCCCTTCCTGCTCATCATTCCAATCGTCATCGGGGCTGTCGCGACCGCGCTCGTCTTCTTCCTCCAGTACAAGTGGTACGAGTCCTTCAACGTCGCCAGGTGGGTGAAGATCGTCATGCTCGTGTTGATGGCACTCTCTGCGCTCTCGACGCTCGCCCGGATCCCGACGGTCCTGAGCGCTGGCGCCGGTCGGGGAGCCTCGACGCCTGGAGCCAGCTCGAGCTCGAGCGGCGACAGCGACCTCGAGATTCCTGATGGCCTCGACGAAGGCACGAAGGCGGCGTTGGAGGCTGGCAAGAATGGCATCGAACAGATGCGAGCAGCCGGAGCGCCAGCCGAAAGCATCAAAGCAGCTGAGGATGCGTTGAGGACCAGCCTCGAAGCAGCCAGGAAGAGCGCCGAGCAGCTCAAGGGTGGACCGAAGGACGTCAAGAAGCCCACCACCGAGGACGTCAAGACGCCCACCACCGAGGACGCCAAGAAGCCCACCGAGGACGCCAAGAAGCCTGAGGTGAAGTCGAACGACAAGCCGCTTCCGGAAGAGACGAAGGAAGACCCCAGGCCGGTCGCCAGGGCCGCGGAGTCCGAGACGCCCAAGGCGCCGCCTCCTCCCGTTCCGTCTGGAGGCGGCTACCCCGCGTGGCGCGCGAAGTTCGACAGCATCGAGAAGCGCGTCACTGACGACCCGACCGTTCTGCGCAAGAGCGAGGTGCTCAAGGCCTACCAGGCGCTGCAGGAAAAGAGCGCCGACGCCGACGCCAAGGTGCGCAAGGACAAGAAGCTCGACGCCCGCACGCAGGCGCACCTTCGCGACGCCGAGCTGTATGAGAGCTCCGGCAAGACGGTGGACACCCTGTACAAGGCGCTGTTCAGCAAGTGACGGTGGCTCGTCGCAGCGGGCTCGTCGTGCTGGTCGGCGTCGCGCTGGTCGGCTCCGGCTTCTCGTGCCTCACGCAGATGACGACGATGCCCGGCGCGTCCTTCTCGGGGGCCGCGCCAGCGCTCACCGCTGACGAAGCCGCGCTCGCGAAGTCCCTCGAGGCTGACGTCAGCCACCTCGCGGTCGACCTCGGCGAACGAAACCTCGGCCACACGCCTGAGAAGCTCGAAGCAGCGGCGAGCTGGGTGGAAGGTGAGCTCCTCGACGCGGGCTACGCCGTGGCCCCGGAGCCCTACGAGGTGAAGGGCCAAAAGGTGAGGAACCTCATCGCCGACCTGCCGGGTTCGAGCGCTCCGAGAGAGCTCGTCATCATCGGCGCTCACTACGACTCGGCCGAGGGAACGCCGGGCGCCGACGACAACGCCTCGGGAGTCGCCGTCACGCTCGCCCTGGCCCGCGCGCTCCACGCCTCGCCGCAAGCGCGCACCGTGCGCTTCATCTTCTTCACCAACGAGGAGCCCCCATACTTCCGCACGCCGGCCATGGGCAGCGACGTCTCGGCGAAGAACGCGAGGGCCCGCGGCGACGACGTGCGCGCGATGCTCTCGCTCGAGACGATGGGCTACTTCACTGACGCGCCCGACACGCAGCACTACCCCTGGCCGTTCTCGGTCTTCTTCCCGACGACCGGGCACTTCATCGGCTTCGTCGCCGACACGGAGTCCAGAGACCTGGCCCACCAGGTCGCCGGGACGTTCCGCGCGCGCGCGACGGTCGCTTCGGAGGGCTCGACCCCGCCGCGCTTCATCAAGGGTATCGACTGGTCAGACCACGGGCCGTACTGGAGGGCCGGGTACAAGGCCCTGATGGTGACCGACACGGCGCCGTTCCGAAACCCGCACTACCACGAGGCTACCGACCTTCCCCCGACGATGGACTTTGCTCGCCTCGCACGCGTGACGGTCGGGCTCGAGGCCGTGGTGCGTGACCTCGCGTCGCCACGGTGAGCCAGCGCAGCTCGGCTCGGGTAGGCACCGGCAGATGATCGCTGGTGGCGCTCCACGTTCGCCGCGTTACTCGTGACGCATGGCGGCTCGAATCTCTGTCTTCGTCGTCCTCACCTGGAGCGCGCTCGCGATGGCCACGGAATCTCCGAAGTTCGAGGTGCTCAAGAAGTACGACGGCTTCGAGGTGCGGCAGTACGCGGGTTACGTCGTCGCCGAGACCGAGGTCGAAGCGAGCCGCGGAGAAGCCGGCAACCAGGCCTTCGGCCGCCTCGCCGGGTACATCTTCGGCGGCAACACGGCGAAGAAGGAGATCGCCATGACGGCGCCCGTCACCCAGTCCCAACGCATCGCGATGACGTCGCCCGTCACGCAGCAGGCGAATGGCTCGAAGTGGCTCGTTCAGTTCTCGATGCCGTCGTCGTGGACGATGAAGACCCTGCCGGTGCCGAACGACGCTCGCGTGACATTGCGCGAGGTGCCTCCAAGGACCGTCGCCGTCCTTCGGTACTCCGGCACCTGGTCAGAGGCGAACTACGTCGAGCACCTGGAGCAGCTGAAGAAGCAGCTGACCGCGTCGGGCCTGCAGACCATCGGCGAGCCGGTCTGGGCCCGGTACGATCCTCCGTACACGCCGTGGTTCATGCGGACGAATGAAGTCCAACTCGAGCTCGCTGCAGCACCGACGCCGTAGCCGTCAGCGCATCATCATCGAGGGCGGCCCGAGCTCGGGTCGAGGTTCACCTGCATGTCGCAGGCGTTGGCCTGGGGGACCGCGGTGACCGGACTCGAGCAGATCGCCAGCGCTCTGACGGCCAGTTGACGCACACCCGCTTGCAACGTGCGTGACGTTCCGACCTGCGTCTGGGCTGAAAGGACGAGCCGACTCACCGAAGTCGAGGAAGCGCTCCGCGCAGCCCTGCGCCTCCTCGTGGTTTTCCCTCTCGCAGGCCCTGCATTCCTTGCGAGACACTGAAGTGCCGTGCGGGCACGATGCGTCCGCGTGACGTCTTCTGCTTCGGCCACCGATCCCATCGCAAAAGACGACTGGCTCCTCTTCGTGGTGAATGCGCTCGGCCTGCTCTGGGCGGGCATCGACGCCGCCTTCGACTTCGGCCCCTGGTCGGCCTACGCCTGCGTCGCGCTCACCTCGGTGCTCTACCTCGCGCACGTGCAGTGGCGCAGGCGGGACATCTTGAAGAACCTGCTGGTCTTCGGAATCGCCGCCGGACTGACCGAGCTGGCCGCCGACTGGTGGCTGGTGTCGAAGACCCACACGCTTCACTACGCGCCCTGGGGTCCGTTCATCGTCGACTCCCCTGCGTACATGCCGCTGTCCTGGGCGGGCATTCTGCTCTCGATGGGCTTCCTCGGCTGGGTGGTGAGCCAGAAGCATGGGCTCGTCGTGGGCTCGCTGGTCGCCGCGGTGGTGAGCGGGCTCTACGTGCCCACCTTCGAGGCCCTGGCGCATGGCGCCGGCTGGTGGACCTATGACAACTGCAACCGGCTCGGGGTCGTGCCCTGGTACATCATCGTCGGCGAGACACTCGTCGGCGCCCTCATGCCGCTCCTCGTCTCAGGCGTGGTGGTGAAGGCCAGCGGGCTGGTGAGCTGGGTGCTTCGCGGCGTCGCTGCGGGGTTGTGGATCTGGGCTGCCTACTTCATCGCGCTGTCCATCACCGGCTGACAAGGCGTCATGGTCGTCATTTCACCCCGAGATTGGCGCTTCATCCTCGCCGCGAACGTCGTCGCACTGGGCATCGCCCTGGTCTCGGCAAAGTACGCCCTCGGGTGGAAGGCTGCGACGGCATCGGCGGTCATCTCGGGGGTGATGCTGCTGGTGTTCTGCCTCAACCACCCCGAGCCCTTCTTCGTGCGCCTGTTCGTCTTTGGCGTGGCGGTGGGCTTCACCGAGCTGCTCAACGACACGTACCTCATCGACGCGTCCATCCTGGTGTACGACCCGGGTGGGCCCTTCGTCTTCGCGACGCCCCTCTACATGCCGTTCTCCTGGGCGCTCATCTTCGTCACCAACGGCACCATCGCGGCGTGGCTGTTCGAGAAGCTGGGGCCCCGGCTGTCTCCCTTCGCGATGGCGCTCGTCTCAGGGCTCTACATTCCCGGCTTCGAGGCGCTGGCGGCGAAGGCAGACTGGTGGCACTACCAGCATGTGCCGTTCCTTCTGGGCGCGCCGGCCTTCGTGGTGCTGGGTGAGGCCCTGCTCGCTTTGCCGCTGCCGTGGATGTGCGTCACCCTCGCGCGCCGGGGCTTCGCAGTCGCCCTCGGCCTGGGCGTGGTCGAGGGCCTGGTCGTCTTCGTGACGACGTTGATGGCGCTCAAGGTGGTGGGGTGATGACTGCGCTGCTCGCCATCGTCCTGGCCGGAACCGCGCTGGTGAGCGACCCCAGCGGCGTCACGGCACTCGACGGCACCTGGGAAGCGCGGCTGAGCGATGAAGGAGGCGACTCCGGTGCGGGGGCCTGGAGCCCCGTTCGCGTGCCGGGGAACTTCCGCTTCCAGGGCCTCGAGTACGACGGGATCGTCTGGCTCAAGACGGCGTTCTCGGTGGCCGAGGTGACGCAGGACCTCGCCGTGCGAATCCCGCCGGCAGCGAACGCGTACGAGCTGTTCCTCAACGGCACCCGGCTCGGGGGCCGCGGCGTCATCGGCCCCGGCGGCGAGCTGCTGCAGAAGGACTTCCGAGCCCAGGTCTACCGGCTGCCACGGGAGCTGCTGCGCGCGAGCGAGCCCAACACGCTGTCACTGAGGCTGCGCACGTTCTACGGCAACGGCGGCGTCATCGCGCCTGGCGTGATGCTGGGCCCCGAGGCCCTCGTGCGGGACGCCGCCGAGGCGCGCGTCGTCAAGGTGTCGATGCTGGTGGCGCTGTTCCTCTTCGCCGCCCTCTTCCACTTGTTGCTCTACCTGGGCCGCATGCGCGAGCGGCAGTACCGGTCGTTCGCCTTCCTGGCGACCATGCTCGCCCTCGTCACCGCGGGCATCAACATGCTCGGCTACGTGGTGTCGTCGAACGCGGACTTCAACGCGTACCTGGTGTTCGTCCCGCTCACCCTGCTCCCGATCGCGTTCGTTCAATTCTTCTCGGACTTCTACGGCCGGGTGGTGACGTGGCGCCGCAGAGTCCTCGTCGGCTTCTCGGCGCTGGCGCTGCTCATCCTCGTCTTGAGCACGCTGCACCACCCGCTGTTTCCCTTCTACGAGCGGGCGGTCCTGCCGCTCGTCGTCCTCGTCCTCGTGGGCACGTTGGTCCTGTGCACCGCCTGGACGGTCCAGGCCTTCCGCCGCAACCAGCGCGGGGCGAAGGCCATCGTCCTCGGTCTCGCGGTGTACGCGGCGACGGGGGTGATGGAGCTCGCGTGGACGTTCTCGCTGCTGCCGCTGCGCATCGACTCACACGTCGGCTTCGCCTTCTTCGTCATGGCGATGGTGGTGGCCATCTCGGAACGCTTCGCCTGGCTGCACCGACAGGTCGAGCTTGGAGAGAAGGACGCGCTCACCGGATGCCTGACCCGCCACGGCTTCCGAGAGCGCCTCCCCGCGCTGTTGGCCGTGCGCGGCGCGCCGCTCTCGTGCGTGCTCTTCGATCTCGACCACTTCAAGCGCATCAACGACCTGCTGGGCCACGTCGCCGGAGACCGCGTGCTGGCCTCCACTGGCTACGTCGTGCGGAGCGTCTTGCGCGAGGGCGACGTGGTGGTGCGCTGGGGCGGCGAGGAGTTCTTCGTCGCGCTGCCGGGCCACACCACGCAGCTGGCGATGGAGACCGCTGAGCGCCTGCGCAACGCCGTGCAACAGCACGACGCTGGCGGCATCAAGTGCACCGCGTCGTTCGGCGTCGCCACCCGCTTCGAGGACGAGCCCTTCGAGGCGTGGGTGGCGCGTGCCGACGAGGCGCTCTACGCGGCGAAGGCCGCAGGGCGGAACTGCATTCGCGCCGCTGGGGCTGAGACCACGTCGGAGGCAGACCAGCGCCCGGTGCAGCCCGTCAAGTAGCGGGGCGGGTGGCTGCGTTCCTGTTCGAGCTACGCGCGGCAACCGCAGGTCGTTCGACACGGCCCTGATGAACGTGCGCTGCGTCGCGAGGGCAGCTGGCACTCCTGGGCTCGCACCGAGCCGGTGTTCATCTCGGTGACGCCGACGCCTCCCTGTGCGGGACCATTCGAGAACTCGACCGTCCACCCTGCGCTTCGCCGAACGCCGTAGCGGAAGGACTCCAAACCAGCATCTCGCCACGCCGCTTGCGGGACTCCGCTCGAGTCGAGAGCCAATGACACCGCACCGGAGAGACCCGCGTCGCCGTCCACGATTTCGAGCCGACGCGGGCCGGCGTCGACCCCTCCGCGTCCAGCCGACCGCCATCGAACCGGCCGGCATCAGCGGCTCCAGCGTCTCTCACCCCCGAGTCGATGACTCCGGCATCGAAGCCCCCATCGCTGTCGACCGGACCAGCGTCGAGGCCCCCGTCGATGGCAGCGCCACCAGCGTCAGCCATCGCGCCGCTGTCGAGCGCGCTGGAATCGCGCATGGGTCCTCCACACGCCGTGAGCATCGACCGTCACACCTGACTCATCGCCTTCGGCGGCGCAGCAGCGTCAGGGCCAGCAGCATCAACGGTGAGAGCGCTGCCGACGAGCAGCCCAGACAGCTGGCGGGAGGCCGCGCGACGCATTGGCCCGAACTGCAGGTCTGCGTCGTCGAGCACGCCCGGCACTCGGAGCCCGACATGCCGCAGCGCTCGTTCGACGGGAACGGGACACAGACGCCGCTCGCGCAGCAGCCGTTACAGGTCGACAGACCGCACGTGACGCCCGGCCCACCTGCGCCCGCGCCGCCGCCGACGCCAGACGTACCGCCGCCGACGCCAGACGTGCCTCCGCCGA
>JBBAQZ010000038.1:14873-24376 GCA_040400045.1 Myxococcaceae bacterium
CGCCCGACGTGCCTCCGCCGACGCCCGACGTGCCTCCGCCGACGCCCGACGTGCCTCCGCCGACGCCCGACGTGCCGCCCGCCGCTCCACCAGCGGATCCACCACCGACACCAGCCGTGCCGCCGCCCGTTCCACCACTCGGCACGCAGACGTTCGCGCCGCCGACGTTGCTGCACGTGAAGCCCGTGCTGCACGGCACCGGTGCGGTCGGCGTGCACGGCGCACGGCAGACGCCCGAGGTGCAACGCAGCCCGGTGCGACAGATGCCCAGCGGCGCAGTGCCGGTGCAGGCCTGGCCTTCACTCCGCAGCTCGCCATTCGTGCACGCGCAGACACCCGAGGTTCCGTTCGCGAGACACGCCGGGCACGTCCCCGGGTTGCTCGGGTTGCACGGGGCGCGGCAGACGCCCGCGAAGCAGGTGAGGCCGTTCTGGCAGGGCACCGTTCCGCTGCACGCCTGACAGATGCTCGCGCCCATGGACGGGAAGCAGATGCGCTCCGTCGAGCCCGAGAGGCCGACGCAGCTGGTCGGCAAGCCACCGACGGGCGCGCAGGTCGTCGACGTGCAGCCCATGCACTCTGGCCCGAGGCCGTTGCAGCACGAGCGACAGAACGACAGGTTCGGGTCCATGTTGTCGATGATGCAGACCCCGCACATCGCGCAGAAGTTCGAGACGTCGCAGCGGTCGCCCGGCGCTCCCGTGGGCGTACAGGTACCGCCGACACAGCCGTAACCGGGCGCACAGTCGGTCTGCACCGTCGCTGGCGTGCACTGGTTCGTACACGCGGTCGTCGGCACACAGAACGCGCTGCCGGCCGAGCCGGAGCACTGGGAGCCCGGTCCGCACGAGCCCGCGACGGACGGGTTGCACGACGACGAGCACCAGTTGATGCCGCGGCCGTTGGTGAGGCATGTGCCGGTCGAGCAGTCGGAGCCCGCGGTGCAGAACCGACACTGATCCGACGCGCCCACCTGCGGCAGACACGCGAAGCCGGCCGTCGAGGCCTGGCAGGTGTAGCCAGTCGGACACGCGGCGCCGGCGGCGGTGCAGTCTTGCGTGCAAATGAGCGTCGTGGTGCCCGAGGCGCCCTCGCAGACGCGGCCGCCGGTGCACATCGACCCGCTCGTGCAGGTCGAGCCCTGGCCGCCCGACGTGCCGGGGTAGGCCGTGCACACGTCACTGGAGTCAGGGCCCAGCAGCGCCCGCTTGATGAGGCCATTGGCAATCGACGGGTTCATCACCGCGTTGCCCGAGGTCGTGTGGTCGAAGCCGATGAAGTGCCCCGCCTCGTGGGCGATGACGCTCTCGTAGTCCCACGAGTTCGAGCGGCCGTCGTTCGCCCAGGCGGTGTTGCCGTTCATCTCCATGTCGGCGTCGGTCAGCTCACCGTTGGTGAAGAAGCGCGTGCCGGTGAGGCCAAGTGTGCCGCTGCCGTAGCGCCAATTGGGGTTGGTGAGGAAGATGACGTTGTTGTTGCCGTCGCTCCCGCTCACGGCCGCCGTCCCTGTGGGCGTCGAGAAGGTGGTCGCGGCGAAGGCGAAGTTGAGCGAGGTGCCGCAGGCGGTGACGTTCGGCGTCGTCCATCGCTCGAAGCCCGAGCGCATGCCCATCAGCGCGGTCGCGTAGCTGACGCCCTGCGAGCCGGTGAGCGTCATGCCGCCCGAGTTGTTCACCGACGCAGCGAAGCGCACCTCGGGGAAGCAGCGGTTGCCGACGCAGGTGAGGTTGCCGCTGGGCTGGCCCGTGGTGCGGGTGGTGCACGACGACGTGCAGGGGTCGAGCGGCCACGTCTTCCCACTCGGAGCGGCGAGCGATGCCGTCGACAGCACGAGCCCTGCCACCACGATGAGGCGGTTCATCGCGCACCGCCCTTCGCGGCCGCGCGAATGCGCTCGAGGAAGACGTCCTCGAAGCCGAGGTTCTCGAGCTCGTCGACGGGCCGGATGACGCCGCGCGTGCCGGGGCTGACGAGCGAGACGCCCGAGAGGTCGCGCAGGGCGAGTCGTTTGCCGCCCCTGCTCATCAGCGAGACCTTCGCCGCCGACATCGCGAACGGGACGAACGCGTTGGCCTCGTCGACCGCTGGCTCGAGGAAGAGCACGACGTCTTCGCCTGGCGTGAAGACGGCCGCGCCCGAGACGCGCTCGCCGACGTTGCCGAGGACACCGCCCGGTTGTTTCACCAGCACCGAGGTGCGCGCCGTGCCCTTGAGGGTCTCGCGAACGACGACCTCGCTGTAGGTCCAGATCTTCGTGCGCCCCTCGGCCCACTGCGTATCGACGCGATGCACGGTCCCGCGAATGACGAGCGGCGAGCGGGTCGTCATCTCTTCCATCGACATCGCGATGACGACGGACGCGAGGACCGAGAGCGGCGCGAACAGCGCCACGGCAACGAGGGGGCGGTGAGACATGGGTGACTCCTGCCTTCCCCGGCCGGGAGGGCGACGGCCCTGTGTAGCGAGGCCGCAAACGATTGCCAACCGCGGGAAAGCCACGTCAGAAGGACGCCATGACACGAAGGTTCTTCGTCACGGGCACCGACACCGGCGTGGGCAAGACCCAGGTGAGCGCGTCGTTGCTGCGGTCGATGGCCAAACGAGGCCTCGAGCCGTTCGCCTTCAAGCCGTTCGAGAGCGGAATGGCTTCGCGAGACGCGCCGGCTGATGGCCTGGCGCTCCAACACGCGGCCGGCGGGTGGCAACCGATGGAGACCGTGACGTTGTTTCGGTTTCACGCGCCACTGGCGCCGGGCATCGCCGCGAAGCTCGAGCGTCGGAAGACGTCGTGGAAGCGGGTCGTCACGGTGTTCCGCTCCTTCGGAAAGAAGGCAGGCCTCGTCGAAGGCGCCGGTGGCCTTCACGTGCCGCTCGACGACTCGCACGACGTCATCGATGCCATCGACGCCTTCAGGCTTCCGGTCGTCGTCGTGGCGCGCGCAGGGCTGGGCACCATCAACCACACGGCGCTGACGCTGAACGCGTTGACTGACCGACGGCTGAGGGTCGCGGCGGTCGTGCTCGTGCAGTCGACGCCGGCTGCGGACCCGTCGATGCCGCACAATCGCCCCGAGCTCGAGCGACGCTTCCCGCGCGTGCAGTTCCTCGGACCCGTGCCATTCGAGCGGAGCGCCTCGCGTCGTCGCGCGGCCTTCGACGCGGTGCTGTCGGCGCTCGTCGAGTGACGGGTTACGGGCAGCCGACGTAGGCGAAGTACAGCTCAGTGTTGCCCGTGGGCGCGTTGCGGTCGTCACGCCAGCAGAACGCGAAGGTGGTTCCATTCCACAGCGCGGTGGTGAACGTCGCCGAGCCCGAGCCGCTCGAGAGGCGCAGATCGTTGCCGTTCTTCACGCCGGTCGCGGACAGCTGCATGAAGTAGATGGCCGGTTTGCCTATCGCGACGCGCTCGTCCTGCCACGACACGCCGTACTCGAAGCCATTCCAATCGATGCTGGGGTAGCCCGAGAAGCCGGTGGCGTTGGTGAGGCGAACCTCGCCGCCGATCTTCTGGCCCGCGTCTGACAGCCGCTGGAAGTAGACCTCGGCATTGCCGTCGCGCGTGTCGTGCCACACGAGCGCCCACTCGGCGCGGTCGGGGTTCCAGCTCAGGTCGGCCCAGGCAGAGTCGGCCGCGTTGTTGGTGATGCGCACTTCGGGGCCAGCCGGCGCGCCATCGACGCCGAGCTTCCGGAAGTAGATCTCTCGATTCCCGTCGCGCCAGTCGGTCCACGCGAGGCCGAAGCCCTGCCCGCTCCACTTGAGGATCGGGTAGCTCTGGCGCTGCGGGTCGGTGGTGACGCGCACCTCGGCGCCCAGGCGCGTGCCGCTGGTGTCGAAGCGCATGAAGTAGAGGTCCCGTTTGTTGCTCCCGGCGCGCTCGTCTTCCCAGACGGTCGCGAACTCGGTGCCGGTCCACACCACGTCGGGCCAATCGGAGTCGAGCGGGGCGCTGGTCAGTCGAACCGGAGCGCCGAGCGGCTGCCCAGTCGTCGAGAGGGCCCGGTAGTACAGCTCGAGGTTGTCGACCGAATCGTCTGCGTAGACGAGGCCCCATCGGGAGCCCGTGAACGCGAGCGCAGGATGCGTGGAGACGCCGGGCGTGTTGCTGACGCGAACGTCTCCGCCCTGCCGAGCGCCCCGCTTGTCGAGCGTGGTGAAGTAGATGTCGCCCTTCATCGCGGCCCCGTCGCGCGTGTCCTGCCAGGCGAGGCCGAAGCCGTTCGTCGCCGACGCGATGTAGACGAAGTCGCTCGAGGCGGGGTCGTTCGTGAGCCGCAAGTCGCCCGACGCGTTCGTGAGCAGGCCCTCGTCCACAGTGCCGTCGCAGTCGTCATCTTTGCCGTTGCAGGCCTCGGTGCCCGGCATGCCAGGTCTGCACATCTGCGCCGCGCCCATCGCGCAGGTCGACTGCACGACCGCACACTCACCGACGCCGCACATCGCCGGCATCAGGTTCTCATCGGTGGCCCCGTTGCAGTCGTCGTCGACGCCATTGCACGTCTCGGCGGTGGGCATGCCCGGAGTGCAGGTCTGCAGGGCGCCGGCGAGGCAGGTCGAGCTGGTGCGTTTGCAGGCGCCGATGCCGCACTCGATGGATGGCTGCTCTTCGTCGACCAGCGTGTCGCAGTCGTCGTCGAGCCCGTTGCAGAACTCGACGGTGGGAAGGCACTCGGGCGGCAGGCCCGCATCCTCTTCGCTGATGATCTGGAGCTTCGGGCCAGCGCAGGTGCAGCCCGTGAGGGAGAGGAGGATGAAGAGACCGACCACTCGCATGGCCGCTGCTGTCTCACAGATCGCCAGGCGAAGTCACTCCACGGGCCGGTGACGATTCTCGTGTGGCGAGAACGACTGTGAAGTCGACGTCACAGGAGGATGACGGAGCCAATGAGCGAGCACCTTTGATCATGAGCCCGGTCTGCGGTCTGCTGGAGGCATGACCCTGCTCGACGCGGTCGCTTCCGAGAACCTCGAGACGATTCAGCGCGCTGTCTCGACCACCAGAGACGTGAACGAGCTCGGGCCCGGCAAGACGACGCCGCTCATCGAAGCGGCCCGGCGCGGGTTGACGCACGCGGTGAAGCTGCTGCTTGCGTCCGGCGCCGAAGCGACGTGGCGCGACGATGAGCAGGAGACGGCGATCTTGAAGGCCGGCGCGAACGGCCACAGCGAGGTGGTCGCGATGCTGGCGCCGCTGTCGAGCGAAGACGATCGCGACCTGGCCAACAGCTTCCTCGCCGCGTTCGGCGCGTCGCATGCTCCGGAGTACCAGTACGATCCATCACGCCTTCACCAGAAGGTCGTCGAGGTGGCGGCGCGCGCGGCGAACTTCGTCGGCCATGACGACCCGTTGAAGCGGCTCGCGCGGAACGAGCGGTCGAAGGACTTGAAGACGAAGAAGTGACTTCGGGTTCAGCGCACCGGGCCTTCACGCACTTCGACGTGTTCTCTTCCAAGGGCGCGCACGCCTCGCCTCCATGCGCTGGTGGGGCGAGCAGCGACACTGGCCGCTCGCCAGCTCGTCGCAGGAGCAGTCGTCACCTGCCGGCACCCGCGTCGAGGCGCTCGCGCGCGACGTTCTCGGCAGCGCGATCGATGGCGCGATCGACCTGTTTGCAATCGAGCACGATCCACTGCGCGCGGTACCTCGAGAGCAGGGCCTCGCGCTCGGTCGGCGGAGTCTTTTCCAGCGAGACGAGCAACGACATGCGGCGCAGTCTCGCACGCCTGGTGTTCGCGGCGTATCCGCACGCTTCTGACCGGCCTGCTGATGTCCTGGCCTTCTGCGGCCTGCTCGACCGGCTCGGCCCGTGACGCGGCGACGTGCTGAACAAAGGAAGCGTCGAGCTCAGCAAAGAGCCCTGATCAGGCCGCGGCGCGCAGGTCCGGCTTCTTCGCCGCAGTCGCCTTCAACTGCTTCCGCACGTCCCACGCCTCTCTCAGTCCATCGATCGCGCGACCGAGCAGGCCCTTCTTCTGCGACGCGGGAGCGTGCTCCTCACCCGGGCCGCGGGCGCCGTACTCGTACATCTTCCGTGTGCCCATGATGTGGTCGAACCACGGGTGGGTGACGCACCAGTTCGCGTTCTGGTCCTTCCCCATGTGGTGATCGTAGTGCCAGGGCATGTGCTGCTTCGCCCACGAGTGGTCGAGGTGTGAGCGCTTGTGGATCACGTAGTAGCGGTGCATGCGGTACCAGACCGTGCCCGTGAAGAACGGCGCGATCGGCAGCATCGGGAGCATCGCCACCGCACCGAGCGCCAGCGCCAACGCCTCTTTGCCCTGCGGCGACCAGGTCAGCAGGCTGCGCACGTATTGGGCGTCGAACATGTCGTTCTTGCGCGACTCACGGTGGTGCTCGTGCCAGTGAAAGGCCCAGAAGCTCTTCTTGTTCTTGCCCAGCCCATGCAGCCAGTACCTGTGAATCAGCCACTCGCCTGCGTTCGACGCCGCCAGGGCCACGGGAATACCAATCATCTGCGGGCTCCTCTCTTTGTGTGCTGCACGACTGCGCTGGGTAGACTGCTGACCTCTGGAGAACAATAATGACCAAACGGTCACGACAAAACAAGCCCCCCTCGAAGAAGAGGTCCATGGCTGAGGTCGAGGTGCGTCGGCCGGGCCCCGTGGGCGGCGTGCGCGACACGAACCGCAAGGAGAAGGCGGCGGCGATCAAAGAGGCCGCGCTCCACTTGTTCCTCGAGCGTGGCATCGACGCGGTGAGCGTCGACGACATCATGAGCCGCGCCAGCATGGCGAAGGGCGGCTTCTACCGGTACTTCGAGACGCAGACGGCGCTGGTGGCCGAGCTCATCGAGGGCGCGCGGAAGTTGATGACCGACGCGCTCGAGGCCTGCAGCGTCGACCTGCGCACTGCCTCGACCCGTGACGCGCAGTTCGCGGCGTACCGGAAGGTGGGCGACGTGGTGGCGACGCTGTTGATGGAGCACCCGGGCGAGGTGCGCCTCTATCTGCAGGAGTGCCGCGCTCCCGACAACGGCCCGCGTGGCCCCATCGTCGAGCTCTCACGCGCCGTCTCGAAGTACGCCATCAGCATCACGGCGCAGGCGCAGGGGCACGGCATCTTGAAGCCGATTCCGGTGCCGGTGAGCGCGCTGACGGTGGTGGGCGCCTCGGAGCGGCTGTTGCTCGCGGTGCTTCAGGAAGAAGACATCGGCAACCCGCTTGAGGTGCCCGAGGCGTTGGCGACTTTGATCCTCGACGGGCTCAAGGCGTAGCTTCTGGTGATGCGAACGTCACTCAGAGACCACGACGACGGAGCGCCGTGCTGCGGTGCCTGTGAATCGGGCACGCAGCTCTCGTCTGGAAAGGTGCTCGTTGGCGACCGCGGTCCCGTCGTCAGCCCTGGCCGTCAGCTCGTGGTCAGTTGGTCCGATAGCGGAGGTGAGCACGAGCGCGTGTTCGACACGACCGAGCGGGTGACCATCGGGCGCGGCAAGGACTGCGGCGTCGTGATCAACTCTGATCTCGTCTCGCGCGTTCAGTGCACCATCGAATTCGCCCCGGGCGGTGTGTCCCTCCGAGACGCCGGGTCTGGCTGTGGAACGTTCATCAACGGCGAGAAGATCTCTCAGTCGTTGCTGAGGCAGCAGGACAAGGTCTTCATCGGCAACTCTGTCCTTCGAATCATCACGCGCTGAGGCTCGGCGAGCCCGTCACCCGTTCGAGCAGGCTTCGGGCGGTGACGGCCAGTAGGCGGTAGTGTTGACGCGACACCGTGAAGCGGCGCGACGACACACTGTCTCTGTGGGCGCTCGTCATCAGCCTCGGGCTGCATGGCGTGGCTGCGCTCGTCATCGCGTTGAGGCCCGACCACGTTCCCCCGAAGTCGAGCAGCATCGGCATGACCCTCGTCGAGATCACCACCGAGGAACCGAAGCCTCCCGTCCAGGAACCGAAGCCCCCAGAGCAGACGACGCAGTCGCCGGTCGTGAAGCGCGCGCCGAAGGTGGTGCCGAAGGAAACGTCGCCCGAGCCCGGTCCCACGCTCGCGACCGACCGTCCGCAAGTCGACGTCATCACTCCCGAGCCGCTCCGTGCGCCGACGCCCGAGCGCCCGCTCCTCATTCCTGGCGGCGCCTTCGCGCTCTCCCTCGACGCCGGCAGGTTCGAGCCTGAAGACGAGCCACGCGGGCTCCACGCGCCCGAAGTGCCGAAGGACCTCGTGGGAGAGCTGACGAAAGAGACCATCGGCAAGGGCAAGGTCGATCGCGGCCTCGTGCACCCGTATTACGTGACGCTCGGCAAGGCGCTCATCAAGAACTGGGACGCCGATCGCGCGGTCTCGAAGAAGGGCCTCGCGGGATTCGGAGAGCAGTTCGCGCAGAACTCGAAGGTGTTCAACGAGATCTGGCTCGACCGCGCCGCGCAGTTTGGAGCCACCGGCGCTCCGATGGATGCGCCCGTCTCGAACGACAACGCCTCGCGCAAGACGGCCACCGTCACCAACAACATCCAGGGCATCGGCGGTGTCGATCTCGAGGCGCGGAAAGAGGTCTCGCGGCAGATGCGCGAGCAATTCAAAGCCACCCGCCGCGCCACCATTCGCGTCACGCAGGACACCAACGGCCGGCTGATGAAGGTCGAGCTCGTCGCGCCCTCGAACGACTCCGCCGTCGACAAAGAAGCGATGGCTGACGTGCGCGCGGCCGCCGAGAAGCTGCCACCGCCTCCCGCCGAAGCGCTCGAGGGCCGCAAGGAGCTGATCAGCACCTGGGCCTTCGAGCTCGTCGTCAGCATCTCTCCGCCGATCCCCACCTTCACCTTCGAGTTCGACGAGGCCCTCGGCTTCATCGACGCGCGGCTTCCCCTCGACCGCCGCATCTACAAGAAGGTCCGTCTCGTCTCCGTGGACTGACACGCATGGCCGACAAACGACGCTTCGATCTCTTCGCCGAGCTGCTGGTCACCCGGTTCCCCCAGATCAGGCGCGTCTTCGACGTGGCCGGCGGCATGGGCAAGTTGAACGAAGCGCTCGTCGCGCGCGGGCGCTCCTGCCTGACCTTCGATCGTCGTCACAAGCACCTGCCCGTGGAGTACGCCGAACGCGAATTCACCCTCGACGAGCCATGCACCGCTGACGCCGTGGTGGGCATGCACGCTGACGGCGCGACCCGGGTGATCATCGAGTACGCCGCGAAGCACGGGCTGCCCTTCGCCGTCGTCCCCTGCTGCTCCGACAACTCGATGCCATACAAGCCGTGGATGCGTCACCTCACCGAGCTGGGGACCTCCCTTGGGATGACCGTCGAAGAGGTGAGCCTCCCAATGGAGGGTCGGAGCCGGGTGCTCATCGGCCGACGAGGAGTTTGATCTTCGTCAACTCCATGATTGGTTCCGAGCCATGACCAACGTGCTTCGACGTTCTGCGCTGATCCTTCTTGCCTTCACCTCGTGCGGCCCCGCCGACGTCATGACACCAGACGGTGGAAAAGCGGGCGGTGCTGGTGGAGGTCTCTCGGCTGGAGGGGGTTCTGTCGCGGGCG
>JBBAQZ010000038.1:24476-70585 GCA_040400045.1 Myxococcaceae bacterium
GCTCGGCAGCAGGCGGCTCGGCAGCAGGCGGCTCGGCAGCAGGCGGCTCGGCAGCAGGCGGCTCGGCAGCGGGTGGCTCCGCAGCGGGCGGCTCGGCAGCGGGTGGCTCCGCAGCGGGTGGCTCGGCAGCAGGCGGCTCGGCAGCAGGTGGCTCGGCAGCGGGCGGTTCGGCAGGCGGCGGTTCGGCAGGCGGCGGGAGCGCGCAGGTCAGTTTCATGTCGCAGGTCGCTCCGATTCTCGTGGCGCGGTGCGGCACCTGCCATCCAACCGAAACGGTCGCCAAGGCGAACACCTACGTCCGTGGCAGCGGCTTCTGCGGAGCGCGCATCTCGGCCAACAACGCGACGACCAGCATTCTCTTCCAGAAAGTCGCAGGGACGCAGGCGTGCGGAGGCCGCATGCCCCTGAACTGCTCTGGGAACTCGTGTCTCCCTCAGGTCCAGATCGACCTGATCCGCGACTGGATCAACGCCGGCGCGCCCAACAACTGAGTTTCAGTGGCGTCACCCTGCCGTGTCGTCGTGAAAGGGCTGCGGCTCCGCCAACCGATTGTGGGTAGGGTGTCGGCTTCGATGCGCCCGGTCGTCGCCTTCGCAGCCTGCCTTTTCTCGGCGACCGCCTCTGGCGCAATCTACGAGGCCGTCGTCGATGCCGATGACGAAGAAGACATCTTCGCGATGGTTCAGCGAGGCGACATCTCGCAGGACACTGGCGACACGCTGCTCGAGCTGATGCGGGAAGGCGTCGACCTGAACTCGGCCCCCCGCGAGAAGCTCTACGACTTGCCGGGCTTGACGTACGACGACGTCGACAAGCTCATCCTCTACCGCACGCAGAAGGGCCGCATCGAAGACCCGGCCGAGCTCGTGGGCGCCGAGGTGTTGACCGCTGAGCAGCTCATCGGCATCGCCGTGTACATCAGTCTGGAGCCTGCCAGGGCGAAGCTCCCGGTCAGCGGAAAGTTCCGTCTCCTCTCGCAGTACACCGTGTCCGACCCGCTCGCCCCGCCGGCCTTCTTCACGACCCGGCTCAAGGGGCCGCTGGACTTGAGCGCAGGAGCGATGCTCGTGACCAGCCGGCTCGACCCGGTCCAGCCGCGGTTCAACAAGACGATCGAGGGCCTCGCGACCGAGGGCTACAAGTATCGCGTCGACGCGCCGCGCCTGTTCGTGCAGTGGCTCAACGGCAACCGCCGCGTCATCGTCGGCACCTTCACCATCGGCTTCGGCGAACGTCTCACCCTCGACAACACCAGGCGCACGACGCCGCGCGGGCTCTACCTCACCGACGACTTCAGGCGAAACCAGGACCTCTCGACCCTCTGCCGCACGAGCGTCGAGACTGGCGCCACGCCGCCACCCGAGTGTGAGACCACCGGCCGCTACGTCACCGCGGACTACTCGACCCGAGACGTCTTCCGGGGCGTCGCAGGGAGCATCGACAACCTCGACCTCGGCGACCAACGCTCGCTCTCACTCTACGGCTTCCTCTCGTACCAATCGCGCAGCGTGTACCAGTACGACCTCTACGACCGTTCAAGGTGCCCAGACCCGTCCTCGACCGACGACTCTTGCAGCTCGCCTCGCATCTCGATTCTGACGCCAGCAGACCCGACGAACTCGTGGCGCACCCGCTACGCGACGCTTCCCGGGTTCTTCGACGAACTGGCAGCTGGTGGCCACGTCGACTTCAAGCCCAACTACGCCCTGCGATTGGGTCTGACCGGCTACGGGGCGGTGCCCTTCTTCAACACCGTGCCTCCTGGCAGCGCCGTGCAGCCCGACTTCCAGGACACCGCGCGGTACCCCAACGGCGGCGCCTACGGAGCGATCGGCATCGATGGGCAGGCCATCGTCGGCCCCGTCAACCTGCACCTCGAGGTGGCGCGCAGCTTCGACAAGGCCCTCAACAACCAGGGCGGCGGCTTTGGCGTCGTTCAACGCACCACCTACGCGCCGAAGGGTCACGAGCTCGAGGTCGTGCTCCGGTACTACGACAATCGCTTCCTCAACCCCTACGCGCGACCCTTCTCGGGGCCCGACGAAGACGCGGGCCAACGCGCACGGAACGAGCTCGGCGGGCGGGTGCGGTATTTCGGCAAGTTCAGCCGAGACTGGCAGTTCCGCGCGACCGCCGACTTCTGGACCCTGCCCTTCACCGGCAGGACCGGCCGCGCCGGCACGGCGAACATGCTCATCCTGACGCGCGTCGACTTCACCGGGTTCTCCATCATCAAGCCCAGCGTCTGGTTCAGGCTCAGCGATCGCAACCTGGGCGTGAGCGAGCGCGGCGTGTGCCAGCAGACCGACATCGCCTCGGGCATGGCCGAGTTCACCAACACGCCCGACGACTTCGACGGTGACGTCACGTACTTCACCTGTGACTCCTATCGCATCGTCGAGCGCGTCGACTTCCGGCCCCTCGGAAAGCTCTTGAGCTTCAGCGAGCAGGCCTCGTTCGTTTGGAGAGACGACCTCTCGAGCGCCTACAACGACAAGTTCCGCAACGACGTGCAGGCGTGGTTCGAAGCGCGGAGCCAGCCGCTCGACTGGCTCTCCCTGCGGCTGCGCTCGCGCCTTCGCATGGAAGGCATCGACAGCCCAACGACGTACGAAGACTCGCTGTGGACCTACTTCGAGGCCGCGTGGATGCCGTTCAAGGGGACGCGCCTGGCAGCACGGTACGACTTGTTCCTCTGGCTGGACCAACGCGCCTCGACCTTGCGCCGACAGCCCTCGCCCGAGCATCGTTTCCTCGTCGACCTCCGGACCAGCTTCTGACGACCATGAACTCGCACCGCGCTTCCTCGTCCCTCCTCGTCACCGTCTTCGCGCTCTCGTGCGCAGGCGTCGCCACTGAGCAGACGAAACGCTTCACGAAGGACGAGACCCGCTCGCTGCTCAAGCGCCTCGAGTCCGTCAGCCTCGAGCTCGGCGAGTTCCCCATCGAGGGCGCTTCGTCGGTGCTCGACGGGGACACCATCAAGGTGAAGGGCCTGCCTGCGTCGCTGCGTCTGCTCGGCATCGACACCGAAGAGACGTTCAAGAAGGACGCAGAGCGCGCGGCGTTCGCGGGTGGCTGGGAGCAGTACAAGACGAAGATGAAGGGCACCTCGTCGCGGCCGGTGAAGTTCGCCACGCCGCTGGGAGAAGACGCCAAGCACTACGCGCAGGCCTTCTTCGAAGACGTGCGCGAGGTGCGCATGGAGCGCGACCACCCCGGCGAGATCCGCGACTTCTACAACCGCTACCTCGCCTACGTCTTCGCGAAGAAGAACGGCCAGTGGGTCAACTACAACGTCGAGTGCGTGCGCGCCGGCTTCTCGCCGTACTTCATGAAGTACGGCCGCAGCCGCCGCTTCCACAAAGACTTCGTCGACGCCGAGCGCGAGGCGCGTGAAGGCCTGCGCGGCATCTGGAAGCCCGGCGCCATGGCGTACCCGGACTACGAAGAGCGCCTGAAGTGGTGGGCCGAGCGCGAGGCCGTCATTACCCGCTTCGAGAAGGCCGCCGTGGAAGACCCGGACAACTACATCGCGCTGACGCGCTGGGACGCGATGCTCAAGCTCGAGGCGAAGGTCGGTCAGGAAGTGACGATTCTCGGCTCGGTCAGCGACCTGAAGTACAGCGAGGGCACCGGCCCCTCGGTCGTCAAGCTCGCCCGCACCCGCACCAATGACTTCGACGTCGTCTTCTTCGACCGCGATGTCCTGTTGTCCACCGGCGTGCAGTTCAAGAAGAGCGAGTACGTGCAGGTCCGGGGCACGGTGCAGAAGTACAAGAACGAGAAGGGCTGGGAGCGGCTGCAGGTGGTCGTCTCGCTCCCCGGACAGGTCCTCGCGCCGTCGACGTCGCTCGAGAAGCTGCTGACCGATGATCAGAAACGGGCCGAACGTGGAACCAGCGAAGAGGATGACTGAGTGAGTGCACATCGAACGACGTTGCTGCTGATGGCCGGCCTGGCCGTCTCGTGTACCCCGCCCGTCGACATGCCGACCGATGCCTGCAAGGGCCGCGCGGCAGGTGACCTCGTCATCACCGAGTTGATGTTGGACCCCGAGGGCACCGACACCGGCGCCGAGTGGGTCGAGATCTTCAACACCCTCGGCACGCCGATCGACCTGCGCGGCTACACCATCACCTACCGGCAGGGCACCTCGACGGCGAAGTCGCACACCGTTCGCGCCTCGGTGAAGGTGCCTGCGCGTGGCTACCTCGCGCTCGGTGACGTGCGCTCGGGCCCGAACCCGGCGTGGATTGGCTACAGCTACGGAGACGATCTCGGCGCGTTCAGCCAGACCTCGGGCACCGTCGCCGTTCGCTGCGGCATGACGGCCATCAACGAGTACAGCTACACGCGCGCCGCCCGCTCCGGCCGCTCCCGCATGCTCGGCGGAGGCGTCGACCCCGATGCGTCGCGCGTCTCGAACGAAGCCAACTGGTGCGACACCCCGACGTCGACGGAGTACGCGCCGCGGAGCTTCGGGACACCGGGCGGGCCGAACCCGCAGTGCGCGCCCGAGGCCATGGTGGGCACGTGCCTGCAGAACGGCATGCCGCGCCCCATCGTCGCCGCCGAAGCCGGAGACCTGCTCATCACCGAAGTCATGGCAAGCCCGAAGGCCGTCACCGACACCCTGGGCGAGTGGATCGAGGTCTACGCCACCACCGACGTCGACTTGAACGGCCTGGCCATCGCGACGAGCACCAGCCGCGCGACGCTGTCATCGCCCGATTGTCTGACGGTCCCCGCGCAGTCGTACAACATCATCGCGCGCTCCAACGACGCCTTCGTCAACGGTGGTCTGCCGAAGGCCGTGGCGACCTTCTCGGTCAGCCTCTCGTCGGCAAACGAGCGCCTCCGCCTGGTGCGCGGTGACGCTGGCGTCGACGACGCGACCTTCTTCGCCTCTCAGGACGGCGTCTCGTGGCAGCTGCGACCGGACCTGCTCACGAACCCTGACTCGATTCTTCCGACGCTCAACGATGCGCCCGAGGCGTTCTGCAAGGCGAGCTCCGCGTGGATGGGGAGCGTGGGAGACTTCGGAACTCCAGCCGCCGCCAACGGACCCTGCGCCGCAGATTCTGGCGTCGTGGTGGTGACCGACGGCGGCCTGCCGACCTTCAACTGCAACAGCATCAACGCGGGCGACCTCGTCGTCACCGAGGTGATGATCGACCCGACCGGCACCGACACCGGCCTCGAGTGGTTCGAGGTGTTCAACACCACGAACGCGCCGATCGACCTGGCCGGCCTCTCCCTGTCCTACCGTCAAGGCGCGACCACCCCGAGGACCCACGTCGTGCGCAGCTCCGTCGTGGTGCCGCCAGGCCAGGCCGTGGCGGTCGGCGACGTGCGGAGCGGCCCGAACCCGGCGTGGCTGAAGTACGCCTACGGCGCCGACCTCGGCGCGTTCAACAACAGCTCGGGCACCGTGGGCGTTCGCTGCGACACGAAGGTCGTCGGCGAATACACGTGGGTGCGCACGGCGCGCTCCGGCCGCAGCCGCATGCTTGGCGGGCCCGCGACCCCGACGGCGGCGCTCTCGGGCGTCGAGGCCAACTGGTGCGACACCCCGACCGGCAACGAGTACTCGCCCGGCAGCTCCGGAACACCCGGCGCGCTCAACCCCGTCTGCGCTCCCGAGGCGATGACCGGCACCTGCCTCGACAATGGCGTCGCGCGCCCCATCGTCGCCGCCGAGGCGGGCGATCTCGTCATCACCGAGGTCATGGCCAGCCCTTCTGTGTCGGATACCGTCGGCGAGTGGTTCGAGCTGTACGCGACGACCGACGTCGACCTGAACGGCATCACGCTGGCCAACAGCGCCACGGGCCGCAGCACCCTGGCCTCGCCGAACTGTCTGCGCATGAGCGCCACCACCTTCCGGATCCTCGCGCGCAGCTCTGACCCGTTCATCAACGGCAACCTCCCCGCTCCGGTGGCGACCTATTCGCTGTCGTTGACCAACGCGAACGAGCGGCTGCGCCTGTTCCGCGGCGACGCCGGCATCGACGAGATGAGCTTCACCGCGTCGACGAGCGGCAAGTCGTGGCAGGTGCCTGGCGAGCTCCTCACCGACCCGATGCTCATCGTGCCGACCATCAACGACCTGCCCTCGAACCTCTGCCTTGCGCCCAACCGCTTCGGCGGTGACGCGGGGGTCGGCGACTTCGGCAGCCCAACGTTCATCAACCCGCTCTGCGACGGCGGCACGCCCTGAAGCGATGACGACCTGGCACGCCGCCCTCGTAATGACGCTCGCGGCTGGCTGTGGAACGCCCACGCCACCGAGCACGTGTGGCCCGGCCACGGCCATCGTCACCCGCGCCGTCGATGGCGACACGCTCGAGCTGTCTGACGGCAAGAAGGTGCGGTTGCTCCTCGTCGACACGCCCGAGACCACCAGCGGGAAGATGGACTGCTACGGGCAACAGGCCGCGCAGTTCACCTCGGACACCGTGACCGGGAAGACCGTTCAGCTGAGCTACGACGAAGCGGGGTGCACCGACCGCTTTGGGCGAACGCTGGCCTACGTGAAGGTGGGTGGTCTCGACCTGAACCGCACGCTCGTGGAGCGTGGCTATGCCTGCACGCTCTACGTGTCGCCTGCGGGAGGCGGCCGGAAAGTCGAGTTCGAGACGTACGAATCGCAGGCGAAGACCGACCGCCTCGGCGTGTGGGGCAACTGCAACCCGGTGACGTGCAAGTAGGCGCATGGCCCGCCTGACGGCCGCTGAGCCCGTCGCCGTCCAACGCCAGCCGATCGGGCTGCCGGTCCGAAGGGGTCGAGCCGTCGGCTCATCACCGGGTCGCGCCCAGCTCCCGTTCGGGCGTCGCGACGTGCATGGGCAGCGCGTGCCGCCTGAACCACCGCACGAGGTCCATCGCGGTCACCAGGCCCCGCAGCTGACCGTCGGCGTTGACGACCGGGACCGGGTCGAGGTCGTACTCGTCCATCACCCTGGCAATCTCGTCGACGGTGGCGTGGTCCGACACGGCCACCACCGCCGTCGTCATGGCGTCTTCGACCTCGACGTCGTCTCCCGCATCAGCGGCGTGGAGCTCGCAAGTCGACACCAGCCCCACCAGCACCAGGTTGTCGTCCACGACCGGCGCAGACGAGAGGCGCGCGGCGTCGAGCACCGAGAGCGCCTCGGCGACCGAGAGCTCGGCGTCCAACGCTGTCACCAGCGGGCTGATCAGCTCGCCACAGAAGCGCAGGCCAAAGGGTCGAGCGACCAGCGCGGCCTGGTCGAGCGACCCCGATGGCCCCCACCCCGAGAAGACATGGGTGCACGCCTCGAGCGGGCAGCGCTCCACGCAGCTGACCGACCGTTCTCCGGCGGGGCTGACCTTCACGAGCCGCAGTTCCCGCAGACACACCACTTCTTCGTCAACACCGTCGAGTTCCATCAGTGCCTCACGCGACCGCGTTGTTCACTGCCCCCGGGGAACGCCTGGTCGCGACGAGTGTGGCACAGCCCATCGACCCAGAACGCGGGCCGTCGACCGACCGCGTCACCTCATCATCATTCGTCAGACTGCGCAGCCCGGGTTACTCGCGCGTGACGGCCCGGAGGATGAGCTCTCGTCGCTGCTCCAACCATCGGAGCACCAGCGGCAACGTCAGCCAGTAGATGGCCCACGCGAGCACCGCGGAGAAGACGGTCAGCAGCGCCGTCATCACGTTCGGCCCCTGCTTCCCCACCAGCTTCATGGCCGTCGCGAAGGGGGCGGTGCCAATCGACGCCGCGGCGAGCCCGAGCATCGACGCGGCGAACGGCAGCTTGTCGCGGCGCTTGAGGTTCGCGTGGAACCTCACCGGAAAGGCCAGCGACAGGAAGTTGCCCGCGGTGAGCAGCACCGGCACGAGCGCGACGACCGAGAGCAGCGCGCACACGACATCGAGCCCACTCCCGGCCCTGAAGTACGCGACGTAGAAGACGACGACGAGCACGCCCATCACGCCACCCACCGCGCCGTGCACCACGTTCTTCGCGCGCAGCACGTCTCCCACCGGGACGGGCGACGCGAGGAACACGGTGAAGCCATGGCCGTCGTACGCGAACGCGTTCTGAGAGAACGTCGAGGACAGAACGATGGCGCCGTACACCGTGAGGCCGCCCATCACCCACGCGTCGGCCGACGCGCCGAGGAGGAAGACGAACAGCGCCCGACCCGACAGGAGCTTGAGCAGAATCGCGAGCACGAAGGGCACCGAGGCCAGCAGGCGCGCGCGCGGGTTGTTCCAGAGGTCGATGGCCTCGCGCACGACCAACGTAGAGAAGGTGCTCTTCGTGTGCGCGAACGGGTTCGACGCCCGCGCCTGATTCGAGATGGACCCCGCGCGCCCCGAGAATCGGTGGAACTGCAGCAAGAGCCCCCACGCCACCACGAGCGCGACGAGACTCAACTCCAGCGTGCCCAGGGCGTCGGACGCCGCGAGGTCCAGCCGCCCCGCCCAGTTCGCGCGCAGCAGGTGACCGAACCACCCGGTCGGGAAGCGCCCCAGCGCGAGCGCCGCGTTCTCGATGATGGTGTCGGGCACCGCCGCCGCGCCGACCTCGTTGAGGTGGAGCAGCCACTCGGTGTCGACCGCCGGGATGAAGGCCGCCACCACCAGGCTCAAGACGAAGCCACCACCGATGAGCTCGGCCGAGCGCGCCTGCCGCAGCAGGTTGAGCATCACGTGCAGGCCGGCGCGCGAGAGCGCCGCGTTGAGCAGCACGTACGAGGCGAAGCCGAGCAACACCAGCAGCCACGACTCCGGCGGGCGGTTCTTCAGGTAGCCCACCGTCGCGCCGACCAGCGGGCCGTAGAAGACGAAGGTGCGCGGCTCGACGAGGCTCGCCAGCGTCGAGGCCAGCATGAGGCGGAAGCTCGAGATGGGAAACGCCGAGTAGCGCGACAACTCCGAGTGGTCGTCGACCCCCGCCGAGAGCACCGGCCACGTCACCCAGGTCGCGCTGGTGACGAACAGGAGCAGCCGCACCAGGAAGTCGCCCCATGCGTCCGAGCCCACCACCACGGGGTGCTGCATGAAGCGGTAGAACGTCAGCGCGAGGGCGACCGACGGCGAGGCCGAGAAGACGAAGGCGACGATGGAGAACCACCGGTGCCTGCCGTCACTGCGGTTGAAGCCGATGGTGAGGCGCAGCTGCCAGAGCAGGACGAGGTGGTGGAAGAACGACGGAGGCCCGGGCCTCGAGGGCTGGCCGGCCCGCTCAACCTGCACGCGCGGCTCCGTAGAACGACAGCTTCGCGTCTCTCGCCACCGGGACGCCGATGAGCTTCTCGAACACCTGCTCCAGCGACTTCACCTCGTGCCGCGCGACGAGCTCTGCAACGGGCCCTTCGTCCACCAGCTTGCCTGCGCGAATGATGCCGGCGTGCGTGGCGAGGCGATCGGCGATCTCGAGCACGTGGGTGGTGAGCAGCAACGTGACACCGCGCCGCGACAGCTCCGACAACAGCTCGCGGATGACGCCGGCCGCGATGACGTCGATGCCTTCGAACGGCTCGTCGAGGAACACGAGGTCGGGCGCGTGCACCAGCGCGGCGGCGATGGCGAGGCGGCGGCGCATGCCCTTGGAGTACTCCGCCACCAGCGCGCCGCCCTTGTACGAGAGCTCGGTGAGGGTCAGCAGCTCGTCGGCCCGGCGCTCCGACTCGTCACCCGAAAGCCCGTGCATGCGGCCGCAGAACGTCAGGTACTGTCGGCCGGTGAGGCGCTCGAACAACGAGAGCTCCTCGGGCACCACGCCGACGCGCGACTTCACGGCGAGCGGGTCTTTCACCGCGTCGATGCCCAGCAGCGAGAGCGAGCCCGCGTCTGGTGCATAGATGCCCGTCAGCAACGAGATGGTCGTCGACTTGCCGGCGCCATTGGGTCCGAGGAACGCGTAGAAGCTGCCGCGGGGAATCGTCATGTCGAGGGCGTTGACGGCCGAGAAGTCACCGAACCGTTTGATGAGCCCCTTCGCTTCCACCGCCGCCGTCGTCATCAGGCCAAGGGTTGTAGCCGAGTCGCGCGCCCCCACCATCCGGCAGACGCCCGAGGGCGCACCGAAGATTTGAAGCCAGCCTCCTGTTTCGGGTACAGGGTTGCGTCAGGGCGCTCTCACCGTGGCCGGCGGGGCGCCCATCGGGAGCAGCAACACCATGTCCATGACGATGACGCGTTGGGTGATGACCGGGTTCATCTGCGGAGCGCTGCTGTCGATGAGCGCCTCGTGTGGCACGCAACAGTGCACCCCGACGACGTGCACGGGCTGCTGTGACGCGAACAAGCGCTGCCAGCTCGGCAACCAGAACAACGTGTGTGGCTCGAAGGGCGCGGCGTGCACGTCGTGTTCACTCGGCCAGGCCTGTAGCTTCGGCGGGGTCTGCACCGGCGGCACGGGCGGCAACAACGCTGGCGGCGGCTTTCCCGTGACGGGCGGTGGCACGGCTGGCGCGGGAGCGGGCGGCGGCTTCGCGACCGGCGGCGGGCTCTCGACGGGTGGCGGGTTGTCGACCGGTGGAGGACTGGCGACGGGCGGCGGCACGGTGACGGGTGGTGGCGTCGCGACGGGCGGCGGCACGGCCAGCTGCTCTCCGGCAACCTGTCTGGGCTGCTGCCTCAACGGTGCCTGTCAGAACGGCAACGCGGCCTCGGCGTGCGGTCGCGCCGGCAACCAGTGCAACGTCTGCAGCGGTGGCGCCGTGTGCAACGCGTTCGGCATGTGCACCGGCAGCTCCGGTGGTGGCAGCGCGGGCGGCGGGAGCGGTGGTGGAGCCCCCGCCTGCAACACCTGCCTCGCGCAGACCGGCGGCACGCTGGCCTGCGTGCCCCTCGCGAACATCAGCGTCACCACCTGCGGTACCAACGGCAGCTTCTGTCAGAACTGCGCGCGCAACGGCTTCACTGCGTGCACCAACGGCGTCTGCACGGGGTCGGCAGCAGGTGGCGGGAGCGCGGCAGGCGGTGGCGGCGCGACGGGTGGCGGCAGCGGCGGTGGCGCACCCATCAGCGGCATTGGGTCTCCGTGCACCAGCGCATCGCAGTGCACGGCCAGCCTCGGCTCGACCGCGATCTGCAAGACGCAGACGAACCCGACGCCCGGCTTCCCGCCGTCATCCTTCACGCAGGGCTTCTGTACCCTGCCCTGCACCTCGAACGGTCAGTCCACCTGCGGCTTCGGGAACACCTGCGCCGGCGGGACCGGGTCGTTCTTGAACATCTTCAACGAGCGGGACCGCTATTGCGTCACGAGCTGCACGATGCTGGGCCAGTGCTCGAGCGGGCTCGAGTGCCTGAGCGTGAACGACAACACCAGCACGACCTCGACGCCCGGCTGCTGGCTGAACACTCGCGGGCCGAACGCGACGTTCACCGGCGGTGGCCTGCCCACCAACCTGGGGGGGTCGTGCACCAACAACGCCGGTTGCGCGAACCCGCCCGACCCCGCGCTGGCCGTGTGCTTTGGTGGCACCGAAGCCAACCTCATGGGATTTCCCGGCGGGCTTTGCATGATGTCCACCAGGTTCGCTCCGGACTCGTACTGCGTGCAGGCCAACGGCATGGAAGTGGTGCTGCCGACCCGGCCCGACGGCGGCTTCGACTTCTGGTGCGGTCAGGCGTGCCTCGGCCTCGGCTCGTCGCCTCGCGTCGGCTATCGGTGCACGCCCGTCTTCTTTCTCGACGCAGGCATCAAGGGAGGCATCGTGTGGCGAGAGAACTGCACCACCAACGCCGACTGCGCCAACGTGATGGGGGCCACGGAGTGCAACACCACCTACGGCCAGTGCTGCGTGACGGCCAACGCGGCGTTGACTGGCGACAACTGCACCGGGCTCACCGGGCTCTGATCAACTGCCGGTGACGCGCGGGCGGAGCTCTTCCGCCACCGCGTCGACCTGCTTCGCGAGCGTCGCGCCTTCTGCCAGCAGCCGGGCCTTGAGCCGCTGCCTCGAGAAAAACAGGAAGAACACCCGCGCATCGCGGAAGGCTGCGGCGCGACGCTCGAGGTACCAGCGCGTGAAGAGCGCGAGGGCCGGCACCGCGCCGAGCGTGACGAGCCCCGCGATGGGGCCTGCGAACCACCACGCCATCGCCACCAGCAGCGCCCACCAGAAGGGCGCCAGCAACAGCAGCGTCAGCACCTTCACGGTCGACTCGGTGTCCTTCTCGGGCTTCGTCGCCACCACGAGGGAAATCGGAATCCAATAGGGGACGAAGAAGACGACCATACCGGCGAGGAACAGCGGCAGGCCGAAGAGCCAGACGAGGTTGCGAAGGGCGAAGCGCGCCACCGTGGCCGGGCGGTACTGAAACGTCAGCTCCTCGGGGCGCACCTGCACGAGCTCGAGGCGCCGGCGGAAGCCCACCACCTCCCCCTTCAAGGCATCGAAGCGCCCGGGCTGTTCGGCTCTCAGGAGCGAGAGCCCGCGCGCGAAGGCCTTCTGGCGTTCCACGTCTCCGGCGCGGTCGCCCTTGTCGAGCGCGTACAGGGCCTCGGCGGTCTCGACGAGCGGCAGGTCTTCCCACTGCTCGAGGTTGAGCGTGATGGCCGACAGCGACGTGGCGATGGCGTCGGTGAGCCGGCGGACGGCCTCGGCATCGGCAGAGCCCTGGCCCGTGGAGAACGACGTCACCTCGAGGGTAGCGCCGACCTCGACGTGCACCAGGCTCTTGAAGCGGTTCTTCTCACCGTAGGTGATGCCGATGGGCACGATGCGAACCTTCGCGCCCTTCGCGACGGCGTCGAGGGCGATGCGCGCGCAGCCGGTCTTCAGGTCGGCCAGCTGCGGCTCGGAGTGGCTCTTCCCCTCGGGGAAGAGCGTGATGGCGCGACCGCGAACCAGCGCGTCGACGCTCGCCGTCAGGGTGGAGTCGTTCTTCGAGGTGTCGCCGCCACCGTCCTGCTTGCGGAACACCGGCAGCGCGTCGAGGCCCTTGAGAATCCACCCCAGCACGGGCAGCCGGAACAAAGGCTCCTTCGCGAGGAAGGTGACGTGGCGCTCCACCAGCACGAAGAGCAGGCCGGGGTCGACGAGGCCGTTGGGGTGGTTGCCCACGAAGATGACGGGCCCATCGGTCGACAGCGCGCGCGCCGGGTCGACGACAGGCTCGAGGCGGAAGAAGTTCCGCAGGAGCAGCGACATCACGAGACGAAAGGCCCGGTAGAACACTCAGCGCTCTTCGTCGGTGCGTTGGAGGTAGTCCTTCTTCGTTTCGTAGCCCTGGCGCGCCAGGCGCTGCTTCTCGATGAGGTCGGCGGCCTCTTTCAACACGCCAGCAAGCCGGCGAAGGCCATCGGTCACGGCGCGCTCGAGACGCGCCTGGCGTTCGGCACGGGCGGCGGCGGAGTTCTCGCGGCGGAAGAGCAGTGGTAGGCGCATGACTGAACGCGGGCACTCTACGCCCGCCGCTGGAGCAATTCATGAGCATCCGACACGTGGGCTTCCTCGGCCTCGGCCTGATGGGCGCCCGAATGGCGAAGAACCTGAAGAAGAAGGGCTTCGAGGTGACGGTGTGGAACCGCACGCCTGCGCGGGCGAAGGCGCTCGAGGCCGAAGGCCTTCACGTCGCCAGCACGCCGGCCGAGGTCGCCGCGCGCGTCGATGCGTTCTGCACCTGCGTCGCCGACGTGGCTGCGCTCAAAGAGGTGGCGCTGGGCGCAAACGGCCTGCTCTCGGCGGCGAAGCAGGGTCAGCTCTTCATCGACTTCTCGACGGTCTCGGTCGCGCTGGTGCACGAGCTGGGGGCCGCGTTCGGCGCGAAGGGCGTCGACGTCATCGACGCTCCGGTGACGGGCTCGAAGAACGGCGCCGAGAAGGGCACGCTGGTCATCATGTCGGGAGGCCCGGACGCGGCGATGGCGCGCGCGCAGGCCATCTTCCAGGCGGTCGGCGAGAAGGTGGTGCACTGCGGAGCCCTCGGCGCTGGCACGCAGGTGAAGCTCGCAGGCAACGGCCTCATCGCCGCGATGCTCCAGTCGTTCTCCGAGGGCTTGCTCCTCACCGCGAAGGCCGGTGTCGACCCACGCCGCTTCATCGAGGTCGTTCAGGCGTCGGGGTTCCGCTCGCCGTACTTCGACTTCAAGGGCAAGGCCCTGCTCGAGCGGGACTTTTCGACGCACTTCTCCATCGACCTCATGCACAAGGACCTCAGCCTGCTCATCGACAACGCCGCGGTGCACAAGGTGCCCATGCCGGCTGCGGCGGCGATGAAGGAGACGTACGCGGTCGCGCGCGCGGCTGGAAAGGGCGAGCAGGACATCGGCGCCGTCGTCACGGTCTACGAGGAGCTGTGCGGTCAGCGCATCGGCGGAAAGCAGGAGGCGTGACGTGACGAACACGCAGCGTGGAGCACTCGCCGCCGTCGCGGTGGCGTTGAGCGCCGTGGGGCTCTTCCTCATTCTGGGAGACGAGGCATCACCTCCGGCGACCTCAGCCGTCCCCGTCGCGGAGGTCGCGCCTGCGCCGGTCGCGGTGACGGGGCGTCCATCCGCGCCGAGCCAGCCGACGACGGGAGCGCCGACTCCAGCCGCCGTCGCCGAGGCCTCGAGTGATGTCGTCCCAGCGGAAGAGGCCGGCCCGCACGTCGAGTTCGCGCCGTCACCGTTCGAGAGCGCCGACTCGGCCGAGCTTCAGTACGCCGTGAAGCTGGTGCTGGGCGCAGACACCGGACCGAACGAGTGGCACAACGCCGCCAGGGTGTTTCAGCGCTGCGTCGACGAGAACCCGCACAACCACCTCTGCAAGCGTGGCGTCTACGCGGCGTGGGAGCGAATCGACTCCGATGGCGGCAGGCCGACTGCCTTGACGCAGACTGGCGCGCTCAACCTCGACCCTTCCCGGCTCCAGAACCCCACTGAGCGCCCGGACGGAGTGGTGGCCCCCGCGCTCAAGGCCCGGGCTCTTCGGGAGTGATTCACGAGGGCGTACCACCCGGGCACGATGCTGACGTTTCGGGAGGTGCCGTCAAACCGACAAATCCTACAGGCCCTCTCTCCCGTAGGCTGCGCACTGTGGAAGGCGCGCAAGCCTCAGCCGGACAGCGGGCGCTCGAGGAGCACCTCAGGCGTGACGCCCCGCATCGCGAAGCGTCTGTCGCGCGCTTCATGACCGTGGCGAGCGGCTTGTCGGCCGTCGCTTCGTTTCTGCTCGGTCCGCTCATCGGGTGGACGCTCGCCATGGTGTTGGGCGTCGTGCTCGGGGTCCTCACGGTCTTCTTCTTCATTCAGGATCGAGCGCTGCGCCGGGGCTGGTATCGACCCGAGCTCCGCTGGGTGAACGTCGCGGTCGAAGTGTCGGCGCCGTCGATTCTCTTCCTCGCTGACAGCCAGCTCTACAGCGTCGAGTACGCGCTGACGGCGCCACCGCTGGTCATGTGGGGCACGCTCGTGGCGCTGTCGGGGTTTCGCGGTAGCCGCGCGTTGTCCATCGGCGCGGGCGCGATCGCCGCCACCGAGTACGCCCTCCTCTATCTCCTCGTCGCCTGGCCGAGGTTGTCGCCCGAGGCGCTGGTGACGCTCAAGCCGGGCTTGTTCGCGGTGCGCGTGCTGCTGCTCTTTTCGTCCGGCATCGTCACCGCCGTCTTCGTCGGGCACTTCAACCGCCGCGCGGCCGAGGCGCTGACGGCCGTGCGCATGAAGGACGTGATGGGCAAGTACCTGCTCCACGAGCGCGTGGGCTCAGGCGGCATGGCCGAGGTCTTCAAGGCGACCTACAGCCCCGAGGGCGGCTTCGAGAAGACGGTGGCGCTGAAGAAGATCCTGCCGTCGCTGGGGGCGAACGCCGACTTCCTGCGACTGTTCCGCCTCGAAGCCGAGCTGTGCAGCCGACTCAATCACCCGAACATCGTGCAGGTGCTCGACTTCGGCCGGCACAGTGACTCGTTCTTCCTGGCGATGGAGTACGTCGACGGGCTCTCGCTCAAGCGCGTGCTCGACGTGTACCAGGGTGTCGGCCTGCCGTTGTCGGCCGTCACGTACCTCGCGGTCGAGCTGTGCCGGGCCCTCGACTACGTGCACCGGCGCGTCGGCCCCGATGGGCAGCCGATGAACCTCATTCACCGCGACCTGAATCCACCCAACGTGCTGCTGTCGGTGCTGGGTGAAGTGAAGGTCGCTGACTTCGGCATCGCACGCGCCGCCACGCGGGCCGACCACACGCAGGTCGGCATCGTGAAGGGCAAGCCGGGCTACCTCGCTCCCGAGCAGGCAGCGGGAGAGTCCATCGATGGGAGGATCGACCTCTTCGCGCTCGGCGTGACGCTGCACGAGGCGTTGACCGGCCGCCGGCTCTTCCCTCCAGGTGACGACGCGGCGTCGATGAGCGCGGTGTTCTCGATGCCGATTCCGCGGCCCTCGGCGGCGAGGCCTGAGGTGCCTGAGGGGCTCGAGAACGTGGTGCTGAAGCTGTTGCAGCGGGAGCTTGCCCATCGAACGCGCACGGCGCGCGAAGCGCTGGACGGCTTCCTCGCGATCTCCGGACCGGGCGCGGCGTACCCGACGGGTCAGAAAGAGCTGGTCGCCTCGGTGAAGCGGGCCGCGGCCGAGTGGCCCGAGCTCGCACGGCGGGCGGCAGCGCACGCGATGGCGCAGGCGAGCACCGACGTCGCGTCGAGCCCGGTCGGCGCCACGGACGCGAACAAGCCCCTCTTGCCCTTGTGATTCGGTCACACCACTGGTGATGCCACGACACAGGGTCGCAGCGTGGGACAGGGCGTCGGCGTGCGGCCGCGAAGCGCAGCCGCCGATCGCGATGCTTCCACGATCGCCAACCACCCTCTGGTTTCATGCGCTCGCGCTGGTGAAGCCACGCGTCCCGGGCGCCACCGGGAATCACGCGCCATCGGAGCATCGCTGAGCGCCGTGAGCGCCCACCCCTCCACGGCTCGCACGGCGTCACGCGCGAACAGGCAGGCAGCACCACGACCAGCACCACCCAGGCCGAAGCTGGTAAGCCGCAACCCATGCCGAGAGACGCCACTCCGAAGACGATTCGCCTCGCCGAGTACGCCCCGCCTCCGTTCTCCATCGAACGCGTCGCGCTCACCTTCGACCTCGACCTCGACCACACCGAGGTGGAGTCAGAGCTCGTCATCGTCAGGAGCCAGGGCGTTCAGGGCCCCGTGCTGCTCGACGGAGACCACGACGCGGAGGGTTCGGGCTCGCTCCTGTCGATCACCATCGACGGCAAGAGACTCCACGAATCGGCTTACGCGGTGACCGATGGAGGGCTGACCCTCAACGCGCCACCCGAGCGCTTCACGCTCAAGACGCGTCGGCGCCTGACGCCGTCGAAGAACAAGAGCCTCGAGGGCCTCTACGCCTCGTCGAGCAACCTCTTCACCCAGTGCGAGGCTGAGGGCTTCCGGAAGATCACCTGGTACGCCGACCGCCCCGACGTGATGAGCGTCTTCACCGTCACCCTGCGCGCGGACCCGGACCACTTCCCGGTGCTGCTCAGCAACGGCAACAAGGTGAGCGAGCGTGACGAGGTCATCGACGGGAAGAAGCGCCGCGTCGCCGTGTGGCACGACCCGCACAAGAAGCCCTGCTACCTGTTCGCCGTCGTCGCGGGGAACCTGGTGGCGCGCTCCGATTCGTTCACCACCATGAGCGGCAAGCAGGTCGCCTTGCACGTCTGGGTGCGCGCGCACGATCTCGACCAGACCGCGCACTGCATGGACAGCCTCAAGAAGTCGATGCGCTGGGACGAGACGCGCTTTGGCCGGGAGTACGACCTCGACGTCTTCAACCTCGTCGCCGTGTCGGACTTCAACATGGGCGCGATGGAGAACAAGGGCCTCAACGTCTTCAACACGAAGTTCGTGCTCGCGCGGCCCGACACCGCGACCGACGTCGACTTCGCCGGCATCGAAGGCGTCGTCGGCCACGAGTACTTCCACAACTGGTCGGGCAACCGCGTCACCTGTCGCGACTGGTTCCAGCTCTCGCTGAAAGAGGGCTTCACGGTCTTCCGCGACCAGGAGTTCTCGGCCGACGTCGGCTCGCGCGCCGTCAAACGCATCGAAGAGGTGCGGCGCCTGCGCAGCCTGCAATTCCCCGAGGACCAGGGGCCGACTGCGCACCCGGTTCGTCCGGACAGCTACGTCGAGATCTCGAACTTCTACACGGTCACCATCTACGAGAAGGGCGCCGAGGTCGTCCGCATGTACCTGACGCTGCTCGGGCACGAGCTCTTCCGCAAAGGCACGGACCTGTACTTCAGCCGGCACGACGGGCAGGCGGTGACGACGGACGATTTCCTCAAGTGCATGGCAGAGGTCAGCGGGCGCGACTTCACGCAGTTCTCGCGGTGGTACTCGCAGGCCGGCACGCCGAAGGTGACGTCGAAGGGCGCGTGGGACGCGGCGAAGGGCACGTGGACGTTGACGCTGACACAGGCCGTGCCTCCGACGCCGGGCCAGACCGAGAAGCTGCCGATGCTGGTGCCGGTGGTGACGTCGCTCCTCGGCAACGACGGCAAGCCGGTGCCGCTCACCGTCGATGGCGTCGCGCGTGGCACCGAATGCGTGCTGGAGCTGACGCAGGCCGAACAGCGCTTCGTCTTCTCGGGGCTGTCGCACGCTCCGGTGCCGTCACTGCTCCGTGGCTTCTCGGCGCCCATCATCCTCGAGACCGACGACGACGAGCGCGCCCTGCTCTTCCGGCTCGCGCACGACGACGACGCGTTCAACCGGGTCGAGGCTGGCCAGGAATTGTTCCTGCGTCACCTCTTCGCGAGCATCGCGGCGATTCAAGGTGGCAAGGAGCCCATCGCTCCGTCCGCGCAGCTCGTGGACGCCGTGAGGACTGCGCTCGCAACCGCGCTGACGCCTGAAGGAGATCCCGCGCTGCTCGCCCTCGCGCTCAGCGTTCCGGGCATCGACGTCATCGGCGATCGCCTCGCCTGGGCCGACTACGCGAGCGCCCACCATGCGCGAGAGCACCTCGTGACGGCGCTGGCGACGGCGTTGCTCCCGCTCATCACCAGCGTCGACGCCCACCTCTCGAAGTCGCTGGATGGCGTCGCCTACCGGTTCGCGCCTGACGACGTGGGCCGTCGCAGCCTGCGCAACGTGATGGTGGCGTGGCGTGCTCGCCTGGCCGATGGAGAAGCGCAGGTCCTCGCGCATCTGCGCAGGGCGGGCTCGATGACCGATACGCAGGCCGCGTACTCGCTGCTCTCGGCGACGACGAGCGCTGCACGCGACGAGGCGTTCAAGAGCTTCTACGCGCAGTGGAAGGGCGAAGCGCTGATGGTGGACAAGTGGTTCGCGTTGCAGGCGACGAGCACGCGGCCGCAGGCGCTCGATGACGTGATGACGCTGATGAAGCACGAGGCGTTCACGCTCGAGAACCCAAACCGCGCGCGGTCGCTCATCGCGGCGCTCGGCATGAGCAACCCGCTCCGGTTCCACGAGGCCAGCGGCCGCGGGTACGCGTTCCTGGGCGAGCAGGTGCGCGCGCTCGACGTGTTCAACCCGCAGATCGCCGCGCGCATGCTGACCCCGCTGACGCGATGGAAGCGGCAGGATCCGCCGAGGCAGGCGCTGATGAAGCAGGAGCTGCAGCGCATTCTCGACCGCGAGGGCTGCAGCAAGGACGTCTACGAGATCGCGACCAAGTCGCTGGCCTGACTCACGGCTGACGAAGGAGCGGGCAATGACCTCGAGGAAGTCGATGAACACGGCGAAGGCGAAGCGCGCGCCACGCAAGTCCACGAAGCCCGTGAAGCTGCTCTCGGGCGGCAATCCACAGATCGCGAAGGGCGACGGCGACGCGCCCGTGCAGGCGTACATCGCGGCCCTGCCCGGTTGGAAACGCGAGCTCGCCGCGCGGCTCGATGCGCTCATCGTCCGAAGCGTCCCGTCGGTGCGCAAAGCCGTGAAGTGGAACTCGCCGTTCTACGGCATCGAAGGCCAGGGCTGGTTCCTCGGCGTCCACGCGTTCTCGAAGTACCTGAAGCTGGCCTTTTTCCGCGGCACGTCGCTGCGACCGATGCCGCCGGGAGAGAGCAAGACTCCCGAGACGCGCTACCTCGACGTGCACGAAGCCGACGTGCTCGACGAAAAGCAGCTCGCCTCCTGGCTCAAGCAGGCAGCCGCGGTGCCAGGTTGGTCCCCGTAGCCGCCTACCGGCTGCCCTTGCAGTTCCGCCTGACGGCTTCGTTCAGCCGAGCCGCGTCAGCAGCCGTCTGCCGGCCGTTGAGCACTCGCAGCCGAACGTCCTGCCCAAGTTCGTCATAGAGCGCTGCCGTCTTGCAGCCACACCGAAAAGCGCCCTCCTTCTTCGTGCACTCGGCGACGAACTCCTCACGGGACAGATCGCGAATCTCGGTGACCTCGCGAATCTCGGAGACCTCGTCAGTCAGCGGTCGAACGTTCTTCACAGCACCGCGAGCCTGGATGGCCAACGAGGCACCGCCTCCCATCATGAAGGTCGCGGCCACGCTCAAGCCGAGCGGTCGCAAGTTGTTGGCACGGAAGAGCGCGATGAGCCCGACGACGGGAATGAAGAGACTCCCGAAGAACCCCCAGCAGACCGAGAGCGTCCAGAAGCTCGCGCTGATGCTGAAGAGCGCACCCACGCCAATCATCAGCAGCCCGATGACGGGCCGCGCCGGCGAGATGATGGCGCCGAGCACGATGAGCACGAGCGTGCCACCCATCAGGTACCACGGCAGTCTGAACGGCCCGGGCCCCTCGGCAGCCTCACCGGTCGCGTACTCGGTGATGCGGGCTTCGCCCTCGCGCTCGTAACGAGGCGGCTCATAGACAGGCGACTCGGGGATCTGATCGCGAAGGTCGGGCGGTGGCTGCTCCGTGACCGCCTTCGCGCACCGTGGGCACCCGTCGGCCCGAGCACGAAACTTCAACCCGCAGGTCTGACATTGCGTCCACTGATCCACCCGGCCTCCCGTTCAACGGCGTGCTTGCGGATGAACGACCTCAGCATACGTCACGGCGTGAACCTGCCGTAACCCGTTCATCAGCTGTCCGATGCCTGTTGACTCATGCGTCCGTCGAGGCGAACACCTCGTCACCTCAGGAGGCCGCACCGTGGGTTCGTTCAAGGAAGTCTCGTCGGAAGGTGAGTTCGGAGCGCTGGAGCACGGCGTCATCGAGCTCTGGAAGCAGCAGAAGACGTTCGAGCGGTCCGTCGACCAGCGGAAAGACGCGAAGAACTTCATCTTCTACGACGGCCCTCCGTTCGCGACCGGCCTGCCGCACTACGGCCACCTCGTCGCCTCGACCCTGAAGGACATCGTCCCCCGCTACTGGACCATGCGTGGCTTTCGCGTCGAGCGCCGCTTCGGCTGGGACACGCACGGCCTGCCCATCGAGATGCAGGTCGAGAAGACCCTGAACCTCACCGGCCCGAGCAGCATTCGCGAGTTCGGCGTCGCGAAGTTCAACGAGGCCTGCCGCGGCAGCGTGCTCACCTACGTCGAGGAGTGGCGCCGCACCGTCACCCGCGTCGGCCGATGGGTCGACTTCGACGACGACTACAAGACGATGGATCTCTCCTTCATGGAGAGCGTGTGGTGGGTGTTCGCCGAGCTGTGGAAGAAGGGCCTCGTCTACCAGGGCCGTCGCGTGATGCCGTACTCGTGGCGGCTGTCGACGCCGCTGTCGAACTTCGAGGCTGGCCTCGACTACCGATCCGTCGACGACCCGGCGCTGACGGTGCGGTTGGCGCTCGACGAGCCCATTGAAGGGAAGAAGGCGTCGCTCCTCATCTGGACGACGACGCCGTGGACGCTGCCGTCGAACCTCGGCGTCGCCGTGAAAGACGACATCGACTACGTGGTGGCCGATCACGAAGACGGCCAGCGCTACGTCCTCGCGAAGGATCTGCTCACGCAGACCCTCGGCGACAAGGCCACCGTCGTCGCGACCCTCAAGGGCAAGGACCTGATCGGCAAGACCTACGCGCCGCTCTTCCCGTTCTTCGCGAGCCGCAAGGCGAAGGGCGCGTTCCGCGTCATCCACTCCGCGCACGTCACCACCACCGACGGCACCGGCCTCGTGCACATGGCGCCGGCGTTCGGTGAAGACGACCTCGCGGCGTGTCAGGCCAACGGCATCGAGCTGGTCGACCCGATCGACGCCGAGGGCAACTTCACCGCCGAGGTGCCGCCGTACCAGGGCAAGAACGTGAAGGAGGCCGACAAGCAGATCATGGCGGACCTCAAGGCGCAGGGGTCGCTGTTCAAGCACGCGCAGATCCGCCACGAGTACCCGTACTGTTACCGGTCCGGCACGCCGCTCATCTACAAGACGACGCCCAGCTGGTACGTGAAGGTCGAGCCGCTTCGTGAGCGCATGGTGGCGAACAACGCCTCCATTCACTGGGTGCCGGGCTTCGTCGGCGAGAAGCGCTTCGAGAACTGGCTCAACGAAGCGCGCGACTGGTCGATCTCTCGCTCGCGCTTCTGGGGCACGCCGATTCCGCTGTGGACCAGCGAGGACGGCAGCGAGTTCCACTGCGTCACGTCGGTGGCCGAGCTCGAGCAGCTCACCGGCGAGAAGGTGACCGATCTGCACCCGCACAAGATCGATCACCTGACGTTCACGAAGAACGGCAAGACGATGAAGCGCATCGGCGACGTGTTCGACTGCTGGTTCGAGTCGGGCTCGATGCCGTACGCGCAGGTGCACTACCCATTCGAGAACAAGGAAGCGTTCGAGCAGGCGTTCCCGGCGCAGTTCATCGCCGAGGGCCTCGATCAGACGCGCGGGTGGTTCTACACGCTGCTCGTGTTGTCGACGGCGCTGTTCGACAAGGCGCCGTTCAAGAACGTCATCGTCAATGGGCTCGTCCTCGCGGAGGACGGCTCGAAGATGTCGAAGAGCAAGCAGAACTACCCAGACCCGAACACGGTCATCGAAAAGCACGGCGCTGATGCGCTGCGCGCGTACCTGATCAACTCTCCGCTGGTACGTGCCGAGCCGCTGCGGTTCTCGGAAGCCGGCGTGAAAGAGGTCGTCCGCACGGTGCTGTTGCCGCTCCAGAACGCGTGGAGCTTCTTCGTCACCTACGCGAACGTCGACGGGTGGAACCCGAAGACCGAGCTCGCGAAGGCGCCTGCGCTCGAGCAGCGACCGGAGCTCGACCGGTGGATCATCTCGGTGTTGCAGTCACTGGCGCGCGAAATCAACACGCAGATGGAAGGCTACTACCTCGACAAGGTCGTGCCGCCGATGCTCGGGTTCATCGACGACCTGACGAACTGGTACATCCGTCGTTCTCGCCGCCGTTTCTGGAAGAGCGAAGACTCGACGGACAAGGCGTCGGCGTACGCGACGCTGTACGAGGTGCTGACGACGTTCTCGAAGGTGATCGCACCTGCGCTCCCCTTCTTCGCGGAGCGGCTGCACCAGAACCTCGTCGTCGAGACCGGCATGGCCACGCCGGGCGAAGACAGCGTTCACCTCTGCAGCTACCCGCAGCCCGAGGAAAAGAAGATCGATCGCGCCGTCGAGCTGGCGATGAAGTCGGCCCGCGAGACCGTCACCCTCGGCCGCGCGCTGCGTGAGAAGCACAAGCTCAAGACCCGGCAGCCGCTCCAGACGCTCACCGTGGTGTCGACCGACGCGGCCGTGCGGGCCGCGCTCACTGCCCACGCCGAGCTGCTCGAAGAAGAGCTCAACGTGAAGCAGGTCGTCGCCCTCGCCGATGATGCCGAGCTCGCCACCCTCACCTTCAAGCCCAACCTGAAGACGCTCGGGAAGAAGCTGGGCAAGAAGCTGAAAGACGCCTCGGTCGAGATCTCCGCTTTCAGCCGCGAACAGTGGGCAGTGCTCGAGCAGGGCGGCACCGTCACGGTTCAGGGCGAAGCCATCTCGAAAGACGACGTCCTCGTCGCACGCACGGCCAAGGGAGAGTTCGTCGTCGAGTCGTCGGGCGATCTCACGGTCGCGTTCGACACCAGGGTGACCGACGTGCTGCGCCGCGAGGGCCTGATGCGTGAGGTGGTGTCGCGCGTTCAGAAGATCCGCAAGGACAGCGGGCTCGAAGTGTCCGACCGCATCGTGCTGTCACTCGCCACGACGGACGCCACTCTGAGGACGTGTTTCAGCGAGCACGAAGCGCGCATCAAGGACGAGGTGCTCGCGGTGAAGCTCGAGGTCCCAGCCAGCGGTGACGGCGAAGCGATGGACATCGACGGCCACGCCATCACGGTGAGGGTGACGAAGGCCTGACGGCGCTCGACTGCCTCATGGAGCGATGGCGAAGACCCGAAGCCCGAGGTCAGGTCCACGAGCCCGCGGAGCAGCGGCAGGTGCCACCACCAGCCGGACACGGCCTCCATCGCTTCGGGAAGGCCAGGTCCAGTCGCCTCGGGCAAGACACCAGCGCGTCAAGGGCGCAACGCGAGCCCGCACGCCAGCGCGACGTCGTCTCGGTACACGAGCCACGCAGCCAGCACCTGCTCCATCGACGCGATGACGTTCGCGTGCTCCGACTCGGGCACGTGGTCGAGCATCACGCGCCACGCAGCCTTGCGGTGGTCTCCCTCGACACCACGGTGCGCCTTCGTCAGCGCGAGCGACTCGATGGGCAGGCCGTAGTGTTTCACGAGGGGGTGCTCGGACAGTACGGGCTCGGGCCTCGCAGGCGCGTTCGCATCGAACAAGGCGCGCTCGTTCGGAGTGCCTTCGATGAAGAGCGTCACCACCGCCGCCGCCACGCTCCAGCCACGCCGTTGCGTCGTCTCATCCAATAGGCCGCGGTACAGCGTCGCGCCGGGCAACAACGTGACGTTCTCGAAGCGACCGAGTTCGAAGCCCAGGCCCTTCGGGTACTCCATGAAGAGCTCCGGGTGCGGGCGCCCTGCGTGGAGCCCTCCGGTTTCTTCCTCGTAGAGGTTCTCGGCCAACTCCCGTCGCACGAAGGGAATCGGGCACTGCACGTACGCGCGGCCGACCAGCACCGGGAAGTCGCGCACGAAGACAGCGTATTCCTGCTCGAGGTGAACGTGCAGGAGCGCCTTCGCGACCTTCCCGCTCGTGAAGTGCGCCCACGCCCAGTGCTGCTTCTGCTCCATCACGCCGAGCAGGGCCTCGCGGAATTCGTCGCGCGTCATGGCTCGATTGTCAGGGGTCCAGCCGCTCGCGACAAGGGAAGCCGCGGCAGTGGCACTGAAACGACCCGTCGTGCGTGTGCCACCTGATATGCAAATCGTCCCCCGAGCACAGGATGAAGCCATGTCAGAAATGAACGACTCGACGGAGCGAGAGCTCCAGTCACTTCGCGCACGTCTCGAGATCCTCGAGAGCGCAGTTCGACAGCGCCCCTCCCGCAGGCCGCGGTTCGCGGCCGCCGCCGTCCTCGTGGCCATCGTGGTCGGCGTGGCAGGCGTCGTCTCGGCCGCGAACGGCAACTGCCCCAACGGCATGCCGTTCTGCTTCTCGCCCGACACGCCCGCCGAGGCCGCGCAGGTGAACCACAACTTCAGCCAGCTCAAGGAGTGGCTCGAGTCGAAGGTCGGCCCCGTCACCGCGCCCGCCATCTCGAGCAGCACCGGCATCAGCTCGACAGGTCGCATCACGACGAGCGGAGGCCTCACCGTCACCGGAGGCGGCGTCACGGTGACCAACACCGACGTCGCTCTGACCAACTCGCGCCTCATCGGCACCAACGCGATGGGCAACTTCTACATCGACACCACCGGCAACGCGCTCTACCTGAACTGGTTCAGCGGCAATGGCGTCACCTTCGGGAACGGCGCGCAGGGCCAGACGGCACGCATCGACAACGCGGGGAACATGTCGTTGGCGGGTGGAATGACCGTCGGCAACACCGGGGGCAACGTGCCCTTCGGCTGCATCATTCGGCGCGCGACGGGCGCCTACAACGTCGGGTGCGCCGCCAACGAGGTTGCCGTCGGCGGCGGCGCACGTTGCGACTCGTTGTGGCGCCTCACCGAAAGCGTTCCGTGGGGCGGCGCGTCCGACAGCCAGCCCGCAGTCGACGGCCAGCCTGCGCGAGGCTGGCGCGCCGTCTGTCAAATCTGGGGCAACAACGGCGCCTACACGCCACCTCAGAGCGGCGTCCTGGCCATCTGCTGCCGGCAGTGACGGTCAGGCCTTCTTGCGACTGAGCGCTGCGTGCGCCGCGGCGAGCCTCGCGATGGGCACGCGGAACGGAGAGCAGCTGACGTAGGTGAGCCCGAGCGAGTGGCAGAAGTCGATGCTCTTCGGATCGCCACCGTGCTCTCCGCAGATGCCGACCTCGAGCGTCGGGCGCACCTTTCGGCCCTTCTTCACTGCCATCTCCATCAGGCCACCCACGCCGCGTTGATCGATGGTCGCGAACGGGTTCTCGGGAAGAATGCGCTTCTCGAGGTATTCCAGCAGGAAGCCCGTCTCGGCATCGTCGCGGCTGATGCCGAACGTCGTCTGCGTGAGATCGTTGGTGCCGAACGAGAAGAACTCGGCGAGCGAGGCGATCTCATCGGCCGTCACCGCGGCGCGCGGAATCTCGATCATCGTGCCGAACTGGTACTTCACCTTCACCTTCTGCTCGGCCATCACCTGCTTCGCTTCCTCCTCGAGGATCGCCCGCTCGAACGCGAGCTCGGTCTTGAGCGACGTCAGCGGGATCATGATCTTCGGGTAGACCTTGAGGCCGTCTTTCTGGCACGCGCACGCCGCCTCGAAGATCGCGCGAACCTGCATGCGGACCAGCGAGGGGAAGTGGATGCCCAGGCGCACGCCACGCAGGCCCAGCATGGGGTTCTGCTCGCGCAGGCCCTCGACCGCGGACAACATGCGTTTCTGCTTCGACAGCCGGCTCTCGAGGCCGAGTCCGTCGACTTGCGAACCCGAGAACTTCAGGCGCGTCTCGAGCTCGGTCACCTCCTGCAGCAGCTCGTCGTGGCTGGGCAGGAACTCGTGCAGTGGAGGATCGATCAACCGGATCGTCACCGGCTGTCCGTTCATCGCCTTGAAGAGGCCCGTGAAGTCACTGCGCTGCATCGGGAGCAGCACCGCCAGCGCCTCGTCACGCTCCGCCTCGGTCGCCGCGAGGATCATCTTCTGCACGGTCGGCAGGCGCTCGGTCTCGAAGAACATGTGCTCGGTGCGGCACAGGCCGATGCCTTCGGCGCCGTACTCTCGCGCCCGCTCGGCATCGCGTGGGTAGTCCGCGTTCGCCCAGACCCCCAGCGTGCGTGCGTCGTCGGCCCACTTCAGGAGCGTCATCAGGAATGGGTCGTTGAACTCGGGCACCATCGTGGGCACCTCGCCCGCGAAGACCTCTCCCGTCGTGCCGTCGAGCGACACCACGTCACCCTCGACGAAGGTGCGGCCCTTCACCGTCATGCGCTTGTTCTCCGCGTCGACGTCGAGCGCGGTGACCCCGACGACGGCCGGCTTGCCGAACTGGCGCGCCACCAGCGCCGCGTGACTCGTGCGCCCACCGCGTGACGTCAGAATGCCCTTCGCCGCGAGCATGCCGTGCACGTCGTCTGGCTTCGTCTCGGCACGCACGAGGATGACGTTCTTCTTCTCTTTGCGTCCAAGCCGCTCAGCGGTGTCCGGGTCGAACACGATGGTGCCGGTCGCCGCCCCGGGAGAGACGTTCAATCCCTTCGCCAGCAGGTCGCCGCGCTCGACCGCCGCCTTCCGCGCCTTCGTGTCGAACTGCGGGTGCAGGAAGAAGTCGACGTGCTCGGGCTTCACGCGCAGCACGGCCTCGTCCTTCGTGATGAGGCGCTCCTTCGCCAGCTCGACGGCGATTCGCACGGCGGCCTGCGCGGTGCGCTTGGCGTCACGCGTCTGGAGCATCCACAGCTTTCCATCCTCCACCGTGAACTCGACGTCCTGCACCTCGCGGAAGTGTTTCTCCAGGGTGGCGCAGTGCTTCGCGAACTCGACCGCCACCTCAGGCATGTCTTCGGCGAGCGCGGTGATTCGCTTCGTCGTGCGCGTGCCCGACACCACGTCTTCGCCTTGCGCGTTCAGCAGGTAGTCGCCTTCGAGCTGCTTCTCGCCAGTCGACACGTTGCGCGTGGTGACGACGCCGGTGCCAGAGCGATCGCCGGTGTTGCCGAACACCATCATCTGGATGTTCACCGCAGTGCCGAGGTCGTGCGCGATGCCGGCCGCGTTGCGGTAGTCGATGGCGCGCTTCCCGTTCCACGACTTGAAGACGGCCTCGATGGCCATGCGGAGTTGCACCAGGGGGTCCTGCGGGAACTCCTGGCCCGTCTTGTCCTTCACGATGGCGAGGAAGACGCGCGTCACCGACTCGAGCGTCTCTGCGTCGAGCTGGGAGTCGTTCTCCACGTTTGCCTGTGCGCGGCGGGCCTTCAGCTCGTGCTCGAAGGGCTGCTGCTCGAGGCCCAGCACCACGGTGCTGAACATCTGCACGAGGCGGCGGTAGGCGTCCCAGGTGAAGCGCGCCAGGCCAGGCAGCTGCGCCATCGCGGTGGCGATGACGTCGTTGAGCCCGATGTTGAGCACCGTGTCCATCATGCCGGGCATCGAGAACTTCGCGCCTGACCGACACGACACCAGCAGCGGCGCGATGACGTGGCCCAGCCCGCGCCCGCTCTGGTTCTGCAGCGCCTCGAGTGCCCTCAGCACCTGCGGCCAGAGCTCCTTCGGGAAACCCTTCGCGTCGAAGTACGCGTTGCAGGCCTTCGTGGAGAGAATGAAACCCGGAGGCACCGGCAACCCGAGCCGCGTCATCTCGCACAGGTTGGCGCCCTTGCCGCCGAGCAGGCCCTTCTGATCGGCCCGCCCTTCGCGGAACAGGTAGACCCACTTCGTCGGAGCGGCCTTTGCCGTCGAGCGCGTGCCCTTCTTCGCCTTCTTCTGGGGAAGCCTCTTTCCACGGAGCTTTGGCATGTCGTCGCCTCGTGCATGGCGCGCGCCATGCACACCTCGGGCAGGCGGGGCGAGCCACGCGCAAGCGTTGCGTTGGTGGGTTGGCTCACGAGCGGACTTGCGCTCCACTGGAGACACCATGGGCAAGAACGACAAGACCGAAGCCACCATCGAGAACCGCGTCTACCTGTTCGAGTCGCTGGCGGCGGCCTTCCTCGAGAAGGCGTCAGCCGACCTGGCGGGGAAGAACCCGGCTCGACGGGCCCGCGTGCTTCGGGCGCTCGCCGACCTCGCGTTCGTGAGCTGCGCCGTCGCCGACACGGGTGAGTTGTCGCCCAAAGCCGTGCGCAAGAAGGTCTTGAACGCGATCGAGCTCGAAGAGGCGGTCGAGCTCGAAGCGGTCGCGCAGGATGATGACGACGAGGAGCCGCACGCCGAAGACTGATCAGCGCTTTCGCAGTCGCGAGACGAGATCGAGCACGCCCGCGTAGCGCCCTTCGACGCCGACGTAGCGCTCGAGCACATAGAAGAGAAAGGAGTACGCGCGCGCCGACGACCAGACGCAGAGCCCGACGAGCGCGAGGCGGAGCAGCCGATGCTCCTCGAAGACGAGGAGCGCGCCGCTCACGGCAACGATGACGAAGAAGAGAATGCCCTTCGCGACGATCCACCGTGAGCTGGTGAGGTCGCGGCCCACCATCACCGGCGCTTGCCTTCCTGGAACGTCACCTCGAGCTCCACGCGTTGCCCGTCGCGCACCACGACGCCGGTCACGGTCTCACCCGGCTTCGCCTGCATCAGCACGAACATCAGATCCTCCACCGAGCCGACGTCGTACTTCCCGAGCTTCACGATGACGTCGCCGCGCCGCATGCCGGCCTTCTCGGCGCCACCCCCGGGCCGCACGTCGTCGAGCAACACACCCTTCACGCCCGGCATTCCGCCACCGTAGTTGGGCACCGTGCCGAGTGACGCGTTGAAGCTTCGCGAATCGCCACGAACTGGCGCAGGGAACTTCGTGTACGTCAGCGTCGCGTCCTTCGACGCCGTCACGATGGAGCTCACGACCTCAGCCACCTTCGCGAGGCCCACGGCGTTGAGCTTGTCCGGCGTGTCGGAGGGCTTGTGGTAGTCGTTGTGCGCGCCCGTGAAGAAGTGCAGCACCGGCAGGCCCGCGGAATAGAAGCTGAGGTGATCCGACGGGCCATACCCGTCGCCGCTCGCCGCGCACTGGACTCGCGACAGCTCACACGCGGTCTCGACCAGCGCGCGCCACTCAGGAGCGGACTCCGCGCCGAGCACCGAGAGCTCGTTCATTCTCAGGCGTCCCACCATGTCCAGGTTCAACATCGCCCACGCGCCCTCGAGCCAGGCTGGCTTCGCCGCGACGAGCGCAGACGACCCGAGCACGCCCGATTCCTCGCCCGAGAACGCCACGAAGATGACGTCGCGTGGAAGCGCGTCCTTCTTCGCGCTGAGTGACCGGGCGATCTCGAGGAGCGCGGCGACTCCCGACGCGTTGTCATCGGCGCCGTGGTGGGGCTCCGACTTGTCTGGCGCGAGGGAGTACGGCCCGCCCAGGCCGAGGTGATCGTAGTGGGCGCCGACGATGGCAGGCCTTCCGCCAGGTGACGCGGCCGCCAGCTTCGCGACCACGTTGAAGGTCGACGACTTCTCGATGAGCAGCTCGACGGTGAGCGACACGGCGATCGGCTGCCTCTTCTCGAGCGACGCCATCAACGCCGCCAACGCCGAGCGCTTCACCGCGATGACCGGCAGACCGGCGTCCTGCAGGCTCTCCATGCGCAGGGCCGGGAGCGGCGCTTCCATCACGGGCTCTGCCTTCCCGTCGGGCTGGGCGACCAGCACCGGCGCGTCCACCACCACGACGGCCTTCGCGCCCTTCGACTTCGCGAGGAAGACCTTCTTGCGAAGGTCACCTGCCTTCCGTTGCGCCTGAGGCGTGTTCAGCTTCGGGTGCTCTGGTGCGAAGCGTCGAACGACGACAATCTTGTTCCTGAGCTCGAGCCCCTTGAAGTCGTCGATGCCCAGCTCGGCGTCCTCGATGCCGTAGCCGGCGAGCACGAGCGGACCTTCGACCTTCCCCTGCGCGCTGAAGCCGAGCGGGGTGAAGTCGGCCTCGACGACGGGCTTGCCGCCCACTCGAAGGGACGTCTTCGGTCCGCGTGTGACCTTCGTGGGAACGTCGAAGACGTGGCGGAAGCTCCCATCGGGAGCGGCTCCGGTGAGCCCAAGCGCCTTGAAGCGCGCCTCGATCCACTCACCCGAAGCCTCGAGCCCCGCCGAGCCGATACCGCGCCCTCCCCGCTCGGTCGCGGCGAGCCACGTCACGTCGTCACGAGCACGCTCCGCCGCCCCCGGCGCCATCTTCGAAGGCCCCTCGACCCACGTCGCGAGGAAGAGGTTGGTGTCGTTCTTCCCGTCAGCCGTCATGCGATTGGACGAGAACGCGAGCGTCTTGCCGTCGGGCGAGAACATCGGAAAGCCGTCGAAGCCCTTCGTGAAGGTGACGCGCTCGAGGTCGGTGCCGTCGGCGTTGATGGCCCAGAGGTCGAACTCGCGCCCCTTCGGATCGCCGACGTTCGACGAGAAGAGAATGCGCTCACGGCCCGGGAACCAGAACGGCGCGAACGACGCCGCGTTCAAGTACGTCACCTGCCGCGCGTCGGAGCCATCGGCGTTCGCGACGTAGAGCTCGAGCTTCGACGGGCGCACGAGGCCCTGCGCGAGCAACGACTGGTACTCCTCGAGCGCCTTCCCCTTCGGACGCGACGCGCGCCACACGATGCGCGAGCAGTCCTGGTTGAAGAAGGCGCCGCCGTCGTAGCCGGGCGTGAAGGTGAGCCGCTTCACGTTCTTCCCATCGGCGTCCATGCGGTACAGCTCGAGATCGCCGTCGCGCACGCTGGTGAAGATGACGCTGCCGTCTTTCCCGCAGACGGTGCCCTCGGCGTCGTAGCCCTTCGTGTCGGTGAGCCGCGTGAGCGCCGAGTCCTGCACGGGCAGCACGGCGCCGGGCGTCACGCTCGCCTTGAAGATGTCGTACGAGTCGGTCAGCGCCCAGACGTAGCCGAGCTTCAGGTCGGGCTTCGGTGGGCAGGCCGGGCCGCCGAGATGGGTCGACGCGTAGAGCAGCTCGGTTCCGCTCGGGAACCAGTGCGCGCACGTCGTCGCGCCGTTGCCGCTCGAGACCTGCCGGACGAGCGGTGGCGTGCCGGTCGTCATGGTCTGAATGCGGTCGCAGCCTTCGTTCACGCTCCGCGCCTGCAGCGAGAGGCCGGCGCCGTCGAAGCGCCAGTACGCCTCGGCGTTCTCACCCGCGAAGGTCAGCTGCCTCAGGTTCGCCAGGTGCGCTTCGTCAGCCAGCAGCACGGCTGGTGGACGAGCCAGTGGGACCTCGGGCTTCGGCTCCGGCGCCGTTGCGCACGAGACCACCAGCGCTGCGCTCCATACCCAGGGCTTCGTCGTTCTCATGCCTGCCTCCGTACACGAAGGCCGACGGAGCGCACGTCATGGGTTTGTCGACGACCTGGCTACGGCGGGTCTTTGCGGAACAGGTAGCCTCGCGCGCGGACAGTGACGAACCGTCTCGGGTTCTCGACGTCTCTCTCGAAGAGCCGTCGCAGCCGCACGATGAAGTTGTCGACGGTGCGGTCCGTGGGGAACTCGTTCTCACCCCACGCAGCGTCGAGAATGTCGTTGCGCGACAGCACCTCGCCCTCGCGGGCCAGGAAGAGCGTCATCACCTTCCGCTCCTTGTCGGTGAGGAGCGTCTCGCCTTCGCTGGTGCGCGAGAGGCCCGTCTCGGTGTCGAGCCACCACGGGCTCAAGTCGACCCGATGGGACGAGGCGCTCTCGGGCGCCGATGACTTCCGGCGCAGCAGCGCGCGAACGCGGGCGAGCAGCTCCTCGGTGTGGAAGGGCTTGGTGACGTAGTCGTCAGCGCCACAGTCGAGTCCGTGCACCTTCGCGCCGACGTCGTCTCGCGCGGTCAACATCATGATGGGCAGCGCGAGCCCGGCTTTGCGTGCGATGCGGGCCAGCTCGAAGCCGTCTCCCCCAGGCAGCATCACGTCGAGGATCGCGAGCTGGTACGCTCCCGAGAGCAGCGCGTCTCGGCCCTCGGCGAACGTCCCCGCGCGCCGCACCTCGAGGCCCATGTGCGAGAGGTTGAGCGCCACCATCTCAGCCAGCAGCGGGTCGTCTTCCACCAACAGGGTCGGCACCGTCATGAGCGCACCTCGGGGACGCGCGGAAGCCACAGATGAAACGCCGCGCCCTTGCCCGGCCCATCGCTCTGGGCCACCAGATCGCCCCCCATCGCGCGCGCGAGCTGCCGGGACAAGTGAAGCCCCAGGCCACTGCCGTGGGTGACGCCTTCACCGGACGAGGCGCGCTCGACCTCGAACAGCCGCTCGGCGTCTCGTGGCTCGAACCCACGGCCGGTGTCGGCGATGGAGATGCGGACGCGTTCTCCTTCAGCGACGCTGGTGACGGTCGTCTTCGCGCCTCCGTACTTGCGCGCGTTGTCGAAGAGGTTCTCGAGCACCACCCGCACGGCGTCGCGGTCGGCCCGCACCAGGCAGCTCTCGAGCTCGCCGACCCGCACCTCTTCACCCACGTGCGCGGTGCGTCGATGGTCGACGATGTTCAGGACGAGGCTCATGGCGTCTTCCTGGCCGAGCGCGCGGGGATCGATCGCGCGGCTGCGCTGCAGCACCAGCATCGAATCAGTCAGGTGCTCGAGCGAGTCACACGCCTGGAGTCCATGGTCGAGCAGCCGAGCCTGGGCGTCCGCTGGCACCTTGCCGGCCTTCATCGCTTCGAGGAGCGCCTTGAGCCCGGCGACCGGGGTCTTGAACTCGTGGCCAGTGAACTGGAGCAGCCGAGCCATCTGCTGCGTGCGTCGCTGCCGCTCCTGCGCGACGAGCCACAGCCCGATCACGAGCGCGACCAGCATCGACGCCAGCACCGCCGACTCGCCGACGATCATCCACTCGAGGCGCTGCGCCCGTTCCAGCGCCTGCTCGGGCGCCATCACCGCGGCCTGTTCCTGCAGTTGAAGGTTCTCGCCAATCAACCGACGGCTGAAGACGTTCCACCAGCTGATCAACACGCCGATGACGGCCAACGCTCCGAGCAGGAGCGCGATGTCGAGCCACTGTGGGGGCCGCCGCGAGCGCACGAAGGTCGAGGTAGCGCCGGGGACGCGTGGGAGTGTCATGTGTTCGTCAGGCCTCTTCGCTCATGCAGGGAGGCATTGACATCATCCCGTCGAAGGCTCGAAATGAGAGCGGGGAGTCGCGAACCAGCCGCTCGTTCCGGCGTCGATGGGCCCCAAGCAGTCGAGGCGCGTGGGCCCGTCAATCTGGGCGGCCGGAGCTATCGAAGCCATCGCCGAACGTGAGCTGCTGCGCCTCGAAGCCGAGCACTCTCAATGCGCTCCGACGGCGTCTCGGGCCGCGTCAACCGCGTCGTCTTCGGCAGCGAGCGCTCGGCCGGCCCTGCGTTTCACGCCCACGTCAAAGGCGACCTCGTCATCGGCCGACGAGAAGGTCTCAGGCACGCTCGCTGCGGAGCCGGCAGCACGGAACTCCCCGTCGGGTGCCACAAGGCCCAGACCGAGAATGACTCCGTGCTGAGCCCCGAACTTCGGCTCCGCTGAGCGGCACGCAGGTTGCTATTCAGTCCAGTCGACGTTCGCCCAACCGTCTTTCCGAGGGTTTGGGTGACAGCGCTGACTGGCATTCGCATCGTGCCAGTCAGTTTTGACAAGCTGACGGGAGAACAGATGACCGAGGTACGAATGAGCCGTGAGATGACGCGGGAGCTGCGCGTGCTGGCTGACGATGCAGTGGCGCCACCGATGATCCGCGCCATGCGAATCGAGCGACGTGGGCATCCTTCGCTGGTGCTGCCGCTGTACCCCGACGTCGAGTACGTCTTCGGCCGAAGCGGCGACTCGAGCGTGGTGTTCACCGACGACGCGGTGTCTCGCCAACACGGCCGGCTGTGGTGCGACGCGCAGCTGCGGTGGGTCTATCGAGATCTCTCGTCGAGCAACGGCAGCTTCCGGAACCCGAAGAACCGGCCCGACGCGATGCTCGAGCTGCGTGGCTCGACGCCCGTCCTGTTGTCGGTCGGCGACGAGCTGCTGTTGGGCACGGAGCGCTCGCGCATCGTGCTGCTCGAGACGGCGCCCGCGAGAGAGGGGCGCGCCGTGCAGCAGCCGGCGCTCCTGTCGGAAGCGGCCCGCGCCCTCGAGGCGCGCGTGCAGATCGTCGCGCAGCACCAACTCCCCGTCGTGCTCTTCGGCGCCTCGGGCACAGGGAAGACCTTCACCGCGCGCCGCATTCACGAGCTGTCCGGGTGCCCCGGGAACTTCATTCTCGTCAACTGCGGCCGGCTGCCGCGAGACGTCGCAGCCCTGCAGAGCGAGCTCCTCGGTCACGTGAAGGGCGCGTACACCGGCGCCACTGGAGAGCGCCCCGGCAAGTTCTTCGCGGCCTCGAACGGCACGCTGTTCCTCGACGAGGTCGAATCGCTCCCTCGTGAGGCGCAGGACTTCCTCATCGACGTGCTCGAGGGCACCGGCGCCTTCGCGCCCCTTGGAGCATCTGCGGACGACCGGCCCGAGGCGCCGCGCTTCAGGTTGATCTCGGCCGCGAAGACGCCCCTGCGGCAGACGACGCTCCGGCCCGACCTCGTGGAGCGATTGCTCGGCGACCCCCTCACGATGCCCTCGCTCGACCAGCGCCGGGAAGACATCGCGCCGCTCGTCGCGCAGTTCCTCGCGACCCTCCGCACCGAGCGGAACATCGACGCCGACGTGACGCCCGAAGGGCTCGCGATGCTCCAGACCCGAAGCTGGCCAGGGCAGATTCGCGAGCTGCAGCGGGTCATCGAAGTCACCACGCAACGACTCGCTGCAGAGCGGCGCGCGCGCGGGCTCGACACCGAGCGCCTCACCGTGGGGCTCGAGGCCCTGGTGCAGCACCTCGAAGAGCAGGAGAAGGTGCTGGGCGCCGCGAACGCCGAGGCGCCTCCGACGGGGCAGCACCCCGTCATGCGCAAGCGCCCCGCCGATCTCTCCCATGCCGAAGTCGCCGCGGCCGTCGCCGCCCACGGTGGGAACAAGACCCACGCCGCCGCGGCGCTGGGCATCGCGCTCAACACGCTCAAGAAGAAGCTCAGGCAGGATTGAGCCGGAGAACGCTCGGCGCCGGGGGTAGACTCGTCACTCCATGAACGACCTCGACACCGCCCAATTGGCAAAGGCCTCGAAGCTCTTCGAGGCGCTCGACTCCGATGGCCGAAAGGAGCTGCTCGCGCACGCCGGCCGCCAGAAGTTCCCCGCCGGCCACGTGCTCTGCCGGGAAGGGGAGACGGGCGACGTGCTGTACGTCCTCGTGAAGGGTGAAGCGCGGGTGAGCATCGACGACCTCGGCACCGAGAAGGAGGTCGGCCACCTGTCTGCTGGCCAGTTCTTCGGAGAGCAGGCGATGCTCTCGGGCTCGAAGCGTCAGGCCACCGTCACCGCCGTGAGCGAGCTCGAGCTGGTCTCGTTTCCACGCGCGGCCGTCGACGCGGTGCTGGCGAAGAACCCGTCCGCGCGCTCGGTCCTCGCGACCGTCGGCCTGCAGCGCAGTGAAGCGTCGATGCAGAAGCTGATGGAGTGACCGCACGCGCGACCGCACGTGCGGCGGGTCGAGCCTGGTCTACGTTGGCGCGCGACCCGTGGGGAAACGTCAGCGCCAGCACTCGTCGTAGCCAAGCTCCACCGTGCCGCCGGTCGCGGGGCAGGTGTCGAGCTCGATGCTGCCTTGCGGGTACGTCGTGTCTGGCGGCGTCGCGCGAAAGGTGGTGGCCGCGCCGTTGACGGTGACGCGCACCCGACGGCTGCGGTCGAGCGGGCGCTTGAGTCCGACGATGCAGCGCTGGTTGACCAGTCGACCCGCCGTCGTGCGGAGGATGTTGACGTAGTCGGTGGTGCACAGCGCGAGCGTGCCCTCCTGCTTGAACGACGTCGGGAGCGTCGCGAGGCGCCAGCCGCGCACCAGTCCAGGGAAGAGGCAGCCGTCGAGACCGGCGATGGAGGTGACCGAGAGCCGCTGATCACCCGTCTTCAGGCCGCGCAGGAACGTCTCGAAGTCAGCGAGGGGAAACGGCGACTGGTCGTCTTCGTCTCCGAGGAAGACCAGCGCGAGATCGGCGTCGTCTCGCAAGAAGCCCTTGTTGGTGCTCGACAGCAGCGGCTCGCTCAGCCCGGCTCGCGCCCCCGCGAAGGCCTGCTCACGGGCGCTGCCTTCGCTGCCGACGTTCACCAGCTTCGAGAACGCCTGCTCGGGGCTCGGGGTCTTGTCCGTGAGGACGGCCCCGGCGAAGCGCCCCTTCCTGGTGTCGTCGTCCATGTCCGTGGTGACGGCCGCCACGTGGAAGTCGACCTGGTTCGCCCTGAACGAGCCGAAGAAGGCTTCGAAGTTCGACGCCAACGCCGCCTGGTCGTTCTCCATGCTGCACGAATCATCGATGACGAAGAGCACGTCGATGGGCTGGCGCTTGAATGGCTCGAGCGTGTACGAGTCGGTCGCGACGACCTTGCAGCCGTCGGGAGCGACCGTCACGTTGGTCGTCGCCTCGATGACGTCGGGCACGGGGGGCGGCTGAAGCAACTCCGTTCGCCCGCAGCCGAGGGTGGTGAAGAGAATGACGGTGAGGGCTCTCAGCTTCATGGACTCGACGTCGCTCCGGGTGCCTGTCGTGTTTCAAGCACATCCCGGGCCTTCAACGCGAACCGGCCCGACCGATTTCACAGGGTCGCAATGGAGCCCGCGCTGGTAGAGGCACGACATGTCGGATGCGGTGACGTTGCTCGAGGCCGTTCGCGGAGAAGCCAGGCCGGGCGTCTGGTCGAACGGCGTGAAGCTCGCCCGCGCCGGCGCCGTGGTTCAGGAGTCGACCGATGGCTCCGAAGTCGTCTTGCGCGTGAAGGCGGGCGGGCGCCCGGTGCCCTGGACGGTGGTGCTCACGCCGAAGGACGCCTCGTGGGAATGCAACTGCCCCGCGCCAGTCGACCCATGCGAGCACTCCGTCGCGGCGGCCATCACGCTCAAGGAGGCAGCAGAGTCGGGGGTCACGCTCGCGTCCGTCGAGAGCCGGTACTCGCGGGTGGTGTACCGCATCGTCCGCGTCGAGAGCGGCCTGCAGGTCCAGCGCGCCGTGGTGACGCCAGAGGGGCTCGAGACGCCGCTCGACTCGCTCGCCGCCGCGCTGGCGAACCCGGTGACCGCGAAGCAACTGCAGGTGGAACAACACGATCTTCAGGTCGACCGGCTGCTCGAGAAGAAGACCCGGCTCGCGCTGCCCCCGGAGCGGGTCGACGCGGTCCTCGGCGTGCTGCAACCCAGCCGCACCGTGCTGCTCGATGGGCGCCCGGTGGCCATCGCGTCCGAGCTGCTGCTCCCGCGCGTGACGGTGAAGGACGAAGGCGACAGCATCGTCGTGACGGTCACGAAGGACTCGCGCGTGACCGAGGTGCTGGGCGCAGGCGTCGCCGTCGCGGGTGACACGCTCTTCCGTCTTGGCGAGCAGGCCTTCACCGGGGCCTGGCTCGAGAAGCTGCCGGTGGTGAAGACCTTCTCGGCAGCGCAGGCCGGAGAGGTCAGCGCGACGGTCGTGCCGGAACTTGCGCGTCGCTTCCCGGTCGAGGTCACCAGCTCGCGGCTGCCACGGGTCGACGCGCGTCTCGAGCCGCGCGTGGTGCTCGAGGTCAACCAACTGGAACAGGGCCTCTCGGTGCTGCCCACGCTCGTGTACGGCGCTCCCCCCACGGTTCGCATCGACGCCGGTCGCATGGTGTACCTGCGGGGGCCGGTGCCGGTTCGCGACGAAGCGCAGGAGCAGCGACTCCTTCACCACCTTCGCGACACCCTGAACCTCGTGCCCGGCCGACGCATGACGGTGAACGGCCCCGAGGCCATCCGGTTCGCCGACTCGCTGAGGAAGTGGCGCGGCGGTCTCACGGGAGACGCCGCTCGCAAGCTGAGCCCCGACCTGAAGCTCGTGCCCCGCATGAAGCTCGACGACCGGACCGGCGCTGGTGTGCCCTCGGTCGCGTTCTCGTTCGACTTCGAGCTGGTGGGAGGCACGGCCGGCATGCCGACGCAGGTCGACGGCGCGGCGGTGCTGCGCGCGTGGGAAGAGGGCTACGGCCTGGTGCCCATCGAAGGTGGTGGCTGGGCCCAGCTGCCCGCGGAGTTCCTCGAAGCCCAGGGCGCGCGCATCGCCGCGCTGCTCGCCGCGAAGCAGGGGAATGGGACTCTCGCCAACCACGCACTGCCTCGCCTCGCCGAGCTCTGTGACTCGCTCGAGCAACCCGCGCCTGCCGGTCTCGAGCGACTCAAGCCGCTCGCAGAGGGCTTCGAGTCGCTGCCCGAGCCCACGCTCCCCGCCGACCTCACGGCGACGCTGCGTCCGTACCAGGTGCAGGGCGTGGCGTGGCTCCAGTTCCTTCAGCGCGCTGGCCTCGGCGGCGTGCTGGCCGACGACATGGGTCTGGGAAAGACGCTTCAGACCGCGTGTGTGCTGGGAAAGAAGTCGCTCGTCGTGTGCCCGACGAGCGTGCTGCCGAGCTGGCTCGCCGAGCTCAAGCGCTTCAGGCCGTCACTGACGGTCAACGCGTACCATGGGCCGAGCCGCACCCTCGACGACGCCGACGTGACGGTGACGACGTACGCGATTCTGCGGCTCGACCTCGTGCAGCTGCAGGCGCGGGACTGGAGCGCCCTGGTGCTCGACGAGGCCCAGAACATCAAGAACCCCGAGAGCCAGGCGGCGAAGGCCTCGTTCGCGCTGAAGGCGCCGTTCCGCCTCGCGCTGTCAGGCACGCCGGTCGAGAACCGCCTCGACGAGCTCTGGAGCTTGATGCACTTCACCAACCAGGGCCTGCTCGGTGGCCGACGGGAGTTCGACGAGAAGCTGGCCCGCCCCATCGCCGATGGGAACGCCGGCGCGAAGCTCGAGTTGAGAAAGCGGCTCAAGCCGTTCGTGCTCCGCCGACTCAAGAAAGACGTCGCGAAGGACTTGCCGCCGCGCACCGAGGTGGTGCGCACGGTGACGCTCGACGAGCGCGAGCGCGCGACCTACGACGCCATCTTCGCCGCGACGAAGGACGAGGTGGTGAAGCTGCTCGGTCAGGGCGGGAGCGTACTGAAGGCGCTCGAGGCGCTGCTGCGGCTGCGGCAGGCCGCGTGTCACCCGGCGCTGATTCCGGGGCAGCTGGCGAGGACGTCGTCGAAGGTGCAGACGCTCATCGAGGCCCTCGTGACGGCGGTGGCTGATGGGCACAAGGCGCTCGTGTTCTCGCAGTGGACGAAGCTGCTCGACCTCATCGAGCCCGAGCTGACGGCGGCTGGCGTGCGCTTCTCGCGCCTCGATGGCTCGACGCCGAACCGGGGCGACGTGACGACCGAGTTCCAGACGGACGGTGGCCCGCCGGTGATGCTCATCTCGCTCAAGGCGGGCGGCACGGGCCTCACGCTCACCGCGGCAGACCACGTGTTCCTCGTCGACCCCTGGTGGAACCCGGCCGTCGAAGCGCAGGCCGCCGACCGCGCGCACCGCATCGGGCAGGACAAACCCGTGTTCGTCTATCGCCTCGTCTCGCAGGGCACGGTCGAGGAGCGGATCCTCACGTTGCAGGACAAGAAGCGCGCGCTGTTCGAGGCGGCGCTGGGCGATGTTCAGTCTGCGGGGGCGCTGACGAAGGACGACCTGCTCGAGCTGTTCGCGGAGCCCACCCGCACGGCCGACCGGGGCGCTGCCGAAGCGAATCAAGCGCCGTGAGGGCTTCGTCGACGGGCCGCGGACGTGACCGACGCCGAGGCGAACGACGTCGCGCGCGTCGGGAGGGACTTCGCGCAACCGAACGCGACGAGGGGCTCGCCGTCATCATTTCGCGCAAGTCGCCAGGGCGAGGCGCTCGAAGGACGTCAGCTCGGCTGAGCCCATCGGCCGACCGAGATGGTGCCACCCGGCTTCATCTCCATCAGCAGCGTGCGCGCCGAGTAGCGTGAATCGGTCAGCCACGACGGCTCCGAGCTCCACGTCACCTTCGAGCTGGCCACCTTCCCGGCCGCGTCGAACTTCACCGTCACCTCTTCAGCGTAGTTGTTCACTTCACCCAGCGAGTTGGGCGCCGTGGAGCCGTCCGCGTCCTTCATGTCGTCGAAGCTGCCAGTGGCGAGCACCATCGACGTCACTGCGCCCGCCGCGTCGCGCTCGACACGAATCACGTTGGCCATGTGGTCGACCCTGCCGTCACCAGTGTGGTCCATGAAGAGCACGTCGCCGGGGTTCATCTGGTTCACCGGCACCTCGGGCTTCGTCTGGTCGCCGGCGTTGTCGCGCGCTGCCGTCCACGGCGCCGTCACCTTCACTGCGCGTGAGGCCATGTTCGCGTCGACGCCGGCGTAGCGCAGGTTGACGCCCGCCATCATCGAGGCCTTCGGGTCGAGGCGCTGAATCGCCTGCGCGTTGTCATACCCTGGCCGCACCTTCGCCAGCGTCTCGAAGCGGCTGAAGAAGCCCTTCGTGTCGCGCGACGTCGCGGCCTCCCAGGTCTTCGCGGGCAAGCCAGCAGGTCGCGGCAACTGCACGCCAAGGTCGCTCTTCACCTTGGTGCGGAACTGGTCCATCAGGAACAGCGAGAGCGTCTTGCAGTCGGCCTCGACGCGGTTGGTCTTCGCGTGCTCCCAGTAGGCCGACACGAACGAGCCGTAGGCCTTCTGAATCTCGGGGTGGTTCCAGTCGACGGGCTTCGAGCGGTCGCTGATCGCCGGGAGCTTCGCCATGCCGAGCGCCCGGTGGTTCGAGAGGTACGCGAGCGGGTTGCCGCTCCGCTCGGCGGGCGTGCGCAGGTCGGTCGCCGAGAGCTTCGCGTCGAGCGCCTTCACGGTGTTCGCATCAACGACGCCGGTGGCGGGGAGCCCCGCCGCAGTCTGGAACGTCTTCACGGCCCGCTCGGTGCCAGGGCCGAACTTCCCGTCGACGCTGCCGACGTCGACGCCGAGCCGGGCGAGCGCGTACTGAACGGCCACCGCGCGATCGCCGTTCTGGCCGCGCGCGAGCGGCAGCGACGCGGGCGTGGGGAACGCGCTCTTGAGCGCCGCGTCCCTCGGGGCGACCGGGCCTTCCGTCACCTGGAACACCGCGCGGGCCTGGAGCGCCGCAGCAACCGTCGCAGCTTTCGTCGCAGCGCCCGTGTCAGAGGTGAGCGCGATCGAGGCCGAGTCGCCGTTGCGGTCGAACGCGTCGACGACCTTGAACAGCGCAGCGGCTTCGACATCACCTGAGATGGCGCCGTCGCGGTTCAAGTCGGCCTTCGCCACGTCGACGCCGGCGAGCCTCGGGTCACGCGTCGCGTCGGCGACGTCGAGCTTCTTGTCTTTCAGGGACTGGGTGAACTCGTTGCGGGTCAGTCGATTTGGCATGGCTCGTTCTCAAGCACGACGATGCGAAAGGCACCAGCCCCCCGCCCCGCCACATGGCTGGTGGAGGGTTGGTTATCGAACGCGCAGCGTGTACCGGCCGCCGTTGCGGGCGAGCTCGGCGTTCATGTCGTCACGGAAGCGGCGCAGCGTCGCGGCATCACCGACGATGCCCATGCAGCCGGCCGTGCCAGCCGCGCCACCGTCGGGGTGGATGCGCAGGTACTGGCGATCGCGACCAGCGCGAGCGTCGTAGAAGCGCTCCGAGCCTCGACGATTCGGGTCTTCCATCACGAAGCTGAAGCCGACGCCGTTGCGCGTGAAGCCCGCGTCCGAGCGGCTGTTCATGTGCGCACGCACGTTGAAGGTGCCCTGCGGCGTCGAGAGGAGGCGACTCGACCCGGAGTTGAATCGGTAGGTGTTGCCGTTGACGGTGACGCTCCCGGTGACCATGCCGCGGCCTTGCCGGGGGGCATCGATGGCCGCAGTGCCGTTGGGCGCGCGGCTGTTGCCGCCCGTGATGTCGACAGGGTTGGTCGTGCGGCGATCGAAGCCGTCGCGACGCAGCGCCTGCATCGTCTTCGTGCCGACGACGCCGTCAGCTTCCAGCCGACGCGCCTGCTGGTACTGCTGAACTGCTGCCCTGGTCCTCGGCCCGAACGAGCCGTCGGTGCTGCCAGGGTTGAAACCCGCAGAACGAAGCGTGTCCTGGAGCCGACGAACCGAATCTCCGCGGGAGCCGACCTGGAGTGTGGTCATGCTCTGTTGTCGCAGGTGAGCACGAAAGTGAGCACCTGCGGGTCTGTAATTGGTGTTGCTGTCAGGATATGTAGGTATCTCGAATCCTGAGCCGGTTGCCCTTCTCATCTCGGGGTGTTGCGCGACGAGCTCAGCTTTTCCTCGAGGGACTTCTCGAGGTCGGTGATGGCCTTCGAGAAGCCGTCGATGCCCTCTTTGAGCTTGTCGGTCGCCATCTGATCTTCAGCGTGCATGCGGTCGAACGCGGCCTTGTCGAGGCTCAGCTTCGGACCACCCGACCTGGTCTGCGCATCGAGCTTGCGCGGGAGCGACCCCTGCATGCCATCGAGCTCGGCGAGCAGCCTGGGCGCGATGGTCAGCAGGTCGCAGCCGGCGAGCTCGGTGATCTCTCCCACGTTGCGGAAGCTCGCGCCCATCACCTCGGTCTTGTAGCCGTGCGTCTTGTAGTACTCGTAGATCTTCGTCACCGAGCGCACGCCGGGATCCTCGGCGGGAGCGTACGACGTCTTGCCGGTGCTCTTGAGATACCAGTCGAGAATGCGGCCGACGAAAGGAGAGATGAGCGTCACCTTCGCTTCCGCGCACGCCACGGCCTGATGAAAGCCGAACAGCAGCGTGAGGTTGCAGTGAACGCCTTCGCGCTCGAGCACCTCGGCGGCCTTGATGCCTTCCCACGTCGAGGCGAGCTTGATGAGGATGCGCTCCTTGCCGATACCCGCCTTCGCGTACATGGCGATCAGCTCTCGCGCCTTCTCGATGCTCTTGTCGGTGTCGTACGAGAGCCGCGCGTCGACCTCGGTCGAGACCCGCCCGGGGACGACCTTGAGGATCTCCATGCCAAACTCGACCGCGAGGCGATCGACCGCACGCTTCGCGATGGCGAGCATCGACTTGTCGGCGCTGTCCTTCGCGGCCCAGTCGAGCGCCGCGGCCACGAGCGATTGGTACTGCGGCATCGCGGCGGCCGAGGCGATGAGTGAGGGGTTGGTCGTCGCGTCGCGCGGCTTGAATTTCTGAATCGACTCGAAATCACCCGTATCGGCGACGACGACGGTCACTGCTTTCAGTTGCTCGAGGAAGGTAGCCATATGGGCACACCCTACTCCCGTCCTCGACGCACGGTGATGGGCTCGTGAAGGAGGTCGTGGACGACTCCAGCGGGCTGGAGAAGCGGGCGCTCGGGCCGGGTCTGCTCAGAGCGCGAACCCGAGGTTGATTCGAACCTCTGGAGTCGGGCCCACCTTCGTGGTGCTGAACACGTCGAGCCGAGGAATCGGAAAGTACCCGGTCGAACCGCTGGTGACCGCGTAGCGCGTCTCGGTGGTCGTCGCGAGGAAGCTGGCGCCGACGCCAGCGGAGAACAAGAAGCCGTGCTGTGAGATGAGCGTGAAGCCGAGCATCGCTCCCGGGCTGCCGGTCTCGGAGACTTCGGGTATCAGGTTGAACAGGCCCTGGTAGCGGGAGAAGCGCACGTGCAGGTCGAGGAAGGGGCCGATGAGGCCCTTCATCGGTCGCAGCCGGAAGCCGGCCTGGCCCGCGTACCCGAGGCCAATGGCCGAGAGCTCACCACCCGCGTAGAACGAGAGGTGGTTCATCGGAGCAACCTCGAGCTCGAGCGAAGGTGACAACACGAGCAACCCGATGCCGGTGCTCAGGGCCATGCGGCGCTCAGCGGGCGATTTCTCGACGGGCGACGGCTCGACCACCGGTTCGAGCGCGACGACGCCGTCATCGGGCTTCGGCGCCGGGGGTTCGGTGGCCTCGGCCTTCTTTTCGGCAGGCGGAGGCGGCGTCCACCCCGGGATCTTGAGCGGCTCACGGGCTGCGAGGAGCGTGAGGATCAGGAGCGTGTTCATGGAGGTGGTGAGATGCAGGCTGCAGACCAGAACGAGGCGCGTGATTCACGAGGTGAGGCTGCGCAGGTTCATGCGCTGGCGTCATCGGTCGAGCAGCGTGACGCGTTTGGTCCAGTGCACCCGGGGCGCCGCAGAGTTCTCTGTCAGCCGGCTCGCCGGTCCTGCGACGGACAGGCCGAGCTTCTCACGCTCGACTGGGACTCGAAACGTGACAGCTCGAACGTCTCGGTCCTCGCGCCAGAGCCGATCAACTGCAGAGGATCATCGGTGCATCCTGGGAAGCAACCGGCTCTCTGGGAAGAAGGTTCGACAGCGGCGGTCCGACGACGGCAGACGCGCGCAATCGGCGAACTGACGCGGCGGCGCTGTTGTGGTTCGGTACGCGTCTCCGTGTCTGGGGACTCGTCATCGTGATGTGGGCCGCGTTCGTGCTCGCGTGGTTGACGGCTGGGCCGACGACGGTCTCGCTCGATCAGGACTCTCCGTGCGCGCCTCGGGAAGTGCTCGCGCGAGAACTGCGGCAGTCTCCGCTCCGTCTGGTCGAAGGCGACGCGGACCTTCGCGTGAGACTGACGTTCGGCAGCACAGGTCACCGCTTGTCGGTGCGGACGGCGGATGGCGTCGTGGTTCTCGAGCGCGTGCTCCCGACGACCTCGTGCTCGGAGGCTGGTGGCGCTGCAGCCCTGATTCTCGACCGCTCGGTGCGCGACATCATCGTTCGCCTGCCGGACGCGGGTGTCGCACGCGAAACGGCAACACGAGAGGTGACTCCGGCGACGAAGGACACGGGAACGAAGAGCACGGGGACGAAGGACACGGCAACGAAGGACACGGAGACGAAGGACACGGAGACGAAGGACACGGAGACGAAGGACACGGCAACGAAGGACACGGCGACGAAGGACACGGCGACGACGGACACGGCGAAGCGGGAGACGGGGACGCGAGGAAAGACGGCAGGCGACACCGCGACGCGCTCCCCACCCACACGTGACGCCACGACACGTGACGCCTCTGCTCGCGACACCTCCGCTCCCGACACGACGGCACGAGACACTCCACGCGACAGCGCCGCACGCGATACCGCCGCACCCGACACGACGGCACGAGACACTCCACGCGACAGCGCCGCACGCGATACCGCCG
>JBBAQZ010000038.1:70685-81186 GCA_040400045.1 Myxococcaceae bacterium
CACGCGATACGACGGAGCGAGACACTCCACGTGCTCGCGACACCACTCGCGAAACTGCAACTCGCGACACTGCCACTCGCGACACTGCAACTCGCGACACTGCCACCCGCGACACTGCCACTCGCGACACCGCGGCTCGCGACACCGCTACTCGCGACACCACTCGCGACACTGCTACTCGCGACATGACTGCACGCGACACTTCTCCGGCCGAACCCACGCCCCCGACTGCGCCGCGCTCGCCAACGAGGCTCAATCCGCCGCCTCCGGTGGCCGAACCGACGCCAGCGCTCCCGGCCAGCGCACCGGTTCCCACGCCGGCGACGTCGAGACCGCAACTCAGCACCCCCGCGCGACCAGCACCGCCGCAACTCGACGCGGCCCAGTTACTCACTCCTCGACCGCTCCGCTTCGAGTTCACCGGCGGTGGTGGAATCGCCTTCCCGACGCCAGCCACCGTCAGCGCCCTGTTCTCGGTTGATGCCGCCCTGCAAGTCGGGACGTGGCGCGCGGGTCTGCTCGGCGCCTTCTCACTCGGAGGCTCCACTCAGGTGACGGACGAGACCGGGCGTGCGCGAGGCACCCTGTCGGCACAAACGCTGTACCTTCTTCCTCACGCGATGGCCTGCTCCGACACGACCGTTCAGTTCTGCGGAGGACTTCGCGCCGGAGCACGACTGGACATCGGGTCGGCCGCCGGCCCGCTCCTCTTTCAAATCCGACCCGGCCTCGCGGTGGCGCCATCCGCCGGGCTCGCCGGTCGCGTCGCCATGACTCTCGGTCCGGTGCTGATCGCCATCGACGCCACGTTCCTCGTCAACCTCCTGACGCCCAGCCTGAGCCTCCAGGGCCTGACCGCCCGCATCGAAACGCCGCGCGTCGAGCTCCTGATCAACCTCTCGGGAGGGATTCGGGGCCAGCCCCCGACGCCGAGTCCAACGGCGCCGAGCCAATGAACGCCAGACGCCCCTCGGCACATTCAGGGTCGGACCATCCTGTGCTGGCGACCTCGACTTCCCAACCGCTTGAACTTCCTCCCGAGGCAACCGGTGGGACGTCGCTCGTCGACCGCTGCCGCGCTGGTGACGAGTCGGCGTGGCGAGCGCTGTATGACGAGAACTTCGACTTTGCGTGGCGAACCGCGCGGCGCCTCGGGCTCCCTGAAGCCGACGTCGAAGACGCCGTTCAGGAGTCGTTTCAAGTGGCCTGGCAGCAGCTCCACACGTTCTCCTGGGGCCGCTTCAGCACCTGGCTGTACCGCATCGTCGCCAACGTCGTCTCCGTGAAGCTCCGTCGGCGCCGCGTGCGTGACGTCTTCGCCGGCCTCTTCGGCCGACTCGAGCCCATCGACTCGATGGAGGGCCGGGTCGAAGCGCGTCACACCCTTCGCGCCGTCGAGTCGATCCTCCGCAAGCTGTCGCGCGAGAAGCGAGAGGCCTTCGCGCTGTTCGAGATTGAAGGACTGACGCACGAGCAGATCGCCGAGCTCACCGGAGCCCGGATCGAGACCGTACGCACCCGTTTGTTCTACGCGCGTCGCGAGTTCGCAGAGCTCGCGCGCGAGCTGGGAATCGAGCCATGAGCCCAAGCAATCCTCCCGACGCTTCCGCTGGCTGGCGAGGCGACTACCGTGAGGCCACCAGCGCGCCGCACCCAGCAGTCAAAGCGCGCGTGTGGGCGGCGATGCAGTCGTCACCCAGGCGCGGCCTCGGTTGGCGTGGACCCATGCTCGCAGCCGGTGTGGCGGCTGTCGTCGCGTTGGCGTTCTTCTGGCCCCGAAGCATCTCGACCTCCCAATTGAACGACGGCTACGCCTTCGTCGCGACCGACGCGCGCTTCGAGCAGGAGCAGCAGACGTTGACGCTCCGCCAGGGACGTCTCGCGGTGAGCGCGTGGAACACGCCCGTGGTGGTTGAAGCCAGGGGCCAGCGCATCACAGTCGAGAGCGCCGTGGTCGTGGTCGAGGTCGCCGGCGATCGCGTCTCGGTCGAGGGCGTCGAGGGCGCCTTCGTCATCGACGGCGAGCGTCACGAGGCCAGCGACGCCAGCCGCGCCGCAGCAGGAGACGTCGGACCGCTGCAAACCCTCGAAGGACCCGAAGCCCCGCTCGCCCGCGCCGAGACCCTCGCCACGGCGGCGATGCAGGCCCAACGGTGGGACGATGCCAGCCGCGCGCTGAGCGTCGTCGCGAAGTCGAGCTCACTGCGCGCCGAGGCAGCGCTCCTCAAGCGCGGCGAGCTCGAGCTGCGACGCCTGGCACAACCGCTCCGTGCGCTCGCGTCCTTCGACGAAGGCGACGTCCGGTTCCCCGATGGGACGCTGGCCATGGAGCGCAGCCTCTCGGCCCTCGAGGCCGCTGTTGCCGGCCAGCAGTGGGAGTCGGCCGTGCAGCGCGCCGACCGGTTCCTCACCCGCTTTCCCTCCACGGAGCGCTCCGCCGAAGTCCGCCGGGTTCGCGACTCCGCCTGCACCGCGGCTGCGGCGGCCACCCCCCCGGTCTTCGTCGGTGGTTGCCTCCGTTGAGAAGAACCGAACGTCGGCATGAACGTTCGCTGTTCCTGCTGACATTCATGAGCACACGCCGTTTTCAGGGAGCACACACATGACACTCAAGCCAACCCTCTTCGCGAGCTGTTGTACCGCGCTCCTCGCCCTCGCCGCTTGCGGGACCCAGACCGTGGGCTCTCGCTACGTGAAGTCTGAAAACGTCGGCGCCTCGCAGGGAAGAACCATCGCCGTGTCCGACAAGGACAGCGCCCTGCTCGCAGGCACCTCACTCGACATTCCTCCCGGCGCCCTCGCGCAGGACACCGTCATCACCCTCGAAGTGGGCGTGGACAGCCTGCTCGACGCCGACACTGCCGCCGGCCCGGTCACGACGTGGGGACCGGCCGGGACGCGCTTCTCGAGACCGGCCCGCATGACGGTGCCGCTCACCGTGAACGAGTCCGGTGATGAGATCTCGATGCTCGTGCGCGAGGCCGACGGCACGCAGTTCGAGCTCCCTTCCTCGGCCGTCACCGTCGACGCCCAGGGCCGCGCGACGTTCACCATCGACGGCTTCACCAGCTTCCAGCCGATGCGCCGCCGCCCCTGCATGGCGAACGCGCAGTGCGCAGCGGCCCAGGTGTGCCGCAGTGGCCGTTGCCGTCCCGCGACCAACCAGTGCCGCGCCGACGCCGACTGTCCTTCGGGTCAGCTCTGCGCCGCGCAACCGTGCATGGGCGCGAATTGCCCCGGCGTGTGCCAGCCCCGTCCTCCGCAGTGCACGAACTGCCCCCCGGGCTCGGCCTGCGTGAACGGCGCCTGCGCGATGGGCTGTGGTGGCGTGCTCGCGTGTCCGATGGGCCAGACCTGCCGCAACAACGTGTGCTCGTCGGGCTGCGCCGCCGACGCCGATTGTCCGAGCGGCCAGCGCTGTGACGCCGCGACCTGCTCCCCCCCGCCGCCACAGTGCGGCATGAGCTCCGCGTGCACGCCCGGCAGCCAGTGTGTGAACGGCGCCTGCGTGGCGCTGTGCGACCCGATGCGTCCCTGCCCGCAGGGCCTCGTCTGCGACGCGACCAACGGCCTGTGCGTGCGCGTGCCTCCACCGAGCTGCACCGTCAACGGGATGAATCCCTGCGCCCCCGGCCTGCAATGCGTGAACGGCCAGTGCGTCGGTGGCTGCAACGCCGGCACGCCGTGCCCGATGGGTCAGGTGTGCGACCCGAACACGAACGTCTGCCGCACGCCGTCGCAGTGCCAGTCGTCGATGGACTGCAATGGCCAGCCCTGCATCAACGGCGCGTGCGTCTCGGGCTGCGGAGCGAACGGCGCGACGTGTCCTGCCGGGACCACCTGCGAGCCGATGCGCGGTGTCTGCATCCCCAACCCGAACGGCTGCATGACGGACAGCCAATGTCCCCTGGGACAGTTCTGCACCGCGGGCCGCTGCACCGTCTCGTCTCAGTGCGACCCGATGCGGCCGTGCGCCGCCGGGCTCATCTGCCTCAACGGGGTCTGCCAGTCGTCGGGCGCCTGCATGGCCGACAGCAACTGCGCGCCGGGCCAGGTCTGCACTGCGGGCCGCTGCACCACGCCGTCGATGTGCGGCGCCAACGCCTCGTGCCCGATGGGTCAGGTCTGCAGCAACGGCACCTGCCGGACCATCAACGTCTGCCCGGCTGACGCGCTGATGTGCCCCGATGGCAGCTACGTCGGCCGCACCGGTCCCAACTGCACGTTCCCCGCCTGCCCGGGCCCGACGGACGGTGGAATGACGTGCACTGCCGACGTGCTCCGCTGCGCCGATGGGACCTATGTCAGCCGCACCGGCCCGATGTGCACCTTCCCCCCGTGCTCCGGCGTGACGGATGGCGGCATGGCGTGCCCGGCCGACGTGTTGATGTGCCCGAACGGAGGCTACGTCAGCCGCACGGGGCCGATGTGCAGCTTCCCTGCGTGCCCGGCGACGGACGGAGGCATGGCGTGCCCGGCCGACGCGCTCATGTGCCCGAACGGCGGTTACGTCACCCGCACCGGCCCGAACTGCACCTTCCCGGCGTGCCCGGGGACCACGGATGGAGGAATGACGTGCCCCGCCGACGTACTCCAGTGCGCGAACGGTGGCTTCGTCAGCCGCACCGGGCCGAACTGCACCTTCCCGATGTGTCCCGGTGGAGCGTTCGACGGCGGCGGCATGGTGTGCCCGACCGACGTGATGACGTGCCCGAACGGTGGCTTCGTCAGCCGCACCGGCCCGATGTGCACGTTCCCCGCGTGTCCGACGGGCGCGACCGACGGCGGGTCCGCGTGCAGCAACGGCATGTGCTGCATGAACAGCATGCAGTGCGCGATGGGCCAGTCGTGCGTGAACGGCGTCTGCCGCTGAGTCCCTGAGTCGTCGAGGCCATGCGGCCCGGTTGGAGCGACCCTCCAGCCGGGCCGTCGTGCGTCAGGCGTTCGATGGCGAACCGCACGTCGCGGCCACGAACGCGGCCTCGTGAACGGTGCACCACGGAAGCACCTGCGGGACGCGGCCAAGGTCGGCGTCGAGCGCGTCACGGTGTCGCAGGTCGCGGCGGCCGAGCGCACGACCATCGCGTCCGGATGTTTCAGGGCGTCGGTCGCGCCCGTCGCGGCTCGTAGGTTTCCAGCCGCGCACGCAGCTCGGCTTCGATGGCGAGCCCCTGCCCAGAGAGATCGACCCGCTGCTGTGGGTCGTCGCGCATGTCGAACAGCCGCACGAGCTCGCGCTGCTTTCCAGGAATCACCACCAGCTTGTAGCGGGCGTCACGAGCCATGCGGTCCTTCGCGTCGACGACGGCCTGACGGTACGCGGGGCGAAGCACCAGGTTGTGACGGAACGTCGCGTCGACCTCGAGCGTGTCGGCGGCGCCGGCGAGATCGACCACTTCGGCGCGCTCGGCGTCGGTGAGGCCGGTCATCGCCTTCGACTTCGGGAAGAACAGGTAGCAGGTCTCGGCAAAGGCCGTGAGGTCGAGGTCCGCGACTTCGTGCTTCAACAGTGGAGACAGGTCGACGCCCTGCATCGACGACGGCACCGGCAGCCCCAGCACCGACAACAGCGTGGGCGCGACGTCGGCCGTGCGCGTGAGCGCCTCGACGGTGCCAGTCGGACCGCCAGGTACCCGCATCAGCAGGGGAATGCGCGTGCTCTGGTCGCCGCCGAAGAAGTTGGTGCCGTGCCCGAGCGTGGAGCCCGGGTCGTAGAGGTCTTCTCCGTGATCGCTCGTGACGATCACGATGGTCGAGTCCGCCAGTCCGCGCTCGTCGAGGCGGCGCAGCACGTCGCCCGCGGTGTCGTCGAAGTCACTCACGGCGCCATCGTAGAGGTCGCGCACGTGCTGAATCGTCTCGGGCGGCAGCGTCGGTGAGAACCCCGTCGTAATGAGCTCGTGTGCGCGCACCTCGACCTGGTAGCGGTGCGGGCCATCGTAACCGCTCGCCGCGTACTTCGAGTTGAACGGATGCCGCGCGTTGTACGGCAGGTGCGTCGGGCTGGCGAAGAGCAGGCCGAAGAAGGGCCGCTTCGCGCGCACGCTCGCGTCGATGTCGTCGAAGAGCTGATCGGTGAGCACCTGCGGCCTCGCGGCCCACGCCATCGAGGCGCGCCCGGGGACGAGGAGCTCGCCGACCGGCGCTGGCACCGCGCTGAAGAACAGCGACACCAGCACGTGGGAGCGCATGGTCGCCTCGAGGAGCAGCGCCTCGAAGTTCTGGATGGGGCCGACGTGCTTCGACGCGAAGCCGAAGTCGACCAGGTCGAAGCAGTTCCCCACCCAGTCCGACGAGATGAACGTGTCGTACCCCTGCGCCGCGAGCAGCTTCGGCAGCAACGCCGGGCTCTGCTCGACGGCGGCGACCTCGTCGCGCGAAGGGTACATGCTCCGCAGGCCGTGCCGTGGCGGGAACTGGCCCGTGAGCACCGTCGTCCACGACTCGAGCGTGCTGGCCGTCGAGACGTGGTGGTTGCGCAGGTCGAGCGCCGTCGTGGCGAACGCGTCGAGGTTCGGCGTCAGCCCCGGGCGAGAAGCTCCGTGCACGCCGAGACGATCGAAGCGCCAGGAGTCGGCCGCGATGACCAGCACGTTGGGCTGCTGGAGCGAACCCGCCCGAGGCGGCGTGGACCGATGACTGGCGGCCGCCGTCAGACCACCGCAGACGAGCAGCGCGATGACTCTGCGCCGAAGCCCGATGATCCAGAACCAGAACGCCGCTGCGACGAACGCCACCAAGAGCACGGTGAGGAACTCGAGGCCGTGGACGCGCTCCACGACGGAAAGGTCCACCCGAAGCTTTCGCTCGACGCTGTCGAAGAAGCCGGGGCTCAACCGCAGCGCAGGTCCGAGCGCCGCCAGGAGCACCACGACGTCGAGCAGCAGCACCCTTCCCCAGAGCCGCGGCCCCATCGACGCGCCGAGCCAGGGGCGGACCAGCACCGCGAGCACGACGGCCAGCACCAGGTACGCCGGGAGCGCCCGCAGCTGCGCCATCACCGCAAAGCCGAGATAGGGGCCACGCGCGAGCGCAGCGAACCGCTCTGCGACCTCGGCGGACTGCGAGACGAACGAGCCGACGCTCAGGACCCAGAGGGCGACGAAGCCCACCACCTGAACCGCGAGGAGCTGTCGGAACGTCGGACGGGCCACGAGCGGCCAGCCCTACACCGCGCGGCAAAGGTCCGCGATGAAACGTCACGGCTTCTTCGCGTGCACCTCGAGCGTCAGCAGCACGTTGTCGGCGATGAGATCGTCCGGCTTACCCGGGTAGACGATGCCGAAGTCCTTCCGGTTGAGCGCGAACTCGGCCTTCACGTCGACCTGGTCCACGGTCAGCGTCAGGTCGGCCGGAAATGAGATGGTCTTCGTGACGCCGTGGAGCGTCAGGGCGCCCGTCACGTCGACGCGGTTGCCGTCGAGCTTCTTGAAGCTGCTCGAAAGGAAGCGCGCCTGGGGGAACTGGTCGGCCGCGAAGAAGTCGGGGCTCTTGAGGTGCCCGTCGAGCTTCGCGCTGTCGGTGAAGAGCGAGGCCACGTCGAGGTCGGCGCGAACACGGCTCTTCGTGACGTCGCCTTCGACGACCTCCAGCACACCCGCGAACGTCTTGAAGCCGCCCTCGTGTTTGCCCGTCACCTTCGCGCCGACGAAGCCCACCTTCGAGTCAGCCTGACTGAAGGGGTACCGCACGGCGTTCGCGAGCGGGGCGACGTCGGTGGCGACGGCTTCTTTCGCGGGAGTGACGGTGGCCTTCGTCTTGTCCTTCGCGGGGTCGGGACACGCGGCGAGGCCGAAGACACAGAGAGTCAGCAGAGCAGTTCGCATCGGCGCTTCATGACACACGCGCGCCGGGAGTTTCACTCACACGCGAGAGACGAAATGCTTCGACACGAGGTGCTCGATGACCTCGAGCGCCGAGCCCTCGTCCACCGAGAGCTTCTTCATCAGCCGACCCGTGGCTGCGTCGAGCGTCGTGGGCTTCGCGCAGGCGTCGAGGGTCTCCAGCACCGCCGTCGCCGCTTCGCCCTGCTGCACCATCGAGTCCTCGAAGGCGCGTGCATCGAGGCTGGGAGCGCACGCCATGCCGGCGCCGTTGCTCGAGCGGAGCACCGTGACAGGCACCTTCGCCACCTTCGCTGGCACCACGTGACTCCCGAGCCACTCACCGAGCGGAACGTCGCGACGGACGGTGGACGTGGCGAGCTTCGTTCGCCCGGTGAGCGCTGGCTCCTGCGCCGCCAGATGGGCCGCGACGAGCTCGTCGAGCTTCAGGCAGTTGCGACTGACGGCCTTCTCGAGCACGGGATCGCGAAAGCGCACCATCGGAATCGCGCCGCCCGGTTTGCGCTTGCCGAAGAACGTCAGGAAGTCGTCGAAGGTCACCGACTCGGACACCATGCCGAAGCGCTCGGCGTGCGACGTGACGAGGGCGCCAGGCTGTGACTGCAGGCGCTGGTAGCTGACCTTGCAGCCCTTCGCGATGACCTGCTCCATCAAGCGCTGCTCTTCGTCGAGCGCGGCCGGCGTCGCCATCGGGAGCCCCGCGATGCCGCTGACTTCGAGCTCGAGGTTCGGGTAGCGCAGGCAGTCGTCGATGGTGGCGAAGAGCGCTTCGTCGGTCGGGCACGGCTTCAAGATGCTCGCGCCCATCAGGGCCAGGCGCTGGGTCTGTGAGAAGCAGCCGATGTCGAGCACCAGCGCGGCGCGGTGGAACGTCTTCGAGAGGCTCGCCACCAGACCCGGCGCAGGCACGCCCCATAAGAAGTACGTCGTCGATTGTTTCGAGAGGTCGAGCCCCGGCCAGACGTTGCAGAGGTACTCCGTCGAGCCGCCGGGGAAGTCGTAGCGGTACTGCCAGACTCGGGGCCCGAGCTCACGGTGATCTTGCCGCACCGACTCCGGTGGCCGCAGGAACGGCATCGGCCGGCCGAACGAGAGGCGCTGGGCCGCACGCCGGCCTCCGCAATACACGCACGACTGGTCGCACCCTTTTCCCGGGGCGATCCACCCCGAGAAGCCGCTCAGGTCGAGCTGCGAGAGGAAAATGTCGTCGAAGTGCGAATAGAAAACGTCTTCGCTCGCTTCGGTCTGCACGTAGCCAAAGGGCACTTTGGCCGGCGTTCCATCGGCGGCGCGATGTGCGCGGTTCGGCGCGTCAGTGTCACCGCGACACAGCGCGAGAAACGGCACCTCGCCGTCACCCATCACGACGTCGTCGATGCAGTCGTGGAGCAGCAGCTCGCGCCACCACAGCGCCGCCGAGTTCCCGCCGAGCACCACCCGCACCTTCGGATCGAGGCGCTTGATGATTCGCGCGATGAGGAGCGAGCGGTGCACGTGCAGGTACCACTTGAGGCTGATGCCGACGACGCTGGGCTTCACCCGCGCCATCAGGCGCTTCAGTGAACGGGTCAGCTCTTCTTCGTTCTGATCCCAGTCACAGAGCCTGACGGCCGCCTCGACGCCGTTCCGGCGCAGGAAGCCGGCCAGGTAGAGAATGCCGCACGTCGCCTCCCCACGACCTCCGCCGAGGAGCAACACCGGGCCCGTGCCCTTCCCCACGGCTGCCTTGTTCGTCAGGGACTGCTGGACTGCCGACATCGTGGACTCCGATGGGATGGGCGACCTGTGCAGCCTAGCCCCAGTTCGGCCAGGCTCGTGGTTCGAGCGGGCGTCTGGCTCGAGGAGTCGCCCGCCACCTCCACGCGGAGCTCGCCGGCCCGTTCCCCTGCCGGGTCTCGCTCTCCGTCGTCGGGCCCGCCTGCTCGCTGCCTCGTCGCTGTCGTCACCATGCGGCAACCCCAGGCTCACGTGACCGCGAACCTCAAGCACCGGTCCGTGCATCGGGTCCAAGGTAGGATGCGGTCGTGCGCTTCGGTGACTGTCAGCCGCGAGGCCTGCGCTCTCCGCGTCAAGACATGGGGCCGTGGTGTTTGCTGCTGGTGTTCTTCGCTGCGTGCGAGCGTGGAGTTCCGTTCACCGTCGCCCAGCGCCGCGAAGGCAGACGGCGCGGGCTCCGTCATTCCTCGCGGCGCCGACCCGCTGTTCTGGACCACCTCCGTCTCGCAGCAGGCAGGCGCTGCGCTCTTCTTTCGAGCGGTGAGTGCCTGGGCGGGCATCGATTCGGAAGGCGGCGCCGCGCTTCAGGTCCGGTGCGTGGGCCGCATCGCGCATCCGTGGTTCACACCGGAGTGAGGCGCGCTTCATGGTTCGCCTCGTGAGGTGGAAGGGCCTTGGTGACGGTGGCGAAAACAGCTCGAAGGTCCCGGGACGCTCGCGTGCATTCGGGGCGTCCGCCGCGATGGGCTGCTCGCCTCCGTCGAGCCCCATGGTGCTGGAGGCCGAATTCGTGAATAGAAGACGAGCCTTGGCCCGCGCTCCACTTCGCCATCGCTGAGACGTGGAGCAACTGGACCACGTCGAGCGCTCGGTGACGCACGCTGGTCCAGGTGAGGCTCAAGGAGCCGAGCCGTGTCAGGGGTGAGGAGTACACGCCGCTC
>JBBAQZ010000039.1:0-49960 GCA_040400045.1 Myxococcaceae bacterium
GGAGCTCTCGGCGACGCCCACGCGCGGCGTGTTGCGGCCGCTGACGCCGTGCTGCCCCATGACGACGGGCCAGCCACCAGCGGGTTTCGGGCCCACCGGGAGCGTCAGCACGAAGCGCAGCGGCACCGTCGGCGCGAGTGACGGGTCGGCCACCCAGTCGGCGCGGAACACGCCCCGTTCACGCAGGTCCTTCGCGGCGAGGGCTCCGATGGCGACGACGCCCACGTGCGTGACGGGCCTCGCGAAGGCCTGCCGCTCGAGCCACGGCGCGAGCGTCTTGAAGTTCGCGTCGGTGGAGCGCCACAGCCCGACCGGCCGGCTCCCGTTGTTGTCGTCGTCGACGACGCCCTGCACGGGGATGGTGATGGCGGGTGGGTGGCGCTCGGCCCAGCGGGCGAGCGCGCGTGGCGTCGAGGTGACGTCTCCGGCGTGCTGCGGGAGCGTGAGCAACACGTCGTCCGCCTTCATGCCGAGAACGGTCGCGACCGCAGCGAGCTCGGGCTTCGTCCCGGCGAACGCCGCGCCCCGCCCGAACGACACCCCGCCGCGGGTCTTCGGCCCGCGCAACACCACGAGGAGGCCATCGCTGCCTTCGGGCAACGGCACCGCAGGCCGCGCGAAGAGGAACTCCGGCGTGTCAGGGGTGAGCGCGTGCCCGTAGACGGCGAGCACGTCACGCGGGTGCTGCACGGCGACGGTGCGCTCGAGCACGCGCCAGCCGGTCCCCTCGCGCACCAGCCGCGCCACGCTGCCCTTCAGACTGTCGGGGTCGAGCGGCTCACTCGGGAGCAGCAGCGTCGCGCCGAACGCGCTCTGCGCCGAGAGCCCACGCGCCTGGGCGCCGACGGCGTTGAAGTACCCCGAAGACTTCGCGGTGATGGCCTTCTTCGACAGGAAGGGGTGGAACCACTTCGGCCTCGGCGTGATGGCGCCGTCGACCAGCAGCCGTTCATCGGGGAACGGGTTCTCGAGGCTCTGCGCGTCGGTGGACCACAGGAAGTGCGGCGGCTCGACCGACGGGCCACAGCCGAGCAGACCCAGCGAGAGCAGCAGCGTGCAACGGAACGTCACCGGTCGATGGTGGCGGACGGGACGAGACAACTCAACACTCGTCTTCGCGGTGTCACGGCCCGGCGCCCCTGCTGCGCGCGGTGTGACCTCGGCTGTCTCGGTCACCGGCGAAGGTGCTGCCGGTGGGTCGGGCCCTTTGGGAGAAACCATGCGACTGCTGGGTGTGATGGTGGTGGTGTCAGTCTTGATGAGCGGCTGCGGGGACAGGTGCCGCGGCGTGACGTGCTCTGGGCAGGGGCTCTGCGTGCTCGAGGGTGAGGCCCCCCGCTGTGCGTGCAACGTCGGGTTCGTGGCGTCCGGGCTCAGTTGCCAGCGCGCCCCGCCCACGGCCCCGAGCTGTGTCGGCGCCGGAGGCGTGTGCAGCGCCAACGGCGACTGTTGTGCCTTCCGGGCGGGCGATGGGTTCTGTGTCTCGGGCCGCTGCGCGGACACCTGCGCCGTCAACGGTGAGTGCAACAGCGGCTGTTGTTCCGGGCTGGTGAGCGGAGGCAGGGCCTGCGCGGCGGCGTCCAGTTGCGGCGCTTCCTGCAGGCCGGTCAACGGCGCGTGCACTCGAAACGGCGACTGCTGCAACTTCCTCGCGGGGGTGGGCTTCTGCGTCGACGGGACCTGCGCCGACTCCTGCGCTCTTGATTCCGAGTGTGTGAGCCGCTGCTGCGCACCACTCATCGGGGGAGGAAGAACGTGCGCCTCGCGAAGCTCCTGTCCGTGAGCCTGCTCGCCGTGGGCGTCACGGCGTGGTGGCTGCGCGCGGAGCCCGCACCCGCACCGCCCACCACGGGCCCAGCGGCGCCGGCGGCGACACCACGCCTGCGCCCCGAGGACCCCGCTGCCATCCGTTCGAGGGCGCGAAGCACGTCGGCCGCGCCGCCCGACCCGGCCCGGTTCGACGCGCGCGCCGCGCGACCGGCCGACCCGCAGGCTCAGGAGCGGTACGAGGGGGGCTCGGAGGCTGACGCGCCCGCCGAGGAGGTCCTTCGCGCCGAGTGAGGCGGGCATGGCAAGGCGCCAGGCTCGCGACGAGGCTGAAGCCCGGCAACCCGGCCACGGGGAGACACCCCGCCAGCGAGCCGACCGCCCGCGACGACAGGCCCGCGCAGCAGCCGGCTACTTTCCGACTCGGGTGAAGGCGTTGTCACTGAGCGCGGTGGGTCGCTTCGCCTCCTCCGGCATCGCGGTGATGACCGAGTCCTTCCCGAAGCGCAGCGTATTGCCCTTCACCTCGTAGAGGTCGAAGCTCTTGCCCCCGGTGGGAATCGAGAAGCCGAAGCACTCGCGCCCGAGAATGTCGCGCTCGACGCCGGTCGCCCAGTCGGTGAGGCCGCAGTACTTGAACATGTTGACCATGGCGGTATCGGCGTCGATGAGGGGCTTCGACTTGAACGACGAGAAGGTGACGTTCAGCTTCTGAGGGCCCGAGCTGGAGGCCTGGGGCACGGTGGAGGTCCCGGTCCACGTCGCGACGTGCCGAGGCGTCGTGCACGTCATGTCGGAGTACTCGGTGTACGTGCCGGTGAGCTTGAGCGAGGCGTAGACGATGCGCGTCTGGGCGCCGTTGAAGCAGGGCGAGTCCCACGTGCCATCGAGGTCGGCGCCCGGTTGCGGGCCACAAGCAGTGATGAGGGTGGTGAGTGCAGCGAGCAGCAGCGTGTTGGAGTTCATTTCGGTGAGTCCTGGTGTGGCGGGTTGAACGACGGCGCAACCATCACCTCGAGCAGGCGCTCACTGCGGTGAATGTCCTTCAGCCGGCTGCTGCACGGCGTGCAGTTGTCCCTGCGCGGTCTCGGTCCTCATGAGATGAAACGTCATGCCGACCGGCCTGAAACGTCTCGACCTGAACCTGCTGCTGGTGCTCGACGCGCTGCTCGAGACCCGGAGCGTCGCGCGCACCGCCTCTGCCGTGTCGTTGACGCCGTCGGCCGTGAGTCACGCGCTCGCCCGGCTCCGAACGACGCTGGGAGACCCACTCTTCGTCAGGAGCGCCGACGGGCTGGTGGCGACGAAACGAGCCGAGGCGCTCGCGGCTCCGTTGCGCGCGGCGTTGTCGCAGCTCGAGGCCGCCGTCGAAGGTGACGCGGGGTTCGACCCGAGGGCCGCCGCCTTCGCCTTCACCGTCGCGACGACCGACTTCGGCGCCCAGCTGTTGCTGCCGAGGCTGTTGCAGCACCTCGCCACCATCGCGCCAGGCGTGCAGGTGAACGTCCGGCCGCTCCCGGTCGACGTCGCCGACGCGCTCGCCACTGGCGCCCTCGACGCGATGATTGGGCTGTCGGTCGATGGCTCTCAGTCGCTCTACCAACGACGCCTGTTCTCGGAGCGCTCCCGATGCCTCGCGCGCAATGGGCACCCGGCGGTCAAGCGGGGGAAGATCAGCCTCGACGCGTGGCTCGAAGCAGGCCACGTGCTCATCTCGCCGCGCGGAAAACCCGGGAGCCGCATTGACAGCGCGCTCGCCAGGCGCGGCTTGTCCCGGCGTGTGGTGACGATGGTGCCCGACCACCTCGTGGCGCCGATGCTGGTGGCGCAGAGCGACCTGCTGCTGACGGCGGGGCACCGGTTGCTCGCACGTGCAGTCCAGCTGCTGCCCGTGCAGGTCGTCGAGCTGCCCATCGCTCAGCCTGCGTTCGACGTCTCCCTCGTCTGGCACGCGCGCTCACATCAGGACCCGGCGCACCGCTGGCTGCGGGAGCTCCTCGTCGAACTCCACGCCGAGCTCTATGCCGACGTGCCGCCGCCCCCGCCGCGCCGCTGAAGAGAGACGACGGGCCCGCAGGAGGCATCTTCGACTTCTCGGCCTGGGGTGGCACCGGCCCTCGGTATGCGCTCTCGTTCGATGGTGGCAGGTGACTCCGGCCGACCTCTGCACCGCCGCCGCCCAGGTGCTTCCCTGTCCCTGACGTCAGCCCGCGTGCGCCATCGCTGAGACGGGCTTCATGCGCGCCGCCAGGAACGCCGGCCCGATGGAGATGGCCGTCACCACCGCAGTGATGAAGCCGAGGGCCCGGAACGCCCACAGCGCGGTCGGCACGATGAGCAGCCGCTCCGACAGCAGGACGAACTGCACCTCGACCGGCAACGGAATGCGCAAGGACGTCACGAGGAACGACAGCACCACGCCGACCACCGTGCCGACGAGTGTCGAGAGGAACCCGAGCAGAAACCCTTCGGCCACGAACATCGCCAACACGCTCGTTCGTTGCATGCCGATGGCGCGCAGCGTCCCAATCTCTCTGGTCCGGCCGCGAACGCTGATCCACATCACGATCATGATGCCCACGCCGATGACGGCGAGCAGGACGATGGCGAGGAAGAACGACAGCGCGCTCATCAGGTCGACCGTCCACGCCACGAAGTTCACCTCGTCGTGCCAGTTCGTGATGTCGAGCTTCTGCCCGGTCCACCCTTCGCGGTTGACGTTCTCGAGCTTGAAGAAGAACGCACGGGGGTCATCCTCCAGCACCTGGTAGCCGGCGGCCGTCAGCGCCTCACGCAGCCGTCCCTGCACTTCCTTGACGACCTCGAGGTCGCTGTTCGGCAGGTAGATCTGCAGCGCTCCGGTGGTGTCTTCGTTGAGTTGGTAGAACCGCTGCAGCGACGCGCCGTTCACGAAGACGAAGAACTGGCTCATCATGCCGACGTTGCGCGCGACGGCGACGACGGTGACGTCGAGGGTGTTGTTGGTGCCACGCGGCGTCGGCGCCGAGAGCGTGACGGCGTCCCCAACGCGGACGTCCAGGGTCGCGGCCTGGTCCTCGAAGAGCAGCACCGAGTTCGGCTTGCGCAGGTCCTCGAGCTTGCCCTCCTTGAGCCGGATCACCTCGGCGAGGCCCTTGTCGTCGTCGATGGTGATGCCGGTGAGACCGAGCAGCATCGAGCTGCGGTCGCCGATGACCTTCGCGAAGCCGCGGCCGCGAGGCACGATGGCCGTCGCTTCCGGCACCGCTCTGCGAATCACCTCGATGAGCGCCGTCGACTTCGTCACCACCGGCGCGGCCGCTCCGGCCGTCACCTTGAAGAAGCCGGCGACGTTGACGTGACCGCTGGCCAGCGTGGTGGAGGACTCGATGAGCGAGCGGTTCATGCCCTCGCTGACGCCCAGCATCACCACGAGCAACGCAGACACGAAGGCGATGGCCGAGCCGAGGGCTGCCGTTCGACGCCGGGCCTGCCACAACGACAACAACGCGATTCGCAGGAGCATCATCGGTTACTCCGTCGCCTGCATGGCCGTCACCGGCGCGACGCGCGTCGCCAGGTACGTGGGGATGATGACGGCGATGAGGCTCACCACCGCGGTGACGCCGATGGCCAGCGCGATGATGCCCGGCGAGAGCTCGGGCCGCAGCACGGGGCCCGAGAAGAAGAAGTAGAGCTCGTCGCGGAAGGCCGGAATGCCGCGCACGTGAAGCCAGCGCACGACCGCTGCGCCGACTGCCGCGCCCGCCGCGCCGAAGGTGAACGCGAGCACCAGCGTCTCGACCAGCACCATCGTCACCACGAAGGAGCGCTGCGCGCCGATGGCCCGCATGGTGCCGATGGTCTGCGTCCGCTGCAGCGTCGCGATGGTCATGCCGAGCGTCACGACGATGAGCGCGATGAAGGCGAAGGCGCCGATGACCGCGAACAGCAGCAGCCTGAAGAACTCGATGAACTTCCCGAGGAAGCCCGCGGCCGTCACCCAGCTCACCGCGAACACCTCGGGCAGGGCGCCTGCGTACAGCGCGTCGAGCGTAGCGACGTCATCGGCGGGAAGCGTGGGGCGCTCCGGTTTGAGCGCGGCTTTGAGCGCGAGCAGCTCGGTCGTGCTCGTTGGTGACGCTCCTGCGGCGCGCTGTGCCTCGAGGTCGACGACGGCCTTCACGGCGCTCGAGAGCGCGAAAGGGAACGAGCCCTTGTCGAGGAGCGCCTTCGTCTTCGTCATCGTGTCTGCAACGACCGGCGTCCTCGTCGGCGCGAGCAGCTGCTCGATGGCCAGCGCCGTGGCCTTCTGCGCCGGCTCCGAGCCGTCCTTCAGCAACACCGCGGCGTGGAGCACCACGCCTTGATCAATCTCCGCCACGTCGAACGTGTCCTTCTGTTTCACCACCTGTCGCTTCGAGCGCGTCTCGTCGATGGTGGCCGCTGTCGTCTCGGCGACCAGCTCCGCGTCACCTCCGAACAACGCGTCTTCAGCGCCTTCGCGGTCGACCTGCTTCGCCGCGACCTGCGCCTTGAGCGCGTCGAGCTCGGCCGTCATCTCGGCGCCGAGGAAGCCGTAGAGGTCGCGGAAGGTGATGATGTCGACGAGCGCGTTGGCGCCCGCGAGGGGAGACTTCTCGAGGCCGCGCAGCTCGAAGATGCCGTACACCTTCACCAGCACGGTGATGGTCGAGCCCGAGCGGCCGAAGCTCTTGAGCGTGATGGTGTCGCCGACGCGTGCCCGGTACAGCGTCAGCAGCGGCGCGAGCTTGTCGTAGAAGAACGTGTAGCGCGCGTCGAACGTCTCGTCGGTCACGGCGAAGAACTTCGGCAACAGCGCCTCGAGCGTCGACTCCGCGGCGCCGAGGTGGGCCTGCAGCATCGCCACCGCCTTCGCGGTCTCCTGACCATCGAGCTGGAGGATGATCTCCCGCGTCTGCGAGACGTTCTCGCGGATGAAGCGCTGCACCTCCTTGTCAGTGGTGTCGCTGAGGCGGCGGCCGGCCTCTCGCGCGTCCTTCAGCTTGTCGAGGCGGCGCGCGTTCTTCAGCTTGAAGAGCTCCTCGGTGAAGAAGCGGGGCAGCAGCACCCCGCGGCTCCCCTTCGGCACGGGCCCGCCTTCGACGATGGCCATGCGCTTGAAGCTCTCCTGGTAGGCGTCGAGGTCGGTGCCGAGGCAGCGCAGGAAGAGCACGTCTCCATCGGCGACGAGCGGCGCCACGCGGTTCTCGAGCAGCTCGAGGTGGCCGAAGGGGTCGGCGTCGAAGTCGGCCCAGAACGCCTCGGTGCCGGCCTTCGCGAGCGCTTCCTTCTGCACGGGCTCGATGGCGCTGCCGTCGGTCAGCTCGGTCTCGCGCTTCATGTCCTGGTCGAGCACCGCGATGATGTTGCGCACGTGCCGCTTGAGGCTCTCGGCCTTCGCGCGGAACTCGTCGTCGGTCAGCTTCGGACCTTCCCCTCGTTGCACCCGGTAGACGGCTCGCAGCTTCTCGAGCGTGACGTCGACGGTGTTGCCCACGCTCACCAGCGCCGCCGCGCCCCCCATCGGCACCACCTTCGCGACGTTGGGGACCGCGAGCAGTTTCTTCTTGAGGGCAGGGAAGTCCTCCAGCGGCACCAGGTTCACGTCGCTGCCGTCGACCTTGCCGTAGATTTCCAGCTGGTCCTTCGAGCGCGCCGAGAAGACCTGCAGGTGGCCGGTGATGCTGTCGACGATGCTCTTGCTGAGCGAGTCGTCGAGGGTCGTGAAGACCGCGCCACCGATGACGAGCAGGGCCGAGCCGAAGAGCAACACCAGGCCGACGAAGACGTTCAGCGCGCTCGAGATGATGTTCGCGAACGCGATGCGAACGAGGACCTGCAGATGGGAAAGCATGCCCTGCACAGGGTAGTCGTGGAGGACACGCTCGACACGCCTATCGACACGACGACGGGTTGAGGCTCGACCGCCAGGGCCCGAGGGCCGCGCCACGAAGTCGAGGGCTCCTGAGCGGAGCACGCCACGCCCGGGGGGAGCGCCGGCTGGGCGATCAACGACGAGGGGCCGATGAGGTCCCCGCGCAGCGGGTTGGTGGCCAGCCCTCGTGAGTCAAGGGGTGACGCTCTGGCCCGAAAGAGAGCATCATGGTCTTCTCTACGAGAAGGAGTCGACCATGGCCACCGCCGTCAGCTTCCTGCCGAACACCACCCGCCTTCGTGAGGTCTTCGAGCGCCAGCGCGCGACCGCGCTGCGCTTGCGCACGTCGACGGCCGAGCAGCGCATCGCGAAGATCAGGAAGCTCCGCGACGCCGTGCTCGCGAGGGCCGACGTCTGGTACCAGGCGGGCCACGACGACTTCAGGAAACCCAGGGGAGAGGTTGACCTCGCCGAGATTCTTCCGGTCGTGACCGAGGCGAACGACGCCATCAAGAACCTCGCCTCGTGGATGAAGCCGACCAGCGTGATGCCGACGCTGCTCACCGCGGGGACGTCATCGCAGGTGAAGTACGAGCCGCGCGGCCGATGTCTCATCATCTCGCCGTGGAACTACCCGCTCAACCTCACCTTCGGCCCGCTCGTCTCGGCCATCGCCGCGGGCAACACCGCCATCATCAAGCCGTCGGAGATGACGCCCCACCTCTCGGCCGCGATGACGAAGCTCGTGGGCGAGCTCTTCCCTGAAGATGAAGTCGCCATCTTCGAAGGTGAAGCGGCCGTCTCGCAGGCGCTGCTCGACCTGCCGTTCGACCACATCTTCTTCACGGGCAGCCCCGCCATCGGCAAGGTGGTGATGACCGCCGCTGCGAAGCACCTCGCGAGCGTGACCCTCGAGCTCGGCGGCAAGAGCCCCACCATCGTCGACGCGACGGCCGACCTCGACCTCGCCGCGCAGAACATCATGTGGGCCAAGTTTGCCAACGCCGGGCAGACCTGCATCGCGCCCGACCACGTCTTCGTGCACCGCCTGGTGAAGGACGCGTTCGTCGCGAAGTCGAAGGCGCTGCTCGAAAAGGCCTACGGGAAGGACGGCGGCCCGCCGAGCGAGTTCCTCGCGCACGTCGTCAACGCCAGGCACACCACGCGGCTGAAGGTCCTGCTCGATGACGCGAAGGCGAAGGGGGCGCGCACGCTGGCCGGTGGGCAGATCGACGAGGGGACCAACTCCATCTCGCCGACCCTGCTCGACACCATCTCGCCCGACTCGAAGATCATGCAGGAGGAGATCTTCGGGCCGCTGCTGCCCATCTTCGAGTTCGAGTCGATCGACGAGGTCATCACGAAGATCAACGCCGAGCCCAAGCCGCTCGCGCTCTACGTCTACAGCCGCAACGACGACGTGGTGGAGAAGGTGCTCGCTGAGACGACGTCAGGTGGCGCCTGCGTCAATCACGCGCTCGTGCAGTTCCTCCATGGCAACCTGCCGTTCGGCGGCGTGAACAACTCGGGCATCGGGAACGCGCACGGCCACTACGGCTTCCGCGCCTTCAGTCACGAGCGCGCCATCGTCCGCACGCAGCTCAAGCTCGCGCCGATGCTGTTCCTGCCGGGTCAGATTCCCGAGCGGCTGCGCGGCATCGTCAACTCGCTCATCAAGTGGCTGTGAGCTGCACGGCTCGCGCCGGTTGGTGAGACGCACCCGGCGAGGGCTGTCGCTGAACGCGAACAGGTGACGCCGTGGGAACGCGTTACGCCGCCGGCTGGGTCTGCGACGCAGCTGCGGCGACGGCTCGCTCGGCACGCGCCAACCAGACGGCGAGCGCGATGGCGAAGAACTGAATCGCCAACCGAAGCCACAGCGCGGCGACGGGCACGGCCGGCCAGAGGTCGGGCCGCACCACCATGAAGACGTGGACGATGAGGAACACCGCCAGGTGGAGCGCGCTGGAGACGGCGCCGAGGAAACGGGTGCGCGGAATGAGCAGGAGCACGGCCGTCAGGAGCTCCGTCACGCCGCTCAACGCCACCATCGCGTCGGGCGCCGGCATGAAGGGCGGCATCATCGCGGCGTAGAAGGCCGGGTCGCGAAAGTGGTTCGGTCCGCCGAGCGCGAAGATGAAGACGAAGAAGCCACGCGCGAGGAGCTGCTTCCTGGTCGAAGGCATCGAGGACGACTCCGGGTGCTACCGCTTGAGGAAGGCCAGCGCGGTCGCGACGACCGTGAGCCCGGTCGCCCACGCCATCGCCTCCCGTGCCACCTGCTTGCCCTGGGCTGCGAGTGCGCGCCGCTCGAGCTCGTCGGTGATGTTCTGCGCTCCGGTGTCGAGGTCGCGCAGACCGCGCGACGCGAGGTTGATTCAGGTTTTTCGTCTGGCCTGGAAGTACCCGCTCGTCGCGCCTGCGAAGGGCACGAACAGGAGCACGCTCCACCATGGCGACGCGCCCGTCACCATCAGGGCGCCGAGCGCGAGCACCGCGAGGGCCAGAGAGACGGCGCCGAAGCGCATCCGCCTGGTGCGCTCCTTCGGGCCGATGTTCAGCAGACAGACTTCAGCAGGTGCGTCCACGCCCGCTTCACTAGTCGTGTCGTGGAGCCACCGCCACGACTTCAGAGCCCGAGGGCCGCGCGAACCTCTGGCCCGCTCATGTTCGTGTTCCAGACCTTCGTGCCGAAGTCGAAGCGCGCCGACGCTGCGATGTCGCCGGCGAGCACCGGGTCGAACCCCGCGTCGAGCACCAGCCCTTCTGCCTTCTTCATCGCGCGTCCGTCGTTCCCCGCGAGCGGCACTCCAAGCCGGTCGCCTTCACGATGGGCGCCCTCAGCCAGGTTCTTGAAATGAACCGTGTTGAAGGCCTTCACGACGGATGACTTCGGCAGCTGCGCCTGCACCCAGCCGCCGGAACCGTGGCCGAGCTCCTTCACCGCGTCGACGAGCGCGCCGTCACGGTTGGGAATGAGGTTGCCCGCGTCGAGCACGAGCTTGCCGGCGAGCGGGCCCATCAGGTTCTTCGCGAGGTCGGGCATCGCCGAGAATGGCACGCCGAAGAACACCACCTCGGCCCAGCTCGCGGTGTCCTCGACGGTGCCGGCGGTCGCGTTCGCGCCGGTCTTCGCCACCAACTCCGTCAGTGTCTCTGGGTGACGCGAGGCGTACTTCACTTCGTGGCCCGCCTTCGCCCAGAGCACCCCGAGGGTCGAGCCCATCATTCCTGAACCGATGATTCCGATGCGCATGTGCGGGCTCCGTGAAGCGAGAGGCGCTCATCGTAGCCCTGCCGTGGAGTCCCCGTGCCCTCGATGCAGTGGCCTGCCCGGTTTCGGGGGATGACGATGTCGACAGCGCCGCGTCGGCGCGTTTCCCCTCGGTCGTCTCGGGTGACTCGACCGCCGCCTCGGTCAGGCTGACCGACAAGGACGCCGTCGGGAGCCTGTCCAGCGCGGCGCGGTGCTCCTTTGCGAAACGAATCAACGCGCGGTCATGGTGGAACGCGTGAATCGGCGACGCGAGCACTGCCGCCGAGAAGTCCGACAGCTCGAGCCGCGGGGCGCTCCGCACGTCGACCACCTTCGCGTCGAGGCCGTGCTCGACCGGCTGCTCGCCCACGTGCTCCGCGATGTGGCGGGTGTGCCCTTCAGTTGGCGTCTCGCCTTTGCCTCAATCGTTCCATGTCCTGAGTTTCGCGAGTTGCCCTCGGCGGGCCCCGCAGTTGCTGCGCGACGCCTCACTCATGGGAGCGTCTGGCCACCAGTCCTGCTGGGCTGTGGCGGTTGATAGTCGACGCGCAGGTTCGGGGTCAGGCCTCAACTCCGTGAGCGCTTCACCTCGCGCTCCGGGTACGCCCGCAGGAACATGTCGACGTGCTCGACGAAGAACGCCTTCAGCTCGAGCGGACGGCAGGTGTGCCCCGACAACGAGTCTTGATGAAACAGCGCGAGCACCACGGGAGCGAGGAACTGGAGCCCGGCGTAGCGTTCGTTGAGCGGCGCGAGGTCCTTCAGCTCGACGTGCCGGCGCAGCAGCGTCTCCACCGTGCCGAGGAGCGGCTCGAGGACGTGGTTCACGTAGGTGGGGCCGAGCGCGAACGTCGACAGTCCGCCAGCCAGCGACGACGCCTGGATGACGCCGACGCCGCGCTTGAACCACGCCTCTTCGAGCCGCTTGAGGTAACCGAGCAATGACGCTCGCACGTCGCCGGGAATCGGCGTCGACGCCATCGCGAGGTACGGCGCGGCGTCGATGTGTTGGCTCTCCATGACGGCTGTCAGCACGCCCTCGCGGTCGCTGAAGTAGTGCTTGAGCGTCGCGACCGACGAATCCGCGGCGGCCGCCAGTTCCCGCAACGAGGCGCGGAGCCCATCGGGCTTCATGACGCGCGTGCGAACCTTCCGCGCCAGCGCCAGCCGGGCTTCGTCGTAGTCAGCGTTTCTCGAGCCGCGGGTGCGCGCCACCGCGAAACAGTTAATTCGCTGGTACGTGCTACGCAATAGTCACTGAAGGCTGATTTCAGCGATAGCAGGTTGAATAGCCGCCCGAACCCTCTTATTGAATTGCACAATCGTGAACCAAAAAGAATCTCTTCAGGCGATGGCGTGCGCGGTGGCCCTGGCGGCGTCGGTGAGCGCCGCGCAGCCGCTGACGGCGTTCCTCCAATCGGCCGAGCAGCACAACGTGGACGAGCGTCTCGCCGTTCAGTCCACGACGTCGGCGCAGGCCAGCTTCGGGCAGCAGTGGGGCGGCCTGCTCCCGACCTTGTCAGCCAACGGCGGCTACACCCGCAACCAGTTCTCGGCCGTCGTCGACATCCCCAACGGGCCGGGCACCTCGACGAAGGTCACCATCATTCCGCAGGACCAGCTCGAGGCCAGCTTCAAGGCCGAGGTGCCGCTCATCGACGTCTCGCGGTGGATGAAGGTGTCGGCGGCGTCTTCAGGCGCTGACGCGGCGACGTCGCGAGAGGCGCTCACACGAGACCAGGTCCGGCGGCAGGTGGTCACCGCGTTCTACAGCTACGCCGGCGCCCAGGCGCTGGTCGACTCGGCGCGGAAGTCGCTCGGCGTGTCCGAGGCGCAGCTCATTCAGCAGACCGACCGGCGCGCCGCCGGCGTCGCGTCGGAGCTCGAGGTGGTGCGTGCGAGCTCCGAGGTCGAGCGCAACCGTCAGCTCGTCGCCGACGCCGAAGCGCTGCTGGCCAACTCCCGCCGCGCCCTTCGCACCCTCAGCGGCCTCGAGCCGCAAGGCGCCGCTTCGATGCCGTCGGACGACCTGCACGCCGCGGCGCCCCTCGCCGACCTCGAGGCCCGGGTAGGAGCGCTCCCCGCCGTCGTGGCCGCCTCGAAGGACGCTGACACCGCCGTGAAGAACTCCGCCGCCGCGACCACCGCGCTCATCCCCACCGTCAACGCGCAGTTCACCCAACGCTTCACCAACGCGACCGGTTTCCAGAACCAGGCCGCCGTGTGGAACGCCGGCGTCACCTTCGCGTGGCGCGCCGACGTGGGCACGCTGCAGGGGCTTCGGGTCGTCACGGCCGCGGAGCAGACCGCGCAGCTCAACGCCGAGAAGGCCCGGCTCGCCGCGGCTGATCAGGTGCACTCCGACTGGCAGCGCGTCACGGCGGCCATCACCAAGGTGAAGGCGGCAAGCGCGCAGGTCACCTCGGCGAGGCGCGCTCAGTCGCTCGCGAAGGAACGCAACTCGGCCGGCGTCGCCACGCAGCTCGACGTCATCCAGGCCGACCGCGACCTCTTCTCGGCCGAGGTCAACGACATCACCGCGCGCCTCGACCTCGCCAGCGCCCGCGCCTCACTCAAGCTGTCCGCTGGTCTTCCCCTGGAGGCTCCATGAGCGCTGAACCCGTCGACCTCGAGCGCCGCCGGCGCGCCCTCGGTGGCCGCGTCATCGCGCAGCCGGTGAAGACGCGCGCCTCGGTGTTCGGTCGCGCCCGCACGATGGCCGGTATCGGCATCAAGATGATGTTCTTCGACAAGCTCAAGCTCGCGGGCACGCTCTTCGGCGTCGTCTTCGCGGTGCTGCTCGGCAACTTCCAGGCGGGCACCTTCCTCGCGCTGCTGAGCAAGAACCGCATGCTCGTCGAGAACGCGAACGTCGACGTGTGGGTGACGCCGCCAGGAACCCGACAATTCCAGGCCGGGAAGCCACTCAACGACTCGCACCTCAACCGCGCGCGCGCGACGCCAGGAGTCGCCTGGGCCGAGCCCCTGTTGATTCAGACCTCGAGCCTGGTGTTGCCGAACGGTGGCAGCGAGCCCGTCTCGCTCGTCGGTACCCGCAGCCCGCGCTTCGCTGGCGGCCCGTGGAACCTCGTGAAGGGAGACACCAGCTCGCTGATGATCCCCAATGGCGTCATCTTCGAGGACTCCGAGCGCGAGAAGTTCGGCGGGCTGAACCTCGGCACCGTGCGAGAAATCTCAGGCCACAAGGTGCAGGCCGTCGGCTTCACCTGGGGCCTCTTGCCCTTCGCGCCCGCCTACGCCTTCGCCGAGCAGGAGCTGGCGAGAGAAATCACCAAGGTCGCCCCCGACAAGCACTCCTTCGTCGTGGTGGGGGTCGAGCCCGGTGTCGACCCGACCGTCGTGCGCGCGCGCCTGCAGGACGTGCTCACCGACACGAAGGTGATGACGAAGGGCGAGTACATGAAGGAAATCCTCACCTACATCATCACCGCGACCCAGCTGGGGCTCTCCTTCGGGTTGTCGACCTTCATGGGCGTGCTTGTCGGGATGATCACCGTCGCGCTCTCGATGTTCTCGTCGGTCATCGACAACATGCGCCAGTTCGGCACGCTCAAGGCCATTGGCTCGCGCACCGTCGACCTCGCGCTGCTGCTCTTCACGCAGGCCATCATCTACGGAATCCTGGGCAGCCTCATCGGGCTCGGCGCCGTCTCAGGCATGGTGCAGGGCATGCGGAACCCGCAGCTGACGCCGGTGCTGTTGCCCGAGGCGTTCGGCATCACGACCGTCGCGATGGTGTTCGTCTGCCTCGCGGCGTCGCTGCTCGCGTTGATTCGGCTGTCCCGCATCGAGCCCGCCATGGTGTTCCGATGAGCGCGTCCATCGCCGCCGTGCCGGCGGGTCCTCCGGCCATCGAGATCAAGGGCCTGACCAAGACGTACGGCTCTGGCGCGCTCGCCTTCCAGGCGCTCAAGGGCGTCGACATGCGCGTCGAGGCAGGCGAGTTCATGATGCTCATCGGCCCGTCAGGCAGCGGCAAGACGACGCTGCTGTCGATTCTCGGGTGCGTGTTGCAGCCGACCGAGGGCACGGCGTTCCTCTTCGGTGACGCGATTCACGGCCGCAAGGAGTCAGAGCTGCCGCGGCTGCGCCTCGAGTACATCGGCTTCATCTTTCAGGGACACAACCTGATGAGCGCGCTCACCGCGGAACAGAACATCGCCGTGCCGCTCGAGCTGCGCGGCTATTCGCACCGGGCCGCCATCGTCGAGGCGCAGGAAGTGCTCACCGCCGTCGGCCTGAAGGACAAGTTCAAGAAGCGCCCGGACGAGCTCTCAGGCGGCCAGCGTCAACGCGTCGCCGTCGCGCGCGCCGTCGCTGGGAAGCCGCCGCTCATCCTCGCCGACGAGCCCACCGCGAGCCTCGACGCCGAGTCCGGCATGCAGGTGACGCAGCTGCTCAAGAACCTCTGCAGCGAGCGTGGCCACACCGTCGTCTGCGTCACGCACGACAACCGCATCTACCACCTGGCAGATCGCAAGACCTTCATCGAAGACGGCCGCATCGTCCGCGAAGAAGAAGCGCACTGACCACCTCCTCGAGGGAACACGGAGCACACATGCTGAAGAAACTCGGAACCGGACTGTTCGTGTTGATGCTGGGCACCTGCGGAGCGCAGATGGTTCGCGCCGCGCGAGCGGGCCCCCTCGTCGCGCCGATTCAGAAGGACGTGCTCAAGGCCGACCGCGAGCTCGCCAACGCCACCGGCAAGGACGTGAAGGCGCCGCTGCCGGAGAAGGGCGACCTCATCGGCGGCAACGGCGTCGTCGAGCCAGCCCAGCGTGAGACGAAGGTGGCCGGTCAGGTGACCGCCGTCATCAAGCAGGTGCTGGCGAAGGAAGGGCAGATGGTCAAGCAAGGCGACCTGCTGGTGCAGTTGGACAACGGCGTCGAGCTCGCGGCGCTCCAGTCGGCCGAGGCGGACGTCGCTGCCGAGCGCGCGACGTTGTCACGCACCACCAAGGGCCTGCGCATCGAAGACCGTGACGCCGTGAATGCAGAAGCTCAGGCGGCGAAGGCGCGCGCTGAGCTCTCGGCGAGCGTCCTCGGTCGCACCGAGCAGCTCGCGAAGACCGGCGCCGCCACCCCCGACGAGCTCGAGCGGTCCCGTCGTCAGGCCCAGCAGGACACGGCGACGTTCAAGGCCACCGACGCCCGACTGCGCGCCGCCGAAGCCGGCAGCCGAGGGGAAGACATCGCCTTCCAGCGCGCCCGGGTGCTCGCCGCCGAAGCACGCCTCGCGCAGGCGAAGGCGCAGCTCGAGCGACTGGCCATTCGCGCGCCCCTCGACGGCGAGGTGCTGCAGGTGAAGGTGCGCGAAGGCGAGCTCTACACGTTTCAGGGCAACGAGCCGCTCGTCGTCATGGGCGACACCCGCACCCTGCGCGTCCGCATGGACGTCGACGAGCGTGACGTCGCTCGCGTCATCAACGGCGCCGCCGCCTACGTCACTGCCGACGCGTTCGGCGCGACGAAGTTTCCTGGGAAGGTCGTCGAGGTCGCCCGGCGCTTCGGCCGGAAGAACATCCGCACCGACGACCCGGTCGAGAAAAACGACACCAAGATTCTCGAGGTCGTCATTCAGCTCGACTCGAATGAGAAGCTGGTGCCGGGGCAACGCGTCACGAGCTTCATCGCCGTCAGCCCGAAGTCCTGACCCGGTGCGTCCCGGCCTTCGGGACCGCGAGCCTCGTGGCGGTGGAGACGGCACGGGTTGGTGATCAGACCGACCTCCTCCGCCACGCAAGCGTCGAGCGCTCGAGCCTGCCACCCTCTGCGACGGCGTCGAGCCCCAGCGGCTTCTCGTCGAAGCGCGTGAGCGTGGCGTTCAACCAGATTCTCCTGAGTGACTTCTTCCAGGTCATCTCGCAGATGGAGAACACCGAGGTGAAGGTCGATGCCTGCGCCGCGAACCAGAAGCTGACGATCGTGATGAAGAATGTGCCCGTTCGACTGCTGGTCGATGCGATCAGTGATCAGCTCGGGCTGACCTACGAGCACCGCGAGGGTGGACTCTTCGTCGGCTGCCGCTGAATCCAGAGATGGAGGACGAGCGGCCCCACGGGCAAGGACTTGCAGGTCAGGCTGGCTCGGGACCCGACACCGAGCGCTGACGGCGATTCAACCGTCGGTGCCGTCCACCATCACCGAAAGGAAGAGGCTGTAGGTCAGCTGGGCGACCGGTCGGCCTTCCCGACGCGCCTGACGTCTGAGGGCCGCTGGCAGCGAGCACCGGCTCTGGTCGCGCGGGTCTTCCAGCTGCGCGTAGCCCCGGCTGGAGTAGCCGACCACCTTCCACCCGTGCACGCCGAGCGCGCTCGTCAGGTCGACCGTGAGTTGATGGTGAAGGGCGCGGTCGAGCGTCGAAGGCTCTGCGGCTGGCGCAGGGTTGAGCCACTGGCCGTCCACGGCTCGCCAGCCGCGCCGCTCGAGGTAGCTCACCTTGCGGGCTCGACCGAGACCTCCGACGTGTCGTTCGAGTCGCATGTGGCTGGTCAGCTCACGTGCCCCGTGGGGCAGACCAACACCCTTTCGTGACGGGTGCTGGGGACCGAGGCCGCGCCCTCAGCGCGTCTCGAGCCAGGCCACGAGGTCGTCGAGCTCGGTGGGCATCAAGAGCGCGACGTCGCCATGCTGCGTTCCGCCGCATTGCGTGTCGGTGAAGCGCTGGCGCAGGGTCTTCGCGCAGCCGTCGTGCATCCACGGGCCGCGCCGCGCGACGCCGACGAGCGAGGGCACCTGAAAAGCCTCGGTACGGCCAATCTGCACGGTGGCGTTCGAGCCCAGCTTGTCGCCCGCGTGGCAGTCGTCGCAGCGGGCCTTCTCGAACGCCGCGCGGCCGGCTGCTTCAGGCGCAGGGACGGCACGGCTGGGCGCCCTGGGAGCGGCGAGGCCGTCGAGGAACCGGCCGAGGTCGCCGACCGCCGCCGCCGGGGGCATCGTGCCGCCCATGCGGTTGACGAAGGTGTCCTGCATGACGTGCCCGAGGGACGAGAGGTCGCCCTTCCAGTGGAACGGCGCCGTCGCGAGGAGGCCGCCCGAGAGCTGCTGCGTGCGACGCTCGGTGCCGCCCACCTTCCAGACGTGCCCGTCTTCCTGCCCTTCGGGGTGACAGGAGGCGCACGCCAGGGCGCCCGCAGCCGAGTGGAAGAGGCGATGGCCCGGCGTGTCGAGCTGGTCCGGCGTGAGGGTGAGCCGCGTCGTCTCCGCGCCGCTCTTGCTTCGAATGACCAGGGCATGCGGGACGCGGTAGTGGACGATGAGCTCGCCGGTCGGGGTGAAGGCGATGCCCATCGGCTGCTCGAGGAGCTGGCCGGGCGGCTGGTTCAACGGGCCACACCTGCTGATGACACCGTTGCGTGCGTCCTGCGTGAGTCTGACGGTGGTGAGCTGGTGATTGCCCGCGTTCGCGACCACCAGCAGCTCGCCGTCGGGTGAGACGGCCGCATCGATCGGCAGCACCCCGGACACCTCGAAGGTCTTCGAGCTGCCCCGGGAGAAGACCGTCACGCCGCTGCGAACCACCGCCTCGGGGCAGGGGGTCGCGCTCGAGCCTCCATAGGCGCTGGAGGGCGGGGGCATGCCCGGCGTCGTGACGGGCCGCATCTCGAGGGGAATGTCGCTGGTGCGCTCGAGCTGGTGCACCATGACGATGTCACCCGACGGCGCGAGGAGCGTTCGCCAGGCGACCTGTGGCTCGAAGCCGGTGGGCGCCGAGATGGGAGTCGACGCTGGCCGCTGGAAGGTCCACGTGGAGACGTCGAGCAGCTCGGCCGAGCGAAAGGCGCTGACGAACGTGCCCGCGGTAGTGGCGAGCACGTCGCGGCCTTCGAGGCCCACCAACTGAGTGCTGGTTGCACCATCGCTCGAGAGGGAAACCAGCTCGCCGGTGGCGCAGGCGACGAGGACCTGGCCCGGTGCGCTGCGGGTGACTCCGCGTGGCTCAGGGCAAACTGCGAACTCGTTGAGGAGGGCGCCGTCTGCCTGGTCGATGAAGGCGACCTTGCCACGCCCCCTGAGCGCGACCGCGAAGTGTCCCGCGCCGTCATCCACCGCGCGCACGGGCACGCTCCCCGCGGTCAGGTCGACGCGCGAGTCGACGCGGGTGCGCGCGAGGTTCACCAGGGAAACCTGGTCGCGATCGGGGTCGCTGACCAGCACGGTCTTGCCGTCGATGGAGACGGCGACGGTGCCTCCGTAGAGCGGCTGCGGCGTTCGGGCCGCCGTGGCCCCTGCGCCGCCCACGGTTGCGCTGATCGACGGTTCGGGTTCAGGGGCGCAGCGGACGCAGGCGACGACGACGAGGGCGACCGAGAGCACACGCATGCCTCAAGACTGTTCGTTCGTGTCGCCAGTGTCGAGGGACCCATGGGCCTACCTGTCCCTACGTCGGTGCCGTGGAATCGGGGTGGGGTGTATGGTTCGCGGCATGGCAGCCAAGAAGCCCCCCGCGAAGCGCCCGGTCTTCACTCGCGATGAGATGTCGACGGGCAAGGGTTCGAAGTTGGTGCGGCGTGCGGCGACGGCCCTCTCGACCGGCACGGGCGCGCTTCCGACACCACAGGTCGACACCATGAAGCCAAAGCCGCCAGACGCGGTGCGCGACGAGATTCGTTTCCGGGAGCGCGCCTCGACGGCCGCCATCGTCGGGCCCGTGCTCGCGAAGCAGAAGGCGGCCCCCGCCGACCTCTTCGCCAAGCGGAAGATGAAGGAGGCCGAGGCCAACCTTCCCGACTGGAACGCCGAGGGCTTCGACGATGAGGTGTATCCGGAGGACGAGGTCGCCGAAGAGGTCGACCCCGACAAGACCGACCCGGGCCTCGACAAAGCCGTGAGGTGAGGTTCACCGCTGGCACGGCTGGTGCTGTGGGCCGACGGATGATCAGACGGGTTGCCACTTTCCTGCCGCTGGTGTGCACGCTGGCCTGTGGCGCGGCGGGAGTTCGGGGCGAGTTCGACCTTCGTCCGGTGACCCTGGCGCCGTGTGCGTTGAGCCCGGTGTTGCCAGCGCGGGTCCAGCAGGGCGAGGTGGTGCGCATTCCGCTGTCGCCCTCGCGCTCGAACGTCGGGCTTGCAGTCGTGACGGTGCCAGCGGGAGCCGAGGCGAAGCTCGAAGGTGACGTGCTCGTCTACCGCGCTGGCTTCGAGACGCTCGGAGCGGCTGCAGTGCTCGAGGTCGAGTTCACCTGCGGTGGGAATACGACGACGGTGCCGGTGCGAGTGCCCGTGACAGGTCAGGTCCGCTGGGGGGCTCCAGTGACGTGGGCAGCGACCGCCGGACCGGACGCACGCGAACATCCGCTGCTCTTCATCGACCCCGCGTCGCCCGACGTGCTGTGGCTCTACGGCGGGTTCAGCTTCGTGCCGCGTCAGTTCACCGTGGTGAATGACCTGTGGCGCTTCGACTTGAAGACGAACAGCTGGGCGAGGGTGGATGCGATGAACGCTCCGCTCCTGGGCAGCGGACGGATCAGCGCGGGCACCCGCCCTGGAGAGTTCTTCCTCTTCGGAGGACAGACCCCGGCCGACGACGTCTCCTCCGAGGTGTACCGCTTCGACGTGACGCAGACGCCGGTGCGCTTCGAGCGCCTCACGACGACGGGGACCGCGCCGCTCGCGGCGCTGGGAGCGTTGGTTCCCGACACGACGAGGCGACGGTTGATCAGCTTCGGTGGCTACACCGGCGCGGACGTTTCCAACGCGGTGCACACGCTCTCCCTCGACGCGCCGAACGCGTGGCGCAGCGAAGGCGCGTCGGGTCCGTCTCCGCGGTACGGCTTCTTCGCGGCGCGTGATGGTGAGCGGCTCATCGTCTTCTCCGGGGCGCAGCGTCCCAGCGGGGGGAATCCGATCAACGCAGCCGGTGATGTCTGGGCGCTCGAGCTCGCGACCCTGCGGTGGACGAAGCTGGCCGACGCGACGGTGGACGCGCCGGGCCGACGGAATGGGTGTGGAGGCCTCGACCCGGCGACGCGCCGCTTCTATGTCTGGTCGGGGACGCCTGATGGCTCGAGCGCGGTGGCGATGCTCTCGGTGCTGGAACTCTCGAGAACACCGGCGGTCTGGTCGAGGGTCTCCACGCCAACGCCTCCGACCGCGCGCGGCAGTTGCTCGGCCATCGTCGACGCGCCGAGGCGACGGGTGCTGTTCGGGTTCGGGAACACCCTGGGCCAGCAGTTCGCGGACCTGCAGGTGCTCGAGCTGGGTGACGCGCCGGCGCCGTGAGGAACTGGGGTCCCACCAGCCGCCGGCGTCGTGGTGAGTCACGGCGCAACGTCGACTTCGGCCGATTCACCCAGTGACACGGCGAAGTGTTCGGTCGTTCTGGTGACCACGACGCTCACGTTGGCCCGCCCCACCGCAGGAGCCGTCGCGAAGCCCTCGAACAGGCCAGTGAAGGGAAGCGTGGAGCCCTCGAAGAAGAGGGACGGGCCTCTGGGGATGGTCGGGAGTGGGCGGACGTTCAAGAGGTAGGCGGTGGCCCAGCCCGACTGTTCCGATGAGATGGTGAAGGGCTGGTGGGTGCGAAGGACTTCCGTCACACGCAGCTGGAGCGGGCGCGGCAGCACCACCACGGCTTCCAGCGGTGGTCGCTGCTCGAGCCGCCAGGTGACCCGATTCCGGCCTGGCAGAAAGTCGCTGCGACGCAGCAGTCCCTCGGCGTCGGGAACGAGGACCCGCCCGTTGACTTCGACTCGAATCGCGCTCGCGTCACCGAAGACGGCGTTCGACGAGAGCCTGACCTTGTCACCCTCGATGTGAACGGTGGCGTCCCACAACCTCACGCCATCGACGTCCTGGCACTCACGTCCCATCGCGACGCAGTGGGCCAGCGCGAGCCGTGGTTCTCGCCACAGGGGCAACGCGCTCAAGTCCCGGTCTTCCGCCGCGCACTCGTCGTACTCGACGAAGGAATCACCGGTTGCGGTGTTGAGGACTGACTGCACGGCTGAGGCAGCGACGAGCGGCCCGCCCCGCTCTGCGTCGTACCGGACGAAGAGGACACCCCGCGCCCGTCGCCCACCGGAGCAGGTCGAGGCCTCGAGCGCAGCGGCAGGTGGCTGCAGGCGCGCCCGCACGATGGGGACCTGCAGGCTGCTTTCGCCGATGGGCTGCTCGGTGGCGGTGTGCTGCCACACGACGCTGACGTGGTGCTTTCCAGCCGGCGCCTCCGGTGCGAACTCGAAGCTCGCCTGGAGCACGCTTCCCCGAGCGACGCCCGCCCTCACCTGGCCGTAGAACGTCGTCGCGCGCTGAGGCACCTCGTACCAGCCGGGCTCGGGTTCCACGTCGACGGGCAACCCCGCATCCCAGCCCCGCTCGACCATCGGCTCAACCGACCGCCCACACCCACACCAGGTGACGAAGAGGACGAGCAGAAGTGTCTTCATGCGGGGTCATATGCCGGGGCGCGCGGAAAGGGACAGCTGCGAAGCACGCCGTGGCGCGGGCTCGACCCTCGCGCGCTCCCTCGTCGAGCGGGTCGGCACGCCAGCGGGCCAGCAGGCCACCACGCCCTCGCTTTCGATTGGCACCGCGTATTGCTGCTTCGCGGCCACGCTACGCGCGCACCATCGTCAGCAACAGATGGGACGCGCCGATGTCGTTGACCTGCGTGCGCAGCTTCAAGCTGCGGTCGAAGACGGGCCGCTTCACCCCATCTGTCCGTCACCGCCCCGCGCCGCTCAGGCCCAACGTCGCGCCCTCGCGCGAGCGGCCGCCTCCCGTCACCTCTCTTTTGCGCGGGGGGGCGAACCATCGGGCAAGTGCATCCGCTCCGGCGAGGCGACCTGCGCCGCCAGCTGCGCGAAAGCCCCGTGGGCTCGCCAGCGCTGCAACACCGGGGCGTGGATCATCCACATCAGGTCACGCAGGCCGGCCGCGACGAGGTGCTCGAGCAGGGGCCGCGCCTCCTCCCAGGCGAGCCCGCTGACTGCCGCGAACTCGAGCAGCACCTGGCCCGCCAGCAGCTCCCTGCGGAGCGTGGTGGTGGGCTCGAGCTGGGTGAAGTAGCCCTCCAGGGCCGCCGCGGTGACCGGCCCGCCGCGAGAGTAGAGGTCCATGCACTGGTCGAAGGAGCGCCGCTTCGCCTCGGAGAGGGCGGGCATCTGGAACGGTTTCCCGCGCAGCCGCTCCGGGTGGAACCACAGGTCGTAGCGCCGCTGAACGATGTCCACCAGGCGCATCTGAGACGCTGGCGAGTTGAGGCGCGCGAGCGTGGCGATGGTGCAGCGCGCGGCGTCACGGTCACCGAGCAGGGCCTGAACCCGCCACAGGTTGGTGGCCACGCGGTAGTCCTGATCATCGAGGGCCAGCGCCCGCGCCAGGTGGCGCAGCGCGTCCTCGAGGGGGCCGCGCTCCGAGAGAATAGCCCCCAGGAGCTGATGCGCGAGGGCCAGGTGAGGCTCCAGCGAGAGGGCGTGCCGCGCATGCGCGAGGGCGGCGTCCCAGCGCCCCTGCTGGAACGCCACCATGGCCAGCGCGACCCAGCTGTCCGCCCCGCGCGGGTCCAGGTCCCTGGCCTCCGTCGCCGTGGCCCAGGCTCGGTCGATGAGGGCCCCTCGGCCGCCAGAGCGGGAGACCACCAGGGTGGACCGGTCGTCCCCGAACTCCGAGAGCCGAGCGAGCGCGGCGGCCAGGTCCGCGAGGATGACGGGGTCGGCAGGCGCCCTGACCCGCGCTTGTTCCAGCAGGTCGACGGCCTCGGCCACGGAGTGGAACCAGTTGCTGACCATGGCGTGCCGTGCGCGGAGGTGAAGGGACTGGGCCTCGAGGTCACGGGGCTGCGGCAGGATGGCCAGGTGCGCGCGACGCGCGCGCAGCAGCGGGGCGAGCGCGTCGAGGGCGCTGTCACAGAGCGCCACGAGGTCTGGCTCGGCGGCGGCGACGACGCCTGACCAGAGCAGCACCCCGTCACCCACCGAGGTCAGCCGCAGGCTCAGCTCGTGGTGGCCCTCGACCTCCTGGAGGACGAAGCGCAGCGAGAGCTCAGCCTCGCCGTCGGTGGCAGCAGGGCCCTGACCCAGGGAGCAGCGCAGGCCGGCGCGGCGCAAGCCCTCGCACAGCCAGTCGGCGACGCACTCGCGCGCCCAGCCGGCTTGCGGCCCCAGGGGGCCCTCGTCTTGCACCCGCACCCGGGCCAGCACCCCGCTCGCGAGTGAAGACGCATCCAGCTCTGCCGCGCCTGCGTGCACCTCGAGGGCTTGCGCGACCTCGGCGGCAGACCGCGGGCGGTCGTCGCGCGACGCCGCCAGCAGTTGCCCCACCGTGCGCTCCACCTCGGGCGGTACCCCTCGCCCCATCGGCGCTGGGGAGGCTGAGGCCAGCAGCGCCGCGGGCACCCGGCTGTCATCGGACGACCAGGGCGAGCGCCCGGTGAGCACCTGGTACAGCATGATGCCGAAGGCGAAGAGGTCGGCCCGATGGTCGATGTCGCGCTCGCCCGCCAGCTGCTCGGGGGCCATGAAGGCGGGAGTGCCAAAGGTGAGGCCATCGTCGACGCCGAAGGCGTCATAGCTCGTGGTGGCCACGCCAAAGTCCGTCAGGATGACGCGGCCGTCATTGGTGAGAAAGAGGTTCTGGGGCTTGAGGTCGCAGTGCACCACGCCGGCCGCGTGCACGGCCTCCAGCGTGCGGGCGACCGAGGCCATCAGCCGCAGCGCCCGCCCCACGGGCAGGACCCCCTCTTCCTTGAGGACCGCCCCAAGGGTTCGGCCATCCAGCAGCTCCATGGTCAGGAACCAGGTGTCCTCGTGGATGCCGAGGTCGAAGGTCCGCGCCACGTTGGGGTGGGTGACGCGCCGCCCCAGCTTGACCTCTTGTCGGAACCGTTCGCGAAGCAGCGCCGCGTGGGTGCCCTCCGCGCGGAGGGTCTTGAGGGCGACCGGCTCGTCGAGGAGCAGATCGCGCGCTCTGTAGACCGCGCCCATGCCGCCCTGCCCGAGCAGCGCTTCGATGCGAAACCGCCCGGCGAGCGGCTCGCTGGGCTGCTGCCGCACCACCGTCGTCACCTCCCCCTGGGGGCCTCGGGCGCGAACCCGCATGGGGACCGTGGGCTTCTCCATGTGTGGTGCGGGAGGGTACACCATCCCTCGTTGGGTCGCACCGGTCACCGTCGTCGACGCAGCGGAAGAAGAAAGCGCGAAACCGAAGAGGAGGGCCAGAGGCTTCAGGCACCTTGGGCAGACGGGTGCACCGCCCGCGATGGCCAGTGAGGCGAGAGGGTGTCCGTCAGCCAGCCAGCGGGAGAACGGGCTGGGCGGTGGCGGGCGGGAGGAGCTCGAGGTTGTGGGGCTTCGACGCGGCATTCCCAGCGGCGTCGAACAACTCGACCGCCAGGCGATGCGCGCGCCCGTCGTCGAATCCGAAGCTGCCCGAGCAGACGTCATGTCCGACCACCACGCCCTCGCACCGCGTATTGCTGCTTCGCGGCCACGCCACGGGCGCGCACCATCGTCAGCAACAGACAGGACGCGCCGATGTCGTTGACCTGCGTGCGCAGCTTCAAGTCACGGTCGAAGAAGGAGCCTTGAAAGCATTCAATCGAGCGTCGTGTGCACTTAAGAGCACTTCGATGACGACAAAGAACGCACTCACCACCAGGCCTCCCTTCGCGATTGAGCAGGCGCTCAAGCGTCTGGGAGCCAACTTGAGGGTCGCGCGAATTCGTCGGAGTCTCACCATCCAACAAGCCGCCGAGAAGATCGGCACCGGCGTCCGTGCGGTCGCCGACGCCGAGAAGGGCAAGCCGTCGACTTCCGTCGCCGTATACGTCGCGCTGCTGTGGTTGTTCGGGTTGATGACCGACGTCGAGCTCCTCGCCGACCCGGGCCGTGACGCAGAAGGGCTGAGCCTCGCACTCCGACGTGAGGGCACCCGAGCACGCCCAGCTCGAGGACTCGACAATGACTTCTAAGCCCTCTCCGTCGAGCTGCTTCGTCTACGTCACCCCCCCGGGGCAGACCGAGCCCGTTACCGCAGCCCGCTTCGAGTTGACGACGAGCCGACAGGGTGAACCCCTCGGCCGCTTGGTGTACGGGAAGAGCTACCTCGCACGGCCGGACGCCGTGCCGCTCGAGCCGCTCGAGCTTCCGCTCCTGGAGCAGACCTTCGAGACGACCCAACTGCGCGGCGTCTTCGGTGCCCTGCGCGATGCCAGCCCAGACTTCTGGGGCCGGCGCGTCATCGAGCGTCACGCCGGGAAGCCGATGCTGACGGAGCTCGACTCCCTGCTCCTCTCGCCCGATGATCGGGCTGGTGCGCTGGCCTTCGGGTTGAGCGCGACGCCTCCGCCACCGCTGCGAAAGTTCAACCAGACGCTCGAGCTGGAGCACCTGCAGTCGCTGGCCGACACGGTCCTCGCCGAGCGAAGCGAGGAGGGCCCCGGCGCGGAACCAGTCGAAGAGCTGCTCCTGGTGTCCCAGGCGCCGAGCTTTCTGCTCACCACCGAGCAGGCAGAAGCGATTGTCAGCGACGTGGAGGCCCGCGTGCGCGACGGCTGGTACCGGACGGCGCGTCGGGTCGGCGTGACGGAGCGCGACTGCGAGGCCATCTCGGGAGCGTTCTGCTACCCGGGGTTTCGGATACTCGGCGAATGACTCGACGCTGAAGGACGTGGGCTCGGGAGCATTCGCTGTCGCTCTCCTCGCGCTCCGACGTGAGGGCACCCGAGCACGCGCATGGCCTCGTCGAGCGCGGCGGCTGGCCACTCCGAGTCGCCGGCGCCCGTCGCGAACCCCGGATCGTCGTGTTGCTGGTCAAGCATGCAGCGCTCCGTCACAACCTCGACGAGGTCTAGCCTTCCCTCGTACCCCTGTGCGGAGCAGCGCGGGCTGGCGGGTGCCGAGCGGCCGCAGGGAAGCGTTCGAGCCGTCGTGGCTTGAGGGCCACCACGCGTCGGACGAGGGCTTCGGCGGTGAGCGGCGGCGCAGGCTTGGTGCAAGAGCATCGAAGGCGCGAGTCGTGTGTCGCTCGTGAATGTGCCGGCGGCCCACCCCTCCGACGAAGAGCTCGATGCCGACAGCGACATGGACCTCATCGCCCACGTGCAGACGCTGACCCCCGAGCAGCGCATCGCCCGGCACGAGGCCGCACTCGAACTCGTTCGCGCGCTGAGGAAGGCTGGTACGGAACACTGTGGCTTCGACCCTCGAGCTGTTGCGGAGGCTGGTTCGCGAGAAGGTTGAGTTCGTACTCGTCGGAGGCATGGCCGCGTCATCGGTCTTGCGGATCTGATCCTCTCGAAGCGAACCGTGGCTCGTCCAAAGGACCTCCGCGTCGCGCGTGCTCATTGTCTCGAACGCCCCTCGCGGCATGCAACGCTCCCCGAAGTTGCTCTTCTCCTCTGGCAGCTCGATGGGCTTCGGCGTGAGCTCGTGAAGCGCCAGCATCACGCCCATCGCCACCTGGGGGCGCGCGCGCAGGAAGTGGTCACCACGGCAACCGGGAACCCGCCAACCGGAGCACGAGGCGTGCGTAGGTCGACGAGGCGGGGTCGCCCACGTCCACCAGCAGGCCCCCGAGCGACAGCACGCCGAACCCGAGCGCGAGGGCTCCGATGCCGACGACGCTCACGAACACCCGCCGACGCTGCAGCACCGACACGCCCGGCCACTGCAGCACCGCCCCCGCCGTCGAGAGCCCGTGCACCAGGTGGTACCAACCGCACAGCGCGAGCGCCGTGTAGTAGGGCCAGAAGAACGTCGGCGCCCACTGGAACGTGAAGGCAACGCCATGGAAGCCGGGGAACGTGCCGTACCCGAGCGAGGCGCCGCGGGTCGCCACCACATGGCCCACGATGACGAGCAGCAGGAACCGCCCGCTGTATCGATGCACCCGCACGCGCCAGGAGACCGGCGCCGACGCCTTCGGCCGTCTGCTCAGCTGCACCACCGCGCTGACGACGTGAACGAGCAGCGGCGCCCCCACCAACATCAGCTCGAGCACAGGCGCCTGGTACACGCGGCGAGCAGACTCCTGCGCGTCGTCGTAGGCCGAGGCTCCCGCCATCGCGAGCGCCTGGTTCAGCAGGTGAACGAACAGAAACAGCGAGAAGACCGCGCCGCTCACGGCCTGCACCCGAAGCCACTTCAGGTCTGCGTTCATGTCAGCAAGACGACGTCGCCCGCCCGGCTGTGACATCGGCGCGTCAGACCGGTCGGCGAGCCAGGTGCTTCGCCAGCGCGCGGAGCTTGTCGGGGTTCGCCACCGTCGAGACCGAGTAGACGCGCTCGCCATCGGTCTCGAGCTGCGTGACGCCAATCACCACGGCTCCCACGAGGCTCACGATGCTCGGCCAGCCGTTGATGTCGAGCAGCTCGAACCGCGCGTCTGGTGGCTGCTTCTTCGCGACGCCGACGAAGAACCTCGCGACGCGGTTGGCGCCCGTCACCACGTTGATGGCGGCGCGCACCTTCCCACCCCCGTCGCTGCTCGCGGTCGCGTCGGCCACCAGCAACGTCTCGAGTGACGCCACGTCACCCACCATCACGGCGCCGAAGAACGAGCCCAGCATCGCCTCGTGCGCGGTCTGGTTGGCGGCGAAGCGGGGACGCCCGGCCTGCACGTGGGCCCGCGCGCGGTGGAGCAATTGCCGCACGGCCGCCGGCTCCTTGTGGAGCGCCTTCGCGAGGTCGTCGTGCGAGTAGTCGAACGCCTCGGCCAGCACGTAGACGGCGCGCTCGAGTGGAGAGAGGCGCTCGAGCAGCGTCAGAAACGCGAGCGACACGGCCTCGACGTCGACGGGCTCGAGCTGCACCTCCGACGTCGCCATCGGCTCCGGCAGCCAGGGGCCCACGTACTCCTCCCGGCGAACGCGCGCGCTCTTCATCAGGTCGAGGCAGCGGTTCGTCACCACCCGCTCCAGCCAGGCGCGCTCCGAGTCGAGCGGCGTGTCGTCTCGCTTCAGCCACGCCAGGTGCGTCTCCTGCACGATGTCTTCGGCGTCGACCCAGCTCCCCAGCAGCCGGTAGGCGAGGGAGAGCAGGCGGGCGCGGTGGGAAGAGAAGGTGTCGAGCATGGCGGGCCGCGACCTTCAGACGAGGTCGCCGGTCTCGAGTGTGACATGACGCCTGCGAATTTCGCGTAGCGCGCGAACGTGTCCCGATTTAGCCAGAGTCCAAACGTTACACCCCGGAGTGAAGCCATGCGTTCCCTCGTCGCCGTCGCCGCCCTGTTCGCCGCTGCCGCTCACGCTGATGCCCTGCTCGACACCGCGAAGGCGTCGTTCAAGCCGCTGCCGAAGCAGTTCGACTCGAAGGACAACGCCATCACGGCCGACAAGGTCGCCCTCGGCAAGCTGCTCTTCTTCGACACGCGCCTCTCGAAGAACCACGACGTCTCGTGCAACAGCTGCCACGACCTCGCGAAGTACGGCGTCGACGGCGAGCAGTTCTCGACGGGCCACAAGAAGCAGAAGGGCGGCCGCAACTCGCCGTCCGTCTACAACGCCGGCAACCACATCGCCCAGTTCTGGGACGGTCGCGCCGCGACGCTGGAAGACCAGGCCAAGGGCCCGGTGCTCAACCCCATCGAGATGGCCCACAAGGACGGGCCGGCCGTCGAGGCGATGCTGAAGTCGATTCCCGACTACGCGCCGCTGTTCGCCAGGGTGTTCGGCGGCGAGAAGGACGCGTCAGTCACGTTCGACAACATGGCGAAGGCCATCGGCGCTTTCGAGCGCACGCTGGTGACGCCGGGCAAGTTCGACAAGTACCTCGGTGGTGACGAGAAGGCGCTGAGCGACGCCGAGAAGAAGGGCCTGCAGGCCTTCATCTCGGCCGGTTGCCTCGGCTGCCACATGGGCGAGGGCGTCGGCGGCGCGATGTACCAGAAGCTCGGGCTCGTCACGCCGGTGCCGGGCCTCAAGGACCTGGGCCGCTTCGAGGCCACGAAGAAGGACGCCGACAAGTTCGTCTTCCGCGTGCCGTCTCTGCGCAACGTCGCCAGGACGGCGCCGTACCTGCACGATGGCTCGCTCAAGACGCTGCCCGAGACGGTGGCCTTCATGGGCAAGCACCAGCTCGGCAAGGAGCTGAAGAAGGACGAGGTCGACTCCATCGTCACGTTCCTCAACGCTCTGACGGGCGAGCTGCCGAAAGACATCGCGCCCCCGAAGGCGCTCGCGAGCGGCAAGGCGACGCCGAAGCCGGACCCGTCGTAACGCGGGCTCGCTCCGTCGCGGGTGAGTATCGAGTGGGCGCAGGCCGAATCGGTGGTGGTCGCGCCATGCCAGAAGGTCACGACTCCTTCCCGCGGTTGACGTCACCACCTGGCGGTTCGACCGCTACCGCTTGAGCAGGCCCATGATGGGCCCGGGCCCGACGACTGCGGCGGCGGTGATGAGTCCTCCCAGCGCTCCGCCTGCCACACCACACGTCGCGAGGTCTGCGCCCGTCAGCATCAGCCCGGGAATCGGCGTCTTCGCGCGAAGTGGGAGCTCGTACCGCGCCGGCGTGTGGTCGAGGCCGTACAGCTCTCCGCGCGGGTGTGAGGCGAAGTGTTCGGCTGTCAGCGGCGTCGACAGCTCGGCGACATCGACCCGGCCTCGCAGCTGCGGCAACCGCTTGAACACCACCTCGAGCAACCGGTCGGTGAAGCGCTGCTTGAAGGTGTCGTAGGCCTCGCCGCGCTTGTGCCACTTCGTGCCCTGCCACTTCGAGAACCACTCCCACTTCGCCATCGTGATGACGTCGACGGTCGCGCGGCCCGGGTGGCGTCGCTGGAAGTCGGGGTCCTTCGCCGAAGGGAACGAGAGGTACACCATCGGGAACGGCGCCTCGGGGTCGGCCTCGAAGCGCGCCACGTTTTCGTCGTGCTTCTCGTCGGGGTACAGCCACAGGTTGGTGCCGGTGAGTCCGAGCTCGGCGTCGGTCGCCTTGAAGCCCAGGTAGAGGCACAGGTAGCTCGACGATGGAGGGACGGTCGTCAGGGCCTTCGTCCAGCTGGCAGGCCGGTTCGCCTCGGGCACCAGGCGGCCAAACGTGTTCGCGACGCCGGCATCGCTGATGACGAGGGGTGCGCGCTGCTCACTGCCATCGGCCAGGCGCACACCGATGGCGACTCCATGCTCGAGGAGGATGGAGCTCACCTCCGCCGAGACCGCGAGGTGCCCACCGTTCGCTTCGATGAGGGGCCCGATGCCCTCGGCGAAAACCGAAGCGCCGCCCACCGGGTAGAACGCGCCGCCAAGGTAGTGCGCCACCAGCGCCGCGTGCATCGCGAAGCTCGAGCGTGAAGGTGGCAGCCCGTAGTCGCCGTATTGGCCGGTCAGCACTGCGATGAGCTCTTCGTTCTTCGTCAGCTCGAGGAGCACGTCTCGCGTCGTGCGGCTGGCGAGCTCGGCGAAGCCCCGCGTGGTGAAGGGCGCCGTCACCGCTGAGACGATGGACGGCAGGCTGCGCGACATGAAGAACGTCGAGCTGTGCCTCGAGGTCTTCTTCACCAGGTCGACGTACTTCGCGATGGCGTCGCGCTCATTCGGGAAGGCCTTGCCCATCGCCTCGATGAAGCGGCCGGTCCCTGAGACGAAGTCGTAGCTGCGCGACCCAAGCTCCACGCGGTCGTACACGTCGGGCAGCGGCGCCCACTTGATGCGCCCATCGGAGAGCCTGTCGAACAACGCCCGCAGCGCTCCGCGTTCCCCGACCTGCCCGATGTAGTGCACGCCGACGTCCCACTCGTAGCCGGGGCGCGTGAAGGTGTGGGTGAAGCCGCCGAGGCGGTAGTGCCGCTCGAGCACCAGCACGCGCTTCTTGCCGAACCGGGAGAGCACCGCTGCGCTGACGAGGCCGCCGATGCCCGAGCCGATGACGATGGCGTCGAAGGCGCCGGTCGGTTGGTGCCGTTGGTACGAGTGGCCGAGGTGCATGAGGTCCGGACTACCACGACCCGCGCGCCGACCTCGTCGGCTCCGCGAATGGCGTTGGAGCCCCGCCTGTCAGGTTCCGTTGATGACGAGCCTGCTGACCGACGTCGTGACTTCTTTCTGTTCCATCGTTGAGCGACAGGCGGCTCTGCGCCGCGAGAATGGAGAGCTCCTTGCCGACCTGTTCCGGCGAGTGGCCGCGACGCGGCGACGCGCTGCCGACCCGGCCATCGCCGCCCACGCCATCGGCCGACGTGCAGTGCTGCTCACGCACCACCCGCGCGGCTACGCCGGCATCGAGGGCCTGACTACCGGCTGACCTTGAACGACGACGAGCCGACGAACAGCGCCTCGTTGCAGTTCGCTCCCGGAACCCCGATGAGTGGAGAGATCGCCTGGTCCATCGCGCGCGGGTCGGAGTTCGTCCACACGGCCGTGTTGTTCTCGAGCTTCAGCTCGAACAGCTGATTGGACCCGAAGTCGTACGACATGCCGATGTCGAAGCCGACGAGCCCGTTCCCGAGCGGCGCGAAGGCGGCGTAGCCGATCGGCGCCGTTCCCGTCGCGGCCACCGTGCGCACCTGGTTCGTCGTGAGGTCGACGCGCTCGACGATGGGCACGAAGGGCAATGCGGACGTCCGGCCGCCGACGATGAACACCGCGCCATCGACGAGCGTGAGCACCGGCTGCTGCCGCGGCGTCACGTCAGTCACCTTGCGCCAGACGAGTGAGGTCAGGTCGAGTGCGTAGACATCTCCGAGCGTCTGCGTGTCCGCGACGCCGCCCGAGACCACGAGCGTGGTGCCAACGACGAGGGCGCTGGCGTACGAGCGCGCCGACGGGGCCGTTCCTGTCGTCGCGACCGGAGTCGTGGTGGTGCCGTCAGTCGATAGCGCGATGATGCTCGCCGAAGGCGTGCCGGAGTCCTGGCCAAACAGAATGAGCGTGCGCTGGCCGACCGCATCGAACGCCATGGTGACGCCGGCCGACTGGGCCATCGGGAGGCGCGCCGTGAGGGCCGTCCATCGCGTCGTCGCCGGGTCGAAGGTGAAGAGCGTACCGTTGCTCGACACCACCACTCGCCCATCGGGGAGCCTCGAGGCCGAGCTCAACGACGAGAAGTAGTTCGGTGGCAGTGCTCCGGTGAGCTTGAGCGGGGTTTGGGAGAGCTCCCGGCCAGGCGCGAGTGAGATGGCGCTGAAGTCAGGCCCGAACACCTGTCGGAACTGGCGGTCGGTGATGAAGGGCGCGCGCATGAAGATGCTCGAGATGTTGTTCGGCAACACCCGCCACTGCCTCGTGCGCAGGTCGGCCTCGATGGCGGTCGGCACCATCACCGTCATGCCGCCGAACATCTCTGGGCGAGTGCCGGTCACCAGCAGTCGGCCACCGACGGCGTCCCACGCGATGAAGGGGTACGGGCGCGGCAGGCCCGGCTCGACGGAGGGGAGTCCTGTGCCCGTCATGGCAATCGTCGACCAGTTCGGGGCGGTGGGCCTGCGCTCCTGAATGGTCGGCAGCCAGCGCGCGCCCATCGGCGGGACGAATTGGTAGCTGCCGATGCTCAACACGCGGTTGGCGTCACGGTCGTACGCGGTGAGGTCGGAGTAGGGCTGGCCTGACACGCCCATGCCCCACTGCGCTTGCGTGCCGGTGATGGTGAGCGGGAGCACCGCGTTCCCACCGATGGCGCCGAGCTGGGACGAGGTGCCCTCGAGGTTCTGGAACAGAAAACCGTTTGCGTCGGGCGAGTCGACCGAGGTGAGCGTGGTGAAGCGCGCGCCGCCGTCGGAGACGGTGAGCTGCGCGACCTCGTAGTGGTACGGCGCTTTCGAGAAGTAGAGACCGGTCAGCACGTTGGTCTGCTCGTCGAACGCGGTCGCGGTGAGGTTGCCGGTGGGAATCGTCCCACTCAACGGGAGCGCTTCGACGAACGCGCGCGAGCCGCCATCACGCAGCGTCGAGCCGTCGTCTTCGAGCCGCACCGTGTGGAGCGTTCGCAGCGTCGGCGTCACCGAGAGCGGGAGCATGAAGGCCTGACGGGTGGCCGAGTCGAAGCCTCCGCGGAACAAGGTGCCGCCGGGAGTATTGGCCGCGAAGGTGCCGTGGAGTTGCTGGAGCTGAAGCGGCCCGCCTGCGCCGCACATCGCCGAGCCGCCCCCAGTCGCGGAGCCACCAGCGCTGCCCCCGCCGGCGTTTCCGCCAGCAGCACTGCCTCCACCGATGCTGCCACCGAAGCCGCCGCCCGTGAGGAGCGAAGTTCCGCCGCCGCCCGCGCCGCCGTCAGCCCGGGTCGATACCGGTCCACACGCAGCCATCAGACAGAAGAGCCCCGCCAGTCGCATCGTCATCGCCGACATCCCCTCGAGTGGAAGCGCGCCGGTGGCCCGTGCTTCGCGTGTCTTCGTCTCCGAACGCCGCTCCCACATTCACGCAGGTCTGGAGTCGCCGGGCCGCTGTGGCAGGGTCGGTCAGTCGCGTCGGCGCTCGGCCGTCGAGGAGGGCGAAACCACCATGGCAAAAAAGAAGGCACGCACCGACAGCCCTGACGGCTGGCTCGCGCTGGTGGAGCGCGACCTCACGGCGCTCGGCAAAGACGGGAAGCTCCCGACGGGCCACGGGCTTGATCAAGCCGCGAACGAGCTCGCGACGCTGCTGACTCGTGGAGGCAAGGCGCCGCTGCTCGCGGGTGACCCGGGCGTCGGCAAGTCAGCCATCGTGCAGGAGTTGGCCCGGCGTATCGTGTTGGGAAACGCTCCCGAAGGGTTGAAGGGCGTCCGCGTGCTCGAGGTGCCTGCCGCCGGCATCTTCGCGCGAACCAACACGCCGAAAGGCGCCGCGGAGCTGCTGGAGGAGTTCCTCGACCGTGCCGCGGAGCAGCCCACCATCGTCTTCCTGAGAGACGTCGGGCTCGTGCAGGGCAGCTCGCTGGTGCCGGTGTTGATCCGCTCGCTCCGTGCAGGGCGCATTCGTTTCATCTTCGAGTCGGACCTGCGACGTGCGCACGAGCTGCTCCGCACCGATGAGACGTTGAGCGAGCGGCTCCACCTCGTGGTGGTGAACGAGCCGACGCACGAGCGCGCTCGCTGGATTCTCGGGCGCATGGCCGAGGAGCTGGAGCTCGAAGCCGGTGTGCCCATCGACCCGTCGGCGTGTGACGTCGCGCTGAGGCTGTCGGTGAAGTTCCTGCTCGCGCAACGGCTGCCGCGCAAAGCCATCGAGCTGTTGAAGGAGACCGTCACCGAAGCGGCCGGCGCCTCGCGGGAGCGTGTGACGGGTGAAGACGTGTTGGCGCGGTTCTGCAGCTCGACGCGCCTGCCGCGCTTCATGGCCGACGACAACGTGCCGCTCGACCTCGACGAGGTGAGCCGCTTCTTCGGCACGCGCCTCCTTGGACAGACCGACGCATTGCAGGCCGTGTTGCGGAGCGTCGCGCTGCTCAAGGCCGGCCTCAACGACCCACGTCGTCCGCTCGGCGTGTTCCTCTTCGCGGGCCCGACCGGCGTCGGCAAGACGCACCTCGCGAAGCTGCTCGCCGAGTATCTGTTCGGCAGCCACGAGCGCCTGGTGCGCATCAACATGGCCGACTACCCGGACCATGGTGACGAGAACGTCCTGTTCGGAAACCCGTGGGCGCAGACGCTCGACTCGAAGCGCGGCGAGCTGACCCGCCTGCTCGATGGGCGCGTCTTCACCGTGCTGTTGCTCGACGAGTTCGAGAAGGCGCACGCGAAGTGCCACGACCGGTTTCTGCAGTTGTTCGATGAAGGTCAGTTCATCAACGCCGCGGGTGAGACGGTGCCGTGCAACAACACGCTCATCGTCTGCACGTCGAACGTGGGCGCCGAGGTGTACCGGGAAGGCGCGATTGGGTTTGCCTCGAAGCGGTCCGACGATGAGCTGCTCGAGGAGATCGACCGGCGGATTTCGACTTCCTTCCGGCCGGAGTTCTTGAATCGCTTCGACGCCATCTGCCACTTCCGCCCGCTGGGGAAGGTGGAGATCCGCCGCATCGCGCAGCGGGAAGTCGGGCGCGTGCTGGAGCGGGAGGGCATTCGGGCGCGGCAGCTGGACGTCGAAGTAGCTCCGGAGGTCGTGGAGCTCCTCGTCGAACGTGGCTACTCGCCGATTCATGGTGCGCGGTATCTGCAGCGTGAAATCGAAAAGTCACTGACCGCAGCGCTGGCCGTCGAGATTGCGCGGCAATCCTTGCCACCGTCGACGCCGGTGAAGGTCGTCAGTCACAAGGGCCGCGTGCACGCGATTGCGGAGCCGAAGGTGGCGCGTGAACGTGAAGCGACTGCGCAGGCCATGTTGCCGGGTGCTGGCGCGGCGTTGTCGAAGAAGCGGCTCGACCAGAAGGCGCTCGTCGCCGAGGCGGAGTCATTGGTCGGTCGCGCGGCGGGTGTCGGTCAAGCAGCGAAGCGGCCGCAGCTCGAGGTGAAGCGCAGGGAGCTGTTGGGGCTCTCGCAGTCTCCCGGGTTCTGGGATGACGGCGAACGTGCGGCTGCCGTGTTGCGAACGTATCGCGCGCTCGATGCCCAGCTGGCCGAGCTCGATCGGCTCCGCGAGCAGTGTCAGGTCGCGCGGAGACGAGCGCGTGACGCGAAGGGTGAGATGCAGCTCGCGACGGCGGTGCGGGCCGTCGAAGAGGTCGCGCGTGAGGTGCAGCTCGCCGAGGCACGCGTGGCGTCGGGGAGCGCGGGCAACGTCGATGACGCCTGGCTCGAGCTCGCCGCGGCCGTCGATGGTGAAGCCGGTGAAGGCTGGGTGCGCGAGCTGATGACGATGTACGTCGGCTGGGCGCAGCGCCGCAGCTACGAGGTGAAGGTGCTGGCCGAGAGCGACGACCCGCGGCGCGCGGTGCTCCACGTGCACGGGCCCGGCGTGTTCGGCTTCCTGTCGGGAGAGCGGGGCCTGCACCGGCGCATCGATGACGACTCGCGCGTCGCGGCGTACGTGCGGCTGTACACGCCGTCACAGGCGCCGGTGGAGCTCGCAGACTCGATGAAGCTGACCGCGCGTGAGGTGAAGCGTCGCGCTGGCCGGTACGTCGAGAAGATCGCCTCGGAGTCGTCGGTGCGGGACGAGCGGACCGGACGCGAGGTGTCGCTGTCGGGAGCGGGTGGCGTCGACGAGCTGAAGTCGCTCACGCTCGCAGTGCTCGACGGTCAGGGAGAAGGCGGCACCGAGGTGCGGCGGTATTTCATGGGACGTGGGGCGAGAGTCGAAGATCCCCGCACGGGTGAGGCCTCGCCGCGCATGAAGGATGTGTTGAAGGGTGAAATCGATCTCTTCATCGCCGCCTGGCTCACGAGGCCGCCCAGCGACGTCAGCTGATCAACGCGCGACGGCCTCGAGTGCGCGCAGCCGCTGCTCGTGGTCGTCGAGGCGGGTCTCATTGTTCACGCGCGAGTCGAGGGCGACCTTCACCGCGCGGGTCATCATCACCATCTGCTCCGCGAGGTCGCGGAGCGAGGTCTCGATGATCTCAAAGCGCTGATCGGCGCGCGCTCTTCCTTCGCGCATCTCGTTGCGGAGTTCATGAAGTTCCTCCGTCTGGCTCCGCTGTCCATCGCGGAGTTCCTGGAGGAGCTTCACCGTCAGGTTGGTCGGTTCCATGATGAAGACACCATACCAGCGGGGTCTGACACCCTGCCAACCAGCCGACCGCTCAGGGGCTTGAGCACGGCGCGACCCGATAGAGTCCCGCGAGCCGCTTCGCGGTCGTCTCGTCGGCTGAGGCCAGCGCCACCGCACGCTGAAGTGCTTCCTCATCGAGCGTCGCCGACCGTGCGATGACATCAGCTCCCGCCGGCGTCGCGAGCGTGGCCCCGAACGTCAGCACCACCCAGCTCGCGTCGGGCGCGACGGCCACCACGTCCCACTCACTGGTGAAGAGCGAGAGGATGCCGTTCCCTCTCCAGGTGAAGTGCGTCGGCACCTGCGCGTGCTGCGTGTCGACGCTGAGGATTTCGCCCGCGGTCGTTCCCTCGGTGTAGGCGACGCGATCGGTTGCGGCGTGTTCGGAGAGCGCTCCGTACGTGAACGTGACGTCGCAGCGCGTTCGCCACATCGGGAAGGTCGTCGCGACGACGTGCCAGCGTCCGAGCAGTGTCGGGAATGGCAGCTCCGTCGGCGCCGTCGTCGCGCGAATCGGCGCACCAGCACAGCTGACCATCATCAAGAGCCCGAGCAGCCGCATGAAGGCGCTCTAAATTTTAGCTCGAACAGTCACTGGGAGACCGAACGGAGTCGGACGACGAGGCCCTCTCGATGACCGAACTCGCAAAGCCCATTGGCTGGCTGACTCGCGCGCGTTCCTCGGGAGCGCTCCCACTGCTCGTCGGCCTCGGCGCGCTCGTCGTCTTCTACCAGTCGGTCAATCCACACGACCCGGTCGCCGGGGGCTGGTGTGGCGCTACCTCGCCATCATCTCGCTCGCGGGAATCTGGGCTGCCAGCGCGCTGAGCGGAGGCTTCTTTCTCTCGTCGCTCATCGGCTTGAAGCATGTCTCGTTTCGCGAGCGCCTCGTCATCTCGTTCGCGCTCGGCGTGCTCGCGTGGGGCCTGCTCATCGTCGCTGTCGGCCTGGTCGGCGTGCTCGGCAAGGTGACGTTCTTCGCGATTCCGCTGCTGATGTTTTGCGTCGGCGGCATTCCACTCGTTCGTGCGCTTCGCTGCGCCCGGCGGTGACGTGCCAGGTTGCAGACCACCCGACTCAGCCTGCTTACGCAGGTGTTCGCCGTGTTTGGGTTGATCAGCGTCGCGATCATCTACTTCAAGCTCCTCACGCCCCAGAACGCGACTTACGACGCGCGCTGGTACCACCTGCCCATGGCCGAGCAGTACGCCGTGACGGGCCACGTCTTTCGCTTCGACGAGGGCTGGTTCAACGGCGCGATGCCGCACTTCGCGAGCTACCTCTCCACGTGGGCCTTTCTGTCGCCGTTCGGCGAGCTCTTCGACCGCATCACCCTGGTCGCGCACCTCGAGTTCGTCTTGTTCGTCGCGACGCTGCTGAGCATTCCGGTGCTCGTCGACCGGCTGCTGCCGCGGCCTCGTCTGGCCTCAGCGTGGGTGGCGCGCTTCCTGTTCCCCGGAGTGATGCTCTACGACTCCTCATTGGGCTCAGGCGCCGACCACGCGCTGGCGTTCTGGGGCATTCCCCTGTTCCTCGCCCTCCTGCGGTTCTGGAGACGGTCCACGATGACGCACGGGGTGCTCCTGGCGAACGTCATCGCCTCGCAGCCGATGGTGGAAGACATCGAGCCGAGGATCACCGAGGCCGACTGGCAGCCGAAAGGAACGCTTCCCGAGAAGTTGAAGCAGACGCGCCAGGGCACCGCGACCTTCGGGCTCATTCCGCACGACTGGGAGCCGCTCCACGGAAGGCGTCCGGTGTTCGGCTCTCTCTTCCTCGTCGCGATGGCGCTCCTGCTGTTCGTCGCCCGTCGCGGGCCTTTGTTCGGCCTCTGGCTCGCGGCGTGGGCTGGCGTGCCGCTGTGGTTCTGGAGCCAACACCAGGACCGCTACCTTCAAGCCATCGCGCCGTGGTGCTCAGTCTTCGTCATCGTCATTCTCGTCGGCGTGTGGCGCCGCTTCGTGTTGGCTCGGCCGGTCGTCACGGCGCTCGTCGCGTTCCAGGTGCTGCACGCGATTGCGAGACGCGAATTCTGTTTCACACGAATGAAGACGAGGCACCCTGGTTCGAACTCGACCTCGGCACGCCGACCGCGTTCTCGTCGGTCTCAGTGCAGAACCGCAGCGACCACCTGCCGGAGCGCGCGGTGCCGCTCATCGTCGAATCGAGTGATGATCAGCAGACGTGGAAGGAGCTCGCGCGACGCGACGTTCAGCACCTGGCGCGCGAAGTTTCCGACGACGACGGCGCGGTTCGTGAGACTGCGGGTGCCGAGGCGCACGTTCCTGCACCTCGAGGCCGTTCGCGTTCACCCCTGATTCGCGAGCGCCGTCCACCGGGCGATGAGCTGTGCGCGGCGCTTCGGAGAGATTTCCGAGCCGTACGTGCGGTCGAGGATCGCGACCTTCCAGGCGACCGAGTCGGGCACGAGCCCTTCCGCCCGCAGGAATGCTTCCATGAAGGCGCGCGAGGCCGCCCACATGCCGCACATCATGAGAAGGCATTCCTCGGGCGTCTTCTCTCGGAGCAACCTCAGGACGAGGGCTTCTGCGCGTGGCGAGATGTCGTTCATTCGGCGACTTCCCTCAGCAGCGCGTCGACGCCCAGCTCGCGAAAGAGAAAATCGAGTGGTTTCACCTGGTCGAGCCGAAGCTCGATGACAAGGTCGATATCCCGGGTCATGCGTGGGCGACCGTAGAAGCCGAGCGCCGTCGAGCCGCTCACCATGTACGAGATGCCCGCAGACTCGAGGCGCTGGACGACGAGCTGCAGGACTCGCTGATAGTCATCCAGGGAGCTCGTCGACCTTAGCGCTGCGACGGTGTCGATGGAGAGGCTTCAGCGAGGGGCTGGCGGGGCCGGCTGAACACCTGGCCGAGCCGTCGCGACTGGCGGCGGCGGAGCGACGGGCCGCGCCACGTGGAACTGGCCTGACGCGACGGGAACGGCGGCGTGCTCGGGCTGGGTACGGACCGCGGCGTTGAACACCGCGCCGAGAAGGTCGAAGAGGACGAGCGCTGGCGTCGGGTCGACCACGGTGACCCGCGCAGGTGGCGCCGCCGGTGCGCACGCGGGCGGCTGCGCGGCGACCTGCTCCGTCGTGACGGCCACGCGCGCCGTGGCGAACTGCTCGGGCGTGGACCACTCGGGGTACGACTCCACTTCCATCGCGGGCGCTGCGGCCAGGGTCTGCGTCGTCACCACGGTGCCCTGGAGCGTCACCGAGGCTCCCGTGTCGGACGTCGTCGTCACGGACGCCGCCGTCGGCTCCTCGGTGCGCGTCTCGGAGCTCGCAACGGTGATGGACGCAGCAGTCGGCCCAGCGATGCGCGTCTCGGCTGCGTTCCCGACCGTGGTGGACGTCGTGTTCCTGACGGGCGCGGCGACAGCGGTCGGGGCCAGCTCGACGACCTCTTCACACGACTCGTCCGACACGACGGGCACCGACGAGACCGGCGCGTAGGACGCACCACCCGAGAAGGTGCCACCCGACCTGACCGGCGCGTGACAGACCATCGAGCGCTTCGGCCCAGGGATGACTGGCACCTCGGCCACGGTCACCACGTTCACCGAGCCGTCGAGGCTGGCTTCGCGGCCGCGCTCGTCCTCCGCGTCGTGCGCCTGACGAACGGCTTGCCGGCGCTCCACCTCGATATGGGCTGCTTCCACCTGCGCGGCGACCTGCACGCGTTCGGCTTCGACGCGCGCCGCGGCCCCGATTCGCTGTGCTTCGACCCGTGCGGCCGTCTCGATTCGCACCCGCTCACGACGGACCTCCAGCTGCGCGAGCCACTCCACCTTGCGACGGTCGGCCTCGGCGTAGTGCGCGCGGCGAATCTCTTCCTTGCGCTGCTCCTCCGCCGCCAGCCTCGCCTGGAGCTCGGGGCCGCCACGACGGATCAGCTCGGCCACCCACAACCGCTCGTCGACGGTCGGCTTGAACACGCCCTGCTCGACGGTGAAGACAACGTCGCTGCAGTTGCCCTGCGGCGTCGTGAGTCCCGCGAGCGTGATGTCGATGACGTGGCCGGCTTCCAACGCGGCGGGAACCTCGAGGCGCTCATTCGTCCACGCGGCGTCGAGCACGATGGTCTGCGTGGGGAGCGGCAGCATCGCAGGCACGATGGTCGCGTGCTGATCAGCCACCTGCATCGGAACGTCGAGCGTCGGCGCGGTCGTGAACTGCTGCAGGGGATACGCGCGCCCGTCGACATGCAGCCGCGCCTCACCGGTCAACACCCCCGGAGACGTCACCGACACCCGCACGTACTCACCCCACCGGGCGCCCAACGACGAACGACGGATGCCGATGGGTCCACAGAGTCCATCACCCGAGCGCGTGATGACCAGGTCTCGGGAGGCGTCGAGCCTGGCGTGGTGAAGCGCGCAACCGCTGGAGACGACGAGGAGGGCAGGGACGAGCGAGCGAAGCACGCTGCACAGACGGGCACTCTTGAAGGAAATTCAGGTCGTTGGCGTCACGACGAGGCGCCCCGAGAAGCCTCCGTCTCGAAGCATCCAGAACTTCGAGTGAACGTCCCCGAGGCCGATGGTGGTGGTGCGAGGGGTGACGACTCCGCTGCGGACGAGGCTGATCAGTTCATGCAACTCGCTTCGCGTGCCCAGGAACGCCGGCGCGAGCGTCACACCGCGCATGACCGTGTCGAACAGCGAAAGGTCGAAGCGCACCGACGGAGACGCCGCCGCCAAAACCACCGTGCCGCCGCGTTTCACGGAGCGGACGGCCTGCTGAATCGCCTGCGTCGAGGGGGTGCAGGCGATGACGGCGTCGACGGAGTCGGTCTCGAGCGCGCGAGGCGACGCGCTCTCACCTGCCAACGCCAGCCGAGCCGGGTCGACGTCGAACGCGCGCACGTCGAAGCCTGCGGCCCGCGCGATCTGCACCACGAGATGCCCAAGTCCGCCAACACCCACGACACCAAGCCGATGGCCTTGCCCCATGCCGGTTGCTCGCACGGCGCTGAACGCCGTCCATCCCGTCGCGAAGAGCGGCGCAAACCGCGTCGGCTCGTCAGCGGTCGTGAGCGGCACCAGCGCCGACTCGGTCGTCACGAGGTGCTGTGAAAGAAAGCCATCGCGATGCCACGCGTGCAGCTCGGCCTTCGCGCACCATCGCTCCAGCCCGCGTCCGCACAGGTCACAGCCGCCACACGTCGACGCGAGCGGAACGACGCCCACGCGTGAACCGACCGCGACTCCAACTCCGCCGCCCGTTCCTTCGACGATGCCCACCGCCTCGAGCCCGGGAATCAACGGAGCCCGCGGCAACGCATCGAGCTGGAAGAAGCCGAAGTCAGCGGCGCCGAGTCCACACGCTTCGACGCGCACCAGCACCTCGCCGGGACGGCTCGCTGGCAGCTCGCGCTCCAGCATTTCAGGCGCTTCTCGGGGGCGGGTGAAGGCGACGAACGAAGACATGCGCCGACTCTGTACGGATCCCCTTCAAAGCGGTGAGCGGTTTGTGATGAGGTCGCCTTCCCTCGTCGTCCTGGATGTGCCCATGCCCACCATCAAGAACCCGAACGCGAACGTCTCCGGAGCTCTCCTCAAGGCCCTCTCGACGAAGACCTCGTCGCGCCAGCCCAGCCCCATCTCGAGCAAGGAGTGGGTCGACATCAAGAAGACGGCGCTCGCCGAGGTCCGTAAGAGCGACAAGCCGACGGCGACGCTCGCGACGGTGAAGACCTCGTTCCAGATGGCCGACCGCCTCACCGAGGGGAAGTACAAGAAGCAGTTCAGCGACCTCGCGGGCGACCTCACCACCGAGGCGCAGAAGCGGCAGGAGAAGCTCAAGCAACTCGACACCTCGAACTGGGGCGTCAACACGGGCGGCGGCGGCCGGAAGCCCTCGACTGGCGGCGGGCGCTCGACCGGGATCACGACCGGTCGCAGCACGGGCCTCACCACCAGCCGTCGCACCACGACCCCGACGACGCCCTGAACGCGCGGCTCGACGACCTGATTCTCCCGCCGAGTGGCTGTCACCTACCCGTCGCTTGTCTACGGCACGCGCTTCCCGGCGATTCCCCACCTGGCTGGGAGCGCGTTCGGTGACGGCGACGTGGTGTTGTCTTCGCGCGAGACCGCTGATGTCCTCGCGCGGCCCTTCGTCGCGTACGAAAAGCTCGATGGCCTGAACGTCGGCATCAGCTTCGTTCGCGGCGTGCCCCGGGTGCACTCGCGGGTGCGTGGCGTGTTGACGCTCGATCGGCTCGGGCCCGGGTTGTGGCCGCTGGTCGACTTCGTCTTCGAGCACCTCGGGCCGCTGTGGAGGGTGCTGGGCAACCACTCCATCGTGTTTGGAGAGTGGCTCGAGGGCGCGCCGTCGCTGTTGCCGTACCCTCGCCGCGAGGTGGCGTTCGTCGGCTTCGACCTCGTCGAGAAGAAGCGTGGCTTCATCGGGCCCGTGCAGTCGCATCGGCGGCTCAAGCGCGCCGGCTTCGCGGTGCCAGGGGTGGTGTTTCGTGGCGCCGCGCCGAGCGTCGAGGCGTTGTGGAAGTTCACGCGCACGTCGCGGTTTGGTGGTCCGGCAGAGGGGTTGGTGCTGGTGCAGGGCGCGCGATGCTTCAAGCTGGTGCGGCCCGATTTCGTCGAACGACGCGTCGTGGCGCCGAAGCAACTGATCAGGCCGTCGCTCCCGAAGGCGATTCGCACGCCAGAGGTGCTCAAACGTTTCGAGCCCGATGATCCAAAGCAACAGGTCGAGGTGGAGCGCCTGCGAAAGGTGAAGGCCCTCGGTCCCGGGCTTCGTCGCGTCGAAGGTACGACGGTGGTGATGGGCCGGGTGCCGGGCCGCGCGATGCGCACGCTGCAGGACGTGGCGGCGGTCGGGCGCTCGTTGGCTGCGCTCCATCGCGTTCGCACGTCGCTCGACCTCGGCGCGCTCGAGCCGAAGCCGTCACAGCAACTGCGGCGAGCGATACGCATGGTCGATCGAGCGGACTGGCGCGCGGCGATGAGGGCGCTGCTGCCGCTCATCCGCTCCATGGAGCGAGGCCTCGTCGGTCGTGAGGTCGTCTGTCACGGAGACCTCAAGCCCGACCACGTGCGCGTGCACGACGGCGTCGCGCGGTTCCTCGACTTCGAGAGCTCCGTCGTCGCCGACTTCGCGTGGGAACTCGGCGCCGCCTTCGAGCGACTGGACCTCGATGGCCGTCAGCGGGTCGTGCTCGCGACGTCGTACGAGTCGGGTGATGGGACGAGCTTCCTGCGGGCGTGGCTCTATCGCCTCGTCTGGCAGGTGCTGCAGCCGGTCGCGCTGCAGGGGACTCGTTTGAGTGGCTCAGGTGAGCGCATCGTTCGGCGCAGTGAAGTCCGCGCGCGTGCGCTGCTGGGTGCGCTGACGGCTCGGCGACTCACGGCGTTGCGACGCCCCACGCAGCGCGAGTTCGGGAAGCGAGGTCTGGCCGCCGCGCGAGCGGCTGACTGAGCAACCCCGGAAGATGTCTTCACTGCAGTTCGTCGCGCCGACGGGGCGTCGCCTGTCAGCGCGCCAGGTCCGAGCAGCGCGACCGACAGAAAGCACCAGCCCACGAGCGCCACGCCGACCGCGACAAGAATTCGGACGAGGGGTTTCGGGAGGGCGTGGTCGCGAGGCCTCGGCTGCAAGCTCCGGGTGCGACCTCGACCTACCGATGAAGTGGTGCACGCGAGTGCGCCCGTCATTACCCACACCCCCATGTCGAGCGTCCAGCCACGTGTCCTCGTCGTCGATGATGATCCAGGCGTGTTGCAGAGCCTGAAGCTGCTCCTCGAAGACGACTGCGACGTCACCTGTGCCGCGTCTCCCGCGAACGCGCTCGAGGTGGCTCTCAGCCAGCCGTTCGACGTCATCATCACCGACTTCAAGATGCCCCAGATGACCGGCGCCGAGTTCGCGCAGGCCGTGAAGCAGCAGGTGACGCCCGTGCCGTACATCTTGATGCTGACCGGCACGCCGCAGTCGGTGACGCACACCACGCAGGGGGCACAGGACCTGGTGATGGTGCTGGCCAAGCCATTCGAACCTGACCGCTTGCTCCGCGTGGTGACGCAGGTGGGCCGGCTCGGTTTGATTCGCCGTGGAGCCCTCACCGCGCCCTGATGCCGACGCGCGAAGCCCAGGACGTTCGAGCCGCACTTCGAGCCGAGCAACTGAGCAACGCCAGGCGCACGCACCTCGTCCGCTTTGGCGCCGTCTCGTTCTTCTTCGGGTTGTTCGTCGTGCTCGCCGTCGTCAATCGCGACCGCACCTGGTCCGCCGACTTCTCGGTGCTGGGCTCGTACTGGTTCGGCTCGATGCTGGTGCTCGCGCTGGCGTGGCGAGGCGCGCGGCTCGGCGCGGTGCTGACCCTCGCGCCCGTCTTCCTCGACATGCCCTTCGTGTACGCGGTGCAACGCTCGACGCTCCCGACGACGCCGGCGCCTGGAGCCGTCGCAGGGTTCACGCTCGGCATCTTCGTGGTGCTCTTGATTCTCTCGTTGCTGTCGCTCTCCGTGTGGCAGGTCGCGCTCGCGGTGGTCGTGGGGGCCGTCTTCGAGGTGCTGCTCCAGCGTGAAGCCGGCGTGAGCGTGGGCGGGCAGGTCTCTGCGGTCGCGGTGATGGCCGTCGCGGGGCTGTTGGTCGCCTCTTCCGGCTGGCGAATGCGCGCGCTGTTGGTGACGACGTCGAGGCAACAGAAGCTCGCGGCGCTCGGGCAACTATCGGCGGCGGTGGGGCACGACCTGCGAAACCCGTTGGCGGCGGTGTCGAACTCGCTCTTTTCGTTGCGTCGCCGCCTGGGGAAGACGGGCGTGGTGCTCGACGAGAAGGCCGCCGAAGCGCTGGACCTGGCCGAACGAGAGGTCCGCGCGAGCCAGCGCATCATCTCGGACCTGCTCGACACCGCGCGTGACCAACCCCTCGAGCTCGTCGCCACCGAGCTGGGCCCACTGCTCGACGAAGCCGTGGGCCTCGTGCGCCGCCGCGACGACGTGGTGGTGAAGCTCGAGCTGCCGGCGCACCTGCCGAGGGTGATGCTCTCGCGAGACCGCTTCCGTCAGGTGTTGGTGAACCTCGTGCAGAACGCGTGTGAGGCGATTCCCGAAGGGCGCGCCGGGCACGTCGAGGTCGTGGCCGCCCTCGAGGGCGAGCGCGTGAAGTTGTCGGTGCGTGACGACGGCGCAGGCATCGACGCGGCGACGCGCGCGAGGTTGTTCGAGCCGCTCTTCACCACGAAGAAGGATGGCACGGGCCTCGGGTTGTCCATCGTCGCGTCGCTCGTTGAGCAGCACGGTGGGACGTTGTCGGTCGAGTCGGAGGTGGGGAAGGGGTCGGTCTTCGCCGTCGAGCTCCGGCCTGCGAAGCCGTGAGGTGGAAGGCAGGAGTTCACGGACCGCCGGGGCTGCCGAATCCTCCGACGGTCGCACGTCGCCCCGGCACTGCTGCAGAAACCTCGGCACGTCCTCGTCCGACGCGGCGGGAGCCGAGGTCATCGAGGAGGACAACTCGGGCGGGGTCAGCTCGCGCGATGTGGCCCTCAGCGTCACGAGACTGCTGGACGTCGGCAGCAGCTGGATCATCGCCTGGAACACCGCATCGACGGTCTGGCGGGAACGGTCCTGCCGTGGCGTGCGACGCGTCTCGAGCCCATCGCGTTTCGCGACCATCGCTTCAGTTCGGCCGTTCGCTCGCGACCGGAGGTGGCAGCAGCTCAGCACGCGCAGGGAGCAGGCGCGGGAGCAGAAAACCCGTGCGCTGCGCGTACGCCGCCCACTCGGGGTAGCGCGACATGCTGCGCTCCTTGGCAATCATGTTCGGTACGAAGACGCCCAGCCAGATCCACGCGAGCACGAGCCACGGAGCCCAGTGCATCGTCAGCGCCGCGAACGAGCCGTACAGCATCATCTCGCCGAGGTAGTTCGGGTGGCGAATGCGCGCGAAGAAGCCGGTGGTGATGAGGCCGCGCCTGGCCTTGAGGGTGAAGTACTTCTGCGCGTCGCTGCCCATCATGGTGACGACGCCCATCACGTAGACGAGGACCGCGCTCGCCAGCAGCCAGGTCGGCGCCTCGATACGCCAGCTGACGATGAGCCACGGTGAAATCCAATACAGCGCGAGCGCGCCCACCCACATCATCAGGGCGCCGGGGAAGGTGACGCGCTTTTCCCAGTTCGGGTCGGGGAACGCGGCGTCCTTCAAGAGCCAGCACAGCCCATAACTTCCGTGGAGCGCGGCATACGTCCACGCCGTCGGCGTCCAACAGTCGAACGCCCACATGAGCGCGAGGACGAAGGGCAGCGTGCCGCCCTTCTGCGCGTTGATCACCCACGAGGCTTTGAGCACCTTCGGGCCGCCGAGGAAGTCGTCGGAGAGCCAGTCGCGGAACTTCAGCCAGCGGTCGAGCGCGCTCATGAGAGGTGAAACGCTAACGCGGTCCCCTGCAGCAGGCCACCCGTGGAGCCTCGTCGAGGTCTACCTCGCGGTCGCTGCGGTCAGCTCGCCGCGGACCTGGCCGGTGCGGGCCAACACGAAGACCCGCGCCGCCGTGGCGTCGCTGAGCATGATGTTCGTGATGGTGACGCGGCGGCCCTGCACCGAGAACGAAGGCGTGGTGCCAGGCCCGCGGTCGGTGGCTTCGAACAACTCGGTGACGGCGAAGTCGGGCGGTACCTCGACCGTGACGCTGGCGGTCTGCGCTGCGAGGGAGAAATGAGGCACCGGGCCACCGACGGCGGCCGCAGCGCAGGCCGGATCCGTCGGCGCCGAGGTCGTGTTCAACCCGATGACGGTGACGACGATGGCGTCTCGCGACCGAATCGCTTCGACCAACGCGTTCGAGGGCGTCGAGGCCATGCCCGTCAGGTCACCCTCCCGAAGGTGTCGTCGGAGGCCGCGCGTGAGCCAGTTCATCCGCACGATGGCGTCCCACCGCGAGGGGTCTGCGCGCGCTTCGGACAGGTTCGTCTGAAACCACATCAGCCCTTTCGCGCCAGCCGCCAGGGCGCTCACGGCCTGGACGACGATCTCCTGCGGGTCGGCCTGAATGCGCAGCTGCTGACCGAGCAGCTGCTTGTTCCACACGACCGACAGGCCCTGCGCGTAGAGCCACGTGGGGAGCGGCGTGTGATTGTCGCGCACGTTGCGCAGGTAGTCGTACGCGCCCCGGAGCGGCGGGTGCGTTCCCCATTGCGTGATGTGGGGAGCGCACGCGGCGACGTAGAAGTCGCCACCCTGGATGTCTGCCACGCCCGCGAAGGCGCCCACGTTCTTGTTCGTCTTGCTGCCGACGTAGACGGGGAGCGTGGGGTACAGACTCCAGAGGTCCTTCGTCTTCGCGGCGTATCGGCCGGGCTTGCTCTGATTGTTGTCCCAGATGGTGCTGTCGACCTCGTCGCCGATGAGCACGCCTTCCACACGGGACAAGGTGGTGAGCGCCGCGCCCGGGTTGGGCTGATCGCGGAAACCATCGGTGAGCAGGGCATGGAAGTCGAGCGGCGGGAGGATGGTGTTGACCAGCTGTGGCCCGCTCGTCGCGCAGTTGTTGCCCCAGGTGACGTAGGCGCTCTCGAAGCCCGCGTCGCGGTGCATGGCATAGCTCGACGCCGTGTTGCCTGGGCCCGGCCACGCGCAGTCGGCGCTCTGGGTCCAGGCCTCGACGGGGAAACGCTCCGGCACGAAACGGCCGACGGCGACTGACGCAGGCGTGCCCAGGAACTCGGCGACGACGGTCCAGGGGGCGCCCGACGTGGCCGCGCTGCAACGGCGCACCGTGAAGAGCGCGCTCGCTCCAGCCGCGATGGTCGTCGAAGGAATGCACGCCTGGCCAGAGGCAGTGACGTCGCGACCGTCGACGAGGAGGCGGGTGAGGGTGCGCGTCACCGTGTCGTCGTTGTGAAGGTGAATGAGGAGCGTCGTGCCCTGATCAGCCGTCGTCACGTACGTGATGGGAACGCTCGTGCGCGCGACGGGGAAGGACCCGTTGAGGGCGTCCCCTGCCGAAGTGGTGACGACGATGGCGGCGGACGAGGCCGTGTCCCACGCGGCGTCGCGTGAATGGAAGGCGACCCAGATCGGTTCGCCTGCCGTCACGCGCTGAGGCCACACGTGGAACCACTCGAGCATCATCGGCTGCGTCTGCAGGACCGTGGCGCTCTGCCCATTGAGCCGAAGTCCCGTCACGTCCCCTGTCACCGATGAGATTCCGGCGATGTGAAATCGGCCACCATTGAGTGGTTGTGTTCCGACCTCGTTGTACTGGCTTTCCGGGAGCCAGCGGTCCTTGCGGTAGGTCGCGAAGAGGCCACTCACCGGTGGTCCGGAGGTGCAGGTGGCGGCGAGCGGCGCGCAGGTGACGGCCGCGAGAGGGAGGACGACAGCGCCACCGTCGACGCTCGAGTTCCCTCCGCCCGTTCCGCTCAGCCCGCCCGCAGCACTTCCGCCCGAAGCGCTCCCGCCCGCAGCGCTTCCGCCCGCAGCAGTTCCGCCCGCAGCAGTTCCGCCCGCAGCAGTTCCGCCCGCAGCGCTCCCGCCCGCAGCAGTTCCGCCCGCAGC
>JBBAQZ010000039.1:50060-78511 GCA_040400045.1 Myxococcaceae bacterium
CGCCCGCAGCAGTTCCGCCCGCAGCGCTCCCGCCCGCAGCAGTTCCGCCCGCAGCGCTCCCGCCCGCAGCAGTTCCGCCCGCAGCAGTTCCGCCCGCAGCAGTTCCGCCCGCAGCGCTCCCGCCCGCAGCAGTTCCGCCCGCAGCGCTCCCGCCCGCAGCACTTCCGCCCGCAGCAACTCCGCCCGCAGCAGCTCCGCCCGCGGCAGCTCCGCCCGCAGAACCTCCCCCGGGAGCAGAGCTCGCTCCGGGCCTGCACGCCGCGAGGCTGACGAACAGGCACCACACCAACGGTCGACTGAAGACGAGCTCGTTCATGAGCGGTGATGCTCTGACCGCTGCCTGCCGCGCACAAGTCCCCTCTGGTTCTCCAGAGGTGGTCGACGACCATCACCGAGCTCCGCAAGTCTGGTCGCGCCAACTGACACCCGGAGGTGACGAGTCGGGCCGAGCGCCGAGACGCGCCTCGGCGTCTCATGAGGGCATCGTACCCGGCCCTTCGAGTCAGACGCGCTCAGGGATTCGTCGGCGTGAGCCTGGCGCGTGCGCGTGTTGCCAGCGACCTGCGCTCAGCGCAGTGACGGCGCTCGCGGGCTGGCGAGCAGCGCCCCCAGCGCATCAGCTTCATACGACAGCTCGGGACTCTCCCGGCTCACGCGCGCGCACACAGCCGCCCAGCGGGGGTCAGGTCGCGTGCCGGCCTCGTTCAGGCTCGTCCTGCGCCGCGAATTCCAGGTCGACTCCCCGACCCGGCCTGCCTGGTAGCCCAACATCTCGAGAATGAGCTCGGCCCGCTTCCTGCCGAACCAACCGGCCACCTGCACCGGGTCCAAGTGAGGGGAGAGCGCATCGAAGGCGTCGCGAGGCTCAGTCCAGCGCACCGCGATGAACGCCGCGCCCGCGAGCAGGTGGCGAACCTGAGGGTTGTCGAGCTCGCCCGTCCCCGACGGCCGGCCCTCGTTGGAGCCCGGGATTCCTTCCGCCAGGTCACGAAGCGCCTGGCTCACCTCGTCTGCAGTCGGAGTGTCGTCCATCGGTCACGCAACCCTCATCTCCTCGTATCACGACGTCACACGCCATGCCCTCACGCAGTCGCCGGCGTCTGCGTGTCACTCGACCCTCTGCTCACGGCGACCGCGCCTTCGGCCCGTGAGCCGTCGGTCGCGCGAAGCTCACGCCACTCCAGTTCTCCTGCACCCTGGGCTATTGCGCTGCCGGTGAGTGACGTTCCGCCGAAGAAGACCGCCGCGCGCCGGGGTCGCCCCTCGAAGGCGCTGCGGGTTCCACGCTTCGCCGCCACCGCCACCGACGTCTCCATCGAGGAGTGCACCTCGCAGGCGCAGCGAGACGAGTTCATCCGCTTCCCGCTCACGCACTACGCCGGCGACCCGGTCTACGTGCAGAACATCGTCGCTGAGCGTCGCGACTTCATCGACCCGCGCGCGAACCCGTTCTTCGAGTCAGCCCGCGCGGTGTACTTTCTCGCGCGTCGCCAGGGCCGCGTGGTGGGCCGCATCGCCGCCTGCGTCGACACCCGCTTCAACCGCTTTCACGGCACCCGTGACGGCTTCATCGGTCTCTTCGAGTCGCAGAACGACCCCGGCCTCGCGGCGGCGCTCTTCATGCCGGCCTGCGAGTGGCTGCGGCAGGCGGGCATGACCCGCGTCATCGGCCCGGTGAACCTCGCCTTCCACCACGACGTCGGCGTCCTCATCGATGGCTTCGAACAGCCGCACGCGATGATGAACGCCTACAACCACCGGTTCTACGCCGGGCTCTTCGACGCCAACGGCTTCACGCCGCTCAAAGACCTCATCAACTACGAGGTGTCGTCGTCCGTCGGCATGCCCGACAAGGTGGTGCGCCTGGCGAACCGGGTGCGCGCGTCGGGGCAGGTGCGCGTGCGGCAGGTCGACACCACCGACACCGGCGCCGAGATTCGCCGCATCAAGGCCATCAGCGAGTCGATGCTGAGGCCAGGCGCCTTCGGGCTCTCTCCCATGAGCGAGGCCGAGCTCGAGCACATCGTTCGCAAGCTCAAGCCCCTCATCCTCTTCAGGCCCGAGCTGTGCCTCGTCGCCGAGGTGAACGACGAGCCCGTCGCCTTCTGCATCACCGTGCCAGACACCAACTTCGCAGTGAAGGAAGCTCGAGGCCTTCTCTTCCCCTTCGGGCTCGCTCGAATGTTGTGGGCCGCGCGGCGCATTCAACGACTCAAGGTGCTCCTCTTCGGCATCAAGTCGGGTTTTCGGCGACGCGGCATCGACGCGCTGCTGGCTCACGAGACGTACCTGGGCGCGCTCCGGCTCGGCTACACCACGGCCGAGGTGGGGTGGATGCCCGAGGACGACAAGCTCCTCACGCGCATGGTGCAGGCCGCTGGTGGCAAGCGCATCAAGACGTACCGCGTGTACGAGCGCCCGCTGTGACGGCGCGGCACTGACTCGTCACGACCAAAAGCCGTGCGGCGGCGCCTCACAGTGGTAGCTGTCGCGCGCCGTTCATCTCCCCCGGAGAACCCACCATGAAGAAGCTCCTCACCGCCCTCTCGCTCGGCGCGCTCGTGTTCGCCGCCTGCTCCGAAGACCTCGCGCCCATCACCAGGACGTGGACCGAGACGCTCTCGCAGCTCACCGCGCACCTCGCCGAAGTGTCGAAGACGGCCACCGAGCTGAAGGTCCGCGCGAGCGGCGTGACGGCGCCCGCTGCCGAGGACCAGGAAGGCACCGACCTCAAGGCGAAGCTCGACGCCGCCGTGACCGCAGTCGACAAGGCCCTCGCTGACGCCCAGGTCCTGCTCAGCAGCGGCACCACCGCCGTGAACGAAGCCATCACCAGGGGCAAGGTCGCCGGAGTGCAGACCGCCATGGACAAGGCGAAGACCGACGTGAACGGCGCCGTCGACGGCCTCAAGCCCACGCTCAAGAGCCTCGAGGCGCTCATCAGCTCACTCGACAAGCGCGCAGCCGAGGCTGCCGAGAAGGCGAAGGCTGCTGCTGCCGCCGCCGCGACTGCCGAGGCTCCGCCAACCGTCGATGCGACGAAGACCGGCGACGCTGATTACGAGGCCCTCGACTTCAAGGACGGCTCGGACGAGCTCGACCTCGGCAAGGCAGCCACCCAGGCCAACCTCGACTCGCTCATCGCGCTGATGAACAGCTGCAAGGAGCTCGTCGTCGAGGTCGAAGGCCACACCTCGAAGGTCGGCGACGCGAAGAAGAACAAGGAGCTCTCGGCGAAGCGTGCGCAGTCGGTGACGCGTCACCTCATCAACGTCGGCAAGGTGAGCCCATCGAAGGTGAAGAAGACGTACGGCTCTGGCAGCGAGAAGCCGGTGACGGAAGAGCCCGAGCCGGGCAGCGACGCCGAGAAGGCCATGGACGCCGCGACGCTGGCTGCCGTGCGCAACCGCAACGAGCGCATTCACCTCCACATCCTCAAGCCCTGCCCCGCGGGCAAGTAACGCCGCAGGCTGGGTGAAGCGAACGGCCGTTGACACCCTGGAGGGGTCGGCGGCGGTATGGTGTCAGCCGGTCGCGCCTGTCTTCCACCTGCCTCGTCGCCCCCCACCACACCGTTGCTCCCCGACGCCACCCTCTTCCGATTCTCGCTGGTCACCTTCGCGGTGAGCTTCGTCATGTTCATGGGCGTGAGCGGCGCGTTCCTCTCTCTGAACGTCGCTTCCAGCATCGTGGCCGGCCTCGTCGCCGTGGGTGGTTCGACCTTCGTCGCGTTTTCGCTGACCGGGCGGGACTGGCGCAGCACAGGGCTCTCGGTGTTTCGTGCAGGCGACGTGGCGATGGCCGTGGTGCTGGGGGCGGCCAACGCGCTTTCGCTCAGTGATTGGCTCGGCCGCTTCTCCTCGATGCTCTTCCCGCAGTTCATCCTCGAGCTGTTCGACACCCGCAGGTTGCTCGCAAACTCGATGACGAACCGGCTCGAGCAGGTCGCGGTGCTGGTCGCCGTGGTGGTGCTGGCGCCCGTGGCTGAAGAGTTGCTCTTTCGCGGCGTGCTGCTTCGAGGTCTCAAGGAGCGCCTGGGCATCGTCGCCAGCGCGGTCATCAGCGGCTTCGTCTTCAGTGCGTACCACCTCGACCCGGTGGGGTTCCTGCCTCGCTTCGAGATCGGCATCGTCCTCGCGTTGCTGGCGTGGAAGAGCGGCTCGTTGTGGCCTGCGATTGCGTTCCACGCGGCCAACAACGCGCTGACCATGACGCTGATGGAAGCCGGGATTCAAGACGCCGATGTGCCGTGGTGGGTTGGCGTGGTGTCGTTGGTGGTCTTGTTCGGCTCGACCGCCTGGTTCTGGACCCGCTCCACCAGGGCTCCGCCAGCGCTGGTCCAGAACGCGCCCGTCTCGTTCTCCCGCGCTGTCGGCCCGTGGGTGGTGCCGCTCGTCGCGAGCGCCGTGCTCCTCGCGACGTTCGACGCCCGTGGTGGCGAACTGACCCGCATCGACTTCGCGGCTCCGCTCATCGGAAAGGGCGACGAGGCTGAAGAGGCAGCGCTCCTGAGGCTCCGAGCGCAGGCCCGGCGCGGCGACGCGTCGTGCGAGGACTATGGCCAACGACGCCGTGCCCTGAGCCGCGCGCGCATCGAGGCGCTCCTCGAGCAGTGGCGGCCCAGAGCCCTGTCGACACCTCGAGATGGCGGGCCGCCATAGAATGGCCCTGCCGATGTTCGGGCCAACACCGGCAACGCCCGCTGCTCTGCGTGAGCCTCATCAGGTTCCTGCCGTGGCTTGCGCCGGAGGCCCGCGTGGATGGGTTGCCGCGCTGCGACCGCTGGTGGGCGACGAGGACACCTGCTGCTCGAGCGGCGCCTCACGCACCATCGAGCGGCTCCCCGTCGCGATGCGCATCAGCTGCCCCAGCCGTCGGAACACTGACTCCTGTTGGTAGGGCACGCCGTACTGCTCGCACAGCGCCTTCACCCGGGGCTGCAGCAGCTGGTACTGGCGCGGCGGCAGGTCGGGGAAGAGGTGGTGCTCAATCTGGTAGTTGAGGAACCCGTGCAGGAAGTCGTTCACGTCGCCGCCGGTGCGGAAGTTCACCGACCCGCGCACCTGCCGAACGAGCCACTGCGCGTGACTCGGCGCCGGCCCCTCGAAGCGTTGCAGGTCGTCTCCCGCGTGGTTCGGCACGATGATGGCGAAGGTGTGCAGGTTCGAGAGCCACTCGGCGCCCAGGGTGTTGATCAGCACCGAGAGCGCGGCGAACCGCCCCAGCGGCAGGAACAGCGCCGGCAACACGACGAAGCGGCCCACGGCGTAGGGCAGCATCGACGCCCACACCTCGCGGCCGTCCTTCGTCCGAGGGTCGAACGCCTCGAGCATCGTCTCGGGCCCGCGCGCGTCGTCTCGTTGGGTGCGGCCGTCATCGCGCGAACGCCGGCGCCGACGCTGGAGCACCTGCATGGTGTTCGGCGCGTAGTACGTCAGCTTCCAGGTCGAGGCCGAGAGCGCGAGCAACACCCACTTCACGAGCCGCGGCAGCGTCGACGTTCGCAGCGCCTCGAGGTTGTGCTCGACGAGGTCCGGGTCCGCGAGCTCGTTGGTGTACGCGTGATGGAGCACGTTGTGCTCGTGACTCCACGCCTCGGGGTGCATCCACTCGAGCCAGTCGATGAGGCGACGCCAGCCGCGCGCGAAGCCCTTCGAGGTGAGGCGCTCGGGAGCGCCGTCGACGCGGTCGAGCCCCTTGTGCAGCACGTGGTGCGCGATGATGGTCCACCGCGCCGTCGAGCCCGTCGAGAGCAGCAGCATGCTGAGCGGGTTCGGGAACAGCCACGCCGTCGCCACGCCCATCGCCATACACCACCGGCCCCAGCGCTCGAGCTTCTTCAGGTGCGCGAGGTCTGCCTCACCCAGGCTCGCGATGGCCTCGGCTCGCAGCGCCCGCAAGTCCCGCTCGAAGCCCTGCAGGTCCACTGCGCGCATGCGGCGCCGATGAGTGAATCGGGGGAGGACTGCAACCCCGAGCGGTCGTTTCAGCGAGAGTGAAACCAACGATTGCGACGCGCTTCGAACGCGACCGCCGGGCTCGAGTCGCTCGAGGGCACCAGCGTCGCCGAACCCGGAGCACGTGCAGCTGACGCCGATTTCCGTGAAGTTTTCACCGACCTCGGATGACATGAGGGCCCGATGCTCCTGGCGGTGGTGGTGAGCGTGGCGAGCGCCAGCGTCGAGGTCGCGCCCGACGCGCCATGCGTCGACGCCGGGTTCGCCCAGAAGCTCTCGAGCGCCGGAGTCGGAGTGCCCGCCGAGGCCGCCCTCACGCTCCGCCGGGCCCGTGCGGACGTGCTCGAGGTGACGTTGACGCCGAGAGGCGCGGCGCCGATGCGTCGTGAGGTGCCGGCGACCGCGCGTGACTGCGCAGGCGTCGACCGCGTGGTGGTGGCGCTGCTGAAGGCGTGGCTGACGTCGCCGGTGATGAAGGCGCGCGCGGGCCGGGACGGCGGCGACGTTCGGCAGTCGACGCCAGTGGGAGACTTCACCGATGGCGGCGCACCGAGCTCGTCGCGCCCCGGGGAGGCGAGTGTCTCGCCTGGCGCCACCGCGCAGGTCGTCGACGGTGGTGTCGCCGACGGGGGCACGCCGGACTCGGGGGGGCGCGTCAAGGCTCCACTCGCCGATGGAGGGGCGCTGCGATTCAAGGAGGTCGCGGCGGTCGTCGGGTCGACCCGGCTCGCCGAGGCTGGCGTGAAGCCATCACCGCTGGAGGGCCCGGTGGTGAACGCATCGCAAACCGTCCTGCTCACGGACGGCGGCTCGCAGAAGCCCTCGAGCCTGCTGGAGCCCGTCCTCGTCGCGAGCGCTGATGGTGGCGGCCCCCTCGAGGTGGCGGGTGCGGAGGTCGCGCCGGACGCGGGCCTCGACGCTCCGCGGTGGTTGGTGGGGGTCGGCGTGCTCGGCGGCATCGCGTCGGGGACGACCCCTGACGTTCTTCCTCAAGGGTTGCTCACGCTCGACGTCACCCGTGGGTGGTTCGGCGCGGCGCTCGACGTCGGGCTCTCAGGGGCTGTGTCTCGCCAGGTGGCTCCCGGCGCCGTCACGTCGTCGTGGCAGTGGCTCTCGCTGTCTGCACGGGCCGGCTGGTCTCCCCTGCAACGCGTCTCCCTCGAGGCGCAGCTCGGACTCCGCGGTCATCGCATCGCCGCCGTCGCGAGCGGCTACGCCGAGACGAAACCTCAACAGCAGCTCGTCTCGGTCGGGGCCGTCGGGAGCGTCGGTGCGTCGGTGCGCATCCTCGGGCCGGTCGGCCTCACCTTGCGCGCCACCGGAGTCCTCAAGCCTCCCGAGCGCTTCACCATCGACAACCTCGGGCCCGTGCTCGACCTCGGCGCACTCGAAGGCGGCGTGCACGCAGGGGTCGTCGTGCGGTGGTGACGGGTCGCAGCTCAGAACGTCGCGACAGGACCCAACAGCCCAGAATGAGTCGCAATGAAGTCAAAGGGTTGACGAACGGTCGTGCCATCGACGGCGCGTGGCCCCGGGTGTTGTGCTTTGCGTGAAGTCGGCACGCGCTCGCGGCACTCGTCTTGTCGCGTGATGACTGTACAACCCTTCACCATGGCCGCGGCGTCCGAGCTCAGTCCCGCAGAAGCGGTGCGTCGCCTGTACGTCGCGCACGCGGCAGAGCTTCGACTCGGAGCCGCCCGGCTCGCCGGCCGGGACCTCGACCCCGACGACTTGCTGCAAGAGGTCTTCATGGTAGCGCTGCGCAAGTCGCACGACGTGCTGACGGCTGATGCGCCCAAGGCGTGGCTGTACGGCGTGGCGGTGAAGGTCGCGGCGTCACGCCGGCGAACGGCGAAGGTGCGTCGCTTCTTCGGCTTCGACGAAGTGGCCGAGGTGGCGTCGCCCGAGTCTCCGACGCGCACCATCGACCAACGCGACGCCTCGAAGCGCGTGGAGCAGGTGCTGGCAAAGCTGTCGGACAAGAAGCGCGAGGTGCTGGTGCTGTACGAGCTGCAGGGCCTGCCCGGCGAAGAGATTGCGGCGGCGCTCCAGATTCCGCTGAAGACGGTGTGGACGAGGTTGTTCCACGCGCGGAAGGACTTCGCCGCCGAGCTCGCGCGCCTCGAGCTCATCGAGCAACGCACCAGCGGGCTGCCAGAGGAGCGTCGTCATGGATGAGCTGCGTCCGTGGAATGAAGCGAAGGACGAGGCCGGCCTCGAGGCGTCGCGGGTGGTGGGCCTCGCCGCAGCCATCGAGCCCGCGCCGGTCGACCTCTCGAAGTGGGAAGACGTCGTGCGGGCGACGAAGCAGCGTCGCGACTGGCGCCTGGTGCCTGCCTTCGCGGCCTCGCTCGCGGCCGGCATCGTCCTGGTGCTGTGGCTCAAGCCGACACCGAACCCGGTGGTGGCGCCCGCGGCCGAAGCGCCGGTGCTGGTGGTCTCCGCGAACGCGACGTGGCAGCAACAGCCCTCGGGCGTCGTTCGTCTCGACTCCGGCCGGCTCTCGGTGCAGCGCGCGACGTCGGGCCGCGTCGTGCTCGAGACGCCGCACGCCACCCTCGACGCGACGCGCGCCCGCTTCCTCGCCGAGGTGACGGCCGGAGGGACGACCGTCATCGTGCAGGAAGGTGAAGTCGTGCTGCGCGCGAAGACCGAGACGCGCGTGGTGAAGGCGGGCGAGACGCTGGTGTGGCCTCCGACGCCGAGCATTCCGGAGCCGCTCTCGGCCGTCGCTTCGTCAAGCACCTCGGTGTGTGACGAGGTGACGGGCTCGCGCCTCGACTGCCTTCGGGTCGAGGCGAAGGGTGATGGGTTGACGGCTCAGGCGGCGCTCTACGAGTTGGGGGGGCTGGAGCTGAAGCAGGGCAACGCGTCCGACGCCCTCGCTGCGTGGACGACGTCGCTCGCCCGGTTCCCCGGGGGGGTGCTGCACCCCGAGGTGAGGCTGGCCCTGCTGGTCGAGCTGACGAGGGAGCGGCGCTTCACCGAAGCCCTCGCGGTGGCGCGTGCGTTCGAGTCAGCGTGCGCGGCAGACCCCCGCGTCACTGACGTGCAGTCGCTGCGGCGGTCGCTCGAGGTGCGCTCCGTCAGCCTTCCAGCGCCGGCAGGCGAACGGTAAACCGGGCGCCTCCACCCGGCGCGTCATCTGCCGCGATGGTTCCGCGGTGCTCTTCGACGATGCGACGGCAGATGAGCAGGCCCAGGCCGGTGCCCTGGCCCGTCGGCTTCGTGGTGACCGACCTCTCGAAGAGTCGCTCCCGCACCTGCGGCGCGAGTCCAGGGCCCGAGTCGCGCACCACCAGCTCCACCTGGTCTGGCGCCGCGCGACGGAGCTCGATGAGCACGACCGCCACCGCACTCCCGTCGACGGCCTGCAGGGCGTTCGCCACCAGGTTCAGCACCAGCTGCCCCAGTCGCGACTCGTGCCCCTTCACCTTGAGCCCCGGCTCCACCGTCGTCTCGATGCGGGTGCGGCCCCGGCGCGTGACGTTCAGCAACCGAATCGCCGAGGCGATGACGCTGCCCAGCTCCACGGGGCCCTGCGGAGCGCTGTCCGACCGCGAGAACGTGCGCAGGTCGCCGGCGACCTCTCTCAGGCGATGGGCTGCTTCGCGCGCGTCCTGCACCGCCTCGCGCTGCGACGGGCTCAAGGAGACCTCGGACTCGCTGAGCGCCTCGAGGCAGAACGACAGCGCGGCGAGCGGGTTGTTCAGGTCGTGGGCGACGCCCGCCAACAGCGTGCCGAGGCTCGCCATTCGTTCCGAGACGCGCAGTTGTTCTTCGAGCTGCAGCCGCGCCGACACGTCCCGAATCGCGGCGATGACGAAGATGCCGGCCGGGCTCAGGGAAACCTCGATGGGAAACTCCGTGCCGTTGGCGTGAAGGCCGCGAAGGGTGAGCCCGACCCCCATCGGTCGGACCTTCGGGTTGGCAAAGTACGAGGCGAGGTGTGCGTCGTGGCCTGCGCGAGCTGACGCTGGCATCAGCCCCGGGAGCGTCGAACCGACGAGGGTGCTGGTGGCCCTGCCGAACACCCGCTCGGTCTGGCTGTTGGCGAAGACGATGGTGCCATCGCCTGCGACGACGAGCATCGCGTCGGGGGCGCTGTTGAGCAGACTCCAGGGCATCGTGGCAGAGTGTGGCCCAAAACCTCGCGCGCCGCTCGCCCCGAAAAGGCCTTTCAGTTGTTTCCATACCCGGCCGAGGGCTTGCGCCTGGCCCGCGTCTTTGCGCATGTGCCCCATCACCAGATGCTCGCTGCGCGCCCCACCATCGAACCCCGCCTCGTCCCGTCCGCAGACAGTGTGGTGGTGAAGGAAGTCTACCTCTCGCTCCAGGGGGAGTCGTCGCATCAGGGCGAGCTGTGCACCTTCGTTCGGCTCACCGGCTGTCACCTGCGCTGCTCCTGGTGCGACAGCGAGTTCTCGTTCAAGGGCGGCGAGCGGCTGAAGAACGCCGAGGTGCTGCGTCGGGTCCAGGCCCTCGGGTCGCCGATGGTCGAAGTCACGGGTGGAGAGCCGCTGCTCCAGCCTGGCGTCTACCCGTTGATGGAGTCGTTCCTCGACGCGGGCCTCATCGTGCTGCTCGAGACGAGCGGCGCCATCGACGTGCGGCTGGTGCCGAAGGCCGTACACAAGATCGTCGACCTGAAGACGCCTTCGTCGAAGGAGCAGGACCGAAACGACCTGCGCAACTTCGAGTCGATGAACGAGCGTGACGAGCTGAAGTTCGTCATCGGCTCGCGCGAAGACTACGACTGGAGCGTGGGGATGATCCGTCAGCACCGCCTCGACGCGAAACCGTTCGGGTTGTTGTTCTCGACGGTGTTCTCTTCACTGATGCCCGTGACGCTGGCGGAGTGGATCATCGCTGACCGACTCCCGGTGCGCTTCCAGCTGCAGCAGCACAAGTACCTGTGGGAGCCGAACGCCCGCGGTGTGTAGCTCGCGCCGCGTCGTTCGTGAAAGCGCGCACGTCGAGCACCTCGCGGAGCCGCGCTCGAGTCGTGGCCACGCGCTGGTCGCGGCGTCACGGAGGGCTCGAACGGCGTGCGCTCGCGACCGTCATGCGCGTCGGTTCACCTCGAACAGGCGCGCGGCGACGAGACGGGACACCGGGACGTTCAGCGGCGTCGCGCGAGGAGAAGCAGCGCAGCCATCGCGAGGGCGCTTCCGTCGAACGCGGAGCATCCGCAGCCCGTGGGTTCTTCCCCCATTCCTCCGGCGCCACCAGCGGTCGCTCCTCCTGCTGCACCTCCGGCCCTCGCTGAACCGCCCGCTGCTGCTCCACCAGCGCTCGCGCCACCTGCGGAACCACCTGCGCTCGCTCCTGCCGAACCGCCTGCCGTCGCGCCACCTGCGGAACCGCCCGCCGTCGCGCCACCTGCGGAACCACCCGCCGTCGCGCCACCTGCGGAACCGCCTGCCGTCGCGCCACCTGCGGAACCGCCTGCGCTCGCGCCACCTGCGGAACCGCCTGCGCTCGCGCCACCTGCGGAACCACCTGCCGTCGCGCCACCTGCGGAACCACCCGCCGTCGCGCCGCCTGCGGAACCACCCGCCGTCGCGCCACCTGCGGAACCGCCTGCCGTCGCGCCACCTGCCGAACCGCCTGCGCTCGCGCCACCTGAGGAACCACCCGCCGTCGCGCCACCTGCTGAACCACCTGCCGTCGCGCCACCTGCCGAACCACCCGCGCTCGCTCCACCTGCTGAACCACCTCCGGTGCCTGCTGAACCACCACCCGATGACGTCGAAGGCGAGAGCGTCAACGTGATGGGCGTCTGTCGTCCGTACCACTCACCAAGCGCCACGACGGCGATGGCGTGAAACGTGATGGGACCGGTGGCGGTGGTCGGTGGCGTCCAGGTGATGCTGACGGTCGCTTTGGCGACGGTGGAGGACTGGGTGAGGACACCGTTCGTCCCGTTGCAGCCTGACACCAAGCTCGTCCCTGCAGGTGGCGTCCCGAACGAGCCAATGACGTTGACGTTGGGCGTCCCGGGGCTCCCTTGAACGGCCTGGAGCAAGAAGCCCTTGAAGAGGAGATTCGACGTGTTGCGCAGGGTCACCGTGAGCGGTTGGCCGGGCGTGTAGCTCGTGACGTTCGCGGTGATGACGAAGTTGCCCGTGCCCGACCGGGTGCCTCCGAGCATGGAGCCACCGGGGTAGTCGCAACTTGGGGAGCCTGACGAGAACGCCAGTGTCGGTGCAGCGCAGAGCAACATCGAGGTCAGGAGGAGTCGGATCATGAGGCTCGAGCTTCGACAACAGGCGAGGCAAGTACAAGCCTGAACGGCCGCGGACCGGTCGTCGCGAAGGGGCGTGGTGCTTTCCCGAACGCGCCCGCCCGAGTACGTCCGAGGCATGAGGAGTCGCCAGGCCCTGACGCTCGCGCTCGTCATCTCGTCCCTCGCCACGGCGGCGCCCACCACCGTCGCGCTCGACCTGTCGACGCTCGAGGTGACGTCGTTCGAAGCCCTCGACGGGGTGGCGCTCGAGAAGACCGCCACGGTGCGCCTGGTGCAGGAAGGCTTCGCCGTCGTCGCCACGACGGCTGCTCCCGACGTGCTCGTGTCGTTGTCTGTGACGCAGACACCACGCGCCATCGTCCTCACGGGCAAGGGTCCCGGTGGCGCGAGTGCCCGCTCCATTGCGTGGGCTGGCGAAGCGCTGCTCGAGCTGCACCTCGAGGTGACGCAGAAGCTGGTGGAGCTCACCCGAGTCATCGCACGCGCCCCCGAACCAGTCGTCGTCCCCCTGGCGCCCGTCATCGCGCGGCGGCTGTGGGAGTTCGGCGCGGCAGGTGGCGTGCTCGTCCGAGAAGGCGGGGTTGATGGCCTCGGCGTGGTGACGTTCCGTCGTGGTGACCAACTGCGGCTCGCGGTCGACCTCGGCGTCGGTGGCTCCCGTGGCGTCGGCCTCGGTGTCTTCGAGGCGTCGGTGAGCGCTGGTGTCTCGTACGCGCTGCGCTTCGACCGTTGGCAGCTCGAAGCCGGGCTGGTTCTCGGAGGGCTCCTCCACGCCTGGAACCTCAGCGGCTCGACGGCCGGCACCCGGTTCAGCCCGCTCGTCAGTGTTCCGATTCAGCTCTCCTTCGGGCTCACACCTTCTCTGCGACTGGGGCTTCGCGTCGCGCCGGGCTGGTCAGGCGCCCGTGAACACGTGAGCGGCGACGTCGCGCTCTGGACGCGCGGTCCGCTCCGGCTCGAGGCGCTCGCCTCCGGGTTTCTCGCGCTGTAGCGGGCTCAGGAAACCGGCGCCCCGCTCGCGGGTGATATGGCCACGTGGATGCCAGCTGTCTCGCAACGCCCATGAGCGCGCGCTCGTCGACTTCACCGCAGCACGCGGTGTTCGAGCGCTGTTACCGCGCGCATCGGGCCGAGGTGTACCGCTGGGCCCTGCGTTACGGCGTCGGACGCAGTGCCTGGGCCGAGGATCTCACCCACGACGTCTTCGTTCGCCTGCACGCGCACCTCGAGCGACTCGACACCGAGACGGAGCTGGGGCCCTGGCTCTACCGAACGACCGCCAACCTGGCGCTCAACCGCCTGCGCGACGAGAAGTCGGTGCTCGGGAGACTCTCGTCCATGCTCCGCGGCTCCGAGCGCGACGAGAGGCCCTCTCCCGAAGCTCGCGTGTCACGTCGTCAGGCGTTGCTGAAGACGCTCGCGAAGCTGCCGCCACGAGAGCACGTCGTGATGTGCATGAAGGTGCTCGACGGGAAGGAGCAGCAGGAGATCGCCCAGACGCTCGGCCTGTCGGAAGGCTATGTCTCGAAGGTGGCTGCGCGCGCCTGGGCACTCATCGAACGAAGTGGCTGGGAGGGCTCGCATGAAGCCCGATGAGTTCGACGACGAGCTCCGCGCGCTCGACCGTGAGTTCGAGGCCCGCGGCATGCCCGCCGACGTCGAGGCCCGACTGCGCGCGCGGCTCGAGCGTCCGTCTCGCCGACTGCAGTGGCGTCCGCTCGTCCTGGGCGTGGCGATGGCGACCGTCGCAGCGGTGCTGTGGGTGTTCGTCGACCGGCCCGCGAACGTCGCCGGCCTCGTGGTGGAACAGCCGCGCGATTTTTCAGCCGTGGGCGACGACGCTGCCATCACCGTGAAGACGGGCACTGCGACGCTGCGAGACCCGACACTCCAGGCCACGCTGCAGGTCGAACCCGGTGTCCAGCTCTCGCGCCTTCCGCAGGGAGCCGCCCTTCGTCATGGCCGCGTTCGCTTCGAGGTGGCGCGCCTCGACAGCCGCGTCGCCAGCTACTCGGTGACGGTCTCGCACGGCGTCATCGAGGTCATCGGCACGTCGTTCATCGTGCAGCAGGGAGACGACTCCGGGAGCGTCGAGCTGCTCGAAGGGACGATTCGTTTCGTCGCCACCGACGGCCGCACCATCACGCTCGCCGCAGGAGAGACGTTGCGCTGGCCGTTGCCCGCCGTCGGGTTCGCCCCCCCGCCGCCGGAGCCGACGCTGCCCGCCTTCGAGCCCGCGCGCGTGCAGCCTCGAGCTCCGGCGAAGTCCATCGACGTGACGCCAGCGGTGCCGACGACCGAGCCCGTGACGCCGTTCTCCAGTGAGGCCGTGCTGGCGCGCGTCGCCGCGCTGCGGAGCCGCCGCTCGTACGAAGAGGCCGTGACCGTGTTGAGCGCCGCGTTGTCCGAGGCTCCGAATGCGTCGACCCGCGAACGCCTCGGCTTCGAGCTCGGCTCGTTGCTCACCCACCAGCTCCGCGACGTGCCGCGCGCCTGTGCCTTCTGGCGGGCCTTCCGCGTCGAACATCCCCAGAGTCGATACGAGGAAGAGCTCGCGTCGACGGTCGCCGCGCTGGGGTGTCAGAATCCCTGAGGAAACCGGCGACCTGCTCGCGGGTGATGACGTTCACCATGAACCCCTACCGCCCGCTCCTCGCCTCTCTCGCCACCGTCCTCCTCGGCTGCGGCGTCGACCGCATCCAGCACACTCGGCCCTCTGAAGGACCGTCGATGGCCAGCGATGGCGGTGCGACCGATGCGGGCATGTCGCTCGACGCTGGACCGTACGCAGGAACAACGGACGCCGGCTGGGTCGACGCGGGCTCGGTCGATGCGGGAGGGACAGCGGGAGGAATGGGCGGAGGGACAGCGGGAGGAATGGGCGGAGGGACAGCGGGAGCGCCTGGCTGTCCATTTGGGCCCCCCATGTTCACCAGCCCTGGTGGCGCGTCGCCGGACCTGAATGTTTGTGAGGCCTGCATGCAAGGCGCCATCGCGAGCTGCCGCGCATGGAGCACAGGCTCTCGTCTCGTCGCTCCCTATCATCCGACCGGACGCAACTGGGGTTGGGGGGGAAGCCTCGCGTGCACCGGGCCCACAGGCGAATACGATCAAGCCAGCACCACCAAGGGTCAGACGACCTGGCGCTGCTTCAGCCCGGCCGAACAACAGTCGATGGTCATTGCCGGCAGCGTCATCTGGGTCTTTGTCGCTGCCCCGTAATGACGCACGCGGCGAGATGGAGCAGACCGCACGTATGACGGCGTGTCGGCCTGCCGCCACTCACGAAGCATCATCGCGAGCACGAGACCGTTCGACGACCGCGGAGCCTGCGACGCCCAGGTATACTCCGGGCGCCACCCCTCGCTGCGAAGGACCCAAACCCAGCGAGAGCCCGGCTGGACTCAGCGCCATCGCCGAGAGCAAGAACGGAAACGGGCACGCGGTGCCACGGAGCGGAAACGCTCCCGCAGTCTGGCGCCCCCACGCGAGGCGGACGACACAGAAGACAGTCAGGTCAGAGTCAACGCTGCGGTTCCTGCTGCCCGGCCCTTGAGCACGCTTACCGACGCGCGGCGCGGGCGCCCTTGCTCGAGCGGGTCGCAGCCACGCGACGACGGGCGGGCTTCGGGGCCGGCTTGCGCTCAGCCTTCTTGGGAGCAGTCGGCGGCGCGTCGGTGACGGCCGGCATCTCTTTGAGGCTGTTGCGACGTGCTGCGAAGGCCTTGTACTGCTCACGGCGCGCGAGCAGCTCGCCCTTGACCTGGTCGAAGTACTCCCGGCCACCCGGCACCACGGCCTGTCCGTCGATGACCTCAGCGGCGCCTTGCACCACGATGGGCCACTGCGGCATCGCGGTGTCGATCTGCTTCAGGCGAGCGGTCAGCATCGAGCGCACCACCGTCAGGGTATCAAGCGAGGGAGGAGGGTTGAGCCCCAGGAGCACCAGCGCGAACAACCCCGGCTTCCCGTGCTCGTCGAGACCCTTCATGGTGAAGGCCTCGACAATCGTGAACCCTGCCCCCATCTGCCTCGAGTTCAGTTCCCGCGACAGCTCCGACAGCTTCGTGTCCAGCCTCACGTCGTCGTACATGGGGACACGAATACACGAACCGATTCATCAAAGGGAACCCCTCCCCATGTCATTTCGCGGTGTTCGCCCTCTCAAGAGGCGAGAACCCCATGAAATCGCTTGTTTTTCGGGGGCTTAGCGGTGGGCCAGCATTCGCAGCTTCGCGCTCGTGGAGATGGCTCGGGCGGTCTTCGGAGCAGGCTTCGTCAAGGGCTTCACGGTCTCGATGGCCTTCACCACGAGCGTCGACGCAGTCACCACGTCGATGCTGGAGAGGAAGCCGTCTTCGGTGCGGGGCGTGACGTGAACCAGCTTCACCTGGCCCGACGCGCTCTTCACGGTGACCTCGACGCCTTCCTTCACGGAGCGGGCGGAGACGACAGCTTCAAGGGCACCTGAGGAGACGCAGGTCATACTGACGCAGATGGTCTCGCGGAACGGCTCGGCCGCGGCGGTGACGATGACGCGCTCTCCGGTCGCCCAGGCGGGAGCGGCGAGGGTCACGACGGCGACGGCTGCGAAGAGCGAGGAGCGCATGCTCCGACGTTTTGCACGAGCCTTGCCATCGGCCGCTGGAGCCGAAGGTGCAGCGATCTGGCGGCGGCTGCGTTGACGTTGGACTGCGCGCGCACCAGACGTTGGGCCTCGCGCGAGAACTCGGGTGCTCACCCTGGCCTCGTCGCGTCGCGTGAGAAGACAGGTCGCGAGACTTTGCTATGCACTCGCGTATGGTCCTCTTCCGGGCTGTGCTGAGCTTCATGGTGGCGGGCGCGCTGCTGGGGATTCTGTCGGTCACGCTGATGGGGCCCAAGCTCATCACCTGGGACAACACGGCCGGGAACGGTGACGGCATGTGCCTGTGCGGCATCGCGGCCGGGCGCGGCGCAGACACGTTGATCACCTACCAGCTGCGCGGCGTTGGCGGCGGCGCGGTGCTGGGCGCGATTCTGGGCGTGCTGGTGGTGATTCAGCGGCGGAAGAGGGCTGGTACGACGGCAGCGCCTGCGGCGTGACGATCATCCGATTCCACCCGTTGAGGGCGCCGCGCTCCCGCCGTTCGGGCGGCGGCATGGGGACCGACTTCCACGGCGGGCTCGCAGCGAGCACGCACGACAGCGTCACAGCAGACCGCCGCCCGAGTTGAGACCGCGAACGACACGGCTCACTCGCTGACGTACAGAATGCCCAGGCACATCTCGTCGCCGGTGCCTTCGCCCCAGTTCGAGTCGCGCGCCTGCTTCCGCTGACCGTTCACCACGGGCTGGAACGCGTCGGTGTTGTTCCAGGAGCATGAGAGCTTCAGCTGATCTCCCACTCGCAGGATCTTCGGCGCCGCCAGAGGATACGAGCGCTGCCAGTGGAAGTCCCAGCGCGGCAGGTTGACGAGACATTCCTTGCTCCCATCCGCGCGCTCCACCTCGAGTCGGCCGCCGGTGCCGAGCATGTGCTGATGAAACCCCGCCGCGTGAATTCGAACGGCCGTGTTGTTCTGGAGCACGCCCCCCGAGATGTTGCGCAGGAAGCCGGTCGGGTCGAACTGGAAGCTGTGCTTCACCTCGGCCTGCCCAGCGGGGATCGGCATCTTCGCGCTGCGCACCCAGTCGGGGTTCGCCCACGGCATGATGAAGGCCTTGCGCTTCACGCTGTCGGCGAGCGCGAGCTCGATGGAGGTCTGGTCGACGCGGTCTGCGGCGTTCGCCGCAGCGGCGGTGTTGTAGTGCATCTGCAGGACGATCTTGCTGCCTGGCCTGATCAGCAGCCCGGTGTCCGTCGGGTACATGTTCGCCGTCACGCCGGGCGCCCAGGAGCCGACCCACGCGACGTTCGTCGGGTTGCCGCCGGGCCCGCCGTAGCAGGTATAGCCGGGGCCCGCTTCGGCCTCGTCGAGCGCGGCGATGGTGTTCGCCTTCTCGGGAGGAATGAGGAACGCGATGGCGTGGTGCACGACGCGCGCGTTGCCGGGTTTCACGTTGAAGCCGGTGACATACTTCTCGGTCTGGTGCGGCCAGTCGATGACGAAGCAGTGGTAATCGTCGGGCTCCTTCATCGGCGTCCATGCCTGCGGCATGCCGATGGTGAGATCGACCTGCGGCAGCGTCGTCTGCAGCGACGCCGAGGTCGACGCGGCCGGCTTCGTCACCGTGCCGCGCGGGGCTCCGGTGCTCGCGAACGTCTGGAGCATCGCGATCTGCTCGTCGGTCAGGTTCTGATCATCGGCGTATTCGGTGCAACCGGGCGCTGCGAGGTACGGCGGCATGGTGCGGTTCTTCACCGCGAGCGCGACCGCGTCTTTCACTGCGGCGACCTGCTCGTACGTCGTCAACTCGAACGGCGCGATGCCACCGGCGGAATGGCACGACACGCAGCGCGCCTCCATCACGGGGCGGACGTCTTTCTCGTAGGTGATCTGGTTCGAGCTCCCGCACGAGAACAGAGCGGCGAAAGCGAGGGCGGAAGCAGCGCGCATGCAGTGGTCCTAACTGACGTGCGTCAGCGGCGCAAGACACGGCTCGCCATCGCTCCGAGTCCGGGCGCGCTCCTGGCGCTCGCGTCGCGCGCCTGGGCCGGTCGGGCGCTGATGACGGCGGCCGCCCTCGAACGCGACCGGTCAGCGTCGGCGCCGACGACGGCCGAACCTGAGCGCAGCTCGGCTTTATCTACTTAATTGCGTCAATCGATAGTTTTTTGCGATGTCTTCCCGTTGGAGCGGTTCCTATCTCGGAGACGGTCGTCAATGAGGGTCCCGCACGCCATGGTCGCAGGTCGTCTGTCGTTCGTCACAGTCGTCGCGGCTGGCCTTTCGGCCAATGCTGCGCCCTGGTCCTTGTCCGAGGTCATCGAGCGCGCGTCGACGACCGCGCCAGAGGTGAAGGTGGCGGGGCGGGTGCTGCAGGAAGCGGAAGCGACGCGCGTCGGCGCGGGCGTGTTCCTGCCTTCCAACCCACGCCTCTTCGCTGACTACCGCCGCCTCGCCTCACCACCGCCGATCGACCCGCTCAACGGGTACAACCTCGGAATCGATGGCACCTTCGAGGTGAGCGGTGCGGGCTGGGCCCGCCTCGATGAAGCGGAACGCCGGGTGTCCCTGGCGCGGAGTGAGCTGGCGACCGCGCAGTCCTTCGCGAGGGTTCGGGCCTGGCAGGGCTTCATCGCGGTGAAGGTGGCCGTGCAGCGCGTGGCGATCACCGAAGCCGCGCTCGTCATCGCCGCTCGCGTCGAGGCCGCCACCCGAGAGCGTCTGAGGAACGGCGTCGTCGGCGAGCCCGACGTCCTCGCGGCCTCGCTGGAGCACACGACGGTTCGAGTTCAGCTCGAGGACGCCCGGCGCACGCTGCAGGCGGCCAGCGCGGCGCTGTGTCAGGTGCTCGATCTCGACGCAGACGCCGCGCTCGAGCTGGTCGGCGAGCTCGCGCCTCCTCCCCCTGGCGGCGAGGAGGACGCGCTCGTTCAACGGGCGCTCGAGAAGCGGCCGGAGCTCGCCAGCGTCAAGGCGCGGCTCTCGCTCCTCGAGGCGACCGACAGCCGGCTCGTTCGCGAGGCGTTCCCTCACGTGACGTTCAACCTCGGGTTCGACGCAGCGCCCGCGTCGCCCGTGTTCGGCTACGCGGGCCTCGGCATTCAGCTCCCCGTGGCGCAGCGCAACCAGGGGCCTCGGGCCGTGAACCAGGCGCAGCTCGAGACCGAGCGGGTTCGGCTCGAGACCGAGCTGCGCCGGGTCCGGAGGGAAGTCGCCAGCGCCCGTCGCAGCTATCAGGCGCGCCTGACCCAGCTGCAGCTCCTCTCGAACGACGCCTTGCCCGCTGCCGAGCGCTTCGAGCGGCTCGTCGAGGAAGGGTGGGTGGCGGGGCGCTTCGATCTCTTCCGGCTCACCTCTGCCACACGAGACCTCAACCGCGTGCGCGGTGACCGGCTCGAGACCCTGCTCGCAGCCTGGACTGACTTCATCGAGCTCGAGCGTGCTTCCGGAGGACTGAACCCATGAGCGCCGAGCCCCTGCCACCCACCGTTTCCGTGACCCCGGTGCCACGGATGAAGAAGTGGCCCGTGGTGCTCGGCGCCGTCGTGCTGGGCGTCGTGGTCGTCGCCGTGCTCTTCAAGCCCGAGGGTGGACGGGCGTCGACGCCGGCCATCCTTCCCGAGCGCGGGACTCCCTTTCTCGACGGTGAGTTCATTCGTTTCTCGAAGCAGTTCGCCGAGCGGGAGAAGATCGCCTTCGCGGTCGCGAAAGAAGAGGTGCTCACGCCAGCGCTTCAGGTCACTGGCGCCGTCACGTACGACGCCCGCCGGGTCGCGGCGATCGGCGCGCGCATCGGTGGCCGGGTGCGCATGCTCTCGAAGGTCGAGGGCGAAGACGTGAAGGCTGGCGAGGCGATGGCCGAGCTCGAGTCGGTCGAGCTCGGAAGAGCCCAGGCCGAAGTCATGAAGGTACGCGCGAGGGAGAAGGTCGCCAGGCTCGACGAGGAACGCGAGCGCAGGCTGGCCGATGCGAAGGTGTCGTCCGAGCGAGACGCCCAGTTCGCGCGAGCCAACGCTGAAGCGCTCACTGCAGAACGCGTCGCCGCTGAGAAGGGGGTCGAGGCGCTCGGGGGAACGGTCGAGGGTGAGCTGGGTGTTCTGCGCCTTCGCAGTCCGCTCACAGGTCGAATCGTCGAGTCGAAGGTGAAGCGCGGAGAGACGGTGGAGTCGTCAGATACCCTCTTCGTCGTCGCCGACCTCTCGAAGGTCTGGGTGGAACTCGCCGTGTATGAGCGCGATCTCCCTGCGGTGCGTGAAGGCGACGAGGTGGAAGTTCGGATTCCGTCCGCGGGCCAGCCGCCCATCATGGGTCGCATCGCCCACATCAGCGAGCTCATCGACCACGAAACCCGCAGCGCTCACGTTCGAGTCGAGGTCGACAATGCCAAAGCTCAACTGCGGCCGGGACTCTCGGTCGTCGGCGTCGTCCACGCATCGGGTCCACGGCAGTCGCTCCTGGTGGTGCCGCGCAGAGCCGTCACGCGCGTCGACGGCAAGCCCACCGTCTTTCTCGAGGTGAGCGAGGGCGTCGTCGAGCCACGACCGGTCGAGCTGGGCGCGGAGGACGTCGACAGCGTCGCCGTGCTCAGCGGCCTCAAGGCCGGGGACAAGGTCGTCGCCGCCGGCGTGTTGGCTCTCAAGGCCGAGGTCTTCCGCTGAGCGGAAGGCCCCGCCTTCCAGGAACCCCACATGCTCTCAGCCCTCATTCGACTGTCCGTGCAGTACCGAACCGCCGTCGCAGGAGGGCTGGTGGCGCTGCTCGCCGCGGGGCTCGTCGCGGCCCGCACGCTCCCCATCGACGCGCTCCCCGATGTCTCGACCGTGCAGGTCACCATCTTGACCGAGGCGCCTGGCCTCTCGCCCGTCGAGGTCGAGCGCATGGTGACCGCGCCGATGGAACTCGCGCTCAACGGCATTCCCCGCCTCGTCGAGCTGCGCAGCGTCTCGAGGCCGGGCCTGTCGGCCGTCACCGTCGTCTTTCACGACGGCATGGATGTGTGGTTCGCGCGTCAGCTGGTCAGCGAGCGGCTGCGCGAAGTGGTGGCCGAGCTGCCCGGCTTCGTGCCCCCGCCGCAGCTCGCGCCGGTGTCGACCGGCCTGGGTGAAATCTTCACCTTCGTCGTTCGGAGCGAGACCGGCGACCACTCGTCGATGCAGCTGCGCACGCTGCTCGACTGGGAAGTCATTCCACGGATTCGCTCGGTGCCCGGGGTCATCGAGGTCAACCCGATGGGCGGAGAGCTGAAGCAGTTTCATGTCGTCGGCGACGTCGCCCGGCTCAAGGCCCATGGCCTGACGCTCGCGGAGCTCCGAGACGCGTTGTCGAACGCGCAGTCCTCGGTTGGCGGCGGGTACATCGAGCGCAGCGGAGAAGTCCACCTCGTTCGAGGCAACGGGCTGCTCCTGAACGAAGAGGACGTCGGGAACGTGATGGTCCGGGGTGGGCACGAGCGTGTGTTGGTGAAGAACGTCGCCGACGTGAAGGTGAAGCCGGCGCTCCGCTACGGCGTCACCACGCGAGACGGTGAAGGAGAAGTCGTCACCGGCACGGTCATGATGCTGCTGGGCGCCAACTCGCGCGACGTGACGCTGGCCGTGAAGCAGCGGGTCGCGGAAGTGCAGACGGCGCTCCCTCCCGGCGTGCTGATCGAGTCCATCTACGATCGCTCCGACTTCGTCGGCCGCACCCTCGAGACGGTGTTGAAGAACCTCGTCGAAGGCGCGGTGGTGGTGCTCCTGGTGCTCGCGTTGTTCCTCGGGAGCCTTCGCGGCGCGATCGCCGTCGTCCTCGGGATTCCTGCGTCGATGTCGATCGCCTTGTTCGGCATGCTCGTCTTCGGAGTGACCGGCGACCTCATGTCCCTGGGCGCCATCGACTTCGGCTTCCTCGTCGATGGACCGATCGTCATGCTCGAGGCCGTGATGGCTGCGCTCGCGGGCCGGGCGATGCGAAGTGACGACGAGCGCAAAGCCGAGCTCGCCAGAGCTGCGGGGCCCGTCGCGCGACCAGTCGCGTTCTCGGTCGCCATCATCATGCTCGTCTATCTGCCGCTGCTGGCCCTGCAGGGCGTCGAAGGCAAGATGTTCAGGCCGATGGCGACGGTGATGGCCTGCGCGCTCTTTGGCGCGCTCTTCTATTCGGTGGTGCTCTTCCCCGGCGTCCTGTCGCTGCTGATGGGCGACGTGGGGCATGGCCCGAAGTGGCTCGAGTCGCTGCGCGTCCGGTACGAAGCCGCGCTTCCGACGGTGCTGGCGTACCGCGTGCCGTTGTTGGTGGGCATGGTGGTGCTGTTCCTCACCTCGATGGTCGTCATGGGCAGGCAGGGCGCCGACTTCGTGCCGCGCATCGATGAAGGCGACGCGGTGCTGACGATTCGACGGGCGCCTTCCATTTCTCTCACCGAAGCGCGGCGACTCGATCTCGAGGTCGAGCGGGTGATGAAGCGTTTCCCTGAGGTCATCACCACGCTCGCGTTCACCGGCCGCGCCGAGCTGGCGTTCGACCCCGTCGGCAACGACAACACCGACGTGCTCGTGCGGCTGAAGCCAAGGTCGGAATGGAAGACTGCGCGGGATCTCGACGGGCTCTCGGAAGCCTTCAAGCGCGCCGTCGAAGGCGAAGTCCCGGGCACGTTCGTCTCGGTCAGCCAGCCCATCGAAGACCGCACCAATGAGTTGATCTCGGGCAGTCGCGCCGACGTCGCGATTCAGATCTTCGGGCCCGAGCTCGAGGTGCTCGTCGATCGCTCCAACAGGCTTGGTGAGCTGATGAAGACGGTGCCGGGGACTGGAGACGTTCGCATCGAACGGCTGCTGGGCATGCCGAACCTCACCTTCACTCCAGATCGTGAGCGATTGGCTCGCTATGGCGTCGAGCTCGCGTCGGTGTTTCAGACGCTGGAGGACGCGCGCGGAGGCGAGAAGGTGGGCGTGCTCTACGAGGGCCCGCGCAAGTTCGACCTGCGGCTGACGGCGCCACCCGCAGAGACGACCGCTGCAGGGTATGGGGACCTCTTCGTCGCCACCCAGGACCAGAAGCTCGTGTCGCTCTCGGAGCTCGGCACGCTCGAGGACACCGAAGGGCCGGCGACGGTCAGGCGGGAAGGCTTCTCCCGCACCGTCCGGGTCGAGGTGAACCTGCGAGGCAGAGACCTCGTCTCGTGGGTCGAGGACGCGAAGGCCCTCGCCGCGAAGGACCTCGGTCTGCCTGGCGGCTACAGCCTCACCTGGGGCGGTCAGTTCGAGAACTTCGAGCGCGCGCAGGCCCGCCTGGCGATCGTGGTGCCGCTCGCGTTGCTGATCATCTTCTCGATGTTGGTGCTCACCTTCGGGTCGGTCCGAATGGCGGTCGCGGTGTTCTCGTTGGTGCCCCTGGCGCTCATCGGCGGAGTGGTGGGCCTGGTCGCGCGTGACATGACCTTCAGCCTGCCCGCGGCCGTGGGCTTCATCGCCCTGGCCGGCGTCGCGGTGCTCAACGGCATCGTGATGGCGACCGACGTCCGCCGACTCATCGCCGAAGGGGTCGAACTCGAGGTGGCCGTGGTGAGAGGCGCCTCGCACACGCTCCGCGCCGTACTGACGACCGCCGCTGTCGCTGCGCTCGGCTTTGCGCCGATGGCGATCTCGAACGGTGCCGGCAGTGAGGTGCAGCGTCCCCTGGCGACGGTCGTCATCTTCGGCATCGTGGGCGCGACGGTGCTCATGCTGGCCGTCTTCCCCGGGATTCTGAGGCTCGTGCTCGCCGGCTGGGCGCCGGAGCATGAGGTGAAGCTAGTCGATGCGCCGCTTCCTCCGAGCTCGGCGCCGACGCCCTCGTAGAGCCAGCCGCCTTCGGCCACCGTGCCGGTGAAGCTCGCAAGGTCACGGGGCTTCCCCGCTGCGGCTCGATGACCTAAGAGCCAGCCCCTTCTTCCCGACCGATGAAGTGGCTCACGAAACCGTGGTTGCCGTGGCTGGGGCTGGCGGGGCTCACCTTCGTCGCCTACTCCCCGGCGTTGAACGGGGGCTTCGTCTGGGACGACGTCATCATCTACATGCTGGCGCAGAAGTCGCTCTCGTACTTCTGGACCAGCCCGTACCAGCCTGACTACTGGCCGGTGACGTACAGCGTCCTCTTCGCGCTCTGGAACGTGTTCCACGCGAACACCTGGGGTTACCACCTCGCCAACCTGGGCCTGCACCTCGTCAACGTGGGGCTCTGGAGCGTGATTCTGCGGCAGTTGCAGCTGGTGCGCGGACGGTGGCTGGCGCTGGCCGTCTTCGCCCTGCACCCGTTGCAGGTCGAGTCCGTGGCGTACATCTTCCAGCTCAAGACGCTTCTGGGGACGACCTTCTTCCTGGCGAGCCTCGCGTGGTACCTCGACTCTCGGGCCCGCCCCCGGCTGCGCAGCGACGGCCTTTCGCTGGGCAGCGCGTTCCTGGCGCTCTTCGCCAAGACCTCGACGGCGATGCTGCCGGCCACGCTGGTCCTGGCCGAGCTGGCCCGACCTGAGCCTGAGCGCGAAAAGCGTCCGCCATGGAGGAAGCGTGCCCTCACCATCGGCCTGAGGGTGTTGCCCTTCGTCGTGATTTCCGCCGTGGGCACCCTGGTGACGCTCCGGTTCAACCAGGCCCATTACCAGCGGGTGAACATCTGGGACGCGGGGTTCCCCGAGCGGCTGCTGACCGCCGGCCTCAACGTCTGGTTCTACGTCTACAAGGTGGTCGTGCCCTGGCACTACACGGTGGCCTACCCGCGCGTCGCGCTCTCGCCATCGCAGTGGACCTCGTACCTGCCGCTGGCCGCCGTGCTGCTGGCCCTGGGACTGGCCTGGTGGAAGCGGCGGGCGCTCGAGGGCACGCTGTTCCCCGGGCTGATGTTCTACGGCCTCAACATCTTCCCTGCTCTGGGCTTCACCAACGTCTTCTTCATGAAGTGGTCGCTGGTCTCCGACCACTGGGCCTACCTGGCGTCGATGGGGCTCATCGTTCCACTCTGCGTGGGGCTCTCACGGTTGACGGAGCGGCTGGCGCCCGTCCGGGCCGTGCTGCTCGCCGGCCTCGCGGCAGTGTCCTGCTTCCACGCCCGCGCCTTCGCCGACGAAGAGACGCTGTGGCAGACGACACTGCGGGAGAGCCCCAACGCAGACATCGCGCACAGCTCGCTGGCGCTGCTGCGCTTTGGAAAGGGCAGGTACCCGGAGGCGCTCGCGCACTACCTCGAGGCGGTCCGGCTGAGGCCTGACAACGACGAGGCGCAGTTCGGCCTGGGGTGCACCTACGGCAAGCTGGGCGACCAGGTGAAGGCCGAAGCGCACTACCGCACGGCGCTGGCGCTCAACCCCTGGCAGGGGAAGGCGGCCAACGGGCTGGGGGTGCTGCTGACCGCGCGCAAGGAATGGGACGAGGCGCGCCTGCTGCTCGAGCGGGCCATCGAAGCCGAGCCCGACTTCTACGAGGCGCGCAACAACCTCGCGTTGCTCTACTCGGACACGGGCCGCTCGCAGGATGCTCTGGAGCAACTGCGCATCGCGGTGCAGCTCAAGCCCAGGGACGACAGCGCCTACGTCAACCTGGGCTCCCTCTACTTGCGCCTCAAGCGCCCCGACGACGCCGAGCGCGCCCTCCGCCGCGCGCTGGAGTTGAACCCCAACCAGGCCATGGTGCACTTCAACCTCGCCGTGATGTACGAGGACAGGGGCGACAGGCCACGCGCGCGGGCGGCGCTGCAGGAAGGCCTGCGGTTGATGCCCGACAATGAGCAGGCGCGACGCCGGCTCGCGGCGTTGCAAGCGGGCCCTCCGTAGGTTCCCTGACCCGGACTTGTGCTTGACCGTCCTCAAGCCGTCTGTGTCGACCCCCCTGGCGCCCTCGACCTTGCCTGTTTTCTTCTTTCTTCCGTTCCTCTTTTCGCCGTAAGGTTCCCCCCTGCGCCGGGGTTGCCTCCGGCACTCTTGAGGGGAAATCATCGTGAACGTTTCGCGCATCGCACTGGTGGCAGTCTTCGGACTCGCGCTGTTCGGTTGTGGTCCTACGACGACAGGGGTTGACGTCACGCCGAAGACCGAGAGCGTCGAGCGCGGCAAGACCGTCAAGTTGTCGGCCGCGGCGCAGCAGAGCGACAAGTCGACGGTCGACGTCACCGAGACGGCCGAGTGGTCGTCCAGTGATCCTGCCATCGCGACCGTTTCCAAGGGCACGGTGACCGGTGTCGGCATCGGCAGCGCGACCATCACCGTGACCTTCACGGTCTCGGGAAAGTCGTTCACGGCGTCGGCAGAACTGACCGTGAAGGCGCCGCCCCCAGGCACCGTCATCGTCACGCCCACGACGGGTCTGACCACCACCGAGTCCGGGGGCACCGCGACGTTCACCGTCGCGTTGAGCACCGCGCCCATCAGCAACGTGACCATCGGCCTCAGCTCGAGCGACCCGGCCGAGGGCACGGTTTCTCCGCAGTCCGTCACCTTCACTCCGATGAACTGGAACGCGCCGCAGACCGTCACGGTCACCGGCGTCGATGACATGGTCGCCGACGGCGCGAAGACCTACTCCATCGTCACGGCCAAGGCGGTCAGCAACGACGTCGTCTTCAAGGACGTCGACGGTCCGGACGTCACGGTGAGCAACACCGACAATGACACCGCTGGCGTGACGGTCACTCCGACCATGGGGCTCAACACGACCGAGGCCGGCGGGACCGCGACCTTCACCGTCGTGCTCAACACCCGGCCGACGGCGAACGTCACCATCGGACTGTCGTCGAGCGACACCACTGAAGGAACGGTCGCCCCGGCGGCGCTCACCTTCACCACGGCCAACTGGAACGCACCGCAGACCGTGACCGTCACGGGCATCGACGACGCAGAGGCCGACGGAGCCACCACGTACACTGTCGTCACGGCTGCCGCTTCCTCGACTGACACCCGCTACAACGGCGTCAACGCAGCGGACGTGGCGGTTTCGAACACCGACAACGACTCGGCGGGCGTCACGGTCACCCCCACGATGGGGCTGACGACGACCGAGGCGGGCGGCACGGCGACCTTCACGGTGGTCCTCAACTCGCAGCCGACGGCGAACGTCACCATCGGGCTGACGTCGAGCCGGACGACGGAAGGCACGGTGTCGCCTGCGGCCCTCACCTTCACCACGGCGAACTGGAACGCGCCGCAGACGGTCACCGTGACTGGCGTCGACGACTCGGTGGCTGACGGAAACCAGATGTACAGCATCGACACCGCGGCGGCGACGTCGACGGACATGGGCTACAACGGCGTCAACGCAGCGGACGTGACGGTGTCGAACACCGACAACGACTCGGCGGGCATCACGGTCACCCCCACGATGGGGCTGACGACGACCGAGGCGGGCGGGACGGCCACCTTCACGGTGGTGCTCAACTCGCAGCCGGCGGCGAACGTCACCATCGGGCTGTCGTCGAGCCGGACCACGGAAGGTACGGTGTCTCCTGCGGCACTCACCTTCACCACGGCGAACTGGAACGCGCCGCAGACGGTCACCGTGACGGGCGTCAACGACCCGGTGGCTGACGGAAACCAGATGTACAGCATCGTCACCGCCGCGGCGACGTCGACCGACACGGGCTACAACAACTTCAACGCGGCGGACGTGACGGTGTCGAACACCGACAACGACTCGGCCGGCGTCACGGTCA
>JBBAQZ010000040.1:0-78408 GCA_040400045.1 Myxococcaceae bacterium
CTCCCACGTGATGGAGCAGGCCACCTCGCAAGACGCCTCCGACGCCCTCGCCGAGTGGCCACCGTCTTACGCCACGCGCACCGAGGCGTTGGACCTGCGAGCGACCCTGAAGAAGAAGTGAATCGAAGAGCGCTCCTCCTGTCCTGTTTCGCCGCCGTGCTGCCCTTCACGCCGACGCTGGACCTCGGCGCTGTTGAATCGGCTCATCGCCGTCGTGAACGGCGTGCGCGTCGTCGATCAGCGCAACGCCTCGTCAGAGGCCGGAATCGAGGTGCCAACGACTTCCCGGCAAGTTCGAGCGACCCGGCGACGCGTGCTGTGGTGAACGTCAGCCACGAGAGAATACGCGCTTCAACTTGCTCCAGAAGCCACCCGCCCGGCCGCCGAGCTCGTCGGAGCGTTTTTGGTCGGTCTGCGCCCGCCTCTCAGCGGTGATGTTCAGACGCTTCGCGACCTCGTCGCTCGTGTACCGGGTGGCCAGCGTCGTCTGAACGACCTTGCGGGTGCGGAACTCGCGCGCCTCGACCTTGAGCACGCAATCAGCGTCGAGGCTGATGGTGATCGCGATCTGGACCGAGCCCTTCGGCCCCTTCGGGAGCCCTTCGATCTTCGTCGCCCCGAGGAACTCGTTACCAGCGACGTTCGAGTCCTCGCCCTGAAAGACCATCACCTCGAGCTCTGTCTGGTTGTCCTCGTGAGTCGAGAGCCCGAACGACTTCGTCGCCGGGAGCGGCGTGTTGCGCTCGATGAGGCGATGAAATCCACCGCCCGGCTTTCCAAGGCCGACCGTCATCGGAACCACGTCGATCAGCACCAGGCTCGACACCTTGTCCACCGAGCCTGAGTAGAGCGCCGCGCCGAGCGCGATGGCTTCGTCGGCATTCACCGAGGCCTGTGGTGGCTTCTTGAAGACGGTCTTCAACTTCTCCCGCACCAGCGGCATGCGGCTCATGCCACCGACGAGGATGATGTCGTCGACCTGGGCCGGCTTGAGCTTCGCGTCGAGGAGCACGTCTTGAACGGCCTGGATCGTCCGATCGACCAGCGAGGTACAATTCGCCTCGAGGTCCGCGCGCGTCACCGTGCACTTGAGATCCTTCGGCGTGCCCGACGGATCGAGATCGAGCATCGGCAGATGCACGTCGAACGAGTGTTGCTCCGACAAGGCGACCTTCACCTTCTCGGCAACCTCCGCGATCCGTGAGAGCGCGATCTGATCGCCTGCGAACGGCCGGCCGTGCTGGACCTGAAAGCGCTGCAGCAACAGATCGACGAGTTGGTTGTCGAAGTCGGTGCCGCCGAGGAAGACGTCACCGCCCGTCGCGAGCACCTCGAAGACGTTCTTGTCGATCTTGAGCAGGGTCGCGTCAAACGTTCCGCCGCCGAGATCGTAGACGAGCACGGTCTTCGACAGCCCCCGGTTCATGCCGAACGCGAGGGCTGCGGCGGTCGGTTCGTTCAGCACGCGCTCGACCTTGAGTCCCGCGAGCTTGCCTGCGCGTCGCACCGCCTCACGCTGAGGCTCGGAGTAGTAGGCCGGGCACGTGACCACCGCGCGAGACACCTTCGTCCCGAGCGTATGCTCGGCCATCTCTCGGCACTCCTTCAGCACCAGCCCCTGCACCTCTTCGAGCGTGAGCGTATTCGTGCCAAGCCGAACAGCGGCGCGGTGGTCCTCGTCGGCGACGATCTCGAAGTGCGAGCGCTCGCGAACATGACGCACCGTTGGGCTCTCGAAGTCACGGCCAACCAGGCGCTTGGCTCCGAAGATCGACTGCGTCGGGTTGAGCACCATCTGCCCCTTCGCCCGGTGACCCACCTCGAGTCGACCGGTCTTCGACAGCGCGACGATGGATGGAATCGTGCTGTAGCCTGCCTTCGAGCAGAGGATTTGTGGACGCCCCTTCGTGACAATCGCGCAGGCGCTGTTGGTGGTACCCAGATCGATTCCGATGACGGGGCCGGAGTCGGCGACCGGCTCGGTCGAGGTGAGATAGACGGGTCCCTTTCGCTGGGGGGCCACCTGCGCGGGCTCGGCGACCACCGCCGTCAACGTCTGGCGTGGTGCAGTGGGCGGGAGTGTTTCTGCCACGCGGGGAGCGTCTCGACGAAGCTCAGGCAGCGGCGCCGACGTCTCGCGCTCCGACGCAACAGCAACGGGAGCTTTCGGCGCCACGATCGCGACTGGCGCGGGGTCCTCTGCATTGGGGCCCAGCTCGAGATCGATCTCGAAGCCGAGCGAGACCGACGACTGCATCGGAGCCTCATCGTCGGCTGACGCCGCGGGGGGCGTCGACGCCAGCAGGATGTCGAGGTCGACGTCGATCTCGTTGCCGTCTGGTGGCGCGCGCGCGTCGAGTGCGAACGAAGGGATCAGCGGGTCAACCTCGAAGGACGGCTCAGCCGCCTGCGCTTCGAGGGGCGATGGCGCGTCGGGCTCGAGTTCGACTTCAAAGGCCACGGGGGCCGGAGGCGATGAAGCGACGACCTCGGGCGCGGGCGGTGGAGCGGGCGCGACTGACGCGGAGCGCTGCGGTGGGTCTGCCGCGGCCATCAGCGGGGGCGGCGGAACACGCATCGGCGCAACCGCTGGCGCGACGGCCATCCCCGGCGAGACCGGCGCGGCAGGCGGCGCAGCACGCTTCGGAGCGAGCACAGGCGCGGCAGCAGGGGCAACCGCGGGAGCGCTCGGCTCAATCGCCGGAGCCACGACAGCCCTTTCCACTGGCACGTCAGCCGCCGTCGGAGAGGTGATGCTCGGGGGCCTGGCAGCCACTCCACTCGCCAGCATCCGGTCGACGAGCGCACGGCTGGACTCATCGAGGGTCCCGAACTGAACGCCCATGCCGGGAGAACCAGCCGGGTCGTCAGGGCCACGGATCCACCTCACGACGGCAGTGCCCTGGAGCACCCGCTCACCACTGGCGATCTCGACGCGAAACTTGATCTCGGTGCCAACGGGCTTCGGCTCGCGCGAGCGAATGAACATTCCTCCGTCGCTCAGGTTGGTCGCGTAGCGCTCGGCGAACTCGTCGACGTCCGAGTACTTCAGTTTCACCAACAGACCGACGGCCTTGCGCGAGTTGGAACGGTTGTTAGTCACACCATCACCTCAGGTGGGTACGAGCTGCTGCGCGATTCGTTCGAGGTCCGACAGGGTCTGCACCGTGACGACCTGCGACACGGCCTTTTCGTAGGTGAGCATTTCGGAGTCCCCGAAACCCCAGTTCTGCCGCGGCTCGGTGCAGATCCACACGACCCGCTTCGCCTTGCGCTTGAGATCCTCGAGCGCCCACGCGTTGGCGGCGTTGTGGTTGTTGCGCCCATCTCCGATGATCAACACCGTGGTGCGGCGGGTCACCGAGCCGAGGTAGCCACGGGTGAACTCGGCGAACGCGTTGCCGTAGTTCGAGTTCGACGCCAGCGAGATCACGCCCGATTCGGTGGCGATGTCCATCGCCTCTTCGGGCTTCGCGTCCTTCAGTTGCTTCGTCACTTCGCCCAGCTCGGACACGAAGATGAAGCTTCGCACGCGCGCAAAGAGCGCCTGCAGCGTGAAGGTGAAGAGCACCATCATGCGAGACGTGACACGCACCGAGTCCGACACGTCACAGAGCACCACCACGTCAGGCCTCGCGGGCCTGCGGGTGCGGAACTGCGGAACCATGGGCACTCCGCCCGACGAGAGGTTCTTGCGGAGCGTGCGGCGCGGGTTCAGCTGCCCCTTCTTCCGCGAGCGCTGCCGCCGAATGAGCCGCGACTTGAGCTTCTCGGCGAGGGCTCGAACCGCGCGCTGGGCGACCTCGATCTCCTGTCGCGAGAGCAGGTGCAGCGGCTTGTCGGCCACCGCCCCCTGCGCCTTCCGGAGCCTCGAGGTGATCTGCCGACCGGCCTCGGCGCGCGCGGCCTCTTCGACCTGTCGCATGGCTGCCGACAGATGCCTCGCGACGATCTCGACCCCCCTCGGAGACACCCCACGCGCCTCGAGCTCGGCGTTGATGCCCTGCACTTCACTGCGCATGGTGTCGAAGCCCGCACCCGAGAGGAGCCGCCGGCTGTAGAAGCCCGTCTGGAGCGCGTTCTGCACCCTCGAGAAGTCGAGCTGCAGCGTGGCCTGCCGAAAGAGGCTCGCGAGCTGGCCGCGGTTCCCGGTCATCGCCGCCTGAGTGAGCGGAGACATCTGGCCCGCGAGCTGCTCGAGCATCCACACGATCATCTTCAGCTCGTCGCCTTCGAGCAGGCCTTCTTCACGAATCCGATGAGCGAGCGACTGATCGAGGTCCTGCAGCATCTTCACGGCGCCGGTGAAGAAGAGCTGGAAGGCGCGCTGGAAGGTCTCGCGATCGCCAACGCGTTTGCAGAGCGAGGCCTCGAGCGCGGCACGAAACAGCTCGGGATCCTCGAGGCCGGCGTGCGAGACCGCCTCGACCGCGTCACGCGACTCTGACACGGCCACGCGCAGGCCGTTCTGGCGGAGCACCTCGACGAACTCGACGATGCGGCTGTCCATCATCGTCAGGCGCCCCGCGAGAAGGTCATCACGACCTCGATGTGTCGCGTCTGCGGAAAGAGATCGAAGAGGCGGACCGTGCGGGGCACGAAGCCGTGCGCCACCAACTCGGCCGCGTCACGGGCCAGCGCCCCGGGATCGCACGCGATGTACACGACGCGCGCAGCCAGCAGGCGCGAGGCCCACTCACCGATGCCGGGGGCTCCCGTCCGCGGGGGATCGAGCAGAATGCGTTCGAAGCGCCTGGACTCCTTGACCAGGCCCTTCGCGACCTTCTCGCAGTCGCCGTGCACGAAGCGAATGTTGGTGAAGCCCAGCTTGCGTGCGCCCTGCTGGGCGAGGCCGAGCGAGACCGTCGAGGACTCCACCGCCAGCACCGACGACGCCGCCGCCGCGAGCGGGAAGGTGAAGTTGCCGTTGCCTGAGTACAGCTCGAGCACGGAGTCATCAGGCCCGGCTTGAAGCTCAGCCACGGCGTGCTCGACGAGGGGTCGGTTCACGTCAGCGTTGGCCTGCGCGAACGCATCTGGCCGGTAGTGCACTCCGTCGTCTTCGAGCACGGCCGCCCCATGCAGCTCCGGAGCCCCCTTCCCTGCTCCCGGCACCAGCACCACGCCAGAGACGAGCTCGTCACGAATGAGCGCCTGCGCGGCTTCACGATGCTTCGGACGGAGCGCACCTTTCGCCATCAGCGCGAACGAGATCTGTCCGCCCACCTCGAGCAGGTGCACCTCGTCGACGTCCTTGAGCGCCGTGCCGAGCGCATCGGCCAGCTCACCCGGCAACGACTCGAGCGGCGGCGTGAGCGCGGGGCACAGGTCGACCTCGACGTGGGTATGACTCCGTTTGCCGAAGAAGCCGAGGCGGCCCTTCACCGGGTGCAGCACGGCCCGGCGGCGGGAGTTGTACGGCATCGGCGAGAAGACGAACGGCAGCAGCGCGTACGCGTCGGGCGCCAGCCCTCCGAGGTGCTCGAGCGCCGAGGCGACGATCAGCTGCTTGTGCTCGTGCTGCGTGTCTTCGGTCAGGTGCATCCAGTCGCAACCGCCACAACGCTCGGCCAGGGGACAGATCGGCGATCGTCGACCCGGGCCGGGGCTCAGGACCTCGAGGACCTCGCCTCGAACGGCCTTGCCCTGCTCGAAGACCTCGGCGAGCACGCGATCTCCGGGCACGGTGCCGGGAACGAAGACGGCGCGGCCCGCGACCTCAGCCACGCCGTCACCAGACTTCGACAACCGCTCGATGGAGAGCTCGAGGCGACGCAACGTCACTTCTTCGCAGGCTCGTCGTCGGGCAGCTCGGCGCGCAGCCGGTCGACGAAGCGTTCCAGGCGAGCCCGCTTCTCGTCGTCAACGTCCATGAACTCGATGCCCATGCCCGAGGTCTGTTCGCCCTGCGGATCGTGCGGCTGCACGCGAATGACCCGCCCGGTGAGATCGAAGGGGAACGCCGCGTCAGGCAGCGAGATGATCAGCCTGACGACGCTGTTGGCCGGCAGCGGGTTGCGGGTGTTGATGAAGATGCCGCCGCGGCTGATGTTGACGGCCCAGTCGGTGATGAAGCCGTCGACCGTTCGATAGGCGACGAGCAGCTCGTGCTGGAGCCGCTCGGCCTTGCGGGTGGACTTGTCAGCGACCGGTTTCGAGGCCTTGTCGGGCATGGTGTCGTGACCTTACACGAGCAGGGCGTCGAGGTGATTCGCCGCGTGCATGGCGTGTACGGCCTCGTAGGCGGCCTTCGAGACGGGGCCGTAGGCAAAGTGAGGCGCCAGCGGGCCGGAGTGGGCGGTGAAGCGGGCGATGGCAGCCTCGAGCTTCGCCACGCCGTCTGCTGCGCTCAGTCCCGCAGGCGGCGCCGTGAGGCCAGGCACCGGGGCGTTGGTGTCGTGCCGCATGAAACCCTGCCTGAGGAACCGCTTGAGCACCATCGGACCGATCAGCCCTCGCACCAGCCAGGGCGCGGGTTTCGGATACCCGACGATGGAGCAGTCGATCGACTGGGCACAATGCGCCATCGCCAGGCCGAACCCCGACGGGGCCTCGTTCATCGCCTCACGGACCTCGACGAGCAGGGCCTCGAAGGTCGCGATCTGCCGCGGAGCGCCCATGCCTCAAATCACCATCGTCTTGCAGTCGGGAGCCACCTTCAGCTTCGGCCCCGTCAACTTCTGAACGGACTCGACGGTCTCACCGGGGGCCAACTCGCGAAGCACCAGGCCGTCGGCCGTCACGTCGATCCAGGCGAGGTCGGTGCAGATGGCGTTGATGCAGCGCTTGCTGGTGAGCGGAAGCGCGCACTCCTTGAGGATCTTGTGACCGCCGTCCTTCGTGGCGTGCTCCATCGCGACGATCACCCGCTTGGCGCCAACGGCGAGATCCATCGCGCCGCCCATGCCCTTGACCATCTTGCCGGGGATCATCCAGTTCGCGAGGTCGCCGAACTCCGAGACCTCCATCGCTCCGAGCACTGCGAGATCGATGTGACCGCCGCGGATCATCGCGAAGCTGGCCGCCGAGTCGAAGTACGCGGCTCCGGGGAGCGCCGTGACGGTCTCCTTGCCGGCGTTGATGAGATCGGGGTCCTCGTCCCCCTCGAGCGGGTACGGGCCGGTGCCGAGCATGCCGTTCTCGCTCTGGAGCACGACCTCGACACCAGCCGGAATGTAGTTGGGGATCAGCGTCGGCAGACCGATGCCGAGGTTGACGTAGAAGCCGTCGCGGAGTTCCTGCGCGACGCGTTTGGCGATCTGTTCACGAGTCAGGGGCATGGTGAGCGCTTCCGTTCTTCAGGCGCGAGCGCGCACGGTGCGCCGCTCGATCCACTTGTTGAGGCCCTGCGACAGGACGACCCGGTTCACGTAGACCGACGGGACGTGGATCTGATCGGGCTCGAGGTCTCCGACGTTCACGACGTGCTCGGCCTCGACGATGGTCACCTTCGCGGCCATGCACATCAACGGTGAGAAGTTGCGGGCCGTCTTGCGGAACACGAGGTTGCCCCACGTGTCGGCCTTCCACGCGCGCACGATGGCGAAGTCGGCCTTCAGCGGCGACTCGAGCACGTACTCGTGGCCGTCGATGACGCGCACCTCTTTGCCCTTCGCGACCTCGGTGCCGACACCGGTGCGAACGAAGAAGCCGCCGATGCCTGCGCCGCCCGCGCGAATGCGCTCCGCGAGCGTGCCCTGGGGATTGAGCTCGACCTGGAGCTCGCCCGAGAGGAACTGGCGCTCGAACTCCTTGTTCTCGCCCACGTAGGACGAGACCATCTTCTTCACCTGCTTGTTCTTCAGGAGCACGCCGAGCCCGAGGTCGGTGGTGCCGCAGTTGTTGGCGATGATCGTGAGCCCCTTCACGTTCTTCTTCAGCAGCGCCGTGATGAGGTTCTCGGGGTTGCCGCAGAGGCCGAAGCCTCCGGACATGAGGGTGACATTGTCGGGAATGTCTTTGACGGCCTCGTCGGCCGAAGCGACGACCTTGTTCATGGAGTGGGTTCTTTCGCAGGCCCGCGGCGATCACAACAGTGAACGCAGGTGGCTGTCAGATCGCGTGATGGGAGACGGTGCCCGTGAGCCCTGCCGGGGCGCCGCCGAGGGGCACGAGCTCGATCGAGAAGCTGCGGCGGTTGCGGTTGAGGGGCACGTCGAGATCGAAGGAGACGGGCGCTCCGGGCGTGAGCTTCCCGGTCGCGACCACTCCCGGGCTGCCGTTCAGGTTCACCTGCACTTCGCCCTTCACGAGCGCCAGCTTCATCGTCACGTGCACGTTGAAGTTGCGTGACTCGGTCGTGAGGTACGCAGTGGATGGCTCGTCGATGAAGCGCTCGACGGTGAGCGTGCAGTCCACGGCGTCGTTCACCGACAAGAGCACCTCCTTGCAGTTGCTGACCGCGGCGTGGGGCGGAGCCTTGCACCCAACGAGCAGGACCAGCGCGACGGTGATGTGCTGCAATGACATGCGCAAGGAAACCCCTGGTTCATTGTCGAGCCTTGGCCTGCTGCTCGCGAGCATGATGATCGGCGGCCTCGGATGCTTCCTCGCTCCGCTCGCTGACGCGGCCCCTGGGATCCCGATTTCGAGCTGGCGTGGGAGGTACCCGTGTTCCTGTTGGCGCTCGGGGTCGGCGGCGTGGGCTGGGCGATTCGTGATCTGATCGCGGGCCCGTCGAAGAACTGAGGCCGCCTCCGGAGTGCGGAGACGGCCTCGGGGGAATCACGCGTTTGCGGCAGCTCAGCGCTCGATCAGCAGCGCGATGCCTTCACCGCCACCGATGCAGAGCGAGGCGATGCCGCGCTTGAAGTTGTGATCCTTCATCGTGTGCAGGAGCGTCACGAGCACCCGTGCCCCTGAGGCGCCGATCGGGTGGCCGAGCGTCACCGCGCCGCCGCGGATGTTCACCTTCGACGGGTCGAGCTTGAGCAACTGGTTGTTCGCGAGGGACACGACCGCGAAGGCCTCGTTGATCTCCCACGTGTCGATGTCGCCGACCGTCTTGCCACTCTTCGTCAGCAGTTTGTTGATGGCGTCAGCGGGCGCGATCGTGAACTCGACGGGCTTGCGAGCGGCGGCGGCGTGACCCGTGATGCGACCGAGGATCGGCAGGTTGAGCGCCTTCGCCTTGTCCGCGCTCATCAGCACCAGCGCGGCGGCGCCGTCGTTGATCGACGAAGCGTTCGCAGCGGTGATCGTGCCGTCCTTCTTGAACACCGGCTTGAGCGTGGGGATCTTCTCGGGCTTCGCGTTCTTCGGGCCCTCGTCCTCGAGGAACAGGATCGGGTCGCCCTTCTTCTGGGGCACCGGGACGCCGACGATCTCGGCCTTGAACAGCCCTTCCTTCTGGGAACGAACGGCGCGGTTGGTCGACTCGACCGCGAACTCGTCCTGCGCCGATCGGGAGATCTTCATCGACTCAGCGCACGCCTCGGCGCACACGCCCATCGCGGCGTTGTCGTACGCGTCGGTGAGTCCGTCCGACATCATCGAGTCCTTGAACTCGACGTGGCCCATGCGCGCGCCGCCTCGCAGCTGGTTGGAGATGTACGGAGCGTTGGTCATCGACTCCATGCCGCCCGCGACGACCACGTCAGCCTCACCCAGCGCGATGGCCTGGTACGCGTTGACGACCGCCTGAAGACCCGAGCCACACACCTTGTTGACGGTGACCGCGGGGACGCCATCGGGAAGTCCAGCGAGCCGGCCAGCCTGACGCGCAGGCGCCTGACCGACGCCGGCCTGGAGCACGTTGCCCATGACGATCTGCTCGACCAGCTCCGGCGTGACGCCGGCACGCTCGAGCGCGGCCTTGATGACCACGGCGCCGAGCTCGGGCGCCCGCATCGACGCGAGCGCTCCTTGAAATGCACCAACCGCCGTCCGCGCCGCGCCAACGATCACCACGTCTCGAGCCATGTTCGTCTCCACGAAAGAAGGTGCCGACCCGTCGTGTATGTCGCCGGGCCCCGCGCGGGTCAAGCCCCGGGGCGGCGTGACTTCGCACACGCACAAGAGGCAAGCCAATGTTTTCACGAAGCTCTCTCGTGACTGGCCTCGCACCCGCAACAGCCGCCTGAAGACTCACGGCGCGGCGGCGAGCGGGCCCGTCGGAACGCCCTGATAGCGGGGCACGGGGTTGCGGCGCTCGGCACAACCGATGATGCGCTTGCTGCACTTGCCCTTGGCAGAAGGGCCATCGTCCGGGGTGCGCCACTCCAGCGCGACGGCGAGCGACTTCTCGCGGATCTCTGCAGGCGCGCCGAGCTGAGCGAGCGACAGCGCCTGCACTCGCAGACAGTCGGCGTCGCGCGGAAACAGGCGAATGCCAGCCTGCGCAGCCTCCAGTGCCTCGGCGTACCGACCAGCGCTCGCCTCAGCCATCGCGAGCGCCTGCCAGACGGTGACGTCGTTTGGCGCCAGCTGCGAGGCGCGTCGATAGGCCTCTGCGGCGAGCGGCCAGCACCACACCTGCGCGTAGATGTCGCCGCGCGTCTTCCACAGCGACGGTTGCTCGCCGAGCGCCTGCTGCGCCGACTGGAGGAACCGGAGCGCCTCGTCAGTCTGGCCAAGCTTGCCTGCGATCGCGGCCTGCCCCCACAGCGCCCTGCCCTTCTCGTCATTCGTCCTGGCAGCAGTCCGCGCGAAGCCGTACGCCTTCTCGGCCTCTCCCAGGTACTCCTGGAGTGAGACGCTGAGCGCGAGGCCACGGCGGTAGGCGACGTCGAAGGTCGGCGTGCCTTTGCCAGTGAGCGCGACGGTGGCGCTGCCGATGGTGGTGGCCGGTGCGTCGGCACACGCATCGAGACGTTGACCCAGCAGGTTCTCCGCGGCGTTCGCGAAGGCCGTCCCGTTTGGAGTGCGCGAGTCGGAGCACGCCCGCGCATGGAGCTCCGAGAGCCGCGTCCGATGAATCACCTGCGCGCGCACCGAGAGCGGGAAGTCGCGAGGCAAGAGCCCCGCGGGAACCTCGAAGCCAACGCGCACGGCCCGCGCGTCGCGAGCGGGCACCGTGTGATTCCAGACCGCGCTGACGAACTGGTGCGTCTGCCGCTCGTGAATCGGCGCTCCGTCGATGGCGACGACCTCGGCGCGAAGCTCATGCGCGTCCGCCAGGGCCAGCCGCCGACCGTCCTTCGCGAGCAGCTCGACCTCGAGCGTGGTGCCCTGGTTGTCCATCACGCTTCCCGGGAAGCGGTGACCGACGCGCTCGTTGAACATCACGACGTCGACCTCGAAGGCCTGCCCGGCTTTGGGCGCGGCGAGTGACGCAGCAGCAAGCCACGGCCCGTCACCGATTCGGGCTGCCGCGACGTCGACGGTGACCGAGTCCTTCAAGAAGGCCTGCACCCGGGCCAGCGTGTCGGCGTCGGAGCGCATCGCGGCGAGCGCGGTGTGGGAGCCGAGGAAGCGGTGCGAGGTGATCTGACCGTTCTTCGCGGCGACGTCGCCCAGCACCGCAGGCTCCTTCGTCATGTGGCAGCCGCGGCAGTCCTGCGTCTTCACGGCATCGGGACGCTCGCCGCAGGAGCCGTTGTACGCGGACTTCTGCCACGCGCCGAAGTCATCCATTCCGAAGAACGCCGCCTGGTTTCCGGTGGCTTGACTGAGGAACGAGCGATGACAGCTCGCGCAGAGCTCGACGGTGCGGAGTGTTGGGTTGCCCACGCGCTTCTTGTGGTTCTCGATCGTCGCGTCTTCGATCTTCTCCGGCAGCGCCTCGTCGGAGCGCAGCGTGAGGCTCCCGTTGCCGTCGACGGTCGCGTGCGTGACGCTGTGGCAGCTCGTGCAGCTGATGCCCGCGTGCGCGCGCGGATCGGCCGGATCGATGGCCTTGTCCATTCCGCCCGAGGTGAGCAGCGCCAGGTCATGACAGCTCGCGCACATGCGGCTCGCCGAGAAGCCGACCTCGGTCCGGAGCCGCTCGACCGCGACCCGGTACAGCGGGTTGCTGAACGAGGCGAAAGAGTGAGCGCTCTTTCTCCACTGCGCGGCGACGTCGGTGTGGCAGCTGCCACAGAGCTTCACGTCGTCGAGGTTGGCCGAGGGCGCGTGGCCCTGCTGGTCCTGCATCAACTGACCTGGCGCCCAGATCGATCGATCGGTCGGGAGCACCGGCTCTGCAGCAAGGAGCGTGGCGACGAGGGTCAGCAGCATGGAGTCACTTCTTCACGAGGTTGACCGGCTGGCCGGCGCGTTCCTTCTTGCCGCTCACGCCCAGCTCCGACACCGGGCTCTCGGCGAACGTTCCGAGATCCTTGCCACGCGGCGCGAAGGCCGTGTCCTGGGCTGCCAGGGGTGCGCTGCCGCCACCGTTCGGGTTCCCGCCCCAGCGCCCACGAATCGGGTTCTTGCAGGCGATCGGCCCCGCCCACGGGTACCGAATCGCATAGCGCCCCTGGAACTGGTTGCTGCCCGACGAAACGGCGCCCTGCTCCAGGCCCGTGCCGTTGGTGAGGAACTCGCGGCCACCGGCGATCGGCGGCACAGCCTTGAAGACGAGGTCTTCGCCCAGTGACGCCTTGTCGTAGCGCGCGTGCAGCCGGGTCAACACGAAGCCCCACGCGCCCTGCCCGCCCATGTGCCGAGCACGAACCTGCTGCTGAATCGCGCTCAAGTACTGCGTAACGGTCTGCTGATCCTGCGCGTCGAGCTTGTCCAGGTTCTTCACCTCGATCTCGGGCGCGACGAACTTGCCCGAGTCGAGCACGTCGAGGCCCAGCGTCGTGAGATCAGACTCGTCGAGCGCGGGGATCGGGCACGGATCGCAGGTGTTCGAGTCCCACGCGTACTCGGTCACGACCGACTTCGGCGTCTTCGCCATCGTCTTGTCGAACAGCGATGCGTAGAACGGGCCGAACTCGTTCTTGGTGCTCGGCACGAGATCGATGTTCGTTGGGATCGTGGTGTTCGCGTAGTTCGCCGCCTCGTAGCGCTGGTTGCGCGCGAGGATGTGGACGATCAGATCCTGCTTGTCCTTCGCGTTGATGAGCCCAAGGCGAACCGGCAGCTCGAACTTCTCGGAGTCGTAGTGGAAGCGCAGCGGCGAGAGCTTCGCCTGGCCGTCGACGAAGGTGACCTTCTTCGAGTTCACCCGGGCGACGAAGAACTTCATGCCTTGCTGGATGTACGGGCGGAACAGCGGCTCGGCGCCCGAGGGGATCTTGTACTTGCTGGCCTTCAGGTAGAGTTCGAGGCCCAGCGCGTCCTTTGCTGAGAGGATGACGACCTCGTACTCGCCGACCTCGAACTTCGCTTCGACCTTCACGCCGTAGTCGCGCGGAGCGCTCTCGTCGGCCTTCGCGCCCATCGACGCCATGCCCGCCGCCGACATCCGGCGACGAGCGTATTTCGGCTCGGGGGGCACGTAGCAGGGGTCCTGCTCCCAGTACTCGACCAGGCGTGGCGCCGAGAGCTTGTCGACCTTGTCGAAGATCGACTTGCTCAGCGTCTTCACGTTCTCCTTCTGGAGCACCACCGGCACGGGAATCACCATCGCGAAGTCTTCTGGCGGGCCCTGGTAGTTGTTCTGCATCGACAGCACCGTTCGGGTGCCGTTGCGCATCAGGACGACCTGCGTCGCGTTGTTGAACAACTCCGCGCCGCCGCCTGCGACGTAGAAGCCGCAGAACGCAGACGCGCTCGTCGAGAGGAGTGCTGTGACTGCTGCGAACAGGATCTTCATGGTTCGAGTCCTCACTTCACGTTCACCGGAGTACCTGCAGACTTCTTCTTCCCCTTCACGCCGAGCTCGGCGACCGGGCTCTCGACGAAGCCGCCGAGGTCCTTGTTGCGCGGCGCAGACGCCGAGTTCTGGAGCGCTTCAGGCCGGCCACGCCCACCGCCGTTCGGGTTGCCGCCCCACCGTCCGCGCACCGGGTTGGGGCAGGCGATCGGGCCTTCCCACGGGTAGCGAATGGCGTACCGGCCCTGGAACTGGTTGTTGCCGTACGGCACCGAGCCCTGCTCGAGCGTGCTGCCGTTGGTGAGGAACTCGCGGCCGCCAGCGATCGGCGGCGCGGCGCGAAAGACGAGATCTTCACCGAGCGACTTCTTGTCGTAGCGCGCGTGGAGACGCGTCACCACGAAGCCGCGCCAGTTCACGTTGCGCATCTGGCGCATGAGGCTCTGCTGCTTGAGGTTGTTGACGCCCTGCGAGACGTACTGCTGCTCCTGCTGCGGCAGCTCGGTGAGGTTCTTCACTTCGATCGAGGGCTCGATGGCCGCTGCCGAGGCGCCGTCGATCACGTCGATGCCGAACGCGAGCAGATCGCCCATCGAGAGCGCAGGCGTCGGACATGGATCGCACGAGTTCGCGTCCCACGAGTACTCGGTCACCACGGCCCCGCCCGCCTTCGCCTGGGTCTTGTCGAAGAGGGACGCGTAGAACGGCCCGAACTCGTTCTTGGTGCTCGGGACGAGATCGATGTTCGTCGGAATCGTGACGTTCGGCTTGTTGGCGACCTCGTAGCGCTGGCCGCGCGCGAGCACGTGAATGATGAGGTCCTGCTTGTCCTTCGCGTTGATCAGGCCGAGGCGGACCGGCAGCTCGAACTTCTCGGAGTCGTAGAAGAAGCGCAGCGGCGAGAGGCTGGCCTGGCCGTCGACGAACGTGACCTTCTTCGCGTTCACCTTGGCGACGAAGAACTTCATGCCCTGCTGAATGTACGGGCGGAACAGCGGCTCGGCCCCCGAGGGAATGTTGTAGCCGTTCTTCTTCAGCCAGCGCTCCAGCCCCATCGCATCTTCGGCCGAGAGGACGACGATCTCGTACTCGCCGACGTCGAACTGCGCCTCGACCGTGACGCGATCCTCCTCGTCCATCCGGGCGGGTTTCGCCGCCGCCATCGGAATCGCCATCGACTTCCTTTTCACCGATTCGGAAAAGTCGATTTGGGGTTGGGAGCAGGGGTCCTGCTCCCAGTACTCGACCAGGCGTGGCGCCGAGAGCTTGTCGATCTTGTCGAAGACGCCGCGGGTGAGCGTCTTGACGTTCTCCTTCTGGAGAACCACCGGCACAGGGATCACCATGGCAAAGTCTTCTGGCGGGCCCTGGTAGCTGTTCTGCATCGACAGGACGGTGCGCGTTCCGTTGCGCATCAGGACGACCTGCGTCGCGTTGTTGAAGAGCTCTGCACCACCGCCTGCGACGTAGAAGCCGCAGAACGCCGAGGCGGAGGTTGCGATGAGCCCTGCCGAGACGCCGATGAACGAACGCATGTCGAGTCCCCCTGCGAAGTGGCGCGGACCATACCGATTCTCCCGCGGTGCGGTGAGACGAACGACGCCGCGCCCGAGTTCCAACTCACGGCGTCAGCGACGGAAGGGATGGCACCTTGCCCTTCGTTCACCTGCCGTTGCGCATCAGCGCGACCTGGGTTGCGTTGTTGAAGAGCTCAGCGCCTGCACCCGAGACGCAGAAGGCATCGGCAGACTGAGCGAAGAGCGCGATGAGGCGGTTCATGGGGTCCAGGGTCGGCTCAAGCCGCGCGCCTGATCGGCGTGGCGACCAACCGCAGGTGGTTCGGCCGACCGAGCCAGGCGAACGCTGCCGCCGCGATCAACCAGCCAGCCCACCAGGCGAACGTCTGCCCCCAGTCGATGGTGGCCACGGGGCGGGTCCAACGTCCGCTCCGGACGATGGGGTTCAACACGATCTCGGTGATGGGCGTTCGCACGACGCCACGAACGTAATGGGCGCCAGGCGGCGGCATGAAGCGCGAGACCGAGACCCCCTCGTCCGCCTGCTGCATGGCGCCACCGTCGACCAGCCACTCCACCCGCGCGGGAGCGTCGAGAGAGAGCGTCATCGCGCCGTCCTCGTCGATCTCCAGTGAGGTGACCTGCACGTCCATGCGCCCGCGCTCGCCTCGCACGACGTAGGAGCGCCCCGCCCCAATCGCCTCGAGCAGGGCCGCTTCGCTCGCGAGCTCCGCGCCAACCATGTTCCAGGCGATGCCGATCGACTCCTCTCGCGTGGAGTGTGCGTCATCGTTCCCGACGGCCCACGCCAGCCGCCCTGCCGACAGCGCGCAGTCCCACTCGACGAGCGACGTCGCGTACGGGTTGTGAATCTCGAGCAACTGAAAGCCGGTGAGCGCCTCGACGTCCTGACAGGAGTGCCCCTGGCGCAGCGAGGGGTGATTGAGCCCGATGAGCCCTCCTGAGTGACCGAGGACGTCCAGCACCCACTGCCTCGAAGACCGGGTGGAGACGGGGAAGTCGATGCCGATGACGTCGTCGATGCCGAGCACCAGCCGGTGGCTCTTGCTCCAGTTGAAGCCGTGCTCGTACGCCCGAATCATCGGCAACGGCGCAGCGTCGACCTGCGTGACCTGGTGGTAGTTCGAGACGGCCAGGGCCGCGAAGCCTCGCTCGGCGTAGGCGCGAGCGAGCTCGTCGGGAGAGGTCTGCCCAGCGGTGAGACCGCCCCACGCGCGTGAGTGGGCGTGCAGGTTCACCTTGAGGAACGGGCCTCGCCACCCCTCGTAGGGGTTTTCCCAGCGTTCGCCGTCGAAGGGGCGCCTCGCCGGAAAGTCATACGACGGCACCGCGGCCAGGGGCGCGACGAGCACCAGCACGATCACACCGATCAGCGAGGCCGTTCGCTGCACGCCTGCCGTCTTGCCACAGAACGGGCCCACCCGAAAACGACGAGGCCGGCGAACTCCACGACGGAGCGCACCGGCCTCGAAGGCACGACGGGAATGGGAACGACTTACTTCTTCAGCTTGCCGCCCATGACGTCGCCCAGGCGCGAGCGGGCCTGCTCAGCCTGCTTCTTGAGGTACTCGCGGTAGTCATCTTCACCCTCGTGCAGCAGGGCCTTGATCGACAGGGCGATCTTCCGGTCCGAGGTGTTGATGTCGATGATCTTCACGTCGACTTCCTGGTTCTCGGAGAGGACATCGCGCGGGTTCTCCACGCGCTCTTCCTTGATCTCCGACACGTGCACGAGGCCTTCGATGCCCGGCTCGATCTCGACGAAGCCGCCGAAGTCGGTGACCTTGGTGACCTTGCCCTTGACGCGGCTGCCAACAGGCAGGCGCTCCGAGAGGGTGTCCCAGGGGTCCTGGCTCAGCTGCTTGATGCCGAGTGAGAAGCGCTCGTTCTCGACGTCGATGTTGAGCACCACGGCCTCGACGATGTCGCCCTTCTTGAAGAGCTCGCCGGGGTGCTTGATGCGCTGGGTCCACGAGATGTCGGACACGTGCACCAGGCCGTCCACGCCCTCTTCGACGCCGACGAAGATGCCGAAGTCGGTGACGTTGCGAACGACGCCCTTGATGACGGACCCGATCGGGTACTTGTCCTCGAGCGCGGTCCAGGGGTTGACCTCGATCTGCTTCATGCCGAGCGCGATGCGCTTGGCCTTCGGGTCGATGTCGAGAACGACCGCTTCCACGTCGCGGCCGACCTCCATCATCTTCGAGGGGTGCTTCACGCGCTTGTTCCACGTCATCTCGCTGACGTGAACGAGGCCCTCGACGCCCTGCTCGATCTCGACGAACGCGCCGTAGTCCGTGAGGCTGACGACCTTGCCGTGCACGCGGGTGCCGACCGGGTACTTCTCGTCGGCGCGGTGCCACGGGTCTTCCTGGATCTGCTTGAGGCCCAGGCTGACGCGCTCCTGCGAGGGGTCGAACTTGAGGACGACGACACGCACTTCGTCGCCGACGTTGAACATCTCGCTCGGGTGGCCGACGCGGCCCCACGACATGTCGGTGATGTGGAGCAAGCCGTCGATGCCGCCGAGATCGATGAACGCGCCGTAGTCGGTCAGGTTCTTCACCTGGCCCTTCATGATCGCGCCCTCCTTCAGGTTCTTCAGCGTCTCCTTCTTCTGCTCCTCACGCTGCTTCTCGAGGAGCACGCGGCGGCTCAGCACGATGTTGCCGCGCTTCTGGTTGAACTTGATGACCTTGAACTCGAACTCCTTGCTCAGGTACTGATCGAGGTTCCGCACGGGGCGGATGTCGACCTGCGAGCCGGGGAGGAAGGCCTTGACGCCGATGTCGACCTGGAGGCCACCCTTCACCCTGCCGGTGATGGTGCCCTTGATGATCTCGTCGCCCTTCACGGCGTTCGAGATCTCGTCCCAGATGCGCATCTTGTCGGCCTTCTCCTTGGAGAGGACGACCATGCCCGTGTCGTTCTCACGGGACTCGACGAAGACGTCGACCGAATCGCCGGCTTTGACGGTGATCTCACCGCGCGGAGAGGTGAACTCGGCGATGGCGACCTGGCCCTCGCTCTTGTAGCGAATGTCGACCACGACGAACTCAGCAGTGACCCGCACCACGACGCCCTTGATGACCTCGCCTTCCTTCACGAGTCCGGTGCCGCCGCTCTCCTTGAGCGAGGCCTCGAAGAGCGCCGCAAAATCCTCATCACCGTCCGCGTTGAAGCCCTGATTCAAGTTCTGCTGCATGTAATGGTTGTCCTGGACCAGCCAGACAGAGACGCCTGACTGGGAACGCAACCCCGGGGTTTGAACACACCAGCTTCAGTCCGCTCGCGGGGCAATGCGAGCGGTCCTGCCCACCGGTCTCCACTGACGGGTAGTGGCGCGCCCTTAGGCGAGGAACGCGCACTGGGTCAAGCAGGGGCGGAATTAAGACGGCCCTGGGTGCAGCAGGCGATCAGCCGGCCTTGTCCAACCGGGCGTAGACGGGGTTCAGCTGAGGGTGCGGCGTGCGGTCGGAGTACACCGCTTCACCGAGGTCGAAGAGCGCGCCGTCGAGATCCTCCTCGGCCGCTGCAGCCTCCTGCTCCTTGGCGGCCAGCGCGCCGTCGAGCTCCTTCATGCGCTCCTCGTGTTCCGCCTTCTTCTCTTCGGCGAGGTCCTCCATCTCGAGGAGTTCCTTGTGCGCGAGGATGCCCTGGGCGCCGACCTGGCCCGGGCGCGGGGTGAGCACCTGGTTGAGCTCCATCTCCATGTCCTCGAGCATGCGCGAGTTACGCATCATCTTGAGGCGGAAGGTCTTCAGGTTCGCGCGGCTGGTGTCGATCTTCTTCACGTCGTGGCCTTCGCGCTGCTCGAGCTCCTTGTGCTTCTGCTCGGCGAGGGCGAGGGAGTTCTGCTGGTAGCGGTGCGCGGCCTTCTGCGACGACAGCGACTTGCGCAGCTCGCGGGAGCGGGTCTCGACACCTGACACGGCGTGCCGCCACTTCTTGGTGATCGCGTGCCTCTCGTCGCGCTCGGCCGCCTGTTGATCGAGGAAGTCCTGCCAGGCCGTCGCCTCGTCGTTCATCTCGCCTTCGAGCGCGGCGATCTCGTCTCGAATGCCCAGGAGCACGTCCTCGCACTCGAAGACGGCCTCCATGCCCTTGGGGAGCGGCTTCTTCTCGGCCAGGTGCTCACGCGCGAGGTCGCCGAGCATGAAGACCAGATCGTTGTAGTTTTCCTTCGCCATTCCCCACGAGTGTCGAGTCTGCACCCGGCGTCGGCAAGGGTTTGCTGCAGACCTTCACGCCAGACGGAGCCCGACCGAGAAGAGCACGAGCGCGACGAGCACGAGCTTGAACGCGCTGAAGGGACGTGAGCGGCGCGTGAGCAGGCGGCCGAGCGGCACCCCGACGGCCAGCGCTCCCCCTCCGAGGAGAGCGAGGCCCGCCAACCACCCGAGCCCTTCGCTGCAGGAGTGCAGGCCTGTGCGAAGAGAGAGGCCAAGGCCGGCAGCGATGACGGCCGCGTCGGCGACCAGCGCCCGCCAGCGTGGAGGCTCCGTGAGGAACGCCACGGCCACTGCGCCCATGGCCAGGAGGACCGGGACGGCCAGTGGAACGGCCCTGCCCGCCAGGACCGGGAGCGCGCCCAGCACCAGCAGCCCGAGCCGCAGCGCGCCGCGCCGAAACGTGCCGGCCGTCAAAAACAGCAGGAGGAGCAGCGCCAGGGCTTCGACCACGCCATTGTCCCGGGCGCCCTGCTCCAGGCCCCGGCGCAGCCGTTCGCCGTCGAGGAGCCCGGGTGGTTTCGGTCTGGGCACCTCGAGCGCCGTGAAGACGCCCTGGGCGAAGCGTCGGCCCCGCTCGCCGTCGAGCTGACTGCCCAGCACGACGCGGTAATTCGTCGGCAGCACCCGGAGCACCTTGAAGTCCTGTCGGAGATCGCCGGACTCGGGACACCGCCAGTGGGCCGTCAGCGCCACGAAGCCGTCTTCGAGCTGGGCCGACTCGTCAGACCGGGTGCACGGGACACCGCCTGCCGAGAGCGGAAGATCGCTCCAGACGCCGGCCTTCAACGCATCGGCCCGGGCATCGAGATCGGCCTGCGAGAGGACCCCGTCGTCGTTCGCGTCCACAGGCGCCAGCAGCGCCAGGGTCGGGTTGGTGAGCGTGACGAGCTCGATCAGCGTTCCTGATGGGCCCGGTTCGAGGCGCGCGTACAGTACGTCGGCGTCATGGGCTCGTGCCGGGAACGTGACGAGGAGCAGACCAGCGAGGAGGAGGCGAAGGCGACGCATGGCATCAGACCGCGTGGTGTCGTATCAGGACCCAGCCATGGTGGCGGGTCGAACGAACATGCGCGTGGGGCTGACCGGCGCGACGAGCGATCTCGGCCGGGTCCTGCTGCCCCGGCTGCTCGACGATCCCCGCGTCTCGGAGATCGTGGTGTTCGACGTCGCGCGACCCGTCGACGTGCCGGAGCGCGTCCGGTTCGTCCGCCTCGATCTGCTTCGACCCGGCGCCGAGGGCGACCTCGAGCGCGCCCTCGCCGAAGCCAGGCTCGACGCCCTGTTCCACCTCGCCTTCGTCAATTCACGCGTCCATCGGGCGAGCTTCGCGCACGAGCTCGAGGTGATCGGCACGCTCCACCTCCTCGCGGCGGCAGGCGCGGTGAAGGTGCCGCGATTGGTGGTGCCCTCGCTCACTGCGCTCTACGGCGCGCGCGCCCAGAGCCCGGCCTACGCGACCGAGGCGGAGCCGCTCCACGGGGTGCAGGGCGTTCGCTTCGTGAGCGACCGGCTCGAGGTGGAGCGCCAGCTCGCGGAGTTCGTCGATCGTTCCCCCGACGTCGAGGTGCTGGTGCTGCGCTTCGCGCCCCTCGTCGGGCCTTCGTCGAACAACCCGTTCACGCGGCTGGTGCGCGCGCGCGTGGTGCCGACGGTGCTGGGGTTCGACCCGCTCTGGCAGGTGGTCCACGAAGACGACGCTGGGCGCGCCCTGCACCTGGCGCTGCACACCCGCGCGCGCGGCATCTTCAACATCGTCGGAGAGGGCGTGGCGCCAGTGTCGTCACTGCTGCGCTCGGCAGGCTCGAACCCGGTGCCGCTCGCCGGGCCCGTCTTGCGCTCGGCCATCGCCGCCATGGAAGCCGTCGGCCTGCCCGCGAGTCCGTGGGCGTTGATGGACTTCTTCAGGTACTCGTGGCTCGCCGATGGTCGCCGTGCTGCGCGAGACCTTCACTTTCTCCCTCACCTGCCTGTACACGAGGCGATGGCCACGATGACTGCTCGGCGGGGGTGACGAATGGCGGCGAAACGAGTCCTCGGAAACGATCCATTCAAGCGTGGCGCGGCCCTTCGGGTGCCTGTGGCGACGAAGCCCACGCTCAAGACCGACAGCGCCCGCCGGCCACCGACGCCCGAGCTCCAGACCGCGACGAAGCGCTCGTCGAAGGAGCCCGTCCGTCACGACGCCACGCCCCGGGCGACCCCACTGGGGCGGGCTCCGGCCCCGCATGCGAACGCCCCGACGATCGGTGCCGATCCGATGCACCATGCGGCAGCACCCGTCGCAACGACGTTGGGCCGCGCGCCCGATCGGCACCACGGCTCTCCAGTCGTCGCCGCCGATCCCGTTCACCACGACGCGACCCCCGAGGGCTTCACGCTGGGCCGAATGCCCGCCCGTCACAGCCATTCGCCGTTCGTTGGGGCCGACCCCGTCGCCCATGCTGCGGCGCCGGTGGCGCTCACGTTGAGTGGCGCTCAGGCCCACGCGCACTCACCCTCTGTGCAGTTCCAGCCAGTCATTCACGCAGACGCGCCGAGCGCGAAAGAGCTCCTCGCCGCACAGGCCCACGCGGGATCGCCTTCTCTGAAGGCCGACCCGATCGTCCATGCGCAGGCGCCCGAGGCCGTCGAGTTCTCCGTCGCGCAACCGCACGCCCAGTCGCCGTCCGTGGTGATCGATCCCGTGGCCCCCGACGCGCGGCCGCTGGCACTCGGGGAGGCCCACTCGCAGTCGCCCTCGCTGGTGACGCGGACCTCGACGGAAGACGCTGAGCCCGGGGCCCCCATCACCGAACAGCGCGGCGCGCGAACGTCGCTCTTGTCGAAGGACGGCGCGATCGCCTCGGCGAAAGGCATGGCCGGCGCGCTTCGAGCGCTCCTTGGCCAGGCGGGGCGCGACACCCGCGTCGATGCGTATGGACGTGACGAGTCGCTCGTCGCCTCACTCCAGCCGATCGCCGACGCGCTGTACGAGCGGTACTGGCGCGTGACCGTCGAGGGCGCGAACCTGGTGCCCCCAGGCGCGTCAGTGCTGGTCGCCAACCATGCCGGAGCGTTGCCGATCGATGGGCCACTCCTGCACCACGCGCTCAGGCGACAGCGGGCCGAGCTGAAGCCGGCGCGGTGGCTGCTCGAGGATCAGCTCTTCCACGCGCCGGGGCTGGGCGTGTTGTGGAACCGGTTGGGGGCCGTTCGCGCGAGCCCCGAGAACGCGATGCAGCTGCTGGCAGACGCGACGCCTGTCGTGGTGTTCCCCGAGGGGATTCAGGGGCTGTCCAAGCCGTTCGCCGAGCGCTACCAGCTGCAGCGGTTCGGTCGTGGTGGCTACGTGAAGATCGCGGCGCGCGCAGGGGTGCCGATCGTGCCGGTCGCCATCGTCGGCGCAGAAGAATCGGTGCCGCTCCTGGCAAAGTTGCCCGGCTCTGCGCTGGGCCTGCCGTTTCTGCCGCTCACCCTGCCCCCGTTGCCGGCGCGCTGGTTCATCAAGTTCGGCGCGCCGATCGTGCTCGACGGTGGCGCGGAAGCGGCGGGCGATCTCGCGCTGGTGCAGCGGGTCAACGAGCAGGTGCGCGACACGATCGACGTGATGCTGAAGGATCTGCTGTCGCGTCGTGACGGTGTGTTTTGAGGCCGGCAGCCGAGCGCCAGCTCGTTCAAGCCCGTCGAGGCCCCTCGGCCCCCCCCGACAGCGAACGACGGAGTCGGCCGCCTCGTCGACCAGGACAAGACCCCCAACGGAAAGACGGCAAGCTCGCAGTGAGCCCCCGCCAGTGAGCACGCGAGCTCACCCGCTCGATCAGCGCTCCCCGAAGAGGACGTCCAGTCGGGCGGGCTGGACAACCGCCCCTCACCCTCGGCGTCGGCGACGCGCAAGACCACGCGCTCGAAGCAGTCGTCCTGGAGCCCCGTGAAGACGCGAGGCCGGGTTTCGCTCCACGTGGCAGCGACGCGCGAGACGCCGCAGCGACCACCAACACCCGCGTTCGAAACCAGCTGATGGCGCTGCGGTTGAGACAGGCGGGCCTGCGACTTCTGGAGCGCACCTGGCTCGGCATCAATCGGCGGCGTCGACCCAGCGGACCAACTCGGGCACGGGGTGAACCTCGCCCCGAACGCCAGCCTCGGGTGCCACGGGAATCGCCAGCATTCCACGCGCCTCGAACATGCCCTTGGCGGCATCGCGGGCCTGCGCATCGGGCGCGAAGACGAGACAGCCGTCGCCACCACCAGCACCTGACTGCTTGGCCACGCAGCCGGCCGACGCCGCGAGGGCCACGGTTCGCTCGAGCGCTTCCGTCTTCGTGGGACCGAGCGAGAAGAGGAGTTCCTGGAGTTCCGTCGCTGCGGCCCGGGCACCCGGGAAGTCGCTCCGCGCGAGCGCTTCTTCGAGCTGCGCTCCGACGGCGTCACTCTGGAGCACGAACTTCTGCCGCCCAGCCACGTCGAGCCCTCGCTCGACTTCCGAGATCAACACCGGCGTCGAGGCGCTCTGACCGCTGAACACGTAGAGCATCGGCAACGCCGGCGGTGACACGCGCCACACGTCGATCGGCGGTGCGTTGGTGAGCGCACCCTGAAAGCCGCCGCGATTGCCCGCTTCGATCAACGCCGCCACGTCTGCGCGGCGATACCGGACGACGTCCCCAGCGAAGCAGGCCGCGACGTCGGCGCCGCTCCCCTTCCCGGCTTGTGCTGACGCGTGAGCAACGAGCGCCAGCTTCAGCGCGTCGAACGAGGAGCCCATGACGGTGCGGCACGCCTCCGCGGCGAGGACACACGCCCGAGCACTCGAGCCGAACCCGAGCTTTTGCCCGTTGGAGGTTGGAGAGGCTTCGAACGCGATCGAGAACCCCGGGCCGTCCTGCGCCATCGCCCGCATCGCGAGATCGATCGTGCGCGCGACGAAGTGAAAGGACCCTGGTGGCGGCGAGTCCCACAGGGCGCCGAGCGGCGTCGTGGCGCCAGACAGTCGGCCCTCGGCGAGCAGGACGTCCACCCGGCGATCAGCGCGCCGGCGAACGAAGGCCCGAGCTCGTGGGCCGACCGCCAGCACTCGCGCGACCCCGCCCCACAGCACCGAGTACTCGCCTGCGAGGAAGAGCTTGCCGGGCGCCGAGAGCGTGCGATCCACCCGGGGGTTTTGCCCCGGCGACGAGGACCTGACGAGTTTTCAGAGGTCCTCGAGGCAACTGAGGTTCACCTTGAACGCGATGTTCTCGAACGCACACGCGGGGGGGCCCAGCCAACGCCGCGTTCGTCGGCAGAGCGCTCAGGCGCGGCGTGCCACACGCCAACAGCGCCAGGCGCGTTGATTCGGGGCCGAAAGGCGGCGCCGCCGTCACAGGTGTGCCCTGGGCTGCGAACTCGACAATCTGGGAGTCCCCGCCGGAATCCTCGAGTCACGATGCCGCGGCGTGGAGGTACGAATGTCCTGGTCACTCAACGCATCGCAACTGCCAACTGCCCGGCGAACCGCGCGTTGTTTTCCAGCAGCGCCAGGTTCGCCTCGAGCGTGCGCCCCTTCGTACGGCGAACCATTTCCCCGAGCAGAAACGGCGTGGCGGCTTTGCCCGAAATGCCCTTCTTCTTTCCCAGCGCCAGCGCAGCCTTCAGGTGCTTCTCAATCTCGGCGCGAGGGAGCGCCGTCTTCTCCGGCGGCGGGACCGTGAAGATGAGGCCACCCTGCTCGAGCGCGTGGCGCGCCATCACGATCTCGGCGGCGGCGCGGGCGTTCGGGACCGAGTGCTCGAGCATCAAGCCCGTCTCGCATGAGTAGAACCCGGGGAGCGCGTTCGTCCCGACCCCGATCACCGGCACGCCGAGCGTCTCGAGCAGCTCGAGGGTCTTCGGGAGATCGAGCACCGACTTGGCTCCCGCGCACACGACGGCGACCGGCCACCGCGCGATCGCGGGCAGGTCTTGCGAGATGTCGAGATCGTCGGCGACGCCGCGATGCACGCCGCCGAGCCCACCCGTCGCGAACACGCTGATGCCTGCGCGCGCGGCCATCTCGCACGTCGCGCTCACGGTCGTTCCGCCTGTTCGCTTCTGCGCCACCGCGACCGGAAGATCCCGTGAGCCGAGCTTCAGCAGCCCTGTGCCTGTCGCGAGCAACTCCGTCTGCGCGGCGTCGAGGCCCACGTGGAGCACGCCATCGATCACTGCCATCGCCGCCGCCGTCGCGCCGGCTTCACGGACGGCAGCTTTACACCGCTGCGCGGCCTCGAGATTCCGTGGATACGGCAGCCCCTGCGCGAGCACCGACGTCTCGAGCGCCACGAGGGGTCGCTTCGCCTTCTGCGCCCGCTTCACTTCGGCTGAGAACACCAGGTTCATTCCGGCCTCCTGTCGCGGTGATACCACTCGACGCGAACGGCACAGGTGCGTCGTTGGCGGTTCGTCGCGGCGGCCTCGCCCCCGATGTTGCCCGCCTCGACGGCGTTCTGTTGGGGGAGCGCAGCTCGGTCTCGAGCTGCGCCTGGTTCCTGGACCGAGGCCCCTGGTCGCGCTGGGCCACGGGGAGCTGAATGCCGAGGCCCGCCGCGCCGGTGGGGGGCTTCGCCGGGCGTCATCAACACCCTGGCCTTCACGCTGACGCAAGCGCCGGTGTGAGACCTGCCCCTTCGACAGCTTCGCGGGCTCCACCGTCTGACGCATGGCGATGGGCCTGGGTGTGGGTGAGGATGGACCGACGCCCAGCGCCGGAGGGAACCCTGCCGCCGTTGCGCCACAACGCGTTGGAGTCGCGAAACGCAAACGCGCGGCGTCGTCCAACGGCCATCGCGTAGAAGGTCGCGTAACGTCGCCGAGGTCTGTCGCGCACGGTGCCCTGCGCGCCCGAGGCGGAGGCAGCCCCTTCGAAAAGGGAGGCCAGCACAGCCCTCGGTGATGAGTGAAGAGATTGTGCTGCCACGCTGAAAGGGGAACTCGCGGCGCGTTCCTGGCGAAGCCTGGCTCGGGGCGGGGCGCCCCACACTTCAGCCTCAGCCGCGGCGCTTCTCGACGACCAGCTGGTAGTCCTCGATCTTCTTGTCCAGGGTCGGGCGCGAGATGCCGAGCAGCGCAGCGGCCTTGATCTTCTTCCCTCGCGCCGTCCGCAACGCCTCGGCGATCGCGTCACGCTCGAGCCGTTGCACCCGGGCTGCCAGCGTCAACGGGCCCTGTGTTTCGCCGGTCTGCACCTCAGGCGGCAGCACCAGCGCCGTGACTTCACTGCCCGCGTACAGCAGCGCGAGCCGTTCGCTGACGCCGCGGAGTTCCTCGACGTTCAGCGGCCAGTCGTAGTCGACGAGCACACGTCGAGCATCGGGCGTGAGCAACGGTGCCTCTTTGCGTCTCGCCTGTGCCGCGCGAACGGCGAAGTGTTCGAACAGCTGGAGCACGTCAGGCCGACGATCTCTCAGCGGAAGCGTCTCGAGCTCGGTGCCCGTGAGCACCTTCGCCAGCTCGGCGTCGACCTCGCCGCGCGACAACAACGTCTGGAGCGGCGCGTCGCACGTCACCATGAAGCGAACGTCTACCGCCTCTTCTCCTCCCTGGCGGGACGGCGCCACGCGACGCGCGACCAGCCGGGCCAGCCGCTCCGCAGCGTGCCGAGGGAGCGCCTCGAGCTGCTGCAACACGAGCGTGCCGCCATCGGCCTCGAGCAGCGCCGAGCTGGCCGGAGGGACGCCCGGTGCGCTGGTTCGGCCGAACAACGCCTCTTCCACCAGACTGGGGTGTTTTCGGCAGTCGACGACGATGAACGGCCCCAGCGCTCGAGGCGAGCGGGAGTGGATGTAATCGGCCATCTGCAGGCGGCCGGTGCCGAACTCACCCCAGAGGATGGTGGTCTCGGCCGTCGAAGCGGCGCGACGAGCCTGCTCCACCGTCTTGCGGAACTGGCGAGACGAGCCGATCAAGAACACCTGCCGCCCCGGATCCTGCCGGGCTCGCAACGCCGTGCACGCCTCTCCGGTCAGCCGCCCAAGCGCCGTGATGGTCCGCTGCTCCTCGGGACCAAAAGGCTCGGGCCGCTCTGCGTAGAGAATGCCGAACGGCGCACCGCCCGAGGCGATCAGCGGAGCCACCAGCACCCCGCCCGCGATGCTCGCCTCTTTCCGCTCCAGCGCCGCGCGAACCATGGCTCGGGGCACTTCCACCTTCTCGGCGCCGACGACCGCCGCGGTGAGGAGACCATCGGTTCCGCCCAGGAGCGCAGCCGCCTTGTCGGAGTTCACGCCGCGCGAGAGCTCTTCCGCCGCGCGACGGAGCACCATGGCCTCACTCGTGGCTGACAGCAGCGCGACCCCGGCGTGGTAGAGCCCTGCGACGGGGCCAGCCGCCGGGAGCAACTCCTCGACAGGGGAGCCCGAGATCTCTCCCAGGCCCGCGCGGTCGGCCAACGACGCCCGCGCCGTCGGCTCGAAGAGGATCGTGGAGTCGCCGACCTGCAGCCGATCGCCAGGAAGCAACACCATCTCGGCTTCGATCTTCTCGCCGTTGACGACCGTGCCGTTGCGGCTGCCGAGGTCGCTGACGCGCGCCTCACCACCCTCCAGCGACAGCCGCACATGGCGACGCGACACCTTGGCGTCCTCGAGGCTGATCGTGCACGACGGGCTGCGCCCGATGATCACCTCGCCGGTGACCTCGTGTCGTCGACCTGCCTGAGGGCCCGTCAACAGCAGCAGTGCGGCCACGTTCGTTCCTCCCCGTCACTGAAGGTCACGCTGGGAGCTCTTGTTGGAGCAGCGCGCGGAGCTCTTGCGGATCCAACGTACGCCCATCGCGAGTCACGGCCAGCGCGTTGATCTGCGACTCGTCGATCTCCACATGCGCGCCCTTGCGCCACTCCGTCGTCGTCTCGCCGCCATCGATCAACCGGCCAATCACCTTCTCGTCGTCCCAGGTGATCACTTCGGCCCACAGCTGCTCGTCCCCGGGCGCCTCGTCCTCACCATCGGGGTGCACCTCGAAGGGCGCGCGCACCACGAAGCCCAGCGGCTCCATCAACCCCTTGCGCAGGAAGCGAGCCTTGAAGAGCGGCATCAGCTTGTCAGCGAGCGACCGCAGGTTGGCGGCCTCTTCCTCGGTCTCTTCCTCGAAGCGATCGCGGTACTGCTCGAGCATCTCACCGATCGAGTGCCGACCCTCAGGAGAGACGATCGACACCATCTGTGCGTCGTGGCCCTCGAACAGCTCGGGATCGACGCCCGGCAGGTTGGTGCGCGCCTCTTCGCTGGGCACGAGGGTGAACTGACGACCCACGCTCGTCGACACGATCGCCCGCATCGTCGGCCCCTGGCCAAAGGCGAGATCGGTGCACAGCTCGTGGAGGAAGGTCTCTGCCGCGGGCAGATCGTCTTCCTGGATGTTGAAGGCCTCGACGTCGAGCGTGCCGAACTTGGCCAGCCCGTGCGTGTGCACCCACATCGCGGTGTTGCCCGCTTCCACCACGCCGCCGTGCATCGGCATCGCGTGGATGGTGACGTGATCCCGGATGTCGAAGTCGAGCTCGGTGATCTCTTCGACGTCGTTCAACGCGTGCATGCGAAAGGCAGTGACGTCGACGCAGACGGCTTCCATCAACTCCATCAGCCCGCGCACGGTCCACAGCGCTTCGAAGACGGCCATCGTCTGCTGCGGTTTTCCTGGCACGTAGCGCACCCGGTAGAAGCCGCGAGCGGTCTCGAGCGTCTTTCGCAGTTCGGGCGTACCGATCAGCAGCTCGGGGGTCCACCCGAGGGGGCTGTCGCGCACCTCGAAGATGACGTCGACCTGCGATTCGTCGGCACGCACCGAGAACAGGCACTCGCCCTCTCCGAAGACGAGCTCGACCTCGTCACCCGCGAAGGCCTCGCGCACCACGTCTTCCTTCACGGGCTCGGTGTCGAGCGTCGCGAGCACGTAGACGTCTCGCATGGTGGTCGCGACGTCGCTCACAGGTGTTTCTCGATCTGCTTGAAGAGATCGGCGCGGTCGACGAGGTCGGTCACGTAGTCGAGCGTGTCGGTGGGCAGCACGAGCACGGGTGACATCGTGTAGCGCTTGAACCAGTCCTCGTAGAGATCGTTGAGCCGCTTCAGGTACGGCGTGGGAATGTCCTGCTCCATCTTGCGGCCGCGGAGCTTGATGCGCTGCTTGAGCGTCTTCACCGGGCAGCGCAGGTAGATCATCAGATCGGGCGGCCTCAGCGCGGCGGCGATCGTCTCGTACAGCTCCCAGTAGGTCTGCCAGTCACGGCGATCGATGTGCTTCTGGCGCGCGAGGTTCCGGGCGAAGATCTCGGCGTCTTCGTAGATGGTCCGGTCCTGCAGCGCGGTGCCGGCTTCGCGCTCGAGCTCGCGGTGCAGCCGGAACTTGTGGGTGAGGAAGAAGATCTGGGAACGGAACGCCCAGGTCTTCATGTCCTTGTAGAAGTCCTCGAGGTACGGGTTCTGATCGTTCGGCTCGTAGAACGGCTTGAGCCCGTACTTGCGGCAGAGAAAAGCCGTCAGCTCGGTCTTCCCGGCGCCGATGTTTCCGGCGATGGCGATGAACTTGGTGCCTGCCACGTGCGCCTCGGCCCTACGCGGCCTTGATCTTGGCGGTGGGCGTCACGGCGTACCACGACGTCCGGAATTCCTTGAGCGCGCGCAGGCTGGCGGGGTGCCGGCCGAGCTCGGGAGCCAGGGTGACCGGCACGCCGATCTTCTTCTCGATGACGCGCGCGGTCTCGAGCTGGTTCTTGCGGCGCTCTTCCGTGACCGTGCACCCGACCGTCTTGGGGAGCACCCGGTTCACCAGCACGCGCTCGAAGGGCAGCTTCTTCGCCTTGAGGTACTCGACCTGGCGCTCGGCCTGCGGCACGCCGAGGTCTTCGCCGCGAGTGACGACGACGAAGCGGCACTCGGCCGGGTTGACGAGAGCCTTCTCGAACCGATCGATGTGCTTGAGCTGCGCCTCGCACCAGGTCGCCAACGCCTGACCGCCCTTGGCCTTGTACCTGGTCGCGATGGCGTGAATCGCCTGGAACCAGGTCTTCGCGATGGCCGGCACCTCGAGCACCCGCAACGTGTTCCCAGCGGGAGCAGGGTCGATGACGATGCGCTTGAAGCGCTCCTGCACCAACGCGTCGGTGAGCGCCGTCATGGCGGCCAGCTCGTCCATGCCGACCGGCGCGAGCTCGAAGAGGTTGCGGAAGATCTCGCGATCCTGCGCGAACGTCTCGCCCTTGGCCTCGGGCCCGAACATGGGCTCGGCGAGCTCCTTGAGCTTCTTCTTCAGGTTGCCGTACCAGTTCGCGAAGTCGATCTCGCGCGCGTACAGCCCCTTCGTGCCCTTCACCTGGGTCTCGGTGTCGGTGAGCCGGCTGACGAGCACGTCGGACAACGAGTGCGAAGGATCGGTCGAGAGCAGGAGCACCGGCCCTTCCTTCTCGGTCAACGTCACGGCAGCCGCGGCCGCACACGACGACTTGCCGACCCCACCCGCGCCCAGGAAGAAGATGAAGCGCGTCGGAGGCAGCGGCGGCGCAGCGATGGGAGGCATCGAGGGCGCACGCACCAGGGCCGGCGGTCCTTCGCCCGCGCTGAACTGCAGGGCCTTCGTCTCTTTCCCGCTCGCCCACTCACGCCCGAACTTCTTGACCTCGTCGAGCCCGCGAGGGCCGACGATGCGACGGTGCAGCAGCGCAACTTTCTGGTGCATCGTCTGGTACTTGCGCACGTGCGGCGCCTGCAGGCCCCGGCGGTTGGCGACCTCTCGGCTGATTTTTCCGTCCTCGATCAGGTCGGCGATGATCTCGTCGACCGGAATGCCGCGCTCACCGAGCACCTTGAACATCAACCGGGTCTGCGCCTCGGCGACCGGCTCGGCGATGGTGCAGACGTGCAGCGCAAAACGCTTCGGGTTCTTGAGGAAGGCCAGCGCGGTGTCGCACTTCGTCGCGAACTCATCGACCGTCGAGGGAGGCCGCACCACGTTCTTCGACGGGCGCCCGTGACGCTCACCACGCAGCAGCGCGATCAACTTCCTCAGGTTCGTCGGGTGCTCGAGGAACCGCAGCGCATGCGAGGTCGAGAAACCGTCGACGACGATCGAGTCCCACTCCGTGCCTTCGGCAAGGTCGATGAGGTGGAAGAGCGCGGCCACTTCGCCCATCTGCGCGGTGCTCGTCTCGAGCAGCTTCTTCACGTCTTCGTCCGACAGCAGCACGCCCTTCTGGGCCGCGCCCAGCAGCGCCGGCTTCCACGTCTTGTTGAAGACGGCGCCCAGCTCTTCGAGATCGAGCTCCAGCGCCGACAGGCCGCCCGCGCCCTTGCCCGGCAGCAGCTTCGTCGGCTTCGACGAGAGCTTCTTCTTGATCAGATCGGCCACTCCACCGTCGGCCTCGAGAGACACCAGGAGGACTCTGGCTTTGCCGTTGTCCTCGAGCACGTTCAGCGCGTGGGCAGTGGCAAGGGTGGTCTTGCCAGCGCCACCCTTTCCAGCAAAGAAGTGGAGCACGGGTCCGTCAGCCATCGGTTGGGCCTTCCTGACTTCGTTGCAACAGTGGTGGGTGTCGGCGGCCGGGTGCCGACGATGCCCAAATCAAAGGACGCTGAGTTTCGCCGATCTCCCCCCTGTCGGTCAAGGTAAGACCGTCGTCTTTCCGCGCGGTTCCGCTGACAATGGAGATCGGCAGACCCGGTGCATGCCCCTGAAACGTCAGGGGATTTGACGCATGGCAGGCTCGAGCAGGCCTCGCGCGATGCGTTGAATCGAGTGCCGCTGAGGCCGAAACCGCTCGATCAGGGAGGCCACGCCAGCCTCGGGCAGTGTCTGGCCACAGGTGAGGATGTCGATCGCCGCGTAGCCGTGCTCAGGCCAGGTGTGGATCGAGAGGTGGCTCTCGGCCACGAGCACGACGACGCTCGCGCCCTGGGGATGGAACTGGTGATCGAGCGAACCCAGCACCTCGCAGCGGGCCGCGCGCGCCGCCTCGAGGAGTCCCGCCTCCAGCGCCTTCGCGTCGTTGAGCACCGAGGTTTCGACGCCCCACAGCTCGAGGAGCACGTGCGTCGCGAGCGCCTCGGTCTTCACGCGTAGCGCTTCTTCATCAGGAAGACGATCGCATCACGCGCGCTGGCTTCGGTGTGCCCGTACTTCGTCGTCATCTGCTCGAGGGTCTGCTTCACCTGCGCCTGCTCCTTCGTCGAGAGCGAGCTTCGCTCGTCGCCCAGGTACTTGAGCGTGTTCTCGGCGTTGATGCGCAGCGTGCGTTTCCGCTCGTCGTAGAAGTGATCGGACAGGCGCTTGAACAGGTCGGGGAAGATGCGCCGGTACTCGACGCTGCCTTCGGGGTTGTCGATGCGCCACGCGCCGACGTTCGAGATGAGCCCCTTTCGGAACTCCTTCGCGTCGTCGCCCCTGGGCATGACGAAGCCCTCGAACTCCGAGAGGCGGCCCTCGTCGGGCTTCTCTGGCTGGCCGGTGTGGCGATTGGTGACGCGCTCGCCCTTCACCCACGCGCTGACCGTCTGCACGTAGCGCTCGAACAGCTCTTCGTATTGCCCTTCCGACACCAGCCCCATCGACTCGCGCACTTCGCGATCGGTCCAGTCGAGGTACTGCTCTTCGACCGCGCGGATGAAGTCGGCGTGATCGTGGAAGCCGTCGACGATCTCCTGCTGGAGGAACTCGTAGACGCTCTTGTCGCGCACGAGGGCGGTGAGTTCCTTGAGCACCGCGAGCGGGTGCAGGCTGTCGTGATCGGTCGACTGCGCCGCGTTGAAGAGCGCGGTCTTGATCTCACGGGCCGACGCGCCGCTGCGGCCCTCGTAGTTCGGCCACGAGTCGGACTCTTCGTAGAGCGCCGGGAGCAGCTTCTTGAGCTCTTTCTGCTGCTGCAGCGTGAGGCGATCGGGGCCTTCGCCGTCCTGGTACAGCCGGAGCTTCTCGATGGGTGTCAGGCGCTCCACGAGGCCGCGCGTCTCGGGCGGGTACCGATCGGGCAGTGGCTTCTTGAGGCGCGTGAGCGTGGCCCACATCGCGGCGACCGAGCTGGCGTGCGGCGCGACGTGCCGGCCGACGGTGCGGGCGTTGACCTGCGCGTCGTAGATCTCGCGCTCGACCTTCCAGCGGCGCAGGTACGGCACGCGCACCAGCTCGATGCGCCCCTTGAAGCTGGCGAAGTCGGGCAACTCCTTGAAGGCGGCGAGGTGCTTCTCGTTCGACGACGCGATCAGCACCTCGTCGAGCTGGAGCGTGAAGTGCTCGAGCGGCACCTCGCCCGTCTCGCAGAAGCCCAGCAGGTACTTGAACGCCTCGAGCGGGCGCTTGAGCAGATCGGCGTACTCGATGAGGCCGCGGTTCGCGTTGACGAGCGCGCCGTGCGGCTCGAACAGGACGGTGCTGTGGAGCGACAGCGGCAGGTTCGCCTGTGTGCGATCGGCGGTGACCTGGTTGTACGAGGCGTCGACGCTCATCTGCGGCTCGATCGACGCGATGCCGGCCAGGTAGCGGCGCGAGTAGTAGAACCGCTCGACCTGCACATGCCGCAGCACCTTGAGGTAGTCGCCCGCGTAGGCCGCCAGCAACGCATCGAAGATCTTCTTCGACTTGTGCGAGAGCTGCCCCTCGAGCAGCACCGCGGGGACGATCGTCTCGGCCTTCGCACCCAGCGCGTCGTGAATGAGCTTCTTGCGCTCCTTGAGCGGAATCAGGAGCAGCGGGTGTTCGCGCAACGGGTTGGCGATGCGGACCTCGATGTCCTCGGCCTCGAGGTGGGCGAAGCTCAACAGACTGCCGGAGCTCCCGCCGCCCTCCTTCCCTCCGAAGCCGATCGAGCCCTTGACCAGCTTGTCGCTCGGGAAGATCCAGTTGAAGGTGTACTGCGCGCCCTGCGGCGTCTGCGAATACAGCTCGAGACCACGCTTGAGCGACTCGACCAGCGACGACTTCGCCGAGCCGTTCGGCCCGTGCAGGAGGATCAGCTTGTTGATCTGCGCGGCGCGCACGAAGTTGCCGAGCAGCCGGTAGATGGCGTTCTGCACCTCTTCCTGGCCTGCGACCCGAACGTCGGGCTCCTCGAGCGTCGGATCGAAGATCTTGAAGCGGCGAATGGCGCCGGTCGGGTGCGGCACCTGCTCGTGCCCGAAGTGATCGATCGCATCGATCAGGTACATCGCGGCGTTGCGCAGCTGGTGCGTCGGCGCGCTCAGGAAGAGCTGGGTGTATTCCTCGAACGAGAGGATCGAGCGATTCTTGACGAAGTCACTCGTGACGGCGGTACCGATGTCCTGGATCTGGCGGCGGGCGTCCACCGACAGAGCGTACTGGCTCTCTACGGAACCACCAACCTCTGCGCTCAGCGGCGCGCGCGTCGACGAGCGGCCGCCAGCACGGCGAACGCGGCGAGGAACACCGCGGGATCGACCGCGTTGCAGTTGCAGCCGTCCCTGATCTTGGTCGTCGTGCAGTTGAGGCACTCGGGCACGCCACCGTCTCGGAGCGCGACTGGCGCCAGGGTGCCAGCGTCGACCTCGAGCATGCCCGCGTCGACCTCTGGCGTCCCTGCGTCTTCGGGTACGTCGACGCCTGCGTCCTCCGGCACGTAGGCGCCGCCGTCGGGCCACACGACGCCTGCATCGGGATCACAGGGGTCAGCGATCGGAGTCTGCACCGGACACCCGGGCCCCGACAGGTTGCTGCGCATCACGCCGCGTCCGTCCGTGGCGTTGGTGAACCACTGCGACCAGCGCTGACGATACCGCTCGACCTTCGCCAGCATCGCGGGCGGAGCCTGCGTCTGCCCCGGCGCCAGCACGACGACGAAGGCCACCCGCCAGCAGCGCGACGCGTGGGGGTAGGCGGGAGCACGGCGGCCCATGGCGCGCTGGATCTCTTCGGCGGTGATGTCGTGGCGCGTGAGGCCGCTCCGCGTCGAGCCAGAGGCCCCCTTCCCCATGGCGATCACGTCTTCCCCCTTGCCGAGGTTGGCGGGGTCTTCGAGCACCATCATGGGCGACACTTCGCAAGCGCCGCGGAGCCCCATCAGGTACTGATCGATGTGGCTGTACTTGCGGTCGCACCCCTCGAAGCGGAACGATCCATTCCCGAGATCGGTGATGCACTCTCCGTACATGACCGAGCGTGAGTCAGCGAGGTGGCTGTAGTGCTGGTTGGGGTAACCGGCCTGGCCGTTCTCCATGTTGTCGCCACCAAAGCCTCGAATGAAGTGCTGCCGCCCGCGCCCATCGGCCTGATCGAACTCGACGGCGTTGAGCCAATGGTGCCCGTACTCGTGCCCGAGCATCTCGATGCCGCTGAGGCTCTGTGAGCCCGGAAGCTGGATGCCGAGCGACGGCGCCCACGGCGAGTCGGGCAGCGACGGGATCGCTTCGGGACCAGGCGGAAGCCCGGGAATGAAGCCCGCCGTGCGACCGAGCGTGCCCATGAAGACGCACTGCGAGAGCTTCTGCGAGGTGTACGTGTTCGTCGTGAGGAAGCCGGTGTCGCGGCCGATGTTGCGGGCCGCCGATCGCACCGGCGGGCCCTGCCAGACGTTGTCGAGATCGGTCAGCGCCTCGCTCGTGGTGAACGAGAAGATGCCGTCGAAGTTATCGGCCAGCCCACCCGCACGCGCCGCGTTGAACGCCGCCCGACAGAACTGCTCCTGCTTGCTCGGGAAGATGCCCATGTTGCTCATCCCCACCAGGCCGTTGATCGCGCCGCCAGGATCCGCGACGATCACGATGTCGTTGTTGATGCTCACCTGCCCATGAGCGAGCCCGGCAACCAGGATGACGACCAGAGCGAGTCGACGAGACATGAAACCTCCACCGACAAAACCTGACGGCTCGACGGGTTTGGTCGTTAACCACAGCGGGCCGCCTCGGCGCAACGAGCGCCTGGCTTCTGGAGCAGACGCCCCCCGCTGGTGATGCCGCTGGTTTGGAGCGCAGCAGCTGTGCCACGGTCCTCCGCGATGCGTCGCCTCGTCGTGCTCAGCGTCGGGCTGTTCCTGACCGCCTGCCCCACCATCAACTCGAAGCCCTGCACCTCCGACAGCGAGTGCGCGGCCGATCAGCGCTGTCGTCGAGGGGCCTGCGGGCCGATCTGTCTGAACGACGGCGAGTGCGGAGATGGTCAGGTCTGCCTCACGGGCAGGTGCGAGGTCCGGCCGGAGTGCGCGCAGGCGACCGACTGTGCGTCGGGGTTCACCTGCGAGAGCGGCCGGTGCCGCTGCGAATCGGATGGCGCGTGCGCCGCGAACCAGACGTGCACCGCGGGCGTGTGCAAGGCGAGGGCTCGCTGCCGCGTCGCGGCCGACTGCACGAGCGGCACGCGCTGCGAAGTGACCCAGGGGCTCTGTGTTCCCAGCTGCCGGTTACCCACCGACTGCGCGCCCAACCTCGATGCGCAGGTCGCGACCGGGCTCTACGCGTGCCTCAACGGCACCTGCTCGCGCCGCTGCACGACCGATCTCACCTGCGCGGCCGACGGCGTCGTCTGCAAAGACAGCCTCTGCGTCGCCGCGGACTGCAAGACGAAGGCGGACTGCCCCGACGGCCAGTACTGCACCAGCGGCACCTTCGGTCGATGCCTCGCGTTCGAGACGTGCACCTCGTCGGCGAGCTGCGGCGAGAACTCGCGCTGCGAGAAGTTCGGACAGAACGAGTGTCCTCCCGGGTTCGACTGCTCGCTGTCGATCTGCCGGGAGCTGCCGCGCTGTTTCATCGACTCCGACTGCGTCAGCGGAGTGCCCGGCACGATGAACGCGCGGCAGAACGGGTTCTGCGACGAAGGCCACTGTCAGCCGACCGATCGGTGCCTCACCACGACCAGCTGCACCCAGGGGCGCGTCTGCATCGGAGGCCTCTGCGTTCCTCCCGTCTGTCGCGGTCACGCCGAGTGTGGCGCAGGAAGAGCGTGCGTCGACGGCGCCTGCGACGACGCTCCAACGCCGACGAACATCGCCCAGCTTGGGCTGCACCCGGCGGAGTCGTTGCTCGAGGTCGGCGACACCCTGCAGCTGCAGCTGACGGCCTATCGCCTCGACAAGAGCTCGTACCCCATCGGATCCGGCACCTTCACCGTGCTGGACGAGCAAGGCGTGCCGAGCGGCGCAGCGACGGTGTCGGGCGACGGGCTGGTGACCGCGATTGCGCCAGGGCTGATCACGATTCGGGCGGCGATCATGATGTCGTTCGCCACCCCGGCCGAGGCGCGCGTGCGCATCTACCCGCGGGTGACGCTGGGTCGACGGGTGCTCGTGGTCGACGCCGCTCGACGCCGACCCATCGCGGGCGCCGTCGTCTGGGGCTGTCTGGACACTGACTGTTCGATGCCCACCGAAGCGGTGACCGACGCGACCGGCCTCGCGGCCTTCCCCATGTTGGCCAGCGGCGCGGCGACCTTCACGGTGGTGAGCGCTGCGACCCGGTCGGACTCGAAGCCGACCCACGAGCGCGTGTCGATCCTCTCGACGCAAGCCAGCGATGTGTACGTGCCGCTCCGGGACAACCCGGTCACGGCGCACAGCGGCTTCAACGGCGCCATCGGCTTTCAGCAGGTGCGTGCCAGCGGCAGCTACTGGCTCGGGCTCATCGCGACCGGCATCGGCGATCTGCCAGGCATGCGACTGTCCACCCTGGTGGGCGACCCCATCTCCACCGAGATCCCCGGCATCAACCAGAAGGTGCCGATTCCGGGCGCGGTCGTCCTCTACACGTCTCCGGGGCTCAACATTCCCACCGAGGTCAAGCCGCGCTCGCTCGGCTTCGGGCAGCCCGGCGACCGGCCGGCCGTGGCGTTCGCGACGCGGGGAAACCTGAGCGAGCTCGTCACGCTCCGCTCGGTCGATCTGCTCAGCTACATCGGCTCGGCAGACTTCACGATTCAGCAGAGCCTGGAACTGTCCTCACGGCTCGACGTGGCCGACACCGCCGACGTGAACGGCAACGGCCTGTGCTCGAACCCCCAGCGCTGCCCGATGGGGACGGAAGACGTGCCCGACTGGGCCGGCTTCACGCGCGCGAGCATGAGCCCCAACCACCAGCTCAGCCGACGCACCGAGATCGTGCTGCCCCGCGTGCCCTCGACGCTCGACACGGTGATCGTCGCCGGCATCGAAGATGACGCGTTCCGGGGCGCGCTGCCCACGGGGTTTGCGTCCAAAGCTGCTGGAGCGCCCTCGAATGACGGCACCCGACCGGTCGATCCCGTCGTCCTTCGCACCGGCGTTCCCTTCGGAGGGATCGAGTCCTCGACGCCTGGCGTCTGGTCCATCGCGTTGTCGACCCGCACCAGCGCCGAGAGTGCGCGCGTCTTCCACGCCGCGGGCGCCCTGCCCCTCAAGCTGGCCGTGCAGCCGTTTCTCCCCCTGCCTGGTGCCGGCGCGTACACGCCGCTCAGCCGCACGTGGACGCCGAAACAGCCCGAGTGGGCGTCGCTCTACTCGACGGGCGCCGAGGTGGGCAGGGTGTCGCTCACCGGCGCGCAGGTTCGCCACACGATCTACTTCCCGATCACCCTCGGCCAGACGAGCGTCGTGGTGCCTCGCGCGCCCAACGGGCCTGGCGCCGACCCGGCCGCCGAAGCGATGCCAGCCCTCGAGGTTTCGGGCGTCGATCTCTCCAACAACGCCTCCTGGGACGAGCTCGTCGGCTTCCCCGGAATCAACCTGTCGACCTGGAACCTGGTGATTGACGGCTATTCTCGGGTCGACAGGTGACGGGTTCGCGCTAAGTTCCCACCGGTGACGACCGAGGTGATCATCGGAATCGACCTGGGGACGACGAATTCCTGTGCCGCGTATGTCGACGGCTACAAGGACGGCGCCCCCAACGTGAAGCTCATCCCCTACAAGGGAGGCGACTATACGGTGCCATCGATCTTCGCCATCGACGACAAGGGCAACGAGCTCATCGGCTTCGAGGCCAAGCGCCAGTGGCAGCTCAACCCCAAGAACACCGTCTACGGCGCCAAGCGCCTCGTCGGCCGCACCGCCACCAGCGACATCGTCGAGACGATGCGGAAGGTGGTGCAGTACTCCGTCAAGCCATCCTCGGATAACAAGGAAGTCACGATCGAGATCGCGCGCAAGGAGCTGACGCTCCAGGAGATCTCCTCGCGCATCTTGAACAAGATTCGCGACGTCGCCTCGAACTTCCTGCGGGTGCCGGTCCATAAGGCCGTCGTCACGGTGCCTGCCTACTTCTCCGACCGTCAACGCCAGTCGGTGAAGGACGCCGGCAAGCTCATCGGCATGGAGGTCGTCCGCATCATCAACGAGCCCACCGCTGCCGCGCTCGCGTACGGCCTCGGCAAGGGCTACCAGAAGAAGGTCTGCATCTACGATCTTGGCGGTGGCACCTTCGACGTCTCGGTCATCGAGATCCGCGGGCAGGTCTTCGAGGTGAAGGCGACCGGCGGTGACATCTTCCTGGGTGGCATCGACTTCGACAACGCGATGATCCACTACGTGCTGCGCGAGTTCCAGACGAAGACGGGCATCGATCTCTCGACTGACCCGGTCGCCATGCAGCGCATCAAGGACCTCGCCGAGCGCACCAAGTGCGATCTGTCGTCGCGCGAAGAGGCGCCCTTCAGCATTCCCTTCATCACGATGACGCCGCAGGGCCAGCCCCTGAACATCGAGATGAAGTTCACCCGCATGCTGCTCGAGTCGCTCACCAGTGAGCTGGTCGATCGCACGCTGAAGATCGTCGCGAAGGTGCTGGTCGAATCGGGCCTGTCGACGCGCGAGATCGAAGAAGTCATGCTGGTCGGTGGGCAGACCCGCATGCCGGTCGTTCAAGATCGGCTGACCAAGTTCTTCGGCAAGCCCCCCTCGAAGGGCGTGCACCCCGACGAGGCGGTCGCCATCGGCGCCGCGCTCTATGCGTACTCGTTGCAGGACAACTCCGAACTCAAGCTCCAGTTGCTCGACGTGATCCCGATGGCGATCGGGCTCGAGAGGGCCGACGGCAAGATCCACACCGTCTTCGGCCGAAACTCACCCATTCCGAACGCCAAGCAGGTCACCGGGACGACGAGCGTCGCCAACCAGACTGAGCTGATCATGCGCGTCTACCAGGGCGATCATGAGACGGCGAACATGAACGAGCAGCTGGGTGAGTTCACCTTCGCGGGCATTCGGCAGGGCCCCGCCGGTGACGTGAAGGTCGAGATCACCTTCGACGTGAGCGTCGAGGGCATCCTGCGCATGGACGCCCGCGACCCCGACACCGGCAAGACGCTGCAGACGACGGTCCGGGTGACGCAGAGCTGAGCAGGGGCCTGGGTAGACGGGCTGGGGCTGGTGCTTCGAATCGCGAGCAGCTAAGGGCGCGAATCGCTGTCCCACCCAGTAACCGTCCGAGGAACTTGCATGTCATTGATCGTCATCACCGTTCTGCTGGCCATCGGCCTCATCATCAGCATGGCCGCCAACATGGGCTTCTTCGGCCCGAAGGCGCCCCCCTCGAAGTCGCAAGGCGCGTCGTCTTCCGAGGCCCCCCGCTCTGATCGTCGTGATGACGATGGCGCCGCCCGCGCCACCAAGCTCGAAGGTGAGCTCGACAAGAAGCGCAAGGAGCTGGAGGAGGTCAAGAAGGCCCAGGTCGAGTTGAAGGACGAGCTGAAGGCCGCGAAGAAGAAGCTCCACGACCAGCGCGAGAACGACAAGGCCGGTGACGATCTGGTCAAGGCCCGCGCCGAGGTCGAGCGACAGGCCTCGATGCAGCTCGACGCCACGCGGCAGGAACTCTCGAACGCCCTCGCCACGATCCAGAACCTGAAGAACGAGATGGACCTGCGCGGGAAGAAACGCGCCGAGGCGCCGAAGGCGGTCGCCGTCGCCGCCGACAAGCCGGAAGAGAAGCGTGAGCCGCTGCCTCCGGTCCAGCGGGTGATCCGCGAGCTGTCCGAGCAGGAGAAGGAGAAGATGCAGCGCCTGGAGCAGCAGTCGTCGGCCGACAAGAAGAAGGCCATCGAGATCGCTGCAGAGCTGCGGAACGTGAAGATCCGCATCGAGCGCGAGAAGCGTGAAGCCCGCCGCGTGTACGAGGAAGGCAAGCTGGCGCGTGACAAGTTCCGCGCGGTCGAGCTGCGCCTGAACCGCACGCTGCTCGAGAGCGATCTGCTCAAGCGCGCCATCAGCGATCTCGAGAAGAAGACGGGCACCAAGGCCGAGAAGGTCACCCTGTCGTCGGACGAGCTGGCGCAGAGCGACGCGACGATGCGCGAGAAGCACGCCGCCGAGGACCAGGCGTCGGATGACGCCCGCGCGAAGCTCGAGGCGTCTGAGGTGGTGTTGATGGAAGGACAGGAGGCCGAGGCGGCGACGGCCACGGGGCCTGTCACGCCTGCGCCTGAGACGAAGACCGAGGCTCCGGCTTCGGCGACGCCGACCGCCTGAGCGAAGACTCCTGATGTGGGACACCGGCCCGGTCGCCCTGTTGTGGTGGCCGGGTCGTCGTGTTTCAGCGCGCCAGATACCCATCTGCCCCGCGCGGACCTTGGCGAGCAACGCCTGACGCGGACCCCGGCCCGGTCGCCCTGTCGTGGTGCCCAAATCGTCGTGCATCAGCGCGCCAGAAACGACTGCTGGAACACCCGCCCCGCGCGGATCTCGGCGAGCCGTGATGCCTCGAGCGAACCGATTCGTTCCCCCCGAGGCGCGACCGACACGGACTGAGACACGACGACGACGGTCTGCTCCGGCAGGTCGCCGCCCCCCGGTTCCAGCAACACGTTTCCCGGGTCCCTGGCGCGGTGGAGGTTCGACGTCAGCGCGCACGCGACGAGCCCTGATGGAGCGGGCTCGACGATGACGTGCGGGTGCGGGAGCAGCCCTTCGTCACCCGCCAGGCAGAACACCTCACCCTCGCGCACCGGCCTACTGACGAGCCTCGAGCGCCTCGCGCACCTTCCGCTCGAGCTCAGCGGGCGACACCACGCCGCTGTACGCGGCGATCACCTGACCCGATCGATCGAACAGCACCCGCGCCGGTAGCTCGCGAATGTGGCCGAACGGCGTGGTCCCGCTGCGCAGCCGATCGTCCCCCACCAGGAGCGGGTACTTCAGCGAGTACTCCGCCGCGAACGGCTCGAGCACCCGGCGCCCTTCGAGGTCGAGCCCTACCAGCACCTGCTTGAAGCCCTTCGCGCCGAACTGCCGCTCGAGGTTGTCGAGGCTCGCGAGGTCGGCGAGGCACGGAAAGCACCACGTCGCGATGAAGGTGACGAGCACGACGTTGCCGGTGAGCGCGCCCCGGTCGAACGGCACCGAGCCCACGACGTCCTGGGGGAGCGTACCCACGAAGACGTCGCGGTGAGGCAGGCCCGTTCCCGTGTGCGCACAGCCCGCGAGCAGCAGCACCGACAAGCCGACCCGCGTCACACCCGCCCCGCGTCGACCACCTTCTGGCAGTTCCGGCACAAGCCGTAGAGCTCCATCTTGTGCGAGGTGACGCGGAAGCCATGCTTGCGGGCCACCGCGTCCTGCATCTGCTCGATGCGATCGTTCTCGAACTCGATGATCGTGCCGCAGCGCGTGCAGATCAGGTGATCGTGATGCTCACGACCGACGGCGGGCTCGTAGCGGGTCTGCCCGTCGCCGAAGTTCTGCGCGTGCGCGAGGTTGCTCTCGGCGAGCAGCTTCATCGTCCGGTAGACCGTCGCCACCGAGACGCGGGGATCGAGCTCTCGAACCTTCGCCCACAGCTGCTCGACCGAGAAGTGGCCCTCGAGCTGGAAGAACGTCTCGAGGATCAGATGGCGCTGGCGCGTCGCCTTGAGGCGCCGCTCGACCATGAAGCGCTCGATGATCGCCTCACGCGCAGCCCGGTCGGGCATCGTCACGGGAAGCGTTCCTTCCAAACGGTCGGCTCGAGTTCGCGCCCGCCGTTGAGCTGCGTCAGAGCCTTCCGCGCTGCCTGACGAACCGCCTCGTTCGAATCGCCCAGCAGCTCGACGAGCGCCTTCGCGTGAGCCGGGTTCGCCGCAGGCAGGTCGGCCACGCGCTGTGCTTCGCGGTAGCCGAGCACCTCGGCCGCCAGGGCACGAACCCGGGGATCTCGATCGCGCAACAGGTCTGCTGGGGCGACGGCAGGCTGCTCGAGGGGTGGCGCCACCTGGGGCAACAACAACAACATGAAGAACAAGGCTGCGACGATGATCTGCGCGAAGGCCTTGAAGGCCGAGTACCGCTTCGCCGCCACGAGCGCGAGGCGGTACGCTGCAAAGCCGATCGCGAACGCCAGGAAGGCCCAGGGCGCAAACCGGGAGATTGGTTCGGGCGCGACAGGGCTCTGCTGCGCCCACAACGCCAACAGCGCCGAGCCGACCAGCAACACGAACAAAAGCATCGGCAACACCGGCCGAACCCGGACCCCGGCGACGCTTGGCTCTTCAGTTGGTGGCGTGAGCGGTTGAGCGTTCATTGACACCCCGAGGAGAGGCTTATAGCCAGCCGCGACGTAAAGGGCAGGCATGAGTGGATGGAATCGCCAGAGGCACCCGGATGATGTTCCGACACCCGTCGCGGTGGCGGTCGCCGACTTCTGCCGACGAGCGAAGGCGCCGTCTTCCCCTGCCCTGGTGCGCGACGCGCTCTCGCTCCTCGTGGACGCCGACGATGGGCACGTGCGCTCACTGACCGATGAGGCCCCCGAGGCCACGCCACTGGGGCCCTTCGCCGTCGTCGACATCATCAAGGGCACGAAGCCGTCGGTCGCGGCCGAGCGGCAGCGTTCGGGGTACTACGAGCTGGTGCGCGTGGCGGCCGAGGCCGAGCCGCCCCCCGAGATCGCCCCGTCGAAGCCTGCGCCGCGCGCCAGGCCCTCGAGCCCGGCCGTTCCTGCGAAGGACAAGAAGACCCGCAAGCCGCGGCTGTCGGTCAGCGACAAGATCGCGCCGAAGAGACGCGTCGCGGGCACGCCCACCATCACGCGCGCCAAGCCGAAGCAGCCGCTCCCGGGCACGGCGTTCCTGCCCAAGCGCAACCTGCCGCCGCCGCGAGGCCGCTTCACCCGCCTCGACTCGTCGCGCAGCACCTACGAGACGCTGCTCAAGCCCGAAGCCAAAGAGAACCTGACCGCGATCGTCGAGCAGTCTCCCACGCGCTTCCAGGTCTTCCAGACGCTGGAGGCGGCCTACACGGGCCGTTCAGGTTCGCCCCTGTCGATCGCCGAGGTCGAAGGCGCGCTCAGTCGCCACGCCCTGATGGACGGCCTGGCCAAACGCGAGCGCGAGAAGGTGCTCACGGCCGTCGCGACGGCGCGTGGCTCGGTCCCGGCGGCGGCGCGCGAGCTGGGCGTTCGCCCCGCCGACATCGATCGCCTCGTCGGCGAGCTGCGGCTCAAGAAGGACCTCCAGGAGATCAAGGAGACCTTCATTCGCGAGGCCCTCGACCCCGCCAACCTGTCGCTGCGGCTCTCGCTGCTCGGCCGCCAGCGCTACCTCGCCGATCTCAAGATCGAGAAGCGCTTCACCGACGCCCTGACCCGTGACGTCACGAAGCTCCTCGACGATTCCGCCGAGGCCGCCACCACGGTCTCTGAGCTCGTCGAGTTGACTGCCAAGAAGCACGCGATCGTTCCCGACCTGTTGAACCGCGCGGTAGACCGTCTGGGTCTCACGCGCCGCTACATGAGGTGAGTCCATGCCCATCTACGAATACCGCTGTCAGAAGTGTGGCCACGATCTCGAGGTGATGCAGAAGATCTCTGACCCCGCGCCCGTGAAGTGCCCCTCGTGCGGCGAGGAGAACAGCTTCGAGCGCCTGATGAGCCGCTCCAGCTTCCAGCTCAAGGGTGGCGGCTGGTACTCGGATCTCTACTCGTCGTCGAAGAAGGACTCGGGCTCGGGCAGTGGAAGCTCGGGGTCCGGCTCGTCTGGCGGAGCCTCGGGCTCGGGATCGTCGTCAGGGACTGGTCCCGCGACGCCGGCGGCCACGTCTGGCGGGACCTCGGGAGGTTCGACAGGTGGATCATCAGGCGGTTCGTCGGGTGGATCGTCGAGCGGCGGAGGCAGCACGGGTGGCTCCTCTGGCGGCGCGGGATCGGGCGGCTCGTCGGCGAGCGCCGCGTGAAGGGCGCCCTGCTCGGAGTCGTGATCGCCGCGAGCGGCTGCGCGACGTCGCAGGTGTTCGTCCCTCCCGCCCAGGCGGCCGCGCTGCAGCGCTCGCTCGCGGGCGAGGAGCGTTTCCTGCGCATCGCCTTCTACGGCACCCCCTTCTTCGGCGACTCCACCAAAAGGCTGCTCTCACCGGTCAGCCCCGATCAGGTGCGCATGTTGAACAACCCCGACGGCTCGCCGGTGAGCCCGGGGCCGGTGGAGCGCATCTTCGCGCCGGGGACGCCCGTGCGGGTGCTCAAGGTCGAGTTCCCCACCGCCTACGCGATGAGCGAGCGCGTGCTGTACACGCCCAGGACGCTCGCCTGGGTGTTCCTCGATGTGGCCGGCACACCGAAGCAGAGTCCTCCGTACGTGCTGGTGCTGCGACCCGGCCTGAAGGACGAGAACGAGGTGACGAGCGAGGTCAATCGTTACCTCTCGAAGGACAACCTCAAGCCCTTGCTCGACGGCTTCTCCGAGTCGGTGCGCGCCGCGGTGCTCGAGAAGAAGGCGATCGTCGAGATGCCGGCTGACGCGCTCGAGATGGCCTGGGGCTACCCTGATCGAAAGACGTTCGAGCTCGAAGGCGCGGTGAAGAAAGAGACGTGGACCTACGCCGACGGCCGCAAGCAGGCCGTGCTGCGGGACGGCAAGGTCGCCGAGCTCAAGTAGTCGCGCGTCGCGGAGAGCTGCGATGGCGCAGCGGCATGACGACTCCATCGCCTGACGATCGATCGCTGCTCATCATCGGAATCAAAGGACACGCCATCGCGCTCGACCGTGCGACGGGAGTCGAGCGCTGGCGCGCCACGCTCGAGGACTCGTGGGGTGGCAGCCCGGTCGAGCTTCTGGTGAGCGGCGGCGTGCTTTACGCGACAGGCTCCCGGGACGTGTCCTGGCTCGACTCCGTAACCGGTCGCGAACTGCGCAGAGTCCAGACCACCGCGAGCAGCGACCTCGCCACCATGGTGCTCGACGGAGACTTCCTCTTCGTCGCCAGAGCCGGCGCCATCGACTGCTTCTCTGCAGACGGCGCGAAGCGCTGGCACAATGGCCTTCAGGGCCTTGGCCAGAGCACCGTCTCGTTGGGCTTTCCCGACGACGTTCGACCGGGAGAGAAGGAGTCGCGGTGAGCCAGGCGCTGTCTCCCGAGGCCGAATCGAGCCAGTCGCAGGCCGCGCCCGAGAGGCCGTGGCGATGTCGCAAGTGCCTCGCAGCGATCACCACCGCCGACCAGCGCATCGAGGTCGACGGTCGGCACGTCCACCTCCGCCTCAACCCGAACGCGTTCGCCTTCCTCTTCGGGTGCTTCCAGACGGCGCCTGGCGCCACGGCCGACGGAGCGCCCACCAGCGACGCGACCTGGTTCGCCGGTCATCAGTGGCAGTTCGCGATGTGCACCAACTGCGGCACGCACCTGGGCTGGGTGTTCAGCGGAGCGTCGAGCTTCGTCGCGCTGGTGCTGGAGCGACTGGCTCCACCTGACGCGTGATCACCGCGGCCAGCGGCGCTTCTTCTTCTTCTTCCGCTGCTGCTCTTCCTGCTTCGCCTCACCGGGACGGCGCAGGTGCGGCAACGCGCCCATCTGCACGGGGACGTAGTCGGTGCCGAGCAGCGCCTTCACCAGCTCGACCTGCGTGTTCACCGGCTTCTTGAAGAGCGTCGCGGCGTAGCCGATCTCGTCGAGCGAGGCGCGCGCGTCACTGCCGGCGACGCCGGGGAGCTTCATCGACTCCGACGCCTCGAGCGCGAGCTCGTTGGCGCCCATGCGCACCTTCGGGTTGTAGACCTCGACCGCCGAGAGGAGCTTGAGCGTCTTGACGTAGTCGTTCGCAGGGAAGCCGAGGTCCTTGTCGTAGGGACGCGCGGCGACGATGGCGGCGCCGAGGGCTTTGAGGCGCGGGAGGCATTCGTCCGCGCTCCACGCCTTCTCCCGGTTGCTGCCCCACAGCTGCACCGGCTCGGGCGCGCGGTCGGGCTTCTCGAAGAAACAGAGGTACTGGCCCTTGTCCGTCGCGAGCTCGAGCCCCACGAAGATCTTCAGCTTCGTCGTGCGCTGCAGATCGAAGAGCTCGTCGCAGCCGTCCTGCGTGTTGCTCTCGGTGAAGGCGACGCCGTCGAGGCCGAACGACTCCGCGCGCGCGAGGACTGCTTTGGGATCGAGCGGGCAGTCGCGCGAGAGGTACGAGTGAACGTGGAGGTCGATCAGCATGTGATTTCTGGGCCCTTGTCTGGCTCGCGAGCCGCATGGGATAAGCAGCGCATGTTCACTGGCGTCAAGGTGTTTTCAGCGACGAAGGCGAAAGAACGCGAAGAGCTGAGCGAGAACATCAACCGGTGGATCAAGAGCAACGCCGATCTCGAGATCGTCGATCGCGTCGTGATGCAGTCGAGCGACAACGAGTTTCACTGCTACTCGATGTTGATCTTCTACAAGCCGAAGCCGGCCTGAGTGGGTCGAGTCGTTCTCGTCGCGTTGGTCCTCACGCAGCACCGCGACCCAGTTCCGTATCCATGGAGGCCGCCGCTGGACTTCGGCGCGCCGTGCTCTCGCGATGGCGGGAGCCTGCCGCCTCCCGCATTTTGCATGTACGGGCCTGAGAGCAACTTCATCGGCCAGCACTGCGTCGAGACGCTCCCGGGCGTCGGCTGGTACGACCCGTCCCTTCGAGAGCTCTGCAACAACCAATGCGCATGCCCGTTCGGTTCGACCTGCGTGACCGACGCGACCATGACGATGAGACTCTGCTTCAAGGTCTGCTTTGCGCCGACGGACTGTCGCGGCGATCAGGTCTGTCATCGCTTCGCGCAATCGACCGTCAGCGCCTGTGTTTCGCCATCGAGGAAGAGCTGGCTGCGCCCGAGCGACTGGACGCCGAGCAACCGCAAATACTGGACTCCTTCACCCACCTGGCGCGAGCCGGCAACGTTGAATACCGCCGACTACCTTCGGGGCTTGAGCGGAATGCCGTTACCCACACCCCGTTCAGCGCCCACGGAAGAGAAGCGCCGCCGAAGCAGGTAGCGAATGGCGTGACGGAATCCCACCCCTGCCCCCAATTCCCGCCGAACCGATGTCGCCCATCTCGGGCACGGCGAGGAACTCAATGCGATCAGCGTTCGTTGGTGCGGTGGTGATGGTGTCGATGCTGGGCTGTGGTGGAGTCGACGACACGTCGAGGGGCTCTTCTCCCGTGACGAGCGGCACCAGCGGACTCTCGTGCACCCAGTCGACGAGCTGCGCGGCCTTCTCGTGCTCGTGCGGTGACGGCACCCGTTGGGACACGGCGCGGTTCTGTCTCAACAACGTCTGCCAGGGAGAAGCGGCGACCTGCTCCAACGCGTGCAAGGACCGCCTCGGCACCAGGCAACCTCCGACGAGCAACACCGTCGGTGGCAGCGCAGGCGCAGGGACAGGCGCGTCGTGCTCGCAGGCGTCGACGTGCCAGGCGTACTCCTGCCAGTGCGCCGACGGCACCACGTGGGACACCGCGCGCTACTGCCTCAACAACACCTGCCAGGGGCCCACCGCCACGTGCGCGAACGCGTGCAAGGGCCGCTCGGCCACGCCCTCAACACCGCAGCAGACGATGGGCTGCTCCCTGCGCCGCTGGTCGAACGATCAGTCCGTGACGATGGAGACCTACGGCACGGGCAGCACCCGGGCCTCGGCGGTCAGCGACGCGCAGAGCCAATGCTCCAGCGCCTCGTGGACGAGCACCTTCTGCAGCGGCGCGGCCGACTACTGCGCCCTCGAGCCCCTCGTCCCGTACTCCTGCACCTTCACGAAGTACTCGAGCGGCGAGAACAGGACGATTCGATTCGTGGGCTCCGGCAGCAGTCAGACCGACGCGAAGAACGACGCAGTTCGTCGCTGCCTCGCGAGCGGAGCCTGGCGTGGCTGGTTCTGCACCAGCGGCTCGATGTCGTGCGCGCGGGACTAAGGCTTGACGAGCACCATCGTCGACCGGGCCGGAATCGTGAGCCGGCCCGACGACGGAATCGTCACCATGCGTCCTGAGACGGCGTCCTTCAGGGTCACCGGCAGCCGCGCCAGCGTCCGCCTCAGGCTCAGCGTCACGGAGCGCTCCCCGCCCCGATTGATCGCGACGACCGCGCCATCGTCGTTGGTCGCGCGCTGGAAGACGTAGAGATCGGGCTCGATGATCAGCGTGTCTCGCACGCCGAGCTTGAGCGCCTTGCTCTGTCTGCGTGCGGTGCCGACACGCTGCATGAACTGGAGCAGATCGGCCTCACGCGATGACAGCCCCGTCCACTTCATCGGGCGGCGGTTGTCAGGGTCGCCGGCGCCGGGCAGGCCGACCTCGTCGCCGTAGTAGATGAGTGGCACGCCGGGCTGCGTGAGGATGAACGCGAAGCCCCACTTCAGGCGCTGGAACGGCTCGTCGCTGTCAATGGTGGGAGATGGCTTGTTGTTGCCCCAGGCCTGACCGGCGGCGTCGTTCTCGATCTGATTCGCGGCGATCGAGATGAAGCGCGCGACGTCGTGATTGCCGAGGAACGGAGAGTTGATCGTCTCCGGCGTGTAGTACCCCTCGTTCACGCGGACGGCTTCGTCGACCGGCACCAGCGAGTCGCCACGGGCGAACGCCTGCACCACCGGCCAGTAGAGCGGGAAGTCAAACTGCCCATCGAGCTCCTGCGGGCCGATGTACGCGCGGATCTGCGAGCGGCCGTCGGCGCCCGTGAAGGTCTCTCCGACGAGGTAATAGTCGACGCCGGTGATCGCGCTGATCTTCGCGAGGTGCTGGTTCACCGTGCGCCCGCCGATGTGGTCGAGGTGCTTCACGGCGTCGAGGCGGAAGCCGTCGAGATCGGCCTCCTCGAGCCACCACAGCGTGTCCGCCGCGAACTGATCGCCCATCGCGGTGTTCCGCCAGTTGTAGTCAGGCAGGTAGTTGGTGAACGCGCAGACCAGCGGCTTCTCTTCCCACCCGCAGCCGTTCGTTCCGCAGACGCAGCCGTTGCCGATGTTGAACCAGCCGTCGTCACGGTGCTGCGCCACGTACGGGTGTTGCTCATGCACGTGGTTGAGGACGAGGTCGGTGAGAACACGAATCCCACGCGCGTGGGCCGCCTTCGTGAGCGCCTTCAGATCGTCGAGCGTGCCGAAGCGCGACTGCACCGCGCGCGGCTTGCTGGGCCAGTAGCCGTGGTACCCGGTGTACTTCTGGTTGTACGAGCCATCGAACGCGCCATCGGGGTTCGCGTCGGGAGGCGAGAGCCACAGCGCGCGAACGCCGAGCCGATCGAAGTAGCCGTCTTCGATGGCCTGCGTGATGCCCTTGAAGTCACCGCCCTGGTAGTTCGCCTGCGTCGCGACCATTGCGGTGGTGCGGTTGTTCGACGGATCGCCATCACGGAAGCGATCGGTGAAGACGAAGTAGAGGATCGACTCCTCCCACTTGAACGGCTCGGGCTCGACCCAGAACGGCAGGAGCACCGGCTCGGCGATCCTCCCGGCGTCATCCTCGAGGGTCACCTTCACCGTGTGCTTGCCGACGGCCAGCCCCGACGCCTCGAAAGAGACAGCGCCCGTGAGTCGATCGAAGGGCGTCGTTTGCGGAGCGCCATCGAGCGTCAGACGCGGCGCCTTGAGCGGTGACTTCGCGGAGCCCAGCTTCGCGGTGAGCGCGACGGTGAGAGAGCCAGTCGCAGTGGCCTGGAAGTTCGAGACCTCGAGCAACGGCGTCGCGCAATCGGGAACAAAGAGCCGCGAGTGCTCCGTCTGGCCGACCCACCGCGTGAAGCCCGTCGAGGGGTCGAGGATCTGCTCGTCGTTACCGAGATCGATTCGATACGCGTAACCAGAAACGCGCGGCTCGAGCACCTTGCGCCACTCCCACGTTCCATCGGCGCGACGGGTCATCGGCTCGACCGCGAACGAGTTCCACTCTCCGCGGACCCCCACGGCGTCACGACTCATCGCCGGCGCGAACCGAATCACCTGCTCGCAGGAACGAACCGGCCCGGTGGGTGCCGCGACGGGACCACAGGCCACCAGCACCACCGCGACGAAACCGACGAGGACGCGCACCATACGGCTCCTACTCGTCAGTCGGCTCCTAAGGGAAGGGGTGCCTTTCCGATGAAACCCTTCGAGCCCTTCGATACAAGGGCCCGCGATGCTTCGACGTCACGTGGTGCTTGCTGTCGCGCTGTCCGTCCTTGGTTGCTCCGAGGAGTGCGTCGATCAGTTCGATTGCCTGAAGATCTCGTCGAAGAGCACGCTCACCTGCGACGACGGCCGGTGCGTCGTGAAGTCGACGTTGCCCACGTTCCCCTCCTTCGGGCCGATGGACGCGGGGCGTGGTGGCGGTGCGGGTGGCGGAACCAGCGGAGACGGTGGCCTGCAGCCCCGGCGCGTGATCCCCGGCGACTACACGGCGCGCCTCTCGGGCGGGCAGATCATCCCTCCGCTGACGACGATGGCCAGCGGCCAGGCAAGCGTGAAGCTATCGCAGGACGACGCGGGCACGTCGCTCTCGTGGTCGATGACGTTCACCAACCTCGCGCCGACGGCCGCAGTGCTGATGATCGGCGCCCCCGCCGGCCGGAGCGTCTTCAACTTCATCGTGTTGAATGATGGCGGCATCACCAGCCCGTTCTCAGGCAGCGTGCCGTTGAGTCGATCGCAAGCGGAGGCGGTCTCGGCGTTCGGGACTTCGTTCCTGTTGGCCTCTGCGGCTCAGCGGACGGGAGAAATCCGCGGCCAGATCGTTCCGCGCGGGAGCATCATCGGCTTCACGCAGTTCGTCCGGCGATCGAACGGACAGTACGGCGGCGGCGGTCAGTTGGTGCTCGAGACCGACGGTGGCTTCATTCCCGTGGCGGGCTCGTTCGAGTTCGACTGGACCGAGAGCGGACCGGTGGCGAGCGCGTCGGTGAGCCAGGGAGGAACCGGAGACCCGATCGTTCCGCTGCCGCTCAACGCGATGGGCACGGGCTCGGCGGGCACGTTTGATCCGCTGTCGTTGTTGGTGATGGTGCGCGACGCCGGCGTGTACGTGACGGGCAACAGCGCCGACGGTGGAGAAGTGTTCCGCGGCGACCTGAGCCTGTCGCTCCGCTAGCTGCGAGCCGTCGCAGCTGCGACCCGTCGCAGCTGCTCGCGCGCTGGCTTCTGGCTTTCTCAGCGATCGTCTTCGTCGCTTCGGTCGGGTTCTCACTGTTTGCGCACGGCTCGTTCATCGCGGTCATGGTGGACATGCTCGTCGCCTCGGTGATCTGGAAGTGAGCCTGTCGTCCGTTGCGCAGGAGACGCTGGAATCCGTCCAGACCTTCGCTCGCGATCTCGAGTCGAACGGCAGCTCTCTTGCAGTCACGGCCGTCGTGCTCCTCGTTGGCATCGCGAGTCAGGTTGGAGTGCTGCTCCGGGCAAAGAACACGAACCCGTGGCTGCTTCTTGCCGTTTCAACAGGCAGCATCATCACGACGCTGAGTTGGTTCGCCTTCGGAGCGAGGCTGCTCGTCAAGCAGGAGCGCGACCTGCTCACCTCGGGACCGACCCCAACGACCCTGGCGTTCCCGGAGATGGCTGTACGACAGATTACCGAGCACGCGATACTCGCGGGCTCGCTGCTCGCCGTCATGTTCGTGATCGCTGGCGTGGCGCTTTCGCGCGTTCTGGGTGTGGCAGGATTTGGTCTCGCCGCTCGAGTGAGCGCAGTGGCCTCGGGGTTGAGCCTCACGACCCTCACCGTCGGACTCGGGCGTTACGCCTTCCTCACCAATCAACTCTTCCCGATCGCACGAGTGTACATGCCAATTTCCTTTCGCGAGGACCTTTGGCTCGCAGGTGCCGAAACAACACAGGGCCTTCGCCTCGTCGGGCTGGCATTCGGTGCGCTGCTCCTTCTCGCTGTGCTCAGCGCACTCGTCGCAGCGTCCCTTGCGCCGTCGAAGCCAACCTCGACGTTGCGACAAGTCGTCGCGTCGTTGGTCTTGCTGGCAGCGAGCGCAGTTCTCACCCTCGAGGCCCTCCCGTTCTACCCAGAGGCAACGATGCAACGACTCCACTTTGATCCAGAGTGGTGCCTTCTTTGCGGCATGCCGAACGTCGCGCCACAGATTCGAGGCCCCGACCGACTCGAACTCGCGCCGGTGGTGCAGGTTTCGGAAGACGGCATCCGGCTGGGCCAGAAGACGATCGAAGTGCAGGAGATCTCGGCAGGCCTCAAGCGGATGATTCACTTGTTCAAGGAACTGCACGACGCCGCCAACGATTCAGGCGCCACGTTCCATCCGATCGTCGTTGCAGCCCCCAATCGGACCGGCTCGCGCCTCGCACCAGTCTTCCGCCAGCTGGCGAACGATGGAGACAGCGTGCAGTTGGCGCTCGTCGAATCCTGATGGCTCGACCGGCCCGTCCTCGGCCGGATTCAAACGTCGAGGGAATCAGCGGTCCTTCTCGACCTGAAGCCAGTCGACAACTCGACCCCGCTCGAGTTCGGCGCCGACGAAGCGTACGGAGCGTTCGCCGCACGCGCAGTGGCCGCGAGGCAGCGCGGACGAATTCACCTCGTACTCCCGAAGGAGTGAGTTGGTCTTTTCGGCGCGCGCGCCTTCGCCAGGGTCGCGCGCTTGAACTCAGCCCACGTCGATGACCAGACGATCGGCGACTCGAGGCCTTCTTTCACCAGCGCCCTCAGCCGTTCGACCCCTCATCACGGCTGGGCTTCGACACGGAACTCGAGACCCTCGCCTTCGTCGACATGACTCATCGCGATTGCCCCACCCGACATCCTGTGGTGAGTCCGCGCCCATGTCAGACGAGGCGTTGGCGCGACTGGTTTCACTGCGACACGGCAACCCGCACTCAGTCCTCGGAGCCCACCAGACCCCCACCGACGTCTTCGTGCGCGTCTTCCGCCCCGAGGCCTTCCGCGTCGAGATCGAAGCGCTCGGCAAGAAGCACTTGCTGAAGCCCCGCCCCGACTACCCCGGCATCTTCGAGGGCCGGCTGCCGACGAAAGAAATCCCCTCGTACATCGTACATGTCGACTACCCGGGAGGCGCGTCGTTCACGCTCCGCGACCCGTACACGTTCGTCCCGACGCTTGGCGCCGCTGATCTCCACTTCGTCGGAGAAGGCACCCACCGCCGCCTCTGGGAACGCCTCGGCGCCCACCCGATGCAGCACCAGGGCGTGTTCGGCACGTCCTTCGCAGTCTGGGCTCCGAACGCCGAGGGCGTCAGCGTCGTCGGCGACTTCAACGGCTGGGACGGCCGGCTGAACCCGATGCGGTCGATGGGCCAGAGCGGCCTGTGGGAGCTCTTCGTGCCCGACGTCAGCGAAGGCACCCGCTACAAATACGAGATTCATCCGCGAGAAGGCGCGCCGTTCATGAAGGCCGACCCGATGGCCTTCCGCACCGAGGTGCCGCCGCTCACGGCCTCGGTCGTTCATCACCTCCACCACTACCGATGGAACGACGACGAGTTCCTCGAGCGCCGAAAGAAGGCCGACCGCAGCAAGCAGCCGATGAGCATTTACGAGCTCCACGCGGGCTCGTGGCGCGTCGTCCCGGAAGAAGGCAACCGGCCAATGACCTGGCGCGAGCTGGCGCCCCACCTCGCGGAGCACGTCACCAGGCTCGGCTTCACGCACATCGAGCTGCTGCCGATCTCAGAGCACCCGTACGGCGGCAGCTGGGGCTACCAGGTCAGCTCGTACTACGCGCCCACCGCTCGCTTCGGCCACCCCGACGACTTCCGCTTCTTCGTCGACACCATGCACGCCGCAGGCATCGGCGTGATCGTCGACTGGGTGCCCGGCCACTTCCCGCGCGACGCCTTCGCCCTCGCGCAGTTCGACGGCACCGCGCTGTACGAGCACGCCGACCCGAGAAAGGGCGCGCACCCCGACTGGGGCACGCTCATCTTCAACTTCGGGCGAAACGAAGTGCGCAACTTCCTCATCGCCAACGCGCTCTTCCTCGCCGAGGAGTACCACATCGATGGGCTCCGGGTTGATGCGGTGGCCTCGATGCTCTACCTCGACTACTCGCGCGCCGCGGGGGAGTGGGTTCCGAACCGTTTCGGTGGCCGCGAGAACGAAGAGGCGATCCTCTTCCTCCGCGAGCTCAACGAAGTGATGCGCAGGCAGCACCCCGAGGTCGTCGTGATGGCCGAGGAGTCGACGTCGTGGCCCGCCGTCTCACGGCCCGCCGCGCAGGGCGGCCTCGGCTTCACCCACAAGTGGAACATGGGGTGGATGCACGACACCCTGAAGTACTTCGAGAAGGACCCGATTCACCGGCGCTGGCATCACCATCAGCTCACCTTCGGGCTCCTGTACGCGTACTCCGAAGACTTCGTGTTGCCGCTCAGCCACGACGAGGTGGTGCACGGCAAGAAGTCGATGCTCGGCAAGATGCCCGGCGACGAGTGGCAGCAGTTCGCCAACCTGCGCGCGCTCTACGCGTGGATGTGGGCGCACCCGGGCAAGAAGCTGCTCTTCATGGGCGGCGAGTTTGGCCAACGCCAGGAGTGGAGCGACGGCCGATCACTCGACTGGCACCTCCTCCAGCAAGCGCCGCACGCGCAGTTGATGGCGCTCGTCGCGGCGCTCAACGAGGGCTACCGGCACGAGGGCGCGTTGTTCGAGACCGACTTCCACCCGCAGGGCTTCCAGTGGATTCAGGCCGACACCGCCGACGTCAGCGTCTACGCCTTCGTCCGCCGCGGCCGGAACCCGTACCGTGAGGTCGTCTGCATCGCCAACCTCACGCCTGAGGTCCGTCACGACTATCGCGTCGGCGTGCCCAGCGGCGGGTGGTGGGCCGAGATCCTCAACAGCGACGATCACCGCTTCGGCGGCTCAGGAGTCTCCAACGCTCCGCGCAAAGCCGATCGCCGCCCGTGGGATGGTCAGCCGGGTTCATTGTCGCTCACGCTCCCGCCGCTCGCCGTGATCTGGCTAGCCCCCGTGGATCCTCCCGGTGGGTTGCTGCCGACCGAGCCGCGCGACGCGTCGTGAGCTGTTGTTCGTCTTCGATGCGGTGATGGAGCAGATCGCATAGAAGCCGCGACATGACGATCTCCCTCCTGGTCGCTTCCGTCCTGGCTGCTGGAAACCCGGCCGCCTTCCTGCCCAAGAACCGCCCCTACGACGCGCAGAGCTATCGCGTCGAGACGACGCTCGCCGAGGACGGCACGTTCAAGAACAAGCTGATCGCGAAGCTGAAGATCACCAAGGCCACGGGTGAGCTCGAGTTCGACGCGTACGATCTCAAGGTTGACTTCGCGCTCATCGACGGGAAGCCCGCCACGCCATCACCCAAATACGATCCCGAGACCCGCACCGGCACGCTGACGCTGAAGGCTCCGGGCCTGATCGCGAACAAGGTGGTCACCGTCGAGATCTCGTACTCCGGCAAGGCCGGCACCCAGCACGAAGGCTTCTTTCAGGTGAAGGACGCCGAGAACGACAAGCTGTTGCCGTACTACTTCACGCACTTTCAGCCCCACTTCGCCCAGCGCTTCTTCCCCAACAACGATCAGCCCGGCGACAAGGCCGCCTTCGAGCTCTACGCGATCGTCGACAGCCGCTACACGGTGCTCTCGAACGGCGTGAAGACGAAGGACGAGGTCTTCCAGGAGACCGGCAAGAACCTGCGCCGCGTCGAGTGGAAGCAGGAGAAGCCGCACTCCACGTACTTCACGGGCATCGCGATCGGCCAGTTCGAGCCGGTGGTGATCAACGAAGACCTGCCGTCGACGATGTGGGTCGCACCGGGCCGCAAGGATCGCGCGTGGGTGGTGGTGAACGAGCTCAAGAGCCTGTGGAACTTCCAGGTCGGCTACACGGGCGCGAAGTACGGCTGGCCCAAGCTCGACATCGTCGCCCTGCCCCGCTTCTTCTGGAGCGGCATGGAGAACACCTCGCTCATCTTCATGCGTGAGTCGAAGGTGAACGTCGAGGTGAAGAACGATCAGCTCGCGCGCCCGGTCGTGATGAAGCTCCTCTCGAACGAAATGGCGCACCACTGGTTCGGCAACCTCGTCACCAGCAAGTGGTGGGACGAGATCTGGCTCGACGAAGGCATCACGACCCACCTCGGCGAGCTCACCTACGACGACGCCAACGGCAACGAGCAGGTCGAGGTCGAGCGCACCGTCGCGATCGTCGAAGACTACTTCCGCCAGGAAGACGGCCCGCGCTCCCACGCGCTCGTGATGAAGGGCGCTACCGCCGCCGAGTCGTCCGACGCCGTCACCACCCGCAAGGGCGCCTCGGTCGCGCGCATGCTCGAGCTGTGGCTCGGCCAGAAGGAGTTCAAGGCCGGCCTCAAGGCCTACTTCGAGAAGTACGCGTACCAGAGCGCCACCACCGACGATTTCTTCAAGGCCGTGCTCGAGGCCAACAAGAAGGAGAAGGACAAGGACCTGAAGGGCTTCAAGGACAGCTGGGTCAACAAGAAGGGCTACCCGGTCATCTCCCCGGAGTTCAGCTTCGGCGGCTCGCAGGTGACGGTGACGATTCGCCAGCAGAACTCGAACCCCGGAGAGAAGGGCCCGTTCACCTTCAAGCTGCCCATCGTCATCCACCGCGAGAACGAGCCGCAGTACACGGTGAAGCAGACGATCCTCGTCGACAAGCCCGAGGTGAAGGTCACCTTCGACGTGCCGGCGGCGCCGCAGTGGATCAACTGGAACGAAGACTTCGGCGCGCTGGTGCGCGTGAACAAGACGACCGTCTCGGAGGAGCAGTGGATCGACGCGTGCCGGTACGATCCCGATCCGACCTGGCGCCTGATCGCCGCGTGGAACCTGCTCGGCGAGCTCGGCAACCCGAAGATGGAGGCCGAAGCACGCCCCACCGACGCCGCGCTCAACGCGATCCTCGATCTGCTCGCGAAGGACCCGTCGCCCTACGTGCGCGAGGCCGTGATGAAGCGCCTCACCGACTCACGCTTCAAGCGTCTGCCGAAGGACTTCGCCGCCATCGGCCTCAAGCTCGCCAAGAAGCCCGAGAACCTGAACGACGATCCGCTCGGCTACATCCGCGTTCGTGGCGCGGCGCTCGAGATGCTCGGCAAGACCGAGGCTCCGGACGGGCACGCGTACATTCTGGAGCAGCTCGGCAAGCGCGAGATCGACATCAACTTCCTCGGCGCCTTCGCCGGCGGAGCCGCCCGCATCAACACCGCCGCCGCGCTGGCCTCGCTGAAGTCGGCCATCGTCACGCAGAAGGGCCGCGGCTACCCCTTCTTCCGCCGCACCGCCGAGGCGCTCGGCTCGATGGAAGGCCCCGAGGTGATCGCGTCGATCAAGGAGCTGCTCATGCAGAACGCGAGCAACCCCGAGCTCACCCGCCAGCTCTTCAACCGCCTCGCCGACAACAAGGCGCTGCGCGACAACCCCGACTTTGCCCCGATGATCGCCGTGCTGGTGACCGACGACGCGTTCAACGGCGACGACATTCGCGAGATGATGCTGGACTCGCTCGACGACGTGAAGACCGGCGTCGCGAAGGAAGCCCTGCTCGACGTGCTGAAGAACTCGAAGAGCGAGCAGGTGAAGTCGAGCGCGAAGAAGGTGCTCGACGCGAACTTCCCCGCGGCCCCGGCGCCCGCCCCTGCGAAGGATCCAAAAGCCCCGAAGAAGAAGTAGCCGAGTCGAGGTGGGCTGCGCGGGTTTGTGCGCACCGTGGCAGGACTGGAATGCCGCTGCGGCGAGTCTGGTGAGGCGTCGACCGACTGACTCAGGTCCCGCCGGTGCAGATCCAGTCTTTCACCAGCTTCTGCTGATCGGCCGGCAACGCGCCACCGGGAGGCATGACGCCGCCGAGCGCCTCGCCTGCCGGCCCCTTCCGGCCGTTGAGCTTCAGCCACAGCACGCTCTTGCCGAGGTTCTTCGGGTCGAGGACCTTGAGCCCAGGCGCCACCTTCGAGTTCTTCGCCACCGCCGCTGCCGTGCGCGTCGCATCGCTGTAGTCGCCGTTGGAGGCGTCGAACGCGTTGTGGCAGCTCTTGCACTGCTTATCGAAGATCTGCGCCTGCACGGTCGCTGAGAGCGTCACGGGCATCGTCACCGCCGGGTCGCAGATCAGCTCGGGCGGTCCGGCGTCGACCGTCATCATCATCTGCCCACAGCCCGTCAGCACCACGAAGCACGCCACGATCGTCGAACGCATGGCGCCCTTCGTACACACCGCGCCGCGCGCGCGCACCTGCTTCAGAAACACGAAGACCCCGGCGACTCCATCGGAGGAGCCCACCGGGGCTTCGTTCACGTCAGTCGTGAGCCAGGCGACTCACATGTCCATGTCGTCGCCGCCGTAGTCGGGACCGCCACCACCACCGCCGCCCTTGCCCGCCTTCTTCTTGGGTGCGTCAGCGATCATCGCCTCGGTGGTGAGGAGCAGCGACGCGACCGAGGCCGCGTTCTGCAGGGCGCATCGCGAGACCTTCGCCGGGTCGATGACGCCAGCCTTCACGAGGTCTTCCCAGGCGTCCGTGCGCGCGTTGTAGCCAAACGCGCCGGTGCCTTCCTTGACCTTGTTCACCACCACCGCGCCCTCGGCGCCAGCGTTGGTGGCAATCTTCCACAGGGGCTGGGTGATCGCCTTGCGGATGATCTCGACGCCGAAGTCCATCACGCCACCGAGCTTCATCGCATCGAGCGCAGGCAAGCAGCGGATGTACGCCACACCGCCGCCAGGGACGATGCCCTCTTCGACGGCCGCGCGGGTCGCGTGCATGGCGTCTTCGACGCGAGCCTTCTTCTCCTTCATCTCGGTCTCGGTCGCCGCGCCGACGTGGATCACGGCCACGCCGCCCACGAGCTTCGCGAGACGCTCCTGGAGCTTCTCCTTGTCGTAGTCGCTGGTCGACTCGTCGATCTGCGTGCGGATGAGCTTGATGCGCCCGTCGATCTCGCTCTTCTGGCCGTTGCCGTCGACGAGGGTCGTGTTGTCCTTGTCGATCGTGATCTTCTTCACCTTGCCGAGATCGTTGAGCGTGAGGCTCTCGAACTTGGTGCCGAGTTCCTCGCTGACGACGGTGCCACCAGTGAGCACGGCGATGTCCTTGAGCATCTCCTTTCGGCGATCGCCGAAGCCGGGGGCCTTCACGGCGGCCACGTTGAGCACGCCGCGCAGCTTGTTGACGACCAGCGTCGCCAGCGCCTCACCCTCGATCTCCTCCGCGATGATCAGCAGCGGCTTGCCAGCGCGGGCGACCTGCTCGAGCACGGGGATCATGTCCTGCATGTTCGAGATCTTCCGCTCGCTGATGAGCAGGTACGCGTCATCGAGCTCGGTGAGCATGCGCTCGCGGTTGGTGACGAAGTACGGCGAGATGTAGCCGCGGTCGAACTGCATACCTTCGACGACCTCGAGCTCGGTCTCCAGGCCCTTCGCCTCTTCGACCGTGATCACGCCTTCTTTGCCGACCTTCTCCATCGCCTCGGCGATGATGTTGCCGATGGTGTCGTCGCCGTTGGCCGAGATCGTGCCGACCTGAGCGATGTCCTTCTTGCCGTTGACCGGCTTCGACAGCTTCTTCACCTCGGCGATGACGACCGCGACGGCCTGGTCGATGCCGCGCTTGAGGTCCATCGGGTTGTGGCCAGCCGCGACGAGCTTGAGGCCCTCTTCGTAGATCGCGCGAGCGAGCACGGTGGCCGTCGTGGTGCCGTCGCCGGCGATGTCAGAGGTCTTCGAAGCGACCTCCTTCACCATCTGCGCGCCCATGTTCTCGAACTTGTTCTCGAGCTCGATCTCCTTGGCGACAGTGACGCCGTCCTTGGTGATCGTCGGCGACCCGAAGGACTTCTCGAGCACCACGTTGCGGCCCTTGGGCCCGAGCGTGACCGCGACCGCGTCAGCCAGAATGCGAACGCCGCGGAGAATCTGCTCGCGCGCGCCCTGGTGGAAATGGATCTCTTTGGCAGCCATGACGTCAACCTCCTGAAATAACGTGAGTTCAATGTTCCTGCGATCGTGCGGTTAGCACTCGCACAGGGCGAGCGCCAACCTAAGGAGCCGGCGCCCAAAGTCAACGGCGAAAGCCTGCCCCGAGTTCCGACGGCGCGAGCCTGAATCAATGCGTCGCGAAGCCCACCAGGTCGAGCAGCTTCGACAGCTGGAGCGGCTTGGACAAGGTCAACGCGACCCCCTGGCGCATGCTCTGATCGGTCAGCGCGTCGTTGCCGTAGGCCGTGATCAAGATGACCGGGACGTGGGCGTGGTTCGGCAACGCGTGAATCTGCTGCGTGAAGGCGATGCCATCGACGTGCGGCATCATCAGATCGGTGATCACGAGGTGAAAGGACTCGGTCTGCAGGATCTCGAGCGCCCGAATCGGGTTCGGGGCGGTGAGGGTGCGATAGCCCTGACGCCGCAGGAACGTGCCAACCATCTGCAGCGTGGACTCATCATCGTCGACGACGAGAACGGAACGCTGTCGATCTGGCGGGGCTTCAGGCTCCGACATGGGCTCGGGGTGTACCACTCGCGATTGACTTTCGATAGCGCCGCCCTGACAAAGCGGCGTGCCCAACGCCCGCTTCGTCAAGCTGATTGAACGCGCCGAAGACGCGCTGGAAGCCGGCAACGCCGACGACGCCCTGACGATCGCCCAGCAGATGCTCCGCGACGAACCCGACAACGTCGACGCGCTCGATCTGAAGGCCGTCTCGCACCGCACCGCCGGCGATCTGCAGGAGGCCGTCGACACCTACGAGCGGCTGCGTGAGCTCGAGCCGAGGAACCCGGCCTGGGTCCTCGCCGAGGCAGATCTGCTCATTCGTGAAGCCGAAGACGATCGTGAGCTGATCGAGCAGGGGCTCGAGCTGCTCGAAGAAGGCGCGCCGCTCATTCGCGGCGACGAGGAGCTGCTCTTCGAGTCCGAGCTGCTCCGCGCGACGGCCCTCAACCAGCTGGGAGACTTCGCCGACGCCCTCAAGAGCCTCGCGGTCGCGCTCGACGTCGACCCGCATCACCCGGAGGCGCAGCTCGAGCAGGGACAGGCGCTGTTCGAGCTCGCGAGGTTCGACGAAGCTCGCCGGGTCTACCAGTCCCTCGCGAAGGAGTACCCCGACGAGCCCTGGGCGCATCACTACCTCGGGCTGCTCGCCGAGCGCCGTGGTGAGAACCCGGTGGCCTTCTTCGACAAGGCCACCGCGCTCGCCCCCGCAGACTTTCCTCCGGCCGTGCACCTCGACCCCGAAGCGTTCGACCGCGCGCTGCAAGAGGCGATCGCCGCGCTCCCGGAACACGCGAAGCCGCACCTCGACAACTGCGTGATCGACGTGCAGCCCATTCCGTCGGACGACGATCTGAAGGAGGGTGGCCTCTCGCCGCTCATCCTCGGTGTCTTTCGCGGCAACGCCATCGACGAGCGAAGCCCCGTGAGCGCGGCCGATCACGAGACCGCTCGCATCACGCTGTACCAGAACAACCTCGAGCGCTTCGCGCGCAGCCGCGACGAGCTGCTCGAAGAGATCCGCATCACGGTGCTCCACGAGGTCGGCCATCTGCTCGGCCTCGACGAAGACGAACTCTACGAGCGCGGCCTCGACTGAGAGAGTTCGAGAGACCGTGCCTTCGTGCTACACGCGTTCCCCGGCGGAGCTTCCGGTCTGGTGAACGGTGCGGTCTTCAAAACCGTTGAGTTGGCGCGCGAGCGTCGGCTGGTGGGTTCGATTCCCATGCTCCGCCGAGGGCCGGCGCGTGCTTCGCATGCATCCCACTCCGCCCTACCCGTCCTGAATTCCCGAGGAAAATCATAAAGTTTGATTGTTTTCGGTCGACGAATGCAGTGAAAGCGGGTAGACCGCCGACCTGTGAAAGAGCGGTTTCAGTCGATCGAAGACAAGACGCGGCAGCTGAGAGACCTCCTGGGCCAGCGGCGGCCGGAGGTGCAGGACTTCCTCGACCGGTTCGAGATGTCGTGGGTGAGACACGACAGCGCGCTCGAAGGAACGGTCTACGAGGTGCACGAGCTGTCGGCGGCGCTGCACCCCGGCGCGGTGGCGGCCGAGGCGAGCCTGCTCCCGATCGTCTGGGAGATCCGCAACCACAAGGCGGCGCTCGATTTCATTCGCGACGAAGCGAAGACCTCGAAGAAGAACGCCGCGCTCACCATGACGTACGTGAAGCGCATTCACGATCTCGTCACTGGCAACACGCCCGACGCGCAGCAGGCCCGCGCGCTGGCCGAGCGCCGTGAGCGCACCGAGAAAGAGCTCGCCAAGGAGCGTGAGAAGCAGGGCTTCCGCAAGGACATGCCCCTGCACCGCACCTACGTGCACGAGATCTCGCAGCCCTCGAAGATCCAGCCTGCCCTCGAGAAGCTCATCGACTGGACGGCGAGCGCCGACTTCCGCGAGCTGCACCCGATCATGCAGGCCTCGCGCGTGCAGCACGGCTTCATCCAGGTGTTCCCGTTCACCGAGGGCAGCGGCAAGGTCGGGCGGTTCCTGTCCAACTTCATCCTGCTTCGCAACGGCCTGTTGCCGGTGATCATCCCGTCGACCGATCGCAAAGAGTACTTCGACACCTTCCGCGGCTCGCCGATCGTCTTCTCGAAGGCCCTGATGGATTGGATGGAGAACTCCCTCGACAACGGCCTCAAGTACTTCCGCGATCTCGGTCGCGCGTACCGCTGACCGGAGACGTGCCTTGGGTTCCGCGGCCATCGCCATGACGGTCTCGAGCCTCTCCGCCAAGGCGAAGGTGGAGCGGCTCCGAAAGCTGTTCAAGCACCGCAAGCGCGGGCTCGTGCTGACCCACGACAACCCTGATCCCGACTCGATGGCGTCGGCCGTGGCGCTGGCCACGGTGCTGCACTCGCGGCTCGGCATTCCCACCGACGTGGCCTACGGCGGCATCATCGGACGGGCCGAGAACTCGGCCTTCGTCCGCGTCCTGAAGCTGCCGATCCTGCCGATCTCGCAGGTGGACGCGAGGCAGTATGACCTGTTCGCGCTCGTCGACACCCAGCAGTCGGTCAAGAACCACTCGCTGCCGGAAGGCGTGAACGCCGACATCGTGATCGACCACCACCCGACACGCGACGACGGCGTGGTGAACGCGTTCGCGGACCTCGGCTCGAACTCCTACGGCGCGACCTCGACCCTGCTCACCGAGTACGTACGGGCAGCCCGAATCGAGCCGGTGCCCGAGCTGGCGACGGCGCTCTACTACGGCATCAAGGCCGACACGCGCGACCTCGAGCGACAGACGCGCGACCCTGACGTCGACTGCTACCTGTGGCTGTTCCCGCGCATCGACCGCAACCTGCTGGCCGAGATTGAGCACCCGCAGCTTCCGCTCCGCTACTTCCGCCTCTTCCACGCCGCGATCGAGAAGGCGCGGCTCTTCACCGGCGCGGTGATCACCGATCTCGGAGAGGTCTACTCGCCCGACATGGTGGCCGAGGTGGCCGAGCGGTTGTCCTTCCTGGAAGAGGCCAAGTGGTCGCTCGCCTCAGGCAGCTACCGCAGCCAGCTGTACCTGTCGCTGCGCTGCTCCGATCGCCGCATGAACGCGGGCAGGCTCATTCGTGAAGTGTGTGAGGGACTCGGCGGATCGGCGGGAGGGCACGGCAGCATGGCCGGCGCGCGCCTGCCGCTGGTGGGCAAGCGCGAGCACCGGGCCGAGATGAAGCGTGAAGTCGTCCGCCGGTTCAAGGCCGCATTCGGCGTCGAGGGTGAGCGCGGCGTATCGCTCCTCTCGGACGAGACGTGATCTTCCTCGACTTCAACGCGGGCGCGCCGCTGCTCCCGGCCGTCGCCGAGCACCTCTCTCACGCTTTCGCCGAGACGGCCGGAAACCCTTCGTCGGTGCATCAGGTCGGCCGCGCAGCGAGAAGACGCCTCGACGCTGCGAGAGAACGGGTGGCCAGGGCCTTCGGAGCGTCGAGCCCACGAGAGATCGTCTTCACTGGTTCTGGCAGCGAGGCCGCGGCGCTCGCGATCCTCGGAGGGTTCACTGCGCGCGAACGGCCCGAGCGCCACACCGTCGTCACCGCCACCATCGAGCACCCCTGTGTCCTTGGCGCAGTGAAGCGGGTCGAGCAGCTGGGCGGGCGCGTGGTGCGGGTGGCTCCGGATTCGAGCGGCGTGGTGTCGGCGCAGACGATGATCGACGCGCTGACCGACGAGGTCGCGCTGTGCTCGCTGATGTGGGTGAACAACGAGACCGGCGTGCGGCAACCGGTCGAGGCCGTCTCTCGGGCCTGCGTCGAGCGCGGCATCGTCTTCCACACCGACGCGGTGCAGGCGATCGGCAAGGTCCCCGCGACGCTCCGCGAGGCGCCGGCCGATCTGCTCTCGTTCTCGGCCCACAAGCTCGGCGGCCCAGCGGGTGTCGGCGTGCTCCTCAACCGACGGCAGGTCGACGTGGCGGCGCTGGTCCCCGGACACCAGGAGAATGGGCGCCGCGGCGGAACCCAGAGCGTCGCGCTGGCCGAAGGCCTGGTCCTGGCCCTCGACGCGGCGCTGGCTTCCCAGGAGGCCGAGACGGAACGACTGACTGCGCTCCGTGATGATTTCGAGCGCCGCATCGCCGCGGCGTTGCCGGCCACCCGCGTCACCGGGCGGGCCGCGTCGCGGGTCGCCAACACCAGCAACCTCTGTTTCCCCGGAGTCGACGGCGAAGGGCTGCTCGTGGCGCTCGATCTCGAGGGCATCTGCGTCTCGACCGGCGCCGCCTGCGCGTCGGGATCCCTCACGCCGTCGCATGTGCTCACGTCGATGGGGCTCTCTGCTGCCGATGCACAGTCCTCGATTCGAGTGTCGCTGGGGCGAACGACGACCGCCGCAGCGCTCGACGCGGTCGTGAAGGCGCTCGTCAGGCTCGTGCCCGTCACCCGCTTCGCCGACTGACGGGCTGCTCAGTCGGTCGTGCCGAACAGTCCCCGCACGATGGCCGAGATCGCCAACGGCGTACCGACGCGCTCGTCGTACAGCGGCATCAACGCTTCAGCGAAGGCCGCGGCCGACTGGTAGCGGTGCTGCGGGTCGGCATCGAACACCCGAGCCAACAGCTCATCGATCACCGACGGCACGTCGGGGCGCAGCTGCTGCACGGGCACGTACCGGGAGTGGCGGATGGCGTCGAAGACCTCCTCGGCCGTCTTCCCCTGAAACGGCCGCTGCAAGGTGATCAGCTCGTACAGCGTCACGGCGACGGCCCAGAGATCGACCTGAGGCGTGAGCACGCCTTCCAGGGCTTGAGGCGAGAGGTAGTACGGCTTGCCCATCACCTGGTCGGCACCACCCTCGATCAGCGAACGCGCCACACCGAAGTCGCCGAGCTTGAGCTCGCCGGTGCGCGAGACGAAGAAGTTCGAAGGCGAGACGTCGCAGTGAATGACGCCCAGCGGCTGGCCATTGAGAGCGGTCGCGTGGTGCGCGTACTCGAGCGCGTCGAGCAACGCCTTGGCCAGGTACACGGCGAAGTCGACGGGCCACTGCACCTTGCGCTGGCGGCACCGCTTGATGATCTGGCCGACGTCGCGACCATCGACGAAGTCCATGACCATGAAGATCGGTTCGCTCTCGCGGCCGACGTCGTACACCTCGACGATGTTGGGGTGGTGGAGGTACTTCGAGAGCTCAGCCTCGGCCTTGAAGAGCCGCACCGCCTCTGGATCAGCCTCGAGGGCAGGGAGCAACCGCTTGAGAGCGAACGCCTTGCCAAGGAACGGCGCTTCGAGGCCGCGGACGTGAAACACCTCGGCCATTCCGCCCTTCCCCAACGGCTTCCCCACCTCCCAGCGGCCGATACGCGTCGGGAGCGTCACTCAAAGTACCCCGGGGCACCCCGTGGGCGCTTCCTGCCGATGAGCTTCTGAAACTCAGGGAGCCCACGGAGCGGATCGAGATCGCCGTCAGTCGCCAGGCCTTCACGCACCAGGGCCGAGGGGCTGAGCTGGAGGGCCTGCTTCAGGTAACTGATGGCCTGGCTCTGTCGCGCGGGGTCGCCGCCCGCCAGGGCAGACTCGGAGCACGCGAGGTTGAAGTACAGCTGTGCCTTGACGTCAGGGGGCGCGCCCTTCTTCTTCGCCAACTCGAGCGCGGCCTCGAAGGTTTGTCGGCCGTCGTCAAACGCCTTCGAGCCGTTGTAGGCAACGCCGAGCAGGTTGAGCATCTGGGGGTCATTCGCGCCCATTGGCAATTGAACGGCACGCCGAAGGTGGGTGATGGCCACGTCCCACTTCGCGGCCTTGATCGCGTCTTCCCCAACCTTCTTGAGCCACGCGTAGTCGACCGTGATCGTCAGGGGTTGGTCGTCGAGGCCAGGCGCCGCGCAGTTACCTGGAATCGTGACGTACGTGGTGATCGAGGTGTCCGAGACGACGCCCAGGAACGGGACGACGCCAGTCGTGCCGCAACCAGCCCCCTCGAGACACGTCGTCAACTTGCCCACCAGGACCGAGCCTTCGAACGTACCTTCGAGCAGCGGGTCCTGCGGCTTGAAGTCGCAGCGCGCGCCCGAGACGTAGACGCCCTTCACTTCCTTGACCTCATTGACGTTGGTGACCGTGAGGTTGAGTACACCGAGCCGACCGACCTGGTACGGGCCCGAGAGGAGCGATGGCCCCTGGGGAGCCGCGGCGATGACAGAAGTCGCCAGACAAACCACCAGAATCAATGCCCGACCCGCGCGCTCCATCAGGGTCACAGGTTACCACTCTTGAAACGCGTGTCCGTGGCCTTATGATGGCCTCGTCAGGACGTCTTCAACAGGCTGTTCCCTGCGGGGTGCGTGATGTGCAGCAAACGCTCGAACCGATACCAATCAAACGGGGATCGTTTCGGGCTCCGGGTGCATGCCTTTCCTCACGGGAAGGACGCCGAAGGAGTCAGAACTTGATCCCCACCTGAACCCCTTGGTTCAGTGGAAGTTGTACACACGGCTCATGCGGGGAACGTTTTTCAGGGGGGCGGCGGAGCGAAGTTCAGCTCCGCCGCCCTCTGTTTTTCACTGGCTCGAAGGCACCGATGAACGACGTCCGAAGTGACCCACGCCACACCTGCTCCTTCCCCGCGGTCTTCGAGGGCCCACGCGGCGCCGTTCGAGGCACGTGCACCAACTTGTCGGTCGGCGGCCTGTTCTTCGAAGGAGGGCAGCTGCCCGTGGGAAGCACCGTGAGTGTGACCATCGATCTCGGCGTCCACGGCAAGCACAAGCTGGCGTGTCAGGTCCGGCGCCACGCCCTGACGCCGAGGGGCATGGGCGCCCAATTCTCACGCTTCGAGCCGGGACAGGTCGAGGTGCTTCAGAAGGTGCTGGCGACCCTTCCGAAGTGACGAGGCGCAGGTCGCCTGGGCGCTCAGCGTGTCGCGAAGACCCAGGTGTACGCGCCGTCTCCGAACGTTCCCGGGAAGCGCAGGCCCTTGATCGACTGCGCGATGCAGCGATCGAGGATCGCGTCGACGGCAGGCGCTCCGTCGGTGAGACCGGACGACACCCAGGCGCTGACGAGCTGACCATTCTGATCGGTGCGGAGCCTGAAGGTGCGACCGCCTCCGATGCCTGCGCGCCGCACCAGCGTCTCGTTCCAACAGGCTCCGATCTTCGGGCTGACGGTGCGCATGGCGTCTCGAACCGTCTGGGCGTCGAGCACGCCGAGCGCCTCGGACTCGGGCGCGAAGTAGAGGCTGACGTCACCCTCCGGGACCAGTCCGCGAGGCGGCGCCACGAGGCGCATGCGGATGTCCTTCGGCGCGGGCCACGCGGTGCTGGCGAGCACGGCCTCGAGACACCGCTCGGCTTCGATCGAGGCGAGCCCTCGCACCGAGAGACCCGGCGAGTGCTCGACGGCGATCGTGCCCGCTCGAACCGTGCCCTTCGCGAAGCAGGCAGCGGCGAGCGGAGCGGGATCGAGCAGGCCCCGTTCGGGACCAAACCGGCCTGACGACAGCAGCTTGACCCACGCGAGCGCGGCCCAGAGGTCGACCGGGGCAGCCGGTGGAGCCAGTTCCTGCTCGGCAGTCGGGCGCTGCGCGATCGGGTAGCTGGTGATGATCTCGCGTAGACACCAGCCGGTGCTGTTGCTCGCGCCGTTCTTCACCTCGAAGGTGACGTCGCCGCCAGGGAGCGGAAGGAGCTTCACCCGTTCCTGCGCGCTCGCAGCGGCTGGCCAGCAGAGCGCGTACATCGCCTGAACCGGCACCGTCGGCTCGTCAGCCGTCGCGGCGCGGAACCCGGCCCCCCCCTGCCCGCTCGGACCTTCGGTGGTCCTGCAAGCCGCGGCGGTGAGGAGAACGACGAACAGGCTGGGACGAAACATGAGGCCATCCTGACATGAGGCGCGCTTCGGACCGCATCGATGGGTGCCCGTCGTGTGGCGGAACATTCGGGTCGGCCCACCCGATGCTCGTCGCAAGACGACGGGCGACCCGACGAAGGCGGGCGTTGCCGACGTCGTCGAGGAACCTCACAGACCCAGGCGCGGTCCTCGAGCTTCGCGTCCTGGACTGCGGTCGAGTCGAACGATCGAGCCCAGCGACCGAAGCCGTCGGGCGCACGTTTCCTCTGCCCCGTTCAACGGTCCAACCGCCGCGCGATCGCTGCTCGAACCGCCGACTCGCAGCTGACGACGGCCTCGAGGTCCAACCCGGTGCGTTCTTCGAGCTCTTGCCGCGCCCTCTCCAGATCTTCGGGCTCGATCACGACTCAGAACAACAGACGCATCGGGTGCTCGAGCAGATCACGAACGACCTGGAGGAACTGCGCTCCGACCGCGCCATCGACGACCCGGTGATCGCCCGAGAACGTCATCGACATCATCTGTCGAATCACCATCTGTCCATCCCGCACGACGACCTTCGGCTCGACCTTCCCCACCGCGAGGATCGACGCCTGCGGCGGGTTGATCACCGCGATGAACGAGTCGATACCGAACATGCCCAGGTTGGAGATCGTGATGCTCCCACCCGTGTACTCGTCGGGCTTGAGCGCCTTCTTCTTCGCGCGCTCGGCGAGGTCGCGAACTTCGGCCGAAATCTCGACCAGGCCCTTCTGGTCAGCGTCCTTCACGATCGGCGTGATCAGCCCGTCTTCGATCGCGACCGCGATGCCGACGTCGACGTTCTGCAGCTGCTGGATCACGTCGCCCGCGAACACCTGGTTGATGCGCGGGAAGCGGCGCACCGCCACCGCGACGGCCTTCACCAGCACGTCGTTGACCGAGATCTTCAGCTCCTGCGCCTTCGCTTCCTCACGGAGCTTCAGCGCCTGGTCCATCTCGATGTCGATGTTCAGATAGAAGTGCGGAACGCCCGGCTTCACCTCGGTCAGCCGCTGCGCGATCACCTTGCGCATCTGCGTCACGGGAATGGTGGTCGGCGGGAGACGCACGCCAGACGCGCGAGCAAACACAGGCGCTGCACCGACCAGCTTCTTCTCGAGTGCGGCCTCGACGTCACGGCGCACGATGCGGCCGTTCGGGCCTGAGCCCTGAACTCCGCTGAGATCGACGCCCTGCGTCTCAGCGACCCTCTTCGCCAGGGGCGACGCGCGAAGTCGGCCAGCGGGTGCCGGCGGCGCGACAGGCTCGGCGACGACCGGAGCAGCCTTCGCAGGCGCAGCGGCCTGAGCGACGGGGGCCGGTGCCACAGCAGCAGCGGGCGCGGCGGCGGGTGGCGGCGTCGCGGGAATCGCTTCGCCCGCCTTCCCGATCCACGCGATCGTCGAGCCGACCGGGGCCGAGTCGCCAGCCTTCACGACGATCTTGAGCAGGATTCCGTCGTCGTAGGCCTCGATGGCGAGGTTCGACTTGTCGGTCTCGAGCTCGGCGATCTCGGTGCCGCTGGTGATCTTGTCACCTTCGTTCTTGAGCCATTTGGTGATGCGCCCATCCTTCATGGTGGGCGAGAGCGCGGGCAGCTGAACGGCGACGGCCATGTCGGTCTTTCACTCCGGGAAACGGGTTACCGGTAGAGGACGGCTTTGACGGATTCGATGATGCGCTCGACCGAGGGCTGAATCGCCCGCTCGAGGTTGGCGGCGTAGGCCATGTTCACTTCGAGGCCGGTGACGCGCGTGACGGGAGCGTCGAGATCGTCGAAGCACTCGCGCTGGATGAAGTCGGTGAGCTCGGAGCCGACGCTGGCGAACGGCCAACCTTCTTCGACGATGACGACGCGGTTGGTCTTCCGCACCGAGGCTGCGACGGCTTCCTGGTCGAACGGCTTGAGCGTGCGCAGATCGACGACCTCGGCGTTGATGCCCTGCTGAGCGAGCAGCTCTGCGGCAGGCAGCACGTGGGCCGTCAACATGCGCGACCAGGTGATCAACGTGACGTCGGTGCCTGACCGCTTGAGGTCAGCCTTGCCGATCGGGATCACGTACTCGCCGTCCGGCACCTCGCCGCGCGAGCCGTAGAGCAGCTCGCCTTCGATGAAGACGACGGGGTTCTCGTCGCGAATGGCGCTCTTGAGCAGGCCCTTCGCATCGGCTGGGGTGCCGGGGGCGATCACCTTGATGCCGGGAAAGTGCGCGTAGTTCGCCTCGAGCGCCTGGCTGTGCTGCGACGACAGCCGGCCGCCCGCGCCACCCGGGCCCCGGAAGACGATCGGACACCGCAGCTGCCCGCCCGACATGTGGCGAACTTTGGCGGCGTTGTTGACGATCTGGTCCATCGCGAGAATGGCGAAGTTCCACGTCATCATCTCGATGACGGGTCGCAGGCCGACCATGGCAGCGCCGACGCCGAGGCCCGCAAACCCGAGCTCGCTGATCGGCGCATCGACGACGCGGGCGCTGCCGTACTTGTCGAGCAGCCCCTGCGACACCTTGTAGGCGCCGTTGTAGCGGGCCACCTCTTCACCCATGAGAAACACGCGCGGGTCACGGGCCATCTCTTCGTTCAACGCCTGGTTCAGCGCGTCGCGGTAGGCGATCTCAGCCATGACTTATGCCGCTCCCTTCTTGATCGAGGGCGCCGGCGCCGGGGCGTCACGCGGCTCGAGATCCCAGGTCACCTTGAAGTCGGTGGGGTACGTCGGCCATTTCACGTCGGTCGCGCCGCGAACCCGGGCCCGGGGCTTCTCATCGGGCTCACCGTCGGCGACGAGCCCGTGCGTCCAGATGTCTTCGAGCGGCGGCTCGGGCGATTCATCGGCAAAAGAGATCGCGTCATCGATCGTCTTCTTCTCTGCCTCGTCGATCGCGTCGAGCTGCGCCTCGATGCCGGGGCGGTTCTTGAGGATCAGCTCGCGCAGCTTCACGATCGGATCGCGCTGACGTTCCTGCTCGACCTCTTCCTTCGTGCGGTACGTCGCCGCGTCGGACATCGAGTGGCCACGGAATCGGTACGTGTACGCCTCGAGGAGCACGGGGCCGTTGCCACCGCGGATGGACGCGGCGATCTCTTTCACCGTGTCGTACACCTTGAGCACGTCCATGCCGTCGACCGCGACGCCGCGCATGTTGTAGGCCGCCGCGCGCTTGTGCATGTCCGGCTCGGCTGAGACGCGCGCGATGTCGGTGCCCATGCCGTACTTGTTGTTCTCGACGACATAAAGCACCGGGAGCTTCCACTTCGAGGCCATGTTGAAGGTCTCGTGGAACGCGCCCTGGTTGGCGGCGGCGTCGCCGAACGAGCAGACGGTGATGCGATCTTCGTTGCGGTACTTCGACGCGAACGCCATGCCGGCCGCGAGCGGAATCTGCCCGCCGACGATGCCGTAGCCTCCGTAGAAGTGGTGCTCGATGTCGAAGAAGTGCATCGAGCCGCCCTTCCCCTTCGAGTAGCCCGTGTCTTTCCCGAAGAGCTCGGCCATCAGCATGCCCGCGTCCGAGCCGCGCACGAGCGGGTGCACGTGGTCGCGGTAGCCGGTCATGACCATGTCGTCGGCGCGAATCGCCTCGTTGATGCCGACGACGACGGCCTCCTGGCCGATGTAGAGATGGCAGAAGCCCTGAATCTTCTTCTGGCCATAGGCCTGACCCGCCTTCTCTTCGAAGCGGCGAGCCAGCACCATCTTCCGGTACATGGTGAGCAACAACTCGGAGCTATGCACGGGGTGTTTCCTCGATCGAAGGTGCTGTGTGCGCGAGCGCTTCTAACACCCTCACCCGAGGCCGCCACGCCACAATTTGGTCGTCACGCGGTAGAGCCTTCGGCTCGGCGCGTCGCGCTTGGACTACCAGGCGAAGTGAGGAATCGAGATCACGCGCTCGTCGAGCGTCACCGGACGGCCCGAGTGATCGGTCGCCAGGTGCACCGGCACACAATTCGGGAAGCGCGTCGCGTAGTCGTTGACGTGGGTCGGCTCGTTGTCGAACGCGGCGAGGACGGTGCCCATCTCTTCGAGCAGCTGGTGCGCCACTCGCTTGTACGCGTCATCGCTCTCGCGCAGCGTCGGCTTCATCATCAACGACACCGAACCGCCAGGCACGGGCATGCCACAGCGCGCCATCGCTTCCATCGAACCCGCCCGCATCTCTTCGTGGCGGCCCGTCACGTAGACGAGCTTCGCGCCAGACTTCACGCAGGCATGCAGGTACCGAGGCGCTCCGACGATCTCGATGTCGTCTCGGCAGTACGGGCTGGTGAAGAACCGCGCGCCCCAGAACGCCTTGAGGTCGCGAAAGATCGACTCGGCGTCGGCGTCGGAGAGGCCGACGGCCGTACAGGCGTGTTTGAGATCCCACCCGTTGGTGAAGTGGAAGGCCTGCACCTTGGTGAGCGCCGGAAGGTTCTTCTGGGCGCCATACTCACGCACGATGCGCGCCTGCCTCGGCCGGTTGTCGAACACCGTCGAGTCGAGATCGAACACCAGCACACCCTTGCCCTGGGACTGGTGCGCCAGCTCCAGGACGCGCTCCAGGGTCTTGTGCCACTCCACGTCGATGCGGTGCTCGAACTCGTTGATCATGGGGGCGCGGCGTCTAGCGCAGTCGTTTGGCCTGCGCCATGGGCTGGCGCGGAGTCTCGACGTGCCTCGTCAAGAGCTCAGACAGCGACCGACGTCGGCTTCGGCAACCGGCCGGCCCCGGGCGGCGAGGACGGCACCATCACCTTCGAACGAACCCCGCTGGGCGACGAGGTGATCTCACTCATGCGCTTGATGCCGTTGCGATCGAGCACCAGCCGAACCAGCTTCACCGTCGTCTCCTGGTGCTTGCCGTCGTCGACCGAAAAGCGAAAGGCGACGTCGACGCGGTAGGCCTTCGACGCCCGCAGCTTCTCGACCGAGAAGTCCTCGAGGTCGACGTAGTCGATGGTGTAGTCGGGGTCGTCCATGTCGTGGAGCATGCGCTCGACGTTGACGCGGATGATGTCGGTGACGCCCGAGACGATGCCGTCGGCGATGCGCGGCAGCATGTCGGACTCGAGGACGATCTTCTTCCGGTAGCGGATCACGCTCTCGGGCAGCTCGCCCTTGGCGGCGATGATCAGGTCGTCCTGCTCGCGGAGCCTCGTGATCGACTCGGCGACGTCGACGGCAGACCCGAAGTCGATCTTCTCTCTGCAGACGCCGACGTCGTCATGGGTGACGGGGTCGAGAATGCGCGTGGTGCGCTCGAAGAGGAACTTGCCGGCGAAGGCGGCCGCGAGGCGACGAAGGCCTTCCTTGATGCGATCTTTCATCATGTAGCCGATGACGGCGATGACGAAGAAGTTGAAGGACACCTGCGGGTAGCGGGTCTGCGCGAAGAGACCGACGCCGAGGGCAAACGCCATCGCGAGGCCGGCGGCGAGGGCGAACAGCACCTCTTCCCACGCCTTGCGCTGACTGGAGCGCTGCACGTCGAGGAAGAGGATGTTCATGCAGAACTTCTTCAAGAAGCCGATGCGGTGCGTGTACTCCTCGTTGTCCGATTCGGGCGCGATCACCGACGCCAGGCCGTGCTGCTTGCGGTAGCTCTCGTCGGCGATGACGACGTCCATCAGCTCGCGCCGGACCTCGGAATAGCCACCACCCCGCGGCATCGAGTCCATCTGCACGACGATCTTCCGGAACGACTGCTCGACCAGCAGCGAGAGGTATTCGTCGACCAGCCGCAACGAGGCGCGGGTCTTCTCGCTCAGGCCGTACTTGTCGGCGAGCAGCGCGACCGTGCTCCGAAAGCGCTGGAGCACCCGCTGCGTCGAATCGATGGAACGTCGCGCCAGCTTCTGCAGCTCGGGTGACGACGTCGGCTGCGCGCCTCCGTCCAGCCCCACGGTGAGCCTCGCGCAGTGCTCCTTCATGCCGCGCGCAAACCGTCGAAGCGCGCCACGCAGCACGCACCCCAACATCTTCGCGTCGTAGACGACCTCGGTCTCGGGCCCGAGCACGCCGAACGTCATGCGCTGCTCGAGCTGCACCAGCGGAGAGTGATCGCCCGTCAGCAACTCCTCGAACGAGAGCACCGGCGTCTTGAAGCGCACGTAGTTGTGCAGGTCGGCGTAGAAGTCTTCGCGCGGGTAGGTGTCTGCCGTGATGTTGAGGGCGCGAGGAATGAAGAAGGTCGCCTCGACGAGGTACTCGGATTCCGCGTCGGTGCCGCTCGGCTGGTACTCCAGCTTCAGCTCGAACTGCTTGCGATCATGAATGTCGAGCTTCGTCTCGAAGAGCCCGCGACTGCCGTCGTCCGCCACAGGTGAACTCTAGGTAATGCCCAGGTGACAGGGAAGTCCCGACCCTGCGATTTCAGGGGTCTGAAGCGACACATTCCCTTCATTGACCGTCTCGGAGCCATGTGAGACGAGCGCGCGGCCTGACCGAGGGGACGTGTCGATGCCTGCGTGGATCTCGAACCTGGTGCCGATTCTGCTCCTCCTCGGGGTGATCGCGCTTGTGCTGTGGCGCCTGCCGAAGGTCGATCTCGGCCACTCGCAGGCGTTCAAGACCCGCCGCTTCTGGAACTGGTTCCCCCTCGGGCTGACGTACGCATTCCTCTACTTTGGCCGGTACAACGTCAACGCGTTGACCTCGGCGCTCGGCTCGAAGACTGACAACAAGGCGTTCGGCATCATCTTCGCGGCCGGCACGCTCGTGTACGGCGTCTCGTTCGTGCTCAACGGGCCGCTGACCGACAAGCTGGGCGGTCGCGTCACGACGTTGCTGGCGGCGGGCGGCGCGGCGGTCGCCAACCTGCTGATGGCCGGGCTCGTCTACCTGAACGTCGCGAACGGCGTCGTGCCGCCCGGCGGCCTCGTGCTGTGGCTGGCGATTCTCTTCAGCGTCGACATGTATTTTCAGAGCTTCGGCGCGGTCTCGATCGTCAAGGTCAACGCGGCGTGGTTCCACGTGCGTGAGCGGGGCGTGCAGGGTGGCGTGTTCGGCATTCTCATCTCGCTCGGCATCTACTTTGGCTACGACTGGAGCGGCGCCATCGCCAAGGGCATGCCCGCCTCTCCGTGGATGGTGGCTCTGATTCCCGGCGTGGTGCTGCTGGGCACGACGATTCTCTCGTTCTTCACCGTGCAGGACTCACCGAGCGCTGCGGGCCACCCCGACTTCGACGTCGGTGACGGAGCCGCCGCCGAGCCCACCAATCAACTCACCAAACCGGCGCGCGACGAGGCCGAGCAGGTGCTGCTGCTGGTGATCCTGGCGCTGGTGTGGTTCGCCATCAGCCAGGGCGCAGGGCTGTTCGGGGTGACCTGGCTGCCGGCGACGCTTGGGGCCTTCGCGGTCGCCGGCACCGCGGGAATCGTTCTGCTTCCCGTCATCCGGCGCGCGGCGGGCACTGAAGTCATCGCGGTCTTCGTTCGCATGCTGACGAACCGCGTGATCCTGATCATCGTCGCCATCGAGTTCTGCACCGGCTTCCTGCGCAACGGCGTGATGTCGTGGTACCCGAAGTTCGCCGAGTCGGTGTCGTTGTCCGACGACTTCGTCTCGAAGAACTGGGGCCTGTTGCTCTGCTGCTTCGGCATCGTCGGCGGCATGATGGCCGGCGTCATCTCGGACAAGGTCTTCCACTCGCGTCGTGGGCCGGTCGCCTCGGTGCTCTATGGCGGCATCACCATCGGCGCCTTCGCGATGTACGCCACGCTGGCGACCCCGATGGTGGGCTGGGTCCTGGTGTTCATGGCGCTCAACTACGTCGGGGTGCACGGGATGCTCTCGGGTACGGCGAGCGCCGACTTCGGAGGCCGCAAGAACACCGGCGTCGCGGTCGGCATCATCGACGGCTTCGTCTACCTCGGCACGGGGCTGCAATCGCTGCTCGTGGGATTCCTGCTGCCACAAGGCGCCGCCGCCAGGGTCGCTTCGAACTGGATCAACTGGCCCACCGCCATGATCCCCGTCGCGGTCCTCGGGCTGCTGCTCTGCACCCGCGTGTGGAACGCCAGGCCGAAGAGCGCCGCGCCCGCGCATTGAGAGCGCTCCTCGTCGTCCTCGCGATCAGCGGCTGCACCCACCGGGTGTCCTTGCTGAACGCAGCCCCGGCTGCGACCGAGCGCTCAGCGCGTGTGCCCCGCAGCGTTCGCTGCGACACGGGCGATGACGTGATCGAGCTCACTGGCTGGAGAGAACGGGTGGAGTCGGAGTTCGAGCACGCGCGGCCACCGCTCGGCGGCACGCTCGACGCAGCGACGCTGGTCTGCAGAACCGTCATCATCGACTCCAGGCCCGTCATCGTCGGAGCGAACCGGCCCTCGGTGCTGATGATGCAATCGACCGAGCTCGAGCTGCAGGTCGAGGTGCGGTGGACGACGGTGGACGCCTCGACCTGCGTCGAAGGCAGGTGGCTGGGTCGCTCCCGGTGGCGGGTCGTGCCCCGGGATCCCGATGTGGCCCCCGCCGCCCCCTTGACCGAAGCGGTGGGGAGCGCGCTCACCGAAGCGATGGAGACGGGTGCGCTGGAACGCGAACTCCGACAGCCCTGCCCTGCTTCGCTCTAAACAGTTTCTCGGTGAGTGTGGATCATTGGAAGCGGGCAACGTGATTGGCG
>JBBAQZ010000041.1:0-78021 GCA_040400045.1 Myxococcaceae bacterium
AGCGGCTCCTTCCTGACGACGGTGCTCGATTCGTCGCTCATCGCCCCGGAGTCCACCAGCCCGACGTCGGCCGCGTGCCTCGCGCCCAGGAAGACCGACTCGAGCACCTCGGCGAAGGTGCGGCGCTTGGCTTCATCGAAGAGCACGAAGTCGAGGTGGTTGAACCTCGAGCCGCCGAGCTGAAGGTGAAGCTCGAGAGACGCTGCGAGGCTGGTGGCTGACGACTCGAGGCTGACCCGGGCCGCGCCAGTCCCGATGGCTGGAATCGAGAGCGAGCGCAGGCCCTCCGTCTCGGCCCGCAGCAACGCACGTTGCGCCGAACGCGAGACGCACGAGACTTCACTCCACGCGGCGACCGCGTGGAGCACCCGTCGAAACGCCAACGTGCCGGCCCCCGTCGAGATGCACGCGCCCAATGGCTGCGCGCCGCCAGCCTTCGCCTCTGCTTCGATGACGCGGCCGCCGGCCTTCACGAGCGACGCTCCGACGCCCACGTCCATCGTGAAGTCGGAGTTGGCAGAGCACACGGCGCCGTCCGTGGTGGCCGTCGCGAGGTCGCCCACGCGGGTCGTGACGTGCACGCCCATGACGTGAATCGCGTCGCCCTCTCGGGCCGCGTGGATCGGCCGCCGGAGCAGGTCGGCCAGCTGGCGAAAGGTGCGCCTCACCCGTCCCATGTCGTTCCAGCGCCGCTCCGGCTCCTGGTCGAGCATGTGCGCGACGGCCTGTTGGAAGTACGCCTCCTCGGCGACCACCTCGCAGACGTACCAGAGCGGCAGCCCCACCCCGAGCGCCTTGCGGCGAGCAGCGTCGAACTCGGCCAGGTCGAGCCCGTCCACGTAGTCCTGCACGAGGTACGGTGTGCCGTCGTCGGTGACGCCCACGTCCATGGGACGGACGACGCGCGGGCTGCGAATGCGTGAGGTGATGATGGCCTCGGTGCGCAGGCGCTGCACCCGCTCGTCGGCGTTCGAGTCGTGACGACGGACTCAACATGGCGACACTCCCTCGAGGCATTGAAATGACGAAGCGGCGACACCCGGGCTGGGCGCCGCCGCTCGTGGCATGACCGGCCAGTTACTTCTTCAGCGGCGCGAACGCCTTCGCCACGTCCGGCTTCGCGGTGCCCGACGAGAACGGCGCCAGCTCGCCCTCACGCAACGCCTTCAGCTTGCCGACGCGGTCTTCGGTCGACGGGTGCTTCGAGAAGCCGCCGCCCTGCGAGCCGAGCGAGGTGAGGAACCTCTCGTACTCGCTCGCGTCGTAGCCGGCGAAGGCCACCAGCTCGAGCGCCGTCGAGTCCGCCTGGAATTCGTCTGCCTTCTCGTTACCGAACAGCTCGATCAGCTCGAGAACCTTCTTGACGACGAAGCTCACGAAGCCGCCATCGTCGGGAGCGTCGAGGTCGACCTTGCCGCCCTTGCCGAACTTCTTCGAGAACTTCAGCGGCTCTCGGAACTCCGGCGGAATGAACGTGGCGCGTTCGGCAATGTAGCCAGCCGTCAAGGCGATCGAGCACTGCGCGAACTTCGCCTGCTTGTACCGCTTGAGTGAGTGACGGTGGACGATGTGGGCAATCTCGTGAGCCAGGACGCCGGCCAGCTGTGCCTCGTTGGTGATCTTCTTCAGCAGGCCGGTGGTCACGATGACGTAGCCGCCCGGGGCGCTGAAGGCGTTGGGCGTCTCGTTCTCGATGACCCCGAACGTCCACGGCAGCTCGGGGCGCGACGAGAAGCGCGCGAGGTTGCGGCCGGTGACGGACAAGTACGCGGTCAACTCGTTCTTCTCGTTGTCGGGGAGCTTCGCCTTCTTCAGGTCGGCGTTGAGCGTCTCGGGGTTCTTCTCGGTGACGCCCTCGATGAAGAGGTGACCACCCTTGGTCACGAGACCGACGCCGACGGCGCCACCAACAGCGCGCTCTTCTTCCCACGACAGCTCGGTGGTGTTGATGGGGGCGCACTCGGTGTCGCCGTACTTCTTCGCGTCGGCGAACATCTGAAGGTCTCCTCCGACCTTTTCGAGCTTCCTCGTGTCGACGCCCGCTTTCTGGAGCAGCGCGCACCCCTGCAGGGCGAAGATGATCACCACTGGCGTTGCGACGCGCAGGACGCTCACTTGCCACCCCCCAACGACTTCGACTTCGCGGCGATCGCCTCAGGCGTGCCCTTCGTCTTGTTGTACTCCTCGACGTGAATGATCTCGGCAGCGGCCTCGAGCGCCTTGGGAGCGTCTTTGCCTTCGCCCTTTGCGTAGTTGATGCCGGCCGGCGTCAGCGCCTTGGTGGCCGCGCCAGAGCTGGCGAACGCCTGCGGTGAGATGGGCGTGCCGCTCGAGCCCGTGATCTCCAGCTGCGGCTTGCTGGGCGAGAGGTTCGACATCAACACAAAGCCCCTCTTCCCGCCGGCCTCGACCTCGTGAAACGCCTTGTCTTTCTCGCTGGGCCCGAGCCACTTCACCTCGCTGCCGATGTCGAGCGGCTTGACCGCGGCGGCGCCGGCCTTCGGGTCCTTCAGCAGCTTCACGTCCTTCGACTTGATGTAGAGGCTGCCGCCCCTGGCCACGGCCCACGCTCCGCTGGCGCTCAACAGCGCCGCCGCGGCTACCGCTCGGTACAGTCGCTTCATCGGTTCTCCTCGTGAGGAAACTTCACTTCTCCAGGCTCGAGACTCCATCCCAGTCCGGCTCGGGTGGTTGACGCTCGAATTCGCTGCACAACGACAGCAACCGCTTGCTGGGCCCGTCAGTCTGGTCGACCTCGAGCGCCTTCCCCAACAATTCCTTCGCCTGCGTGAAGCGCCGGCCCCGGTAGAGGGCCAGGGCCTCGGCGTAGAGCTCGACGACTCGACGGGTCGTCGTGGAGAGTTGGCCCTTCATCTCGAGCAGCTCGTACACCGTGACGGCGTTGTGTTTCCCAGCGACGCGGATGCGGTCGAGCTCCCGCGCCTCGACGTGCTGGCGAACGGCGTCGTAGGTGCCCGCGCCCATCATGATGAGCGTGCCGTAGACCTTGTTCGCGCCCTCGAGCCGCGCCGCGAGGTTCATCTCGTCACCGATGGCCGTGTAGTCGAGCAGCTGGGCCGAGCCGATGTTGCCGACCATCATGGTGCCGGTGTTGAGGCCCACGCGCGTGTACACGTCGGGCAGCCCCTCTTTGCGGAGCGCCGTTCGAAGCTCGCCGATGGCCTTCTGCACCTCGAGCGCAGCGCGGCAGGCCCGTAACGCGTGATCGTGGTGAGAGACGGGCGCTCCGAACAACGCGACGACGGCGTCACCGATGTACTTGTCGATACACGCGCCCTCGGCGGTGAGCTTCGGCGTGACGACCGAGAGGTAGCGGTTGAGCAGGCGCATCAGCTCCTGCGGACGATCTTTCAGCAGCTCCGAGAACGTCGAGAAGCCCTTGATGTCGGAGAAGAACGCCGTGACGTTCAGGTTCTGCCCCTCGAGGCTCGGTAGCGTCTTCTGTTCGACCATCAGCTCGACCAGGTCGGCCTCCATGTAGTTCTGGAAGAGCTCCTTGATGCGCTCGCGCTCCTTGCGGGCGAACAGGCGCTCCCACGTGGTGGCGAGAATCGAGGCCACCGTGCCCGCGAGCCCGGGGAGCGCCGACAACACATGAATGCGCGTGGCCACCAGGAAGCTTCCGGTGATGGCGAAGAAGCCCACGTACAGGAGCACCGGCCAGGCGATGTCGACGAAGGTGTTTCGCACCACCAGCACCAGCGAGACGGACAGCACCGCGATGAAGAACGCGAACAGCCACGACGCCCACGCCGGCGCCGCGATGATGAACTGGTCCTCGAGCAGGTTGTCGATGGTCGCCGCCTGCTTCACCAGACCCGGAGTGGCCTGCTCGAGCGGCGTCGCCTTCGAGTCGCCCGTGCCGACCGCGATGCCACCGACGACGACGACCTTTCCTTTGAACTGCGCGCCGAACGCGTCCTTCGAGATGTCGCCGCCAGCGCAGTCGACGTTCGTCTGGTCTTCCTTGCTGCACACCAGGAAGCGCTGCACGACGTTGATCAGCGGCACCATCGGAAAACGATCGGCGAGGCGGCCGCCGTAGTGGAGCTCGGCAGTGCCGTCCTGGTTGATGCGGATCTTCCGTGTGCCGACGGTCAGCGTGCCCTTCTCGATGACGACCTCGCTGGCGTTCTCGAGCCGGGCGAGCAGCGCGATCGGCAGCGTGGCGTAGGTGTTGGCGCCGTCGGTGTAGACGAACGCGGTCCTGCGCAGCTTGCCGTCTTCATCTTCCTCTCCGGTGACGGCACCGAAGCCATCGGCCGCTTCGAGCGCGGTAGGGATGGCGGCCATCGGATACGACGAGAACTCCCTGCCCGTTGGTTCGCCGTTCGCGTCACGCTCCACCACGACCGGAAACGCCGGCACCTCGAGGCCCTTCGTGACGACTGGCACCGAGTACGCCTTCGCGGCCCAGGTCACTCGAGTCTCGGCCGCCAGCTTCTCGAGCGCCGCCTTCTCTTCGGGCGTGGGGTCTTCAGGAAACTCGCCTTCAGGCACTTCCTTCTGCGGCGGCTCCGGCATCTTCCCGACGGGCCGCTTCAGGTTCGGCTCGACCTTCGGGAGCGGCTTCGCGGTGACCGCGGTGCTGAACCCGAGGATGACGGGCGTCTCGATCGCCTCCAGCGCCTTCCCGAACGCGAGGTCGCCCAGTCCGTTCGACGACGGCTCGTTCATCACCATGTCGAAGACGATCGCGCGGGCGCCCGCCTTCGAAAGATAGGTGATCAGATCGGCCCAGATGATGCGATCGAACGGCAGGTTCCGGCCGTAGCGCTGGGCGAAGAACTCATTCTCGGAGACGTGGGTCAGCGTGCCGTCGTCGAGCGCCACCACCATCACGTCTTCCGAGCGCACCAGCTTGCCGAGCCCGAAGCGCTGCTGCACGAACTTGAGGCCCGCGCGTTTCGGGAGCGTGAAGGCCTTGAGGCCATCGTCGTACGCGCCGCGCTCGTCGTCCGAGATCTCCATCACGTCGAACTCCCACCACAGCCCCGCGAACGTCATCGCGACGGTCGAGAGCACCACGATGAGAATCCAGGTCCGGCCGAGGCGCAGACGGATCAGTTCGAGCGCGCGTCGCATGCGATGACCCTATTCGGCGCGATGCCGGGAGGAAGCGTAAAGTCGCGGTGCGTTGGTGGAGGAATAGAGTTGGTTGAACGAAGCCGCTCCGCGGCAGCAGGAGACTGAGGCGATGACCGAGGCGCCGCGACGCTCGCTGCTGGTTCCTGGCGTTGTTCTCGCGGGGCTCACCGTTGCGACGTTCGCCGCATCGTTCGGCGCGTTCCTGATGGGTCGAATCGAAGACGCCAGAGTGCCGAGCCCCGCCGGTGCGTTCGCCGCCGTCACCTCGTTTCGCCGCTTCGAGGGATTGATGCCGCGGTCTCCCGGCTCGGGCGGAGGCAAGGCAGGGGCGCTCGAGGTGCTCCGCGCTGATGGAACGTCGTGTCGATGGGCCGCGAGCTGCGATGGGAACTCACCTCGACGCCACGCACGGCGACGATCATCGGCGTAGCGGAATGGAACCTCGACGCATGTTCGCTCGACACCTCTGGCTGGTAGCGCTCGCGTTCGTCGCGTGTCGGAGCAGCTCGCCGCCGCCGAGACCGCTCCTGCATGCGCTGCGCTCCGAAGCGCCGAAGGGCCGGGCATCGGTGCTCGTCGTCCTGCACGGCCTCGGCGCGAACGAACGCGATCTCTTCGAGCTGGGGAAGCAGGTGGCGCCCGAATCGTTGATCGTCGCGTTGCGTGCGCCGCTCGAGGTGGGGCCTGATCAGTTCAGCTGGTTTTCGGTGCGCTTCACGGCTGAAGACCCGGTTCATGACGTCGCGGCCGCCCAGACCTCCCGCGCCCGCATCGTGGAGTTCGTTCGCGCGTTGAAGCTCGAGCCCGGCGTGGACGCCGACCGCGTGACGCTGTTGGGCTTCAGTCAGGGCGCGATTCTGAGCGAAGCCGTCGCGATGACCGAGCCTGCGCTGGTGTCGGGAGTCGTGCTGATGAGCGGACGAACGCTCCCGGAGCTGAAGCCGGTCGCGTCGACGAAGCGGCCCCGGGTGTTGCTGATGCACGGCACGAGAGATCCACTGCTCCGCTACGCAGGCGCCGTGCAGACGAACGAGGTCTTGCGCGCTGCGGGCTACGACGTCGACTTCCGCTCGTTTGACGCGCGCCACGAGGTCACCGCCGAGATGGTGGCGGCGACGCGCTCGTGGCTCGGCGCTTCAAATCGACCGTGACCGTGCCGCCACTCCTCGAACGTCGAGGACTCCGCCGTCCACCAGTCTTCGACCCTGAAGCCATCCCGGACGAGCTTCGCGTCGAGCCCGCGCGGACGGCTTCGCCAGCTGCGACCCGACGGCGCTTGCCGGAAGCGACCTCACGCAACAGCTGCACTTCAGGCCAGGACTGACGCCTTCGCGAGCGCCCGGTGCACGGCCTCGAGCGCCTTGCGGGCCTCGAGCAGCTCCGCGCGCTCCTTCGTGAGGTCCGACACTTGACGGGCCAGCGTGTCGCGCTCGCTCTTGAGCGCATCGGCCGAACGACGCAGGCCTGCCATCGCCTCGTGTGTCGCCTCGAGCTCGCTCGCGAGCCGCTCTTCTTCCTGCAGCGACGCCTCGAGCTCGCCGTCCTTCGCGGTCAACGCGTCCCGCAGCTCCAGCCGCTCACGCTCACCGGCTTCGATGGCCTGACGCGATTCCTGCAGCGCCAGGAGCGCCTCGTTGCGTTCGCCTTCGAGGGACGACAGCTCGCGCTCGAGGTCGGCCAGCAGGTGAACGCGGCCCTCCATCTCGGACGACAGCCGGCGCGCCTCGTCCATGCGCAGCCGGGCTTCTTCGGTCGCGCGCTCGGCCTGACGACGTGCCGCTTCGAGGTCCTGCGAGAGCGCCAGGTTCACCGCGCGCGTCTTCGACAGCTCGCTCTGCAGCGCGGCGATGCGCTCGACGGCCAGCACACCGGCCTCTGCGACCGTCTCGGGCAGCGGCTCGGGGCGCGGGTTCTCACGCACGGCCTTGAGGCGCTCCCGCAGCCTCTCGCGACGATCGGCCGCGTCGGGCTGGGGTGCCTCGACGGGTGCCGTCTGCACCTCACGCACCTCGTGCGGAGCCTCGACGCCGTTCTTCACGGTCTGCACCACGACGGTCTTCGGCTGCGCCATGACGACCTCCACGGGGGGCTGCGCTGCCACGGGCTCCTCGACGACGTGCACGGCGGCGACCGGCTCCGAGACGGTGACGGCCTGCGCAGCCGGCACCTCGGTCTGCAGCGCCGACGACAACACCTCGGCCGCTGACGGCTTGAACGCGCGCGCCGTCAGCTTCGCCTTGAGGGCCGACGAGAGATCCACCGGCGGCTCCTCGCGAGAGGGAATCACCGGCTCCTGCGCGATGGCCTGCGCGAGCGACTCGACCGTCTCCTGCGAGACGGACGCGGCTTCACTCGTGCCCAGCATGGCTCCCAGCCGCAGCTTCGGGCGGGCTCGCGAGACGTTGGCGTCGAATGCCTTCTTCATGTGTTGTCCTCCTTGAATCGTCGTCACGCCGACTTCGCTTCCACCGTCGGCTGCACCTTCGAGCTCTTCTGCAGACGGCCAATCACCGCGTCGATCAACACCTGCACGTCATTGGCGCCCTTCGAGTCGCGATCGAACGCGAAGATGGGCATGCCCTCGCTCGAGGCCTGGGCGAACCGCGTGCACTGCCGCACCACCTGCGGCATCAGGTACTCGGGGTAGTGCGTCTTGAGCGCTTCGAGCGCCTCCTTCGCGAGCTTGAACGTCGCGTTGAAGGCGTTGACCACGATGAAGACGTGGTCGAGCACGTGGCCGAGATCCTCCTCGAGGCTCTGCACCGTCTCGAACAGCAGCTTCAGGCCGTGGAACGAGAGGAAGTCGGCGAGCACCGGCACGATGAGATCGTCGGCGGCCATCAGCGCGTTCAGGTTCAGCAGGCCGAACGACGGCGGCGCGTCGAAGATGATGAAGTCGTAATGCGCCTCGACCTCTTTGAGCGCGTTCTTCAGCTTGAACTCGCGCCCCGCCATCGGCATCAGCGCGAGGTCGACCGTCGACATCGTCAGGTTCGACGGAATGAACTCGAGGTTGGGCAGCTGCGACTTCTGAATCACCTGCGTGATGGGCGCCTTCTTCACCAGCACGTTGAGCAGGGTGTTCTCGAAGTCCTCGCCCTCGTAGCCGAGGCACTTGGTGGCGTGGCCCTGGCTGTCGAGGTCGACGAGCAGCACGCCGTACCCCATCTCGGCCAGCCGCCACGCGTACGAGGTCGACAACGACGTCTTGCCCGTGCCGCCCTTGAAGTTGAGGAACAGCTGCTTCCGCGTGCCGACCGTCGGCGGGTACAGGTTCAGCTTCGCGCGCAGGTCCCACACGTCTTCGGGGGTGAACACGTCTCTCTCGAGCGCCGCCTTGAGTGCCTTCGGCGTGATGCGCAGCAGCTCGGCGGCCTGCTTCGGAGTGTAGGAAGGGGTTTCCATTCGGTCCTCTAGGCGACGAAGTACTTGTGGCCGCGGCGAACGACGTGGCCCTGGTGCATGAGCGCTGCGCAGGCGGCGCGGACCGTCTCGAGCGAGGTGTTGAGGGCTCCGGCCAGGACGTCGGCCGGCTGCCCGCGAATCGCGGCGCGCAGCTCGGTCATCACGCCGTCGAGGACCAACGGCTGCACGACGGGAGCTGAGGCTTCGTCGACGACGGCAACGGCCGTGCGCGCCGACGCCGCCAGCACTGCGATGCTCGCAGAGGCGGGTGCCCTCTGCGTGACCACGAGGGGCCTGGGCGTCTCGACCACCTGCGCGACGTCGGTGACGACGCGCTTCGGCGCGACCTGCGGCGCGGCGGACCTCTCGACGACGGGCGCAGCGACGACGTCGTCGTGCCGGGTCGCGGCGTGCCCCACGGGAGCATGAAGGCTCGTCGACGCGACCTGCGGTGCCGCCGAAGACCTCGGCGCGACAGGCGCTGCAACCTTCGGCAACGACGCGATGAGCTTCGCCTTCACCGGGTTCGACGGCACCTGCGAGAGCCGCCGGACTTCACGTCGCCGCTGCGCCTCGTCGAGGTCCACCAGCTGGCTCACGTCCTGGCCCAGCAGACGCGAGAGCGCCTGGCTCGCCGAGCGACGCACGCGCACCTCGGGGTCCCGCATGGCCTGCATCAGCCACGTGCGCGCCGACTCCATGCCGCTCGCGCCGAGCACCAGCGCCGCCAGCGAGCGCACGTCGGGGTTCTCGTCACGAATCGCCGTCTCGCCCAGCTCCAGTGCGGAAGGGCCGTGCAGGCCGAGGGCGAGCAGGGACGCGCGCCGGCGAACGGCGGCGTCCGGATCCTTCACGGCTGCTGCCAGATGAGGCCCTGCTTGCGTCGGGTCGAGCTTCAGCAACGCCTTGAGCGCGGCGATGCGCACCTCAGGGGCCGCGGCGCCGAGCTGCGGGAGGATGACGGGAATGGCTTCGACCTTGGCGAGCGTGGCCAGCGCCGTCAGCAGCGCGACCTTCACCGACGCGTCGCTCTCGGCGTGGAGCGCCGTCGCCAGCGCAGGCGCCGCGGCAGGGTGGGCCAGGGCGGTGAGCCGCTCGGCGGCCCGGGCCCGCGCCGACGCGTCGGGCGCCGTCAGCTCTCGAACGGAGAAGCCGAAGAGCGTCTCTTCCGACCGACCCGCGAACGGGAACGCACGCTCGAGCGAGGCGAGCTCGGCCTTCGAGACGGTGAGCCGGCCCTGCAGGTTGAGCGCCTCGGCTTCGTTGGTGATGTGCGAGGGCTTCTCGGCGACCGCGGCCTCGACGGTGACTGGCGCCGCCGCCACCAGCATCGCGTGAGGCGCCCCTTGCGCGTGCTCGCGGCGAAGCAGCACCTCACTGCGCAGCTCGGCGATGAACGAGGCGAGGTCGAACGGGTCGCTCACGTCGGTGTTCAGCCGCGAGGCCTCGAGGATCTTGCCCAGCAGCTCGGCGCGCTCTCGTCGCAGCGCCTCGGCGAGGTTGGCCGACTCTTCGCGCTCGGCGTGCGCTCGCGAGGAGCGCACCTCGAGCTCGGCGATGACGCGACGCAGGTCGATCTCACGCTGCGAGGCGTGCGCGAGATCGGTCCGCAGGCGCTCTCGCTCCGAACAGGCCTGGTCGAGGTCGTTCGTCAGCTGCTGCGCACGCGCTTCGAAATAGACGATCTTCTCCAGCGCGCTTCTCAGCAACGCATCAGGGCGCTCTTGGCTCACGCGATTGGGCCTTTCGTGCCGGTGGGTCGCAGCGACTCTTCCGTCAAGAAAGGGACCGTAGCGGCCTGTAGCGCCGTGTCTCTTTTTTGACCGGAGGCACCTTATGTGGCAGCCGACGCCTTGTAAACCCTTGGATCTTTTGATTTTTCCGGCACGCTCCGTGGAGTCGTCGCGCAGGCCGATTTACCGGCCTCGCAGTGACGTTGGCGCAACGCGGAAAACGAGTCTCACCCGTGGGGGGACGAGCCTGCCGTGACACGCAGTCCTCGTTGCTCCAGGGGCCAGCGGTGGGCTTGCGCGACCGAGGGTCACGGCCTCTGAGGTGTTGCAACACGCGCCACCGGCTTGTGGCCTCCTGCCCCGCGGTCGACGGCCTGGCGTACACCCTCGCGCAGTCGAACGCGTCGCCTGGAAATGAACAGTCGCGGTCAGCCACTCACTGCAAAGAACCCTACCTCACCTTCGGAGCCCCCTGTGCCCACCCTCGTCACTCGAACCCAGACCGTCGAGGCCATTCTCAACGGAGCCCTTACGCCTGCCGATGCGGCGCTCCAGCAGGGAGTGTCCGAGGCGGAGATGACCCAATGGCTGGTGCAGGCCCAGCGGACCAGTCGCGCCCGCGCAGCCCGACGACGTGCGCGGGTGATGGGGGCGGCAGCCTTCGTCGCGGTTGGAGCCATTGGCCTCTTCGCCCGCGTCGCGCTCTCACAGGCCGCGTGCATGCAGACGCTCCCCGCTCCGCTGGTGACGTTCTGTGCCGACGCTCCTGCGCGGGCCGATGACATCAACGGCAACTTCCAGGGCGTCTTGAACATCCTCACCGGGCGCATCGGGCCGACGAACGGCACCGTCACCACCAACAACCTCGAGGTGCAGTCCGCCGGAGGAACACTCACGCTGCAGGGGACCTCTGGAGGCGCGACCCGGGTTGGCGGCGCCCTGCAGTTGGCGAACGCAGCGAGCGCTCCCTGCAACGGAACGACCTCGGGCTCGCTGCGCCTGAACAACGGAGCCCTCGAGCTCTGTGCCGCGAACACCTGGAGTGCCGTGACGCCTTCACCTGCGAGTGGCGCGACCATCTCGTGCGCGACGATTCTCTCGCAACGGCCGACGGCGCCGAGCGGCGTGTACTCGCTCAGCGCCGGCGGCTATCCGATTCAGGCCGAGTGCGACATGACCAGCGCGGGCGGCGGGTGGACGATGATTCAAGCGCACACCTCCGACCAGACCGTCGAGAGCCTGCGCGTCGCGCTCGACTCGGCGACCTACCTGCCTCGAGCCTCGGTGCGCGCACTGGCGCTGGCGGGCTCGCAGGTGCGTTTCGTCGACCCGGCCAACGGCGCGTCGGCGACCAGCAGCGCCAATACGCAGGCCATCACGCAGCTTCGCGCGCTGACGGTGCTCAACATCTTCGACGCGCCCACCTGGCAGTACACCGGAGGTCTCGTCGCCTCGAACTTCCAGGCCAGCTGCTCGGTGTCGAGCCCGTACCCCAACATGATTCACAGCGCGTGCAACGGCGGCGCGGCCCATGTCTTTCCCGACACGCACGGGCTCCGGACCAGCGCCAATACCCGCGAACGCATCACCGTCTGGGTGCGGTGACGGGGAATAAGGGATTCAAAGCGCGAACGGAGAGCAGGGCCAGGTATCCGAGCATGAGGACCGGTGTGGAGCCCGAGCGCCGGTGCACGCAGCGTCAGGGCTTCGCGCCGAACTTCGCCTGAACCGCCGCGCGCGTGAGCGGCCCGAAGTGACCGACGAACCAGGTCGACACGTCTGGCCAACGCGCAAGGAGTGCCTGCACGTCGCGGCGGTTTGCTTCGACGTCGCACATGTAGAAGTGCACCTCGGCGTCGCTGCCGAAGACGCTCCCCCGCAGCAGGTCTCCGACGAAGAGGCTCTGGCCCACCCGCACGACGAGCGAGCCGGGCGTGTGTCCCGGCACCACCGCGACCTCGGCGTCGAGCCCCGTTCGCTCGAGGAGCGAGGTCGTCGAGGTCACCTCCACGTCGGCCGTCAGGCCCTGGTAGCGCTCGGCCTGATCACCCGCCAGGCGGCCTCGGGCGTCGGCGTTCGTCGGACAGAGCATGTCGTTCTGCCCATCGCGCAGGAGCGGCGCATCGGCGGCCCCTGCAATCACGGTCGCGCCCCGCTGCTGGAACGCCTTCGCTCCGCCAGCGTGATCGGCGTGGCCATGGGTCAGCACGACCGTGACGACCTTCGTCGGGTCGAGACCACTCTCGACGAGGCCCTTCTCGAGCGCCGGGACGTTGCGCTCGAGCCCGCTGTCGATGAGGACGATCTTCCCGTCTCCGCCGACGACGGCGTGCGCGTTCGTGTAGTCGTATTGCAGCGTCACGACGCGTGTCCCTGTGACGGTTCGCTCGGTCCGCTCGGGGAAACACCCGGCCAGCGCCAGACAACCCATCGACAGCCACAGCAGTCTTGGAGTGTGCATGTTTCCGTTGGTAACATGAGATGTTTCCGTTGGCAACATCAGCCTGCCCGGATAGGGTGGTGACCTCATGAAGCCGGTCGACGAGCGGGTGCGGGTGAAGAAAGAGGGCGGCCGCTACCACCACGGCAACCTGAAGGACGCCCTCGTGCTCGCCGCCGAGCGCGCCATCGCGAAGAGTGGCAGCATCGACCTGCCGCTGCGCGACGTCGCGAAGCTGGCGGGCGTCTCGCACGCGGCGGCGTACCGGCACTTCGACTCCAAGGCCGCGCTGCTCGCAGAGGTGGCGATCAAGGGGTTCGCCGCGCTCACGGCTCGAATCACCGAGGCCGTCTCCAGGGCCCGTACCCCCGAGACCCGCGTCGTCGAAGCAGGTGTTGGCTACGTGTCGTTCGCGCTCGAATCGTCGGGCGCCTTCCGGGTGATGTTCGATGCATCGCTCAAGCCCTTCACCCAGTTCCCCGGTCTCTCGGAGGCGGCGTTCGCGGCGCTGTCGGAGCTGCACCGCGTGGTCCGCGACGGCGTGACGGCCAATGTCTTGCGCGACGACGACCTCGACGGCTCGGTGATGGCCGCGTGGTCGACGATTCATGGGCACGCGACGTTGTTGCTCGACGATCAACTCCTCGGCCCGTTTGGCGTCGGGCACGATGGCGCGGTGGCCTCGGCACGGCTCGTGATGCGGCGCCTGGTCGATGGGCTGCGCGCTCGCTGACGGCAGGGGCCGGAGCGCGGCTCGAGCCGTCAGGGCTGATGGGGTTGGACGGCCAGGCCGAGCCCGACTCCGGCAGCCGCCCCGGCCCCCGTGGGACACCGCTGCACGCGCACCTGAAGCCCTGAGCCGCGAGTCTTCTTCCCCGACCGGGAGGTCAGCCGCCGATCACGCCCCGTCACTGCTACAAGCGCCGCGTCATGCGCCTCTTCGCCATCGGAGACACCCACCTGCCGTCGTCGCGGAAGAAGGACATGGACCGCTTCGGGTGGGTCGGGCACCCGGAGCCGCTCCGCAAGGCGTGGGACGAGATGGTCACCGCTGACGACGTGGTGATCGTCGCGGGCGACATCTCGTGGGCGACGCGCACCAGCGAGGTGCTCGACGATCTGGCCTGGCTCGACGCGCGCCCGGGAAAGAAGGTGCTGCTGCGCGGCAACCACGACTTCTGGTGGGGTGACAGCACCTCGAAGCTCAAGAAGCTCTTCGAGCCGTACACGTCGTTCGTCGGCTTCATCCAGAACTCCGCGGTCGAAGTCGGCCCGTACCTCATCGCCGGCTCTCGCCTCTGGACCGCGCCCGAAGCGCCGCCAATGCCGGGCGGAGAGATGGGCGACGAGGTGCAGAAGCCCGACTACATCGAGCGCGAAGCGAACCGGTTGTCGCTGTCGATCAAGGACGCAGAGGCGAAGGAAAAGAAGCGCACGACGCCCGCGGTTCGCATCTGTGCGGTGCACTTTCCGCCGATGTACGTCAACGGCATCGAGACCGCGTTCTCGAAGGTCCTCGAGGCGTGGAAGCCGCAGGTCTGCGTGTACGGACACCTGCACGGGCCGGGCATCGGGGTCGGGTACGTCGGCACGCGTGAAGGGGTTCGTTATGTGCTGGCGAGCTGCGACGCGGCGCTCTTCAAGCCGGTCCTCCTTCACGAGGCGTGAGACGTCGTGCCCGTTCGTCTTCCACCGGCCCTCGTCTTCGCTCCCGACCAGCTCTTCCGCGTCGGCACCGATGACGGGAGCGCGATCGCCCTGGGCCGCTACCACCCTCGCGGCGAGGCGCGCTTCGTCGAGCCGGTGATCCTCGGCCACAGCCTGGCCACCAACCGCTTCAACCTCGACTTCGACGAGCGCTACTCGCTGGCCCGTTTCCTCGCGAGACGGGGCTTCGAGACGTGGGTGCTCGAGCTGCGCGGGCACGGGTTGGGCGGGAGCGGTGAGGACAGCACCTTCGACGTCGAGGCCACGCACGACGTCACCGCGGCGCTGCGGGCGGTGCTCTCGACCGGCCCGCGCCACGTCTTCTTCGCCGGTCACTCGCGCGGAGGCCTGCTGCCGTTTGCCCATCTCGCGCGGCTGCCGCAGGCGCCCTTCAAGGCGCTCGTCGCGCTCGGGAGTCCGTTCACGTTCACGCACCAGCCCGGCGTGCAGCGCTTCGTCGAGCTGGTGCAGCCGTTGCTGCGCTTCAAGGTGGCGCCCCTGGCGATGATGGCGCGCGCGGCGATCCCCATCGGTCTGCCGCCCGAGCCCATCGGCAAGTACCTGCTCAACCGCGACAACGTCGACGACGTCGTCATTCGTCAGGCGCTGCGCTCGGTGGTGGCCGACGTTCCGCATGGGGTGCTCAAGCAGTTCGTGCGCTGGGTGTCGACGGGCCGCTTCGATGGGGACGACGGCTTCGACTACCTCGAGCACCTCGACGCGGTGAAGGTGCCGGTGCTGCTCGTCGCAGGCGTGCGTGACTTCCTGGCGCCCCCGGACGCGGCGCATCTCGCGGCGAAGCACCTCGGCGGCCCGGTGACCGCGCTGACCGTCAGCCTGATGAGTGGCTTCACGTACGACGCTGGCCATGGCGATCTCGTGCTCGCGCGGCGCGCGCCAGCCGAGCTGTTTCCACGCGTCGCGGAGTTCCTCGAGGCGCACGCCACCCGCGGCTGACGCCTCTCATGGTGCGAGAGCGGGACTGGTGCAGGCATGTCCACTCCAGCGCTTTCGCGCGTCTGGCGGTCCTCGGCCGTTGGCGCGCGGCTCGCTGTGCCCTCGCCTGCGCAGGGGAATCGACCTCTGGCATCTACACAGGAGGACACGCATGACGACACCGGCGACGCGCCTGACGGTCTTCAGCATTCGGGAAGGCCGCAACGGCAGCATCTGGGTGAGGGCAGGGCGGGCCACGATGAACGCTGACGGCACGCTCTCGCTCGAGCTCGATGTGTTGCCCCTCGACGGCAAGCTGCACGTTCGTGAGACGACCGAGCGGCCTGCGGAGCGGGCGTTGACCCACTGACGAGCAGCACCGGTCGGCGCCCACGGAACTCCCGACCGTGGGCGCCGGTCACTTCGTGATGGTCCGACGAGCCCTCCACCATCGAAATGATGGAAGGCGCGGGCATCGCTCTGGGGAACGGCTCACGGCACATGGGGTGCAGCACCCTGACGCAGCCTGCGGCGTCGCTGCCGTCCGCAGACCAGCCAACGTTCGGCGATCTCTGAACACGCCTTCACTTCAAAGGAGTCAGTCATGACGCTCACCGTGTTGTTCATCATCATCCTGGTCCTCGCCCTCGCTGGTGGAGGTTGGGGCTATTCCCGCGCTGGGCCCTGGAGTTGGTCACCGGCCGGCATCGTCCTCATCGTGGGCGTCGTCCTGCTCGCGACCGGCGGCCTGCACTTTCGTTGAAGTCGATGAAGGTCGCGACCTCCTGAGGCGTGCCGCACGCGCCAGGCGCTCCTCCTCTTCTCCCGCGCGCTCGAGATGACCTCCCGTGTCTGTCCTTCCCACCGCGCTCACTGCTGACGACGGACACGCCGAGGTGCTCGGGCTCAGCGGCACGCTCACGTTCGTCGAGGCGGCGCCATCGTGGGTCCGCTGGAGGGCCTCTCTCGAGCAGCTGCGGACCGGGCAGCGGTTCGACTTCGACATGTCGCGAGTCGAGGTGATCGACGGAGGCTCGATGGCGCTGCTGGTGGCGTTGCGGGCCGAGCTCCACCGCCGCGGCGTGCGCTCCGAGTTCATCGGCGCTCCGCAGGCGGTCCAGCGCCTCATTCAGCTCTACAGCGGTGACGTGAAGGTGGGGCCGCTGCCGCAGCGCCGGGCTCCCGGGCTGCTCGACCAGCTCGGCAGCGGCACCCTCTCGGTGCTCGTCGGCTTCCGCGAGGTGTTCGGCTTCTTCGGTGACGCGCTGGTCGCGCTCGGGACGGTCGTGAGGCGCCCGCGCTCGGCCAACTGGAAGGAACTGTGGCCGACGATCGAGAAGACCGGCGCCGACGCGGTGCCCATCGTGATGTTGATCAACTTCCTGATCGGCCTGGTGATGGGGTTCCAGGGCGCCGTGCAGCTCAAGCAGTTCGGCGCGAACATCTACGTCGCGGATCTGGTGGGCTTGTCGATGACCCGTGAACTCGGGCCGCTGATGACCGCGATCATCGTCAGTGGCCGGTCGGGCGCCGCCTTCGCTGCAGAGATCGGCACCATGAAGGTCTCTGAAGAGATCGACGCGCTGCGCACGATGGGGGTCGGGCCGATGCGGTTCCTCGTCTTGCCGCGCACCCTGGCGCTGGTGCTGGTGTTGCCGGTGTTGACGCTGCTCGGCGATCTCGTCGGCGTCATCGGCGGCATGACGGTGGGCCTGGTCTCGCTCGACCTGACCGTCAGCGGCTACGTGAACGAGACGCTGAAGGCCATCGAGCTGTGGGACATCACCTCAGGCGTCATCAAGAGCGTGCTCTTCGCGCTGGTCATCGCGCTGGTGGCTTGTCAGCAGGGGCTCGCGACCACCGGTGGCGCCGAGGGGGTCGGCCGACGCACCACCTCGTCGGTGGTCTCCATCCTCTTCGGGCTCATCCTCGTCGATGCCTGCTTCACGATCTTCTTCCACTGGCTGGCGTCATGAACCCCCTCATCGCTGTCGACGAGCTGTCGATCGGCTGGGGCGACGAGGTGTTGCTCGAGCACGTGAGCTTTTCGGTCGAGCGCAACGACATCTTCGTCATCGTCGGCGGCAGCGGGTGCGGCAAGTCCTCGCTCCTGCGCACCCTCATCGGGCTCGACGTGCCGATCGGCGGCAGGGTGACGATCGACGGGACGAGCGGCGCGAGGCTGGGCACCGGCCGGCCCAAGTTCGGCGTGATGTTTCAGTCGGGGGCGCTGCTGGGCTCGATGACGGTCGCTGAGAACCTCGCGCTCCAGCTCACCGAGTGGTCCGACCTGACGCCCGACGCCGTGAGCGCGATCGTCCGCGCGAAGTTGAGGCTCGTCGGCCTGCAGGGCGTCGAAGACAAGCTGCCCAACGAACTCTCTGGCGGCATGAAGAAGCGCGTCGCCATCGCGCGGGCCATGGTGCTCGAGCCGACGCTGCTCTTCCTCGACGAGCCCTCGGCCGGGCTCGACCCGGTGAACTCGTTCGAACTCGATGCGCTCATCCTCTCGCTCAACCAGGGGCTCGGGCTGACCGTGGTGATGGTCTCGCACGAGCTCGAGAGCATCTTCGCCATCGGGAGCCGCTGCATCATGTTGGACCGCGAGAGCAAGCGCATCATCGCCAACGGAGCCCCGCACGCGCTGCGCACCTCGGCCGACGACCCCCGCGTGAGCGCCTTCTTCAACCGTCGCGCCGCGCCAACGCCTGCCCCACGCCCGTCTGTCCCCGAGGTCACTCCGTGAGCACGCCCACCAACCACTGGAAGCTGGGGCTCTTCGTCATGTCCGGCGTCGTCGCCGCCGCCGCCGCCGCCGCCTTCTTCTTCTTCGGCGCCCGCGCGTTCTCGACCGAGACGGTCTCGTACAAGACGTTCTTCAACGAGTCGGTGCAGGGGCTCGACGTCGGCTCTCCGGTGAAGTTCCGCGGCGTCACCATCGGGAGCGTCGACGCCATCGACATCGCGCCTGACCGCCGTCACGTCGAAGTCACCTACAAGCTGGGCGTGAAGGTGCTCGACGCGCTCGGGCTCGCCGTCGAGAAGCGCCTCGGCCAGAAGCGCAAGCTGTTCATTCCGCCAGACCTGCGCGCCCAGCTGGCGGCCACCGGCATCACCGGCGTGAAGTTCATTCAGATGGACTTCTTCGATGAGAAGACCAACCCACCCAGCTCGTTGCCGTTCGCGCTGCCCGAGAACCACATCCCCGCGGTCGGCTCGGTGATGAAGAACCTCGAGGACTCGGTGGTGCGGGTGGTCGACGGGTTCCCCGAGGTGATGCGGCAGACCCTCCTGGTCCTCGACCGCGTCAGCGCCATTCTCACCGACATCGAAGGCCAGCACCTGCCGCAGCAGCTGAGCCACACGCTGAAGCTGTTGAACACCGCGTTGGCGTCGGTCGACACGGCCCTGATGCAGCTCGAGCCTGGTGCGCTCTCGAAGGACGTCAGGGGCGCGCTCGGCAACATCAACACCGCTGTGGTGAGCCTGAACGCGGTGCTCGTGCAGGTGGGCGGTGAACGGGGCCTGGCGGCCAGCCTGCAACAGACCTCGAACTCGCTCGGCGCGATGTCTCAGAACGCCCGCGAGGTGGGGCCGGCCATCGAAGGGGTGTCTCGCGACGTGCAGAACGCCGCGCGCTCGGTGCAGCGGCTCGCCGACGCGCTCGAGCTCGATCCTGACATGTTGCTCAAGGGCCGGGGGAAGCGGGCGTCGAAATGAACCGGGCGCTCGCGGTGGTGGTGGTGGTGGTCAGTGGGTGCGCGCTGCTGTCGAAGGGCGAGCTCGGCACGCGCAGGTTCTACACCCTCGACCAGGTCGCGCCGCTCGCGCGGACGAAGGGCCCGGCGCTGAACGCCGAGCTGCGTCTGGGCCGCGTCACCGCGGGGGCGTGTGGCTCCGAGCTGATGATGGTTCGGCAGTCGCCCTCCGAGGTCAGCTTCGACGAGGGGCGGCGGTGGACGGAGCGCCCCGAGGTCTCGCTCCGGCGCGCGCTGAGCCGGGTGCTCTTCGAGGAGCTGGGACTGCGGAGCGTGGTGCGGGGCGAAGGGCCCGTGCTCGAGGTCGAGCTGCTCGAGTTCGAAGAGGTGCGCGCGCCTTCGCACCTCGGGCGCGTGACGGTGACGTGGTCGCTGAGTGACGACCGCGTGGTGTCGACGCAGCGGACGCTGCGCGTCGAGCGGGCGGTCGGCACGCCGGCGCTCAGGGGTGACGCCGTCGCTGAGGCCATCGGCGCCGCCATGCGCGAGGCCGTCGAGACGGTGGCCCGAGAGGTGGGGGCCGAGCTCGTTCGGCGGTGACCCTCAGGTTGGTGTCTTTCGCGTCCACGCCCCGGTACCCTCTGCGTGGTGAGCTTCCGCGAGCGGGCGCGCAGAGTGGTGATGGGCGACGGCGGGCTCGGTGGTTTGACCGGCACGCTGCTGCTGCTGGGCGTCGGGCTGGTGATGACCTACTCGGGCACCGAAGACATCCGGGCGGCGGTGGCCACGGCGCCGACGCGCATGTCGTGCGCCGACTTCGTCGCGAACCCGTCAGCTGCGAAGTGGGTCGTGCTCGAAGGCTGCCGACTCGACCTCAACGCCGCGACGACCCGCCGCTGGAAAGGCTGGTGGAGCCGCGCCGATGCCGGCCCCACCGCACGCCACCTCGAGCTCTTCATTCCTGTCTCTGCGCTGGGCACCGCGCAGCCCGAGCGGCCGAAGGTGGTCCTCGCCACGATGGACTCGGTGCTCCTCACGCTCGTCGAGACGCTCGATCGCCTGCCGCCGGATCAGGTCGACGCGTTCGTCGACGCGAAGGCCGTGGAGATCGAAGCCGTGCTCGCCCCCAGGGAACTCCGGGGCGCCGTGGCGCCGCTCTCGCCGACGGGCAGCCGGCCGGCGCTGTCGCAGATGATGGCCGAAGACGCCGTGGTGCTCGAACAGGGGCGCGAGCCCAAACGCCTCGACGCCCTCTGCACGTTGCTGCTCGGCCTCGGCGTGATGCTGTTTGCCTTCTGGCCCGTGGCGCGACGGTTCCAGCTCGAGCGCGAGGTGGCGTCACTCGCGCTGCCGACTTCAGCGAATGACCCGCCAGCCTGAACCCCAGGCCGGTGCCCCGGGTGACCGGCACGCGCCTGCCTTGCCTCCCTTTCCTGAGGGCGCGCAGGTCGCCAGCACGTCACTCCTCGGGCGTCTGGAGTTCGGCCGGGCCCACCCGTGCTCGGCGCATCTGGAACCCGACGGATGTTCGCGCGAAGCCGGTTCGGGTGAGCGCGTCGGCGAGCACGGAGTCATGGGCCGGCACGCCGTTGATCTCTTCGAGGAGCAGGCCCTCTCTGCGATCGAGCGCTCGTCGCACGAGGCCCGCGAGCCGCCGCGCGACAGCCAGGCGACGAGTCGTCCGTCGAGGAGCATCACCGTCGCGCCGCGCATGCGCATGGGGGTCAGGCGCTTCTCGCTGCGGCTGTTCTCGAGCGCGGGCCACGGGAGCAGGGCGCCAAATGGGTTGGCGGGGTCGACGGCCGAGAGCGTGAGCACGTCGAGCGCGCCACGAGGCGGTGGGTTGCGCGCTGCGCGAAGCAGGTCGAGCACCGGCGGGAGCGCGAACTGCATCGCCGAAACGCCCGTGACGAAGGAGCCGCGCCGCACCCGCCCCGACTCCTCCAGTGAGCGGAAGACGTCGTGCAACATCGTGAAGCCTCCCGGCACCTCTTCTGCCAGCGCCACCTCGCGGGTGACGACGCCGTAGCGCGCGAGGAGTTGCTGCGCCGTCGCGTGCGCCCACTCGGTCGTCGAGGTGGCGCCGGGAGCGACGAAGCGTGAGGTGACGAGGCACCAGCGGCCTTCCGCGGTCGGCGGCCTGGTGTGGCGCCTGCTTCGAAAGTTCGCGCGTCCCTCGGCCCATGCGCGGCGAACTCGTTGGCCGGCGGGCTGCGTGCCGGCGCGGAGCGCGAAGAAGCCGTCGTTGGTGACGAGGCCGCGCCAGACGAGCGCCCACAATGCGTCGAGCGTCTCCTGCGGAAAGCCGCCACCTGCGGCCTGCTGGAGGGCCGGGAAGAACGAGGCCCCGTGCGTGCGCAGGTGCTCGAAGAGCCGGCGCTGCTTCTCGGGCAACCCGCAGAGGTCGAGCGCGGGAGGCCGGTACAGCTTCGGGAGATCGTCGGTGAGGTACAGGGCGACGCGGCCGTCATTCTCGCCGAGGGGCTCGAGCGCTCGACCTCTTTCGGTCTCGATGCCCCGCAACGCCTCGCGCGCGTTCGAGGTCAGCAGCAGGTACAGCGACTCCGGCGTCGTGATGAGCAGGTCGGCGGATTCGCGCGCGAAGCGGTTGCGGTCCTTCTGTGGAGTGTCGCCCGTGCGGATGAGGACGTCGGGCCGGCGAAAGGTGTCGCCTCGCGCAGGTTCCGCTCGACATCGACCGCGAGTGCTTTGGCGGGTGAGAGGTACAGCACCCGACATCGGCCCGTGCCTTCGGGCTTCGGGGCGGTCGGCGCGAGGATGAGGGTGGACTCGTTCTTCACCAGCGCGGGCCAGCCGAGCGTCTGTGCCCGGGTCGCTGACGGGAATGACGCCGAGAACCACGCCTTCACCGCAGGATGGAACACGTTCAGCACCGAGGAGCCGTCTCTCGCCACGGGCCTCGTCTTGCGCGTCGGGCTCGCTCGAGGTGATCGGCATTTCATCGCCGTCCGGGCAGGGAACTGGCACGGCCATGACGTGCGCCCGCGCGACGTCGGTCGCTAAAAAGACTGCAGATCCCCGGCGCAAGAAAAGCGCGTGCTCGGGGTCACCCTCGCCTCAGCTCGACCGCTCCGACTGCTGATTCTCGGTCGAAACGGCTGAAAATGACGCAGGTCAGGTGTTGGCCCGTGCCTTGCTCTTGGTAGGGGAGAAAGAGTGCGAGCGCGGCTTGAGAGCACCCTCGCGATGCGTCATATCGGGGAACACGCGTCGGGTGACTGACGCGGAATTGAAGGTCGACTTGATCGGTGACAAGACCAGCATCACCCGTCCCCGCGCCGCGCCGCTCCGTGAGACGCGCGCCCGGCTCATCGTCGTGCGGTCGGCCGGCGCCACCGAGGTGGGGCGCCAGATCTCACTCACCGAGTCCTCCATCGTCAGCATTGGCCGCTCGACCTCTGCCACCCTGGTGCTGAGCGACGCGGCCGTGTCGAGGCATCACGCGGTGGTCGAGCGGCACGGGGCGCGGGTGCGGCTCACCGACTGTGACTCGAGCAACGGCACCCTGGTGAACGGCGCGCGCGCGTCGGTGGTCGAGCTGTCTCATGGCGACACCATCGAGGTGGGCGGCACCATGCTTCGGTTCGACACCGGCAAAGGGGGGGACGCCTACGAATGGCTCCAGCACGCCGCCGCCGACAGCGGGGTCGCGCTGTGGGACTTCTTCCCGGACTCGGGCGAGTTCCTCTTCTCTGAGCACGCGGACCAGGTCCTGCACCTGCCGCGCGGCACGTTGAGCCTCCGGCGCGTGCCCCTGGTGAAACTGGTGCACCCCGATGATCTGCATGCCGTCATCGACGTCTTCCACGATCTGGCCTCGACCGGCTTCGAGAAGCAGTTTCGCCTGCGCGCCACGCCGACCGAGGAGCGGTGGGTGCTGTGCCTGGCGCAGCGGGCCGACCGCGCCTCGATGTCGGGCACCATCGTCGACGTCACGCATCGCAAGAGGCTGGAGTCGCAGGTCGAGCTGCTCGACCGCCTGTCGTCGCTGGGCACCTTGAGCGCAGGGGTGGCTCATGAAATCAACAACCCGCTCGCCTTCGTGATGAGCAACCTCGACTTCGTGCTGTCACAGCTGGCCTCGCACCCGGACCCCGACGTGCTCGAGGCGCTCAAAGAGGCGCGGGAAGGCGCGACGCGGGTGGCTGGCATCGTGCGCGGCCTGCGTGCCTTCTCGCGCACCGAAGAGGCGCAGGAGCCGTACCCCGTCGACGTGCGCCCGGTGCTCGAGAGCGCGCTCAGGATGACCGAGAAGCACGTGGCCTCGAAGGCGTCCCTCACGGTGAACATCGCCGAGGTGCCGAGGGTGACCGCGGTCGAAGGGCGCCTGCAGCAGGTGCTGATGAACCTGCTCATCAACGCCGCAGACGCCATCGCTGACACGCCGTCGGCCCACGGCGAGGTCCACGTCTCGGTGACTGCTCCGGACCCGCAGCACGTGTGCATCGAGGTCCGTGACACCGGCGTGGGCATGTCGCCCGACGTCCTGGCGCGCGCCTTCGATCCGTTCTTCACCACCAAGCCGACCGGAAAGGGCACGGGGTTGGGCCTCTCCATCTGTCATGGGCTGGTGACGGCGATGGGCGGCCAGATCGAGGTCGAGAGCGAGCTGGGCGTGGGCACCACCATGCGGCTGAGGTTGATGCGGGCCTTCGAGGTCGACGATGCGCCCGATACCTCGAGCCACCCGGTGTTGGTGTCACCGTCGGCGCCCCTGCGGGTGCTGGTCATCGACGATGAGCCGATGATTCACCGCGCGCTGACACGCCTGCTCAAGCGCCACCATGTCGTGGGGGCGCTGGGGGTCCCCTCGGCGCTCGACGTGCTCTCGGTGCGGCACGACTTCGACGTCATCCTCTGCGACTTGATGATGCCCGAAGGCACCGGCATGGACTTCTACGCGCAGGTGCGCGCCTCATGGCCCGAGCTGCTGGAGCGGGTGGTCTTCATGACCGGCGGCGCCTTCACCGAGCAGGCCCGTGACTTCATCGACCACGTCCCCAACCAGAAGGTGATGAAGCCCCTCGATGAGCAGGCCCTGTTGCGCCTGATGGCCGACCTGCCAGTGCTCGCGGCGCCGATTGAGCGGCAGACCGCGTGACGGCTGCGTTCGGCGGGTGAGTGACCGCAGCGCCAGACACCACCCTCGACTGGGCCCCGGGGCGCACGGTCGCAGCCGGGCGTTTCCGACTATCGTGACGAGCACGTGAACGCCCTCGTCCTTTCGCTGCTCCTCGCTGCTCCCGACGCGGGCGTTCCACTGCAACCGCTCATCGAGGTGGTGACGCGCATTCCCGATGCCGTGGTGGACCTGCGCTACGCGACGCCTGACAACTTCATGGGCAAGGCCGTCTACCCGCCGTCCGCACGGTGTCTTTTGTTGGAGAAGTCACTCGAGCAGCTCGAGGCCGCGGCGAAGGTGCTGCGCAGCGAGGGCTTCCGGCTCCGGCTCTACGACTGCTACCGGCCGCACCACGTCCAGTACGAGCTGTGGAAGGTGTTGCCGAAGCCTGGCTACGTGGCCGACCCGAAGACGGGCTCCAACCACAACCGTGGCGGAGCGATCGATCTTTCCCTCGTGCGGCTCGACGGCGGCGTGGTCGAGCTGCCGTCCCCGTACGACTTCTTCGGCCCGGCCGCGCATCACGACTTCGATGGCGGAACGGCCGAGGCCCGCAAGAACCGGCAGAGGTTGAAGGCCGCGATGACGGGCGCCGGCTTCACCATCAACTCCATGGAGTGGTGGCACTACGACCTGCCTGACGCGAAGCGCTTTCCCCTGCGTGACGAGCCGTTCGCGAGCAGTCCGTAGCGCGTTCGCGTGACGGACGCCGGGCTTCACGCCACCCGAGATGAAGGAAGGTGCTCTCGAGGTCGAGGGACGAGCTGGGGCCCCGGCTGCTGAGGGACGCCCGTCACCGTGGCCGCAGGGCCGGCGCTTCAGGTGCTTCATCGAGGCGCAGCGCCTTCGCCGAGTCCTTCAGCGGCCCGTGGAGCAGGTGGAAGAGCACCGAGGCGTGAAGCTCGTCGGGCGCTTTCCTCGCGTCGAGCTTCACGAGGTGCGGCTCGTCGAGCGAGAGGAAGATCTCTCGCGAGCGCGTCAGCGCAGGCAGCGACTCGAACGTGTCCTGACCGCCGCCGCGCGAGTTGATGCGGTCGACGCCAAGGCGTGGATCGAAGTCCATCAGGAATACGACGTCGGGCTTCGGCGCGAACTCACGGTTCTTCGCGATGAGGGCGCGCGGGTCGTGCCCACGCGCGCCCTGGTAGGCGGCCGTCGAGTAGTAGTACCGGTCGATGATGACGATGGCGCCGCGAGCGAGCGCGGGCGCGATCAACGTCGCCACATGCTCTTTGCGATCTTCGAGGAAGCACTGCAGCTCTTCGTCGGGCGAGAGCCGGCCGCTCACCTTCGACTCGCGCACCTTCATGCCCCACGGCCCGTTGGTCGGCTCTCGCGTGCGCACGGCGTCGAGGCCATGTTGGGTGGCCCAGTCCGTCAGGAGCGTCGCCTGCGTCGACTTGCCGGAGCCGTCGATGCCCTCGAAGGCGACCAGGACACCGCGGGGGAGCGCTTTCGGCACGAGGTGGCCTTAGCCGACCGTCCCGCGTGCTGTCACCGGCTGACGTCTTTCCGCGGCGAAATGGAAGGAGGACGCGCTCGACGCTCTCGAGTCGACGTCATCGTCCCCGTTGCGCGGCGGCGACACCGACCGGCGCAGTGACCGCAGACGTCGCCACGGCCTCGACGCTCACCATCGCGACGAGCACCGCTGCTGCCGCCAGGCTGAACGCCAGCGGGCGCTGCCACCACGCCGGAGGACCCGCCAGCAGGCCGAGCTCCTGCGCGATCGCGGCACGCAGCTTCGACTTCACCTGCGCGCGTGGCCGTTCTTCGCTTGACGACGCCAGCTCGACGTCTCGCTTGAGAGAGAGAAACTCGGCGAGGCACTCGGGACACGTCGTGAGGTGTCGCTCGACTTCGCTCCGCGGCGCCTCGTCGATGACGCCGAAGTGAAAGCCCACCAGCTCGCTGCGAATCGACGCACACCTCATGACGCCACCTCGTCTTTGAGTCGCTTCACCAGTTCGTGCAGCCGCGACTTCACCGTGCCGAGCGGAATACCCAGCACGCCCGACAGCTCCTCGTACGACAGGCCACCCGCGCGCAGGTGGTAGAGCTCACTCAACGGCCCAGGGAGCTTCGCCACGGCCTTCTTCAACGCGTCGGCAGCCTGTCGTCGCTCGAGGACCTGATCCGGGTGAGCGGTCAGCTGCTCCAGTTCCATCACCTGCGCGACGCCGTCGGTGGCCTTCGTCGAGCGCTGCCGGGTTCGCACGCGATTCAGACACAGGTGACGCGCCACCTGGAAGAGCCAGGCCTTGAAGCTGCGGGCGCTCCGGCCTGCGTCGCGTTCCCGAAGGACGGCGAGGAACGCCTCGTGGAGCACGTCTTCAGCTTCCGTGGCGTCGTCGAGCTGCCGTCGGAGGAACCCGAACAGCGGCGCCTCGTACCGTTCGTACAGCGCGTCGAAGGCCCGCAGGTCGCCGTCGAGCAGCGCGCGGTACAGCGACTCGTCGGAGCGCGCGAACACGTCAGCGTCCTCAGGCTTTCTGCGCGGCTGGCGCGTGCTTGAACGCTGCGACGGCCGAGATGAGCAGCGCGATGATGAGCAGGATCATCGAGAGCACCATGTTGTTCATCGACTCCGCGAGGCCGATGGCGCCGCTGGGGAGCTGCTCGGCGACCGGGGCCTTCGACACGTACCGCATCGTGTTGATGAGGCCCATGCTCGTGCCGAGGACCCCGCTCGCGAACGTGAGCGCCCCGAACACGAACGTGAGCCACCGCCGATGCGGTTGGGGGATCGACAGCACCGCTGCGGCCACCAACGCGAACCCGAACACCAGCGTCGGGTACATGATGAAACCACCCTCTGTGAAGAACATGCCCATGTGAGACCTCCGAGAAAGGACGACGATACGGAGGAACCGGGAGCGCCACGATGTTCGGTGGGTCGTCGTTCTTCTTCGATGGCCCAGGGGAGTCGCAGGGTTACGGAGCCAGGGGCCCTCTGACATCATGGGACCTCCTGTTGAACGGTGAAAGCGAAACGGGCCGCCGGCACCTGGCCGACGACCCGCTTCTCTCGTGCTCCACCGCGCTCAATCGGTGAGGCTCAATGCACGCGTGAGCTCTCGGGACCCGTCGCGGTCGTGCCCGGAGTCGAAGCGACTTCAGCGCTGCGGGTCGTACCGGTTGAAGCGCGCCGTCGCGAGCGGCAGCGACAGGTTGTTCACGTTCGCCGCGCGGATGCCCGAGTCGCTGATGGCGTAGACGAAGTCATCGGCCATCACGCTGCGACGGACCTGCGGCGTCCAGTAGTACGTCCAGTTGGAGTAACTCTCGACCTGGTACATGTCGCGCATCGAGATGGCGCCGCGCGGCGTGAAGCCGGTGATGGGGTCGACCGAGAACACCCGCAGGTCCGAGATGAAGTACGTCCAGTACGCGCTCCCCGACGAGTTCCAGTTCCAGTCGATGAAGGGAATCGCGAGCAGCTTCTTCGCCGGGAAGTAGTTGAACGCCTTGTGCTCGTGCTGCGCCTCGCTGTACCCGCTCGAGGTGCCGACCAGCTGGGTGTGCGCCTGCTTCGGGTTCTTCATGTCGGTGACGTCGAAGATGGTCAGCTGCAACGCGCGGCTGCGCCAGTCGGGCTGCACGCCGTTCACTGGCTCGGGCACGTAGGTGCCGATGGTGAGCAGGTGGTTGGGGCCCATCGGGTGCAGGTAGGTCGAGAAGCCCGGCACCTTCAGCTCGGCCAGCTTGGTCGGCCTGGTGGGGTCCGAGAGGTCGAACGTGAAGAGCGGGTCGACCTGGCGGAAGGTGACGACGAAGCCCTTGTCTTCGATGAAGCGCGCCGAGGTGACGCGCTCTCCCTTGGCGAGGTCTTCCGACTGGCCGACGACGTCGAGCGAGCCGTTGTTCTCGGCCAGCACGTTGACGTGGTTGACGGTCTCGAAGGTGCCCCACCAGTTGTTCGGGTTCATCGCGTCAGGCACGCGGAACTGGGTGGTGGTCGCGACGCGGAAGAAGCCCTTGCTGTTCTCGTCCATCGAGAACTGGTCGACGATGTGCCCATCGACGGTGCCCGAGGCGACGTACAGCGCGGCGTCGGGGCTCGAGATGTCGAACTTGTGCAGGTAGGTCGTGTCTCTCTGCCCCGGAGCCGGCCACCACCACCAGTGACGGGTCGCGACGTAGAGGTTCTTCTGCGAGGCGTAGATCTCACCCGGCTCGGCGATGATGGTCGAGCGATCGATGCGGGTCGGGTTCGCGAGGTTGAGCGTCGCCACCGAGACCGTGCCCAGGCGGGTCGGCGCGTTCACCTTCTGGAACGACGTGCACTCGTGCGGCACCGTGCTGGTCTGGCCGCCGATGGTGATCTTCCCGGCGGGCACCCACTCGGCGAGCGTCTGCGCACGAATGAGCTTCTCGTTGGCGGTGATGAGCTTGTTGAACTCGTCGGTCTTGCGGCCCTTGTTGATCGGGTCCCACAGGTTGACGCCCTGGACCTCGGGCCACCACCGCATCGCGGCCGGGTAGTTGAAGTCGTCGCTCATCACGAGGCGCACCGACGAGCCGACCTTGCGGGCCGAGTTGTAGTGGCCGGGCAGGCGGTACTCGTGCGTGACGCGCAGGTTCGTCATGTCCGAGACGTCGACGACGGTGATCTTCACCGTGTTCGACGACTGGAAGCCGCAGTCGATGGAGTCGCAGCGATCGCCCGCGGCGTTCGAGAGCGGGTACCAGGTGTAGATGGTGGAGAAGATGACGGCGCGGTCGGTGCCCTCGAGGAACATCTCGCGGGGGTAGCCTTCGATCTTCAGCGTGCCGCGCACGGCGAGATCGCTGGCCGGCCACGAGCGCGCTGCGTAGAGCGTCTGGCCCGAGAGCGCGAAGATGCGCGTGCCGTCGTTCTTCACGAAGTCGGCTTCGTCGACGCCAGCGACCTGGTTGTTGGTGGTCGTGTAGTTCGTCGGCGCCGAGGGAGGCGCCGCGCCAGCCTTGTTGTCGGCGCTCGCGAAGGCCTCAGGCCCACCACGACCGAAGAATCCGCCACCCCACCAGCCCCACGACGGCACGTCGTCGCGCGAGGCCTCGAGCTGCGTCTTCATCTGCAGCACGGCCGTGTCCTCGAGATAGGTCTCGAGATCCTTGCAGGCGTTCGCTCCGTTGAAGGCGGTGAGTGAGACGCGATTCTGAACTGGCTGGGGCTGAGGCGTCTGGTTGCCGCATCCCGTGCCGAGAGAGCCAACTGCTCCTGCTGCTGCCAACCACTTCCACCATCGTTTCGAGTTCATGGTCTGTGTCCCCGCGCTGTGTCGAGTCGTGTGTGTTCTGGCCCTGCCGAATCTGGTGGAATCTGAGTGCGAGGGTCGGGCCAGCCGAAAGGTGAGGGGAGATGCGGGGTTACACACGTGCCCCGGCATCAGAATGCTGAGGGAACGCAGAGGCTGCGTGGGGTGATCTCAGAACTCCGAGGGGATCACGGCTGGGGCAGGAAGCCGACCACGCTTCCGGGTTGGGCGCAGATGCCCGCGTCTCCGCTGCAGTTTGCCATCACGAACAGGCCCGCGTCGCCGCCCGCTGCACCGAAGGAGAGGTCGAAGGGGGGCCGTGCAGCCGCGCCCAGTGAGATGAAACGAGTGGTTCCCGAACCGAACACAACCAGGGCCCACTGACCTTCCTCAGGCGTCACGCGGGCGGATCCGAGCGACCACTCGTCTGCCACCCTTCCCGGGCCGAGGACTGCCGCATGGCGAATGCCGTTGGTGGCGAGCGCGTGCGTGAACGAGCCGCCATCGCCGGCACGGAGCGCGGCGACTTGGTAGGTGGGCGATCCTGAAAGCGACTCTCCACCATCGGGCAACCAGAAGAGGGCCGCTGGGGAGGGAGTCATCGGGTCCGCCGCGACGATCGACCACTGGGTCTCGGACGACGCAACGAGATGCCTGCGACCGCTCGTGGTGATGGTCGGGTTCGAGGATTCGATGCGGGTATAGAACGTGTCAGAGACGATCGAGCCGAACTGGCCGCCAACGTCGGGACGAACGCGAAGATACGAGGGCTGGCCAAGGCTCCCGACCGCGAGCGAGCCGGAACTCGAGAACCCTCCGTCCTGGCCCCGATACTCGGCCACCCACATTCCCGAATCCTGGCTGAAGGCGTAGAGCGCAATCCTCGTGTCGGCGCCGCCATCGCGACGGTAGAGTGGAGCGGTGTAGAAGGTGCCACTGACTCCGGCGTTCGGTGCCTCGTTCCAACTTCCCCCAGCGAAGATGAAGAGCCTTTCGTTCAGCACAGCCGTTGCCATTCCGAATCGTGCGTCCAGGTCGGCTGGCGCATTCGGTGTCGTGACGAGGCTCAAGCTGATCGCTCGATTCGCTCGTACGGCAGTTCCGCCATCACCCTGATCAAATGCCTCGACGAAGAGGTTGTCACTCGCGGCGATTCGGTAAGTCCGGGTTGGTCGTAAAACGAACGGAACCCCAGACCAGCCCTCGGGCGGTGGTGCGACCCCACCGCTCGCTCCGCCGCCCATGCCGCCTGAGGAGCCACCGCCCATGCCGCCTGAGGAGCCACCGCCCATGCCGCCCGCGGAACCGCCGCTCATGCCGCCTGCGGAACCGCCGCTCATCCCGCCCGCGGAACCGCCGCTCATCCCGCCTGCGGAGCCGCCGCTCCTTCCTCCTGCAGCGCCACCGTCAATGAGCCCTGCGTCGATGGCGGCGCCAAGGGCGTCTTTTTCGAGTTGATCGAAGTTGTCGCAGCCCACCGCGCTCACAAGGAGCGCCAGCCCGAAGCGCTTCATGGCAGCTCCATCGTCACGCCGACCGACGCGCCGTTCGGGCTCGGGGCGAAGAATGCCGACACGGGACTCGAGGGCGCTATCAGCCACCAGATGAATGACGAAGCGATCGCCGCTGCTCCCGCGCCCACCACGACCCAGCCCGTCACCTGAAGCGTGCGGCCGCTCTGCGCGACCGTTTGGATGTACTCGTCGAGCGTCAGGTCGCCACCCAGCTTCTTGAGCTCCATCTGGGCACGGCTCGGGTCGTCTGCGATGTCTCTGAGGTCGTTGGCCTCGGCCATCGATGCCACCAGCAGACCTGTGCCGACGGCTGCTGCGACGCCGCCCACCATCGCAGGAATCCACTTCACGATGGGCGAAGGCGCGGCCGTGGCGACGCCGGGAGCGACGACGGCGACCAGGGATCCAGCCTGCTCCTCCAGGAAGACGAACAGCTCCTTCTCGGTGTCGACCCGTTTCGTCGCCGACCACTTCGTCGAGCCATCGGCCGCCGCGAGGACCTTCAGCGTCGACACGTACCCCGACTCGGTTTTTGCGACGGTGCCCGTCAGCAGGTTCGCGACCCCCAGCGCGGCGGTGAGCTCTGCGAGGCAGGCGCTCGACTCGGTCGTGCAGCCCATCAACTGGCGCTGCCGCTCGGCGCCCATGATCTGCGCCATGTCGTTCTTCGTGGTGACCGTGAGGCCCCGGTTCGTGAGGTTGCTCACGAAGTGCTCGAGGTACGCGTCACACAACGCCGGGTCGATGCCCGAGCACTGCAACCCGGGAGCGGCCAGGTTCGGCGCGGCCGCGAGCACTCCCCACAGAATCAGCGTCACCATGTCTCGACTGAAGCACGCAAATCGCACTCGACGTGCGGAGAAAAATACCTCAGACGCCGGCCCACTCGTCGAGCTGGGTCAGCTTGCCGTCGTCGATGCTCCACGCGCCGCTGATGCCGTCGCGTGCGGCGTCGAGCCCCTCGAGCTTGGCCGAGTTCTTCCGGTCGCTCTCGTCGCAGAACAGCACCAGCTCGCGAAGGCCCAGGTAGACGCGGAAGGGCCCGTCACCCGCGGTCTTCTGCATCGCTGCCTGGTGCGCGCTCGTGAGCAGGCGGGCGGCGTCGTGACCGTCTCCATGTGCGATGCACCACAACCCGGTCGGGGTCGCAGACAGGCGCAACGCACCCTCTTCGAGCTCGATGGCGCGGACCTCGGCGGGGCGCGCGCCCAGGTTCTTCCAGGCGACGGTGTCGAGCTGCTCCACGCCCATGCGGTGCGCGTCCAGCAACCCCTGCGGCACGTAGAGCACCGACTCGGGGTCTTCGACGGCGTAGAAGATCCACAGCCCCGCGGGGCCTTCACGCCGGACCGCGCCCTCGGAGCGCTCGAGGAACGACGAGTCGCGCACCACGGGGAGCACCCGCGCGAGGAACTGCAGCTTGCCGCCGGGGACCGCGAGGGCCTTCTCGGCGATCTCCTTGCCGACCGAGGCGACGCCCTCGTCGAGCGAGCGGCCGGAGTCGACAAAGTCGTCGTACAGCGAATCGAGATCGAGCCGCGCGATGCCCTTGCGAGACAAGCGCACCAGCAGCTGCTCCTTCTGCACCAGGTGTGGCGTCGACTGTCGTTTCAACTGCTCGAGCAGCGCCTCGACGAACGTCTCTCTGGTCGGCTTGAGCGAGGTGATGCCCGAAGGCGTGCGGAGCTCTCCCGCGAGCAGCTGCGCCTCGGAATGAAAGGGATCTCGTGACAACACGTCGTCGACGAGGGCCCGCGCGCGCGCCCGCTCTCCGCGCCGCATCGCCAGCACGGCCATCGACGTCAGCACCTCGGGGTCGTCGGGCTGCAACCGGAGCGCGTCCAGCAACGACGTCTCGGCGACGCTCCAGTTCTCCTGGCTCACGGCGGCGCGGGCGAGCGCGAGGTGCACGTGCACGCTGGTGGGGAAGTCGCGCTTGACCGCTTCGAGCACCTGCACCGCCTCGATCACCGCGTCGGCGTTGATCAGCGCCTGCGCGACGGCCGTTCGCAGCTGAGGTCCACCTTCACGGCTCGCGGCCACCTTGAGCGCCTCGAACTCGTCGGCGAGCAGCCGCTCACCAGCCTCTACCTTCTTCTGAATGCGGTCGAGCTCCACGCGGGCGAAGCGTAGAGGACCTGCCGGGGCTGGCGCCACGACCTCGGCTCGAGCTGTCGGATGGCGGAGGTTGATGTCGTCGAAGAGACCCTCGCCGTCTGGAAAAACGGGGGCACCCGGCCCGCCAGTCTGCTTTGACTCACGCCCATGACGACCCGAAAAGTGACGATGTTGAACGGCGACGGCATCGGCCCCGAGGTGATGGATGCCACCCGGAAGATCCTCGAGGCCGCCAAAGCTCCGCTCGAGTTCGAGTACGCCGAGATCGGCGCCGAGGCCGCGGCCCGCTTCGACACGAACCTCCCCGACTCGACCGTCGACGCGGTGCTCAAGAGCGGCCTCGCCATGAAGGGCCCTACCGCGACCGGCATCGGCTCGGGACAGCAGTCGGCGAACGTCGCCCTGCGCAAGCGGCTCGACCTCTACGCATCGCTGCGTCCCGTGAAGTCGGTGCCCGGCGTGAAGACCCGCTACGAGAACGTCGACCTCGTGGTGGTGCGCGAGAACACCGAAGATCTCTACGCAGGCCTCGAGCACATCGTGGTGCCGGGAGTGGTCGAGTCGCTCAAGATCATCACCGAGAAGGCCAGCAGCCGCATCTGTCGCTTCGCCTTCGACTACGCGAAGAAGCACGGCCGCAAGAAGGTCTCGGCGGTGCACAAGGCCAACATCATGAAGCTGTCCGATGGCCTGTTCCTCGACTGCTTCCGCAAGGCCGCGCGCGACTTCCCCGAGATCCAGGCCGAAGAGGTCATCGTCGACAACCTCTGCATGCAGCTGGTGAGGAACCCCGAGAAGTACGACGTGATGGTGATGGAGAACCTCTACGGCGACATCGTGTCCGACCTCTGCGCGGGGCTCGTCGGTGGGCTCGGGGTGGTGCCGGGCGCGAACATCGGTGCGTCGACGGCGGTCTTCGAAGCCGTTCATGGCACCGCGCCCGACATCGCCGGCAAGGGCCTGGCGAACCCGACGGCGTTGCTGCTGTCATCGGTGATGATGCTCGACTTCCTCGACCTCACGCCGCAGGCGCGCCGCATCGAGAAGGCGCTCGACACCGTCTTCCGCGAGGGCAAGGTGAAGACGAAGGACCTCGGAGGGTCCGCGAACACCGCGGAGTTCACCCGGGCGATCGTCGACGCGATGGTGTGATGCGCTGCCGGGTCGCGCTGCTGTCGTTGCTGTCGTCGGCCTGCGTGTCCGGGCCACGTGCCCTCAGCCCGGCTCAGCTCGAGGCGTTCGCGACGCGCCGATACTCCGGGGCCTTCGACGAGGTGTTCGATGCGACCGCGCTGTCGCTCGAGCGCCTGGGGCTCTCGCTCGAGGCTGTCGATGCGCGTCAGGGAACCCTGGTGGCGAAGCGGCGCGACGGCCGCGGCTACCAGGTCTCCCTTCAGAGCCGTGAAGGCGAGCAGTTGGTGGTGGCGCGACCGGTTCCCGAGCGCGAGCTGTGGGTGCTCGATGGTGACGACGGCGAGCTCGCCCGCTGGGACGCGCTCGAGGCGCGCACTCGTGAGCTCCTCGCGGCCTGGCGCGACCACCCGGAATGGGAATACGCGGCCGCCCGAGAACTCCTCGGCGTGCTGACGTTTCGCGCTCGTCTGCCGAAGACGTGGGAGCACGTCGAGCCGTCGGTGTCGCGCCGGGTCGTCGTCGTGCAGCGCTCGAAGCCACGGCGAGGCTTCAACCCGTCGTTGGTGTTCGAGGTCTCACGGCGCCGGCCGGTGACCGACGAACGCGCGTTTCTGCTCGGCGCTGCCGAGGTTGCCCTCGCCGCCAGGGGCCGACTGCGCTGGCCAGACGAGGTCCTGCTCCGCGCCGGCGCCTCGACCGAGGGCGGCCAGACGAAGGTGCTCGACGGCTCAGTGCCCCGGGCCGTGACGTGGCACCTCTGGCACGAGGCGACGGCGGCCTGGACGGTTCGAATCGCCGCCGTTTGCGGGCCGTTCGAGGGAGACGCGACGTGCGAGGCAGAGTGGCGTACCCTCGCGGAATCGGTGGTGAGTATCGGGTTCGAGGCGCCGATGCCGCCGTGAACGACTGGACGCGTAGAACCTTCACAGGCCGCGGGAACTCGCCACCCAGGCCGGAGTATCGACGATCGCCATGATCACCTCGAAGCTGATCCGTACTGCCTCGGGCCATGCGGTGCTCCAGAGCACCTACTCGGGTGACATCACCTTCGAAGAGGCGAAGCGGTTCCTCGACTCGGTCAAGCCTGGCAGCCCGTACGATCATCACGGGCACCTCGTGCTCGGCAACATACTCGACGTCTCGAACGACGTCCGCAAGGTGCTGAGCGCGCAGAAGCCTCAGAACCCCGACAACCCCGTTCCCATCGCGCTGGTGGTTCCGTCGGCGCTCATGCGGATGATCGCGTCGCTGGCGATGCGTGCGTCCGAGAACCCGAACACCGACTTCTTCAAGGACGAAGCCTCGGCGATGCTCTTCCTCGACCGCGCGATGGCGGAGTACGAACGCAAGCGCCGCTGATCAGGCTCGACGACGTCTGCGCCGTGACGAGGGTTGCTCCACCGAACGGTGGGGGCGTGTGTGGGGAAAGGGCCCCGCTTCTCCATTTCCGCTCGATCGTGGTTAAGTCCTCGCCATGGTGGACACGCACTCACTCTCCGTTCTCTTGCCAGTGGCGGCTGGTGCCCTCGCTGCGCTCGCGGCCCTCATCCTCCGGCCTCAGCCGGTGAAGGTGCCCGTGAAGTCCCGTCGCGCCCGTCGTTGAGCGGGGCCGCCGGGGCGAGAGCGCGACAGTCGAGCCCGAGTGGTACACGATGCGTCGCCCATGCGTCGTCTCTTGTCGTTGTTCGCGCTGTGTTCGTTGCCTGCCTGCCTCACCCTCGCGCCCTCGCTCCGTGAGGTGACGCCGATCGACGGGAAGGCCCTCGACGCGGCGACCGAAGCGTTCTTCCGCGCACCCACTCCGAAGGCGATGCGCGAGGCCGTCGAGCGCGCGCGGGCGGCGGGCCCGGACTCCGCTGGCTTTCACGAAGTCGCGGCGATGCTCTCCAACGCCGAGGGGCACGAGGCCGAAGAGGTCGCGCACCTCTCGCTCGCGCTGCTCGACTCGACGGACCCGGCGGCGGTGCTTCATCTGCACCTGTTGATGATGACGGACTTCACCTTCGAGCAGCGCGCGCAGGTGCGCTCGTTGTTGCGCGACCTCGTGGCCCGGCATCCGCGACCCGACGTGCGCTCGCTCGCCGCCTACCACCTCATCTCGATGTTGAACGCCGACGGTCGCCTCGCCGAGCGCGACGAGGTGCTCGCCTCACAGCCCGGGCGCTTCCCGCTGGCCGTCGTAGGCACGTGGGACAACGACCAGGGCAAGGGCTTCGATCTCGAGTTGCCCCCCGAGGTCCGGCCGGGTCTCGACCAGAAATACGAGGGCCGGTTCGGCGAGCTCGTCTGGCGCCGTGACGTGCCGCTCGACCCCCGTGGCCGGCTGGAGCTCTCGTCGCTGATGACGCCGCCCCGCTTCGCCGTCGCGTTCGTGCAGGGCCAGGTCGAGGCGCCCGCCGATGGCTTCTACCAGCTGCGCGTCTTCACCACCGGTCCGCTCAAGGTGTGGGTCGACGGCAAGCTGCTGTTCTCGGCGTCGCTGCTCGAGCGCAGCGTCTGGGACAACGTCGTCGTTCCGCTCAAGCTGTCGAAGGGCCGCCACACGGTGTTCTTCAAGTCGGCGCACAAGGAAGGCGCGTTCAGCCTCGCCGCGCGCCTGGTGCCGTCGTCGACGACGCCGATCGCGGTGCCGACGCTCGAGCGCATGGTGGACTTTCACGTCCGCTCGTTGCCGCCGCTGGCGGCGCGAACGTTCGCGCTGCGCGCGCTCTGGGCCCACCTCGCGGCTGGCGGGAGCGTCAGCGTCAAGGCGAGCGACGAGTACGTGCGGGCCTTTCCCGACTCCGTCGTCGCGCGCACCCGGCAGGTCGACGCGCTCTGGTTCAACCAGGAGCGGGGCCGCGCCGCCGACGCGATGGACGCGCTCGATCGCGACGTCGGGGCCGAGCTGGCCTTCGTGCGCCTGCGCCACCTGCGCTTCTGGCAACAACAGGGCCTCAAGCAGAAGGCGCGCACCCAGCTCATCGAGCTCACGAAGACGCGGCCCGAGCTCACCGAGGCGTGGGAGCTGCTCATCGAGGCCTTCCGGAGCGAAGGCTGGACGGTGGACGAGCTGACGGGACTTCGTGCGAGGCTCGCGCGCTTCGGCGAAGGCCCCGATGTCCTGATGGAACTCTCGCGAGCGCTCCAGCGGCACGGGTTCCGCCACGACGCCGAAGCCGTGCTCGAGCAGGTTCATCGTGCGCTGCCGCTGCACCCCGAGGTCCTCAGCCGGCTCATCGACTTCGCGGTCGACGCGGGGGACCTCGAGCGCGCCGAGGACCTGCTCGAAGATCGTCTCGACTCATGGCCCACCGACTTCGGCTCGTGGATTCAGCTGGCCGATCTCCGCCGCCGCTTGAAGGACCCGCAAGGCGCCGAGCTCGCGCTCGCGCGGGCGGCCCAGCTCGCCCCGGAAGCCGCCAACCCGTGGGTTCGCCGCGGCAACCTCGCCTACGAAGCCGGCGACGCGTCCGCGGCCGTCGCTGCCTGGAAGAAGGCGCTCGAGCGCAACCCCGAGAACGATTCCCTCGCCAATCGCGTCGACTTCCTCGCCCCTGAAGCGCGCGGCCCGTGGGTCGACGACGCTCCCGACGACGCTGCGATCGAGCGCGCCGTCGCGGCCCGCAGAGAGCTCAAGCAGACGCCGGGCGCCGACGTCGCGTGGCTGCTCGACGACGAGGTGACGCTGCTGAACACCGACGGGAGCACCTCGAACCTCATCACGCTCGTCGTGCACGCCTTCAACGTTCAGGGCCGGGACCGCATCATGAAGCAGACGGTCCCATCGGGGCGCCTGCGCGTGTTGCACAGCTACTCCATCGACGAGAAGGGCTTGCGCAGCGATGCCTCGGGCGAGCGCAGCCGGCAGATCTTCTTCCGTGCGATGCAACCTGGGTCGACGTTGGTCCTTCAGTACCGCGTCGACGTACCGCCCACCGGCTACCTCTCGCGGTACCTCACCAAGAGCTGGTCGTTCCAGTCGCTGTCGGAGCAGCGCCGCCGCGCCCGCTACGTGATGTGGATGCCGCTGGGCACCACGCTCAACGAGAACAAGGTCGGCGCCGTGCAGCGTACCGAGGAGCGCCGCGGTGACCAGCTGCGTGTCGAGTGGCTCACCATCGACAGCCCGCCGTTGCTGTCCGAGCCCGCGATGCCGCCGCTCCTCGAGGTGGCTGCGAACATCAGGCTTTCGACCGTGCCCGACTGGAAGACCTACCTCTCGTGGGAGAAGTCGTTGCTCGACGGCGTCTTCCGCGACAGCCCCGAGCTCGACGCGCTCGCCAGGCGCCTGGGCGATGGCGCGACCAACCCGGGCGAGAAGCTCGAGCGCGTGCACCAGTACGTGATGGAAGAGATCCGCTACCAGCAGGACTACGAGAGCTTCATCGCGGGCGTGAAGCCCCATGCGGCGCCCATGGTACTCGAGCGGAAGTACGGCGACTGCAAGGACAAGGCGGTGCTCTTCATCACGCTGGCGAAGAAGCTCGGGCTCGAGGCCCACTTCGCGAACGTGCGCACGCGCGACTCGGGGCAGATCTCGAAGGACGTGCCGATGCAGCAGTTCAACCACGCCATCGTCTACGTGCCGAAGCAACCGGGCGTCGCCGAGGGTCGGTTCTTCGACCCGACGGCCGACCTGCTCGACCTCGAGGTCGTTCGACACGACGACGTGGGCACGCAGAGCCTCGTCATCGATCCAGTCTCGGGCGAGTTCACCTTCCGCGAGATTCCCTTTCAGGGCGCCGACAAACACCGGCTCACCAGCCAACTCGAGCTCGACCTGTCGGTCGACGGGAGCGCGCGCGGGCTCTTCACGCTCGAGGCAAAGGGGCGGGCCGGCTCGGCGATCCGGGTGGCCTCGCGCGACGCCGAGATGTTCCAGCAGGCCGTGCAGCGCATCGCGTCTGGCCTGGTGCCCAACGCCTCGACGAGCGACGTCTCGGTCGTGGAGTCGAAGGACCTGCGGAAGCCGGCGACCCTCAAAGCGCTGATCGAGGCGAAGACGTTCGCCCGTCCGGAAGGCAACACGCTGCGCATCAAGCTGCCGACCTCATGGAACCCGCGTGGGCAATTCACGCTGGCGAGCCGCCGTCACACGCTCGTGCTGGGCACGCCCTTCACCGACGAGGCCCGGGTCTCGGTGACGCTGCCAGAGGGGTTCGACGTGAAGAAACTGCCGGCCTCGGGCTCGCTCGAGCAGACGTGCCTCAAGCTCGATCGTTCGGTCACCCAGACCGGCCGCACCGTCACCAGTCGCGCCACCTTTCAGGTGACCTGCGAACGCGTCACGCCCGCCGAGTACCCTGCCTATCGCGCGAAGGTCGACGAGATGATGCGCCTGCTCGAAGACGAGCTGGTGGTCGGCGCCATCGTAGGCCCCGCCAGCCAGAAGAAGCCCGCGCCGTCGAAGGCGAAGTAGCGGTCGAGATGGCGCCTCGCGCCCGAGGGGCTAACGTCACCCCCCGTGCGACACGTGCTCTTCCGGCTCGAGAAGGATCGCTACGCGTTGCCGCTCTCGTCGATCCGCGAAGTCGTGGTGGCTCCCGACTCGTTCACCCGCGTCCCCCGCAGCCCGAAGGCGATGAAGGGCGTGATGAACCTGCGTGGTCGCGTCGTGCCGGTCGTCGACCTGCGGGAACTGCTCGAGGTCGGGCCCGGGCCAGCAGCAGGGCCGGGGCGGGTGGTGTTGCTCGACCGTGGGCGCCGAGAGCTGGGGCTCCTCATCTCGGAGGTCGACGGCATCGAGAGCCTGGAGAAGATCGGCCCGCCAGCGCCGAAGGCCTCGATGGCCGTGAAGGGGCTCGCCCGGCTCGGTGCGATTCCAGTGACGGTGCTCGATCCCGATGCCCTCGACGCAACGGTAGCCCGCGCGTTCACAACCAAGTAGCTTCGATGATCGGGTGAGCGCGATGGCAAAGAAGGTCCTGGTGGTCGACGACTCCGTCTTCATGCGGGACATCATCAAGGACATCTTCGCTGCGGGCGGGTTCGCCGTCGTCGGCGAGGCCGGCAATGGCGTCGAGGCGGTCGAGAAGTACAAGGAACTGAAGCCCGACCTCGTGACGATGGACCTGGTGATGCCGTACCGGAACGGAATCGACGCGACGCGCGAGATCCTCCGCGGTGACAACAAGGCGCTGGTGGTGATGTGCAGCGCGCTCGGCCAGGAGACGATGGTGATGGAAGCCATCGAAGCCGGCGCCGTCGACTTCATCGTCAAGCCGCCGCGCGCCGAAGACGTGCTCGCGGTCGTCAAGAAGGTCCTCGGCGAGGCGTAAGGTCGTCCGCGCGCCTGCGTGCGTGAATCGCGAAAACAGCTACGCTCCCGCTCGTGGCCGGCCCTTCCTGGGACACGTCGAGGTACCTGACGCTCTTCAGTGGCGAGGCGACCGAACACCTCGAGGCGCTGGGGAAAGACGTCGTCTCGCTCGAGAAGGGCGCCACGGTCGCCGTCGTCGACTCCATGTTCCGGCACGCGCACTCCGTGAAGGGCATGGCCGCGTCGATGGCCTTCGAGGGGACCGCGAAGCTCGCGCACCTGCTCGAGGACCTGCTCGGCACGCTGCGCGCCGACGTCGCTCGCAGCGACGCGTCGGTCGTCGACGTGATTCTGCAGACGGTTGATTTGCTCACCGCGCACGTGAGCGCGGTCGTCGGCAATGAGCCGCTGCCTGACACCACGGCGCTGATGGCGCGCTTGCGCGATCTGAACGCGTCGTTGAGCGGTCGACCGGTGACGCCCGTACCGTCGCCCGGTCCCGCGCTGGGGGTCGAGGTCGCGCCGGCGCTCCCCAGATCGTCGGGTTCGTCGGCTGTCACGTCAGACCCCGCCGCGCCCCCGCGGTTCTCGGTGAAGCTGAAGATCAACCCCGCCTCGAACCAGCCCGGGGTGCGCGGCTTCCTCGCCTACAAACGCCTCGGCACGCTCGGCAACGTGTTCGACCTGAAGCCACCGCTCGACGACATCAAGGCCGGGCGCGTGCCGCAGGGCACCATCACGCTCGAGCTCGAGACGAACCAGACCGAAGACGCCGTCACGCGAACGATGCGGACCGTGGCCGACGTCGAGCTCGAGTCCATCGCCGCGGTCGTGAAGCCAGCGCCGGTGGCGGCGGCGCCCGGGGACGTCGACCCGAACCGCGTCGTCGGTCAGGAGCCCGCGCGCACCATTCGCGTGCGCACCGAGGTGATGGACCAGTTCCTCGACCAGGCCGGAGAGCTGCTCCTCGCCACCTCGCGCGTTCGGGAGCTCTCGCGAGGCATGCCCGAGGCGCAGCGGCCGCCCCTCGATGAGGCGGTCGACCGCCTGCACCTGTTGGTGAAGGGGCTGCACGACAAGGTGATGCAGGCGCGAATGACGCCCATCGCCGTCATCACCGACCGGTTGCCCCGGGCGGCGCGAGACATCGCCCGGCGCCGGAACCGCGAGGTCGAGCTCGACATCACCGGCGCAGACATCGAGCTCGATCGCGCCATCGTCGACGAGCTGGCCGACCCGGTGCTCCATCTGCTGCGCAACGCCATCGACCACGGCATCGAGCCGTCCGAGGAACGAGCCACCGCCAGCAAGTCACCCAGGGGCAGGGTCACCATCGCCGTTCGACGGCTCCGCGATCGGGTGGTGCTCGAGCTGACAGACGACGGGCGCGGCATCGATGTCGAGCGCGTGAAGGGGCTGGTGGTCGAGCGCGGGCTGCTGACGGCCGAGCAGGTGCGTGCGCTGTCGGAGCGAGAGACGTTGATGCTGGTGTGCCTGCCGGGCTTCTCGACCGCCGTGGACGTCACCGACATTTCGGGTCGTGGGGTCGGCATGGACGCGGTGCGCCGGGCGGTGGAGCAGGTTGGTGGCACGCTCGAGATCGAGACGAAGGCCGGCCGCGGCACGAGCTTCAGGTTGTCGCTCCCGCTGACGGTCGCGGTGGTGAACCTGCTCCTCGTGGGGGTGGGTGACGAGGTGTACGGGTTGCCCATCGGGAAGGTCAGCGGCGTGGTCGAGGGCCCGCGCGATGGCCTCGCGATGAGTCAGAATGCTCCCGTGCTCCAGTTCGGCCAGAGCGTGTTGCCCGTGCACGAGCTGTCAGCGCTGCTCGAGATTCCAGGTGACGCGAGGGCGGCAGGCCCCGTTCCCTTCGTGGTGGTCGACGGTGATGACGGCCGGCTCGCGCTCGTGGTCGATCGGCTGCTGGGGCAGCAGGAGGTCGTCCTCAAGGGGCTCTCGAAGCCGCTCGATCTCGTGCCCGGGCTCGCGGGCGTCACCATTCTCGGCAACGGCCAACCCGTCTTCATCCTCGACGTGGCGCGGTTGGTGATCGCGTGACGGCGCCGCTCGCTCGCCAGGAAGACGTGCTGCGTGAGGTGGTGCACCTCGGCAGCGCGCAGGCCGCGTCGATGCTCGCGCGCCTGGTGGGTGACGTCGGCGTGCTCGTCGAAGTGCCGCGCGTCGTCGAGGTGACGCGGCCGCAGCTCGGCTGGCTGCTCGGAGGCCGTGACGTGCCGGTGCTCTCGGCGTCGTTCGCGCTCGAGGGTGACGTGCCGGGGACCTTGTGGTGGGTGCTCCCGATGGACTCGGCGGAGCGGCTCGGTCAGCGGCTCCTTCGGCGGCCGGGTGTCTCTGGCCCTCTGGCGTCGTCACGAACGGCCGCGCTCGCCGAAGCCGCGAACATCGTCGCCTCGGCGTGCTGCTCGTCGATGGGCTCGATGCTGAAGGCGAAGATGTTGCCGTCGACGCCGCGCGTGGTGCCGACGACGGTCGAGGCGCTCATCGCCGAAGGGAGCGTGGAGCTCGTGACGGCCGTGCTGGCGGGCTTCGTTTCGACGAACGCGCCGACGTTCTCGGGCACGCTGGTGCTGCTGCTGGCGCCCAGCGTCGCGGCTGACGTGCTGAAGCGCCTGGGCGTCTGAACCCGAGCTCCCGTCACGAGGCGTGGCTTCCGCAGGTGTCCCACCAATGACGGCCCTTCTTCGAGACCGCTCATGGTCCGATGGGGCTCCGGTCCGCCGAGTGTCCCGCTGGAACCACGACACAGTGGCCGCAGTCGCCGACTCTGTGTCGATTGGTGGCATGAGTTCGAGTTCCTGGGGATTGCCCCTGCAGACCGGTGAGGGTGCGAATCGAACGCTCTGGTTCAGCGCCGCATTCTGGTTTCCGGCATCGGAGTGAACGTCAGCGATACGCCTTCCCGGTGACGGACGCCTCAGCTCGGCAGCTCGAACGGCGGCTCCAGCTCCTCGCCGCTCTCGTGGTCGACGGAGCCGAGCGTCATCGGGTTCGCGTGCGACAGGTACGAGTCCTTCGGCGCGAGGGGAGGCGCGACGCCTTCGAACCTGATGGTCTGGTCGAGCTGGAGGAGCGGCGGCCTGAGCTTCGGGAGCCGTTCTTCGATGGGGTCCCAGAACAGCGTCAGCTCGAGGTCTTCGAGCCAGCCGTCTTCGTGCGCGTCGAGGAAGGCGCTGAGCGCGTCTTCGTCGGCCCGGAGCTCGGCGAGCGGGCGTCTTCCCTCGGGCAGCGTCACCAGGATGAACGGGTGCAGATCGACGAAGTCGACGAGGTGGCCGTCCTGCACGACCCAGAGGGCGAGCGTCGCCCCGTACGAGATGCAGTGGTACGCGGCGAGGTTGTCGTCGTTGGCGCAGAACTCCTCGAGGATGAGGCGCAGTTGCCACGGCTCGGTCCACGTGTGGGTCTCGGCCCAACGGGAGCCACCGGGTCCAACCGACAGCTCGAGAATGTACGCGCTCGCCATGATCAGGGCAGGAAGCTGGCGTGGTAGTTCGCGTCTTCGATTCCCGACGCGGCCGCCGTCTTCTGCAGGGGCAACAGGCAGTCGAGCATCACCGCGAGTTCGTTCGTCTCCTGGTGCCCGATGGACGCCTCATACGCGCCGGGGTGTGGTCCGTGTGGAAGGCCCGCGGGGTGGAAGCTCATCGAGCCCGGGCTGACGCCGCGCCGCGAGGTGAAGTTGCCCTTGCAGTAGAAGATGAACTCGTCGACGTCGACGGACGAGTGCGGGTACGGGCAGGGGATCGCCTCGGGGTGAAAGTCGGTCGGCCGCGGCACGAAGCTGCACACCAGCGCGCCGCGAGCCGCGAACGTGCCGTGCCACGTCGGCGGCAGGTGGGTGAGGCCCACGCGCGGCTGGAAGTCGAGAATGTGAAACACCCACGGGTAGACGGTGCCGTCGTAGCCGACGACGTCGAGCGGAGACTCCTTCGTCGAGAACCCGTGGAAGGCATCGGCGCGTTTCACCACCTGCTCCCGAAGGCCCTCGTCCAGCGGGCCGCGGAAGACCGGCTTCTTGAAGTCGCGGTGACAGTACGGCGCGTCCATTCGAAGTTGGCCGACACCATTGCGCCACTGCCTGGGGAGGTGCGCACCGCCGCGGCACTCGATGGACAGCCACCACTGCGCGACGCCGGGCTTCAGCGTGAAGCGGTGAAGGATGCCGCGCGGGACGAAGACGTAGTCGCCGGGACCGAAGTCGAGGTCGCCGAGGATCGTCCGGAGCGTTCCTCCTCCCTCGTGCACGTAGAAGAGGTCGTCTCCATCGGCGTTGGTGAAATACACGGCATCATCGGTGCCGGGCTTGAGCACCGAGAGCGTGAGGTCGGCGTTGAAGAGCATCGGCAGGCGAGCGTCGAGCGGGCTCTTCGTCGAGGCGGGCAGGTTCTGCGAGAGGAAGTGCCGCTTGAGCAGCCCGTCCATCGGCGCGGCGGTGCGAGGGCCAGCGAAGGCGTGCGTCGTCGGCATCGGTGACTGCCGGTGCGGCGCGTGGCGGTGGTACGTGATGGTGTACGGCGCCTCGAAGCCGTCCTGGGTGATGCAGTGTTCCCAGTGCAGGTGGCCTGCCGCGTCCTTCAGCTGAATGTGGTGCTTGCGAGGGACGGTACCCTGAACGAGGCGCTCGATCATGCGCGCGCTTCTACACCAGCGGACGGCTCACGGCTTCGGCGGAGTCGGCTTCGACGCGTCGTGCACTCATCGGGCGCGCTCGAACGGCGCGGGCACTCTCGACGGCGGCGGGCTGGAACGGGCCCGAGGCCCGCGAGCAGGGACACGGCGGCGGTGACGAGCAGCCTGAAGTTCATGTCGTCAGACCTGAGTACGAAGTGCGAGCACCCGCAGCACCTTCAGGAAGGCTGTCGGCGCGGTCGTTGTCTCCGAAGGAGCACAGGTCGTCGCTTCGGCCGAGGCCTGCATCGCCATCGGCTCGTGATTACATGCAGGGCATGAGGCAGTTCTCCCGACGCATGGTGCTCACGTCTGCCTCGGTCACGCTGCTCGGCTGCACGGTGAAGAGCGCTCCGACGACGGGCCGCGATGTCTCGCAGGTGTTGCCCGCGCAGCCGACGAGCGATGGCGCTGGCGTTCACCTCAATCGCGCGCTCGGGCACCGCAGCCTCAGCACGCTCGACCCGTTCCTGCTCCTCGACGAGTTCCACACCGAGAACCCCAACGACTACCTCGCCGGTTTCCCCGAGCACCCGCATCGCGGCTTCGAGACCGTCACGTACATGCTCCACGGTGCAATGGAGCACCGGGACGTGCTCGGCAACCAGGGCCGGCTCGGTCCCGGCAGCGCGCAGTGGATGACGGCGGGTCACGGCATCATCCACTCCGAGATGCCGAAGCAGGAGCGCGGCCTGATGTGGGGCTTCCAGCTCTGGGTGAACCTGCCGAAGGCACGCAAGCTCATTCCACCGCGCTACCAGGACATCGCCGCGGCCCGCATTCCCGAGGTCGAGGTCGACGGCGCGCGCGTGCGCATCGTCGCGGGCTCCACGTTCGGCGCAAAGGGCCCGGTCGACGGCATCGACATCGAGCCGCTGTTCCTCGACGTCGCGCTGAAGAAGGGCTCGCGCGTCGTGCAGCCGGTCTCTGCCGGCCACACCACCTTCGCGTTCGTCACCGAGGGCACTGCGCGCTTCGGCACCAGCCGCCGCGAGGTGAGCAAGGGCAGCCTCGTCATTCTCGAGAAGGGCACCTCGGTCGAGCTCAACGGAGAAGGCGAAGGCGGCCGGGTGTTGCTCCTCGCCGGTCGCCCTTTCAACGAGCCCATCGCCCGCGCCGGGCCGTTCGTCATGAACACCGAGGCCGAGCTGCAGCAGGCCTTCGACGACTACCGAAGCGGGCGCTTGTTGCTGTGACTCAACTCCGAGCGCGCTCGGCAGCCTGGGCGCGCTCGATGCTCTCGAACAGCGCCTTGAAGTTGCCGCCACCGAAGCCCTTGTCGCCCTTGCGCTCGATGATCTCGTAGAAGAACGGGCCACCTTCGCGGTCGTGGTACAGCTGAGACTTCTCCTTCATGAAGATCTGCAGCAGGTACTGGTGCTCCTTGTGCCCGTCGATGAGGATCTGCAGCTCGCGCAGCTCGGCCAGGCTCTCGTCGATGCGCTTGATGCCGCTCTTCTCGAGGCGCTCGGGCAGGTAGTCGTAATAGCTGGCCGGCGTCCCGAGGAAGTCCAGGCCCTGCGTCGCGCGCATCGAACGAACGGCCGGCACGATGTCGCGCACGGCCAGCGCCAGGTGCTGAATGCCCTCGCCGCGCTGATCTTCCACGAAGACGTTGATCTGCGAGTTCTTGAACCGCGGGCGTGAGGGCTCGTTGTTCGCGAACTTCACGGTGCTTCGTGGATCCCACATCACGATCGACTTGAGCCCCGAGCCTGTCTGGCTGCCCTGGGTGATCTCTTCTTCGGTGTGGAACTGAATGCTCCAGAACTCCTCGAAGCCCAGCACGTGCTTCATCCAGAGCACCATCGGCTGCAGGGTTCGGAAGTTCGAGGTGATGTGATCGACCTTCGCGAAGCCAAAGCGGTTCTTCCCGCCGCGCGGCTCGGCGTGCTTCACGAAGCCCGGGTACAGCACCTCGTAGCCATCACGCTGAATGAAACGGAAGGTGGTGTTGCCGAACGGCGTGGTGATGCTGAAGAAGGCAAGCTTGCCGCCCTTGTCATCGGTGAAGCGCTGCAGGCCGTCGTCGATGATGGTGCCGCCGCGCTGCTCCATCAGTCGCCACACCTTCTCGACGTCACGCACCAGGAAGTTCACCGTGCCGACGCCTTCGGGGTGCTTCTGCAACCAGCGCCACGCGCGGCCACCTTCACCCACCGGCGCGGAGCAGATGAGCGTCACGTCGTTCGCGTTGAAGACGACGGAGTGCTGGCGACCACGCTTCGTCAGCTCGGCCGACGACTCGCCGACCTCAGCGAAGTCCATCAGCTCCGTGTAGAAACGGCGCGTGCGCGCGAGGTCATGGACGTACCAGTGAACGCTCTCGACCTTGATGATGTCCAACGAGTCCATGTGGGGCTCCTGCGAGGGAAGAGGGGAGAGTGGAGAGGTTCAGCTGGCCTGCGCGTCAGGCTGCGCTTCAGGGCGGGCGGCCTGCACGTGCGGCAGGGCGAGACAGGCCTGCTCGACGCGCAGCAGCAGCGGGCAGGCGTCGACGTTGCCACCAAACCGGCGCGCTCCAAACAGCTGAGGAATGAGACAACAGTCGGCCCACGTGAAGCTGTCGCCGAAGAGGAAGCGGCCGGCCGTCTTTGCCGCGAGCTTCTCGAGCCCGTCGAGACCCGTGTCGATGAAGTGCGCCGCCCACTGCTTCTCATCCACGCCGAGCAGCTTGAGGTGGTTGAGCGTCGAGAGGTTGTGGAAGGGCTGAATGCCGGAGTTGATGAGCTCTGCCATCGCCCGCACCTGCCCGCGCGCTACCAACGACCTCGGGAGCAGCGGCTTCTCGGGGAACCGCTCCTCGAGGTATTCGAAGATGGCGACCGATTGCGAGAGCACCGCGACGGCGCCGTCCTCTTCGACCTCGAGGACGGGCACATATCCCGCGGGGTTGCGCAGGCGGTGCTCGGCCTGGTGCTGCTCTCCCTTGATCAGCGACAAGGGAATGTACTCGTAGGGTAGACCCTTGAACTGCAGCGCCAGCCGAACGCGGTAACTTGAGCTGGACCGCCAGTAGTTGTAGAGCTTCACGCAGCCTCACGGTAACAGACGAACAATCAGTCGTCCTCCCTGTGGTTCAAGTCAAGCAAGCCGATGGTGTTCGCCACTTGGAATTGATGTGTCCGCTGGGGAGAGTCTGATGAGTGTTCCTGCCTACATGTTGTCGATTCTCTATCGGCAGCAGCTGATGCTCAAAGACGGCTTCATCGCGCGGTACCCGCTTGACTGGCTCGTCTGGGAACCGGGCCCCTGGCGGCCCGCTCGGTCGGTGCTCGAGAGCAACCTCGAGGTGACCCAGCAGCCGGGCAGTGACAAGGTCTCTCGACCAGTTGGCGAAGACGCCATCTGTTTTCAGCTGAAGCTCCCGAAGGACGGCGATCTCCTGAGGGTCGGTCGCGCGACGACCAACGACATCATCATCAATGACCTCACCGCCTCGCGAGACCAGTTTTCGTTGCGGCGGCACGACGGCGGCTGGGTGCTCCTCGCTGCGAACGGCGTCGTGACGGTTGATGGTCGGCCGGTCGACGAGCTGGCGGGGCCCTTGAAGTCGGGCACGGTGATCGCCCTTGGCGACGTGCGCGCGACGCTGTTGACGGCGAGTGACATGGTCGTTCGCGCGGCGGCGTTCAAGGTGAAGCCAGCGCGATGACGCGCGGGGAAGAAGCTCTTGCTGCGCCGCCATCCAGCTTCTGCCTCCCGACTTGAAGCTGGCCGATGAGCCCGGGGTGGTGCTCGAGCAACCGTCGGTGACGCCCGTCACCCGGCTGCGCAGCCATCGACGCGTTCCCGCACGTCAGGCTTTCGCCCGCCTTCACCGGTCGAGGATGGAACGACACCATTTCGAGGACGTCCTCGCGCAGGTGCCACACGAGCCGCCGATGGACCTCTACTGACAGCGCCCCATCATGCACCGCCTCGGTCCCGAGCAGGACACGCAGACGTCACCGCCACTTCCGCAATCCTGCTTCGAGGTCCCGGCGACGCAGTTGTTTCCGCTGCAGCAGCCCGCGCAGCTCGTCGAATCGCAGACACAGGTTCCCCCCGAGCAGCGCTGCCCGGCCGCGCAAGCCGCACGGTTTCCGCACAGGCAATCTCCGATGGCGTTACAGGTGTCTGTGGTTTGCGGACAGGTGACGCAGGCGACGCCAGCCCGGCCACAGGCGGTGACGGATGGAGTCTGACACACGCCGTTCCGACAGCACCCGTTCGCGCAGTTGCTGACGTTGCATGTCGACGTCGCCACGCACCGTCCAGCCGTGCAGGTCGTGCCTCCGCCACACGACGCACAGACCCCAGCGTCGGTGCCACACGCGCTGCTCGAGGTGCCGGCCTGGCAGGTGCCCGACTGGCAACAGCCTCCGCAGTTCGTCGGGCCGCACGGGTTGACGCACCGTTGGTTGGTGCAGGTCGAGGTGCAGGCCGAGCACGCGACACCTCCCGTCCCACAGGCGCTGGGCAGCGTTCCTGGCTGGCACACCCCGCCGGCGCAGCAACCCGTTGGACACGTCTGTGCGTTGCAGGCGCTGGTGCACGTTCCGCCGTCGCAGGTTCCCAGGCCACAGGACTCGCAGGCCCTGCCTTGCGAGCCGCAGGCGATGCTCGTCGGCGTCGTCACGCAGCTGGCCCCGATGCAACACCCGCTGGCGCAGGAGACCGAGTTGCACGCCGACATGGCGCACTGCCCACCGCTGCACGTCGAGCCGCCGCAATCGATGCACGCGAGGCCCGTCGAGCCGCAGCTGCTGGACGATGGCGTCGTGATGCACTGCTTAAACTGGCAGCACCCCGACGGGCACGACGACGGCGTGCACTGACAGATCTGCGAAATACACTCCTGGCCGGCTCCACAGGCCGGGCCGGCGCCGCACTGGCAGCGGCCCCCCTCACACCGGTCGGCGCCCAGGGCTGCGCTGCAGCTCGGCCCCGAGCCGCACGAACACTGCCCGCTGGATGAGCAGGTGTCGGCCATCTGCAAATCGCACGCGACGCAGTCCGAGCCGCCCTCGCCACACGCGCCAGTCGTGGGCGGGTCCACGCAGGCGCCTGCCGAGCTCAGACACCCTCGGCAGGAACTGTTGGCGGCCGAGAGCCTCACCGTAACGGGCCGCTCGACCCCTCCTTGCACCACGACGGAGGCCTTCCCTCGGCCGACCGCCCCGCCGTCGACCAGCCCGGTCACCGTGACGTCGACCTGCTGGCCGGCGACGGCGTCAGCGAGGAGGATTCGGACCGACGTCGACGGCGCGAGGATTCCGGCAGGGGTTTCGGGTCGAATTGCCGGCTCCAGGAGCGCGCCACCATCGACCTCGGCCTGGTAGCGAAGCTGCTCTGAGGGCACCTCGGACGAGTCGGTCGTCACCACCACCGCCGTGCCGAAGAGCGACGCCGGGTCCCGGCAGTCCAGCAGCAGCAGCATCGCTGAGAGAACTCCGAGGCGCCTCATCGGCCGTTGATGTCCGGGAAGGTCGTCATGATGGGCTTCGGCGCGGTGGCCACGATGGTGGCGGTCGCAGCGCCTGCGACGACGACGCCAGCGATGCCGGCCCAGAACCACCAGCGTTCGGTGATGGGCGTGGGGCGCGGCAGTTCTCGTTGCGTGAGCTCCAGCTGGATCTTCTTGGCCAAAGCGTCAGCCTCTGCCCGGGCCGCGGCAACCCGGAGTTCGTCGGCCCTCGCCGCCTGTGCTGCTTCGATCTCACTGACGAGCTGCTCGGTCGCGGTTGCTTGCGCCGTCGGTGGGTTCGTCTCGAGATATCGCCTGAAGTAGGAGAGCGCCTTCTCGAGGTCACCGCTCTTCCGGTGGCACTGCCCCAGGTTGAAGAGCAGCCCCGGCGCCGCCTTCAGCTTGTACGCCTCTTCATAGCGAGCGATGGCCGTCGCGAAGTCACCGCTGTCGAAGGCCTGCTTGCCTTCCATGGCGATGGGCTTTGCCCGGGCCTCGTCATCAGCCTCGGCGCGCGCCTCGGGGCTGGCGGCGAGCACCACGCAGAGGACCAGCGCAGCGCTAGAACGGATCGAGAACGCCATCTTTGACGACCTTGCTTTGCTTCTTCGAGACTGGAAGCGCAAGTCGCTTCAGCGGCAACTCGGCGTGCAGGCTCTCGGTCGTTTCGAACTCGCGAGTGACTGACTCGTACCCCTTCAGCTCCAGCCGGACCTTGAGGGCGGGCGTCCCCTGATCGCGCTTGACGGTGAGGGGCGTCACGCCGAGGGTCGTTCCTTCGCCGTCGATGACCGTGGCGCCGGCCGGGATCGACTCGATGGCAATCGACACCACGGGCGGTGGCCTCGGCGCTTCGGCGGGGGGCAAGATGACGACCGGTTTCGGGGTGGGGAGCACGGGGGGCGCCTCGACCGGGACGACGGCCTCCACTGGTCCGCTCGCCAACAACGCCCCGGCGCCGACGAGCGTGGCCACCACGACGAGCGCGAGCACCGGCACCATCCATCGACGTGGCGGTGGTTGGTTGAGCGGAGCCACCTCTTCGTCAAGGTGCCTGAGGCGCCACAGGACGTCGCTCATCGAGGCGGGCCGCTGGTCTGCATTCTTCGCGAGGCAGTCGGTCACCAGTCGGCGCAGACCGTCGGGAACGGCGTCTCCCGTTCGGGTGAGCGTCGGCACCGGCGGTGGCGGGCACGTGATGATGTCGGCCGCGAGCTGGCCATACACGGTGGACTCGAAGGGCGGCTTCCCGGCGAGCATCTCGAAGAGCACGGTGCCGAATGCGTAGATGTCCGTGCGCGCGTCGACATCGAGGCCGGCTGCCTGCTCTGGCGCCATGTAGCGGGGCGTCCCGAGCACGTCCCCGTTCTGCGTCTCGATGACCCGGGGCCCCTCCTGCACCATGAGCTTGGCGACGCCGAAGTCGAGCACCTTCACCCAGTCGGCGCCGTCACGCGGAGAGAGGAAGATGTTGTCGGGCTTGAGATCGCGGTGGACGACCGACAGCGCGTGGGCTGCCTCGAGCGCTTCGGCGACCTGGGTGGCGATGCGGAGGATGCCCTCGAGAGACAGCGGCTTCGACTTCAGCCGGGCCGTGAGCGTCTCACCTTCGAGCAGCTCCATCACCGCGTACACCTGGCCAGGCGCTTCGACGAAGTCGTGCACCTCGACGATGTGCGGGTGGTTGATGGTGTTGACGAGCCGCGCTTCCTGAAGGAACCGGCGCACCAGCGAGGCGTCGCTCAGCAGCTTCTCGTGCAAGCTCTTCACGGCGACTCGGCGGCCGAGCGTCTGGTGCCGCGCCCGGTACACACAGCCCATCGTGCCCTCGCCCAGGAGGGACTCGACCGCGTAGGCACCGAAGCTCGTCGGCGCGGTCGCTACGCGCACCACCGAGCGGTTGAGACTCATGACAGAAGACCTCGACTGAGGAGGTGAACGTTACCTCACCGGGCGGGAAATCACCCGTCTCAGACCTTCTTGACGCGCTGATCGATGCGGCCGAACAGGCTCGTCCCATCCGCGCCGAACATCTCGATCTCGACGCGGTCTCCGTGCTTGAGGAAGGGCGTCTTCGGCCCGCCGGTCTCGATGGTCTCGATCATGCGCTGCTCGGCCAGGCAGGAGATGCCGCGGGCGCGGTCCTCGTTCGACACCGTGCCGCTGCCCAGAATCGTCCCGGCCGAGAACTGGCGGGTCTTCGCGAGGTGCTCCATCAGTTGGAAGAAGCTGAAGTGCATCTCGGGGCCGGCGTGCGTGTCACCGACCTGCGTGCCGTTGAGCCACGTCTTGAGCGTGAGGTGGACTCGCCCGTCACGCCAGGCCTCACCCAGCTCGTCGGGTGTGCACGCGACGGGGGAAAACGCCGTCGCCGGTTTTCCCTGGAAGAAGCCGAAGCCCTTGGCGAGCTCTTCGGGGATGACGTTGCGCAAGCTGACGTCGTTCACCAGCATGATGAGCCGCACGTGTGGCGCTGCGTCGCCTGCGCTCAGACCCATGGGGACGTCGCCGAGGATGACGGCGACCTCGGACTCGAAGTCGCAGCCCCAGGCCTCGTCGCGAATCACGATGTCGTCGGTGGGCCCGAGCAGATGGCTGCTGCCACCCTGGTAGACGAGGGGATCGGTCTCGAGCGTCGCCGGCGGGTCGACCTTCCTGGCCTTTCGAACGAGGCGCACGTGGTTCAGGTACGCGCTGCCGTCGACCCACTCGAAAGCCCGAGGCAGCGGGCAGTGAAGCTTCGTCGTGTCCCAGGCCTCTCGGGGTGCCGTGCCCGCCTCGAGCTGCTCGGCGAGGGCCTTGAGCTTTGGTTCGACGCGAGCCCAGTCGTCCAGCGCCACCTGGAGGGTGGGCGCGATGGCCGAGGCGTCAGTGAAAGCCGTCAGGTCGCGCTTGACGACGACGAGGCTGCCGTCGCGCGTGCCGGTTCGTTTCGTCGCGAGCTTCATGCCGACCTTCCATCGCGGGGCCTGGCAGGTGTCAAGGCTCGAGGGCCCCGCCCGCCGCGTCCGCCTCGAGGTTCAGCGCAGCTGCTGCTCGAGCTCGTCCAGCTGCTTCCACACGTCCTTGCGGGCGTTGTCGTCCGACGCGCTCTTCACTGCGGCCCTCGCGCCGTTGACGAAGTTGCGCAGCATGCGGTCGGGCTCGCCCATGTCGGCTTCACGCTTCTGGAGCTTGCCTTCCACCCGGCTCAGCCTCGCCTCGAGCTGGGCCTGGGTGATGCCCTTGGCGACGGGCTTCGGGCTGACGACGGGCTTGGGGCCGACGACGGGCTTCGGGTCGACGACGGGCGCGGTGTCGACGACGGGCGTGGTTTCGACGGCGGGCTTTGGGTCGACGGCGGGCTTCGGGTCGACGACGGGCGCGGTGTCGACGACGGGCGTGGTGTCGACGACGGGCTTCGGGTCGACGACGGGCTTCGGGTCGACGACGGGCTTCGGGTCGACGACGGGCGTGGTGTCGACGACGGGCTTCGGGTCCACGACGGGCTCCGTCACCGCCGGCGGGGTCGAACCGCCACCCGAAAACAGCACCACCCCGCCGACGGCGATCAAGGCGACTGAGACGAGCCCGACGATGAGCGGCAGCTTGCTCCTGAACTCGTTTGAGTCCACGCCCCCGCCGGCGAAGGCGGGCGCGACGACGGGCTTCACGTCGACGACCTTGTCCAGGTCTGGGAGTGTGTTCCCCGGAGCCGCTTCGCGTTCGGGGCCCTTCTGATCGAGCGAGTTGGGCGCGACGACCCGGGTCTGGCCCTCGACGGCAGCGAGGCCGCCCGTCGGAGGCAACACTCGCGTCTCCTGGCCTGAGGCGATGGGCGGAGGGGTCGGCGTGCGCTGGGCCCGAGTCCGGGCCGAGGTGCTCCCCGAAGTGCCGAGCGGCTTGAGGTTCCCGCTGCGAGGTGGCGGCGTTCCTCCGAGAGGACGCTGGCGGCCCGACGGCGTGGCGGTGCCGAGCGCCGGAGCGCGACCCGTGATGGGGGCAGGGGTCGTCGTGCCCGCGCCTGGGAGCAACGAGGCACGCACGGCCTCGAGGTGGGCGCGCATCTCTTCGGCGCTCGATGGGCGGTTCGCCGGGTCCTTCTCCAGCGCCCACAGAATCAGCTCGTCGAGCGCGGGCGGAATGTCGGCGCGAAGCGTCGAGGGCACCGGGGGCTTGTCTTCGACGTGCATCCACATCGTCTGGAGCGTGTTCTCGCCCCGGAACGGCCGGGAGCCTGTCACCATCTCGAAGAGCACCACCCCGAGCGCGTAGAGATCGGTCGCCGCGCTGATGGGTTTGCCGCGCGCCTGCTCGGGCGAGATGTAGTCAGGCGTGCCGAGGATCATCGAGGCCCGCGTCTGCGGCGCCGAGTCGCTGCCGTTGGCGAGCGCGCCCAGCTTGGCGATGCCGAAGTCGAGCAGCTTGACGTACGCCTTCCCTCGGCCCGTACTCACCAGGAAGATGTTCGAGGGCTTGATGTCGCGGTGAATGATGCCGGCGGCGTGCGCTGACTCGAGCGCGTCGAGCACCTCTTCGATGTACGAGAGCGCCTCGCCGATCGGCAGCGCTCGCCGCTGCTTGAGGAGCTTGTCGAAGGCGTTCCCGTCGAGGAACTCCATGACGAAGTAGTGGGAGCCCTCGGGCAGTTGGCCGAACGAGAAGATGTCGACGATGCCCCGGTGGCGGATCTCGTTCACCGCGCGGGCTTCCGACAAGAAGCGTTCGACCAGCTCCTTCTCGTTCGAGAGCGACGGCAGCAGCACCTTCACCGCGACGCGTTTGCCGATGACTGGCTGGCGGCCTTCGTACACCTCGCCCATGCCACCGACGCCGATGCGCGCGATGATCTCATACTCGCCGATCTTCCGTCCGGCGAGGTCGGTGCGGGATGCGTCGGCCACGACCTGAGCGTAGCTGGGATTCGGCCGGTCCGCCCGTTCACGTCCCTGAAGGAGGGAGGGGCCCGGCCGCGCCGGGCTTGATCACCCGGGGCGCCTGCTTCCACCAGCCATCGTAGGCGAAGGCCTTCCAGACCCACATGCGCCACGACAGCAGGGTCAGCGCCATGCACAGGCTCGAGGCCAGAATGGCGCCGCGGTACACCAGGTGCGTGATGGGCCAGGGTGGCGAGGCGTTCGGCCTCGCGCTGTAGGACCAGCCCGGCAGCGTTCAGACGATGCACGACCTCACCGGCGCAGGGCAAGGCTCGGAGGCGATGATGTTCCCGTGCACGAGTGTCCTCGTCGAGAGGCCGACGACGCAGCGATTGCTGGAGTTCCTCGCAACACCTATCTCGGCTGGGCTTTCGAACGTCTCGGCGCCCGCCGCGATGTCTTCGGCCTGCTGCTTGAGGCGATGACAGCCCCAGCCGCCTTCCCCTTTTCGTAGTCACGGCGCACTTCGTCGAGACGCTTCTGGACCTTCTTCGTGGTTGTACCGGAGACACCCACCTGCTTCGCCGTCGCGCTGAATGCGTCGATCGCCCTTTCCACCTTACCGAGCGCGGCCTCGGCGACCGACAGTTTGAGGGCGGAGGACTTCGCGAGGTCAAGGAGTTGGGTTCTCGTGGGTCGGAGCGCTTCGCCCATGATCGAGGTGCTGTGATACCCGCCCGGACCGTTGGACGGAGTGAGATCGAAAGCGGGTGAGAGCTTCCACCCTCCCTGCTCGTCCATCAGGAACGCGAAGTTGTGCGCGTGGTCGTCGCGGTTGCAGGCGAGCACGTTGAACGCGGCCCTGACGAAGGCCTCGAAGGACTGCTCCCGGTCGTGGGTCAGTGAGAACGTCGCCGCGAGGACGCTCTGATAGTCGAGGGATGGGACCCGGTGGCTGGCGTGCAGCAAGCCGCCGATGCTGTGCATGTGGAGGCGGCGATTTCCGATGCGGTCGAACCGCTTCACGCCGAACGCCCAGCGCTTCTTCTCCAGAGGGAACAATCGCGTCGGCGGCATGTCGATGCCCGCCTTCCGCGCCAGCTGTGCGTAAGTCTCCTCGAGCGGCCCCATGTCCTTTGGGTCGTCGCCGGCCGCGAATTTCATCAACCACGGCTCGAAGCCGTCTGGGACTTCGCTCGCGCCCGCGACCATCGTGTCCCGAGGACCCAACCCCACCACGACCTTCGGCCGCGCACCGCCGGGTGATCCGCCAGCCAGCGCGAGCTCGGGGAGCACCTTGCCTGCGCGCCCCTCACATACGCTCTGCGCCTCGGTCTCGATCTTCTTCAAGCTCAGCTCGAGGGCCTCGTTCGGCGGGCCGCCCTCGGCGGGGCGAAAGGTGAGCGCGCCCATCGCGCGGTCGCCAAGAAAGCGAAGCCACGTCAACACCGAGATCCGCTCGGGGTCGATGCCTGCAGCGCGCATGGCCCGGTGCATCAGCAACAACCCCCAGCCGTCGGGGACCGAATCATGGAACAGACCGTAGAGGCCCAGGAATTCGGAAGGGCCCTCCGAGAAGACACCGGGCCTGAGGGGAAGCTTGAAGGGAGACAGCTCGAGCTTCGAGGTGAGGAAGCCGGAGTCATACTGAAAGTGGATCCGGTGCTCCGCGTCGAGCAGGCGACCCACGCGTCGAGGGCCCTTCGAGGTTGAGAGGTGCACCTCGACGTCCGTGCTCATGCGTCCGCCCTCCGGCCTCTGTGGCGCTTCGCCTGCCGGGCCTCGATCTCCTCGAGCGAACCTGCGCGCGGGGGCTGCAGAAGGCCCTCGAAGGCGTCGAGCGCGCTGAGCGAGGACGCGATCATCACCAGGCGCTCCAGCGAGATCTGGCCGGTGCGCTCGAAGTGTCTGAGCGTCGAGAGCGCCACCCCGGCGCGGCGGCTCAGCTCTCGCTGAGTCCATCCGAGCTCAATCCGGAGAGCGCGCACCCGGAGGGCGAGCGCACGACAGACCTCCCTCGGGCTTGTCATAAGTAACAACATAATGTCACTTATTACATAGACGACCTTGTAAGTAACATGATTTTGTCACTTATTGGCGAGACGCAGCGCCTTGAGGCGCCCGCGATACGAGCGAACTGCTCCAGCGCCCTGCCTTGTTCGGCCGAAACACCGCTTTCCGGTCCATTGCTGCTCGAGGGCCGTGTCCCGGCGATGGTGGCGCCGTCGTCGGCTGTCCCACGCCGGCGGGGAACTTCTCGGCACAGGCGTGCGTGTCGAACCAGCTGCTCTTCGAGAATGGCCAGGGCGTGTGGGCGGTCAGCGACGAGTGCGAGCTCGGCTGCGAGCATCAGGCGTGCGCTTGCCCGGACGATGGTGGCGTGGTCATCGGGTGCTGTAACCGGGGCAGTCCTCCGGCCAGTCCGGCTCCGCTCGCGAAGTGTATCGGCAGCCGGCTCCTCCTGCCCCAGCGAACGTTTTCCTGCACCGGCAACCACGCGTACGTCTGGAGGGTTCAGCAGCAGCGCCAGAATGGCTGTACGTCTGTTCCCGCCAAGTCCCTCGCGCCTGACTGGATTCAGCGTGTCGGTCAAGGTGCTGAACTCTCCGACGCAGCCGCGGGCCGAGGAACCGCCGCGACGAGGCCAGTGCAGGTAGCATTCGCAGCGCGTTTTCCGGCCAGGCCAGGCCGAGGGGGGGGAGTTTCAATGCTTCGACGACTGCTGCTGTGTGGCGCCATGGTGGCGATAGCTGGGTGCACGCTCGACACCGAGCTGCCTCGACTCCCGCCGCTGGGCGCGGTGACGGGCTCGGTCGACACGCAGGGGAAGGTGCCGCCCGAGGGCGTCGCCGTCACGTTGATCAGCTCGACAGGCGCGCGGCAGACCACCACCACCGCAGCGGCTGGCCGCTTCGACTTCGCGCAAGTGACGAACGGGCAATACTTCCTCGAGGTCAAGCAGCCCGGCTTCGTGACGCTCGTCGTGCCGGGCGTCGTGGTGCGCGGCGGAGAGACGTTCGATGCCGGCGTGCTGCAGCCCATCTGGCTCGCCACCACGCGGGTGTCGGGCACCATTCAGGGTCGGGTGACGTCGGCGTCAGGCGTGGTGCCGGTCGGCGGCAAGGTGGAGTTCCTCGTTGGCACGGCGAAGAGCCTCGTCTCGTCGGGCGCCATCGACTTCGCGGGTGAGTTCAGCGCGCTCATTCCGCCTGGCGACTACACGCTGCGCGCCTCGCACCCGTTCTTCGTCACGGAAGAGACGACCGCCACCATCGAAGAGAACCGCGTCACCACGCTGCCGATGCCCATCGTGCTCGACATCAACCCCGCGACGCTCTCGGGGAAAGTCGTGGTCGAGTCGTCGACCGACGGCCAGGCGCCAGCGCCGCGCGCGGGCATCACCATCACCGTCGACACCGGCGCCTCGGCCGTCACCGACGCGATGGGGCAGTTTACCGTCACCGGGCTCCCCGCCGGCGCGCGCACCTTCCGGGTGACGCTGATGGACTTCGACGACTCGACGCCCGAGCGCACCGTCACCCTCGAGCCGGCCATGACGAAGGTGCTCGGCGACATCGTCCTCGAGCGGCAGCGCGGCGCCATCACCGGAGAAGTCGAGCTCGCCGACGGCAAGAAAATCTCTGACGTCACCGTGGTGGCCGCAGTGCTGGGCACGCCCTACGCGTCGTCCGTCTCGGGCTCGTCGTCGCAGCAGTCGCGCGGTCGCTTCGTCATCACGCGCGTGCCCGTGGGCACGTACACGGTGCGCGCCTCGTCTTCGGGCTACGCGAGCGCCGACCAGACGTCTGTGCGCGTCGAGGCCAACCGAACGGTCGACGTCGGGCTGCTCCGCCTCGCCGCGCTCAGCGGGAATTTCCGCATCGAAGACACCGACACGGCGAACACGCCGGGCTTCACGCGCTCGCGCAACGTGACGCTCGACTTCTCCCAGTTCCTCGGCGCCGTGCGGGTGCGCTTCGCAGAGAACGACCCGAGTCTCACCTCGGCGATGTTCCAGAACACCTCGGCCACGCCGATTCCCTTCACGCTCTCGACCGGCGACGGCACGAAGGTCATCTACGCGCAGTTCGAGACGGCGACAGGCACTCAGAGCGCCGTGCAGGCCGCGGCCATCGTCGTCGATACCCGGCCGCCGCAGCTGGCGTCGCTCACCGTCGAGAACGGCGCGGCCTTCACCAACGACCGCACGCTGCTGGGGCTCACGGCCATCGCAGCCGACGAGCCGGCGATGGGCGCTGACACCGCCTCGGGCCTGGCCTTCATGCGGCTGTCGCCGAGCAGCACGGTGGACCTCAACGGCAACCTCTCGGGCCCTCGCGAGGCGTACACGCGCGACCGCTCCTGGACGCCGCCGAGCCCGCTGCCCGAGGGTAACTTCACGCTGTACGCGCAGTTCATCGACAACGCCGGAAACGTCACGGCGGCGGTGAGCGACCGCATCATCATCGACACGCTGTTGCCGTCGGGAGGCCTCACCATCGCCCGCGGCTCCCGTGCTGCCGCGAACGGCTTCACGAACGACGTCGCCGTCATCTTGAACGCCACCGCCACCATGGAGCCCAACGGCGGCTCGGTGCAGGTGCGGCTGGCGAACACCGCGCAGGACGTGGCGAGGGCGGTGCTTCGTCCCGTCGAGCAGAACCTCGGCTGGTTCCTCGATCCGGTCGGTGACGGCCTCAAGACGGTGCACTACCAATTCGTCGATGCCGCCGGGAACACCTCGGGCGTGCAGTTGGCCACCATCACGCTCGACCGGCAGCCACCGTCTCCCGCCGCCGTCGCGTTGCCGCCCAGCCAGCCTGACTCACTCTTCAACACGCGCAGCATCCCGCTTCAGCTGCAGGCGGCCGACGTGAACGGGCTCACGCATTCGACGGCGGTGACGGTGTCGATGTCGGCGACGTTCACCGACGCCACCAACACGACGCCTGCCGCGTTCCCGATGTCGAGCACGCTCACCTACGACGTGCCGACTGGAGACGGCCCGAAGACGCTCTACGTGCGCTACCGCGACATCGCGGGCAACGAGGCGTTCGCCTCACTCACGGTGACGCTCGACCAGACAGCGCCCACCGCTGACGTGCTGCTCGCGGGCACCCTCGCCGACGGCGCGACCGTCACCGGCACCTCGACGAGCGGCCCCACCGTCTCAGGCACCACCGCGACCGTCGTCTTCCAGAACCCCAACGGCATCTCCGATTTCGTCGCCGTCGAAGGCACGCCGGGCAACTGCAACGGCCCCTGGTCTCCGTTCGTCGCGACGCAGGTGAACGTGCCGGTGATGGCAGGCAACGGTGCGCGCTCCATCACGGTGTGTCTGCGCGACGCGGCGGGCAACGTGACCGGGCCCACCGTGCGCACCCTGAACCTCGACACCAGCGCGCCCGCCTGCACCCTCGCGCTCACCGGCACGCGCGCTGACGGCAGCACCACGCTCCCGCTCCCCGCGGGGCAGAGCGGGGGCTCGGGCATCACCGTCACCTTCAGCTGCGGCGCCGAGGCCCCGCAGGACGTCGCGCTCGTCCAGGGCTCGGTCACCTGCGTGCCGAACGCGCCGCTCGCGTGGGTGCCGTACCGGCCCAGCACCACCTTCTCGCTCAGCGGCGCCGACGGGCTCTTCAGCGTCACCGCGTGCGTGCGCGACCGGGCGCGCAACACCGCCGGCACCAACGCTCCCACCATCACCCTCGACACCACGGCGCCGTCGGGCGTGCTCACGCTCCATGGCGGCCGCGCGTTCTTCAACCGCAACGACTTCCAGGCCGTCGTCCCCGCGCCTGCGGTGGACATGACGGCCGACGTCGTCGTGCAGGGCTCGCCCGAGTGGGCGCTCTCGGAGAGCTCGTCTCCCGCGTCCTTCGTCTTCACCAACCCCACGCGCTACCGGGCCTCGTCGAGCGCCGACGGCCTGCGCACCGTCTACGTCCTCTTCCGTGACGCGGTCGGGAACCTCTCGTCGCTCACCTCCGACACCATCGACGTCGACATCACCGCGCCCGCCGCGACGAGTGGAGACCTGACCATCGCCAACGCGAACACGGCGGGGTACCTGAACCAGCCGGTCGCGGCCGTCGACGTGCGCGCTCGCGCCGATGCCACCACCATCCGGCTCGCGCTCGCGGCGGCTCCAGCGGCGTGCGCGGCCAGCGACGTGCAGAACGAGGTGCCGCGCGCGGCCTCGGGCACCTACAGCGTGCAGCTCACCGGTGCCGACGGCCCCAGGCGCATCTGCGCCGAGTACGTCGACGCTGCGGGCAACGCCTCGGCGCTCATCAGCCGCGCCGTGGCGCTCGACAGCACGCCGCCGAACCCGCCCCGGGCGCTGACCCAGAACGTCGTGCTCGCCACCACCGACAACGCAGTGTTCTTCGTCGACACCACCAACGCCAACGACACCAACACCTTCGTCTACGAGGTGCGCGGTGGAAAGCAGGGCAGCTGGATTCCCGCGACGCCGGGCGCCGGTCCCAACGCCAGCAACCGCTTCACCTTCAACCTCGACGTCAGCTTCGGTGACGAAGCGGGAACGCTCAACGTGCTGCGGGTGCGCGCGAGGGACGTGGCGGGCAACGTCAGCGACGAGGCCGTGGTGCAGGTCATCGGTGATTCGAACCTGCCTGACTTCAACGACACCAACGTCCCCAACCTCCTCGGGCAGACGCCGTGGGTCGACAACGCCGACCGCCGCGCCACCTTCCACTGGCGCAGGTCGAGCTCGCCCGACGTCACCGGCTACGTCATCGAATACGGCTCGGACCCGGCGTCGATGACGGGCAGCTTCGCCTCCGAAGGCATCTCGCCCATCACCGTCGGTGACGTGAGCAGCTTCACGCTGTCGGGCCTGCCGAACGAGTCACCCACCTACGTGCGGGTGCGCCCGATGGACCGCGCAGGCAACGTCGGGCCGTTCGCGCCGACGGTTCCCGCCAACGCCGTCGTCCTCCAGCCCAACGCGGTGTCGTTGAACTACCTCGGCAGCGTCAGCCTGCCGCTCGGCACGCGCATCAGCCGGTTGGTGGCGTCGGGAGACCACCTCTTCTTCACCTCGACGAAGGGCACGAGCGTGCTCCATTGCAACGGCGCGCCGCCGCCGGCCGTGACGACGCAGCTGCACGTGCTGTCATTGGCCGGGCTCGAGGGCGCGGTGCAGAACGGCAAGCCGCAGGACGCCGGCATTCCGCAGGTGGCGTACAGCAGCCCGGAGTACGCCGACGGCACGCTCTGCATCAACGACCAGTTCCCCAGCGACCTCGTCGTCGACGGCCTCTACGCCTTCATGACGAGCGGCACGCGCGTGCGGGTGTTCGACATCGGCCGGCCCGCGCTGCCCTCGCTCGCCGGCATCATCGACTTCGGGCCGCTGGCGCCGGCCGCGCCGTACACCGACACGTTTCAGGTGAAGAGCGTGCAGGTGACGGGAGACCGCCTCATCGCCACCGGGAACGGCTACCTCGCGGTGGTGGGCCTCGCGGAGCTGTACGACGGGCTCGCCGGCACCTTCCCGGTGGCCTCTGGCGCAGGCAGTGACCTGCTCGCCTTCCGCCGCCTCGCCAACCCGTCGTCACCCAGCGGCGACTTCGCGGTGCTGACGCGTGACCGCCTGCTCCAGAGTTCGACCACCGGCGCGCTCACCAGCGTGTGGAGCCTCGGCGATGCGCTCGACTCGAGCATCTTCACCATCTTCGACGCCAACGACGAGCTGGGGGCGACCAGCAGCAACGCCGCGCGCACGCGCCCACCCGTGGGCGGCAACTACCTGTTCCAGGGCACGCCGGTGTCGGGCTTCGAGGTGCTGAACCTGAGCCAGGCGTGGGGCACGTTGAGCTCCGACTTCTCGACCATCTCGAACACCGGCTTCTTCTCGTCTGGGCAGCTCGGCGTCGGCGGCAATCAGGTCTTCCTGGGCGACACCACGCAGGACCTGCAGGTGCTCGACCTGAGCGACGTCTCCAACATCACGCGCGGCGCCTTCGTGCGCAGCTTCTCGGCCACGCACGTCGAGCTCTACGGCAATTACGCCATCACCGCGCACCACGAGGCCGTTGGCTTCTACGAGGTGGCGACGCCGCGCTCGATGCGGGTGCGCGACACCCTCTTCGACACCGGGTACGCGCCTGCGCTCGCGAACGGCCTGCTGATGAGCACTGGTGGCGTCGTCGTCGACACCATGAGCTCGGGCATGCGCGTGTACCCGAACGAGACCGGCGCGGCCGAGTGCTCGACGGGCAGCGCCTTCTGGACCGAGGGCGAGGTGATGGCGAACGGCACCGGCGTGCGGGTGCGCAACCTGGTGCCCCAGCTCGACCGCTCGGCGCTGCTCAACCCCGTCGTCGGCGACGCCGTGAACATCAGCCTGCCGGCCTCGGGCCGCATCACCGACGTCGAGCTCGTCGGCAACGCCCTGGTCGCCGTCGAGGTGCGCGCTGACGGCTCCTGGGTCGAGGTGTTCCGTGCCACTGCCTTGCGCGACGTCTTCCCGTCGACGCTCCTGTCGGCGAGCGACTCGCGTGGCGCCTTCCGCTTCTCTCCCTTCGTGCCGCCGGCCGGCACGCTCGCGACGCTCACGGTCACCAACGGGCGCGCCCTCATCGGGCTCGACCACGCGACGGTCGCGCAGAGCAACCTCTTCGTCGTCGACCTGCGCCCGCTGCTCGACGACTCGGCGACGTCGATGTCTGCGAGCAACGTGCTCGGGGCCTACCGGCTCGACAACCCGGTGCGCGGCGTGAGCGCACAGGGAACCCAGGTCTACGCGTGCACCTCGGGGGGCGCCGTCAGCTTCGACCTCGCCGCCGCGCTCACTGATCCGCCCACGCAGGTCGGCACGCTGCCTGCGACGCGTTCGCTCGCGAGCTTCCAGTGCGACGAGGTGGTGGCCTACGGCAGCTACGCCTTCGTCGTCGGCTACGAACCGCAGCTGGGCCTGCTCGCGGTCGACGTCTCGACGCCCACCACCCCGGTGCCGTTGAGCGTCATCCCCGGTCCCGGCTCGTCGTCGGTCTGCACGCCAGCCCAGGACTCGACCTTCAAGACCCGGCGCGCTGGCGTGGCGGTGCGGGGCAGCCGAGCGTGGATGAACTTCCGCAACGGCATACGGGAGGTCGAGCTCGAGTGACGGCGCCTCGAAACCGAGCGGTCGCGGGGTTTGAAGCGGCGTGGTGGAGCTTGTCGACACCTCAGCGCGAGGGGGCTCATGCGGACACGTAGCCGACATACCGTCCACCGCCCGTTGGTCTTCTTCGGAGCGCTCTCGGTCCTGGCCTGCGGGCCGACACCGCCAACCCTCACTGTCGCTGGCCCCACGGACGCTGGCCCCACGGACGCTGGCCTCACGGACGCTGGCCTCACGGACGCTGGCCTACGGACGCTGGCACCGCCGACGCCGGCCCGCGAGACGCGCGCGTACTCTGGGAGCGCTGCCGCAGCGACGCGGGCGCTCCCGAATGCCATCCGCTGGGGTCCGTCTGCAGCGCCCCGCGCCCGCTCTTCGCCTACAGCTGGTACGTGCCCGCGCACTGGGACGGCGGCCAGCAGCCTCCGGGCGGCACCCTCATCGCGGGTGAGCCGGTCTCGGCCCACGGCGGCGGCAACCTCTTCTGCACCTGGAGCACCGACAACGGCGCTCCCGAGTGCGTCAACTGCTCAGCCCCCGCCGCCTACTGCCACTGGACCCAGACCCGCTTCGCGCGGAACTTCGCCGAGCTCACCAGCCGGCTGCGGCAGCGCGCTCCGGGCCACCGGGCCATCTTCTGGATTCCGACGTTCGCCGACAGCGCGCCGCACCTCGACCCGCGAGACTTCAGCGACGGAGGCCTCCCCGACGGCGGCGCGGGCCCGACCATCTGGTGGGACCGCGGGGCTGAGCGGCTCGCCTCCGACGTCCGCACCGTCATGGCCGGCCTCGCCGACGCCGGCGTCACCGTGGACTGGCTGTTCGCCGACGTCGAGTGGTCATTGTCGAACTGGACGATGGGCACCTGCGACGAGGGCCTGCAGGCGCCGCCGAACCCGGCCGCCCAGGCACGCTCCCAGGCCCGCTGGCAGGCGACCCTCGCCGACCCGCGCTTCCCGGCGTTCGACCAGGTGTGGCGCTCCCTTTCCGACGCCGGCTTCTCGACCGTCGACCTCTGTCCGATGACCTACGTCACGAACGGCGGCCAGTACCTGCAGTGGAATGCGCTGATGCACGAGCGCACCGGCGGCTACTACACGACTGGCCTCTACGAGCCGGCACGCGCCGTCTTCCCTCAGGTGAAGGCGTCGAACTACGAGTACGCCTTCACCTCGCCGCGCCTGCCCGTCTTCGACATGCACGGGCACGTACTGAGCCGCTTCGGCGAGGGCGCCATCGTGGGCACCCACCAATCTCCCCAGTGCTACGGCATGATGGGTCAGCTGGCGACTCGCAACATCCCCGAGCTCGGGCCGCCGACGCCGGCGTCGAAGTACCTCGCGACCGAGTTCAACAGCTTCCGCTACGGCGTGAACACCTACCGCGGGAGCGCGCTGGCGCGGCCCACCGTGCCCATGGCCCCGTGGATTGCGCCCTGGCACGTCATCGACGACCCGCCGGCGCGCGCCAACCCGCTCCCCATGGGCAAGACGCCGCTGTGGAGCGAGCTGCTGCTGCACGTCGGCGCCCACGCCCCCGACGCGCTCCTCTATTGGAACAACTTCGAGGCCGCCTGCACCGTCGGCAACGCCGCGAGCTGCGACGGCGACTTCACGATGTCTCCCTCGAAGGGCGTCTGCACGCCCGCGGGCTGCGTCTGCACCCCGGGCTTCACGCGGGCGTCGAACGGCAAGTGCAGGCCGTCGCCACCGCCTCTCGACGGCGGGACGGGCGATGGCGGCGCGCCTACCCCGCCGCCCGAGTGGGTCAGCCCGGCCGACGTCGAGACCGCTGACCGCCTCTTCGAGACGACGCTCGCCGAGGTGAACCGCGTGCTGGGCTGCCAGGGCCGAACGTCGCTGCAGACGGCCCTGGCCGACTGGTGGGCGCCGTGGGTGGTGTCGGGCGTGCGCACCGAGGGCCGGGCCGTGTGGCGCTTCACCCCGCAAGCCGCGGGCGCCGTGCTCTCCGCCGTCGGGGAGAACCTCGAGGCCTCGGCCGGCGGGCGAACGCTCGTCTTCCCGCGAGCCTGGTTGGTGCCGTCGGGACCCGGCTTTGGCCGCGGGCAGTGGGTGGTGCAGCCCGGCGACGCGCCGCCGCCCTTCGAGAAGCCGTGAGCCCGGCCGGCGACCATCTCGTGGCTGCATCTGACGGCACCGTCCCCTCCACACCGCATTCGGGGTTGACACGGGGCTGGGTGGTCGCGACGTGCTCTCCATGACGCGACGATGGTTCGGGGTGCTGCTGCTGCTGGCTGGATGTGCCAAGAGCGCCGACGCGCTGTACGCCAACGTGTCGGCGGGAGGGACGGGCTGCGAGCCGGCAGAGATGACTATCTCGGCCGACGCCAACCCCTACATGTGGAAGGTCACCTGTCGCGGCAAGACGTTCTCGTGTACCGCGCCGCAGGGCGCGCCGAACGGTGCGGCCATCTGCGTGGCCGAGTGAGTCGCGGCCGCGAGCGCTTTTCCGTTTCGGGGTGGGGCCGACGCTGACCGCGTGCGCGTCCTGCCCGCGCTCACCCAGGTTCTCGAAGGCACGAAGGCGCCGGTCGGCGACGTCCGCGCAGTCCCCAGAGCCGAGCGCCGCTTCCTCGGCTCCTTCTGCTTCCTCGACCACATGGGCCCTGCGACGCAGGTGGGGCACGCGAAGTCTGGCGTCGGCCCCCACCCGCACATTGGCTTCGCCACCGTGACGTTCCTGTTCGAGGGCGAAGCGCTCCACTGCGGTCAGCGCGTTCGGCCCGGCGACGTGGACTGGATGAGCGCCGGCCGCGACATCGTGCACTCGGAGGGCACACCGCCCGACCGCTTCTACACGACGATGACGCTCCACGGCCTGCAGCGAGGTCGGTGAGCTCGCGGGCCAGGGTCTACCGCTCGCCAGACGGGAGCGAAACCGACTTCAAACATCACACTCAGTGGACGACACCCACGAGCTCGCTGCTTGAAACGAGTGCCCAAGGCCGGAATCGAACCAGCGACACGGGGATTTTCAATCCCCTGCTCTACCAACTGAGCTACTTGGGCGTGATCATCAACGAAAAGCGCTGGTGCTTCTGCCCGTGACCTCACGGGACGTCAAGCACTTCGTCGACGACAGCACTTCGTCGACGACACGCGGCGGCCGAGGCTGACAAATTGATCAGCTGCGGAACTTCGCCGGGTCGACGCCGTGCGGTTCCATCATCCTGGAGAAGTCGCTGCGCGCGATTTCCGCCTCTCGGGCTGCTGCGGCCGCCGAACCCTGATGCCGGGTCGACAGCGCCTCGAGGGAGTTGCGCTCGAGGGCGTGCTCCCGGGCGACGCGAAAATCCTTTCCCTTGCCCGTGGCGAAAGGGCGGGGCAACACGGCCTCTTCACCCAGCGCGAGGATGCGCTCGACGACGTTCTTCAATTCGCACACGTTGCCCAGCCACTGCCACGCCGACAACGCCGCCCGCGCCCTCGTCGACAGCGCCGCGTCGTCCTGCTGGTTGCTCGCGAACGACTGCGCCAGCGGTGCGACGTCTTCCCGCCGCTGCTTGAGCGACGGCACCTCGAGCACGATGGCCCAACGCCGGTCGGAGAGGTCGGCCCGAGACGCGCCCGCCTTCACGCGCGCCGACAGGTCGTGTTGCGTCGTTGCGACGAGGCGGAAGTCGCGCGAACGGACCTTCGTGTCAGCCGCTCTCGAGCTTGAGCACATCCCCATCGTGACCCAGGCACCGGAAGGCGTCAGCGGGCGTCGAGCAACAGTTGCTTGAGCGCCGCGAAGTTGGCGGGCACCGAAAGGTCGTTGGTCGTGAGGTTCTGGACGCCGCGGCGACGCCCCTCGGTATCGAGCACCACGACATCACGGTACTCCACCTGCCAGAGGGCCCAGGCGTTGGTGCTCGTGGTGTCCTGCAACAGCGGCGTCGTCTTCCCAACCACGAAGCCTTCGTTGCCGCCTTCGAGGCCGGCCTCGTTCACGGACAGCAGCGCCACGGTGCCCGGCGCTTCGGCCTGGAGCTCGTCCTGCAGCTTTTGGAGGAGGCCAGCCTGGCCCCGGCAGTACCCTCAACTCGAATGGGTGAAGTACCAGCCGCTCACCTTTCCTCGCAGCGCACGCGGGCCGACTGACTGCCCACTCGTCGCCGAGCCCGGGTTGACGTCGAGGAGCGTGAAGTCGGGAAGCGGCGAGGTCGTTGGCGCCGTCTGTTTCGTGGGCGTGCAGGCCACCACCAGCAGGGTCGTGACGAAGAGCGTTCGCACGAGCGCCACCGTAGCACGCGCGGCGCGTCGCCAATCGCAGTCCACCGTCGACGGGCCGTGAAGGCTCAGCGCTTGGTGAAGATGCAGCGCGTGGCGGGGAACGCGATGTCCTGGAGCGTGTACAGGTAGTACTCGCGGCCCGTCACGAGCGCGGCAGGAGAGCCCTCGGCGGGGAACCGCTGCGTCGCGCCCGGGGGCGTCGTCCCGTAGGTGACGGAGCCCGACTCGAGGCCCTGCTTCTCGGTCGGCGCCACGTCGAAGCGCCACAGCACGCCGGCGGGCATGTCGAGGTTGGGCGCAACGCCCGGGCTCTTCGCGTCCTTCTCCATCACGTACACGTACCGCGCGCGGCCACCGATCCACGTCACCTTGCCCGCCTCGTCGACGCCTTCGCCGTTCTCACAGGCCTTGGGGACGTAGAACCGCTGATCATCGAGCGGCCCTGCCCCGTACACCTGGCCCGCGAAGTCGGCCTTCGTCTTGCCGCGGAAGGCGAGCTCGGCCTCGAAGAAGCGCTTCATGCGCGCGGGGTCCGTCGTCACGAAGATGGAGTCGTCGGGGCGGTCAGGCGTCGCGCGTGAGAAGCCGTTGTTCTGCTCGGCGGGGTAGGCGCCGAACCCCACCGTGTTGATCCACCCGGCGCCCATCGCAAGGCCGCGGTCGTAGAAACCGTTGATGAAGTTGCCGGGCTGGTCGACGTGCCAGTTGGACGCGCCGCTCGGAGCCGTCGTCTTGTGGCAGCACACGCACGCGGTCGCGGTGATCTCCTTCTTCATCCACTCCACCTCGGCCTTGTAGGTGGCGTCGTTCATGCGCGTGTCCTCGCGGGTCGCGTTCATGTTCGTCGGCGCGCCGTAGTAGGGGCGCTGCGTTCGCACGATGTTGCAGTCGGCGTACTGCTCGAAGTCACGGCCCGGCTCGGTGGCGCCGCTGATCATCGACCAGGTGCAGACCTGCCCGTTGGCGCTCTTGCCCGGCAGCTCACCGGGCGTCGGGCTCTTGCAGGTCAGCACGGGCGGTTGGTAGGTCGGCAGGCCGGTGCCGCCGCCCTCGGTGACCTTGCCCCCGCAAAGGGGCGCAGGGTCGAAGAGGCCGCCACCGAAGACCTCGCAGCCGCGCTCGGTGCCCGCGCATTTGGTGTCGTCCGCCCCCGGCATGTGAATGCGGGTGAACTTCGAACCGCCGCCAAGAATGCAGTACCCGAGGATCGAGGGGTACGAGCATTTCGTCGCGAGCTCGAACTCGGCCTTCTTCCCCTCGAGCTGCTGCGAGGCGCAGTCGTCCTTCGCCTGCTTCTCGCTCCATTCGCCGAGGTAGTCGCGGCACTCCTCGAGCTTCGCGAACGGGTTTGTATACCTGCAGTGGCCGACGACCGCCTCGGGCAGCGAAGGGACGGGGTCGTTGCGCAGTGCACAGCCACTGAGGGCGGCGAGGGCGGCGAGCGGAAGAACGAGGCTGCGAGACATGAGGACTCCAGTGAAGAACGACGGTAGCGAAGGTGATTACGGCGAAGGCGGTGGGGCGTAGCCGCGCAGAAACCCATTCACGTGACCCTCGACGAAGGCGTCGAGGTCGAGGGGCCGGCACGCGCGGCCCTGAAGCTGAAACTGGTGGAAACACGCGAGCAGCACCGGAGACATCAACGCCAGCGCGCCCAGCCTTACGTCGGAGATGTGGAGCGTGTTTCGCGCGCGATAGTGCTCGAGCAGCGACTCGACCGTGCCCAGCGTCGGCTCCAACATCGTCATGACGTAGGTCTGGCCCAGCTCGCCATCGACCATGCCCTCGGCGAAGCCCGTCGCGTGCATGCCGCCCAGCATGCCGCCCAGCATGCCGCCCCACGCCTTCGCGACTCGCCCAAGGAGCGTGATGAGCGCGTCGCGGACCGGAAGCTCGGCGAGCGCGAGCGCCCGGAGCTTCTGCTCGTTTCCATGCGGGAGCAGGGTCTCCATGGCGGCTTTCACCACGCCACGGCGATCGACGAAGTAGTGGCGGAGCGTTCCGGGGTCGACGCCCGCTCCGTTGGCGAGCGCGCTCAGCGAGGGGAGGGTGCCGCCAGCCGTCAGCAGCTGTTGCGCCACTTTCCGAGCCAGGTCGCCCCGGGCTTCGTGGTGATCCTTGTTCAAGGTTCCGGTGGCTCGTCCCACAGCGGCAGGACTAGCCGCAGCGCTCGGAAGGTGCCATCAATTATTTCATTCTCGCGTCGATGAAATCTGTCGAGAGTGCTTTTGACTCACGAAATCAGCACTTTAAATCAGGTGTTTCTGAATCCTCACGTCGCTGACATACGAACCCTCGACGTGGGTTCAGGCGATGCCCTTCTCTGCCAAGAGCGCCTTGAGGGCTCGGATGATCGTCGAGGCCTTCTCCTGATTGAGGCGGCAGGCGTCGAGGCGAACCAGCTCTTCCGGCGTGAGGCCCTCAGCTGCAGGTGCGCGAGCGTCTCCCATGATCTCGTCGAGCAGGGTGTTCGCGCTCGGGGCGCGAGCCATGACGCCGGTGGGTGCAGGTTGCGCGCGCTGGCCCGGCCGTGGAGGTTCCTTGAGATCGAGCGCAAAGACGGCCTCAGGGAGGTTGCCACCGTCGCCTGCGGGGACGTCGTGCGTGACGCGCTTGCGCATCGAGTACGACTTCGGTTCGACGTGCAGGCCCTTGTAGTGCCGTGCGATGGCAGTGCTGATCTCGGTCTCGCTCGCGAGCACCGGTGTCACCCGTGCGTTCGCCTTCGCCGCCACGGTGTCGATGACGCCCAGCTCGCTGGGGTCGGTCATCGCGAGGGTGAGCACGCGGTCCTTGTAGAGCACCGGGAACACCATGTTCGCTTCGCAGTACGCGAGGTCGACCTTCGCGAGCGCGGCGGGGTCTTTGGTGACGGACCCCAGGTGTGTGACGGGCATCTTGAGCGACTTGGCGATGGCCTCGATGAGCTGTTCTTCGTCGACGAAGCCCAGCTCCACCAGTATCGCCGGCAGTCGTCCGCCCCACTGTTCCATGCGCGCCATCGCCGAGCGCATCTGCAGCTCGTCGACGAGCCCAGCCTTCATCGCGATGTCGCGCAGCCTCGAGACAGCACGGGAACTGGCCATGCGTTGCAGTCTACCCGGCTCCAGAGACGGTGCCCCTTTGTCACCCGCAAATCAGTCGTTGAGCGGGTCGCGAGACCGCATCCCCCCTTCCACGCGAGGGTGACATTGGTTAGGGAGCCCGGCCATGTCACGACTCCTCGCGCTGTCCTGTGCCGTCGTCGTCTCGACCGCTGGTTGTACCTGCGGCAACTTCGTTCCCGTCGATGACTGTAACGGCGCGCCCTGCCCAGACGGTGGCCGCGCTGGTGGGACGCCGGGGACCGGTGGAGGGAGCGCCGCGGGTGGCTCAGCAGCAGGCGGTAACGCTGCGGGCGGTGACGCTGGTGGCTCCGCGGCTGGTGGCTCGGCAGCTGGTGGCTCCGCGGCTGGTGGCTCCGCGGCTGGTGGCTCCGCAGCTGGTGGCAACGCCGGTGGAGCCACGGCGGGTGGTTCCGCGGCAGGTGGATCGGCAGGCGGTTCGACGGCAGGCGGCGCAGCGGCGGGTGGTTCGGCAGCAGGAGGATCGGCGGGTGGCGGGACCGCGTCCGACGGCGGCGTCTACGACTTCTGCGCCGAGGTCGCCCAGCGCGAGTGCGACTTCTACATTCGCTGCGCCGCGACGGGCACGCTCTTCGGCGACCCCGTGACGGGCCGCGCGAACAACGTCGCTTCGGCGACACAGCGCTCGCTCTGTGAGGCCACGCGTCGCGACCAGTGCCGCATTGAGCAGGCGGGCGCCGAGCGCGGCCGCCGTGCTGTCAACCTCACCGGGCTCCGCACCTGCCTCGACGCCCTGTTCCCGTCGGCGAGCTGCGTGCGGGATCGCACCGCGGCGCTCACGGTGTGTGACATCAACGCGTTCACCACGCCGCTCGCCGCGCCGGGCGCCATCTGCACCTCGAGCGACGAGTGCGCCAGAGGGTACTGCAACATTCCCGGTGGTGGCGCGACGTGTGGGCAGTGCGTGCGCTTCAACAACCCCGACGGCGGCACCGCCGCCTGCAACACCTCGACGCAGTGTGCCCCTGGCACGTTCTGCCGCCCCTCACTGGGCCCCGACCTGTGCGTGCCCCTCGGCGCTGCCGATGCCGGCTGCAGCAGCACCTCGGAGTGCGCACCCGGCTACGTGTGCCCAGCCTCGGCCGGCCCCATCGGCGCCCGCTTCTGCGCGCTCGGAAAGCTCGAGGGCGAGCTCTGCGTGAAGGGCCGCTCCGAGTGCTTCCGCAGCAACCCGAACGACTTCGAGCTCGTCTGCGCGACCCAGCCAGGGGTGATGGATGGCGGCGCCGACCGCTGCTTCAAGAGGTTCAACACGACGGCAGGCGGCTTCTGCAACACGGCCGAGACCGGCACGAACGTGACGGGCCCCAACTGTCTCGACACGGAGTACTGCAACAACGGCCTCTGTGAGCCGCGCCGCGCTGCGACCCAGCCGTGCGGCACCAACAACGAGGTCTGTCAGGTGGGCTCGCGGTGCTTTGGTGGCATCTGCACGCCGTACGGAGACCTCGGCGCCACCTGCACGGCGAGCGACCAGTGCAAGGCGCTGCTCTACTGCGCGGGCGCTACGATGGGCTCGATGGGCACCTGCCAGCCGCTCTATGTCGTGACCGGCGGCATGTGTGCTGGCACCGGCAACTTCCCAGCGTGTACCAGCGCCAGCTACTGCCCCGGCCAGGGCATGCAGACCTGCGTCGGGCAGAAGCCGAACGGCCAGGTGTGCCAGAACAGCGTCGAGTGCCTCAACGGCAGCTGCAACGGCGCCTGCGGGAACGCCTGCTGGAAGTAAGCGTCACGGGTTGAGCATGTGCGCCATCGCCTGCTCCCAGCGGCCGGTGGCGCGCAGCACCAACTCGATGAGCTCTCTCGCGGCGCCCCGGCCTCCCGGAGCGCTGGCGACGAAGTGCACCGCTGAACGGACCTCGGCCACTGCATCGGCCGGGCACGCGGTGAGGCCACACGGCTTCATCGCCGGCAGGTCGTTCACGTCGTCGCCCATGTACGCGGCGTTGGCAGGCGCCACTTTCAGCTCCTCACACAGCTCGAGCAGCGCGGGCCCCTTCTCACGGCGGCCCTGAAACACCTTCGCCAGCTTGAGCTCGTGCGCGCGCGTCTCGACGATCTTCGAGTTCCTGGCCGTGAGGAGCGCGATGGGCAACCCGGTGAGGCGCGCGAGCACCATGGCGTGGCCGTCCTTCACGTCGAAGCGCTTCATCACCTCGCCGTCGGGGCCGTACCAGAGGCCGCCGTCGGTCAGCACGCCGTCGACGTCGAAGATGATGAGCTGCACGTCGCGTGCGCGCTCCGCTGGAGTCACGGCTGGTGCCTCAGCGCCCTGCGAATCGCGAGCACGTCATGCAGGGTCTCTTCGAAGAGCTCGAACGTCAGGCTGCAGGGGCCATCACACGGTGCGGCGTCGGGGTTCTCGTGCACCTCGGTGAAGAGCGCGTCGATGCCAGCGGCGGCGGCAGAGCGGGCGAGCAGCCCGACGAACTTCCGCTCTCCAGCGGTCTCGCCATTGCCGGCGCTCGGGAGCTGAACGGAGTGCGTGGCGTCGAAGCACGTGGTCAGCCCGGCTTCCTTCATCACCGCGAAGCCGCGCATGTCGACGACGAGGTTGTTGTAGCCGAACGTGGCGCCGCGCTCGGTGACGAGCACGTTGGGGTTGCCCGAGTCGAACGCCTTGCGCGCCTGGTGCGCGATGTCCCTGGGCGCGACGAACTGGCCCTTCTTGATGTTGACGCCGCGGCCCGTCTTCGCGACGGCCACCACGAGGTCGGTCTGCCGGCAGAGGAACGCGGGCACCTGGATGATGTCGGCCACCTCGGCGACGGGGCTCACCTGCGAGAGGTCGTGCACGTCGGTGAGGATGGGGACGCCGACTTCGCGCTTCACCTGCGCGAGCACCTTGAGGCCCTCCACCAACCCGGGCCCACGGAACGAGGTGATGCTCGTGCGGTTGGCCTTGTCGAAGCTGCACTTGAAGGCGAACGGCACGCCGAGCTTCTGGGTCAGCTCCTTGAGCTTCCGCGCGTGACGAATGGCGTGGTCGGCCGACTCGATGACATCGGGGCCGGCGATGACGAAGAGGGGCTGGTTGGGGCCAACGGAGTGTCCGGCGAGGGTGATGGGAGAAGCCATGGTCGCGCGTGTAGCGCAGCGGGCGGTGCCCAGCGAGTCATCCGGAGGTGTGGCGCACGCCCCGGAGACAGGGACAGCGACCGACGTCGGTCGTCCGAACCCGCGTCCCAGACGGGAACCTCAGCCCGTCGAAGGCTCTTCCGGCCGGAAGAACGTCGGCTCCCCAGGGCGCCAGCGAATAGGCTCGGCGAGTGCTCCTCGCTGCGCTGCCATGAAGCTGTTCGACCCCGGTTTGCACGGTCGACGCGCTGCACACCACCCTCACGCAGGCGGCTCGCACGCGCTCGCCTGTCGAAGCCGACGAGGCGCTCACGCGGAGGGACATCGTTCAGCGGCGCCGCGCGCAGTGGCCCGGGACGACGGACAGCTTCTCGACCAACTCGCACGCCTGCAGCTCGGTCATCTCGTTCGTGGATTCATTGGTCCTCGCGCTGACCGTCGACCCCCCGTCGTGCTGACTGGCCCCATGCGTTCCCCCGGGTCGGGCCCCTGTCGCGTCAGTGGAGGCTCGGAGTGAGTCGCACGAAGGTGAAAGACCCGGTGGCAGCCCTCTCGCGCGGTGTCTTCGCGCTCGCGAAGACGAAGCGAAGGCGGTTCCTCTGGTGCGCCTGGTGGACCGGCGAGCCCACCGCGAAGCCGTTTCGGAGACCCGATGCCTGGGGCGGTGGCGCGTTCACGAGAGAGGAAGCTCAGGCGTTCGCCGAGAAGGCTGCTGGCCGTCCGCTCTCACCGGTCGACGACCACTGGGCCGGCGCTTGGAAACGCAGCCTCGCGGGCCTCGAGCCGTTTCCGAAGCACAGCGTGCGGGCTCCCACCATCGACCGGCCGCTCGAACCGTTCGCCATGCTCGGGTTGACCGGCGACGCGACGCTCGCCGAGGTGAAGCTCGCGTTCCGGAAGAAGGCGCTCGAGCACCACCCAGATCAAGGCGGCAGCGCGGAGTCCTTCATCGCGGTGCGGAAGGCCTACGAGTCCATCACGAAACGAAAGCCCCGCCGCTCACGATGACAGCGGCGTCGCGGTCCCTTCTCGAACGCACGCCCCTGTCGCACGCCGAACACGAGCCGGGGTTCCGCGCTGTCCTCCAGCGCGAAGCACCGTCGGGTTCGATGGGCAGCAGCTCGAGCTTCAGCCTTGGGCGGCAGCACGACCTTGATGGCGTCGCCGCCGTTCATGAGCGGCCGTTACTTCGCGTCGCGTGCCGTCACCGCCGCCCGAATGAACCCAGAGAACAGCGGGTGCGGAGCGAACGGCTTCGACTGGAACTCCGGGTGGAACTGGCAGCCGATGAAGTGCGGGTGGTCGGTGATCTCGATCACCTCGACGAGGTCGAGCTCGGTGTTCACGCCTGAGAACACGAGCCCCGCGCCCGACAGCCTCGCGCGGTACGCGTTGTTCACCTCGAAGCGGTGGCGGTGACGCTCCTTGATGTTGTCGGCGCCGTAGAGCCGCTGCGCGAGCGTGCCGGCCTTCAGCGAGCAGGCGTAGCTGCCCAGGCGCATGGTGCCGCCCTTGTCCTTCACGCCGACCTGCGACTCCATGATGGTGACGACAGGGTCGATCGTCTTCTCGTCGAACTCGAGCGAGTTGGCGTGCGGCAGGTTGAGGACGTGCCGCGCGTACTCGATGACGGCCATCTGCAAGCCGAGGCAGATGCCGAAGAACGGCTTGCGCTTCTCTCGCGCGTAGCGCACCGCCTGAATCTTCCCTTCCGTGCCGCGCACGCCGAACCCACCCGGCACCAGCACCGCGTCCATCGAGCCGAGCATCGCCTCGGCGCCCTTCGTCTCGACGTCCTGCGAGTCGACGAACTCGATCTTCACGTGGCAGTCGTTCGCGATGCCGCCGTGCACCAGCGACTCGTTGAGCGACTTGTACGATTCCTTCAAGTCGACGTACTTGCCCACCAGCGCGACGCGCACTTCACCGCGCGAGGGCCGATACACCTTCTCGATGATCTGCTCCCACTTCTCGAGGCGGGGCGCGCGCGTCCAGATGTTCAGGTGCTCGGCGATGCGATCGTCGAGGCCCTGGCGGTGCAGCTCCAGCGGCAGCTCGTAGATGCTCCCGACATCGGGCGACGTGAAGACGTTGCCGACGTCGACGTTGCAGAACATCGCGATCTTGTCCTTCAGCTCCTGGCCGATCTGTCGGTCGGTGCGGCAGATGAGGATGTCGGGCTGGATGCCGATCTCCCGCAGCTTCATCACCGAGTGCTGCGTGGGCTTGGTCTTCACCTCGCCGGCCGCCGCGATGTACGGGAGCAGCGTGAGGTGCACGTAGCAGACGTTCTCGCTGCCCACGTCGTAGCGGAGCTGCCGAATCGCCTCGAGGAACGGCAGCGACTCGATGTCACCGACGGTGCCGCCGACCTCGACCAGCACCACCTCGTGGCCTTCCGCCGCCGCGTGGATCATCGATTTGATCTCATCGGTGATGTGCGGAATCACCTGCACGGTCTTCCCGAGGTACTCGCCGCGGCGCTCCTTGGTGATGACCGAGTGGTAGACGCGCCCGGTGGTGAAGTTGTTGAGCCGAGTCATCTTCGCGCCCGTGAAGCGCTCGTAGTGCCCGAGGTCGAGGTCGGTCTCGGCGCCGTCGTCGGTGACGTACACCTCGCCGTGCTGGGTCGGGCTCATCGTGCCCGGATCGACGTTGATGTACGGGTCGAGCTTGATGAGCGTGATGTCGAGGCCGCGGTTCTCGAGCAGCGCGCCCATCGAGGCCGAAGCCATGCCCTTGCCGAGCGAGCTGACGACGCCGCCCGTGGTGAAGATGAACTTCGTTTTTCGCGTGCGCATGGGTCGGTATTTCCCTTTGGGCCCGATGCCGTCAACAACGACGATGGGCTGCGCTTTCTCTCGAAGGTCGACTAGACCTGATCCTCCCCGTGAACCGCACCCGAACAGGCTGACCGCAACTTCTCTGCGCGGCCCGGGTTCACTCGAAAGACGGGGCACGCTGCCCCCTTCCTGAGGACAAACGGCCATGAAGAAGACCCTGTGGATGCTCGTGATGCTGTCGTTGTCGGTGGT
>JBBAQZ010000042.1:0-73562 GCA_040400045.1 Myxococcaceae bacterium
TAGAGTACTTCCTGCTCGTCGACGTCGTCGTCCGACTCGTCCTCGTCGTCATCGTCGATGACCGCCGCCAGGGCCGCGGCCTTCTTCTCCACGAGGTGTTTGCGCAGCAGCAGCACCGACTCGATGAGGCCAGAGACGAGGTAGAGCCCGAAGTAGGCGACCAGCACCGAGGCGGGGTGCACGCGCGTGGCGATGAGGACGCCGCCCGCGAGGATGAAGGCGAGCACCGCCATCGAGCGCTTCGAGAGCTTCAGGTCCTTGAAGGTGCGGTAGCGAACCGTCGACACCATGAGCAGGGCGAGGAACACCACCGCGCCGAAGACGGGCCAGCGCAGGGCGTCGGGCAGCTGGCCGCCGCGCGCCGCCTGGAAGGCGATGACCATCGAGACGAGGCCGCCCGCCGCGAACGGAATCGGCATGCCGACGAAGAACCGCGAAGCGCCACCGTGCGGGGAACGAATCGCCAGGACGTTGAAGCGCGCCAGGCGCAGGGCACCGCACGCCACGAACATGAAGGCGCCGAAGAGCCCGACGATGCCCAGCGGCTGCAGCGCCCACTTGAAGATGAGCAGCGACGGCGCCGCGCCGAAGGTGACGACGTCGGCGAGGGAGTCGAGCTCCTGCCCGAAGAGGCTCTGCGTCTTGGTGAGCCGCGCCACCCGGCCGTCGAAGCCGTCGAAGAAGATACCGAAGAAGATCGCCAGCGCCGCCTGATAGAGCTGCGTCGGACCAGCCTCGCCCGTGCACAGCGTCATCGCGTAGAACCCGCAGAAGATGGACGACACCGTGAAGAGGTTTGGCAAGACGAACATCAGGTCGCGCAGCTTCATGCGGCCCGCACCATACCAGCCCTCGCCATGACGCTGCTGATCATCCTCGTGGCCATCGTCGCGGTGCTCGTCTTGTGGGTCACGGGCTCCCGGGTGGCCTACCACCTCGCCGATCGCCCGCAGCTGCTCCGCGTGCCCACGGCCGACGGCTGGTCGCTGTCGCTGTGGTTTCGAGCGCCTTCCCAGCAGCGCTTCGCCCAGCCCGTCGTCCTGTGCCATGGCCTTGGGAACAACCACGCCTTCTTCGAATTCCGTGGGCGCTCGCACCTCGCCCGGGTGCTGGCGGACGCCGGGTTTCAGGTCTTCACGATGGACTGTCGGGGCGCGGGGCGAAGCGTCGCTCCCGAGCCTGCGTTCGCCGAGGTGTGCATCGACGATCACCTGGACTTCGACGTGCCGGCTGTGCTCGAGGCCGTGCGCGAGGCGACCGGGCAATCGCAGGTGTTGTGGGTGGGCCACTCGCTGGGTGGCGTCATCGGCGTGCTCGCGTCGGCGCGAAAGGCCCAGGGGCGGCTCGCGGCGCTGGTGACGGTCGGCAGCCCGCTGTTCTTCGGCCCCGGCGCGTTCTTCCCGCGCGCGCTCAAGCTCGCCCAGGCGCTCTCGCCGGCCGGCCAGTTCCCCGCTCGGATCCTTTCGACGCTGTTCGCGCCCATCGCCGGGCTGTTTCCGCCCCCTCGAGTCGCCAACCTCACCGCGCGCGTCGCGAACATCGACGGCGTGGAGCAGCGGTATCTGCTCGCCAACGTGTTCGCGGATCTCTGGCGCGGTGTGCTGTCGCAGCTCGAGCGGTGGATCGTCACGGGCCGGCTCTCGAGCTCCGTCACCGATGAGGATCTGCGGACGCCCGCGCTCGCCGTGAGCGACGTGCCGACGCTGGTCGTCGGAGGGAGCGTCGACCACCTCGCGCCGCTCGACGTCACACGGCACTTCTTCTCGGCGCTCCAGGCGCGCGACAAGGAGTTGGTGTTGATCGGCACCGCCTTCGGGCACGCGGTCGACTACGGCCACGGCGATCTCATCGTCGGGCGCGACGCCGACCGCGACGTCTACCCGCCCATCGTGCGGTTCCTGGCGCGGCACGCGCGACCCATCGAACCGGCCTTCGTCGACGATGGCGGGCCGACGCGCGTGACGACGTCGACGTGACGGCACGATGCCCAGTCACCGGTTGGGCGCCCGCGGGCCCTGCAGACAGCGGAGCCGTGGCAGCTCGGTGCCGGCCGTCACCGCCTTCACCGTCACGAACGACTCCGTCTCACAGTCGGCCCACACCGCCACGTCGCCACCCTGTGCGCTGAGCGAGCCGACGGTGAGCGACCCGTCTTCGAGCACCGCCAGGGCTGGGCCCCGCCCGCCTCGCGAGATGACCCGCTCGACCGCCACAGCGCTCTTGCGCTCCACCACGATGGCGCTCGTCTCCGCGCCAGACACGTCGACGCTGCCCGCCGTGACGGCGGCGAAATTGGACGCGAAGAGGCCCGAGCCCTCGAGGTCGCTCGCCTCCAGGCGCTCGATCGAGACCTTCCCATCACGAACATGCAGGGCATCGCCGCCGCCGCCGCGAAGACCGTCGGCCGTGAGCGACGCAATCGTGGCCGAGCCCTGTCTGACCATCACGCCCCACGCCTGCGAGTCCGTCACCCGCACGGACCCGAGGACGCTGGTGCACGACAGCAGCTGCACGCCGCCAAGGGGCCCCGCGCGTTGCACGACGAGGTGTGTCAGCCGAAGCGTCGACTTCAAGAACGACACGCCGCCACCGAACGCCCCGCCACTGCGAAGCCCGTCGATGGTGACGTCACCACCCAGACCCAGCACCGCGTACTCGTGGCCGGTCACGTCGAGCTCGCTCAGCGTGGCCCCGGTGTTCGAGACCGAGACCGCCGCGCGCATGCCGCTCGCCGCACGCAGGCCTTTCAGCGCAAGGCTTCCTGCGATGGTCTGCACGGCCGTCGCCGGGCCCTCGCTCACCACGGTCGCGAGCTCGACCGCCGAGTCCCTCGCGCGCACGCCGACGAGCATCGGGCCCGACACCTTCACGTCGTGAAGCGTCAGGGCGGCGTTGGTCGCGTCGAGCCCCACCACCCCTTCGACTCGGGCGCTCACCTCGACGTGATGGCCGGTGACTCCGCCATCGATCACCTGCACGCCCGCGACCCGATGCCCCGAGAACTTCACGTGCTCGAGCGAGAGCGCCCCGCTGGTCACCACGCCCACGCCAGCGCCCTGGACCGAGACCTGAGCCAGCTCGAGGAGCCCTCTCGCCGACACGACGGCGCCTGGACCTTCGTCGAAGAGCACCACCTCGCCGTGGCCCTCGACGCGTGTCCCTCCTGGGAAGTGAAACGGCCCGCGGTACAGCCCGCTGCGGAGGTGCAAGCGCATCGGTTCCGTCAGCGTCGGGATGCGCTTGAACGCGGCTGCGCGGCTCCCGTCACCGCCTTCGGGAGCGAACGCGTCGATCCAGACCTCCCGCGTTCCAGGCGGAGCGCTCGCTGGCTCAGGCGCCTGGAGCCGAACGCAACTGGCCAGCATCAGGGCGCACAGCACCGCCATGGCCCGATCGATCGATGCGGCGCGCCGATCACGAATGTGCGAGAAGCCCACGCGAAACCGGGCGGTTGCAGGCGTCGACCGATCGCGACCCCAGGCTGTCTGATCAGACACAGGGGCTGCTGTGTAAGAGTTGTGTCTGTGATTGACGTGGTTGATATTGCTCTGATATTTCCGCGCCGCTCGCAGCGGCAGCTGCGACTCGGGAGGGTTCACATGACGAAGGCAGAGCTGGTCGAGGCTGTGGCGCAGCAGACGCGGTTGACCAAGAAGGACGCCGCCCATCTGATGGACGTGGTCTTTGACAACATCGGCAAGGCCGTGAAGGCCGATGCGCGGTTCAGCTACCCGGGCTTCGGCACGTGGAGCATCCGCACGCGGAAGGCCCGCCGCATTCGCAACCCGCAGACCAACGAGCTGATGAAGCTCAAGGCCACCAAGACGATCGGCTTCAGGCCTGCCAAGGAGCTCAAGGACACGCTCTGAGTCGTTGAGCGCACCTCGGCGCCAACGCGCTGCACGGCGGGCTCCGCGCGGAAGTGCGGGGCCCGTCTTCTTGTCCGGAGCAGGCGCCATCAGAGCCCCAGCAGCTTCGGGTCGCCCGTGCCGCCATCGCCGTACCGGCGCCAGGTCTCTTCGATGCTGAGGTGCTTGAGGCCCGCCAGCGCCTCGACGACGGCGCCAGCCTCGATGAAGGCCAACCCTGACGGCGTGAAGAGAGAGACGAAGATGCCTGGCGTGCTCGCCGACTTGAAGCCGCGACAGTGAAGGAAGTTCACCAGCTTCGGGAGCGCGTGAGACAGGAAGTACTCGTCGACGTTCGCGCGCGGCACGAAGAGCTCGTAGCTGAAGGCCTGCTGCCCGGTGCGGTCCTCGATCTCGAGGCGCGCCTCTTCGATGGCCTCGTTCGCTCGGGTCGGGTCGGCCCGGCGGAAGGAGCGCTCGAGCAGTACGTCGACGACGGTGCTCACCGCGCCACCAGGCGCGAGCCGCCGGGGCCGGGGAGCTCGGCCTCGGGGTCGAGTGGCTCTCCGTCGCGTCGCAGCTCGAAGTGCAGGTGGACGCCCGTCGCGGTGCCCGTCTTCCCCGCCCACCCGATGACGTCACCCCGCTTCACCACTTCTCCGGGGTGCACCGACCAGCCCGACAGGTGGCTGTAGCGCGTCGCCAGATGGGGGTCGTGTTGCAGCTCAACCTGCTTGCCGTGGCCCGAGTTCCAGCCCGCGAAGGCCACGATGCCCGGCGCGACCGCGTAGACGGGCTGAGCGCGCGTCGCCTCGAGGTCGACGCCTGCGTGAAACCGGTAGTCGCCATGAATGGGGTGGGTGCGGTGGCCCCATGGGCTCGTCACCACCACCGGGTCGACCGGCCAGCTGAAGGTGGCGGGGTTTGCGCGCAGTTGACGACCTCCTCGGGTGATCGTCACCAGCTTCATCGTGAGGGTCGCGAGCGTCTGCTGGGCGTGCCCGGCGACGTCGGTGGGCACGTCGCCGAACCGAGCGCCATCAGCCTCGAGCGCCGTCTGCAGCCACAGGCGCGCCCGCACGAGATCGAGCGCAGACGGGTCCTTCCTCACGAGCGCGTCGACGTCTTCGAGAACCTCGCGCCACGACTCCGCCAGCGCGGCCGGCATCGGAGCGCCCGGCGTCGTGTGCAGGCGCGCTCCATCGGCTTCCCCGACGAAGTGCTGCAGGCGCTCCAGCAGCGCGGCCGAAGCGACTGGCAGCTGCTCGGCTCGGCGTGGCGCGCCCATCACCTCTTCGGCAGAGAGCCGCTCCACCGGCGCCGACGCGCACGAAGCGACAACACCGAACAGGAGAAAGCCCACCAGCCGCATCGCCCCGAACCGTAACAGCGCCCGAGCGCCGCAGCCGCTTCCAGTCGCGTTCGGTGGGAGATCCTCCGACACGAGGGTTGCGGGGATGGCCGGAGGGACCGCGTTCTCCGAGCGCGCGCACGGCCCCGCGCAAACCGTCGGCGCAGGAAGGGTCGGGACGATGCACCGGCAGAGGCCAGCGAGTCCGCCACGGCCCTCAGACGAGCCCCCGAGGCGGGCGACGACGCGCTGATTTCGGAGTAGGTGATTGCGCCCATGTCCGTCCCCGCACCCGGCGAGCTGTCTTCACGCCTCGAGCTGTCGGCGTCGGCCTTTCACGCCAACGTCGCAGCCTTTCGCGGCGTCGCAGGGCCATCGCGTCGCGTCGGCGCGGTGCTCAAGGGCAACGCGTACGGTCACGGGTTCTCCGAGATGCTCCCGTTGGCGCACGCCGCCGCCGACTGGCTCTACGTCATCACGCCCAACGAGGGCCTCGCGGTCCGGGAGTTCGAAGCCACCCGGTCAGCCGCTCGTCGCGACGTGCTCGTCATCGGCGCGGTGTCGGCCGGGGAAGTGGTGGCGCTCGCCGAGGCCGGGGTCGACGTCGTGGTCGCCGATCGCTCCTTCGAAGCCGCGGTGCCGCTGCTGCGCGCGAAGGGGCTCAAGGCTTCGGTGCACGTCCACATCGACACGGGCCTCGGTCGCGAAGGGTTCACCCCTGCGCAGCTCGCCGCGGGCGAAGCCGACGGGCTCTCTGCGGCTCGCGACGTGCTCGAGGTGAAGGGCGTGCTGAGCCACTTCGCCAACACCGAAGACGTGACGGAGCAGTCGTACGCCAGCACGCAGCTCGAGGCGTTCAGCCGCGCGTTCGAGGTGCTGTCCCAGCGGGTCCAGCTGTCGCCTTCCACCTCTCGTCACTTCGCCGCCAGCGCTGCGGCGCTCGTGTTGCCGCCGTCACGCTTCGACGTCATTCGGGTGGGCATCAGCCTCTACGGCCTGTGGCCTTCGACCGAGACGCGGCTGTCGTCGAAGGTCGTGCTGGGTGAGCTGCCGACGCTCCACCCCGTGCTGTCGTGGCGATGCCCCAGCCAGGTCGTGAAGTGGCTGCCTGCAGGGAGCTACGTCGGCTACGGCTGCACGTGGCGGTGTGGCGCCGAGACCCGAGTCGCGGTGCTGCCGGTTGGCTATTGGGATGGCTACCCCCGCCTCGCGTCTGGAAAAGCGCACGTGCTGGTCAACGGCCGCCGCTGCCCGGTGCTGGGCCGTGTGATGATGAACCACCTCATCGTCGACGTGACGCACGCCGTGACGAATGAGGCGCCCTTGACCGCGACGCTGCTCGGGCGTGACGCAGACGAGGTCATCCTGGCCGAGACGCTGGCGGGCTGGGCGCAGACGATTCACTACGAGCTGCTCACGCGGCTGGGTGCTCACGTGCCGCGTCGGGTCGAGGAGTGACCGATGGCCGCTGAGCGCGCCGAGGAGCGCAAGCGCCGCGCGCTCGAGGTGATTCGCCGCCTCGACGCCGCGATGCCAGAGGCGAAGATCGAGCTCGATTTCACCACGCCGCTCGAGCTGCTCGTCGCGGTGCTGCTCTCGGCGCAGACCACCGACAAGCGCGTGAACCTGGTGACGCCACAGCTGTTCCGCGACTTCCGCTCGGCTGCTGACTACGCGGCCACCACGCCTGCGGTGCTCGAGCGCTACCTCAAGACCGTCGGGCTCTTCCGGAACAAGTCGAAGGCGCTCGTGAAGCTGGGGCAGACGCTCCTGGAGCGTCACCAGGGCGAGGTGCCGGCCTCACGTGCGGCCCTCGCCGAGCTCCCCGGCGTCGGGAACAAGACGGCTGGCGTCGTCACGATTCACCTCGATGGCGAGCGGGCCTTTCCCGTCGACACCCACATCTTGAGGCTGTCGAAACGCCTTGGGTTCTCCCGTCATCAAGATCCGGACGACCTCGAGGCCGATCTGCGTCGCCTGCTCCCTGACACGCTCTGGTTCAAGGCTCACCAGCTCATCATCTGGCACGGGCGACGGGTGTGTGATGCCAGGGCGCCGGCGTGCCATCGCTGCGTCCTTGCGGACCTGTGCCCGCGCCGCGGCGTCCCGAAGAAGAAGTGAACACGTGGGTCCTCAACGGCTCGCGCAAGGCGACGAACTGAAGCGCCTCAACGCACCTCGGCGCGGCGGCTGGACTTCGCCTTCCTGGCGTCGGCAGCGGCTTCCTTCTTGTCCGCTTCCTGCGCGGCCTGCAGCTTCTTCATCCGCTTGCGGATGAGCTCTCGCTTCAGCGTCGAGATGTGGTCGACGAACATCGTACCCTTGAGGTGATCGGTCTCGTGCTGAACGGCGATGGCGAGCAGGCCGTCGCAGGTCAACGTCTGCTCCTGGCCCTCGGCGTCGAGGAAGCGCACGGTGATGATGGCTGCGCGGTCGACGTCTTCGGCTTCACCGGGAATCGACAGGCAGCCCTCGCGGTACTCCACGGTCCCCTCGAGCGTGAGGATCTGCGGGTTCACCATCGCCAGGGGCTTCGCGTCTGGCTGACGTGGCGTGGTGTCGACGACGATGACGTTCTTGAGCACGCCAATCTGCGGCGCGGCCAGACCGACCCCATCGGCGGCGTACATCGAGTCGAAGAGGTCTTTGATCAGCCCACGGATCGAGTCGTCGACGACCGAGACGGGCTCGGCCTTCTGCTTGAGCACGGGGTGGGGCCACACCAGGATTTCGCGAACCATGGGCCTTTTGTAACGCGCCGTGCCGGCTCTCGCCAAGCCGGGTGACGGCTCAATCCAGCAGGTGGCGGGCGTACTCGGCGCGTCGGCGCTCGTCTTCGAGGGCCCGGGCTGCCTCTTCGATGAGGGTCGAGACCACCTGGGCGCGCTGCTGCAGGGACGCGTCGGGGTGGCCGGTGTACTTGATGGGGTCGAACTCCTCGGACAGTCGGCGGAAGGCGCGCTGCACGTCGTCGCCCGAGGCGGTGCGGGTGAGCCCCAGAATGCTGAAGTAGTCTGCGTCCTGCACCTCGTCGTACTTCGCGTCGAGGCGGCGCACGTCGAGATCGCCCGACACCGCAGGGGCCTGCTGCTCGGGAGGCTTCACCTCGATGACGCCGAGCAGCTTCGCCACCACCAGCGCGCGGAAGCTGTGCTCCTGCTTGAGGCCCGCGGCGAGCGTGAGGTCCTCGACCGAGGCCTCGCCGTCGACCCACGAGAGCATCTTGCGCTCCTTGTCGGTGAAGCCCATGGCGCGCAGGTCGACGTCGGTGTCGGTGGCGACGCAGATGGCTTCGGCGCCACCGAGTGTCTCGAGCAGGGCATCGACGGGGACCGCGCGGCGCAGGGCCTCGGCCAACAGCGGGATCGTCGAGCGGGGCACGGCGACGAGCAGCACCGACACGCCAGGCGGCTCGTCGGAGAGGCGGTACTGGGTGGTGTCTTCGCTGAAGGCCTCGAGGGCGACGGCCTCGGTCGCTCGCTGGAGCAGGGGAACGGTCTCGATCTCACGCAGGTAGCCGCGCGCCTTCATGGCCTCGAGCTGCTCCGCGCCGGTCGCGGTGCGCACGAGGCGAAGGTCGCCTTCCTGCCGGGCATCGATGAGTCCATCGCGGCGGGCGCGATCGATGAGCGACTCGTGGTCGAACGAGGACTCGGCGCCATGGAGCGCGCCCTTCTTGAACCACAGCGTGCGGGTCCCGCCTCGAACGCCGAGCTCGAGCCGGACGTCAGCCTGCGCAGCGACGAGGGTGCTGACCAGGTGGGCGAGCTGCTCGAGCGAGACGTCGCCGGTGCGCGGCAGGCCGAGCGCGCGGCGACCCGGAAGCGCGAGGTTCATCACCTGTCGATGCTCCAGGGCCTTGAGCCGTTCGGTCGACAGCTGGGCGAGCGCCTCGGCCTCGTCGGCGCGGGCGCGCTGGGTCTCGAGCGTCTCTTTCGCGTTGGTGAGATCGAGCGCGAGGGTGGCTCCCCGGGCTCGCTCCCCCTCAAGCGCCTTGCGGCTGTCCCCGAGGTCGGTGCGGGCCGACTCGAGCTCGCCCTTCGTCACCGACAGCGCGCCTTCGATTTCACTCGCGAGCTTCATCGCGGCGTCGGCTTCGCCCCTGGCTTCGACGACCTGCGCGACCTCGCGCTCGAGCTTCGAGACCAGCTCCTCACGCTCCTCCTCGAGGGCCATGGTGCTCAGGCGCTCGTCATCGAGCTGGGTAGAGAGCTCCTTCACCTTGCCGGCTGCCAGTTCGAGCTGCGAGCGGACGTCGCGCAGGTCCTTCGTGAGCGTGGCGTGCTCGGCGTCCAGGTGAGTGGCGCGCTCCTCGGCCTTGCGCGCGGCGTCTTGTTCGTGGGTGAGGCTCGAGAGCAATGACTCGCGCTCGGCGGCCCGCTCGAGGGCGGTCGCGGTGGCGGCGTTGAGCCCAGCTTCGGCGTCGGCGAGGCGCTGCTCGGCGGTCGCGTGGAACTCCTGGCTCTGCTCGAGCGAGCGGCCCGTCTCGTCGAGGGTGCGCTCGAGCGCCGCGATGCGGGCCGAGAGCTCCTCTTCCCGGGCAACGCGTCGCTCCTCGGCCTGAGCGCCGACGACTTCGAGCTCGGCGGCGAAGCGCTGCTGCGACTCGACGCGCTCGGCTTCCAGTCGCTCGATCAGCGCCCTCGACTCTTCGCGAACCTGCTCGAGCTGATCCTCCACCGCGGCGCGGGCCTCGCGCTCGCGGCGAACGAGCGACTCGGCGTGTTCCGCGCGGCGCTCGAGCCCCTCGAGCTCGGTCTCGGCCCGGCGGCGTTCGGCGTCGGCCGCCTGGCGCTGCGACTGGGACACGGCACGGCTCTCGAGCGCGATGGCCTCGGCGCGGGCGAGCACCTCACGCGCGCTGGCCGGGTCTGGCGCCGAGCTCGCGGGCGCAGGCGGGGTCGTCGCGGTCGGGTCTGCCGCGCCATCAGGCGGTGTGGTGCCCAGGTCGGCGAATGAGGTCTCATGCGGCTCGGTCGTCGTCGGCTGGACCTGGGGCGGGGAGAAGGTGCCCCCGCCTGCGCTCGAGCGCGCGTCCCGGGCGGCGCGACGTCGGGCGGCCTCGGCGCGAACGTCGTCTTCGAGGCGCTGCAGCTCCTCGTCATCGGGCGCCATCGGCGGCAGCGACGACTCGACCGAGGCCATGGCCTGCGCTTCGACGTCGCGGTGCAGCTCGTCTTCGAGTGACGGCAGATCGTCGAACAGCTTCGCCATCACCGGGTTCGAGGCGTGGGAAGGCTGCGGCTCGGGGGCCGCCTCGAGCTCTGCCGTCGGCGGGTTCGGCGGCGTTGGCTCGGCCTCGGTGCGCGGTTCGTCGGTGTCGAGGAACTCCTGAGTCTGCGGCAGCTCGTCCGCGGGTGTGGCCGCCGGAGGACGGGTCGCACGCCACGGCTCGGGCTCGTCGAGCGTCGGGGGCGCTGCAGTCGGTGTCGTTCCGGTCGCTGGCTCCGTCACGGTCCATGCTGCGCCATCTTCCGAGGCCCGCATCTGCGACAGCACCGTCTTCGAGAACTGGTTGGCGTCCAGAGGCAATGGCTCGACGTGGTACCCGAACCCTGGGATGGACTCTCCCAACAGCACGACGTGGAGCAGCTGCGCGTCAGGGTGTTGCCGCAGCTCTTCGAGCAACACCCCGCCCCGGTCCGACTCCACCGAGGGCTGCACGATGACGAGGCCCGGCAGGTGGTGGCCCCAGGCGATCACCGCGTCGGCGGCGCTCGTGGCGAGAATCACCTCGTAGCCTTCGCGCCCGAGCACACGCTTCACCGACGCGATGGTGGAGAGATCGTCGGCGACGAGGAGAACCGGCGGGGCCATGGACGAGACACGTTGCTACAGGCGTGCCGGGCTGTCGAAAAACCGGCCAGTTGCGATTGGGTGAAGCACGGGGCCGAGCTGGGCACCTGGGCGGGCATGAGAACGATTGCCTGGGGCTTCGTCGCGGTCTTCGTCACAGGGTGCTTGTCGGCGGTCGATGAAACACCGCTCGGGGTTGACGACGCTGGCGCGGGTGGCGGGCTCGTCGCTGGGGGCGGCACCGCGGGTGGTTCGGCAGGTGGTTCGGCCGCGGCGGGCGGCGGGGGAAACGGCGGCGGCGCGGTGGTCTCCGGGGTGACGTGCTCGACCGATGGCTTCTGCTGGCACGGTCAGACCTACGCGGGCACCTTCCACGGCGTCTCGGGCACCTCGTCGTCCTTCGTGATGGCCGTCGGGGAAGGCGGCGTCTACGCGACGTGGAACGGCTCGGTGTGGACGTATTCCCAGTCACCGACGCGCGCGACGTTGCGTGGCGTGTGGTTCTCGAGCCCGACCGAAGGCTGGGCGGTGGGCGATCGCGGCACGCTCCTCCAGTGGAATGGCTCGGTCTTCACGCCGCTCGTGTCGGGCACGACGCGTGATCTGCTGGCGATTCATGGCAGCGGCACGGTCATCTACGCAGGCGGCACCGAGGTGGTGCTCACGCGCCAGAACGGGAGCTGGTCGATGGTGAGCGGAGTCCTGCCCGTCACCGACTCGCTCGCCTCGGTCCGCTCCATCGCAGTCCTCTCGAGCACCGAGGTGTACGTCGCTGGCGTGTCGAGCGGCGGCTTCTTCAGGAAGTACGACGGCACCACGTGGTTCGACGTGAACCCGACGCGCGACAGCGGCGGCCCGACGTCGGATGACGCGCTGTACAGCGTGGCGGTGTGCGGCACGAGCCTGTTTGCCTCGGGCAACTACAGCGGTGAGTTCCACGCGTCGTGGTCGCGGCGGAACGGCGCGTGGGCGACGCACTTCGCGCAGGGAGCTCGACTCGTCTGTCTGTCAGGCTCGGAGTTCCTCAGCTTCGGCGCCTCGTACTACGGCAACACCCGGGTGCAGTTGGCGACGCTGGACCAGATGCCTGCCACGACCGTCGGTGATGGCCTGTCGGTGAACGCAGCCTTTGCCGCGGGGCCGCGCGACGTCTTCCTCGTGGGCGCTGGAGGGTTGCTGACCCGATGGACTGGCCCGTCTCTCAGCACCACCTCGCGGCCTCGACCGACCCAGCGCGTCTTCGCGTTCAGCGCGACCAACGTGTGGCGGCTCGTCGCGAACGACTCCCTCGAGCACCTCGAGAACTCGACCTGGCAGCCGGTCGCCGTCCCTGGCACGGGCTTCATCCTCGACGTCTACAGCCCGGCGCCTGGTGAGGCGTGGGTGCTCCGGCAGAACGCCACGTTCTCGGGCATCATCGCGCATCACCTGGTGAACGGCGTGTGGACGCGGCAAGAGGACTTCCCGTCTGGCGCCCGCTTCGTTCGTGGCAGCGCTGCGACGAACGTGTGGTTCTCGGGAGGGGTCGGCTCCGTCTCGAAGTGGACCGGCTCGGAGTTGCTGACGTATCCCCTCCCGACGCAATCGCAGACAGGGCCGATGCACGTGACCGAGACCCAGGTGTGGGTTGCCTCGAGCGGCATGAACGGCCCTGAGCGCACCTATCGACGCGTCAACGGCGCGTGGCAGGCGGTTCCGAACGTCGCTGCGTGGCGCCTCGCTGGCGCGGGTGACGAGGTGTACTTCACGTCGGTGGCGTCGCTGAGCCGGTGGCGCGGCGGACGCGTGAGCGAGATCACGACTGGCATCGACTCCGGGCTCGTGGCCGCGACGTCGACCGCGGTGTTCGTCGTCGCCGTCGCGTACGAGTCAGAAAGTCGCCGCTCGTCGCTCAAGAAGGTGAGCCTGATCGATGGACAGCTGGGGGCGGTCGAGGTGGGTACGAGCGAGCAGCTCACCTCGATCTCCGCGACGCCCGACGGGCACGTCTGGCTCTCGACCAAGGGCGGAGGACTCCTGCACTTCGCTCCGTGACCGGGAGGCGCTGCGCAGGGTAGAGCCGATCGCATGAACACGCCCGACGAGATCATGGAGCCGACGCTGTGGAAGAAGAACGGCTGGACGGCGCGGGTGATCAAGAACGAGGACGATGACGGCTGGGCGGTCGAGATCCGCAAAGAGGGCATTCCCGAGCCGGTGCTCGTCAGCCCTTGGGTGATGGGCCGCGACAAGAAGAACCCCAAGCCCTTCGATGGACCGGCGTTCGCGACGTTCGTGAAGACGGCGTCAGAGGTGCTCGATCGCTCGACGACGCAACGGGACGCGGCGTTGAAGAAAAAGCTGTCGATCGCGTGGGAAGGGCGTTGGTACGAGGTGCGCTTCGAGTTGGTACCCGACGAGTACGAGCCGCACGCGTTCCTGAGCGCCGTCGACGACTCTGGAGAAAGCGTCGCGAGGCATCGCGTGGCCACCACGCTCAAGTTCACCCGCGACACCATGAATGACTGGGTGCGCGCAGGTTTTCCTCAGCTGTGAACGAGACTTCGACGAGCTGATCTACAGTCGCGCGGTGCGCCTCGTCCTGCTCCTCGTCACGCTGTCCCTCACCGGCTGCCCTCCGCCCGCGGCGTGTCGACCCGAGAGCTGCAAGGGGTGCTGCAGCCAGACCGCTCAGTGCATCGAAGCGACCACCGCGGCCGCGTGCGGCGTCGGTGGATCGCAATGCGTGGCGTGCGGCGCCACCGAGGCCTGTAGCGCGGCTGGCAGCTGTGGGCCCGTTGCGATCGACGCGGGCGCAGCTGGCCGGCGCCTCTCGTACGTCAACCGGTTCGGCTGGGACGGAGATGGCGGCACGACGTCCGCGCTCCAGCCCGACAGCCTCTTCGCCGGAGCCTGGCTGCGGGGCGCGACGGGCTTCGCTTTCGTCTCCGGCCTGGTGAGTGAGTCAGGCTCCGTGGCCATCGCGGGCGTTCCGGACGGGCCCGTGCTCTTCCAGCTCGATCAGCAGACCTTCCTCGTCACCGATGCGCGCGAGACGGTGCTCGAGAACGTCGTGGGTGGCCGTCGTGGAGCGAGCCGGCCCGACGCGTCGACGCCCATCACCTTCGAGGCCACCGGCCTGTTGTCAGCCGATGCCGGCCATCGCATTCGCGTCTTCTTCACGCAGGACCGTGAGGCCATCGGGCTCGAGGCGCGCGCGATGCCGCCGCTCTCGCTGGGAGGTACGACGTTCTCAGGCACGCTCGATTGGGCCCGGGAAAATGGAGGGCGCCTGACGCTGCCCGAGGCCAGCGCGGGTGACGAAGGCTGGTTCGCCCAGCTGCTCGAAGCGTCGCTCGATGGCGGCCTCGCAGAACGGCGTCTCGTGGCTGCGGGCCGGTTTCCTCCGTCCACGCTGACCTCAGGCGTCGCCGCGAGGCTCTCGACGGTGGTGATGCCCGTCGCCGTCGATACCGTGCCGCTCGACGTCGACACGGCCGCGCATCGCACGCTGGTGGCGCAGTTCGGAAACCGGCCCGTCGCAGGCACAGGCTTCGTGCTCGGTGTCACGGTGACTCCCGCTCCGGCGCCGGTCGCCCTGGCGCCGTTGACGACGCACGTGCTCCGCGTTCCCGAGGCGCGCGCGTTTCCTTCGTCGATGGCGCTCGGCAACCCGTTCCCATCGTCCTGGGCGGCGCTCGTCGACTTCCGCTACCAGCCCTCGTTCCTTCGTCGCTCCATCACCTTCGTGGCCGGGACGCGGGTCGTCGAGCCGGTCGCGTTGACCCGCACGCGCCGGTTGGTGCCGGTGCTCGGAGCGCCTCGCGACGCGAACGTGAATGGGCGTCGTCTGGAGTTCGACGTGACAGGCCTCGGCGCCACGCCGATCGTGAGCTGGACGGCGCCCTCGGTCGGCACGCCCGCGTGGTACCGGCTGCGGTGGTTCCTGGTGACGACGACGATGACGGCGGGCCAGGCCCCCACGGTGTTCTGGACGAAGGCCACGCGGCTCGAGATCCCTCCGATGGTGCTCAACCCGGGAGACTTCTACGTGCTCGAGCTCGCCGCCGTCTCGACGGGTGATGGACGGCCCGGGAGCGCGCTGCCGCTGGCCGAAGGCATCTTCGTGTCAGGTGTGCTGAGCCCATGACGGAGTCGAGTGGAACGGCAGCCACCTTCGCGGGCGTTCCACCTTCTCCGTGAACGCTCTGCGACGCTTGTCTCTCGCGCTGTTCAAGATCGCCCTCGGGCTGACGCTCGGCCTCGTCATCGCTGAAGTCGTCTTCCGGTTTCGGGACGACGGCGCGTTCCCCCACGTGAACGTCTACCTGCCCGACGAGAAGCTCGGCACGAAGCTCGAGCCCGGCGCGAGTCAGCGGCTCGCGTTCGCTGGCAACCCGACGACGAGCCTTCGCATCAACTCGAAGGGCTTTCGCGGAAGTGAGTGGCCAGCGCCGAAGCCGGGCGAGCTGATCGTCGTCGGTGACTCGCAGGTGTTCGGCCTCGGCGTGGAAGAAGACGAGACGTTTCCCGCACAGCTCGCGAAGCAGTCGGGGCGGCAGGTGTTGAACGCTGGCATTCCGACGTACGGGCCGAGGGAATACCTGGCGGTCGCGAAGCAGCTCGTCACCGAGCGGCCGGGCGCGCACGTGGTGCTCGTCTTCAACGTCAGCAACGACTTCTTCGAACTCGACCGTCCGAACGCGCTTCGCCACGCGGTGTGGGACGGCTGGGCGGTCCGAAAAGAGAACAAGCCGTCGGTGGTGTCTCAGTTTCCGGGTCGACATTGGCTCTTCTCGAAGTCGCACCTGGTGTTTGCGGTGCGCAAGCTCCAGCTCGAGCGCCAGCGGACTCGGGGCGACTCTGAGGCGTTGGTGAACTTCGTCCCCGCAAAGGGCGACGAGACGCAGGACCTCGACCTCGGGACCGCCAGCGAAGGCTCGTGGACGGACCTGCTCACGGCGCGCGAGCGCGAGGAACGTCGGCTCGCTGGGGAAGCCGATCGGGCTCGACTCGAGCAGGAGGCGCTGAGCCAGCGCATTGGACCCGTGCGCGAACGGATCGAACGGGAACTCGAAGCGGTCGCCAATCTGGAAGGTCCATTTGACGGGGTCGGTGGAATCGGCGGCTTTCAATACGATCCTGACGAGGTCTTGAGCAAACAGCCCGGGGACATCGTCAGAAGACGGTACGTGGAGGCATCGCGCTCGGTGGTGGTCACCGCAGAAATGTTGGTGGCCGCGGCGCAGGAAAAGCAGCGTCTCGTCGAGCGGCGTGCACGGATCGACCGCGAGCGAGCGCCGCACGAGCAGGTGCTTCGTCGCGACTACGCCGAGCTCGAGGCGATTCGGTGGTCGATTCCCAGCCCTGAGTCAGAGCTCCCGAAGCTCGGCGATGACTTTCTCGACGAGCTGGCCGCCTTCCAGAAGGCGAACGGAGAGGTGACCGTGGTGGTGCTGCCGCTCGACGTGCAGGTGTCGAAGGTGGAATGGGCGAAGTACGGCGCTCCGGAGAAGGACCTGGCTGACACGCTCGAGCTGAACCGTTCGTTCACGGCAGCGGCGCAGCGACGCGGGTTGCGGGCCGTGGACGTCGTCGAGCCGCTCCAGAAGGCCGAGCCCGGCGCGTTCCTGCTGGGCGATCTGCACATGACGACGAAGGGCATCGGCGCGGTGGCGAGCTTCGTGGCCGAGGCGTTGAAGCAGCCGGCTCCCTTGGGGAACGTGCCATCGGCCCGGCCCGAGGACGTCACGCTGCTGCCGTCACCCGCAGAGTGGAATGCGGTGGGCGAGAACCAGGTGAAGGGCAGCACGGCGGCGGGGTGTGAGACGAAGCAGGTGCGCGAGTGGCTGCGGGTGCGGTGCTCCACGTCAACCCCTCTTGACCGGTACACGGGCGTGGGGCTCGTCGAAGGGAGACACGGCGAGGTGCAGCTCTCGGTGGCGCTCGGCAAGGCGGCGGCGATTGTGCCCGTGCGTCCTGGGACTCGCACGAGGGTGGCGTTCCGGTTGGAAAACCCGCTCGGCGCGGCGGTCGAGCGAGTCCTCCGGGTCGACTGGACGGGCGCTGCCGCGCGGATGGAGTTCGAGACCGTTCCCCCCGGCTCGCCGACGGCCTGGATCACCCAGGCGTCGCAGGCGTTCGTCATGTGCAACGAGAAGTTCTCGGGCACCGCGGCAGTGCCGTGGGGCGACCTCCATCCCGACTCTCCGTGCCTGAGGTACCCCGATTGCGAGCGTCGACTGGCATGCGCGCAAGGACACCCGAACGCGAAGCCCTCGTGTGATGACGGTGAAGTGAACGCCGGAGCCGACTTCCGCTGCCTTCGCGTGTGCGTCGACGATGTGTCGTGTGACGGCGCGTTTGGCCGGGGCACGAAGGGGACGTGCCGGGTGTGGCAGTCGGTGCGCGTCTGCTTCTGACTCGTGCGAGGCGCGCGTGGGGCCGTTAGGGAGACGCTCCCATGCGCCTCGCGTTCGCGACGTCTTTGCTCTGGGTCACCCTCGCCGCAGCGCAAGACGGAGGCGTTCCCGCGCCGCAGACCTGTCTTCCCCCGCTACCGACCATGAATGACCCCAAGCCAGCGCCAGAGAAGAACGTGTTGGGCCAGCTGCTCAGCCCGTGTTCGCAGTCGCCGAAGACGGGCTTCTACCGGAATGGCTCCTGCTCCACCGGACCTGACGATCACGGTACGCATGTGGTCTGCGCGACGATGACGAAGGCGTTCCTCGAGTTCACCGTCTCACGCGGGAACGATCTGGTGACGCCGAGACCCGAGTACCGATTCCCCGGGCTCAAGCCGGGTGACAAGTGGTGCCTGTGCGCGCTGCGGTGGCGTGAGGCGCTGAAAGCCGGCGTCGCTCCGCCCGTGAGGCTCGAGTGCACGCAGGAGAAGGCGCTCGAGTTCGTCTCACTCGACGATCTGCTCGCACACGTCGAGCCGACTGCCAGGCACTGAGCTCACAGCATCGCGCCGGGGTCGACGTCGATGACCACCTTCACCGCGTGCGGCACCTCGGCCAGCGCGCGTTCGATCGCGTCGAGCGGGCCCGCCATCGCGGCATGACTCGGGCCCTTCACCACCAACTGCCACCGCGTCTTGCCCTTGATGCGTGAGATGGGCGCGGGCGCGGGGCCGAGCAACCGAACGCCATGCGACGACGGCGGCATCGCGCGGGACGCCACGGCGGCGAGTTGTTGCGCGGTTCGTGCGCACTGCTCCGCCGAGTCGCACTCGATTCGAATCGACGCCATGCGCGTCGTCGGCGGCCACTGGAGCGCTTTTCGTCGCGCCAGCTCCGCGTCTGAAAACCCCTCGAAGTCGTTCTTCAACATCGCAGCGATCGGCAGCGCGTCGGGGTTGTACGCCTGCACCAGGACCCGCCCCGCGTCGGCGCCACGGCCTGCACGACCAGCGACCTGGGTGAGCAGATGGAACGTCCGCTCCGAAGCGCGGAAGTCGGGCAGCGACAACGCCGTGTCGGCCAGGATCACGGCCACCAGCGTCACGCCGGGGAAGTCGTGCCCCTTCGCCACCATCTGCGTGCCGATGAGAATGTCGAGCTCTCGCCGCGCGAACGACGACAACAAGTCCGTCAGGCGCTCGTTCGTCGTCACCGCGTCGCGATCGAGCCGGCCCAGCCGCGCCGCCGGAAACGCCTCGGCCACCTCGGCCTCGATGCGCTCCGTGCCCACGCCCAATTGCAGCAACGGGCCGTCACACTCCGGGCAGCCCTTCGGCAACGAATGCGCGCGGCCACAGTAGTTGCACTGCACCCGTCCACGCGCCTGGTAGTACGTCAGACAGACATCACACTCGGTGCACTTCAAGTTCTGTCCGCACACCTCGCACGTGAGGAACGTCGCGTGGCCGCGCCGGTTGAGGAACAGAATCGCCTGCTGCCCGCGGTCGAGCGTCTCCTGCATCGCCAGCCGCAGCGGCGCCGACAGCATCGGCGGCTCGGTGTCGCGGTTCTCGGGCGTCTTCGGGCGCTCAAGCCGCAGATCGATCAACTGCAGCGTCGGCATCGGTCGATCGTCGACCCGCCGGGTCAGCTTCAGCAGCCGGTACCGCCCTTTGCGCGCGTTCTCGAGCGTCTCCAATGACGGCGTCGCGCTCCCGAGGATCACCAGACACTTCGCCTGACTGCCGCGCATGACTGCCAGATCGCGCGCCTGGTAACGCAGCTTCTCGTCCTGCTTGAACGAAGGGTCGTGCTCCTCGTCCACGACGATGACGCGCAGGTCAGACACCGGCGCCCAGATGGCCGAGCGCACGCCGACAACGACCTTCACCTCACCGCTCCGCAGCTGCTGCCAAGCGCGAAGTCGTTCGGTGTCCGTCAGCGCCGAATGGAGCACCGCCACGCGAGGTCCGAAGCGGCTGCGGAACCGCCCGACCAGCTGCGGCGTGAGCGCGATCTCCGGCACGAGAATCAACGCGCCGTGCCCACCCGCGAGCGCACGCTCCACGACGCGCAGGTACACCTCGGTCTTCCCGCTCCCCGTCACGCCCTGCAGCAGCACCGGCGCGAAACCGCCCGCGTCGAGCAACGCCTCGAGCTCCGCGACGACGGTCGTCTGTTCCTCCGTCAGCTTCGCCGGCCGCGCGCTCCCCATGCCGTCGACGACGCCGTGCACGACCGCCTCGGTCTGGATCGTCACCAAGGCCTTCTTCGCCAGCGCGCGCAGGTGCTCCCTCGCGCCGGGGATCGCGTGCGCCACTTCGTCGACGTTCGCGCGCCCACCGACCGCGAGCAGATACGACAGCGTCGCCTGCTGCGCCGGTGCACGATGGAGCGTCGAGGGATCCGCGCCCGCCGCCGCGACGGCTGTGTGAACGACGTCGGGCCGCGCCTGCTTCGCTTCCTGCAGCTTCGTGAGCCCCGGAGGCAACGTCGCGCGCAATACCTCTCCCAGCGGGTACCGGTAGTGCTGCGCCGCGAAGCGACACAGCTCCACCACGTCGGGCGTCAGCGCCGGAGCCGGCTCCAACACCGCGGTGATGGCCTTCACCTTCTTCTGCACCTCGTCGGACGGCGCAGGCGCAGGGCCCAGGTAGAAGCCAAGGATCGTCGAGCGCCCGAACGGGACCTTCACGCGAAGTCCCGGCAGCAACTGCGCCTTGAGTGCGGGCGGCACCAGATAGGTGAACTCGCCACGCACCGGCCGACCCACCGCGACCGCGGCGTATTCGTCCTCGACCGTTCCGAAGAGAGACGCCGTCACGGCCGACGTTTCAGAACTTCGTCTTCTCGAGATCGGCCCGGGTATCGGCGTTCAGCGCGGTGAGCCGCAGGTGCAGCTCCTCGCCGCGGTACACCTCGACGACGCGTGGAATCCAGTCAGCCACAGACGCCGAGCTGTAGTCGATGAAGCGCACGTCCCACGTGCCGCGCTCGTCGGTGAAGCGGATGCGTGCGGGCAGGAAACGATCGGGCGGTACGCGATCTCGGTAGACCCAGTACTGCGAGTTGCCCTCGGCGCGGTTGCCGATCGCGAAGGCGAGCTGGCCGAGGAACCGCGCGTGCGAGACGAGCTTCGTGTCGACCTTGAGCGAGGTCAGGTGTCGGTCCAGCGCAGCGCGGGTCTCACCTTCGCCGGCGCTCTTCACCGCGAAGAAGGCACACAGCTGTTCCAGCGCGACCTGCGCCGCCACGAACTCGGCGCCCTCGGTGCGCTTCTTCCCATTCGACGAGGCGATGACGATCGACTTGTTCGAGTCGAAGCCCGCGAGATCCAGTCGGCACCGGCCCGGGTACTTGATGGACAGCGACGCCGTCAGCGGCAGATCGCCAGAGGTCCACGTCGAGCCCAGCGCCGAGGCGACTTCGCGGGCCATGGCGGGAGCCACTGCTCCACTGCCGTCGACCTTCAAGCTGGTGAGGGTGAGGTCGTCTCGCGTGCCCGCGAACCGGCGCAAGATGGAGTACGTCGGCATGACGTAGGCGAGGGCGAGCGCGGCGACGAGAAAGCGCATGACGCACCGCTTTTATCCCTCGGAGGGGTCGAGTCGAGCCCCGTTTCCGACATCTTTCGGTCAGGGCAACTCCCCGGAAACTCGACGAGATCGGCAGACGTTGTACAAGCTGCTCCAGACATGTTGCGGGTCCTCGCCATTCTCGTCGTCAGCGCCGCCTTTCGTGCGGCCGCTCAGGACTCGGAGGAGCCCCGGCTGCCCGCGCCCGCCGCCGGCCCGGACCTGCGCGACATGATGCACTCGCGGAACATGGCGATGGGCGGCGCCTATCTGTCGATGGGGTACGGCGCCGAGTCGATCGGTGGCAACCCGGCTGCGATCGCAGCTTTCAAGCGGTACCAGATCGAAGCGTCGGGCTCGTGGGACGTGCCCAACGGAATGGGCTTCGGCACGCTCGGCGTGGCCGACTCGACCAACCAGATCACTGGCGGCGTCAGCTACCACTTCGTCACCTACGGAGGCCTCGAGCGTCGCTACGGCCACATCACGACGATGGCGATCGCGTACTCCATCACCCCGTGGATTCACCTGGGGCTCGCGGGGCGCCACCACGTGCTGGTTGGTGCGTCGAACACCAACTCCATCACCATGAACGCGGGCCTGCTCATCAAGCCAGCCGAGTTCATCTCCATCGGTGTCTCGGGCCACAACCTCATCAACAACTTCAACCGCGACATCACGCGCTTCTTCGTCGCCTCGGTCAGCCTGCTCATCGTGGGCCAGTTGACGCCGTGCTTCGATCTCCGCGCCGACTTCAACCAGCCGACCCCCCGGTTCGCCTACCACGCTGGCCTCGAGTGGCTCATCGCGATGGCCTTCCCGATTCGGGTTGGCTACCAGCACGACGACATCATGAACCACCGCTACCTCTCTGGAGGGCTCGGCTATTTCAACCAGGGCAGCGGCGTCGACATCGCATACCGGCACGAGCTTGGCGGTGCTGAAGGCCGGCTCATCTCGGTGACGCTCAAGCTCCAGCTGTCTCAGTGAGAGCCGTCGTCGTCGGAGCCGGTGCGGTGGGGCAGGTCCTCGCGCTCCACCTCGAGCGCGCCGGGGTGCACGTCACCTTCGCCGTTCGCAGCCCCGAGAAGGTCCACCCGACGACGATGACGAGGCTCGGCTGGTTCGGTCGTCGTGACTCGTCTTCGTTCGCGGCCGATGAGGTCGTCAGCTCGCTGGAGGGACGGGCCTTCGACCTCGTCTTCATCACGTTGCCCTCCGATGCGCTCGAGAGCCCCTGGCTCGCGTCCCTCGCGAAGCAGTTCGGTGACGCCATCGTGGTGGGGTTGCAGCCAGGCCTCGAAGATCGCGCGCGGTTGCTCGCGCTCGGGGTCGATGAAGCGCGGCTCGTGCGTGGGCTCATCAGCCTGGTGAGCTACGCGACGCCGCTGTCGACCGCCGACGCGCTCCAGACGGAAGGCTACGCGTACTGGCTGCCGCCGCTGTCGCCGTTCGCCTTCGATGGTCCGCGAGCCCTGGTCGAGACCGTCGTCGCGACGCTGAAGCAGGGCGGGCTCCCAGCGACGCACCGCACCGGTCTGGAGCACGAGGTCATCTTCTTCACGGCCGCGCTGCTCGTGACGGTGCGAGCGCTCGAACGTCACGGCTGGTCCTTGCGCGAGCTGCGCCGCGATCCCTCACTCTCGGTCGCCGCCAGCGCGCAGGCCCTCGCCGTCACCGCGCGCCGGTTGGACCGGTCGCCGCCGTTCGGCCCCACGCTCACCACGCGGTCGTGGCTCCTGGGCCTCGCCACCTCGGTCGCGCCGAAGGTGGTGCCATTCGACTTCGAGACCTACGCGCGCGTGCACTTCACGAAGGTGGCGCCGCAGTCACGGCTGCTGCTCGGAGAACTGGTGAAAGAGGGGCGCGGCTTCGGTCTGCCAGTCGATGCGTTGGAGAACCTGCTCGCCGGGGTGTAGGGGAGGGGCATGAGCACTCCTATCGAGCTGATGCGTGAGGTCTCGCAGGGCACGCTGTCCGATCTCCTCGGCATCGAACTGGTCGAGCTGAGCAAGGAGCGCGTCGTCGCGCGCATGCCGGTTCAGAAGCGGGTGCATCAGCCGTTTGGTCTGCTCCACGGTGGCGCCAGCGTCGTGCTCGCCGAGACGGTCGCGAGCATCGGCGCGTGGATGAACGTCGGCGAGTCGGGCAAGTCGACGGTCGGCCTGGAGATCAACGCGAACCACCTTCGCGGCAAGCGTGATGGCGTCGTCACGGCGACGGCGACGCCGCTCCACCTCGGTCGCGCCACGCACGTCTGGGAGATTCGGCTCACCGACGAAGCCGGCAAGCTGGTGTGCATCTCGCGGTGCACGATGGCGGTCGTCGACGCTCCGTAGTCGTCAGGGGTCGACCTTCACGCCGGCCTGCTTCAGGGCTGCTTCCGCGCGAGCGAGACGGCGACGCAGTGGCTCGGCCATCTGCTCGATCTATTCGAGCTTGAAGCGCGGCGTGATGCCTGCGGACAATTCCAGTCGACCGCTTCGACCCGCACCTCGAAGAAGCGCTCGACGGGGCGATCGTCTGCGACAGGACGTTGGTCCACCGGCTCCGCTGACACCGGGATGATCGTCGCGCGGCCAAGCAGCTTGAGCCGCGTCTGGTTCGGGTCGTCCATGAAGATGATCGCGAGGCGATCGTTCGCGCTCAGGTTTCCCACCGAGAGGAACTGCTTGTTGCCGCGCACGTCAGCGAACAGCAGCGTGTGCTCGTCGAGCGCCCGCACGAAGCCTGCCGGCCCACCGCGGTGCTGCACGTACGGCCATCCCGTCTCGGACACCGTCGCGAGATAGAAGCTGTCGCGGCCGGCGATGAAGCCGACCTCGTCCGGACCGAGCCGATCGTTGCTGACCGGACCCTGCTCGCCGCGGCCGTAGGCCTTGCGGCTGCCGTGGCGTTCCTGAAGTGCCTTCACGTTGGGGTGAAGGCGAGGGTGGCGAAGTGGTTGGCCATGCCTCAGCAGGTCGGGGGCCCACGAACGGTTACAGGAAATCTTCGGGTGTGGGGCGACCTGTCCCGGCATGAGCGGACCACCCCTTCCGCCGTTCACCGCCGAGACCGCCGCCCATAAGGTGCGCCTCGCCGAAGATGCCTGGAACTCGAAGGATCCCGTCCGCGTGTCGCTCGCCTCCACGCCGGATTCGAAGTGGCGGAATCGCTCCGAGATCTTCTCGGGCCGCGAGGCCATCGTCGCCTTCCTCGAGCGGAAGTGGAGCCGTGAGAACGAGTACCGGGTCATCAAGGAGCTGTGGGCCCACGACGGCAACCGCATCGCCGTGCGCTTTGCCTACGAGTGGCGCGACGGGGCAGGGCAGTGGTTTCGCGGGTACGGCAACGAGAAATGGGCCTTCGACGGCGAGGCCTGATGGCGGTGCGCCACGCGAGCATCAACGATCTTCCCATCGCAGAACACGAACGACTGTTCCGTTGGGAGGCCGGCCGCCGTCCCGACACGCACCCGAGGCTGAGCGCGCTCGGGCTGTAGCGTCAGCGTCGATCGCCGAGCGGCGGGCCTGAGGGTCGGCACGCCAGAGACCGGTCATTCCCAGGCGTGAAGCAGGTCCTTCGATGGTGTGTCCGTCACGGCTCCACGTGCAGGTGGCGCCGGCGGCTCTTCCTTCACACGCCGAGAGCGCCTCGGGTGGTGGGCCGCGGTGATTTCCGGGCGGTTCTCCCTGCGCGAGTGCGGCAGAGGAAAGGGTGACGAGCGCGACGATCAAGGTGCGGTGCATGGGTTCCTGTGTCCCGCGGTCGCGCAAATCAATTATCGGCCGCCTGTAATCGTCGAAACAGCAGCGACCTCGGGGGGGGGCCGCTGGCGATCTCCGGCAGGTGAAGGCCGACGCGCAGGCGAAGAAGCTCCTGGCGAATTGAAGACTGTCTCGGAGGGCGAAGATATTCTGCAGTCCATGCGAACCTTCGTGACGGTGTCCCTCACAGTGCTCGTCGTGGCCTGCGGCCGCCCCTCGATTCCGTGCACCACGTCGAGCTGCACCGGCTGTTGCGACACGTCCGGGCAGTGCGTGTCGCTGGCGACGGCCTCGGCCTGCGGCGTCAACGGCTCCGCGTGCGTGCAGTGCCAGGCGAGTCAGTCGTGTCAGTTCGGCGCGTGCGTCGGAGGGTTTGGAACGGGCGGTGGCTTCGCGGGCGTCGGTGGAGGCTCGACCGGGACGGGTGGAGGCTCCGCGGGCGTCGGTGGAGGCTCGACCGGGACGGGCGGAGGCCTCGCGGGCGTCGGTGGAGGCTCGACCGGGACGAGTGGAGGCTCCGCGGGCGTCGGTGGAGGCTCGACCGGGACGGGCGGAGGCGCCGCGACAGGTGGAGGCCTTGCAACCGGCGGAGGCGTCGCAACCGACGGAGGCAGCAGTACGCCAGCTCCCGACGTGCTCTTGCTCGTCGACGTGTCCGGTTCGATGAACTCGCCGCTCATCAGCAGCGGTCCGACGTGCAACACGTGCTCTGGCGCGTCCTGCCCGTCGACCTGTCCGACGAGAGAGCGAGCCCTTCGTGGCGCCCTCGCTTCCTTTCTCCAGTCCTCCTCGGGTCGCGTGCGCCTCGGCCTCACCACCTTTCCGTCCCGCCAGCCGTTCACCCCGGTGGGATGCGCGCCACCGACCAGCGAGACGGTCGCGCTCTTGCCCCAGTCGACGCCGGACACTCCCGTCGCGTTGGTCATGCAGTCGATGGCCGTTCAGACCGCCGTCAGTGGCATCGGCTCGACGATCGCCGTCACTGGAGGAACTCCGACCGCCGGCGCCTTGCGGTTCGCTGCCACCCTCGCTCCGCTTCGGAACCCGTCAGGACGCACACGCGGTGTCGTGCTGGTCACCGATGGCCTGCCGAACTGCAACCCGACGAACCAGGTTTCGTGCGTGAACATGCCGTTGCCCTCTTCAGATCTCTGCACGCTCGGCGCGAACTGCCTTGGCCAGTACTGCGCAGCGGGCTACCTCGATCAGGTCGCCACCGTGCAGGCCGTCGCCGCCCTGCGAGCCCTGGGCGTGCGGACCGCCGTGGTGGTGATCAGCGAAGTGCTCACGCCGCAGGTGACGACGGTGATGAATGCCATGGCCGACGAGGGAGGCGCTCCCGTGTGCAGCGCCTCGAGCCCGGCGTGCACGCAGCGCTTCTCGTTCGCGAATGACGAGGCTGCGCTCACCGCCGCGTTGGGAAGCGCGCTTCAGCGGGTGAGCGGGCCCTGACGTCACCGGCAGGTCGAGCGCGCCGAGCAGATCGCGCCGTTGCACACGTCGCCGCTCCCGCAGCCGCCATCGCCCGCGCCTGAACCGCAGACGTCCTTGCACGTGTACTCGCAGGTCTTCTGCGCGTTGCAGCTCCACTCACCGGGACACCTGATCGGGGCGTTCAATTGCGGACAGTCGCAGGTCGCCTTGCAGGGGCCGGCGAGGGACGAGGGGCCGCACGCCACGGTGCCGACGGCCAGGGCACAGACCACGAGGAGCGTTCGCATGGTCGGACATTGTACGCGCGCACTTGGTGCGCTCCCAGAACATTGTCTGTGCGGGTGACGCCGAGGGTCATTTTCGCGAAGTCACACCCTTGACGACATGTGTGTCCTGAGACAAGGGGTCCTCGCCTTTCAGGGAGCCCGGTCATGATCATTCGCACACTCGCCGTTTCGTTCGTCGCGCTCGTCCTCGCTGCCTGCGGCCCTGACGCCGCCATGCTCGTCGACGCGCAGGACGTCGACACCGATGACGCCGTGGCGACGAGCGAGAGCGAGCTCACGACCTCGAGCAGCGCTGGCGTCTGGTTCCCGATGAACGAAGGCAACAGCTGGACGTTCGAGTCGACCACCGGCGCCTCGCGCACCCTGCGTCTCGCGTCGGTCGCCAACGGGATGGCGGAACTCTCAGGCCTCACGTCGGCTGGCACGTGGGTCGGCGTGAGCAGCTCGTCGGCGAACACCATGATGCAGTGGGACGCGACGTCGGCCAGCTGGCGCTCGTGGCTGCGTTTTGGTTTTTCCAGCTCGACCTGGACCATGGGCACCGACGCCTGCACAGGTGCACGCCTTCGTCGCAGCGCGACGGGTACTGCCACCGCCACGGCTGCCGGCGCGTTCTCGGACACCCGCACCATCTCGATCGAGCAGATCCCGAGCAAGACGGCACTCTGCGCGCCGCCGGCGTTCACCGAGCTCACCTTCGCCGCTGGCGTGGGGGTGGTCGCCTTCCGCACCGGGCGTGGAGAGCGCTTCTCCCTCAAGACCGCGACCGTCGCGGGCAAGCGCCTGCCGGCCGCCTCGGGTCTGGTGACCGCGACGCTCTCGTTGGACAAGGCGAGCTACGTGAACAAGCCGAACACGATTCGGTGCATCACCACGCCGTGCCCGTCGAACGAAGAGACCGCCCTCGCGAAGGCGACCTTCACCGTCACCAACGACTCGGCCACCCGCCAGACGTGGAACTTCCGCAGCGGCTGCCAGTTCGATGTCGAGCTCGTCGCGTCGAGCGGCCTGGTGGTGAAGCGGTTGTCGGACGATCGCGCCTGTACGCTCTCACTCACTTCGGTGACGCTCGCGCCTGGCCAGAGTCGCACGTGGACGGCCGACGTCGCCCTCTCCGACCGCGACGGCCTGCAGCTCGATGGTGCGTTCTCGGCTCGTGCCCGCCTGATTCCGTCGTCGGCTGCGGGCTCGGCGCCGATCGCATCGCGCGGCTTCGCGGTTCGCGTTCAGTGAGCGTCCTCTGCGCGCTCGAACTCGGCCAGGCCGGCTCCACGCCTTCGATGTGTGGCTGGGCCTGACCGAGAGCGCGCTCCTTCGCACGTCTGGGCTGTTGGTCGACGTCGGGTTCGGCGTCTCGGCCGTGACGACCTCGGAGCTCGCGGCCGCGTTTCCACTCCATGAGGTGCTCGGCCTCGAGCTGGACGCCTCGAGGGTCGCCACCGCGTCTGTGGCGTTCCCAGCGCTCACGCTGGTGGCCGGTGGGCTCGAGGACGTCAGCCGTGAAGCGCTCGTGGTGCGAATCGCGAACGTCGGCCGCGGGCTTTCGAAGGAAGGCGCCGCGACGCTGCACGAGCAGGCGGTGCCGAAGCTCGTCGACGGTGGCGTTTGTCTCGAAGGCAGCACGGACGTCGAAGGGCACGTTTCTGCGTTCTGGGTGCTCCGTCGTCGGGGCGCGGCGTTGCTCCGTGAAGCGCTCGTCTTCCACACCGACGGGGAACGTGGCTTTTCGCCCTGGTTGTTCCGGGACGTGTTGCCGAGAGCGCTGCGACGCGACGTGCGCGAGGGCAGCCCGATCTTCACCTTCCTCCGTGACTGGGACGCGTGCTGGCAGACGACGCGGAGCGCCGACCCGTTGGCGTCGTTCAAGGCGTCGCTTCACGCGCTCTCGACGGCGCGGGCCGACGTCGGCGCGGAGCACCTTGAGCATGGCTTCTGCCGCTGGCGCTCCTGACCGCGGCGCTGGGAGGCCGCGAGGTGCCGACGGTCCCGGTGCCGCTGCTCTCACCGTCGTTGTCGTCGTGGTGGCTCAAGCTGGTGACGGGCGCGGACTTCTCGCTCGCGCGGGAACTCGTGCTGGGCTTCACCTCGGACCTGCTGCCGCGGGACGACCGCTTCTGGACGCTCATCGACGCGCCGCCGCGCGTGTCTTTCGACGAGGCCGCGCGGCGCACGTTGACGCAGGAGCGCGCCGACGCCTCGGTCGCAGGCGTGCTGGGCCAGACGGCGGAGTTGGTGGTGCGCCTCATCGGGCAAGGCCTCGCGTATCGCCGCCGTCGGCCCTGACCTGGTCCTCGTCGAGGCGCGCACCGTGCGAGACTCGCGGCCATGATGAATGCCATCCTCGTTGCCGTGATGCTGGCTGCGCCTCCAGTCCTGGTCCGGGTCGATGTCGACGACGTGGTGAAGCTGCCGGGCGGAGCGTCCACGCCGCTCGAGCCGCTCGTGGTGCTGGTGAAGGCGCCAGCGTCGTGAGTCGAGAAGGGGACGCTGACGGAGGGGGCCCGAAAGGCCCTGCTGGTCGCGCTCTATGGGCGCTCGGACTGGGCGAGCACGTTCGAAGTGAAGTCGCTGCGGGTCACGGTGGTCGACGCGAAGGGGCTCCCCGCGCCTGCGCCGGGCCAGCGATGGTTCGAGGTCGATGGGGCCGACGCGGTGGTGCGGCGGTCGGGGGACTTCGACGAGGTGCTGACGGGGCCAGGGATGAAGCGGCTCAGCGACGCGGCGGATGGGACGCGGTTTCGCCGTGGGCCTGCAGTGAGCGACGCGAAGGCCGTCCGAGCGGCGCTGGAGTCCCATCGCGGGCTGGTGAAGGTGCCGGCGACGTTGCGGAAGGGACCGCTGGGCTTCGAGACGAGGGGCGTTCAGCTCGGCGCCGTCACCTTCAGGGCCGACGACACGAGGCTCGGTGTGCCGGTGGGAGAGCGCGCGCGTGGCGTGTGTGGTGAGGCGGCTCCCTGCACGCTGTGGCTCGTGGGCCGCTGGGTGAAGGGCGCGGAGCCGACGCTCGAGGTGACACGGGTGGGGTCGGCCGTCGACGCGAGCGCACAGCCCGTCATCTGGCTCGACGTGCCCTGACGGACCTCACCGCCGCTCGAGCGTCCAGAACCGCGTGTGCATCGACGGCTCATACGCGACGCGATTGGGCCGAGGGTTCGTCTCAGACCGCAGGGCGCGCGAGCGGCGCAAGGAATCGTCCTGGTCGACGGTGAGCTCACCACCGTTCTCCCAGCGCGCCCCGGAGAGCACGAAGGAGTGGCCGCCATCGGCCCAGGGGTTAGCGCCGTGGGTCAGCCGCGCGCCGATGCTCAAGTTGCTCCACGCGTTCCCCCATGTGCACTTCCTCGTGAGGAGCCACTCGCAGATCGGCCGTAGCCCGAGCGCGTCGCCATCTGCACCCAGGCTTCGGTGCGGCCCCACGTCAGGGCAGCTCGGAGGTTGGGGTTTGCCACAGCCGGGATAGCGTGACGCACTGGTGACGACCCTCGCTTTCCTGGTGTCGATGTCGGTCGCGGCGTCGCCAGAAACGCAGCCCTCGGGGCCTGAGGAGAAGCTCGTTCAGTGGGGCCTCAAGCGCCATGAGCTCGAGCTCGAGCTGAACCCCGACGGCAAGGCCATCGACGAGGTCTTCGTCGAGCGCGAAGAGATCTTCCCGGAAGAGAACCCGAAGTTCTTCGACATCCTCCACATCAAGACGCGCGACTCGGTGGTCCGGCGCGAGGTACTGCTCAAGCCCGGTGGCGTGTGGGTCGCCCAACTTGCGCTCGAGACCGAGCGCAACCTTCGCCGCATCTTCTTTCTCTCGGTGGCGAAGGTGGTGCCAGTGAAGGCACGCGAGGGCCACGTGAGCGTGCTGGTGGTGACGCAAGACAAGTGGAGCCTGCGGTTATCGAACTCCTTCACGCTCATCGGGAGCCTGCTGCAGTACCTGCAGTTGACGCTCGTCGAGGTGAACTTCAACGGGTGGGGGCAGAGCCTCTCGATCGACACGGTGCTCCGGCTCGACACGTTCTCAGTGGGGCAGCGGTTCACCGAGCGTCGGCTCTTCGGTTCGCGTTGGAGCTTCTCGGAGGCCGCAACCATCGTCTTCAACCGGCAAACCGGTGCCGTCGAAGGCACGGTCGGGCAGGTGATCGTCGGCTACCCGATCATCACGCTGGATCAGCCGTGGGGCTTTCTCATCGATGGCGCGTGGAACGTTCGCAAGCGGCGCATCTTCCGGGGCCCGACGGTGTGGCAGCTCCCGTACCCCGGCGCCGACGGTTCGCAGCGCGTGCCGTTCCAGTTCGACCAACGGGAACTCGGGCTCGACGCGATCGTGACGCGGCGCTTTGGCGATGGCGTGAAGGTCGACCTCTCGTTGAACGTGGGAGCGTACCTTCGGCAGTACACGCCGATGGTCGAGTCGAGACTTACCAGCGAGCAATCGGCCTGGCTGACGTCGAACTACCTGCAGAGATCAGAAAACGCGACGTTCGTCGAGGGCGTCGCGACCGCGTTCACCAACGACTTCCGCATCCTGAAGAACCTCGACACCTACGAGCTGTCGGAGGACCTGCAGCTCGGTTTCCGCGTGACGGGCGGCGCTCGCTGGGCGTTTCCGTCGCCGCTCACCACGCAGCAGTTCATCGAGGTCGGCGGCGCGGCACGGTATCGGTTCTATCAGTGGGATGATCTCTTCGCGGTCTCGGCAGCCGGCGGCGCGCGCTTCAGGCCGGGCACGACCACCGCCAACGAGCGCTTCGCGGCTGAGGTGCTCAATTACTCGCCGTCGTTTCACGGAGGCCGGCTCGTCACGCGGCTGCTGCTCGACCTTCGCTGGAACGACTTGAACAACCGGCAGCTGTTGCTCGGTGGCTCGGAGGGCTTGCGCGGCACGCAGGCGGAGCAGTTCAGCGGTCGGAACATGGTGCTCGCGAACGTCGAGTACCGCACCCGGCCGATCGCCTTCGTGCTCGGCACGTACCTGGGGTTCGTCCTCTTCTACGATGTCGGCACGGCGTTCGATTCGGTGCCGCTGCCTCAACACACCGCTGGGTTCGGCGTGAGGCTGTTGATGCCCTACTTCAACTTCGACGTGCTGCGCTTCGACTTCGGCGTGCACATCAACAACTTCGCGCCGGCGCCGGGCCTCGACCGGTTGAACGTGACGTGGGGGCAGGTGAATGACATCCGCCCCGCCATCCTCGACAACGCGCTCCCGCCATGACGCTTCAGAACTCCAGCACCAGACTCACGCGCTCGGGCAGCCCTTCGGCCGTCGCGCCGCTCAACCGATAGCCGGGCTTCGCGAGCACGTCGGCGAGACAGTCGAGCTGCGTGCGCGTGAGATCCGCCGCTGCACCCATCGGCTCGAAGTCGTGATTCCCGACCGCGCCGGTCTGCAACGACACCAACGTCGTCCACCGCAGCGCGCCGGGCCGGTTCGTGCCGATGAAGCAGGCCGAGAGTCGTGGACTCCGCGCGGCGACCTGCAGCCGGAACTCGTCGACCCATGGCGCCGGCAGTCGCGACGGCGTCTCGAAGTCGGGCCGCTCGACGGGCTTCGGCGGAATGACCGGCTTCTTCCATGGCGTCTTCGGCGCAGCCTTCTGCTCGACGAGCTTCTCCTCGGGACGACCGGCGTCGGGCGCGGTCGCGACGACCGGCTCCCCCGGCTCGCCCTCGCACCGAATCAACAGCAGCAACAACAACAGCAGGGCGAGCGACGCGATGCGCTTGAGGCGTCGTCGACGGCGAGCCTTCTGCACCGCGGGGTTGTTGGCGAGCGCGGCTTCCGTCTGCGCCTTCGAGGCCTTCACCCGCGCTCGAAGCTCGGCGCGCGTCTTCTTCATCGCGGCGCGGAGCTCGGCGCGAGTCACTCGGTGATCCTCCAGCCAAAGACGAGGTCGCCCGTTGCGTTGCGCCACTCGACCGGCACCAGCTGGAACGGCGTGAAGGCCGACGGCGCTTCGACCTCGGGCGCCTGGAACGGCCAGGGGAGGGGATCCGATGGCGCCAGACGCAGCGAGCCTGCGAACGCCGAGTGTCCCAGCTCCAGCGCGCGCGTCTCGGCCCCGGGTCCGCCGCCAGCGCCCAGCGCCTCGAGCAGTGACTGCACCCGGCCCGCCAGCTCCCGCGCGTTGCGCTCCGTCGTCTTCGCGACCCCGGGCTCCGAGGCCAGGACGTCGAGGAGCCCGATGAGCTGCGTCAACAACACCCGGTTCGCGCGCCGGACCTCTGCCTCGTCACGCTCCAGCGTGTCCACCAACTGCTTCGAGAACCGCAGCGTCTCGTAGGGGCCGTCCTTCGCGCCGGCGCGGAGCAGCGCGACGAGCTCGCCCGCTTTCCCGTGCGCGAGGAGCGACAGCCGGATCACCTTCTCGTCGAACGAGCCTCCCCGCTGCACGCTCGCCGAGAGCCGATCGAACGACTTCGCGTCACCCCGCAGCGCCGCGGCCCAGATGAGATCTTCGACGATGGGGTTGAAGTCCTGCCGGGGCACCAACGCTTTGAGCGTCGCCAGCACCTCAGCGCTCGTCTCGTAACGGCTCAGCACGTACGACAGCCACCGCCTCGAGAGCGCATGCACCGTCGACGAGGCCTTCGAGGTATCGGAGTTCGCGAGCGCGAAGGCGAAGCTCCGCAGCGCATCGCCCAGCGCCCCGCGCTCGAGTTGTCTCGTCCCTCGGTGCAGCGCGATGACCGAGCGCTCTTTGAAGCCGGAGTCTTCCCCCAACGCGAGCAGCCGTTCTCCACGGGCGCCTTCGGTGACGAGCGCCCGGTCCTTCTCCATGCCAAGCGTTCCAATCCACCCCATCGCTTCGGCGCCATCGTTCCGGGCCACCAGCGCGTCGATGATGCCGAGGGTGAGGGTGTTGAGCGCGTCGGCGTCATGGGAATGGGGCCTCGCGTTCGCGAAGAGGAACTCCCGGCGCGTCTTGCTCAGCGTGAGCCACTCCGACGGCGTCCACGACAGCGTTCGCTCGAGGAAGGCGACCTGCCTGGGCTCGGTGAGCGCGTTGGCCGCCTGGACGCCCGCCTGCTTCGCCGCCCCCGACGACATGTTCGCGCTCCGCACCGCTGCCGACGCGTCGCTCGACACCTCTTGCTTGCGCTGACTGCGCAGCCGGGTGAGCGCGAGATCGAGATCGAAGATTCGCGCCTCGACCGCCGCCATCGTCGTCACCTGATCGCGCTTCACCGTCTCGAGCGACTTCACCAACAGTCGACGGAGCAGTTGCCCCGAGACGAGCCGATCGTTCAGGTCGGCCAGCGGGTTGAGGCCGTTCTCGAACAGCGAGATCGCCGGCGTGAAGCACGTCGTCTGAGAGAACGAGACCGACTGCAGCTCCTCGGCGTCGAGCACGTCCGACAACGAGATGAGTCGCTGCTGGCGGCCGACCTCGAAGGCTTCGTAGGGCGAGGGGAGATCGTCGGGCTGCCTGGCGGTCAAGACGTGGTTGTGCAGCCCCAGCGGCCACAGCCCCGCGCCCAGCTCGTCGTCGTCACGCGCCATGCCGTCCTGGCAGATGCCCATCGCGCCGGTCGCTGCCCAGAGGAGCGAGCGGAACCCCGGCTCGTGCGTCCCTGGCTTCCCGTCATCCGTCAGCCCGTTGTGCACCAGCCACAGCGTCAACACCTCAACGGGGCGTCGCTGCCGCTGCGCGATTCGAGCGTTGTAGAAGACGAGCGTCTGCTTCGGGACTGGCTCCGGCGGCGTGGGCTCAGCGCTCAACACCGACAGCACGAGCACCCACGTCACAGCGACGCTCCCACGCCGAGCGAGAGCTCCCACCACCAGCCGAGGCCCGCGCCCTGCATGCCGGCGAAGACGGGGATCGCCATCATCACCCGTGGCGTCACCGCGATGCCGGGCCGGAAGTAGATGTCGAGCGTCAAGCCGGCCAGCACGGCGTAGCGCGCGCGATCGACCTGCATCGCCGGGAGCCGCGCCTTGTCGAGGTTCTTGATCTCGGCGTCGGTGATGCGCGGCGCGAACAGGGCTGCGGCCACGTCGAGCCCCGGCACCCCAGCGAGCGCTCCCGGATAGAAGAGGTACCGGACGCCGACGTTCGCGGTCAGCACCAGCTGCGCAGCGGGGAGCAGCCCCGGTCGCGACGTCACCACGCCCTCGGCGATCGCGTAGCCAGCGTTGATGTCGAGCTCCAGCCGGTTGGGGCGGCCGAACTGTCGATACGGCGTGAGCGCGAGCTTGTTCGTCGCGTCGGAGCCCCACACGAAGACGTACGTGACGGACGCGTCGAGCATCACGTTGCCCAGCGCCTTGCGCACGTACCCGCCGATGCGGAAGCTCGAGTAGTTGTTCAGCTCGAGCAGGCTGCTGGCCAGCACACCGAAGCCGACCCGCGAGCGTCTCCAGTCGAAGCGCACTGCCCGCGAGGCTTCTCCCACCGGCCGCTCCGTCAGCGCCTCGAGGGGCGTGCGGTAGCGCTCGATGCTGGTGTCAGGCACCGGCTCGATCGGCACGCCGCCGTCAGGAGCGCCGCTCAGCAGCGCCACCGTCAGCACCTCAAGGATCACGAGGGAACCCTCCCTCGCCGAGCACCGGGAACTTCGGCCGGTAGCACTGCTCTTCAAACGCATCGCGGAAGCGGGCGCCGGGCTGAAAGACGCCCGAGGAATCGAACGTGGGGTGATCGCAGTAGCGCGTGCACTGCGCGAGCGCGTCGGCCAGCGGGAACAGGTCTCGTTTCCACTGCTCGGCACCGAAGTACCGCTCGGCGGTGCCCACGATGCCGAACGGGACCGTGAACGTGGCGACCGACGCTGCGATCGCCGACCGCGTCTCGTACTCCGCGAAGATGAGGAAGGGCGATTCCCAGGCGAGGCCCAGCGCGTAGATCGGGAAGGGGCTCTGCCGGTGCAGCTGCGGCAGCGACTGAAGCTGAACGATCGTCCCCGGCGAGCCGACCGCTTGAGCGACGGTCCGGGCCGCTGCAGGGTCTTCGCTCGCGCAGAACGAGAAGGCGTCTGTTGGCGCAGCGCTGATCGTCTCGTTGTTGAACTTCGAGATCACCCCGAACTCGCCGACGGGAATGTTCTCGGAGACGGCGGATCGCTCGGGCGCCTTGTAGGTGATCTTCTTCATGCTGCCGGTCTGCGCGGCCGAGTACTTCTTCACGAACGTCTCGTACTGCTGTCGCGTCGGAAGAACCGGCAGTTGGTTGAGCTTGAGAGGGCCGAGCACGAGGTCGGGTTGATCGGGCACGACCGGGCAGTCGCGGTCGGACTGCGAATCGGCATCGAGGTCGAACGGCGACCGCGCCACCGAAGGGCACCACAACACCAGCTGTTTCAACGTCGTCGAGACGACCTTCCTGGCGGTGCTGTCGAAGATGACCGCCCCGCTGACCCTCGGCGAGCTCTTGTCCCGCTCAGGGACCAACACCCTGTCGAGCGCCGCTTCGAGGTTGCGCGCCAGCCGCCCGGTGGTGTCGTCGTGGTTGAGCACGAGCACCAGCACCATGTCTTTCCCTGCGGTTCGCTGCTGGTCGATGCGCGTCTTGATGGTCGACGAAACGCGATCGCTGAAACCGACCGTCTGGAAGTCTTCGATACAGATCACCGGCTCGCCCGTCAGCAGGAGCCGCTGGATCTGCATGTCGAGGTGCTCTTGAGAGATGATTCGATCGCAGGGCTTCAAGATGAAGCCGACGGGAACGTTTTCGCGAATCGGGCTGCGCAGGCCGGGGAACGCGGGGCGCACCTGGGGGTTCTTCCGCGCGATGGCGGTCGTCGTGAGCTGCCCGATGGCGTCTGTGACCGTGGCTGACGCGCACACCACGGGCGAGGTCGAGGCTGGCAGTGGCAGAGGCGTTGGCTCGAAGATCGCGCGCTCCGTGGTTCGCCGTTCGGGCCACGGCAGCGACGTGAAATCATTCGGGCACGCGGGCGAGAACGAGTAGCCGTACACATTGTCGCTCGGGGGAAGGTCGAGGTCGCCAAAGTTCGGGTCGGTCACCCAGAACTCGCGCCGCAAGCCCAGCTCGGTCGCCTGCTCGTTGCGAATGGTGGGGAACTGGTGACGCGCTCGCCACTGCACCAGCGTGTTGTTCTCGTTGAATACGCCGTACACCAGCAGGCTGCGCGCGAGGTGCGCAGGCCCGACGTTGACCACGTTGAAGAGGACTGGCGCGTCGAGGCTCACCTCCCCATCGCGGTGGTAGCGGAGCCTGAGGCCCACCTCGCGGGGCACCTTCTCGACCTTGAGGCTGATGCTGCCGCAGCGTGAGGTGGTTCCGCAGTCGACCGGCAGGTGCGTGTGCACCGGCGTGAGGCGCTTCAGATCCGTCCACGGAACGATCAGATCGTCGGTGCGGTACTTCAGCTCGATGAGCGACTCGGGCTGAAGGCCCTGCTCGGCGTCGACCCGGTAGAAGACGAACATCGTCTGCTCGTCCTGGAACCACGACACGTCCGAGATCGAGAAGCTGGCGTTGATGTCGGTGATCGGCACCTTGCCGCAGCCGAGCGGCAGTCCACTGTTCGGGTCGAGGACACACGAGGCCACCAGCGTCGCGGCGAGCGTCGTCAACAGGCGGGAGGTGGCGCGCGCGCGGTTCATCGTCAGTTGACGAGCTCGGGAAAGGTGACGGCGCCACGCGCGAAGCGGCGCTTCACCGAAGAGACGAGCTCGGCCTGACCCTTGCGCGCGAGATCGAGCTGCTCGAGGCGTGAGCCGAAGGACATGCTGGCCTTGATGGCCGTCTGCACCGACGTCGACAGCTGACCGACGAACGCCTCACGGCGCGCCGCGGGTTGCAACGAGAGCCAGGCCGCGAGCCCCTTCACGTCGACCTCGAGGAGCAGATCGGCGCGCTGCTCCGGTGGCACGCGCAGCAGCATCTGCGGCGAGAGGATGTTCTCGTACCAGCCCGGGAAGCCGTCTCCTGACAGCGCCTGCTCGAACAGCGTGCGGCGATCGGCGTCCTCCAGATGCGAGAGCAGCACCGAGAGGGCGCCCGCGGCGTCGAACTCCTGACCCTGGTCGACGACGTCGGGCATCGCGTGAGCGTGGCCGTTCTTGAGCGGCTTGCCCTCGCGTGCGTTCCCCACTGCGTCGAACAGCGCGGCCCGTTCCTGTCGCGAGCTGCGGTTCGACTGGAGCAGCTGATGCGCGACGCCGAGCTTGAGCGGGTAGGGCAACAGCCGGGCGACCTCGTCCTGCTTGTCGAGCGGCGCGAGCGCGAACAACAACGCACCGAGTCGCGGTGGCAGCTTCTCGATCATCTGCACCAGCGCGGCCGTGCCGAACTCATCCTGCAGGCTGCGGTAGACCTCGGTGTCGGGCTGCGCGAGCAACGACGCGGCGACGGCGTTCTGGTTCAGCGTGCGGAAGAACTGCGCGTCGCTGGGCAACGTCGACGCGTCCATCGCCTTGAGGAACTGCGCGAGCTCGGACTTCCGTGGCGCGAGCGCGGAGTCACTCTGGAACGCGACGGAGAGCCGGTCTCCGAAGAGCACCGTGGCCTTCGCGAGCAGGGCGAACTCTCCCTGTCGCAGCCACTCGCGCATGAGGTGGCCGACCAGCGCGTCGTCTTTCTCGAGGGGGGCGTCGGCGATTCGTCTGGCCCACGCGTTCTGTTGCTCCGTCACGTAGCTCGCGTCGGCGTCGGCGGGTGTCTCGACCTTCGGGGCCTCGGGGGCTGGCTCGTTCTTCTCGGGAGGGGTCGTCAGCTGCGCCAGCATCGCCTTCTCTTCGAGCGTCTCTTTCCCGAGTCGTCGCGCAGCCCAGATGATGACCATCGTCGCCAGCGTCGCGAGGAAGACGGCGATCATCCAGCTGAAGTGCGGCAACAGCGCCTGCCAGAGCTCTCGCAGCGCGACCTCGGCATCCCACTTCGGTGGAGGCGGAGGCGCGACGTCGACCTTCGGCTCCTCCTTCTTCTCAGGCGGCTTGTCCTCTTTCGGAGGTGGCGAGTCGGCGAGTGAGGGGGAGATCGGCTCGAGCACCTGCCGCGAGATGACGACGCGCAGGAAGCCCTTCGAGAGGCGCTGCTCCAGGCGCCGCGACAGCGCCTCGACGTCTCGTGCGGGCACTGACTTCTCGTGGGTGAACTCGCATCGTGCCTGCGTCAGGTACAGCTGTGCGGCGACCGTACCGGGCCCTTCGTTGGCGCCGAGCCCGGGGAGCGAGGTGTTGCTCGAGGGGAGGTCGACGGCGAGGTGCTCGCGGTAGACGCACCCCTTCGACGAGCAGCGCTCTGGCGCGCAGTCACGCAGGAGCGCCTGGTCGAACTGCCGCTCGAGCTCTCGCACCTCGAGGATGATCTGCGGAGGAATCGTGCGCTGCGGGGGCACGGGCGGCGGCGCGGCGACTGGCAGCGCGGGCGTCACCGCCGGTTGGGCGACGACGGTCGAGGCGACCAGACAAGCGAAGAGCAGGAGCGTTCGCATCAGTAGATCCTCACGACCACGCGGCGAAGGCGGGCGTTCTTCTGCTCGGGCGTCAGGCCTTCGAGCTCTTTCGGTGGGAGCGGCTTGGTGTCGGCGTAGCCCTCGACGCGCACGCGCTGCCGGGGAATGCCGACCGACTCGAGGCGCTCCCGCACGACGATGGCGCGCTCTGCCGCCAGGTCCCAGTTGCTCGAGAACGCACCGCCCACGAGGACCGGGTTCGAGTCGGTGTGGCCCTCCACCGCGAAGCTGTAGCCGGTTCCGTACGGCTCGAGCGTCTTGAGCATGCTGGTGACGACGGCCTCGATCTCAGGGCGAATGACGGCCTTGCCCGAGTCGAAGACGAGGCCCGAGTTCAGGGAGATCTCGAGGCCATCGTTGGTGACCGTCGTCGAGACGAGGTCTTTCAACTGCTGCGCCGCGATCCGCGCGTCGATGTCCTTGCGAATCGACTCGAGGCTCTTCGGCTGCTCGGCCCCCGACAGGCTCCTGGCGATCTGCTGCATGCGGCCCTTGCTCAAGTTCGCTGCGGACAGCAGCACCACGAAGAACAGGAGCAGGTTGGTGATGAGATCGGCGTAGCTGAGCAGCCAGCTCTCCTCGCCCACTGGTTTGCGTCGTCTCATCTCACGCCCCCGCGCCGCGCGTGACGAGCTCGTTCACGCTCTTCTCGCAGCGCTCGAGCACGCCCAGGCGCTCGTCGAGCAGGCCGTTCCAGAAGTGGCCGATGGGCCCTGCGATGCCTGCGCCGAACGCCACTCCGTAGAGGGTCGCCAAGAGCGCGAGGGACATCGCCGCGCCGATGTTCAGGTTCTCTGACGACATGTTCTTGAAGAGCTGGATCATGCCCGTGATGGTGCCGACCATTCCGAACGCGGGGCCCAGCTTCGAGAGCATCTCCCAGTTGCTGATGGCCGGCTGCCAGTCGCTGATCTCGTCGTGCCGCAGCTCGGTGAACACCTTCGCGCTCGAGGTCTCGTGGGCGCGCTGGAGCAGCAGCTCGAGCGTGTGCTTCGTGGACTGGAACGCGCTCTTCTCTGCGAGGGCGACCGCGGCGCTCCGCTGGCCGTTCTTCCACAGCGAACACAGCTCCTCGCGCTCCTTCTCCATCGCCTCGGTCGTGAGGTGGAACGAGCGCAGGCCAGGCACCAGCTCCTTCAGCGCCAGCAGCGTGCGCAGGGCGTTGCGACCCGATGAGGACAACAGCACCGCCGACGACGAGCCGACGACGACCATCACGAGCGCGTGAAAGTCGAAGGCCGAGACGGCGCGGCCTGCTTCGCGGTCCGAGAAGCCGAACCACACGATGAAACCGAGAACGGCGATTCCGAGCAGCTGCACGGGGTGCTCCTCTTTCGTCAGGGTTGTTGCTTGCGAAGCTCTTCGAGCTTCTTGCGAACGGCGGGATCACTCTCGACGGCCTCGGCCGCCTCGTAGACTTCGATGGCCTTGTCGCGCTCGCCCATCATCAACAGCAGCGAGGCCTTCGCCCTCAGGAACTCCGGGTGCGACTTGTAGCGCTGCAGCACCGTCTCGCACCACTCGAGGGCCAGCGCGTAGTTGCCGGCGCGGGTGGCTTCCTGCATCAGCGCCTGCGCTCTCGTGATGCTGACGTCGGGCACGTCTTCTTCGACTTTCAGGCCCCGCGCGCGGTACGCCTCGACGAGCGACGTGTCGGCCTTCGTCGGCGGCGGAGGCACCAGGCGCATCGGCGCGATGGTCTTCACGCCTGCACTGCCTGCGCCGTGCTCGATGACGATGCGCTGGCCGCTCGCGAGCACTGGCACGTCGACCTCGGTGAGCACCTTGCCGTCGTTCCACCGCACCTTCATCACGGTCGTCGAGCCGTAGCCGAAGGGCCGCACCAGCGTGTCGTCTTCCTTGAGCGTGGTGTTCTTCTTCACCGTCGGTTCGATCAGGTAATACGTGTAGTTCCTCGCGGCGCACGAGGTGCACAGCACGCAGGCGAGGAGCAGAGCGCTGAGGTGGTTCATGGCAGGAAGGGCAGCAGCGAGAAGTTGAGCAACGAGACGCCGACGGCCACACGGCCGTTCGTCGAGATGGACGCGAGCAACGCGTAGTTCGTCTTGAAGAGCGGCAGGCGCAGCATGAACACGCCAGTGAAGAGCGAGTCGCCCAGGAACGGCATCGGGTTGTCGGGGTTGAACGAGGTGATGACGGCGTTCGGCACGCTCACCAGGAACTTCGCGCCCACCATCAGGTTGAAGGCCGGAGGGATGACCCGGAAGTACGACACGCCGAGTCCGATGAGGGGGTCGATGACCGAGATGGTGAAGCCAGAGAGGTTCGCGTTGTCGGGCCCCCACTGCTCGAGCCAGTCGAGCGAGATGTGCTGCTGCGGCAACAGGCCGAGGTCGACGAAGAGGTGCGTGATGCTGTCGCCCCGGGCGCGGCGTTCGAGTTCTTGCGCGAGCGTCACCGTGGTCTTGCTGGTCGTGATCGACACCAGGTTCTGGTCGATGTTCTCCGCGAGCAGAATGCGGCCGTTGCGCAGGTCGACGATGCGAATGGCGACGCCCTCCAGGGTCTCGTCGATCCAGATCGCGCTGACGGCCCGAGCGGTGCTTCCGCGCGTGACTTCGTCGAGGCGCACCAGGTCCTGCACCGAGAGGCTCGTGGCGTATTGCTCGAGCCGCCCGTCTTCCACGGTGAGCCGTTGCGCCATGCACGCCTCGCACGCGCGCAACGCTCCGGGGCCGAACACGCGAGACAACGCCGTCACGGCCGCAGCGGGATACCAGGCGCGCGTCTGCTCGAACGCAGGCTGCGTGCTGACGATCAGCGCCGGCGTCATGTCCTTCAGCGACAGCACCCCATCGTTGAGCCGCCTCGGGAGCGCCTCTTCCAGTCGCGCGAGGGCTCCGCGCGAGGCCTCACGCTGCGCCATCGCCGTCACCGACGAGAGCAGGAGCACGATCGACATGGCGCGGGTCAGAAGCAGAACGCCACCTCCACACCGAACGACTGAAACCGGATGCCGAAGTCGATGAAGTTGCCGATGTTGTCGGTCGTCTCGAGCGCCGGCAGCGTCTCGAGGAACCCGATGATGCTGATGCGGTTCTTCACCCGGACCTCGAGCCCGACGGTGAGGATGCCCAGCGTCGTTCGCGGCTCGTTGTTGGTGCCGTTGTTGAGGATGTCGTCGATCGTCGGGTTGGTGTTCCGGAAGATGAGCACGCCGCGCCCCGAGCCGAAGAGGACGCCGGCGCCGAGGAACCCGTAGACGTCGGGCCACGTCAGCGAGGTCGAGTTCCCCGTCAGCAGCCGGGCGATGCGTCCCTGCGCCATCACCGCGACGTGCGACTGCGGCAGCCACGAGAACGCCGCGTTCATGCTCGCCGTCCACGCACGCGCCTGACTGAACGCCGCTTCGAGCCCCGCGCTCACCCACAGGAAGGGCGCCGCGTTGATCTGCGACTGGGTGCCTGGCGCGTACGAGCGCACGCCCACGCGCACCGGTACGAGGAAGAGGCCACGCCCACCCAGCGCCTCGAGGTACTCCTTGCGGGCTTCGGCCACGCTCGTCAGTCGCTCACTCTCGCGCAGCATCGCGGGCGCCGAGGTCGCGGTCGACAACGTGCGGGCCGAGACGATGCGCAAGGTGGCATCGAGCGTGGTGATTCGCGCCCGAAGCACCAGCGACGAACCCTCGGCTTCGAAGTCGAGGAAGAGGGCGTGCTTCGACCCCGAGGACAGGCCCGCCTGCGAGAGCGCCTCGGGCGCGTCGAAGCCCCGCGCCACCACCGTGCCCTTCGAGCCCGAGTGAACGACCCAGGCCGAACACGCCGGGCAGTGCACCAGCTGCACGTGGGTCCTCGGGTTGCGGGTGACGAGCCCGGCGAGGTGGTTCTCGAGATACGCCTCGAGGCCCGTGCCCAGCGACACCGGCACCGAGACGCCGGCCAGCACCACGCCCGTGTCGACGTCGAACGGCGCGCGGAGCGTCCACCCGTAGACGAGCTCGTCGATCAGCTCCGCTGCCTGCAGCTGCACCTGGCTGCCCACCTCGGCGCGCAAGAGGTCGAGCTGTCGTTCGCGCAGGTCGACGTCGTCCTCTGCGCGGCTCGTCGCCGCCAGAATCACGACTGCACCCGACAGGAGCGCGCGCGTCAGCAGCGTCGCTCGTCGCATCGCGCGCTGCGTTCGCGCCTCATCGAAACCGAGCGCCCGCGTCATGGCAGCCACCGCCACTCGCCGCGCTGGCAGATACCGCCGTGGAGGATCGTCTCTTGCGGGTCGACGAGCATCAGCCCGAGGAAGACGTCATCTTCCGCCATCACGGCGGTCGAGTACGAACGCGCACACGCGATTCGGTAGACGTCGCTCTGCGGCAGCGTCGCCAGCACGGCAACGTCACCGGCCGCGAGGGTCGGGACCCGATCGGAGACCGGCAGGCCGCGCTCCGCGAGCAACGTGCGCGCAGCCACCGCGATCTTCTGAGCCACTGGCAACGACGGATAGAAGGCGTCGACGTGCCACAGCGCTCCCGGGTCGACGAGCGCGCTGGCGGTCTCGGTGAGGCCGGTCACCTGGGCTGTCAGCGTGGAGAGGATGGCCTCGTCGCGAGCAGGCCGCTCGGCGGTCTGCACGTACCGGGTGCTGCAGGTGAGGACGTCGGTGTTGTCGCCGGCGATCTGCTTGCCCGGTGGAGGAGGCACCTGGCCGGGAAACCTCGCCGCGGCGTCGGTCTGTGAGAGTCGATAGCAGTCGAGGTTGCGTCGCTCGGCGCGCGACTTGAAATACAGCGGGTCGATCGCGCAGGCGGGCACCAGCACGAGCAGCAGGAGCAGCCTCACGGCGACGCCCCCTTCGCCTTCTCGGCGCTGGCCCCGGGCGCGAAGCTGTTCATGACTCGCGCGCGAACCTTCGCGTTGTAGAGCAGCTGCGCCAGGTGCCCGTGCAGGTCGCGGGTGAACTCCGCTTTGTACCCGTCGCCGGTCACCTGCTCGCTCTTCGGGCGGATGATCAGATCGATGATCCCGTTGAGGGCCCAGACGCCGAGGCCGAACGACTCGATGAAGCGCTCCTGCAACGACTGCTGCGCGAGCACGAAGCCCTGCGCGTCACGAATTCTGATCTCCTGCCCGAAGGTGAGCTCGCTGATCGCCGGGACGAGGGTGAACGAGAGGACGTTGAGGACCGCGAGCAGGGGGTCGTCGTGCTGGTGAATCAGCTTCGAGGTGATGTCGATGATGTACTGCGGTGGCGTCTCGGACGGCGTGGCTGCCGCTGCCCGTGCCGAAGGCCGCACCACCTCGGTCGTCACGGTGGCGCCCTGTTTCGACAGCGAGCTGCGCAGGTTGCGGCAGAGCACATCGGGCTCGACCCCATCGGCCGGGTGACAGCGCAGCAGCACGCGCGTCGAGGTGAAGGTGTTGGGAGACTGGGGGTCGACGGCGATCGGGCGCTGCAGGCCCACCAGCGGTTGGTAGACCGTCACACACCCCGTCATCGCGATGGCGATCGCCGCCCAGCCCACGACTCTCACGAGCCGCGCGTGGTGCAACTGCGAAGCCATGTCGTTCCTTCGAGGACCAGCGCTGACAGCGCGCGATTCGTTGCCGATCAGGTCAAAGCTGATCGACCTCGGGTGCGTCCCCGGCGTCGTAGCACGACAGGGCTGTCAGGGTGGTGTGGACTTTCCGTGTGACACAGCGCTGTAGCAGCCGCGCTGATCAGCCCGGAGTGATCAGAAGCTGATGCGAACGCCGACCCCGACGCGCGAGTCACCGCGGTTGTCGTGGCTCGCCGAGAGCGCGAAGTCGACGTTGTCGCGCACCTTCCAGGTCGCCTCGGCCTGCGCCGTGGTGCGGTCCGTCTGGAAGTTGTGATCGACGCCCACCGAGAGACGGAAGTCGTCGTTGGGTCGATAGACCAGGCTGCCCCCGACGTTCTCGAGGCCGCTGCGGTTGGCGTTCAGGTAGGCGTTCGCAGAGAGGGTGTCCGACGTGTACTGCGCGCCGAGCCCAGCGCGCGTGAAGCCCGTCGGGTCTGCGCTCACGCTGCCCGAGAGCTTCCAGTGGTCGCCGAGGTTCTGGGTGTACGTCGCCGTGCCCGACACCTTGAAGTCCTTGAAGTGCGCCTGCCAGTCGCCGCGCAGCTTCACCTCGAGCTTGTCGTCGAAGAACTTCTGCTTGATCTCAGGCTTGATGCCGAGGCTCTGGAGCTTCTGGCTGCCGCCGGTCCATGCCGCGTAGCCCGCTGCCGCCGCCGCGCCCGCCGCGAGGCCGTAGTACGCCGCCGGAGAGTTGCTCTTGAGGTCCTTCAGCAGGTCCCTGGCGATGTCGCCGCCGATGGCGCCGAGGTCTCCGAGCTTCGTGCTGGCGATGTCCCGAACGTCCACACCTGCAGACTTGAGGCGCTCCTGAATGCCGCTGGTGATCTCGGGAGACAGCGCGCCGATCGGCATGTCCTTGATGAAGTCGACCGAGGCGTTCTTGAGCTCGGTCTGCTGTGCGTCGGTCAGCACGTCCCCTTCACGCACGGGCGTGCGGCCTCGCGCCATGCTCATCGCGTCGTGACCCAGCGCGACTTCGATGCGGCAGTTGAGCCGGTCGATGTTCGCGTTCACCGCGGACCGGACGGGGTTGGGCAGGGTCGCCTGCACGTCGGCCGCGCTGGAAGCCGGGGACGAGATATTCGGGTTCGCCGTGCCGCGCGTGCCCGTTCCAGGCGCCCAGCCGTTCGCCTGCGTGGCCTGAGTCGAAGACGCGGGAGCGGTCGGCGTCGTCGGGGTGGTGGACGAGACGGTACCGGTACCAGGCAGGGGGCGGGGGCCAGACACATTGGGCATGGCTGCACCCTATGCATGCAGGGTAGAAAAGGTCCATATGGCCATCATCGGGATTCTCGACACCACGCTCCTGCTCGACGCGAGCAAGGTCGGCGCAGACGCGGCGAAGGCGCTCGAGACGACGTGGAACGAGGCGAAGGCCCAGCCTGAAGACAAGAAGCGCGAGCTGCTCGCTCAGCTCGAGCAGAAGCGGGCCAACCTTCGGCAGCAGGTCATCGAGCGCGCGAAGCCGGTGGTGATCGAGCTGGCGAAGCAGAACAAGCTCGAGGCGGTGCTCGAGAAGGGCGCGGTCGTCTGGTCGACGGCTGAGGACCTCACCAAAGACGTCATCGCGAAGGTCGACGCGCAGGGACCGCTCAAGCTCTGAAGGCTCAGCGACGTCGGGCGCGCACGATGGCGCCGAAGTCGCGCGTGCGGAGCTCGTCGATGGACAGGCCCGTCGCTTCCACCTCGGCCTGGCTGAACGCTCCACACGACCAGCCCCGAAGGAAGAAGTTGAGCAGCCCCTGGCCGGTCGCGGCGTCGTCGAACGACGTCCCGACGGCCGTGGCCTGTCCGAGCTGAGCCACGAAGTTCGACAGTCGCTTCGTCATCGCCGCCCGGTTCGCCAGGAAGAACGCGAACGACACGACGTAGCGGGGCACCAGCTGGCCGGGGTGCAGGTCCCACCCCTGAAAGAAGCCCTGATCGAGCGCGCGCCTGATGTTCTCGGCGTGGGCTCTCCAGGCGGCGTGCACCACCGCCGTGTTCTCTGCACGACGTTCGTCCGCGTGGCCTTCACCCTTGTGCGGGGCGATCGGCAACTGGGTCGTCGCGCCATCCGAGAGGAAGACACCTGTGCCCGCGAACGACGTCTTCATCAGCTGGCGCAGGTGATCGCAGGCGGGGTGATCGAGCCGCTGCCGGGGCGCGGCGACGTCCATCGACGCCGTGTAGTCGTAGGCGCCGAGGTGGGCGGCGAAGAGGCGACCGCGACCTGCCTCGACGAGCGTGGGGAGTGAGAGCTTCCCGGCGGCATCGAAGAGCCCGGGCGCCGATTCGATCATCACCTCGAGCCGGAGCGTCTGCGGGGCGAGCGAGAGCTTCCGTTCGAGGGCGTCGAGGACAGAGACGATGGCCTGCACCTGGCGGCGGTCGGTCACCTTGGGGAGCGTGACGAGGAACCCGCTGGGCGTCTTCGCCCCGAGCGCGAGGAAGAAGCGCTCCAGGGTTCGAAGCGCGCGGGGCGCGAGCTCGGCTGACAGCGGCTTGATGCGCAGCCCGAGGAAGGGAGGCGCCTTGCCCGTCGCGAGGAGGCCGGCGACTTCGTGTCCTGCGCGGCTCGCGTGCTCGTCTTCTTCGGCGTCGGAGCGAGGCCCGTAGCCGTCCTCTGCGTCGATGCGGAAGTCCTCAACGGGCTCGAGCTCGAGCTTGTGTTTCACGCGCGCGAACACCTCGTCGGCGTGCACGTCCTGGAGCTCGAAGAGGGCCGCCAGCGCCGCGGCGTTCGGGGCGTACGTCGACAGCATCGTGCGCGCGACCTGACCGAGCTTCTCGGGCGTGTTCGCCGAGAACAGGTGCAGGCCGCCGTACACGACGTGGAGCGGCTGGCGATGGCCACCGTCTCCGGGAAAGTGAGCGATGAACTCCGACTGCGCAGCCTTCACGAGGTCGAAGGTCGCTTCGCGCTCGGCGTCGGACAGGAGCATGTGGAGCTTGTACGGCGCGCAGGCGGCGAGGTGAAGGGCTCGCGGCAATCACCTTGTTCGTCGACGAGACGCGGAGCAGAAGCCGTTCCATGGCAGGCATGACGGCAGCGCAGATCGAGGCGTTCTTGAGCAGGGAGTTCCCCGAGGTGCAGACGCCGAAGGTGCGTTCCGCCGATGGGAAACGCGCCGACCTGGTGCTGGAGTACCGAGCGCACCAGCTCAGACCCGGTGGCACGCTCTCTGGCCCGACGATGATGGCGTTGGCTGACACCGCCATGTACGCGCTCGTGCTCTCGGCCATCGGCGAAGTCCCGCTCGCCGTGACGACCAACCTCTCGATCAACTTCCTGCGCCGCCCGAAGCCGGAGGCGCTGGTCGCCGAAGCGTCGATGCTGAAACTGGGTCGTTCGCTCGCGGTCGGTGAAGTGTCGCTGCGCCCCGCCTCATCCGACGAGCCGTGTGCGCACGCCGTCGTCACGTATGCGCTTCCGCCGTCGCGCTGATCGGGTCACCTCGACACGAAGCGCTCGGTCAACGCCCACCACGCAGGCACCGTGACGAACGAGAGCAGGGCTCCGACCGCCGACATGGCTGCAGAGACGGGCGCGGCGAGCCGGTATTGGGTCGCCAGCACCGCGGCGGTCACCATGGGCGCCATCGCAGCCTGAGCGACGGCCACGCGATCGGTCAGGCCGAACGCGCCGCCGAGGAGCAGCAGCACCCCCAGCATCACCAACGGGGCGCCCAGCAGCTTCCACGACAGGCCCAGCGCCAGCGCGCCGCCGTTCCCACGAAGGCTCGACAGCTCGAGCTGCCAGCCGACCGAGACCAGCGCGAGCGGCGTCAACATGTCGGCGAAGCGCGTGAGCACCGACTCCAGGCCGGCGGGGAACACCACGGGCCGAAGCGCGAACGCCAGCCCCAGCGCGAGGAACGGAGGGAACGTCAGCAGGCGCTTGAGGACGATGGCGGGGCGGGTGCTCTCGCCACCAAACGACATCGCGAAGGGCACCGCGCCCAGCGCGAAGACGAGGAAGCTGCCGAGCTGATCCATCATCGCGGCGGGAGCGACGGCGCCCGGACCGCCGAGCGCCTCGAGGAGCGGGACGCCGATGAAGGCGGTGTTGCCCAGGCCGGTGCTCAACGCCAGCGCGCCGGCGACCTCTCGCGTGGCCCAGCCGCGCTTCACCGCGACGAACGCCACCAGCGCCGCGAGCCCGAACAGCGCCCACAGCACGCCTGCCGCCACGAAGAACCGGGCCTCGAGCGCGACGCCATGCACCGTCTTGAGCACCAGCGCCGGCAGCGAGACGAAGAGCACCCAGGTGTTCAGGACGTTCGGCGTCTCGCGCGGCACCGAGGGAAGTCGACGCGCGAGGGCGCCGAGGCTGAAGCAGAGGATCAGCAGCCCGAGCATCACCTCACCGCGGCGAGCGTCGCGACGATCGCTTCGCCGTACAACGCCAGGCGTTTCGGACCGAACCACGGGAGCGTGGCGAGCAGCTCGGGCGCGGCCGGGTTCAGCGAGGCGATCTCGTCGACCAGCGGGTTCGACAGCACCACCGACGGGGTCACGTTGCGCTTCGCGGCGGCGTCCTTCCGGAACGCGACCAGCGCGTCGGCCCGTCGGCGCTTGCCGGGCTCGCGATCCTTCTTCTCTTCTTCCACCACCAGGGTGCCGGCGCGCTGCGCGTCGATGCACTCCTTCACGACGGCGAGCACCTCTTCACCGTGCTCTCGCGCGAACTGGCCGCGCACGTTCTTGATGCGCACCAGCTCGGGCATCAACGTCGGCGCGCGCGTGGCGAGCTCTCCCAGCGCGGTGTTCGACAACATGCGCCCCATCGGGACGTTCGCCTTCTCGGCGAGCGCCAGCCTCAGGACGTGGAGCCGCCTGGCGACCGCCTGCGCCAGCGCGATCTGCTTGGGGTTGAGCCCCTGCCTCGGCAGCTTCAGCTCGGTCTGCAAGATGTCCGGCCGCACCTGGGCCTCGGCGCACATCCGCGCGCAGTCGAGCTCGACCTCTTCCAACACGTCGGCGTCGCGGCAGCTCTGCCGAACCATGCGGCCCAGCTCCGTCAGGTAGCGAACGTCGTCGGCGATGTACGCGCGCAGCTCGGCCGGCAGGGGGCGCACCGAGAAGTCGGCCTGCTGGTGCTCCTTCTTCAGCGTCGCGCCGAGCTTCTCTTTCACCAGGTCGCCCAGCCCCACCTTCGGCCAGTTCAAGAGCGTCGCCGCCCGGTGCGTGTCGAAGAGCCCCGAGACGCGAATTCCGGCTTCGGCGAGGTACTGCAGATCGCCCATCGCCGCGTGGAAGATCTTCGTGCGCGAGGGGTCGGCGAACACCTCGGCCATCGCGCCCACCCGGACGTCCGGCTGGAGCGTGTCGAGCAGCCAGATGCGCTCGTCGGTACCGACCTGCACGAAGCAGAGGCTCGCCTTGAAGGCGTGCATCGAGTCGGCCTCGACGTCGACCGCCAACTCCTTCACCCGGCTCACGCCGGCGATCACGTCATCAAGTTGTGACCCGCGGCTGACGTCGACCACCACTTCTGGAATCGGCACGGGCGCGCGACTAGCAACAACCTCGCGTTTGGGCTACTTGCGCGGCGCCCCACCGGGAAGACGACTTATGAATGAGCTCGACAAGCTTGAGAAGAGCATCGTGTCGGCCATGGGGAAGGCCGTCGCCGAATGGAACCTGATCGCCGACGGCGACCGCATCATGGTGTGCCTGTCGGGCGGCAAAGACTCGTACACCATGCTGCACGGCCTCGAGCAGCTGCGCCGGCGCGCGCCCGTGAACTTCGAGCTCATCGCCGTCAACCTCGACCAGGGCCACCCCGGCTTCCCGGGGCACCTGCTCGAGGGCTGGTTGAAGGACAACGGGTACGCCTACCGCATGCTGAAGGAGGACACGTACTCCATCGTCCTCGACAAGCTGAAGCCGGGGCAGACCCAGTGCTCGCTGTGCAGCCGCCTGCGCCGGGGCATCTTGTACAACGCGGCCGTCGACCTCGGCTGCAACAAGATCGCCCTCGGCCACCACCGCGACGATCTCATCCACACCTACCTGCTCAACCTCTTCTTCGCCGGCGCCTCGGCGACCATGCCGCCCCTGCTCCACAGCGATGACGGCCGCAACACGGTGATTCGCCCGCTCGCGTTCGCCAGCGAGGCCGAGATCGCCCGCTTCTCAGAGCTCAAGGCCTTCCCCATCATTCCGTGCGACCTCTGTGGCTCGCAAGAGAACCTGCAGCGCCAGCGCGTGAAGCGGCTGGTCCAGGAGCTCTCAAAGGACATTCCCAACGTGCGCAGCAGCATCGTCTCGGCGATGGGGAACCTGCACGTCTCGCACTTGCTGGACAAGCAGTTCTGGACCGCGCCGACGGAAGAGGCTCCGCAGCGCGCGAAGCTCAAGCAGCCGGAAGCGCTGGTGGCACTGAAGCTCGGTGACGCCGTCGCCTCTGGAGGGGGAGACAGCCATGGCGCGTGAGTCGATCGAGAAGGCCCGAGCCGAGCGGAACGCGGCGTTGATCGAGGCGATGCTGCTCGCCGCGAGCGCCGACGGCACCGTCGAGCCAAGGGAGCTGCGCATTCTCATCGCGCGCGTCATCGAGCGACCTGAGTTCGAAGGCACCGACGCAGACACGCTCAACGCGCTCGTCGAAGACTCGGTGCGCAAGCTCGCCAGCGCGAAGAAGCTCGAAGACGTGCTGTCGAGCCTGCGCGAGCGCCTGCCCGAGCACCGCAACCGTCTGCTGGCGTTCGGCCTCGCCGCGAGCATCGCGTTCGCCGACCACAAGGCGACGCGCGAAGAGCTCGGTCTGCTCAAGACGATCCAGTCGGCGCTCGGCATCTCGGAAGTCGAAGTACAGAAGGTGGTCGACGTCGTGCAGCGCGGGGAGTCACTCACCGAAGTGCTGGGTGAGCCACCCGAACTGCTGCTCACCGAGACGATGGTGCTGGTAGGAGCCGCCGACGGGATCGTGCGTGAAGCCGAGCTGCTGACGATGTTCGAGAACCTCGCGGGTGACCCGGTGTTCCGCGACGTGTCGCGCCCGGCGGCGGAAGCGGCGCTCAAGACGGCCATCGCGAACCTCGCCGCAGAGGGGTTGCCCAGACGTCTGGCGGTGCTGGCGCGAGGGCTCACCACCGTGGCGCAGCGGCGCAAGGCGTTTCAGCTCGCCGTCCGGGTCGCGAAGTCCGACGGCGGCCCGAGGAATGCCGAGCTGCGCGTGCTCGAGCTGTTGCAGAGCACGTTCGGCCTCGCCGATGACGAAGTGAAGAAGCTCTCTGTGGAGGCGTGATGCCCACTTCGAATCCTCCCAGGCCCGCGCGCGCCACCCTTCGCTTCGCCGTGCCTCCGACCCTGGCTGACGTGCACGCGCGGTCGGTGGCGCTCCAGGGCTACCTGTCCGAGGCGCTCGGCAAGCCCGCCGAGGTCGTCGTTCCCGCCTCGTACGAATCGCTCGCGAAGGAGCTGCTGGGCGGCAAGGTCGACGCCGCGTGGGCGCCGCCGTTCGTCTGCGCGCGCATCGAGGCCATGGGCGTTCGCGTGCTGGTGCGTGGCGTGCGCAATGGCGCCTCGACCTACCGGGCCGCGCTCGTGTGCCGCGCTGACGCCAACATCACGAAGGACACCCTGCAGGGCACCTCGGCGGCGTGGAGCGATCGCGACTCGGTCGGTGGCTACCTGCTGCCGATGGCGTGGTTGCGCGAGCAGGGGCACGACCCCGCGAAGCTCTTCCTCAAGCAGGACTTCGTCGGCAGCTACAAGGCCGCGCTCGAGCTGGTCGCGAAAGGGGCCGTCGACGTGACGAGCCTGTTCGCGCCGACGAAGAGCGGGCAAGGTGACGCGACGGGAATCGACGAAGTCTGGCCGGGCCAGCAGCAGGCTTTCCGCGTGCTCGCGTACACCGAGGAGTCCCCGAACGATGGCGTCGCGGTGGCGATGTCGATGTCGGGCCAGCTGGTGACCGACCTCGAGAAGGCCCTGTTGGTGATGAAGGACTCTCCGGCCGGCGCGCAGGTGTTGAAGGACATGTTCCACGCCGAGCGGTTCGAGCCGGCGCCGCGCATGGGCTATCGCGCGCTGTACCGGGTCGCCCTCGCCAGCCTCTGAGCGGTTCAGGCCGCGCGCGCCGCTGCTGGCCCGACGAGCGCCAGCTTCGTTCTCCAGAACGCGAGCGTCTCGAGGATCGCGGTGTCGCAGTCGGTCGCGCGCACGCCGAAGGCCTTCACGAAGCGACTGTCGTCGACCACGAACGGCTGCTCGTGCTGGTAGAGCACCTCGGGGAGCTCCCGCATCATCGGCGAGAAGAGCCCCATCACCTTGAACATGGCGTGAACGGCCCACGAGGGGAGCTGGCCGACCGACGCGCCAGTGCCCGAGAGGGCGACGATGCGGTGCGCCTGGTCGAGCTCGGTCATCGGTGGCGCGACCGGCAGGTGCCACACCTTTCCGAAGGACTCGCCGTGCAGCGCCAGCGTGGCCAGGCCGCGCCCCACGTCGTTGATGAAGGACGTCGAGTGGAGCGTGGTGCCTTCGCCCATCACCCGAACCGTCTTTCCCTGCAGCGCCGCGCCGAAGAGCATCTTCAGGTTCGGGTAGGTGACGCCCGGCCCGTAGAAGTCGGCAGCGCGGCCGATGGCGACCTGCACCTCGCCGAGTTCGTGCGCCTTCATCATCAGCTCCGCGGCTTCTTTGCGGGCGCGGCCCTTGGGCCCGTGTGGGTTGAGCGGCGACGACTCGGTCATCGGGCCGTTCGGCACGCCATACGCGTACAGGTTGTCGCAGAGCACGATCCGGGTTCCCGTTCGCCGCGCCGCCTCGAGCACGTTCTGGAACATCGGCACCAGCTCGGTCGGCCACGTCCAGTAATCCGGGCGCGCGCAGAGGACAGCGGTCCGCACGCCCTCGAGCGCCGGAGTCAGCGAGTTCGCGTCGGCCGCGTTGGCCGCGAACCCTTCGACGTGGGCGCGGGTGTCGGTCGGCGCGTGGCGGGCGATGACTCGAACGGGCTGGCCAGCAGCGACGAGCGCGTTGACGGTGGCAGCGCCAGCGAAGCCGGTTCCGCCGATGACGGCGAGCGTAGGGGAGGGCATGTCGGACTCCTTTGGTGGCCGTGACGCAGGAGCGCGTGCGGTCAGCCGGAAGATGCCCGACTGGCAGGCCTGACGTCGGGTCTCGCGACGAACGGAAGCCGGGCGCTGACGAACGGTTCGACGGAGCCACACGTCGAGCGCCGCTCGGCGGGTGAGCCCGACTCACCGAGCGGGGCGCGTCGAGAGCCGCCGGCCGAGCACGATGAAGAGCGGCGCTGCAGCCAGCTGTGTCACCATCGAGAAGACGACGAGCGCGGTCAGCGAACGGTCGTAGAGCCACCCCATGGCCGTGCTCCCCACCCACCACGCGAAGCCGAAGAGCGCGAAGAAGACACCGTACGCCCGCCCGCGCTCCTCTTTCGGAACGAGCTGCGCGATGGCTGCCTTGAAGATCGAGTCCTGCGCGCCCATGCTGATGGCCCAGCACGCTGCGCCGCCGACGAGGGCCCAGCCAGATGGGGCCAGGAACACGAGCGGCGCGAAGACGGCAGAGATGAGCGCGCTCACGGCCAGGACCGAGAGCCCGAAGCGGTCGAACAACGTGCCGAAGGCCAGCGCGGCGAGCGCGTCGAGGCCCATCACCCCGGCGTAGAGCAAGGGGAGCGTGCCGAGCTCGAGCTGACCCGTGCGCGTCGCGTGAAAGGCCACCAGCGCCCAGTCGGCGAACCCCAGGCCGAGGAGCATGACCGCGACGAGGTACCAGCGAAAGAGGGCGCCTCGGTGCACTTGCGGCTTCGGCGTCGACTGCTCGAAGGCTTCGGGGCGTGGGTACTTCCTGCGCGCGAACAGGACGAAGCCGAGGTTCAGGAACACCGGGAGCATCAACACCAGGAACGCGAGGCGGTAGCGGGCCTGCGCGGGCTCGTCGCGAACGACCCAGATGACGAGCGCGGTCAGCAGCGGGCCGCTCACGGCGCCGATCTGATCGAGCGCCTCTTCGATGCCGAAGCTCTTCCCCACACCGGCTTCGTTGGCGGCGTACGAGACGAGAGTGCTGCGCGAGGGGCTCCGAATCGCCTTGCCGATGCGCTCGAGCAGCAGGAGCGCCACGGCCGCCTGCCAGCTCCCCACGAGCGCGAGCCCGGGCACCGCGACGAAGTTCACCGCGTAGCCGGCGATGACGAGCGGCCAATACGCGCGGGTCTTGTCGCCCAGCCAGCCGGTGAAGAGCCGCAGCGAATACCCGAGGAATTCACCGAGCCCGGCCGCGAAGCCAACCGCCGTCGCGCTCGCGCCCAGCAGCGCGAGGTACGGGCCGACGAGTCCCCGGGCGCCCTCGTACGTCATGTCGCCGAAGAGCGAGACGATGCCCATGACGACGACGAAGGTCTTCGCCGCGGCCTGACTGCCGCTCGGGTTGGTGTTCGGCACGTCTTCCCGGTTCGTTGCGCGGGCGGGCGGCGCGGTCAAGGGCCAGGCACCTGTCGGGTTCGGAATGCCTCGTGCTGGTCACCGGAGGTAGACACCGGGGATCGAGGTTCAGCAGCAACCCGCCGAATGGCTGCTCGCGCTGGTCGCCGGCGCCGATCTCTTCTTGCCGAACGCATCAAGTCCCTGCGCGGCCCGGTGCTTCTTCCACTCGTGCTCGAGGCGCCGAAAGTCGGCGTCGGGCAGCGCCCCAGCCTTGCGCAGCGCGAAGAGCGCCGAGTTGACGGAGACGTCCCTGAGGACCGCTCGCGAGACGCTCCCGCACTTCGGGCAGCTCATGAGCGGCGCCTGGATGCCTCGCGAGTGTCGAAGGCTGTTTCGAAGCTCAGTGAGGCGGCTGCACACGTCGGCCAGCTCGTCCCAGGTGGTGGATGGCGACCACTCGGCCGTGAGGACCTCGAGCATCTCGGGAAACCAGACCCGCAGCGCATCTCCAGAGGGCACGCGAAGAGTTCCTCCTCGAAGGAGAGAGGACGCTGCCTACCACGAGGCCGGCGCCCGTCGAAGCTGGCTCAGGGGCGATAGCGCAGGACCGTTCCGCTGAAGCCCACTGCCCAGATGTTCCGCGCGTCGCTGCCGTGCACGTCGCGCAAGAAGCGCGTCGTCGGGCTGCTCTTCACCGTCGGTGACACCCCGTTGAAGAAGTGAAGCTCGCCGTCGGGGCCAACGCTCCACACGGCGTCAGGTCGCGCGCCCCACATGCCCATCACCGTCACCTCCTGTCCGACCGAGAGCGTGCGCCAGGTCGTGCCATCCCACGTCGCGAACGCGCCGTTGCCACCCGCGACCCAGGCGAGTGACGCACCGAAGGCGAGCGCCGAGGTGAGGCCGCTCGTCATGCCCGTGAACACTTCGCTCCAGCGCGCTCCGTCCCATGAGAGGATGAGCCCCGACGAGCCGACCGCCCATGCTCGTGCCCCGCTTCCGGTGACATCGACGATGTCGCGGGTGGTGTTGCTGGCGACCGTCGTGAGCATCGTGCCGTTCCACCGCAGCATCGTGCCTGCGATTCCTGCGAACCAGACGTCCGACGCGTTCGAGCCCCACACCGCGTCGATGCGTTTGAGGCCGCGACGCGCGACGTTCCAGGACGTGCCATCGAAGTGGACGATCACCCCGATGTCTCGCGAGGGATCGCCACTGCCGCCGGTCGCCCAGACGTCGTTCGGGCCCGCAGCCCAGACCGCGAACAAGTCATCGCCGATGCCGGACTGCTCGGCTCGCCATGCGACCCCATCGAAGTGCAGGATCGTGCCTTGATCGCCCACCGCCCACACGTCGTTGGTCGCGCGTGCCCAGACCGAGCGCAGGTGATTCGTCGTCACTGACTGTCCCGTCGAGGTCATCCCATCGAGGCACCAGCCGTCGGGCGGGCAGGGCGTCGGCGTGGCCGTTCCCGCGTCGACGGGTGGGAAGGCTCCAGCGTCCGGCGCCTGAACTCCAGCATCTTCGGTCTGGCCGGTACCTGCATCGACCGGTCGCCCGACGCAGCTGCGCGCCGAGCAGGTCTCGGAGCTGCCACACGCCGAACACGCGGCCCCGGGCGCCCCGCACGCATCGTTGTCTTCCCCGGTCAGGCAGGCACCGGTCACGTCGCAACACCCCGGGCAGACGCGCTGACACTCCATGCTGCGGACGACGACCGCACGGGTCTGGCAGGAGAAGGCCGACGACAGCAGGAGAGCAAGGACGAAGAGCCGCATACCGACGGGAGCCAGCACCGCTGCCGAAGTCGCACGTCATCGCATCCTCTCGAAATCGTTCGGCTCGGCTAACATGTGCCTGCGAATGGGTCGCCCCTCGACGAGCGCTGCCGTGGCTGGCTGGAGAACGTCAGGCCGAGGCGTCGTCGACGCCGACCAGCTCCAGCGTTCGCTCACCGCGCTGCATCGCCAGGGCACGGAGTCCTGGCCCGCGCTCGAAGTTCCGGTCGAGGCGTTCGCAGCCCACGTCGCCCGGGTGGCGCCGAGCGAGGTCGACGAGGCTGGCCTCGAAGGACTCTCGGGAGAAGGGCTGTTGCTGTGCGCCGCATGTCTCAATGGTGTGCCCGCTGCGGCATCGATCTTCGAGTCGGTCTTTCTGGCGCCGTTGTCCCGGGTGCTCTCGCGCGTCGACGGCAACGCGGACCTCGCGCCCGATGCGCTCCAACGAATTCGCGCCCAGTTCTTCGCGCCCGGGCCAGGGCAGACGTCGGCGTTCCTGTCGTACTCGGGGCGTGGCGCGCTCGCGGTGTGGCTCAAGGTGCTCGCCGTGCGTGCCGCACAGAAGCTGCGACGAGGCGCTGCGGTGAACGCCGAGTCATCAGATGAGGGCCTGGCGGTGTTGCCGTCTCCCGACGCGGACCCCGAGCTCAGGTTCTTGAAGCAGCAGCATCGCCGTCACTTCAAGGCGTGCTTTGCCGAGGCGCTCGCCGGGCTCGATCAACGGGAGCGCACGGTGCTGCGCATGAGCCTGGTCGAAGGCTTGAGCATCGACGACATCGGGAAGGTCTACGACGTGCACCGCGCGACGGCCGCGAGGTGGCTGACCTCGGCCCGCGAGCACCTCGTCACCAGCACGCGGACGCGCTTGGCGGCGAGCCTGGGGGTGTCGGAGGCAGAGCTCGACGAGATGATGGGCGCCGTGCAGAGCAACCTGTCAATCAGCCTCGGCATGGGCCTCGCCTCGCGTGACTCCTCGGACTGAAGCCAGCGGGAGCAGCGCTGGTCGGAGGGCCGGTTCCTTTCGTCAGGAGCTGGGGAGCCGGGTCATGGCGTCGAGCGCGCCCCTACGGGAGCGTCAGCGGTGCCAGGAACACGTCGGCGAGCTGCAGGCGCGAGAACATCGCGGTCGCTTCGGCCGCCGCAGCCGGGTCCTTCGACGAGCGCACCTCGAGCAACAGCGCCTTGAGGACGTCGGGGTGCGTGTCGCCGCGAACGAGCCTCGCCGTCGTCAATGCGGCCTTGCGCTCGTCGGCCGTCGCGGCTTCCGTCCATGCGAGGGCGAGGCGCGACAAGACCAACGCGCTCCCTGACGCGCCGGGAATTGCCGCACAGGTTTCGATGAGCCCCGTCGCTTCTCGTCGCGCTGCGGGATCACCGTGGCTCGCCTGCAGCACCGCGAGCACTGCGCGGCTCTCGAGCGTCTCTGGGTGTTCGAGTCCGACGGCTTCGCTTCCGATGGCGATGGCTCGAAGGAGCGTCTCCACGGCTTCGTCGTATCGACCCATGGCCTTGAGGCGCTCACCGACACCGCGTTCCGCCAGTGCTGCGTAGCGGTGCTTCGGGCCCACGATGCCGACGACGAGCTCTCGAGCCTGCGTCGCCGCCACGAGCGCCTCGGCAGGTTCGCCCCGCTCCTCGAGCGCGAGAGAGAGCGCCACGAGGCCCGTCGCCGCCGTCACCGGGTTCAAGTCGCTCCGCTTGCGCACTTCATCGAGCGTCGCGGTGAGCGTCTTCTGGGCGTCACCGGCCAGCCCCGCTCGCGCCTGCGCCTCGCCCAGCGTCAGCCGTGCATGAATCGAGAGTGGGTGTGAGGCCCCGAGCAGCGACAGTCGCAGCTCCGCAGCCTGGCGCGCCTCGTCGAGCGCGGCCCCGTGACGTCCATGCTGCAGTTCGAGCTGGGCTCGGAGCGAGCGGAGATCGCCGGTGGAGATGGGGTCGTGCCTCGTCGTCCACTCGAGGGCCCGGTCGCTCACGGTCAGCCCCTCTTCGAGCCGGCTCTGCGCCGCGCGGAGCATCGTGATGGCGACGTCGACCTCGGCCCGCAACCTCGGCCGCGGGAGTTGCTCCAGCGCGGCCTCGGCTCGCTTCACCCATGGCTCTGCATCTCGAGGACGGACCGACTGCGTGCCCACCACGAGAATGTGCTGCACCGCGATGCGGGCCAGCGCCTCGAAGTGACGACCTGCTTCGGCGGCCAGCAGCGCCTCGGTCAACCCGGCTTCGGCTTCGTCGAACCGGCCTCGAGCCCGAGAGACCTGCGCGCTGGCGAGCAGCGCATCGGCTTCGACTGGTCGCCACCCCGTGGTGCGACTGAGCTCGACGGCCCGCTTTGCATGTGAGCCCGCGTCATCGAGTTTTCCCGAGAGCCGCGCTGCGTCGGCGGTCATCGCCTCGACCCTGGCCTCCCGAATCGTCGCAAGCGTCGCTTCACTGGCGGGTGGCGGGAGGAGCGTGAGCAGCTCTCCTGCCAGACAGGCGTCGGCGCCTTCGAGCTTCGCTGAGAGCGCGAGCACCGCCCGAGGTTCGGTCTGCGGGAGCGCGAGGACGGTGGCCGTCACTTCCGCCTGCTGCACGCGGGCTTCGAGGCAGGTGCGGGTCCTCGCCGAGGTCTCGTCAGTCCGCGCGCACACGCTGCTCCATGCAGACTCGAGGCTGGCGATGGCCTCGCGCATGGTGGCGCCGGCGCTCGCAGCCCGCTCGGCGCTGAGCTGTCTGCCGAGTCTGGCGATCACGTCGTCTTCGCGGGCCTTCGACCATACGGCCTGAATCCGCGCCTGGGTCTGCCCACACTTCGTCTGATGGGTGGTCCAGACGATCCCCGACACCAGCGCCGCCAAGAGGACGACGCCCATCGCAGCGACGCGAGGTGCTCGGGATCTCTCGCGAAGCTGCTCGACCAGAGCCCCCATCGACGGGAACCGATCAGCCGGCGCCCGCGAGAGCCCACGCTGGAGGGCCGCGACGACCCGGGCCGGCACGTCGCGCGCCATCGGTCGTGTGCGGTCAGCAGCCATCGCGGCGAGCAGTTCCTTCACCGTGTTTCCCTCGAACGGCCGGGCGTGCTCGAGCGCCTCGAAGAGCGCCACGCAGAACGAGAACTGGTCAGCGCGCGCATCGATGGGTTCGCCGAGCAGCTGCTCTGGCGCCATGTACGCCGGCGTGCCGATGGTCGCCGACGCGCGACTGAGCCCGGACGCAACGGTCGAGGCGTCGGCGGGTCGTTCGACGCTGAGGCTCGGCGCCGTCTGAGACCAGGCGAGCCCGAAGTCCGACACGAGCACCTGCCCACGCTCATCGACGAGCACGTTGTCGGGCTTGAAGTCACGATGCACGACGCCCGCCGCGTGGGCCGCCTCGAGCCCCCGTGCCGCGGCGTTGAAGACGCTCAGGATCTCGGTGCGCGAGCGGGGCTTCACCTCGAGCCAGTCCCTCAACGTCTGCCCTTGCACGAGCTCCATCGCGATGACGACGCGCGGGCCTTCGAGCACCACGTCGTGGACCGTCACCACGTTCGGGTGACGCACGCGGGCCATCAACTGCGCTTCGCGAACGAGGCGCTGATGGCTGCGCTCGGGTGTGTCGCTGCTCGCGTCAGGCCGCAGGAGCTTCAAGGCGATCTGTCGGTCGAGCTGAGGGTCGTACGCCGAGAGCACGACGCCCATGCCGCCCGCGCCGCGCGTGCCCGTGACCCGGTAGCGCCCGAGCATCGTTCCGGGCAGCGGGACGTCCCACGGAGAGTCACCGCCTGGCCCTGGCGAGGGATGACTCGAGCGCACGAGCGTGACGAGCACCTCACGACACGGCACACAGCCATCGAGGTGGGTCCGAACGAGCTCTGCGGCTGACGGCTCGAGTGCCGACTCGGCGTACCGCGCCAGCGTCTCGGGGTCGGGGCAGCCGACAGCCTGCGTCACGGCGCCAGTCTCTTTCGGGTCGAGCCGCTTGTCACCGTTCGTCCCGCGGTTCGACGGGCGGTCCCTCGAGTGCCACACTCTCTGGGTGCGGTCCCTGCTGATCCTCGGTGTGGTGCTGGGCACTGGCTGTGGTCGAACCGAGCTCGTGCCGCCCCTGCCAGTCCTCCCCCCGCCTCCGTCCAACCGCTGCGGAGACGGCGTCATCGCCGACGCCGAAGCGTGCGACGATGGCAACGCCACCGACACCGATGGCTGCAGGAATGGGTGCACCCGCGCGAGCTGCGGCGACGGCGTCGTCTGGAGCGGCGTGGAGCAGTGCGACGACGGCCCGACGGGCTCGATGACCTGCTCGACGAGCTGCGGACCGAGCTCGTGTGGAGACGGCGTCACCCAGGCTCCCGAGCAGTGCGACGACGCGAACACCCGCGAAGACGACGCCTGTCTCGCCTCGTGCCTCCCTGCGTCGTGTGGAGATGGACGGGTTCGGGCGGGCCTCGAGGCCTGTGACGACGCGAACCAGGCCGACGACGACGAGTGCGTGCAGTGCCGGCTCGCGCGATGTGGTGACGGGTTCGTTCGACGCGGCTTCGAGGAGTGCGATGACGGCAACCAGGATGAAGGTGATGCCTGTCGCTCCTCGTGCGTGCCTGCGAGGTGTGGTGACGGCGTGCTTCAGCGCGGCGTTGAGGCCTGCGACGACGCGAACGCCGACGATGAAGACGAGTGCGTGAGCTGTGCCGTTGCGCGGTGTGGAGACGGCAAGGTGCATCGGGGGGTCGAAGCCTGTGACGATGGGAACGAGGCGGTTGGCGACGCGTGCCTTGCCTGTGTCCCCGCCCGTTGCGGTGATGGCTTCGTTCAGGTCGGCGTGGAGCAGTGCGACGATGGCAACGGCGTCGACACGGACTTCTGCGACACCGCCTGCAAGTCGCCCGTCTGTGGCGACGGGAAACGCGCGGGCGCCGAGGCGTGCGATCTCGGGGCGATGAATGGTGACACGCCGGCGTTCCGCATCACGCAGCCCTCTGGCACGCGCATCGGCACCGACGCCATCGTGCGCCCGAAGACGGTCCAGCAGTTCTACGACTACCGGTCCGCCAGCTCGCACACTGGCCTCGAGGCCGTCGGAGAGAGCCGCATCTACCTCTTCGCCGACGCCAACACCGGCCGGCTCTCGCTCGTGCTCACCCACGGCATCGACTTCGACGGCACCGGCTTGTCGCAGGCGCAGTCCGAGGTGGAGCTGGACATCACGGGCCTCCCTGCGGGCACGGGGGTCGACGTGACCGACGATGCTCCGAACGAGTTCTTCCTCGGCGCCAATGGCACGGCGTTCGGTCGCTGGACCTTCAACCGCAACAGCGACGGTGGCGCGCTCGGGCCGCTCCCGTTCCCCGGTCGATGGCGCATCACCGTCACGCCGCGCTTTCAGGTCGGCATCACGACGTGGGGCTTCGTGAAGGACGACGGCACGCGCATCGCCCTCAATCGCACCGAGCCCATCACCATCGAGGCGCTCGACACGGCGACGCTCTGCCGCACCGACTGTACGGCTCCTCGGTGTGGCGACCGTCGCTTCGATGCCGGTGAGGTGTGTGACGACGGGAACACCGTCGATGGCGATGGTTGCTCGGGTGACTGTCGCCGCTTGCGGTGACCCGGCTTCGCGGTAGACGTTGGGCATGGTGAGTCTGCTGTTGAGCGTGGTCTTCGCGACCGTCGATGCCGACGGCGGCGTCGAGTCCATGGACGCGGGCCTTCAGTCGACCGTCGCAGAGGATGCGCGGCTCCAGGCGTCGAACGCGTCGGATCTTCTCAGCGGCGTCACCACGAACGAGAACGCCTTCACCTTGAGCGGCGCCGCCGAGGCGTTCTACCAGTGGAACTTCAACGACCCCTCGAACGGCCTCACCGCGTGGCGGGGCTTCGACAACCGGCACAACACCTTCACGGTCAGCAACGTGATGCTCGACGTGCAGTGGGACTACGAGGGCGTCGTCGGTCGCGTCGCGCTGCAGGTCGGCAACACGCCATCGAGCTATTACCTCGCTGAGCCGGGGCGCTCGGGCGCCGCCGGCGTGAATGGCACCGGGAGCGAGCTGTGGAAGTACGTGCAGCAGGGCTTCGTCGGCTACCGGTTTCCGGTGAAGCGGGGGCTTGTCGTCCAGGCGGGCATCTTCCTCTCGCCGATCGGTCCCGAAGGCATCGCGGTGCGCGACAACTGGAACTGGTCGCGCTCGACGCTCTTCTTCGCGCTGCCGTACTACCACACGGGGGCGAGGGCCTCGCTCCAGCTCACCGAGCGCTGGGCCGTCACCCTCGCGGCCTTCAACGGGTGGAACAGCGTGGTGGACAACAACCCCGAGAAGTCGGTCTCGGTGCAGGCGACCTACGCGGTCCAAAGCGTCCTCGCCGTTTCGCTGCTGTACTTCGGAGGCGTGGAGCGAGAGCCCGGTGCGCTCGAGGGCCGGGCGTGGCGACATCTGCTCGACGCGCACGCGACGTGGGTCGTGAATCCTGTCGTCTCGTTGCTGTTGCACGTGAACGGCGGGCTCGAGCCGAACGCGCTGGGAGGCTCAGGGTGGGTCGGGAGTGCCGTCGCGGCCCGCTTGACCATCAGGCCCTGGCTCTTCGCGGCGCTGCGCGGTGACGTGCTCCATGAGCGCCGCGGCGCAGCAGGCCCCCTCTTCTTCGGGGTCGAGCTCGTGGGCTCGGTGACGGGCACCATCGAGGTGAAGCCGCATCCACGCGTGTCATTCCGCCTCGAGTACCGGCGAGACATGGCCAGCGCGCCGCTCTACTTCCTTGGGAAGGTCCCGGGAGACGGGGTCACGACACCCTGGGTGCCAACTCGCGCCGCGCAAGACACGGCGACGCTCGGTGTCACCACCTGGTTCTGAGTTCTCGGCTGGCGCTCCTGAAACGAGCCGATGCAGGTGCTCGAGACGCTGAGGTTGGCGACGCAGGCGTTGATGGCAGTCGTGGCGCGAGACCGAGGCCTCAGCGTTCCGTTTTCAACGCGTCGAACCCATGATTCACTTTTCGGGTGCGCGACGGTCTGGTTCGTCGAGGAGTCAAGGGTGTGGCCAGATTCCTCGGGAGCATGGACCTCGCGGTGACGCGCTGGGTGCTCGGCCGACGGGGCCAGCCACGCTATCGCCTGACGGGCTCTTGCAACGGGTGCGGAAAGTGCTGCGAGGCGCCGTCGGTCTACGCCGGCTTCTTCTCCTGGCGCTTCAAGACGGTGCGGACCCTGACGCTGTGGTGGCACCGCGTGGTGAACGGGTTCGAGTTCGTCAGCGCCGACCGCCGCGTTCGCGCCTTCGTGTTCCGTTGCACCCACTACGACGCCGCGACCCGGCGCTGTGACAGCTACGACAGCCGCCCGCTGATGTGCCGTGACTACCCGGTGAACCTCACCTTCGAGGCGGTCCCGGCGTTGTTCCCGGAGTGCAGTCACGGGGTCGTCGATCGCAACGCCGAGGCCCTCCGCGCCGCGATGGTGGCGGCAGGCGTCGACCCCGAGAAGCTCGAGGCGATCGAAGAGAAGCTGTTCCTCAGCGAGAAGCGGAAGGAGCCGCAGTGACCTCGGCTCCATTCGGGTCGACCCCTGCGTCCGGGGCCGCGTCGGAGGCCCGAGCGTCAGCCGTCGAAGGCGCCACCATCGCGGCCGTCTCGGTCCCTGGCGGCAGGCGCCGTGGCGGCACGGTGATCTGAGGCGGCACCGGGCACGTCGTGCACGGCTTGCGCAGCGGCACCTTCAACACCCGCCCGATGCGCAACAGGTTGTTCGACAGCCCGCTCGCCTTCCTGATGGACGAGGCGCTCGAGCCGTAGCGTGAGGCGATGCCGCCCAGCGTGTCGCCCTTCTTCACCCGGTGCATCGCGATGTTCTCTTCGGGGCGCTCGGCGAGCAGGGGCGCGACCCGAAGGCCCAGCTCCTGCGCCCGTGCGTTGAAGTACCGCACGTGGAAGTGATCGCGGTGCCGTCGCGCGTGCTGAAGAATCGACTGCGTTCCCGCGTGGAAGAGGGAGTCGAGCCACACCGGGTCTTCGCCCGCCTTCTTCGCGTACTCGAACAGCACCTTCTGCACGCGCTGGTCGACGAGGATGAACTGCACGTCACCGTGCATGACGAGGGCCTTCACCAGCGCCCAGTTGAGCGCGACGTCGATGACCTTCTCTCGCTCGCGGACCCGAACGGTGCCGCCACCCGGGTAGTAGAAGCCCAGATCGACGTCGCGGCCGTTCTGGTGCGTCTTGTGCGGCCGCAGAAAGCCGCCTTCGCGCGCGCTGATCTGATTCACGCGGAGCGGCGGCGCCTCGGGGTACCACGCCTTCACTTGACGAATGGCCGAGGCCACGAAGTCGACGGTCTCCTGCGTCCCATACGTCGCCTCGGGCGAGACCACCGTCCAGCCATCGCCTTTCGGAAACGGCACGCCGTTGATCAGCCGGCCTTCCTGCACGAAGCCCATCGAGATGCTGCCGAGGGCTGGCAGGTTCTGCTTCCAGGACTTCGCGAGCGCCTCATCCGACAGCTCGAGCGTGTACTGCCAGCCCGCGTCGGCAGGCGCCTGGCCCGCGAGCTCGTCGCCGGGCTCTTCTCCGACCACTTCGACCTCGCCTGGCTCGTCACCACCGGTCAGCTCGGTGTCGGTGTCCTCGGCAAGCTCGGGCTGGCCGCCATCGATCAGCAGCGCGACCGTCACGCCGCCATCGTCGGCTGAACTCCAGGCCGCGCGGCCCGCGTCGAGAGCGCCCGCCTCGACGAGCGCCGAAGGCAGGCGCGTCGCTGCCACCGGCGCGCGCGTCGTCACCAGGGCCGCGCAGCTCGCCAGCAGGAGCAACGGAAGAACTCGCATGGACGGTCGCTTCTGCATCGGTCGTGCGCGCGCATAGCAGCCCGCAGATCTGAAGGGAAACCGGCGGGCCGTCAGCGACGCCCGCGGGGCTTCGCTCGTCGAGGGTGCTTCGTCACCTTCGAGACGACCTTCGCCTCGACGATGCGCGCGCCATCGGCTTCAGGCGGGCCGATGACGGAGACGAGCTCGCGGAAGGCGCCTTCCAGCCTTCGCAGAATCGCCGTCAGCTTCGTCTGCAACATGCTCGGCATGTCTTCGGTGTAGGCCAGGTACCAGCGCACCTCGCCGAGCAGCTCGTAGAAGCGGTTGACGGACTTCTGCTCCATCGGCTCGAGCCTCGACAGCTCGGTGAAGGTGATGCTGTCGAACCACGTGTCGAGGACGGCCAGCATCGGCTCGCGGTCTCGCAGCCTCGAGAAGAGACCGACCATCGAGTCTTGCCGGGCGGCGAGCCGCGCCATGACGTTGCTGGCGTCGATGGCGAGCAGGTGACGCACGCGCCTCGCAGGTTCCAGGCGCTTCCGGGAAGCCGCCATGCGTCAGCCCACCCACGTGCGCGCGTTGCGGAACGGCCGCAGCCACGGGCTGTCGTCGGGCCACCCTCGCGGGTGCCACGAGAGGTTGGCGGTGCGCACCACGCGCTCAGGGTGCGGCATGAGAATCGTCGCGCGGCCGTCGGTGGTGGTGACGGCGGTGATGCCGCCCGGCGAGCCGTTGGGGTTGAGCGGGAAGCGCTCGGTCGCCTCACCCTGATCATCGACGAATCGGGCCGCGACGAGCCCCGAGGTGTCGAGGGCGGCGAGCTCACGCGTGTCCACCCGGCCTTCTCCATGTGACACGGCGATGGGCGCGATGGTGCCTGCCATTCCCGTGAAGAACACCGACGGGCTCTCTTCGATTCGCACCATCGAGAGCCGGGCTTCGAACTGCTCGGAGCGGTTGCGGGCAAAGCGGGGCCAGTGACTGGCGCCGGGGATCAGCTCGCGGAGCTGCGACATCATCTGGCACCCGTTGCAGACGCCGAGGCTGAAGGTCTCGGGCCGGTGGAAGAACGCGCGGAAGCGCTCGCGGACCCGCTCGTTGAAGAGAATGGAGCGCGCCCAGCCGACCCCTGCGCCCAGCACGTCGCCGTACGAGAAGCCGCCGCACGCCGCGAGCCCGGTGAAGTCCGTCAGGTCGACACGGCCCTCGAGCAGATCGCTCATGTGCACGTCGACGGCCGTGAAGCCCGCGCGCGAGAACGCCCAGGCCATCTCGACCTGGCCGTTGACGCCCTGCTCGCGGAGGATCGCCACCTTCGGCTTCCGGTTGGAGACCGTACGGGTGACGTCGTCGGCAGGGTCGAAGGTCAGCCGGCCCGAGAGGCCCGTGAAGGTCTCGTCGGTGCGGAGCGCGTGCTCTTCGTCGGCCGAAGCCGCGTCATCGCGCAGGCGCTGGAGCCGCCAGGTGGTGTCGCTCCACAGGGCGCGCAGGGCATGGCGAGCCTCTTCGAGCACCAGGTGGCCGTCGCGCATCACGCGCACCGAATCGCCTGACGAGGGCGTGCCGATGATCGACGCCGACACGCCTTCTCGCTCGTACGCCTTCACCACCTGCTGCGCGTCGCCCGGTCTGACTTGAACGACCGCGCCGAGCTCTTCCGAGAAGAGCGACTCGAGCGGCGTGCCGGGCAGCCCGTCGAGCGTGACGTCGAGTCCGCACCCCGAGGCGATGGCCATCTCGACGAGCGTCGTGAGCACGCCGCCGTCGGAGCGATCGTGGAAGGCGAGCAGCACCCCTTCCGCGTTGAGCCGCTGCGTGGTGTCGAAGAAGTGCGCGAGGGCAGCTGGCGAGTCGACGTCGGGCGCCGTGACGCCGACGGAGTTGAACACCTGCGCGAGCGCGCTCCCCCCGAGGCGGTTCTTCCCACCCGAGACATCGATGGCGATGAGCGAGGTCGGGCCAGCGTCGAGCACCAGCTCTGGCGTGAGCGTCTTGCGGACGTCGGAGACCGGAGCGAAGGCCGTCACCACGAGCGAGACGGGAGAGACGACGGTGCGCGTCGAGCCGTCCTGGCTCCACTGCGTGCGCATCGACATCGAGTCCTTGCCGACGGGAATGGCGATGCCGAGGGCAGGGCACAGCTCGGCGCCGACGGCCTTCACTGCGTCGAACAGGCGCGCGTCTTCTCCGGGCCAGCCGGCGGCCGCCATCCAGTTCGCCGAGAGCTTGACGTCGCTGCGGCGCTCGACCCTCGCGGCGGCGAGGTTGGTCAACGCTTCACCGACGGCCATGCGGGCCGAGGCCGCGGCGTCGAGGCAGGCCAGCGGCGCCTTCTCTCCCATCGCCACGGCTTCTCCCGAGAACACGTCGTAGCTCGTCATGGTGACGGCGCAGTCAGCCACCGGCACCTGGAAGCGGCCGACCAGTTGATCTCTCGCGACCAGCCCCGTCACCGTCCGGTCGCCGATGTGCACGAGGAACGACTTGTCGGCGACGGTGGGCAGCAACAGCACGCGGTGGAGTGCTTCCTTCACATCGAGCTTCGACAGGTCCAGCGGTGCGTGCGTCACCGTCGCGTGGTCGGCGATGCGGCGCATGCGCGGTGGCTTCCCGAGCATCACCTCGAGCGGAACGTCGATGGGCGTGTTCGAGAAGAGCGCGTCAGTCACCTGCAGACGCCCATCACCGGTCGCGTGGCCCAGCACGGCGTAGGGCGCGCGCTCACGCCGGCACAGCGCCTCGAAGCGGGGCAGGGCGGCGGGGTCGATCGCCAGCACGTAGCGCTCCTGCGACTCGTTGCACCACAGCTCGAGCGGCGACATACCCGGCTCGTCGGAGGGGATCTTCCGCAGGTCGAACGTGGCGCCCTTGTGGCTCTCGTGCACCAGCTCGGGGAGCGCGTTCGACAGCCCACCCGCGCCGACGTCGTGAATCGAGACGATGGGCGAGCCTTCGCCCAGCGCGCAGCAGCGGTCGATGACCTCCTGACAGCGCCGCTCCATCTCGGCGTTGTCCCGTTGCACCGAAGCGAAGTCGAGGTCCTCTGCCGACGCGCCCGACGCGACCGACGACGCCGCGCCGCCGCCGAGGCCGATCAGCATCGCGGGCCCGCCCAGCACCACCAGCGCAGCGCCAGCGGGGATCTCGCCCTTCTTCACCAGCTGCGGGCGAATGTGGCCGTACCCGCCGGCGATCATGATCGGCTTGTGAAAGCCTCGAAGCTCACGCGTCCCGTTGGGGCCGGCGATCTCCTGCTCGAAGGTGCGGAAGGTGCCGCAGAGGGCCGGTCGGCCGAACTCGTTGTTGAACGCCGCGCTGCCGAGCGGGCCGTCGGTCATGATCTCGAGCGCGCTGGCGATGCGTGAGGGCTTGCCGTGGTCGAGCTCCCACGGACGAATCGCCTCGGGCAGCCGCAGGTTCGAGACCGTGAAGCCGACGAGCCCTGCTTTGGGTTTGGACCCGCGGCCTGTCGCGCCTTCGTCACGAATCTCACCGCCCGATCCCGTCGACGCGCCCGGAAATGGAGAGACGGCGGTCGGGTGGTTGTGCGTCTCGACCTTCGCGAGGATGGGCATCGCCTCGCTCTCGGAGCGGTACGTCGAGTCGTCGGGGTGCGCGAAGAACCGGCCCGCGGTGTTGCCTGCGATGACGGCCGCGTTGTCCTTGTAGGCGCTCAACACGCCCGTGGGCGAAGCGGCCGTCGACCTCTTGATCAGCTTGAAGAGCGAGTCCGGCGCAGTGACGCCGTCGACGACGAACTCGGCGTTGAAGATCTTGTGCCGGCAGTGCTCGCTGTTGGCCTGCGCAAACATCATCAACTCGACGTCAGTGGGATCCCGCCCGAGCTTCGTGAAGGCGTCGACGAGGTAGTCGATCTCGTCTTCCGCGAGCGCGAGGCCCATCGAGCGATTGGCGTGCTCGAGCGCGGCGCGCCCCTGCTTCGACACGGCGACCGCCGAGAGCGGGCGGGGGGCATGGTGCGCGAAGAGCTTGTCGGCCTCCGAGAGCGAGAGGAGCACCGACTCCGTCATGCGGTCGCTGAGGCCGCCGCGGAGCGACGCCTCGTCGGTGATGCTCCCGTGCAGGTGCCAGGCAGTGCCACGCTCGACGCGTTTGACGAAGTCGAGGCCGCAGTTGCGCGCGATGTCGGTGGCCTTCGACGACCAGGGCGACACGGTGCCGAGCCGGGGCACCACGAGGCGAAGCGTCGACGCGGCGTCGGGCGCCACCGTCGTCGCGGCCAGCAACTGCGAGAGCCTGACCGCTTCCTCGCTCGAGGGCGTCCGCGTGAGCTCGACGAAGAAGACGGTGGAGATGGTCGCGCGCTCGAGCTTCGGGTTCGCGGCCTTCAGGCGATGAAGGCGACGGCTCAGGCGGGCAGCGGTGAACGGCGAAGAACCATGCAGCGTCAGCATGGCGGGCACTCTGCCTCAGGTGCGCCCCGGAGGAAGCGCCAGAGTGCAGCCTCGGTTCCGGGCGCGGCCCACGCCGGGCCATCAGCACGTCGGGGGTGAGGTGACGGGCGCCGTTCCCCGACGCGGCCTTCGAGCTGTCCCGCTGGTGGCTGCGCTGACGGCCGCCGTCCTCATTTGATTTCGCCAGTGCAGACGTCGTTGGTGCAGACCAGCATCGAGCAACAGTTGCTCGTCATGGTGCAGCTCTGCCCCTCGACGCGGCACATGGTCGACGGCGGCGGAGAGCAGACGGCTGGGCCTCCGGCTGCGGGCGGACGGCACTCGTTGGTGCAGCACTCCGAGTTCACGCTGCACCCCGCGCCCGTCTGTCGGCACGCCCTTGCGGCCCAGTACGCCGAGATGTTTCGCGACTGCGCCGACTGCCCGGGCAACCAGTAGCCGACCTCGCTGGGGTCTTCTCCAGGCATCGGGTTCTTCTTGATGGCCGTCACCCAGATCTGCTCGCGGTTGGCGCCAGCGGTTCCGGCCACCGGGTTGCCGTAGTCACGCCGAGACAGGAACGCGAGCCAGTAGTACCCGCCTGCGTCGAAGGGCGACATGCGCGGCTCGAAGGACAGGTTGCGCGGCCCGTTGGCCTTCGAGAGCAGGCGGATGTCCGAGCCGTCGCGCTGCATGATGTACAGGAGCGCAGGCTGTGTGGACGAGCGCGCCGAGGCGCCCTGCGCGAAGACGATGCGCTGCGAGTCGGGCGTCCACACCGGGTACGTCGGCGCGCGCAGGTTCGCAGGCCTGTTGGGAATGGCCGGGCTGACGCCAGAGAGAATCGGCTGCAGCGCGCCGAAGGTGTCCGGGCCCGTGACGGGGATGAGCGAGATGGTGCCGTCCTGGTAGTCGACGCCCCAGTCGCTCACGTTCGAGACACACGCGATCGCCGTGCCGTCAGGCGACCAGGCAGGGTGCGTGACGTTGTTGGCTGGCAACCCAGCGCCGAGGGGCTGCACCAGCGCGCCCGTCATGGCGTTCATCAACGAGAAGCCAGTCGGGCTCGGGCCGGTGGTGATGACGAGCCGATCTTCGCGCGGGCTCCAGGTCGAGAACCACCACTTCTGCAGCGAGGTGCTGAACAGGCTGGGAGGCGGATCGCCCGTCAGGTTCGCCGTGAGGTCGAACACCGTGCCGAAGTTGTCGCCGCCGCCCATGCGCCCGGCCATGTAGCGGCCGCTCGGTGAGACGGTGTGGCAGCCCATGCAGCGCGCGGTCTCACTCCCTGGCACCGGCGGAGGCGTCGGCATGAAGGCGACCCGTTGGTTGGTGCCGTCATCGATGCGGTACACCCGGCCTTCGTTGACAGCCCAGTAGTAGACGCTGCCGGTCAACGCGGCCCTCGCGAAGCGCACGCGCACCTCGTTGCTCCGGTACGCGGCCTGCGTCGTCGCCGACCAGCGATCGACCGTGATGACGCCGTCGACGTCGGGGTTGGTCTGCGCGAACGCGCGCCACGCCGCTCCCTCGACCAGCCAGTGGTTGTCGAAGCCCGCGCCGGAGTGCTGGAAGAAGGCGATGATCTCGGCGTTCGGCTTCTTCAAGGTGACGCGGAAGAAGTCGCCAGTCGCGCCATTGAGCCATTGCAGATCGGCCGGGAACACGTTCTGCGGCATCACCGCCTGGTCGAGCGGGTAGACGAGGTTGGCCGACAGCGCCGCGTCGAAGGGCAGCAGCGTGGCGAAGTTCGAGAGGATCGTGCCGGGAATGCCGGGGCCCGTGACGGTGCGGGTGAGCTGAATCGTCACGGTGGCGGTGCCGACCAGCGTCATCGAGGTGCCGGGCGCGACGACCGAGGCCGAGATGGTGGTGGTGCCGCCCTGCGCGCCGGTCGCGGTGAACTCGCCCGTGACGCTGTTCATGTCGCCGTAGGTGCGCGCCACCACGCTCCACGTCGGAATGACGCCTGTGGTGCGGAAGCTGCCATCGCGCAGCCGGAGCTTCGCGGTGAACGTCTGCGTCATCGGGTTGCCAGGCGTGGTGGTGAGGGTCGCCATGGGGGGATCGATCTCCACCGCCACCGCGTCGACGGCCGCGCCGCCGCCCGCCGAGCCCCCACCTGCGCTGCCGCCACCCATCGCGCCGCCGTCGGAGCCCGCGCTGCCTCCTGCGCCGACGCCCGAGTCAGCCTCTGCCGTGCCGCCACGACACTGGCCTTGAATGCAGACCTGCCCGGCGCCGCAGTCGATGCTCGTTCGGCAGGGCTTTGCGGTCGGCCCGCACGTGCAGCCTGCGAGGGACAACCAGAGAAGCGGAAGAAGGAGTCTGGGGAGAGTCGTCACCGGGGTGCATCCTCTCGCCAACGAGGCTCCGTCCGCCAGCGGCCCGTGGTTCGGCCTTCTTACTCACCGAGAAAACGAACGGAGTGGCGATGCCTCAACGAAAGAAAGAGTCTCGGCTCAGGTGGTGACGGGGCGCGTGAGGCTCTCGCGGCGCCGCCCCACAGCACGTCCAGGACGGCGGTGAGAGTTGTTACACGCTCGTCACGCACCGCTGTCACGCTCGCGACACACTGGGAAGATGGAAGTTCAGCCGCTCCGAGCCTCAGCCCCCGATGCGTACCGGGCCTTCTGCGATGTCGTTCAGCAGCGGCGGTGGGTGCCCGGGGTGAAGAAGGTGAAGGTGGTTCGGGCTGACGCCAGCGGGCGCCCGCTCGAGGTCTTCTACGAGTTCGGCGAATCCCTGGCGTATGCGCTTGTCTTTGCGTGGGACGACCTCAACCTCAAAGCGCGCTGGGTGCCGTCCTCGGGAGTGCGTGACGGCGTGTCGGGGAGCGTGTGGTTCGAAGCGGCTCCGACCGGGTGCGTGATGCACTACCACCTCGAGGCGCTGAAGGGCCGTGGCCCGGAGCACGAGGGTGATGTCGTGCGCGCGTTCATCGAGTTTCTCGGGGTTCGCTGAGCGCACGCGCGAAGCCTGATTCGACTTGGTGTCCGCACTCACTCTTGATCTCCATGCGAAGCGGCAGAAACGCCGTACGCGTTCACGGGGGATCGACACGGATCGCCAAGTATGATCTCTCCTGATGCGTGGAGCCGGTCGACCCTCGCGACGCACGCATCGCCGAACTGGAAGGCCTGCTCAACCAGGCCCTCGAGCAGATTCGCGTGCTGAGTCAGCGCGTCGCTCAGCTTGAAGGCCGAAGCGGTGGCGGCAAGGGCGCTCCGCCGGCCAGCTCGTCCGCTGGTGCGAAGCGGGACCCGACCGGTCGAAAGCCTGGTGGTCAACCTGGGGTGTCTTCTGGGCGGTCTCGCTCGGCGTGTTCTTCTCGGCTGCCTCGTCGGATCAGGGCCGCGCGCTGCGCTGGGCGTTGCTCGCCGGCTTCGGCTTCGTCGCGGTGGCGCTCTTCTTCGGCCCCGAGCGCGTGCGCGTGTTCGCGGAGAACGGAACGTTGATCAACCGGCTCCTCATTCAACTCGGGCCGACGGCAGCGGTGATGATCAGCGTGAAGCTGACGTCGCCCTCCCTGAGCCGAGCGGACTGATCCGGCGCCCGAAGTCGGTTCAGGCCCGGCTCCTTCGACGAGAGAGCAGGCCCACCATCAGCAGCGTCAGCAGCCCCCCGATGTTCGTTCCTGAGGTGCACCCACAACCGGCAGGAACGTCACCTCCGCCAGCTCCACCACCTGCGGTCGCAGCACCGCCGGCCGTCGCAGCACCACCGGCCGTCGCAGCACCACCGGCAGATCCACCGCCCGCAGCTCCACCGCCGGCACTTCCACCACCAGCCCGTCATCGACCACCTGCACATCCTGCTCAACTACCAGTGGGACTCGCGGGCGCTT
>JBBAQZ010000043.1:0-1670 GCA_040400045.1 Myxococcaceae bacterium
AGGGCGGACATTTTCCCTGGGCCGTTAACCGGACACTTTCCCTGGGCCACGACACCATCGTCGCGCGGCGTCAGGGGAGCATCGCGCCGACGCGCTCCAGCCGCCGGGCCGAGGTGGGGTCCTGGATCAGCTCGACCACCTCGTTGCTCCCGATGAGGCCCCTGATGTCGCCGGTTTCCAGCGCCTTCTGCATGGCCGACGCGTTGAGCACCTTGCTGAAGCGGGGGTCCTTCAAGAGGGCCGCGAAGTCGGGGCTCTCCTTGAGGCGCTGCTGGGCCTTCGGGTCTTTCGAGAGCTCGGCGACCCGCATCAGATCGTGCGCGCCCGAGAACTGGCGCTGCTCGAGCAGGTTGTACTTCCGCACCAACGCCATCAGCTGGGAATCTTTCGGGGTGAAGGCGAGCTTCTTGCCCATGATGCTGACGTTCGCCTCGAGGAAGCTCATGGCGCAGAGGGCGACGTAGACGACCGCGAGCACCTTGCCTCCTCCCATCACGAAGCCGAGCACGCGATCGAGGGTGCGGCTGTTGGGATCACGGCCGGCGAAGATCCGGCGAATGATGAGCGTCGCGACGATCTGGACGACGATCAGCACGACGACGAAAGCCGCGAGCGTCGCCAACACCACGCCGACGAAGGCAGAGGTCGTCAGGTGTGTGGCGAACCCCGGCCCGTAGAATCGACCGACGGGGCCTGCGGCGATCCACGCGAGCACGCCGGCGAGCAGGGCTGCGAGCTGCCGCGCGGCGCCCGAGAAGAAACCCCACAGGGCGAAGACCAGCGCCAACCCGAGAATGACGAGGTCGAGCGTCACTTGATCTTGAACGAGTCGCCGCTGAGTTTGCGCTGGTCCTCGAGCTTCACCTGCACCTGCGCCAGCTTCTCTTTGAACCTGGCGTTCGACGATTCGTACATCAGCGCGCTCTTGAGGTTGCGCTCAGCGGCCGACCACTGCTGACGGTCGATCTCCTGAAGCGCGGTCTTGAAGAACTGCCGGCCCTTGGGCGTCGTCCCGAACTCCTCTTCGACGACCTTCTTGGCCTCGGCCTTGAGCTCTGCCTCCGAGGCCTCCGTGTAGCGGAGCTTCGTGGCGCGGTCGGGCCCGTTGATGTCGACCAGGTACTTGTTCCGCTTCGCGTCGTCGCGGAGCACGTAATAAGCCTCGGTGATTCGCCTGTAGATGGCGCCGATGTCGTCCTTCACCTTGCCGTCAGCCAGATGGAAGATCCGATCGGGGTGATACACGCGGCTGTCACGGTAGAAGCTGCGTTTGATCTCACCGGCCGCTGCGCTCTGTGGGACCTGCAAGATCTGGAAGTAGTCCTGACCGTCGAGTCCGTCGGCGATCATGGCGAGCTGCTGGCCTTGCTGTGGTGAGACCTGCTCGACGGCGCCCGTCGCGGGGAGTGGGCTGACGCGGGTCGCGATGGGGACCTGGGCCACCGAAGCGACGGCAGGGACACGCGGCGAGCCGATGCCAGACGCGCCGCTGGCGACCGGAGGGACGGGTGGAACCATCGGTGCTGTGGGGACTCTGACTTCCGAGACGGACGTGGCTGGCCCTGCCTGAGGGCGCGCAGGCGCGATGATGGCGGGCGACGACGTGCGCCCGGTCGACGGTGGCGCGACGGCCGGCGCGATGATGGCGGCGGACGAGGCTCGTGATGCAC
>JBBAQZ010000043.1:1770-72724 GCA_040400045.1 Myxococcaceae bacterium
CTGGCGGGGCCGGGACCGGGCGGGCGCCTGGCGCGGAAGCCGGCGCGATGATGGCGGGCGACGACGTGCGCCCGGCCGAAGGGGGTGGTGCGGGTTGCGAAGAGGCAGGCGCGATGATGGCGGCGGACGAGGCTCGTGATGCACCTGGCGCACCTGGCGGGGCCGGGACCGGGCGGGCGCCTGGCGCGGAAGCCGGCGCGATGATGGCCGGCGACGACGTGCGCCCGGTCGCAGGGGGGGCCGCGGGTTGCGAAGAGGCAGGAGCGATGATGGCGGCGGACGAGGCTCGTGCCGCAACTGGCGCACCTGGCGGGGCCGGGACAGGGCGGGCGCCTGGCGCTCCTGGTGGTGCAGGCACTCTCGGCGCTGGAGCTCCGGGCGGTACCGGGACTCGCGAGGCGGGCGCGCCCGGCGGCACTGGAACACCGACTCGCTGACTCACCGGAGTCAGGCTCTGCGTGATTTGCGTGATTTGTGTCGTCGCGCGTTGACTTGCAGGAGCAATCGACGGCGCAATCGACGGCGCAATCAACGGCGCAATCGACGGCGCAATCGACGGTGCAATCGACGGTGTAATCGACGGACGCATCGAAGGCGCACTCGACAGAGCGATCGACGGCGCAATCGACGGCGCAATCGACGGTGCAATCGACGGTGCAATCGACGGTGCAATCGACGGAGGCATCGAAGGCGCACTCGACGGAGCGATCGACGGCGCAACCACAGGCGCAATCGACGGCGCAGGTGGGACGGCGGGGCGGGACTGAGTTGGAGGACGCACCTGGGTCACGGGCGCAATCCCCGGGGGCTTGCCGTGCTGGTCGTCGGGAGGAGCCATCTCTGTGAATCAGCTACGCCAGTGACGGAAGGTCCCGGTGGTTGGCGAGCTGCATGCCTTTGTTGTCCTTCATGGACTTCTGGATGTCGTTCTCGGAGAGGCCCGACGAGAGGCTGATCGTCGTCGAGGTCCGCTGACCAGTCTCTTGGTCTGTGGCCGCGACGTTCACGATGCCGTTGGAGTCGATCTCGAACGTCACCTCGATCCTCACGTCACCCCTGTACCCGATGCGGAAGCCAGAGAACTCGAACTCTCCGAGCAGCTCGCACTCCTCGGCGCGGTTCGACTCTCCCTGGTACACACGGATCTTCACCTTGTCCTGGCCGTCGCGGCTGGTGGTGAAGGTCTTCGACTTCTCGATGGGAATCGGCGTGTTCTTCTCGATGATCTTCTCGGTGTAGCCGCCGACGGTGCCGATGCGGAGTGAGAGCGGGGTGACGTCGACGAGGAACGTCTCGGTGCGCTGATCGACCAGCGCGTGGGCCTGGAGCGCCGCGCCGAGCGAGACGACCTGATCGGGGTCCACGCCCGACATCAGCTCCTTCGAGAAGTAGTGCTTCACCGAGTTCGAGATGATGGGCAGGCGCGTCGGCCCCCCCACGAGGATCACCGCGTCGACGTCGGCGGCGGTCATGCGCGCGCTCTGGAGCGCCTCGTCACACACCTTGAAGGTGCGCTGCACGAGATCCATCACCATGCGATTGAACGCATCCTGGGTGAGGGTCTGGGTGAGATCGATGACGTTGTTGTTGGTGTCCTGGCAGATGCCGGCGCAGTGAATCGTGGCGACGTTGGCCTGGCCGACGTCGATCTTCGCCCGCTCGGCGGCCTCCTTGAGCATCTGCAGGCAGTACTTGTTCTGCCGCAGATCGAGCTTGTGGCGCGCGAGGAAGTCGTCGGCCAGCCAGTTCATGATGCGATCGTCGAAGTCGTCGCCACCGAGGTACGTGTCGCCGGCCGTCGAGAGCACCTCGAAGACGTCTTTGCCGATCTCGAGGATCGACACGTCGAAGGTACCGCCGCCGAGATCGTACACGACGACCCGCTGGTTCATGTCGCGGCCGAAACCGCAGGCGAGGGCCGCGGCCGTCGGCTCATTCAAGATGCGCAGCACGTCGAGGCCCGCGATGCGACCGGCGTCCTTCGTGGCCTGCCGCTGGTTGTCGTTGAAGTAGGCCGGCACCGTGACGACCGCCTTGGTGACGGGCTGGCCCAGGTAGCTTTCGGCGACCGCCTTCATCTCCTTCAGCACCAGCGCTGAGATCTCGGGCAGCGAGAACGTGCGGCCGCGGACCGTGATGCGCACCGAGTTGTTCGGGCCTTCGACGATCTTGTACGGCATCACCGACTGCGCCTTCTTCACCTCGTCCGAGAAGAAGAAGCGGCCGATGAGGCGCTTGGCCGAGGACACGGTGTGCTCGGCGTTGGTGATGATGTTCTTCTTCGCGGCGTTGCCGACGAGCACCGAGCCGTCATCCAGGAACGACACGACCGAGGCGTGGGTCAGTTCTCCCCATTCGTTCGGGAGCACGGTGGGTTGGCCGTTGATGACGGCCGACACGCACGAATACGAAGTGCCAAGATCAATGCCGACGGCAATTTCCGACATGGTGTCGAAGACTACTCAAGTGCCGGGCTCTGCGTGAATTGTTCCAGCACACCCACTTCAGTCAGGGCAGCCGGGGAAGCGGGCTGCCAGATTGTCAGTTGAAGCTGCAGAGGCCGAGAAGAGGGAACCGTCATGACGCACCTGTTTGCCATCGCCACGTCCGACCCGTCGCTGATGCGGTGTGAGTTGGCTCGCGCGCGGGCGCTGGTGACGCTCGATGAAGAAGGGCTCGTCCTTGGGCTCGGCGCCTACGACGACGAGCAGCTCGTCCAGCGACGCTATGGCGTCGGGGTCACACGCTCCGACATGTGGGAGCAGCCCAGCTCCGAGACCGCGCTGTACGTCGCCCGAGCTCCTCCGGTCGGCCGCCCGCTGGAAGACGTGGCCCAGCCCTTTCGCATGCGTCAGTGGCTCTTCGCGATGGCCGGTCAGCTGCCGTCGCAGAACAACGCGACGCGCGAGCGGCTCGCCGAGCAGCTGCCCGACTTCCTTCAGCGCTCGCTCAAGGGGCCGGCGGTCGAAGAGGCGGTGTTCGCGACCTTCCTCGCCGAGCTGCGGAGCCTCGGGCGCACCGAAGACCCCGATCTGCAGGCGCCGCTCGCTGCCCAGTTGTTGTCGCGCACGGCGCAGCATGTGGAAGACGCCGCGGGCCAGGCGCACCGCGCGTCCGTGTCGATGCTCGCGACGAATGGTCGCATCGTCATCGCGACCGCGCGCGGCGACGCACCGCTCTTCTACCGGTTGCTCGAGGGCGAAGGGGCCTGTACGCGGTGCGCGTTGACCGGCGACGAGAAAGCAACGACGGCGCTGGTCCGCGACCATCGTCGGCGCCGCTCGGTGCTGTTCTCGAACGCGCCCGTGAAGCCTGAGCAGTGGGTTCAGGTGGCGAGCGGCCGCTCGATCGCCGTCGGCCGCACGCTGCAACTCCAGACCGTCTGAACGGCTCGCTCAGCGGGCGAAGAAGCTCGCGTCGAGCACCTGCACCAGCAGGTTCGCAGCGGCGTGAAAGAGCGCGGCGCCGACCACCGAGCCGGTGCGCTCCCTCATCCACGCGAAGAGCAGGGCAGGGAAGAACACCGCCAGGCGCCACACCTCGAAGATCGCCAGGTGGCCCAACGCGAAGAGCACGGCCGTCAACCAGAAGGCGGGCCCGAGCCGCCCTCCAAAGAACAGCCTGCCCTGGGGCCAGGCGTCACGCAGCCGGGTCTGCAGGTAGCCGCGGTAGAAGAACTCTTCAGGGAGCGCGACGACGAAGGTCTGATCGATCACCCACTCGAGGAAGCGGTCGGGCAGGCGGAACGAAAAGCGCGGAACACCCACGTAGGGCGTGACGAGCCGCACGAACTCCCCCGGAAGCCGGGGAAGCACGAAGATGAAGCCCACGTAGACGGCGATGAAGATGGGAAACACGACGGCGCTGACCGCGAGGAACTGCCTCACGTCTCGGCCGAGCGTTCGCGTCGACAGCCCGAAGTCGCGGTAATCCTCTCCGCGCACGCTCATCGCCAGCACCGGCAGGTAGAGGAACCCGACCGTGGCCACCAGCTTCGCGGACGGGCGGTAGATCAGCCACGCCAACAGAATGCCGCCGAAACCCAGGCACCAGACGACGAGCGCCTCGCGCACCGCCGACTGCGTCAACCATCGCCTGTCGTTCAGGCCACCAGCCGTCGCCACAGGCCCTCGGAGGTCTGGAACGTCAACGGCACGTGGCCCGCCGTGATCACCGCGCCGTCGTGTGGCGGCATTCGAAGGCCGGCCTTCAGCGAGCGCCCGTCGAGCCTCGTGCCGTTCGTCGAGCCTGGGTCTTCGATCGACCACTGGCCCGCGGTGCTGAGGAACAGGTTGAGGTGGTGGCCCGACAAGGTGCCGTCATTGAGCTCGATGTCGACGTCGTGCGATCGACCGACCGTCACTTTCGGCTGCGCGGGCAAGGCGATGGCGAGCGTCTCGGCGCCTTTGGGGGCAGCCACCGACGCCGGGTCTGCCAGCGACTCAAGCACGAGTGTCCTGGCGCGCGGCGCCTTCCACGCCCCGGCTTCCCACACCAACCAGTCGCCTGCGTGCTGCTTGTCGAAGGCCTCGCGTCCTGCCGCGCTGGTTCGTTTGAGCGCCGACAGCAGGTAGCTCTTCACGTCGGCACTCCGTCGCGCAGCCTCTTGAGCAACTGAATGCGACGCTGGTGGCAGGTGAGGTTCAGCGGGTCGAGCTGGAGCGCCGCTTCGACGGCATCGACCGCTTCGCGCAGCTGGCCCTTCGTCTCGTACGCTTTCGCAGCGAGCACCTTCACGTAGGCGCCGCCCGAGGCGTTGGGGTTGGCGGCGAGGTGGCTGGTGCGCAGGCGCTCGAGGTCGCCCACCGTGAGCCCGGCCTGGAGACTCCGCATCACGCCGCGGAAGTTGCCGCGGTTGGCGTCGAACTCGGCGCGGTGCATCGGGTTGCCGAGCACGTCAGCCGCGGCCTTGACGCGTTGAATCGCGGCGTCCAGCTGGGATCGTTGGTTCGCCGAAATCAACCCCTGCCCTGCGCGCTCGAGCTCCTGAATCGCCTCGCGGGCCCGGGCGCGAATCTCAGACGACTCGGCGTCGGTCGCGACTCCGACCAGCACGTAGTGATCGCCGTTGATGCGCTGGCGGAATCGTTCGAGCACCTTCTCGGTCTCGGGATCATCGCTGGCCGAGGTCGTGGCCTTTGGCATCAGGCTGACGGGCAAGCCCTGAATGAGGCGGGTGACGGTCTCTCGGAGCGCCGGCGTCAGATCGACGAACTGCACGCCGAACCCGCCGGACATGCCCCAGGCCTTTGCCTGCTCCGCGGTGACGTGCCGCACCACCTCGCCCAGGAGCATGCCGCCACCATCGGTGAGCGTGATCTTCACCTTCGAGAACAGGGCGGGCAGCCGCGCCTCGGCCGCGAAGAACATGCCGCCGCGAGAGATGTCGGTGCAGGTCAACGTGCCCAGCGACTTGCCCTCGACCGGCGCGACGTCGGCGGTGAACTTTGCGGCGAAGCGGGTCTGGGCCGGGCCCTTCGCAGGCGACGACGGGAACGCAGGCTCAGCAGGCGCCACTTCGGACTTCGGCGGCGAAGGAGACCTGGCGACGGCGACGGTCATCGAGGTCTTCGTGATCCACTCCAGGACACCCTCGAGGGCATTGCCGAACTCGGCGGCCGACTGGAAGCGCTCGGCGGGGTCCTTGGCCATCGACTTCATGATCACGTCGCTCAGTGGCACCGGAACCGAGGGGATGACCTCGTGCGGCGCCTTCGGCATCTGCATGCGGTGCGCGACGAGGAGATCGGTGAGGCCACGCTGCGGGAACGGCAGGCGGGCGGTCACCATCAGCCACGCGATGCAGCCCAGGCCGTAGATGTCGGCGCGGCCGTCGACCGGCTGGCTGTTGGCCTGCTCCGGCGACATGAACTCTGGGGTGCCGACGATCAAGCCCGCAGCGGTGTGCTGATCGGCGCGCTCGGTGTCGAGCAGCTTGGCGAGGCCGAAGTCGAGCACCTTGACGAAGTTGTCCTGCTTCCCTCTCCGCATGATGAAGATGTTCTCGGGCTTCAGATCGCGGTGGACGATGCCCGCTTCATGCGCGGCCTGCAGCGCGTCGCAGACCTGCAGCAGGATCGGAATGCTGGTGGTCGCCGGGATGGGCTCCGTCATGAGGTAGTTGAGCGGCTTGCCCTCGAGGTACTCCATCACGAGGTAGTACCGATGCGGCGGCACCACGTTCATGTCGAAGATGTTGACGATGTTCTCGTGGCCGATGAGGTTGACCGCGCGCGCCTCGGCGTAGAACCGGGCGACGAGGTTCTCGTCGGTGGCCAGGCGCTCCATCAGCACCTTGATCGCGACCCGGCTGGCGATGACGGAGTGCTCGCCGAGATACACCGTGCCCATGCCGCCGCGGCCGATCACCTTCGTAATTCGAAACGAGCCGATCGTCTGACCGACCAGGCTTTCAGTGGCGTCGGCCATGAGTTCGAGCTGACTCTATCGGACGCATGGAGCACTGTGGCGTTTTTCAGTCCCGTCGGATCGCCTTCAAGAAGCCCTTCACGTCACGGGTGTTGACGACGTCGCCAACCCGAGCCCAGCCCTTTCGGGCCGAGGCGAGCGCGAAGGGCAGGTGCACCGACAGCTCCTTCACCGAATGTGCATCGGTGCTGACCGACAGCTTGAGGCCCCGCTCCAGCGCCTTGCGGACGTGTTCGGGCGACAGGTCCATCCGATCGGGGCAGCCGTTGACCTCGATGGTGATCTTGTTCTTCGCGGCCTTGTCGAGGATCTCGTCCATTCGCATCGGCGCGGGTTCGCGCTTGTTGATGAGCCGGCCAGTCGGGTGGCCCCAGATGTGGAGGAAGGGGTTGTCGAACGCGTTGAGCACGCGCTTCGTCATCTGATCTTCGTCCTGGCTGTAGCGCTGGTGAATCGAGCCGATGACGACGTCGAGCTGCTCGAGCACCGAGTCGGGGTAGTCGAGGCTGCCGTCTTCGAGGATGTCGCTCTCGATGCCCTTGAGCAGACGAATGCCCTTCACCGTGTCGTTGACGCGATCGATCTCGTCCCACTGCTGCTTGAGCCGCTCGAGCGTGAGCCCGCCTGCGTAGCCTGACGTCTGCGAGTGCTCGGTGACGGTGAAGTACGTGAAGCCGAGGGCCTTCGCCGCGCGGGCCATCTCTTCGAGCGAGTTGACGCCGTCGCTCCACGTCGTGTGCGAGTGGACGTTGCCTTGAATGTCCTGCGCGCGGACGAGGTTGGAGGGGAGCGTGTGCGCCAGCGCCGCCTCGATCTCGCCCCAGTCTTCCCGAAGCTCCGGCGGAACGAACTGCATGCCGAGCAGGGCGTAGAGATCGGCCTCGTCACGAATGGGCAGCTTGGCCTCGGCGCTCTCGTGCTTGGCGACGCCGGCCTTCGCCGCCGCGTTCTGGCCCTCCTTCATGCGGAAGACGCCCCACTCGCTGATGGTCAGGCCCTGGTCGAGGGCGAGGCCACGCAACTTGATGTGGTGGGCCTTGGAGCCCGTGAAGTGATGCAGCGCCGACGCGAAGTCTTCGTCCGGCAGAACGCGCAGGTCGACCTGCAGGTCGGTCTCCTTCAACCGCACCGACGACTTCGACTCACCGGCGCCGATCAGCGCCGCGATCAGCGGGAACTTCTGGAAGTGGGCGAACACCGGCTGCGGGTCTGGAGCCGCGGCGATGATGTCGACGTCGGCCACGGTCTCCTTCTGACGGCGAACGGAGCCGCCGAGGCTCGCGCGCGTGACGCCAGGGGCCTGCTTGATCCACTCCAGCAGCGCGTCGGCCTGGGGGAGCACGTCGGCCAGCTTCTTCCGGCCTCCCGTCGACGCTGCGCGCCGCGCGACCTCCAGCCCATTGAGGAGCTTCTCTTCCGTCTTCTGTCCGAAGCCCTTGAGCCCGCGTACCCGTTGGTCGCGGCACGCCTTCTCGAGCTCGTCGAGGCTCCCGACGCCGAGTTGCTCGAACAGCGCACGGGCCTTCTTCGGGCCGAGATCGGACACGGTCATCAGCTCGAGGATCTTCGGAGGGAACTTCCCCTTGAGCTCCTCCAGCGCGGTCATCTTCCCGGTGGTGACGAGCTCTTCGATCTTCCTCGCGATGCTCTCGCCGATGCCCGGAAGGCTGGTGAGTTGCTGCTGGTCGACGAGGGCGCCGAGATCGTCGGTGAGGCCCGCGATGCGCTCTGCCGCGATGTCGTACGCGCGCACCTTGAAGGCGTTTTCACCGTTGAGCTGAAGATAGGCGCCGAGATCGCGAAGGGCCTTCACCACCACCGACTTGTCCGCGCTCACCATCAGGCCACGATACTCACCTCGCTCGTCCCCGCCGAGCTTCATTCACGCGAGCCAGGGGCCGCGAAGGTGGGTAGAACACCGGCGGCATGAGTGACACCCGCACCACCCTGGGGCCCGCGAATCTGGAGGAAGGCGAACTCCGGGGCTACGCCGTCGGCAAACGAAACGTGTTGGTGGCGTGCGTGGGCGGCAGGCTCAAGGCGCTCGACGACTGGTGCAACCACGGCGGCTGTCTGCTCTCGGGCGGCCGTCTCGAGAAGAACCTCGTCATCTGCCCGTGTCATGAGGTCGGCTTCGATCTCGACACCGGTGAGAACGCGACGTCTCCGGGCGTTTGTGATGATCAGACGGCGTTCAAGGCCGAGGTCGAAGAGGGCCAGGTCGTGGTGATCGGCTTTCCGCTGAAACCGTGAAGGAGTTCGACGATGGGACACGAAGGTCACGACCACGACCACGACCACGATCACGCGCATGAGCACGATCCGGTCGAGGAACACCGGGCGAGCGCGCCAACGAGCGTAGGCGCCTGGGTCATCACCTGCAGCGACACGCGCGACGGCGGTACGGATCGCGGAGGTCCGCTGATCCGACGGCTGCTCGAGCACGCTGGGCACTCGGTCATCGGCGCCTCGCTGGTGAAGGACCTGGTCGACGAGATCCGGCGTGCCATGGCGCAGGCGAAGGACTCTGGCGTTCGGGCGATCATCTTGACCGGTGGCACCGGGCTCTCGTCGCGCGACGTGACGGTGGAGACGATCGAGCCCATGCTCCAGCGTCGCATCGATGGCTTCGGCGAGCTGTTTCGCATGCTGTCGTTCCAGCAGATCGGCGCCGGCGCGATGGCGAGCCGCGCCCTGGCCGGCGTGTGGGAAGGGATCGTGGTGTTCGCGTTGCCCGGGTCTCCGGCCGGGGCGACGCTGGCGATGAACAAGCTGGTGCTCCCGGAATTGGGACACCTGGTTCGCGAAGTCTCGCGGTGACGCTCTCGCGGGCGCGCGCGGCACGCCTCAAGCTGCTGCTCGACGCGGTGGCCGACGACAGGCCGTGGGGTGATCGCGTTCGGTTCGATCCCGTCGAGTTCCCTCATCGGTACACCGATCCGCGAGACATCGAGGTCGTCGCGCTCCTCTCGGCGTCACTGGCGTACGGGCGCGCCGATCTCTTCAAGCCGAAGATCGAGAGCGTGCTCGCAAAGCTGGGCAATCGACCCGCGAACCGGCTGAAATCAATCGAAGCCGCCCAGCTGCGCCCGGTGCTCGACGGCTTCGTGTACCGCTTCAATCTGCCGGCCGACGTCGGCGTGCTCCTGATGGGAATGGGCGCGTGCCTTCGGGAACACGGCAGCCTCGAGGAGACGTTCCTCGAGGCCCGACGCCACAGCCCCGACAACCGGGCTGCGCTCTCGACGTTCGCGCGCACCGTTCGTGACGCCGCGCCGCGCGCCGAGATCGTTCGTGAGCTCGGGAAGACCCGTGGGCTCGATCACCTGCTCCCTGTCGGCGCTGGCGCAGCGAAGCGGCTCTCGCTCTACCTGCGATGGATGGTGCGTGGGCCAGACGCCGTCGACTTCGGCATCTGGACGCGCGTGAAGCCGGCCGAGCTCGTCATCCCGCTCGACACGCACATCGCGCGATTGTCGACGTGGCTTGGGCTGACGTCACGGCAGACGCAAGGTTGGGCCATGGCGGAGGAGATCACCGAGTCGCTTCGTCAGCTCGAGCCTGACGACCCGGTGCGCTACGACTTCTCGCTCTGTCACTTCGGCATGAGCGGCGCGTGCCCCGTGCATCCGGTGAAGGAGAATTGCCGGAAGTGCCCGTTGCGCGGTGAATGTCGCATCGGCCGACGAGCCCGCTGACGACCGACCTCAGGGCCTGAAGATACGACGAAGACGCGCGAGCAGGCCCGCGGCGTCGGCCTTCTGTGCGTCGCTGCCCCCTGCGCCACTGACGAGCTGGGCTTTCCGTTGCGCGAGGAACTCGGCCAGCTGCTCGGCGAGCTCGGGCTTCTTCGTGAAGAACTTCTGGAACTCGGCGCGGTCGAACTCGAGCACCGAGGTGTCGTCGATGGCGACCACGGTGGCGGCCCGCGGCTCACCGGTGAGCAGCGACATCTCTCCGAAGTACTGGCCGCGAGACAGGGTCGCGACTTCTCGCGGGGGCTGGCCGACGCGCACCGATACGCGGCCCGACACCACGACGTAGAACGTCTCACCTTCACGTCCTTCGACGCAGAGCGCTTCACCCAGGCCGAACGAGTGCTCGGTGGCCGCGTCCGCGATGGTCCGGCGTTCGTCGCTGGAGAAGGGCTTGAAGAGATCGAGCTCGCCGAGCAGCTCTTCGCGAAGGCCCTGCATTCGGGGCACTTCGGCGCGCATCGTGACGACGCGCTGAGGGAACGGAATCTCGATGCCAGCGCGCCCGAAGCGGTACCAGAGCCGCGCGAACACCTCGTCATGCACGTGCGGCACGTCGGCCCAGTCCTTCATCCACACGCGCACCAGGTACTTCACCGAGGAATCTTCGAAGGCCCAGGTGCGCACCCAAGGTGGGGGATCCTTCAAGATGAGCGGACTCTCGGCGATCGCCTCGAGGATCTCGGCCTTCACCTTCGTCGGGGGCGCGGCGTACGCAGTGCCGATGGTCAGGTCGACGGCCACCGGTTGGCCGCCCTTGCTGAAGTTGATGATCGGCTCTTTCGCGGTGAGCGCGTTGGGCAGGGTGATCTGTTCTTTGCGCAGCGTCTCGATTCGCGTCGATCGCCACGACGTCTGCACGACGCGACCTTCATGGTGGCCGACCCGGACGAAGTCGCCGACCTGGTAGGGCCGATCGAGCTGCAGCGACAGACCGCTGAATAGGTTGCCCAGCGTGTCCTGGAGCGCGAAGCCGAGCACGAGCGACAACACCGCCGACGTGCCCAACAGCGTCGTGACGTCGAGCTGGAGCTGCGTCTTGAGAATCGGGATCGCGGTCGCCAAGTAGAGGAGGAAGTCGGCGACATCGCGGTGGATCTTCGCGGTCGTACGCGAGCTGAGGCGACGGCGCGTCCACAGGACGACCGAGACGCCGAGCCGCACCGTGCCGAAGGCGAACGCGAGCATCCACGCGGCGCGCACAAAGGGGTGCCATTCCTTCGGCAACGACGGCTCGAGCCACAACATGAGGCCGCGAACCGTCACGAAGAGCGAGAACCAGACCAACGCGCCGAAGACGTCTTCGCGCAGCCGCTCTTCCTTCGAGAGGCGGCGGATGACGGCGGTCAGCACCAGGGCGATGAGGCCCAGGACCAGCGCGAGGTTGCCGGAGAAGAACGCCATGCGCGCGGGCTCCTAGCACGGTGGCGTCGCTCGGGAGTCGCGCTAGAAGAGGCTTCTCATGCCGCTCTCTGCCGTGAAGTGTCAGGACCGCGCCATCACCGCGCTCGAGTCGGCTCTCGCCCGTGGGCACGTGCACCACGCGTGGCTCTTTCACGGGCCTGACGGGGTCGGCAAAGAGCTGGCCGCCGTCGGCCTCGCGCAGGCGCTGTGCTGCACCGATCAACCGAACGTCGGCTGTGGCACGTGCACCAGTTGTCGCCGGGTCGAGAAGCGCAACCACCCCGACGTGACCACGGTGATGCCCGAAGACGAGCAGGTGAAGCGCGGGCTCGCGGGCCGCAGCGACTTCGAGCGCATTCCGTCGCGCGACATCCGCATCGAGCAGATCCGCCAGCTCCAGGAGCGCCTCGCCTTCCGCGCGCTCGAGTCGAAGACCAAGGTGGCCATGATCGTCGGTGCGCACGCCATGAATCAGCCGGCGCAGAACGCGCTGCTCAAGACGCTCGAGGAGCCACCTTCAGGCACCGTCCTCATCCTCGTGTCCTCGGCGCCCGACAAGCTGTTGCCGACGATTCGCAGCCGGTGCTCGAAGGCCGCGTTCGGCCCGCTGCCGGTCGAGTTCCTCACGGAGCAGATCAAGAAGAGCAAGAAGGGCGTCGATGACGTCGCGGCGGGGCAGGCGGCGGCGATGGCTGCAGGCTCGATGTCGCGCGCCCTGTCCTTCGACGTCGATGGTCTCGCGGAGCGCAAGGACCTCATCGAGCGGTTCGAGGCCCTCGACCCGGGCGATGCGCGTGGCTGGCTCGCGCTCGCCGAGACCCTGGGTGAAGATCGCGCGACGGCAGAGATCGCCCTCGATGTTCTTCAAGTCTGGCTGCGTGACGTCAGCTGCGCGCAGCTGCCCGGCGCGGCGCTCGTGAACGGTGATCTCCAGGCGCTCGCAGTGGCCGCCTCGTCGAAGGTCTCTGCCGCGGGCGTGCATCGCCGGAGTGTGCTCATCGATGAAGCCCGCAACGCGATCACCCAGCGCAACGGTGCCGTTCGCCTGCAGCTCGAGCGCCTGTTCATCGAGATGTTCGCGGCCTGACGCCAATGGAGCGCCGCGCGCCCGCTGCCTGGAAGCTGGGCCTGTTGTCGCTGCTGTACTTCGTGCAGGGCCTCCCGTTCGGCTTTCAGTCCAAGGGGCTGAAGCTGCTCCTGGCGGACGACAAGACGATCTCGATGACAGCCGTGACGCTGCTGGGGCTGTTGTCGCTGCCCTGGAGCATCAAGCCCGTGTGGGCGCCGCTCGTCGATCGGTACGGCTCCGAGCGCTTCGGCCGCCGCAAGTCGTGGATCGTGCCGTTGATGATCGTGCTGGCGATGTCGCTCGCCGCCGCGGGCTTCACGCCGTACCCCGAGTCCCTGGTGCCGTTGCTCGGCATCGTGTTGCTGATGAACCTGTTTGCCTCGATGCAGGACGTGCCGGTGGACGGGCTGGCGGTCGATCTGCTGAGCGAGGCCGAGCTCGGCGCCGGAAATGCAGCGCAGGTCTCGGCCTACAAGATCGGCATGGCCGTCGGCGGGTCGATCTTCATCGGCCTGTTGTTGCCGAAGCTGGGCTGGGGGCCGGGGTTCTTCGCGCTCGCGGCGATCGCGGCGTTCGCGTCGCTGGCGATGTTCTGGGTGAAAGAGCCGGTGCGAGCGGTCACTCCCGGCGCCTCTGTCGATCGTCCCGGCTTCAAGGAGATCGCGCGGCGGTCGTGGCAGCTCATCGCGAAGCCCGGTGGCATCTGGCTGGTGCTCTTCGTCGCGACCTACAAGATGGGGGAGGCGCTCTCGGACTCGGTCTTCGAGCCGTACCTGCAGCGGGTGCTCGCGTACTCGAAAGAGGACGTCGCCGGCTTCGCGCTCGTCGGACAGGTGGGCTCACTGGTTGGCTCGATCGCGGGCGGTGTCGTCGCCACGCGCCTGTCGCTCTTGCGGGCCGTCGGCACCACGTCGGTGATTCGCGCCCTCTCCCTGGTGGCTATGTGGGCGCTCGCGGCCGGCCTGTTGCCGCCGACGCCCGGAGTCATCACCGCCATCACAGGGTTGGAACACTTCTTCGCGGGCCTCGTCACGACCTGCATGTTCGCGTTCATGATGTCGAAGGTCGATCGCTCGGTCGGCGCGACGCACTTCACGTTGCTGGCCGCCGTCGAGGTGATCGGAAAGTCGCCGACGGGGCTGGTGTCGGGCGCGCTCGTCGACCGGCTGGGGTGGCAGTCGGTCTTCTTGATTGGAGCGCTGCTCTCGTGGGCGTTCCTCGTCCTGCTGCTCCCGCTGCGACCGAAGGCCCCGGCTACGCAGCCCGGGTGATCGTCGCGAGCGCCTCGACGAGCTCGTTGAAGGACACTGGCTTGGCGAGGAACCCGTTCATGCCCGCGCGCTGACACGCCTCGCGGTCTTCGACCGACGCCGAGGCGGTGACCGCGATGATCGGCATCGCGGCGCGAGGGGAATCGAGCCTCCGAATGCGTTCCGTCGCCTCGAAGCCGTCCATGACGGGCATGTGGCAGTCCATGAGGACGGCGTCGATGGGCGTGGCCGCGACGGCGTCGAGCGCCTCCTGGCCGTTCGACACGCTCTTCGCGTCGTGGCCGGCGCGGTTGAGCAGCATCTCTGCGACGCGGCGATTGATCGGGTTGTCGTCGACGACGAGCACCATGAGGCGTACAGCAGGGCGGGGCGACGGCTGTGCCGCGGGCGCTTCGGCTTCGTTCGCGGCGACCACAGGCAGCGAAACCCGAAACGTGCTCCCGCGACCTTTCGTCGACTCGACGGTCAGCGAGCCGCCGAGGAGCGAGACGAGCTGCCTCGACAGCGCGAGGCCAAGGCCCGTTCCGCCGTGTTGGCGTGTCGAAGACGGGTCGCCCTGCTCGAACGCCGTGAAGAGGCGGGGCAGCACGTCGGTGTCGATGCCGACGCCCGTGTCGCTCACCTCGAACTCCATGAGGCCGTGCACCAGGCGTACGCCGAGCGTCACGCGTCCGGCCTGGGTGAACTTCACCGCGTTGCTCACGAGGTTGGTGAGCACCTGCTTCAGCCTGAGCGTGTCGGTGCTGATGCGGGCTGGAACTGCAGGGTCGATGGTCGTCCTGAAGTCGAGCTCCTTCCGCGCAGCGAGTGGACTGAACAGCGCCGCGACGTCACCCACCACCTGGCGGACGTCGGTCGGCGTCGGGGTGAGCGACAGCTTGCCCGCGTCGATCTTCGTCAGGTCGAGCAGATCGTTGATCAGCGACACCATCTGGTGGCCGCTGCGCTGGATGACCGCGAGGCGCTCCTCGAGCTCGGGCGTCAGGTCATGCGTCGAGAGGAGGTCTTCGGTCATGCCGAGCACCCCGTGCATCGGGGTGCGGATCTCATGGCCGATGTTGGCGAGGAACCGGCTCTTCGTCTTCGCGGCGGCCTGCTGCTCTTCGATCACTCTGGCGCGCATCTGATCGACGCTCCGCGCGAACACCAGCACGACCAGCATCGCGTAGACGAAGTTGAGCACCTGCGTGACGACCGGCTGCTCGTCGCGGTACGGCAACGAGACGCCCCGGCTCACCAGGACCAGGGTGACGGTGACGATGACGATGCTGAGTCCGAGCCAGAGCCAGCCAGCGCGTCGGCCGAGCACGAACGCGGCCGCGAGCGGAATGACGACCAACACCGTCGGCGCCGTCGGATCGGGCGGCGTCTGCGTCAGGCCGCTCATCGCGAACAGCAGCGAGCCGACGAGCAGGGAGCCGTGCGCCGAGAGCGGGAGGCTCCGGGTCGACTTGAGGAGCCACAGCATCAGCAGGCCCAGCCAGAAGCCCGCGACGAGGGTCGCGACCATGCCCCACGAGCGAGTCAGCCCGAACCACGCAGCCGACACGACACAGAAGGGGAAGACCGGGAGCCACGCCGTGACGAAGAGTCGGGCTCTTGGCAGTTCCTCAGCTGAGAGGCCGTCGGGCAGAAACCGCTCGACGAACCGATCGTAGCGGTTCCATCGCTTCGACGACGCCGTTGGGGACTCTGCTGGTGGCACTTTCTTTCCGTATAGCGCGCCCCGAGGCCAGTGGGACTCACGTCTGCCGCCGCGGGTGGTCGCTGTGCCACGGACGGTGAGGGCGACCGCAGCAGCTGTCGCGCAGAGGCCTGATCGGCCACGCTTTCTGCTGGCGTTCGCGGCTGGCGCGACCCTTGAATCTTGCCGCTCTTCGCAGACCCTTCTGGGGGCACAAACATGCTTCACGTTCTGGTTGTGATGGCGCTCGCGCAGCCGAAGCTTGCCCCTGCGCGCAACGACGGCGTGCCGGTCGGCCGCGGCTCGGCGCTGGCGACGGTGACGTTGACCAAACCGACTGGCGGGTGGTCGGTCAGTCGAATGCTGAAGGTCGAAGGGCGCATCAGCGACTCCTCGATCGACCCCGTCGTTGTCAGCATCAACGGCGATCGCTACCTCATGCGCACCCGCAGCGGCGCCTTCTCGCGCGAGTTCCCGGCGGCGTCAGGGAAGAACGTGGTGACGGTGCTGGCGACCAACCAGGCTGGCACGGCGCGCGCTCAAGCGACGACGTACGCGCAGATTCCGCCCGTACCGATGAAGGTCATCCTCACGAGCGACACCGACGGCGTGTACACCGACCTGCACCTCTACGAGCCGACCGACGCGAGCGAGTCGGGTCGGACCGTCGACGCGACGAAGATGGCGCACGTGTACTGGGCCAACACCTCGAGCCCGTCGGGCGGCACGTTCTTCTTGAATGAGCAGTCGGGCAGCTTCGATCAGCCTGGCTACGGCCCGTACCTCTACATCCACCGCGCGCCGCCGAAGGGCACGTACCTGATCGCCGCGAACTACTGGCCGAGCGGCGACAAGGCGCACACCATCGCGACGCTGAACATCGCGCTCTTCGAGGGCACGCCGAACGAGATCCGCAAGACGGTGAAGATCCCCCTGGCGACACCGGGCTCGACGCGCGTGCTGGCCTGGGTGCTCAACCTGGGTGGTGGCCGCGCCCTCGTCTACGTGCCCAGTGGCGAGCCCGCGCCGACCGACGAGCGCTGGCCGTCGAACCTCGATGAGGCGGCGAAGTCGGTGCAGACCGAAGGTGGCGAGGGCTACTGAGCATGACTTCGCTGCTGCTCCTCGTGATGGCTGGTACGCCCGGAGCTCCGAGCGTCGAGCTGTTGCGTCAGGTGACGGCAGAGACGGCGATCGCGCAGGTGAAGGCCATCGATGGTCGGTGGCACCCCGATCAACGCGACTGTGCCGGCCTCGTTCGTTTCAGCATGCGGCAGGCCTACAAGCGCATCGCGCCGAAGCGGCTCGAGACGCCGCTCTTCGCTTCCAGCGCAGGCCCGACGGACTTCGCCGACGCCGAGACGTTGCTCGGCTTCAGCTTCACCGGCCTGGGACGCGATGAGCGCGCGCTGTCGATCAAGACCGGCGACGTGCTCGCGTTCCGGCAGGCGCGTGATTCCGGCGACGTCTTTCACCTGATGCTCGTCGTCGCGCCGGTGGATCGTGCGCACGGAGAGATCCACGTCGTGTACCACCCGGGCGAGAAGGACGCGCCCGTGCGAGTCGGCCGCTTGAGCGAGCTGATGCGCGATGCGCCTGGTGAGTGGCGCCCGTTGCCTGAGAACCCGTCGTTCCTTGGCTTCTTCCGTTTCAAGGAGTGGACGTCATGAGCGCCAACCAGCCGCCGTCAGCACCGCCTTCGCCGTCGACTCCGCCGCCCTCTGGTGGTGGTCGAGGTCCGCTCATCGCCGTGGTCGGCGTGCTCGCCATCGTCGCGATCGGCGTCGGTGTGATGCAGGCGCGCAAGAATCCGACGACGACCACCACGCCTGATGGGCCGGTGAGCATGCAGCCGCCCGTGCAGACCGGGGCCTTCGATACGCCGACGCGGCCCGGGGTCGGCTACGGAGAGCTCGAAGCCGCACCCGCGCAAGAGACGCCCGAGCTGTTCTGGCTCGACGTCGCCGAGCCGAAGTCGGTGCACGACACGCTCCGGAAGAACGCGTGGCTCGGCAGGGCCGTGAAGGACCCCGTGGGGCAGGGCTTCATCGCTGCGTGGGGCGGCTTCTTTGGAACGAGGGGCGAAGACATCGGCGACGTCTTCAGGGGCGCGGTGACCGATCTCGTCCTCGATCAGGTGCTCGCGTCGCCCTACCGCATCGTCTGGTACGGAGGCGAAGGTGCGAAAGGTGCTCCGGCGATCGTCGTCTCGCACCCGAACGCAGCTGCGACCGGCGCCTTCGACAGCCTCGTGAAGGTGGCGGGCTCGGGTGGCTTCAACCCGCCCAGCTGCGTGACGAGCACGGGCGCTGCCGACGGCGGCGCGACGAACGAGTCGATTCACCGCATCGTGCTCGCGGACAAGATCCTCTTCGCGGCGCAGCTCGGTGATCGCCTCGTGCTCTCGCCACGCCCGCAGGCCGTGATGCTGGCGATGTGCAAGGCGCTGCCCCACGAGGCGCCTCGCGCTGGCGTCGCGGTGTCACTCGGCTTTTCGCTCAACGAGAGCGGTCGTGGCGCGCAGGGCCTCGGCGCCATGCTGGGCATCGGGACCCTGGCCTCGCTCGACTTCGGCGTGGACGCGACCGGCTTCGTCCCCAAAGGCCTCGACGCCGTGGCGGAAGGAAGTCGGCTCGCCGCGGTGGAGCCGTCCGCCGAGCTGCTGAAGGCGATTCCCGCGAAGAGTGGCGTGGTGCTGTTCCTCGCAGTGAAGCTGCCGAAGGAACTGAGCGCCACGTCACTGCGCGACACGTTCGCGGCCCCGGGCGAGGACTTCGGCAAGACCCGCAAAGAATGGCCGATGGGCGCGCCCCGGCAGGTCGCGGTGGTGTGGAACCCGCGCGGGAATCGCAGCACCGAGGTCGCGGTGCTGTGGGGCGAGACGACCGACGAGAAGGCGCTCGCCGAGGCGATGGCCAACGGCAACGGCGCGCTCGAGGCCGGCAAGGCGTGCTCGGTGCTCGCGTTCGCGTCGACGACGGAGCTGATGGCCGAGTTGCAGGCTGCGTGCGGCGGGAAGAAGCCGTCGATGCTCCAGTCCGCGCAGCCGATCGTGAAGGGGCTGTCGCAGAGTTCGTCGCTCTCACTCACCGTCAACCTCGGTCAGGTGATGCAGCAGCTCACCATCGACGGCTGGCTCTCGGAGCACCCGGCGCCCAACGCCGCGACGGGACCGCAGGAACTCGAAGCCGCGCGCAAGCTGCTCGAAGAGCTCCCCACCATGGGCTTCAGGGCCACGGTCGGCGCTGACGGGAAGATCGTCTCGGGAGGGTTCAAGTCATGAGGTCGCTCCAGGTGCTGATCGCGCTGCTCGTCGCCGCGCCCGCGTTCGCCAAGCCGCTCTACGTGACGGTGCCGCGCAGCTTCGGCCCGAATGAGCAGGCCCAGCTCGAGGTCTCGTTCGCCGAGAAGGAAGCGGTCGAGCTGCGGGTGCTCAAGCCGAAGAACCTCGAGACGTTCATCAAGGCGCAGCAGGCGTTGCGTCGGGCGTACGATCCGCCGCCGACGCTGGCGAACCCCGGTCGCGCGCTCTCTCGGGGCATCAACGCGGTGGGGAGTCCCGTCGACCTGCTCCGCTTCTCGCTGGGCAGCGCCTTCCGCAAGACGATCATCCCCGCGCTCGAAGACGCGCCGCCCCCCATCAAGGAAGATCCAGTTCAGCTCGATCAGGGCCCGGAGCGGCTCATCGGCGTGCCTGCGAACATGCAGCTCGTGCGCAGCCAGTGGCTCAACCTCGATCTCGGCGGGACCGATCGTGACTTCACCGTGCCGGGCTTCGAGGCGTGGAACGGCAACTCCGGATTCCAGGATCGCAGCGTGCGACTCGATCCACTGCCGCCCGGCGTCTACGTGGTGCAGCTGATCCAGGGCTCGGTCGAAGGCCAGGTCGTTCTCGTGGTGACCGATCTCACGGCTGTCGTGAAGCAGACCGACACCGAGGTGCTCTTGCGCGTCGCGGGACGAGATCAGCAGCCGAAGGCCGGCGTGGCGGTCAAGGTGATGGCCGGGAAGCAGCTCGTCGAGGGGAAGACGAACGAGAACGGCGAAGTGCGCCTCTCGGCGACCGAGCCGCGGCTGATCGTCACCGCCACGCTCGGCACCGACACCGCGCTCATCGACACCGACTTCTTTTCGACGCTCGCCGTGGTACCCGACGTCTTCCTGTACTCCGATCGGCCCATCTACAAGCCGGGCGACACCGTGCGGTTCCGCGGCGTGCTCCGCCAGCCCGACAGCGCGCTCGCGCGGCTCTTCACCCCGAAGAAGCCCGAGATCGAGGTGCAGCTGCTCTCTGACGGGCCCGTCGTGAAGGGCAAGGCGAAGGTCGACGAGTTCGGCGCGTTCTCGGGACAGTTGACGGTGCCGACCGGTCTGCCGACGGGCGTGCTGCGGCTCACCGCGAAGGTGGACGGCCCCGAGCACCAGTCCGAGGCGCGCGTGCAGGAGTACGTGAAGCCCACGTTCTTCGTCGAGGTGCTCACCGATGAAGAGACCGTGACGCCGGGCGGGAAGACCACCGCGAAGCTGCGGGTCCGTCGCTACGCGGGCGGAGCACCGAAGAACACGAAGTACCTCGTCTACCTGTACCGCACGCAGGTCGACGCTCCCACGTGGGTCGACGACTCGGGCCTCGGCGGCAAGGGCTCGGCAGTGACGTACGGCACGCCCTCGACGAACGAAGGCACGCTCTCGGTTCCCCAGAAGCTGTACGCGTCGGCTGAAGGCTCCGGCGACGTCTGGGAGCAGGCGGCGGCGTTCAACGCCGAAGGCGAAGCGGAGATCTCGGTCCCGGTGCCAGCGCTCGTGGCTGGCGATGAGCGCAAGCCGTGGCGCTACTCCGTCTCGGTTCGTGCGCGTGACGATCAGGGCACGTTCGCGAACGCAGCGAAGTCGTTCTTCCTCGCCGAGAGCGATCTGCTCGGCACCATTCTGGCCCGTCAGCGGGTCACCAGGCCGGGCGACCTCGCGCGCTTCTCGGTTCGCGCCACCACGTTGTCCGGGAAGCCGTACGGCGTGACGAAGGGCGAGGTCCAGTTCGTCCTCCTCGGCGCTGACGGCACGACCACCAACCTCTCGAAGCAGGAGTTCTCGACGACGGAAGAAGGCGTCGCGCGGCTTGAGGTGAAGGGCGAGAAGCCGGGCGTCGTCGAGGCGCAGGTGACCTTGAAGGACAAAAAGGGCCTCGCGTGGACCGGCGCGACCACCACGCTTGTGCTCGGCGGCAGCGGTGAGGCCGTGATGCAGGTGCCGACGCTCACGCTCGAGGCGCTGGGCGGCGTGATGGAGCCTGGAGACACGGCGGAAGTCGTCGGGCTGCTGCCCGCAGGCTGGGGCATCAAGGAGGCCAACGAAGGCAGCGTGTGGGTCACCCTCACGGGCGCTGGCATCTTCAAGACCGAGCGCGTGCCCGTGAAGGGCCAGACGGTCGTCTACAAGTTCCCGATCGAGAAGCGCTTCGGCGCCGCCGTCTATGCCGCCATCGCGTACCCCTCGACGTCGGGCCGGTGGGAAGAGCGCATCGCGGGGTTTCGCATCGTCCCGAAGGAGCGCACGCTCTCGGTGCAGGTCAGCCCCGAGCGCTCCGAAGCCGCGCCACTCACCACGCAGACGCTCACCCTGCGCGTCACCGATCAGCTCGGCAAGCCGGTGCAGGCGCAGGTGTCGGTCGGCGTCGTCGACAAGGCCGTCTACGCGCTGCAGACCGAGTTCCGCCCCGGCATCGTCGACTTCTTCTACCCGGTGGGCCGCGACAACGTGTCGACGTTCACCTCGAGCGAGTTCCAAGGCTATGGCTACGGCGATCGCATCGCGATGCAGCTGGCGAAGCTCCCGCGCCGTCAGTTCGCGGCAGTGAAGCCGCCCACCAGGCCGAAGAAGGAAGACGACACGGTGTTCTGGAACCCGGCGATCGTCACCGATCGCGATGGGCGGGCGACGGTCTCGTTCAAACTCAACTCCATGCAGACGCTGTGGACGGTGACTGCCGTCGCCGTCGACGCCTCGGGCCGCTTTGGTGAGCAGACCGCCGAATTCGCGACGCGCGGTGCGCTGGTGGTGGCCGCGAACCTGCCTCAGTTCCTGCGCCAGGGAGACACAGCGACCGGCTCGATTCGCGTCACACCCGGACAGAACGGGCCAGGGCAAGGCACGGTCACGCTCGACTACGTCGGCCAGGGTGCGGCGACGCTCGACGCGAAGACCGAGACGCTGACGCTCGCGAAGGGCGGAGAAGCGATCGTGTCGATCGAGCTGAAGGCCGACAAGACGGGCGACCTCAGCCTCGGCATCAAGGCGCGCGGCATCGGCGACCCGATCTCCGACGTGAAGCGCCTCTCAGTACTCCCTGCGGCGATCGAGGAAGACATCGCCGTCTCGTCGGTCAGCGGTGGTGCGTTGTCGTTGCCCGTGCCGAAGGGCGCCCAGGTGCTCACCAGTCGGCTGGTCCTCGCGCCGTCGCTCGTCGACGTCGCCCTCTCGAACGCGCGCGACCTGCTGACGTACCCGCACGGCTGTATCGAGCAGCTCGTCTCGACCACCGTGCCCAACGTCGCGTTGTACCGCACGCTCGAGCGCCTCAAGAAGCTCGATGCCCTCGACAAGGACAGCCTCACGCTGCTGTCGGAAGCGAGGAGCCGCGCCGTCCAGGGCACCGGTCGCATCCTCGATCTCGAGGTGAAGGGCGGCGGCTTCACCTGGTTCTCGGGCTACTCCGAGCCGTCTGTCGAGATGACGCTCATCGCGCTCGACGGGCTCGCCTACGCGACCGAGGCCGGGCTGCTCGACAAGAACGACGCGCGCATCACCGAGACTGCTGCGTGGCTCGACGCGCGGACCGATCTCCCGCCGGGCCTCGAGGCGACGCGCACGTACGTGCTCTCCCGGCTGCAGGGCGCGCGTCAGGCGGCGAAGGTGCGGTTGCTCGTGCAGAACGCGAAGCCAGACGATCTCTATGGCCTCGCCCTCGCAGTCCTCGCGGCCGAGCACGCAGGCGTCTCCAACGAAGCCGATATCAAGGAGCGCATCGCCTCACTCGCCGACGAATCGCGCAAGGGAGTGATCTCGAACGCGGTGTTCAAGCCTGACGAGTCGTTCTTCCGCTACCCGCTGCGCAACGTCGGCTTCACGGCGATCCTCGCGCACGCCGCCAGCACGAAGGACGGCGACGTCGAGCGCACGCGGAAGCGCGTGCTTCAGCTCCTGTCGGACCCCGGGCTGTCGACGTTCGAGCGCAGCACCGCGCTGCTGCACAGCCAGTGGCTCATCGAGCGAGACATCAAGGCGATGAAGAAGCTGGCTCCACCGAAGATCGAGGGCGCCCAGGTGGAACTCGTCCCCGCAGGACTTGGCCTCACGGCGACGGTCGACCCGAGCGCGAACCAGCTCACCGTGGGCACGTTCGACGGCGTCGCGACGTGGAAGGCGAGGGTGCGCGTGCCGCTCGAGTTCGTTCAGCCGAAGGGCGAGGGCATGTCGATCGCGCGCGCGTACTTCGTGATCCGCGGCGATCAGAAGGTCGCGCTCAAGGACGGCGAGTCGGTGAAGCAGGGAGAGGACGTGTACGTCGAGTTCACCATCGACGCGCGCAACGACGACAAGTGGCGCAGCATCCGCTCGGCGTACTACGTGATGGAGGACCCGATTCCTGCCGGCTTCACGGTGCTCCAGGAGGACAAGGCCTATCGCGGCGCGCCGCTCAACCTGCCGCTCACGCACGAGTCGCTGAAGAAGCGCGCGTACACACCCGAGCGCATGACCTGGTACTTCGAAGAGAAGGCCTGGTGGTCGGCGAGCCCGCGCGTCATCGGCTACGTGATGCGCGCCCAGTTCCCCGGCAGCTTCACCGCGCCGCCCGCGACGCTCGACGACATGTACGCGAGTCAGGTGTCGGGCCGCACGACCAGCGCGAAGCTCTCGATCTCGAAGTGAGCCTCGCGGCGCTCCTGGTGCTGTCTGCGGTGCCGCGCCTCACGGTGGCGCCGGGGCTCGAGCCGGCGTTCGAGGTGCAGAAGGCGGCGGTGGCGAGCTGGGAGTCCCTGGACGCCGTCTTCCAGGCGCACGCGTCACGTCCAGCGCCGGTCGCGCGCATCGGCGTCGTCATCGAGAAGAGCCGCCTGGAGCCCGGCAAGGGCGGCACGAGCGAGTTGGGCCGGGTCTTCCTGCGTCAGCTCAGCCCCGGCGCCTTCACGGCTGCCGAGCGCGAGTGGCTGGCCCATGAGCTCGCGCATCAGTTCCTGCTCCAGGCGTGCGCACCGGCGAGCGCGGACACGCTGTTTCACGAGGCGTTCGCGATCACGACGTCAGGTGAGCTCGAGGCCTGGCGGGAAGGCGACTACCAGTCACTCTCCGACGCGGCGAAGGTGCTCACCAACAGCGCGTCGCTCGACACCGAGAAGGCGCGCCGTGCGCTGGCGAGGTTGCTGGTCGAGTCGCGCGGACCCACCGATCGCATTCCCCGCGTCGTCGCGCGCCGGCTCGCAGGCTGTGATGGCCGGCTGAAGTGGTCGCCGCTCACCGTCGAAGAACTCACGGTCATCGATCGCTCCGCGGGTGATGCCGCGTGGCTGATCATGAGCCGGCACTCGGGTGAGGTGTTCGCGTCAGCTGGAGAGATTGGGACGCCGCGGCCGTTCGGCTCGACGCTGAAGCCCTTCCTGGTGGCTGGGGCCTCGACGACGCCGGGACTCAGGCCGCGAATCGGCGATCAGGAGTGGGCCTGCGGCGACGTGCTGCCGCAGACGATGCGAGCGCCGGAAGCCGTGCTGCTCTCGTGCAACGGCTACTTCCTCGATTGGGCTGCTCAGTCCCCGGGTGTCGAGACCTTCGGCGCGTGGGGGCCGGTGTTTCTCTCGCTGGGCATGTCGAGGCTGCCCGAGCACATGAGCGAGGCGATCGGCCTGCGCTCGACGTTGAGCCTCTCTCCACTTGGGCTCGCGGCCGCGTATCGGCTGCTGGCAGAGGCCCGGCCTGACCTCGTCGCGACGATGCGTCGCAATGGACGTGAAGGCACGTTGGCGAAGCTCCCTCAGTCTGATCGGCTTTCGCAGCTCGGAACGAAGACCGGCACCGTGCGTGATGGCGCGTCTCGTCCGCTCGCGGGCTGGCTCGTCGGCGTGATGGAGGACTTCGTGATCGTCATGGTCGTGCCCGGGCGGGCGCCGCGGCAGTTCCCCGACGAGTTCCTGGCCCTCGTCGATCGCGCGAAGCGATTCGCCGCGCGCGGCCCGGTCGAAGTGCAGGTGTTCTCGCTGCTCACACCCAGTCAGGTCGACCTGCGCTGCGAGCGGGGGGGCTTCGCGGTGACGCCCGATGGGCCGCTGGCGCTCTCGAGCGACTGGGCGCGGCTGGGTGACGTCCTCAACAAGGGCCGGCTGGTCTGCCTCGCCGCGCCGTTCGAGGTGCGAATTCCGAAGACGACGGAAGGCCGACCGTACGCCGGAGTCTTTCGCCGAGACGCTCCGGCGCCGTACGTGCCGCCGCAGGGCCTGGCCGTGAGCGAAAATGAGCGTCGCGCGCGCACCGGCAGCGAGGCCATCTTCCGCACGACGCGACTGCTCTACGTCACGGGCGTACTGTCCTCCGAAGACGCGGCGATCGTCGGAGAGCCCCGCGCAGCCCTCGCGCGCGTCATCTCCCACAACGTCGACACCCGAGAACGGCACGGCTCACGGTCCGTCTGCGACACCACCCACTGTCAGGTGTTTCAGGGCACCACGCGGCCCGCCGAGAGCGACGCCGAGACGCTGACGAGGCCGGCCATCGGGAAGCCTGGCTGGCTCCCGTTCTCTCGTGGTGGCGACGAGCCGTGGACCGCGACGCGACCACGGAAGGACGTCGAGAAGGCGCTGGGCTTCCCGCTCTCCACGGTGACTCGCCTCGAGTCGAGCGCGGGCGTCCTGCGCGTGGTGCGCACCGTCACCGAAGAGGGCTCGACCTTCGAGGACGTGCAAGCGTCGAGCTGTGAGCCGCTCCGTGGGCCGCTCAAGCTGCCGTCGTGTCCCACCGGCGTCGCGTGGAGCGGGACGACCGTCGAGTTCTCAGGCGTCGGTCGAGGCCACGGCCTGGGTCTCGACGTCGAGGCGGCGCGGAAGAGCGGGCTCGATCAAGACGCCATTCTCAAGTCAGCGTTTGGCGGCTGATCGTTCGTCACGCTTGTAGGGCGGCGGGGTCGACGGTAACTCCCGAGCCATGCAACTCATCAGCGTGAAGGCGGTCCTGGGCGGGAAGATCGAGTCGGGGACGAAGGTGGAAGTGCGGGGCTGGGTGCGAACCCGCCGCGACTCGAAGGCCGGCATCTCGTTCGTCAACGTGCACGACGGCTCGAGCCAGCTGCCGCTGCAGGTCGTCGTTCCCGCCAGCTTGCCGAACTACCAGGACGGCGTGCTCAAGCTGACCGCCGGCGCGAGCGTCATCGCGCGCGGCACCCTCGTGCAGAGCCAGGGCAAGGGCCAGTCGATGGAGCTTCAGGCCGACGAGCTGCAGGTGCTCGGCCTCGTCGACGATCCCGACCACTACCCGATCACGCCCAAGGAGCACTCGCTCGAGTTCTTGCGCGAGCAGGCCCACCTTCGCGTCCGCACCAACACCTTCGGCGCCGTCGCGCGCATTCGCCACCACGCCGCGCAGGCGATTCACCGGTTCTTCCACGAAGAGGGCTTCTTCTGGGTCAACACGCCGATCATCACGGCCAGCGACGCGGAAGGCGCAGGCCAGATGTTCCGCGTCTCGACGCTCGATCTCGCCAACCTGCCGCGCACCGAGGCCGGGAAGATCGACTTCTCGAAGGACTTTTTCGGCAAGGAGGCCTACCTCACCGTCTCAGGCCAGCTGAACGTCGAGGCGTACTGCATGGCGCTCTCGAAGGTGTACACGTTCGGGCCGACCTTCCGCGCCGAGAACTCGAACACCACTCGGCACCTCGCCGAGTTCTGGATGATCGAGCCCGAGATCGCCTTCGCCGATCTCAACGACGACGCGAACCTCGCCGAGCGGTTCTTGAAATACGTCTTCCAGGCCACGCTCAACGAGCGCCTGGACGACCTCAAGTTCTTCGAGGAGCGCGTGCAGAAGGGCGTCATCGAGCGCCTCGAGAAGTTCGTCACCTCACCGTTCGAGCGCATCGACTACGGCGCGGCGATCGAGATCTTGAAGAAGTCGGGCAAGAAGTTCGAGTACGCGCCCGAGTGGGGCAAGGACCTGCAGACCGAGCACGAGCGCTACCTCACCGAGGAGCACGTCGGCCGCCCCGTCGTGGTGATGAACTACCCCGAGGGCATCAAGGCCTTCTACATGCGCATGAACGACGACGGGAAGACGGTCGCGGCGATGGACGTGTTGGCGCCCGGCATCGGCGAGATCATCGGCGGCAGCCAGCGTGAGGAGCGGCTCGACCTGCTCGACGCGCGCATGCGCAAGATGGGCCTCGACCCTGCGCACTACGGTTGGTACCGCGATCTGCGTCGCTACGGCTCGGTTCCTCATGCCGGCTTCGGGCTCGGCTTCGAGCGCCTCATCGTCTACCTGTGCGGGCTGCAGAACATTCGGGACGCGATCCCGTACCCGCGCGTGCCCGGCTGGGTTCAGTTTTGATGCCATTGAAACCATAGACAGTTTGAGCGGTTGAGAGGCTGATGTTCAGCCTAATGCAGTGAGTCATTTGGTTTTTCTGCGTTGGTTGGTCGGTCAACGTCCGCTCGACCGATGGAGGAAGTCCGGTGACGTGCCGACACTCTCGTCATGAGGATGAAACGTTGGGGCCGCGGTCAGGTCGCTGTCGAAGCGGCGATTGTTCTTCCGGTCTTCGTGTTTCTACTCCTCGGCCTTCTTCAACTCGCGCTCATGCAACAGGCGCGCGTGATGACGAAGTACGCCGCTTACAAGGCGACCCGAGCCGGGGCCCTTCGCGGCGCGCAGAAGGACATGATGGAGCGCGCTGCGCTCGCCGTGCTGCTCCCGGTGGCGGGTCGCGATTCTCAACGCGGCGCGCTCTATCCGACTGACAACTCGGGCAACCTTCGCAACGCGTGGAACCAGCTGCAGTCGAACCAGCAGGAGGGCGGCCTCAAAGTGGCAGAGGTCACCATCTGCAACCCGTTGAGCGGCTCGTTGCCCAACGCCGATCGGCAGGACTTCGACGACCCTCACACGCTCACGGCTGGCCAGAAGCCCTCAGGCAACGCTGCGCCTCCCGCGTCAGGGGGCGGTGGCACTGACGACGAAGAGTCGGGCGGGCCGAGTGAGGCGACGGAGTGGCGCCAGTTCGACGGCAACAAGTTGATGGCGCAGGTCACGCTCTACTACCGGCTCAACATTCCGTTCGCGAACTGGATGATCTTCCGAATCGCCTTCGCCCAGGAAAAGTCCTCGACGTACGAGAAGATGCGTTGGGTCGCCTACGACAAGAACATGAGTCGCGCGAGCAACAGGGGCAGCCGCTCATCGGATCCCCGGGACTCGGCCATCGACCAACGACTGCTCAGCGCCGCGAACAACCGTCGCTACATCATGCCCATCCGCGCCAGCTACGCGATGCGCATGCAATCGAACCTCATCTCCTCGAACCTCGATGGGAAGAACCGCTGCAAGGTCCCCTGGAAGAAGGTGAACTGACATGCGCGCGAACTCGAGAACGAGTCGAGGTCAGACGATGGTGCTGGGCGTGCTGACGATGCTGATGCTGTCGATCATGACGCTCGTCGGTTTCAACCTCACGCACTCGGTGCACGAGCGCATTCGCCTTCAGGCCGCGGCCGACTCTCAGGCCTACTCGGTGGCGGTGATGCAGGCGCGTGCGTTCAACGCCAGCGCGTATTCGAACCGGACGATCGCCGCCATCCTCGTCGCTCAGACTGGCCTTCACGCCTGGCTCACGATCGGACTCAACGACGTCTCGATGGTGCACGCCGGTGCACGCGGAATGCGGCTGGCGTCGGTCTTCGAGTTCGTCAAGGCTCGCTGCGATCCGAAGAGGTCACCCCAGCACTGCGCACACGGAATCGAGGCCGGGATGATCTCGATGCGGCTCGCTTCCAAGGCCTCGCGGCTCGAGAACGAATTGAAGGGCACCATCCCGCAGTTCAACGCCGCCTCGTCCGCCATCCGCGATGCGCATCGCGCCATGTACCGACAGAACCAAGCGTACCTCGACGACGTGAAGAAGGCCCTGTCCAGCTCGAGTGATCCGCTCAGGGGCATGCTGGCCACCACCGCCCCGCGCGCCACCTATCGCTCCAACATCGACCGGGCAAACACATCTTCCTTCGCGTGCACGCTCGAGGGCACCAGCTTCGATGGGGAGTGTCAGAAGGTCGACCAGCTGGTCCAGGACCGAGGCGCTCTCGGCGCAAGCGAGCGGGCCAGGCTGATGGTCGACGCCGCCAACGCCGCTCGGCCCCAGTTCGAGTCGAACGGGAAGACCTCAGTCAGTGCATCAGCGAAGGACCTCGCACAAGGTGACTTCATTGGAGAAATCCCCGGACGGGTCGTCAAGAATCCGACGGCGGTTCTGTCCTTGATGGGTCAAGGCGAAGTCTTTTTTACCTACGAGGCTGGGCCGCCGAACTTCGCGTCGCAGGTGTCGAACCCGAAGGTCGAGTCTCGGACCATGTCTCAGTTTGGGCAACGACGCTCGTCGCTCGAATGGCGCGACGCAAAGCACTCGGACACGGCGATTGGAATGGTGGCCGGTGGATCCGCCCAGTCACCCGGGCGCGCCACGATTCTCGGCGGCGGTCGCATGAGCCTCGATGGATTCAAAGGCTTCTCGTGCCAGGGAGAAGACTGCTTCGTGAACTTCCGCGCCATGTCGGGGCAGGGCTCCGATGACGGGCAACCCAGCACCTTCGGCGCCGTCGGACAGAACCTGCGCGACCTTCAGCGCGGAGGGCGCGGGAGCTACGAGCTCAACCAGAACGCCACCGTCACCTTGAGAATCGGGAACCAGCAGACGCGGGTGCAGCTTGCTCCCCGTGACACTTCAGTGGCGGTGTCGAAGGGCAAGGCCTACTTCCATCAGCTCGGTGCTTCCTGGGGCATTCGGCCGAACATGTTCGACCCGTTCTGGCGCGCGAAGCTGCACCCCTTCAAGGACGGCGCCGAACTCAAGGCTGCGCTCCAGCTCGCCGGTGACCGCAACGCAGACATCGCCGACGCCTTGCCGGTGGAGGGCAAACTGTGAAGACGATCGCGCGCCGGCGTGGAGCTGCCGCGGTAGAGCTGGCTGTGCTCTGCCTCGTCCTGGTTCCGTTGATCATGTACACGATGTTCCTGGCCGAGATGTTCGTGATGAAACTCAATGGCCAGGAGGGCGCGCTCCAGGCGCCGTGGGACTTCACGTTGGTCGACTTCTCGAACCCGGAGAAGAAGGTCGAGCACGACGGGGCGATCGCGCGACAATCACGGCGCACCTACTGCGATCACTCGGCTGCCTACAATTCGTACAACCTCTCGTACGACTGCACCGATCAGAACCACCACTCCACCATGACGGCTCACGAGTGCTGGCTGACGAAGCCGGGCCAGCAGGTGAAGTGCGCTCGCGTCTCGCAACCACTGACCGGGAGCGGGCAGGAAGGCATCCAGATCATCAGCCAGAGCTTCCCCTCGGGCGGAGTGGTCGAGTGCAGCTCTCAGTTGGGCGTCATGAACTACTACCTGCCCAACAAGTTCCTCGAGAACTTCACCAGCGTTCAGATGACCGAGAAGCGGCGCATGCAGTCTCGCTGGGCCGGCCGAGCAGGGGCCGAAGACGCCCACAATGACGCCAAGGAGAACACAGGCTCGACGAAGAACTTCTGGTCGCTCGGGCGCACCCAGATCCGGATGATGACGGACACCTGGGCCGTGACCCACATGTACAGCGGAGAAAAAGGCATCGAGTCGATCGATCAGAACGACATCGATGGGTACCGCAACGCGATGCGCACTCCCAAGGTCGGCGCGACGCCAGCGTCTGCGGGCGATCACCCCGTCTACGATCGCGTGACGCACATGTACTGGAAGCTCAACGATGACGGCCTTCGCCAATCGAACGAGTGGCACGGCTCGATGAAGACGTTTCTTCACTCCGACTCCCAGGAAGACAAGCCGTCGATGATCGTGCCAGTGCCTCCACGCCGGGCAGATCGAGGCAACGGCGATCACATGAGTTCGCCGTCGATGCGGTTCGAGAAGAACGTGAACCCTCAGCGGGCGCCCTCTCCGCAGAGCCCGCGCTCCTTCGCGGCCGGCTGGGGAGACTCCCGGAACAACGGGCAGCGCGGCGCCGACTACTGGGAGGCCATGGACCCGACTGGCAAGCAGTGAATGAAGACGCGTTCCCGTGGCATCAACCTCGTCTTGCTTCTCGGAGGCGCCATCGTGTCTGGACTGTTGACTGGTCACCTGTTGAGTCGCCTGTCGAGCCTGCCCGATGAGGCGGCGCTGCTCGACCTTGCCGAAGCCCAGGCCAGCCGGAGCACGCCCCTGGGCCGCGCGGCACCGAAGCACCTCGATCTGACGTCGCCAGATCCCGTCTCGCTCGCCGGCATCCCTCCGTACCCCAACGCGTCCCCGCGGTCCCTCGCGCAGCTCACGCGAGTCGTCGGGGTTCCCCTGTCTGCGTCGTGGTTTTCGACGGACGACTCGGTGGAGCGCGTGATGGCCTTCTACGAGGACCAGTTCCGCGCCGAAGAGCACGCCACCTCGCACCGGGACGGGCAGGGCATTGGCTATGTGGCCTACCGTGCCGATCGCCTTCTCGATGACGGGGGCGTCGATTCGGTCCTGCGCATGGTCACGGTGGTACCGCAGGGCCGCTCGACCCTGGTGCTGGTGTCGAACAGCCAACCACAACGGCTCCTGGGCACCTCGCCCGACCTTCCGCCGGAGGTCACCTTGCCCACGGGCGCCGTCGATCCACACGTCGTCGAGTCTTCATCACTGGAAGGGGGCGGCGTGACCGTGTCTGCGTCGATGAATGCAGAGCTCAGCGCCGTGTCGAGCTCCATGCGAGAGAGCCTGACGGCGCAGGGGTGGTCGGTCGACTCCCGCTCGGGTGAGCGTTCGAACTCACTGGTCGCGACTCGCAATGGCGCTCGTCAGCTCGTCTGGCTGGAGCAGCGCGCGGGCGCCTCGACCACCATCGTCGTCCAGCTTCAGCCGGGAGACCGTCGATGAAGAGAGCGTTCGTCCTGCTCGTGCTGGCCGGTGCCGCGCTCGCCTCACCCCGCGACGTCTGCATGGCGGAGTGTGTGAAGAACTGCAGGCTCCTCGAGGCTGACTGCAATCGTGAAACCCGAATCCCCGCTGCCACCCGCAAGAAAGATTGCGCCGGGGCGAGAAAGACTTTGGAGGACGCATGCCCCGCAGAGTGTTCAGACAAACCACCGCCCCGGCCCTCGAAGTGAAGCGCACGCCGTCACGTCGACCTTCGCGGCGCCTCGTCCGCGGCCAGGCCATGGTGGAGTACAGCATCGTGGCGCACGCCGTGCTGCTGATCGGGGCGGGGACGGCGCTCGGTATCGGTCAGTACCTTCGCCTCTTCGAGTCCATCAACCGATACCTCGACAGCCTGTACTTCGTGGTGACTGCAGGCGCGATCTGAGGTGCATCGCAGCTGGCGCCAACACGGTGCGTCCGACGAGTAACCGAGCGACGACGGGGAGCTGAGAGGCTCGAGATGGATCGCGTCGTGCCCTCGAGCCTTTGCCGTCCTCGGTGCCTCGATGTCCTCTCTCGTTGAACTCCGTTTGGAAGGTCCCGAGAGACCGGAACTTGCGGGATCACCGCGTGTCGGCTCTCCTGTTCACAGGTGTTCCGCCTCCTCTGCCTGGCGAGCGCATTCTTCACCGCCTTCTTCGGCGTGGTGGTGCTCGCGCTGGGGCTCAGGTTCCTGGGCTTCAAGGTGCAGGCGAGCTGGCTCTGGGTCGGCGCTCCGCTCCTCATCATCGGCGTCGTGGTGGTCGAAACATGGCTGGTCGAGGCGCTGCTCGGTCGCAGATTCGGTCAACGGCTGTCGCGCGTCCTGTTGGGCCTGGTGAGTGCGGCTGGAGTCTCGGCGGGCGTGATTCCGGCAGGGCTGGCCGACGTGCTGCCGTGGAGAAGCCTCCGGAGCGCAGGGCCGAAACACGCACCGCGGCCAGTCACCGCCTGGATCTACGAAGACGCTGACGGGCTGGTGCGCATGGCGAAACGACTCGACGATGTCCCCGTCCAGTTCCGCCCCGGGGCCCACCCCGTCGAGTGACCGGGCCACGGAACCGGAGGACTTCCGCGCCGCTCCATGAGAAGAACGGCGCGCCGTGAGTGACGAACTCGAAGACGCGCTGAACGATCTCGACGCTGGAAACGAGTCACCCGTCTACCTGCTGGTGGGCGAGGAGTTTCTCGTTCGGAAGGCTGCCGAGCGCCTGCTGACGAAGCTCGTCCCCGGTGGCGCCGCCGACCTCAACTGCGTGACGCTCGACGCCGCGGCGCCGCGTGAGATCGCCGCCGAGCTCGCGACGTTTCCGATGTTCGGCGGGCGCAAGGTGGTGCTGCTCCGCGACCCCGAGTTCCTCGCGCCGAAGAAGGGCCGGGCCGATGCGCTGGGCCGCGCGCGTGAAGCCTGGAAGGCGAACCGGAAGAAGGAAGCCGCGCGCCGGGTCCTCTCCATCGCCGCGCGGGCAGGGTGGGGCGTCGCCGATCTCGATCCGTCCGCCTCCGGCAGCCCGAAGCCCGACGACTGGGAGCGCGAGCTCGGCGTGGTGCTCGCTGAGGTCGACGCGCAGTTCCTCAAAGACGTGAAGGCCTTCTGCGTCGCCGAGAATGTGTCGGCGCCGTCGAGCGACGACACGGTGCTCAACGACTGGCTCTCGAAGAAACCGGCGAAAGGCCAGGTGCTCGTCATCGCCGCGACGGAGCTCGAGACGAAGAGCGCCTTTGTGAAGCTGGTGAAGTCGAACGCCACGCTGCTCGAGTTCAAGGTCGCTTCGAAGCTCAAGGATCTCGATCTCACGGAGTTCGTCGACGAGACGCTCGCGCCGCACAAGAAGAAGCTCGGGCCCGGCGCGCTCGACAGCCTGAAGGACCGCGTCGGCGCCAACTTCCGCCTGCTGGCCAGTGAGCTCGAGAAGCTCGCGCTCCATACCGACAAGCCCACCATCACGGTGAAAGACATCGAGCTGCTGGTCGGGCACGCGCGCGAAGAAGAGTGGCTCGAGCTCTCTGACGCCGTGCAGAAGCGCAGCCTCGAGGCCGCCAACAAGTACCTCGAAGATTCCCTCGCGCAGGGCGCTGCGCCGCTGGCCATTCTCGGCGCCGTCACCGGCATCGTGCGCAACCTCACGCTGTCGTACGAGCGCATGGCGCAGCTCTCAGGTGGCAAGCCGCCGCGCAACTACAACGACTTCCAGGCGCGCCTCTGGCCGAAGATCGAAGCCGAAGCGAAGGCCGCGAAGTCAAAGGTGCCTCACCCGTATGCGGCCTTCATGGGCATGCAGTCGGCCGTGCAGTGGGGCCGTCAGGACCTGCTCCGCGCGCTCGTCGCCTGTGCCGAGGCGGATCTCGCGCTGAAGCTCGGCGGCTCGAAACGCGACGACGGCAACCTCGTGCTCGAGCGCCTCTTCTGGACCCTCTGCGGCAAGGCGGCCGCGTGGGACAGCCAGATGCACGTCATTCGCCGAGAGCAGGAGCGTTGACCATGCCCACGAAAACCCTCGTCACGTGCGCGTTGCCGTACGCCAACGGGCCCGTGCATCTCGGCCACCTCGTCGAGCACATCCAGACCGACGTCTTCGTTCGCGCCCTGCGCTCGCTCGGAGAAGACGTCGTCTTCCTCTGCGCCGACGACACGCACGGTGCGCCCATCGAGCTCAACGCCCTGAAGCAGGGCCTGTCTCCCGAGCAGTTCATCGCGCAGTGGTACGACGAGCACACCTCGGTCTTTCGCGATTTCCAGATCAGCCACGATCACTATGCCTCGACCAACAGCCCCGAGAACCAGCACTACGCGAACCTCATCTACGGGCGCGCGAAAGAGGCAGGCTCGATCGGCAAGAAAGACGTTGAGCAGCCGTTCGACGAGAAGTCGAAGCGCTGGTTGTCCGATCGGTTCATTCGTGGCACCTGTCCCAACTGCAAATCACCCGATCAGTACGGCGACGCGTGCGAGGTCTGCAACGCGGCCTACACGCCTCGCGAGCTGATCGACGCCCGCAGCGCGATCTCCGGCGAGCCCCTGGTGTGGAAGAAGTCGTCGCACGCCTTCTTCCTGCTCTCGAAGCACGGCGAGTTCCTCAAGCAGACCGTCTCGAACCCCGCCTTCATGAACCCCGGCCCAGCGGCGCAACTGGGGACCTTCCTCGAGAAGCTGGCCGACTGGGACATCACCCGCGACGGGCCGTACTTCGGCTTCCCGATTCCCGGCGAGACGAACCAGTACTTCTACGTCTGGCTCGACGCGCCCATCGGCTACATCGCGTCGACTGAGCAGTGGGTGCAGAAGACCGGCAAGGCGGCCAGCGCCCTCGACTATTGGGACGAGAACGCCGACGCGCGCATCGTTCACACCATCGGCAAGGACATCGTCTACTTCCACTGCCTCTTCTGGCCGGCGGTGCTCAAGGTCGCGAAGCTGAAGGTCCCGGAGCACGTGCACATCCACGGTCACCTCACGGTCAACGGCGAAAAAATGTCGAAGTCGCGAGGCACGTTCATCAACGCGCGCCCGTACCTCGACCTGCTCGACCCGAACTACCTGCGCTTCTTCTATGCCTCGCTGCTCGGCAACGGGCCCGAGGACATCGATCTGTCGCTGAAGGAGTTTCTCCAGCGCGTCAACGCCGAGCTGGTGAACAACCTCGGCAACCTCGCGAACCGCACGCTCACGCTGCTTGCCAAGGAGTTCCAGGGGCAGCTCGCCGCGCCGAAGCCTGAGCTCGGCAAGCCGCTCGTCGAGGGCGCGCTGGCGAAGCTCAAGGGCATCAAGGACGCGTTCGTGACGTTCGAGTCGCGCGCGGCGGTGAAGCAGATCCTCGAGATCGGCTACGCGGCCAACCAGTTCCTCACCACGCACGAGCCCTGGAAGAAGCTCAAAGTTCCCGAGACGCGCGAGGCGGCGCACCAGTCGCTCTCCGAGGCGGCCGAGATCGTGTTCCTGCTCACCGCGCTCCTCGAGCCGATCGTGCCGGAGCTCGCGCAGAAGCTCGCGAAGCAGCTCAATCGTGAAGGGCTGACCTTCAAGCGCCTCGAGAACGCCGCGTACCCGCTGCTCGATCGCGCCGCGCGCATCGGTGACCCGTCTCCGCTCATCAATCGTCTGGAGCAGGAGCAGGTCGACAAGCTGATCGTCACGGCTCCGGCCGAAGAGAAGAAGCCGAAGGCCGAGCCACCCAAGAAGGACGTCGCGGTGGCGCCCAGCGAGATCGAGTTCGCCGACTTCACGAAGGTGGCGCTCAAGGCGGGCAAGGTGCTCGCCTGCGAGAAGGTGCCGAAGGCCGACAAGCTGCTCAAGCTGACCGTCGATCTCGGGGAGGGCACGCCCCGCACGATCGTCTCTGGCATCGCCGAGGCGTACTCGCCCGAGGCGTTGATCGGCAGGAACGTCGTCGTCGTCGCCAACCTGAAGCCCCGGCCGCTCAAGGGCATCGAGTCACGTGGCATGATCCTCACGGCGGGGAAGGGCGGGAAGGACCTCGTCCTCCTCGACCCCGGCGAGGTCCCGCCCGGCGCGGAGGTGAAGTGACCGCGCCGGCCGTCTCATGGCGAACGTCACGCGAGCGCGCGCTCCTGGCGCTCGAGCGCGAGAAGTCGGCGGCCTTGCGAGCCGAGGCCGCCGAGGCGATCTGCGACGCCGCTGCTGACGCACCTCGAGACGCCCGGCAGGACTTTGCAGCCGACGTCGTTCGCCTGCTCAACGATACCCAGGAAGAGGTGCGCTGCGCGGGCCTGGCGCTGGCGACCGAGGTGCTGGAGCCCGTCGAGGCGAAGGACGTGCTCGTGCGGAACATGAGCGACAAGGCGCACCGCGTTCGCGTCGAAGCGGTCGGCCGGTTGGCTGATCTCGCTCTGCCCGAGGCGCGCGGGGCATTGGCGGCCGCGCTCGAGGACGACATCTTCCCCGTTCGGTTCGAGGCGGCCAGAGGCATGGTGGCGCTCCATCACTCCGCAGGCCTCGAGACGTTGCTGACGGCGCTCGAAGACGCCGACCTGCGGTTTCGCGCCGCCGCGGCCCTCGCGCAGCTGGGCAACAAAGACGCGCTCCCGAAGCTCAAGAAGACCTTCAACGGCTGGTTCCTGCCGGCCTTCGACAAGACGCAGCTCGCCGGCGCACTCGCGCAGCTCGGCGACGCCGCCGGCATCGAGCACCTGTTCAAACGGGCCGGGAAGGGCTGGTCGATGGATCGCGCCATGGCGATCGAGCTGCTCGGCGAAGTGAAGGCCCCTGGCGCGAAGGAGCGCTTGCTCGAGATCCTCCGTACGCCGACGGACGAATGTCGCGGTGCTGCGGCGCGTGGGCTCGGTCGCCTCGGAGACGCCTCGGTGTTCTCCGACGTCGCGAAGGTGCTCGACGAAGAGTTCGTCTCCGATGACGTGTTGCTCGACGCCGCTGAAGGGCTCCTCCGACTCGACGCTCCGCAGGCGACCGCGCGCCTGGCCCACGTGCCGCTCGTCGACGACGAGTCGAAGGCCGAGCTCGCCGCGATGTTGAAGGAGTTCTCCGCGTGAAGCTGATCGACGCCCATTGTCACCTCGAGCCGAAGGACTTCCCGACCACGGCCGAGGTCATCTCGCGAGCCCGCGAACAGGGCGTTGTTCATGCGGTGGTCGTCGGCCAGTTCCAGAAGCCCGGTGACTTCGGGTTCGCCCTCGAGGTGGCACGGGCTCACCCCGACTTCCTCACGCCGTCAATGGGCATTCACCCCCACGACGCCGCCGCGGCGTTGCCCGCCGACTGGCTCGAGCTGGAGCGACTGACCGCGCTGCCCGAGATCGCCGCGGTCGGAGAGACGGGCCTCGACTACTTCTACAACCACAGCCCAAAGGCCGAGCAGCTCGAGGCGTTTCATCGGCAGTGCGGGCTCGCGAAGCAGCTGAAGAAGCCGGTCATCATTCACGTGCGTGACGCGCACGACGAGTGCGTCGAGGTGCTGCGTAGCGAGGGCATGCGTGAGGGCATGATCCACTGCTTCACCGGCGACACCGAAGCGGCCCGCAAGTACCTCGACCTCGGCTTCTTCCTGAGCATCTCGGGCGTGGTGACGTACAAGAAGTCCGAAGCGCTCCAGGCTGCGGTGATGTTCGCCCCGATCGAGCGGTTGATGGTCGAGACCGACAGCCCCTTCCTCGCGCCGATCCCTTTTCGGGGAAAGAAGAACGAGCCCGGGCACGTGGGGCAGACTGCACAGAAGGTGGCTGAGCTGAAGTCGATGGACGCAGATGCCACTGCGCTGACTTGCGCCCGGAACACGCAGCAGCTGCTTCGCCTGCGCGTCGCGTTGGAGTGAGCGTCCGGGCACCGAGACACGACTGGTGATGGGCTGAGCGTTTCAAAGGGTTTGTGGTGGTGCTGCTCCTGCTCAAGCGGTGGGAATCCTCGTTGTCCCAACCGGAGCCTCACCATGAAGACCTCGATGCTTGCCTCAGTTGTGCTCTCGCTCTCCGTCCTCATCGCCTGCGGCGGAACCGTCGAAACTTCCTCATGTGGTCCCTCAGGATGCACCTCGAGCCGCAGCGGCTCGACCAGCCCACAGGCCATCGGGGGATCCTGTTCCAACGCAGGCGAGTGTCAGGGCAGCATGGTCTGCGCGACCGGCGTTCCGAACGGCTACTGCACTCAGGTGTGTGCGACCTCGGCCCAGTGCCCCTCCGGTGCGATCTGTGTCGGCGATTCGTCGGGCGGTTCGTGCCTCAAGGGCTGCACCTCGAGCAGCGATTGTCGCCCCGGCTACAGCTGCCAGACCCTGACCAACGGCAAGGGCGTGTGCGACGTGAGGTAGGCCCGAGCCAAAGGGACTCGACGAGGCACCTCGTCCGCGGGGGGCCTCTTTTCATCGTGTGCGACCTGATCCGAGTCGACCGGCTCGGTAATGCCGCACGGCGGACGTCGTTCTGGTAGGCACCATGCTTGTGATGCGCTTCCTCGTCCTTCTTCTGCTCTCCTCGTCGACCGGCTGCGCGAGCGTCAGCAGCTTCTTTTCGGGCAACGACGACCCGCTCTACTCGACGGATGGTGACGAGAACTTCAAGAAGGGCGTCGAGGCCCTCGAGGGGAAGAACTACGTCGAGGCCGGCAAGTACTTCGAATACACGCGCACCAAGTTCCCGTTCCTCGAGGTGGCAAAGGAGGCCGAGCTGAGGTTGGCCGACACGTCGTGGGAGCAGGAGAAGTACGTCGAGGCCCGCGATCGGTATCAGAACTTCGTACGTCTGCACCCGACGCACCCGAAGGTCGACTACGCAGCGTTCCGTGGCGCCGAGACGCACTTCCGCGACATCCCGTCCGACTTCTTCCTGCTGCCTCCGGCGATCGAGAAGGATCAGGTCGAGCTCAAGGGCGCGCTCATCGCACTCAACGAGTTCGCCCGGCTGTACCCCAGGTCCGAGTACCAGGAACCCGCGAAGAAGATCATCGCGGACGTGCGTCGCCGTCTCGCGCGGCATGAGCTCTACGTCGCCGAGTTCTATCGGAAGCGCGAGAAGTGGCCGGCGGTCGTGAATCGGCTGTCGCTCGTCCAGCGGAACTTCTCGGGCATCGGCTTCGACGCCGACATCGCGTTCGGGCTCCACGAAGCCCACCTCGCGCTCAAGCAACCTGAGAAGGCGCGCGATGCGCTCGCATTCTTCGTCGATCAGTTCCCGGCCGACGAGCAGGCCGGCAAGGCGAAGTCGTTGCTGGCGAAGCTGCCCGCGCCCGTTCCGCCGTCGGCCCCGTGAAAGACGAAGGCGCGAAGGTCCTCGGCTTCCTCGTCGCGACCATCGCCCTCGTGCTGGTGATCTCCGTGTTCGGGACGAAGGTGCTGGGCGCGGCCTCGGGGCCCGAGAATGAGCTCATCACTTTCCTCAAGAAGCAGGAGGCGCCCGGCGCGATCTTCGACGCGGCCGGCACGCTCAAGGGTGAGAAGGTCAGCTACCAGCGCCTCTCGGTGATCGTCGCCCCCGATGGTCAGAGCGCGACCGTCAGTGGCACCCTCGACTTCGTCGGCCATCGGGACGGCACCCGCGTCAGCTCGCTGGGGTTCGAGCGGGTTCGGTTCGTACGGAAAGACGACGAGTGGCGGCCCCTCGATGGTGCCGCACCGCGCCTCGCCGCGATCGTCCGGGCGCTCGACCGCAGGCGTCGATCACTGCAGGCCGGTGACATTCCCCAGGCCGAGGGACTCGACGCCGCCGAAGCTGAGCGGTACCGCAGAATCGAGGGGCGGTCCTTCACGGTCGAGGCCTGGTACATCCGCTCCGAGAAGGAAGGCGTCGAAGTGTCGGAGGACTACCGGCTCACCGGCCGGCTTCCCGAGCGCCCCGTCAACGAGAAGGCCACCAGGCGCTTTTCTCTGTCCGAGGACGCTCGGGGCGAGTTCCTCTTTCCGCATGGGCTCTTGTAGGGTAGGCACAGTCGTTTCCTCAGAGGCCCTTCCGATGGACGACGCGCTCAAACAAACGCTTACGCTCGGTCGCGGCTACTTCGAGAAGAAGCAGTTCGCCGAGGCTGAGCAGCACCTCACGCAAGTCGTCGAGCAGAACCAGTCATTTGCCGACGTGTACAATATGCTCGGCATGGTGTACCACGATCAGGGTCAGTTCGCTCGGGCGCAGCGGGCCTTCGAGGCCGCCCTCCGCATCAACCCGGCCTACACCGACGCCGCGCTGAACCTCGCGGTCATCTACAACGACATGGGGAAGTACCGCGAGGCGAAGGAGGTCTACCAGGCCGCCATCAGCCGCCAGCGGTCGAGCCCCAACAAGATCGACCCGTACGTACAGGGCAAGATCGCCAACATGTACGCCGACATCGCCAACGTCTTCTCGTCGGCTGGCATGCTCGACGAGGCGATCTTCGAATACCGACGTGCCCTGTCACTCGGGCCTACCTTCGTCGACATCAAGCTCAAGCTCGCCGATGCCTTGCGCGATCGGGGCGACGTCGAAGGCGCGCTTCGGGAGTTCGAGGAGCTGCTGGCGATCAACCCGAACTACCTGCCAGGCCGCGTCCACTACGGCATCGCCCTGTATTCCTCGGGCCGTAAGCCCGACGCCGTGAACGTGTGGGAAGACGTGCTCCGGCGGAGCCCGGGCAACAAGAGCGCTGAGATGTACCTCGGCCTCGTTCGTGACATCGGCAAAGACAACGATGGGCAGGTTGGGTGATGCTCTTGTTGTTTCCAGCGACTCTCGTCGGCAGGAGTTCCCATCGTGGGTGATCAGTACGCACTCAAGTTCATCTCCGGGAAGTACCAGGGCGGCGAGTTTCCGCTCAAGTCCGAGAAGCCGTGTGTCATTGGCCGGTCGAGTGAGCTCGACATGGTGCTCGTCGAAGACATGGTCTCGCGCAAGCACGCGAAGATCACCTGGGCGACGGGCAAGCTGAACATCGAAGATCTCGGCTCGACCAACGGCACCTTCGTCAACGGCGAGAAGATCTTGAAGCCCTCGCGCATCAAGGAAGGCGATCGCATTCTGATCGGCACCTCGATCTTGAAGCTCGTGAAAGCGGGCCAGAGCGCCGCCATGACCGATGCGCAGGTGAAGCAGAACCTCGAGCAGGTCGCGGCCCAGCAGTCGGCCAAGCAGACCAAGACCGCGATGACCGGCAAGCTCGAAGAGGTTCCGCTGCCCGACCTGCTCCAGCTCTTCTACACGTCGAAGAAGAACGGCGTGCTCGTGGTGAACGGTGACCACGAAGGCAAGGTCTACCTGCGCCAGGGCAAGGTCTACTACGCCGTCATCGACGACAACCACGAGCTGGGGCCTCAGAAGAGCGTCAATCGGATCGTCACCTGGGAGACCGGCGACTTCGAGCTGCGTCCGCCCGATCCGCAGGAGTTCATGGTCGAGCTCGACTCGTCGACCGAAGCCCTCCTCATGGACGCGATGACCCAGCTCGACGAGATGCGCCGCATTCAGGGCGATCTGCCGGCTGCCGATGCGACGCTCACGCTCGCCGTTCCGATGACGCCTGCGCTCCGTGACTTGACGCCGGAGGAGCTCGACGTGCTCCAACTCGTCGTGAATTGGGGCACGATGCAGGGCGCCCTCGATCACTCACCAGTCGACGATCTCGCGGTCTGCACGGCCGTTTTGAGCCTCATGCGCCGCGACTACATTCGCCTCGTCTGAAGCGCGCGAATTCGGGTCGCCATCGCCGCGGACCCGACTCGAGCCTCCAGCCTGCTCGTCTCTTTCCTGAGGTCGCGGTCTGCTGGCCCAAGTCGAACGTCGTCGAAGAACGCATCAACGTGATGGATGCCCTGGCCTCGCCCAGGCTTTTCCGTGATGGGTACTGGACCGTCGTCGAAGGCTACTTGATCAGGACCTGCCAGCGACCCAGCCTGGGCGACGAGGTCTGTAGGGTGGCAGCCTCGCGGCCTGCTTCAGTCTTCCACCTGGCACCACGACAGCTTCTTCTCGGGCGTTGGATCGTCGCAGCGCTGCCAGGTGCGGCCGCTCACGGTGTCGAGCAGGGTGAGCCGAAAGGCCTCGGCGACGCGGTAGCGGCCCGAGGGGCCGGCCGGGAGCGAGTTTGCGCTGAACTTGCACCACGTCGACTTGCCGAGCTTCTTCGGGTGCTGGCAAAGGCTCCAGGTCACGCCTGTCTGGGTGTCGAGCTTCAGCGTCAGTTCGCTGGCCTTGAGGACCTGACAGCGGCCGATTTCAGCGGCAGACGGCGCGTCGCTGACGATGGTGATCTGCGCGAAGGCCGCGCTGGCGAAGAGGGCCACGGTCAGCAGGAAGACTCGCATGGTCGAACTGCAACCATGCAGGTCCCTCGAAATCCATCAGTCCGCGCCGATGGGCGCCCGCAAACGGACCTGGTCGAAGAATCTTGCCGAAGGCACGCCCGGCCCTCGAGCAGTTCACACCACGTGCGTCAGACTCGGGGCTTCGGCGTCGCTGGCGGAGGTGGTCGCGCACGCCCAGCGCCTCGAAGACGTCGATGGCGCCCATGCCTCGGGGAGACCACGCCACAGCATCGGCCTCGGGACCTGCGGTGCCCGCTGGCGCGCATGGGGCAGTGCAGCACGAGGCGCCGAGGCAGGTTCCAGCTACTCGGCCAGGCCGTATTCCTTCAGCTTGCGGCCGAGGGTGTTGCGGCCGATTCCCAACCATTTCGCGGCGAGGGTCCGGTTGCCGTCAGCTCGCTCGAGGACCGAGAGAATGTGCCGACGCTCGACCTCGGCCAGGGGCACCACCGTCTCGGCGCCGTTGGTGGCGATCGTCACTGGCGGGGCTGGCAAGCGGCCGGTCTCGGGCAGAGGCAGGTGCTCCGGGAGGATGTCACCGTCGCACAGCACCACTGCGCTCTCGATGCAGTTCTCGAGTTCGCGCACGTTGCCGGGCCACTGGTAAGCCTTGAGTCGATCGAGCGCTGGGGCCGAGAGGCGGGGCTCCTGGGCGATGTGGTGCTTGCGCGTGGATGTCGCGATGAAGTGTCGCGCGATGCGCTCGAGATCTTCAGGGCCACGATCGCGCAGCGGCGGGAGCATCAGCTCGACGACCTTGATGCGGTAGTAGAGGTCCTCTCGGAACCTTCCGTCCCGCACCATCTGGGCGAGGTCGCGATGGGTGGCGGCGACGATGCGCACGTCGACGCGGACGGTCTGGGTTCCACCGACGCGCTCGAACTCGCGGTCCTGCAGCACGCGCAGCAGCTTGCCCTGCACTGGCAGGGGCAGCTCACCGAGCTCGTCGATGAAGACCGTGCCGCCTTCGGCGACCTCGAACTTCCCCACCTGGCGCTGTTCGGCGCCGGTGAAGGCGCCTCGCTCGTGGCCGAAGAGCTCGTTCTCGATCAGCGAGCCGGGCAGGGCAGCGCAGTCGACCTTCACGAGGGGCTTGTCTCTGCGGCGGGAGTTCACGTGCACGGCGCGCGCGAACAGCTCCTTGCCGGTTCCGGACTCCCCTCGCAGCAGCACCGTCGCGTCGGTCTGCGCGGCCTTCTGCACGACCTTGTAGATGGCCTTCATCGGCGCGGACTCGCCGATCACCTTGTTGAAGAAGTAGCCGACCGGCTGTTCCGGGCGAGCGCGCGCCCGCTTGAGCTCGGTGTAGAGCGAGGTGGCTTGCAACGCCTGGCTGACCTGCGCTGCGATCTCGGCGAGCTTCTGCTCGTCGTCGCCGTCGAAGCGACCGCCCCCGAGCCGATTGAGCACCTGGAGTACGCCAAAGACGTCTCCAGCCGCGTCGCGCAACGGCACCGCGAGGAGCGACGTTGTTCGGTAGCCCGTGATCTTGTCGATGTCGGGGTTGAACCGTGACTCATCTCTCGCGGACGGGATGTTCACCCGAGCCCCGGAGTGCGCGACGGATCCAGCGACCCCCTGGCCCAGCTTGAGGCGGATCTGTTTGATCTCCGGCAGGTGCGCAGCGCGGCTGAAGAGTTCTCCGCGCGCGTGGTCGACGAGGTACAGGGTGCCGCGATCGGCCTGCATCGAGGCGGCGACGCGATCGACGACCTGATGAAGGAACGCGTCGAGGTTGACCTCCTGCCCGACCAGGCCTCCGACCGAGAGCAACACCGAGGCTGGATCGTCGGTCTTCTTCGCCATGGTCAGAGACGCAAGGAGCGAGTCCATCGCGGCCCCTTCGGTGGAGCAAGCGGCAAGTGCACTCATGCGGTTGGCTCCCGTGAGGACTCAGAGGGTGATGCGCTTGCCTTCACGCGCCGGCTCGGCCAGCGAGAAGAGGTGCCGGGCCTCTTCGGCCATCGCCTCGACCTGGTCGTCAGTGTGCGCGGGATCATGGTGGAAGAGGAAGAGCCGGTGCGCGTCGGTCGCCTTCGCGATGCGCGCAGCTTCGATCATCGTCGAGTGCCCCCAACCCTTCTTCGGCGGGCCGACCTTCCCGTCGTATTCGTCGGGCGTGTACTGCGCGTCGAGCACCAGGGCGTCGACACCCTCGAGCACGTCGCCGAGCTCGCGTTTCAGGCCCTCCAGCGTCAGCTCGACGTCGGTGCAGTAGGCGAAGCGCTTGCCCTCGGCCTCGATGTGGTACCCGATACAGCCCTGCGGGTGCGGCAGCTCGAAGGGCGTCACCTGGAACGGGCCGGTCTCGATGACCTGGCCGTGTTTCGCGGAACGGAAGTCCATCTTCGCGCGCATCGCCGAGAGCGGCACGGGGAAGTTCGGCGGCTCCATCTGCTTCGACAGCACCGAGCGGAGCTGCTGCTCACCATCGGCGCCCGGCCCGTACATCACCAACTCGGAGCTCGGCAGATATGCGGGGGTGAAGAAGGGGAACCCCTGCACATGATCCCAGTGCAGGTGTGAGAAGAGCATCGTCGCCTTCACTGGCTGCTGCGCCAGCAGCGTCTCGCCGAGCCCGCGAATGCCGGTGCCTGCGTCGAGGATGAGCCGGTGCCCGTTGCTGACGACCTCGAGGCACGACGTGTTGCCACCGATGCGCGCGACCTGTGAACCAGAAGACGCCACGCTGCCACGAACACCCCAGAATCGGACTTCCATCGGTGAGCTCCCTGGTACCGCGCGACGGGAATGCCGCAGGTGCAGAGCGTCAGAGCAGCTTCGATGCCAGCGCCGAAACGCGTGGATTGTCGATGGTGTCGAGGTGCGATGCCCTGGAGTGGAGCGATCGGGTGCGCCGATCAGGCTCGACGGGTGAGGCGGCGCTCAAGGGCCCTGAGCCGACGCTCCTGGTCGAGGAAGCGCCGATCGTTCTGCTGGCGCAGCGCGGTGAACCCGACGTTCACCTCGCCGCTCACCGACTCGAGCCCCGTCTCGACGTCTCCGCGAAGCTGGACGACTTCGGTGCGGAGCCGGGTGAAGTCTTCGTGCATGTCGCGGCGCAGGCCACCCAGGCCCGACTCGACGCGAGCATTGGCACCGTCGAGGCGTTTGGCGTTTGTTCGTCTCGTCGAGGCGCTCGTTCGTCTCGTTGAGGCGTTCGTTCATCTCGTCGCTCTTGTCGTTGAGCCGCGACAGCTCAGCCTGGATTTTCTCGAGCACCCGGGTCTGACATGCCGGGCTCGTCGGCTCATCGCGACCTCGAGCGTCGCATCGCGAGCAGCAGCGCGAGAAGACCTGCCCAGCCTCCCGGTACCGACGCACACCCCGTCTTCGGTGCCACCGACTCGGCGACGCGAATCGGCTCGACGAAGATCGGCTGGGGACGACAGACGCCCGCGTCGTTCTGCCCTCGGCCGCAGTACTCGGTCGCGGCGCAGTCGGGCTCCAGCTCACAGCTCTCGATGCAGGTCGTCGCCTCGCCAGGCACGCCGGTGCAGGTGGTCCCGCCCAGGCAGCGCGTGATGCCGATGGTGCACGCGCCGCCCTTCGTCGCCTCGGGAGGACGCAACGCGCAGACCTTCAGTCCGCCCTGGCCCGTGACGCATTCGTCGGTTGACTGGCACTGCGCGTTGGTCGTGCACGTCGCTCTGCATGTCGTCGGACCTCCCGGAACGCCCGTACACGCGGTCGGTGTGATGCACTGCGAGACGCCCGGGGTGCAGGCTTCGCCCGCCATCAGCGGCGGTGTCCGCGGCACACAGATGCGCACCGAGTTGGTGCCATCGACGCATTCATCGCTGCTTGAGCGTTGGGCGTCGGTCATGCAGGTGGCACGACAGGTGGTCGCGCCGCCCATCGCTTCGCTGCAGGTCGTGTTGCCGAGACACCGGGTGATGCCGATCATGCACGGTTGACCCGCGGTCGCTTCGGGAGGCTTCCGCCCGCAGACGCGTACGTTGTTCTGGCCCACCACAGCGGACTGTTCGTCGGAGGCGCAACGTTGAAGTTGTGTACCGAGACCCCGGTCAGCGCGTAGCCCGAGGGTCCACCGTTCTCGTTGAAGCAGTGGGCGGCGGCCAGGACGACGCGAGGCGTGATGACCGTTCCGGAGCACGCGAACCCCTGAGTGAGACCGGCGTCGTTGGTGAAGATCGTGCGCAGCATCACCACGTCTGGAAAGCCGCCGTCGTCCGCCGTGCCCCCGACAATCGTGTCGTGTCGTTTCTCGTGGGCGGTACCCGGCTCGATCACGACGCCACAACCTGCGGCCGCGAGCACTGCCAGCACGACCTGAGGACGCATCACACGGCGACGTCGTACTCGCCCAACTCGTTGGACTTCCATGGGTCGTCCGGGAAACGCGACCTGAGGCCGTTCGGTGGCTCCAGTCGGAATGATGACCCGGAAGCTCACCCTCGGAGTGCTGTTCGCCGTTTCAAGCTGTCAGTGCGGCGATCGCGTCGTTGGCTCGGGAGGCCAGCTGCTGATCGAGCCTTCGGCGCTCGACTTCGGCACGCTGCGGCCTGGCCAGCGGGAGTCGCGCGAACTCGTTGGCACCGTCTCGGGCCGGGGCCAGGTGACGATCACCACCGTCACCATCGAGCAGGCTGCGCACCGGCCCTTCGCCACCTCGATGTTTCCCCGCGCCATCAAGGCAGGTGACGAAGTGCGCTTCTTCGTCGAGTACGCGCCACAGTCCACGGGTGAGGATCGCGGCATGCTGGTGCTCGAGACCGACGCACCCACAGGGGCCGTTCGAATTCCACTGAGCGGACGCGTCGCGGCGTCGTGTTCCGCTCGCACCGCGTGCTTCGACCTCGAGGGCGTGACGCCTGAATGCGGCACCCAGGCTGATGGATGCGGGGGCTCCTTGACGTGCGGGTCGTGCACGTCGGGCGCCCTGTGCGTGAGCGGCCGTTGCGTTCCGCTGCCGGTCGATGCGGGTGTCCGAGTCGATGCAGGCGTCGTCGCCGATGCGGGACCCACGGTTGATGCAGGGGTGGCGGCTGATGCAGGCGTCTGCGTTGTCGCGACCTCGTGCACCTCGACCGGCGCGACGTGCGGCACGATCGGCGACGGCTGTGGGGGAACCCTGAACTGCGGTGCCTGCGGGAACGGAGCGGCCTGTCAGCAGAACCGCTGCGTCTGCGCAGGTGGAACCACCGAGCTCTGCGGCGATGGCGTGGACAACAACTGCGACGGCAACGTCGACTGCGCTGACCCTCAGTGTTCAGGCTTGATGGTGTGCGCTCAGCCTGCGTGCACCATCACGACGCCCGAGGTGCAGGTGACTCGCGCTCCGGGCAATGCGTCCGGCGCCTTCCTGCTCTCGACCTCTTCCGGCTGGGCCGTCTTCGCTCATGAGAACGCCAGCGGCTCTCCCGGGGCGGGTCCGGTGCCGCTGCGATACAGCTTCTCTCGCCTCACGCCGCAGCTCACGCCGATCGGCACGACCACCGCCGTCACCAACACGGGGGTCGCGCACCGGCCGTATGCCGCGTGGACGGGGACCGAGTTCGGGCTCGCCTGGAGCGACACGAACAGCTGGATGCAGAGCAACGATGTGCTGTTCACGAGAATCTCAGCGACCGGCCAGCGCATGCTCGCCAATGATCTTGCGATCTCTGCTCAGCCGGGGCTCGCCTTCCCGAGCTCCATCGGGTGGAACCCGACCTCTCGAGAGTTCGGCGTTCTGTGGGCCGACGATCGAACCATGTCGACGATGGACCGCTCGCTCTACTTCCGACGGGTCGACGCGCTGGGCCAGTTGGTCGGAGCTGAGGTGCGACTGACGCCTTCGCCGACGGGCGTGACGACCGACTACGTCGACATCTCGTGGGGCGGGGCAAACTGGGGCCTCATCGCGACGCAGTTCCGCCAGGGCGCTCCCTTCATGCTCTTCAATCGGCTCTCCTCGGTCGGGGCTCCGGAGCTGGCTGACGTGCAGCTCAACACGGCGGGCGTCAACGCCTTCCAGCCGCGCATCGCCTCGAGCCCGACGCACTACGCAGCCGTGTTTCAAGAGCACGTGCCGGGCAACTCCGCGCAGAGCGACATCGTGCTCTCGCGGCTCGACAAAACCGGGCCTGCCAACGCGATACGCATTCCGGTGACGTCGTCTCGCAGCGCCACCAACGCGAGCGTCGTCTGGGCTGGCACGAAGTGGATCGTGGCTTTCGAGGACGGGCGCTCGGGCGTGCGTCGGGTCTATCTCGCGCGCTTCGCAGCCGATGGAACGAGGTTGGCCGGAGACGAGCTGCTCTCGTGCCTGCCGACGAGCGCCGGCTTCCCGCACCTTGCGTTCGACGGCACCACGGTGGGGGTCACATTCATCTCGACGATCGCCGGGGTGCCGCAGGCCTTCGTGAAGACCTTCGCGCCGTGAGGCCCTTCAGTCCTTCCAGAGCATCTTCCATGGGTTCTTCCGAAGGTCGGCGAGCAGGGACTTGAGATCGTCGTAGGCCTGCTTGTCCTTCATGAGCGCGCCCAGGGTTCCGTCACCCGCCTCGAGCCTGCCCAAGAGCTTGTCGGCACGGCCAGCGAGGACGTCGACCTTCTCGCCGGCCTGCTGGTACTTCACGAGCATCGCCTTGAGCCGCTGACCATCTTCTTCGGTGAACTGGCCAGAGACGGCGGCGAGCCCACCCAGCGCGGTCGACGCCTTCTTCGAGAGCTCGGGCAGCTCGGTGCGGGCGAGCCGCGCGGCGCTTGCTGCGTCGTCGATCATCGCGTTCGTGCGCCCGCCCGGCTCGAACTCCTTCCGGGCGATCGCGGCGAGCACGCGCAGATCCTTCGCGGCGACCGAGAGTTCCTGCGCGAGATCCTTGATCTGGGTCCGGTTCTCGGTGAGCACGCCGTCGACGGTGGAGGTCAGCCCGCCGAAGCCATTCACCAGCTTCGAGACGGCGTCGGGATCGTTCTCGAGCACCTTCGAGGCCGAGTCGAGGAACTTGGCCAGCCGGTTGGTGACGATGTCGATGCGGGGCGCGTCGATGCCCCGAATGGGGACCGAAGCGACGTGAGCCGTCGGCGCGCTGCCCGGCCAGATCTCGAGGTAGGGCTCCCCGAGCGGGCCCTGGCTGGAGATGGTGATCATCGCGTCGGTCCGAATCGCCTTCTCGGTCGCCTCCGAGATGCTGGCCGTCATCTTCACGGGCATCGGGTCGCCGTGACCGTCGCGGCGATCGGCGAGCAGCTCGATGGCGTCGACGCGACCGATGGTGACGCCGCCGAGCTTGACGGGAGCGCCCTTCACGACGTTGCCGGTATGCGAGAAGTCGATCGTCACCGAGCGACCGCTCGAGAACGACAGCTCGCCCATGGCGTAGAGCATGCCGAGGGTGCCCACCACCGCTGCCAACAGCAGCGCGCCAACCTTCAGCTCGAGACGCGACTCATCCATACGCCCTCTTGCGCTTACTTCGGCGCGTCGAGAAATCCCGTTTTTCCACCCTGGTAGCCCACCACGCCCTGACGCACCTCGACCACCCGATCGGCCAGACGCGCGAGGGCCGCGTAGTCATGCGAGACCACCAGCGCGCCGAGCCCTGCGTCGCGTACGGCCTCGAGTGCCTCGTTCACCTGGCCTGCCGCGACCTGATCGAGGCCCGTCGTCGGCTCGTCGAGCAGCAGACACGTCGGTTGAAGCACGAGCGCACGCGCGATGGCCGCTCGTTTTCGAATGCCGGGCCCGACTTGCGGCGGGAACCGGTCCCTCAGCGCGGTGAGGCCCATCTGCTCGATCGCGCGGGCGACCCGGGCCGCGTCGGGCGAGCCCTGCACCGCCAGGGCGACGTTGGCCTCGAGCGTGAGCCAGTCGAGCAGCGCCGGCCCCTGCACCAGGTAGGGCACCTTCGCGCGCAACGGCACCAACCGGCGCTCGGGGAGGTGATCGACGCGCTCGCCCAACAACTCCACGCTGCCCTCGTCGGGCTTGAGCAGCCCCACGGCCAGCCTGCACAGCACGCTCTTCCCAGAACCGGACTTGCCGACGATGAAGGTGAGCCCCGAGAGCGGAATCTCGACGGACAGGCCGTTGAGGACCGTCACGTCACCGAAGCGCTTCACGATGTTGGTGAGCTTCAGGGACGTCACGACGGTCAGACTCCAATCAGCAGGAACGCCGCAGCCAGCACGAAGTCGATCAACAGACAGCCCATCGAGGCGTCCACGACCGCGGCCGTCACGGCCTCACCGACCGCCGGAGCCCCACCCTTCGCCTTCAAGCCTCGCGCCGCTGCGGCCAGCGGAATGAAGGCGCCGCACAGCAGGGCTTTCAGCAGGGCACACACGATGTCGACACGGTCGACGAAGCGGGCGTCGGTGAACGAGGTCCCGTCGGCGCCGAACACGTACGTGACGACGAAGCTCGCCGAGGCCGTCGCGGCGATGGTGCCGATCACCATCAAGGCGGGCAGGGCGATGAGCGAGGCCAGCAGCCGCGGCGTCACGAGCTCCGAGATCGGGTCCGCGGAGCACAGCTCGAGGGCCTCGAGCTGCTCGTTCACCGACATGGCGGCGAGCTCTGCGCTGGTGGCGGCTCCGACGCGCGAGGCCGCGAGCACCGCGACCAGCAGAGGCGCGAACTCCCGCACCATGAGCTCGAAGTACGCTGGCCCGACGACGGTGATGTTGCCGGTGTACTTGCGCGCCTGGGCCCAGGCGATCGTCACCATCACCGCGCCGAAGAACGCCAGGCCCGAGACGATCAGCAACGACGACTTCGAGCCGATCTCGACGAGCTGCACCATCGTCGCGCGGCCGTTCACCCCGTCGCGGCGAATGGCGGTGAGCGTCCTCGCGAAGAGGATCGCGGGCGCGCCGAAGATGCGGAGCAGGGCGCTCAACCGAACAACCTCGTGAGGAAGGGCGTCAGCAGCAGGTCGAGAGAGAAGATCGCCGCGCAGCTCAACACCACCGCTGAAGCCGAGGCCTGCCCGACTCCGAACGCGCCACCCCGTGCCCGGAGGCCAGCGACCGTCGAGACGAGCGCGATCGCGAGCCCGAACGCGAGGGTCTTGGTGAGACCGCCGAGGAGATCGCCGACGCGCAGCATCTCGTCGAAGGAGTTGAGGAACACGCGCAGCGGGAGATGGAGCGAGAAGAAGGATGAGATGGCTTCGAAGGCGACCGCGACGAGGAAGGTGACGCTGCCCAGGGCCGTGATCGCGACCGCGCTGCCGACGACGCGCGGCGCCACGAGCAGCCGGAACGGATCGAGCGAGATGCCTCGCAGGCCTTCGATCTGGCCGTTGATGTTCAGCAACGCGAGCTCGGCTGCGTTGCGCGCGCCGATGCGGGCCGCCATCACGAGCCCCAGCAGGAGCGGACCGAACTCCCGCGTCAGGGCGTAGCCCGCCGCCCACCCCGTGTAGAGTCGGGCGCCGAACTTCACCGCGTACACGCCGGCCTGGAGCACCACCGTCGAGCCGATCAGCATCGCCGCCATCAACGCCAGGGGGAGCGAGCGATAGCCGAACAACACGATGCTCCGCATCAGCTCGCGTCGATCGAGCGAGGGCAGGTGGAGCACGGTTCGAGCCAGCACCAGGCACAGCGCGCCCACGAGGCGAACGAGCGAGAGGGCGAAGGCTCCGATCGCGCGAGTCACGCCGCGCCTCCCACCAGCCGGCCAGCTTCGAAGCGCAGCACGCGGCCGAGAGGGATCGATGGCACCGGATCAGGCACGGCGGCGACCAGCGTTCGGCCGCGGGAGACCTCGAGCAGGAGCTCTCCGATGGAGCGCTCCGTCACGGGGTCGAGCCCCGCGAAGGGGTCGTCGGCCAACAGCACCGAGGGTTGCGAGACGATCGCCCGCGCGACGCCGGCCCGTTTCTTCATGCCGCCCGAGAGCTCTTCTGGCCGCTTGTTTCGCGCTGCCTCGAGGCCGACCCTTCTCAGCACCTCGTCCGCGCGCTCCATCGCCTCTGCGCGTGGCACGGCGCGCTTCGTCAGCGGCAGCAGCACGTTCTCGAGCACCGTCATGGAGTCGAACAACGCGTCGCTCTGGAAGACCATGCCGAACGCGCTCTGACGGCGCCGGCGCTCCTTGACGCTCAAGGTCGCGACGTCGTCATCGCCCCACAACACCCTGCCAGTGGTGGGGCGTTGCAGCCCCGCCAGGCACTTGAGCCACGTCGTCTTCCCGCTCGCGGCCTGCCCGGTCACCACCACCTGGTCGCCGGCCTGCACCGAGACCGTCACGTCGCACAGCGCCTCGACGTTGCCGAACCGCACCGTCACGCCTTCGCAGGCGAGCCGCACTGCGCCCTGGTCAACGCGCGTCGTCACGTCGCGGCGCACGTTATCCCCGCGGTCGCGGCAGTCGACCTGCAATCGCCCGAGGCCCGGTTGACGGCAGCTGCACAGTTCGCGATGAGCACGGGGTGCGGTGCCTCTGGCTCGTGGTTCTGGTTGGTGCCGGGTGCCTTCCCACCATCGAGATCAGCCCGCCCCCGAGCTGCGATGTCCTCGACGGCGGCATCTCGACGCCCAGTGGCCGCGCCGTGCCGGTTGGCGAGACCACCACCGTCGTCCTGAGCCGCCGTGCGCCGTCGTGCCCGCCGTCGCTCGACGTCACCATCTTGCCGACCGTCACCGACGCTTCCTCGTCGCCGGTGCTGCACACGCTCGCTGGTCCCTTCGCGCGAGGAAACTTCGTCACCGCCGAGGTGACCTTCACGCCGCTCACGGCAGGGCTGCACCGCGTCGAGGCCACGTTCGATCCCTCCCTGGGTCGGGCCACCAATGAAGTGCTCGCGGTCGGGCGTGTGCGTTTCGGGGATCGCGCCGCCTCGCTCGACGTCGAGTGCCTGCTGGACGACGCGACCAGCCGCGGTGCGTGGGTGTGCCTCGAGCAGCGTGAGGGGTCCTCTCAGGTGTCATTCTGGAGAGGCGGCGCGCAGCTCCAGGCCATTCCCGCCGTCGCCTTCGACGTGGTCGACGACACGGTCTGGGTGTTCGGCCGCGGCGAGGTGGAGCGGTTCATCGATCGCGGCGGCGACGTGCTCGTGCGCGAGCCAGACCGGGTGCTTCGCCTTGACGCCGATCTGGTGACCTCGGACGAGCTGGTGGTCGTCGATCAAGACTCGTTCCTCGTGGTGCGTGAGGGCGTCATTCATCTCCTCACGCTCGGGCCGTCGGGGCTGGAGCGCGCTGCGCCGTCATCGCTTCCCCGCGGCCTGTGTGGTGGTGGGGCGCGCGTCCGGCCCACCTCCCGTTCCGCCGTCAGCATCACGTGCGGCTCGCGCCCGGACTGGATTCGACGCTGCACCTTCGCGCTCTCGAACCCTTCCGACGCGCGCTGTCGGGAAGTCGAGGGGCGCCTGGTTGGCTCGTCGGCCGAGGCGAGCTGGCTGTGGTTGGGCCAACGTCTGCTGATGGTCGACGCCGACGGCCTGCGCTCCATCAGTTTGCCCGCAGGGTGGGGCGCTGCGTCTGGACGAAAACTCGCCGGCGAGTTTGCGCCCCTCGTCGTTGACTCCGTGGGGCAGGCGTTCCTGGTACAAGCGCGAGACGCGGGGCTCGAACTCGAAGCCATGCCCGACGGACTCGAGCTGCTGAGCTTCAGCCGAACGCACGTGCTGGTGAAGGGCTCGAGCACGCGTCTGCTGCTCGCGAGGTGATCATCGGTGGTCAGCCTCAGCGGCTGTTGCCGAAGAAGCGCTTGATCGACACCCGCCGGAAACCGCCCAGCACCTGTCGAACGACCGCCGTGGAGAACAGGAACACCGACGCCGCGATACCCAGGACACCGAGCACGGGGATACCGGCGATCTCCCACTGCTTGGGCGCGAACGAGATGAAGCTGCCGATGATGAAGCCGCACGCAGACAGCCCCGCGAAGGCCACCACGGCCAGCGCGCGCAGGTTGCTGTTGATCGACTCGACCTGCTCGTTCTTCAGCGTGACGGTGAACTTCCCCGACTCGAGGTCGAGGATGATCTGCTGCAACTGGAGCGGCAGATCACTCGCTGCGCTCTGCAGCCGCATCAACGTCTTGAGCGCGTTGCCCTGCAGCTGCGCCGGATCGTATCGCTCCGCCATCATCTTCTTGGCGTACGGCATGAAGATCTCGTTGATCGGCATGGCGGGGTACAGCGACCGCAGGATGCCCTCGATGGCGACCGACGCTCTCGCGAGGATCGCGTATTCCCGAGGCACCTTCACCCGGTACTTCACCGCGAGGTTGAGCAGATCGCGCACCAGCGCCTTGGCGTTCACCTCGGCGATCGACGTCGGCAGGTACGCGTTGAGGATCGCGTCGATGTCGCTCTTGAAGGTGTGCAGGTTCGCCCGGCTGTCGGCTGTGCCCAACCGGTACAGCTGTCGCGCCACCGACTCCGAGTCCTTCAGCGCCACCGCGAGAATGAGCGCGATCAACGCTTCCTGCATCTGGTGCGTCACCCGGCCAACGAGCCCGAAGTCGATCAGCGCGAGCACCGGTCCGTCGAGGATCAGCAGGTTCCCGGGGTGCGGGTCTCCGTGGAAGAGCCCGTCTTCGAAGAGCTGCTTGAACGCTTCCTGCAGAATGATGCTCGCGAGCTTCTTCTTCCCGTCCTCGTCGAGTTGCGCGTTCGACAGCTTCGGCCCATCGAGGAACTCGAGCGTGAGCACCGTGCGGCCTGTCAGCTCGTCGTAGACCTTCGGAATGCGCACGCGGGGGTGGTCGACGTGGGCCTTCAAGAAGGCGCGCACGTTCGAGGCCTCGTTCAGGAAGTCGAGCTCCTCGTGGACGGCCTTGTCGAACTCCTCGATGATCGTCGTCGGTGAGGTGACGCTGACCTCTTCGATCACCGCCTCGAGCGCCCGCGCGATCGCGTGCAGCACGGACAGATCGGCCCGCATGCGCTCGGTGATGCCGGGGCGCTGCACCTTCACCACGACCTCGATGCCGTCCCTGGTCTTCGCCTTGTGCACCTGCGCCATCGAAGCTGCCGCGATCGGCGTCGGGCTGAACTCGGAGTACAGCTCTTCGAGCGGGCGGCCGAACGCGGCGACGATCTGCTTGCGCACGTCCTCCATCTCGAACGGCGGCACCTTGTCCTGCAGCGTCGAGAGCTCTTCGATGAGGTCGGCCGGCAGCAGGTCGCCGCGCGTCGACAACACCTGCCCCAACTTCACGAAGGTCGGCCCGAGCTCGGCCAGCATCATGCGGAAGCGACGCGCGAACGTGAGCGACTGCGCCGCCGCGTCTCCTTCGATCTTCGCGTCGGGAACGACCTTCCGCAGGCCGCTGCGCTCCAGGAAATCGGCGAAGCCGTACTTGCCCGCGATGATGGCGATCTGCCGGACGCGATTGAGGTCCTGGAAGGCGGTGCGGATCACCCCGACACCGTCGCACGAGGGCCGGGAGGGATCAAAGAAGCGCGCTCAGCGTCGGCCCGGCACCGGGTAGGACGGATCGTCGGTATCGAGCAGCCTCGTGAAGTTCGTCATCGACACCGAGATGCTGGGCGAGAGGGCCCTGACGTGGTGCCACCACCCGGACGGAAGGAAGAGCGCCTCGCCGGGGCCGACAGTGACCGTCATCCCATCGATCTCCGCGAGGTAGGGGAAGCGCTGTTCGTCGAAGCGCTCGGCGTCGATCAGCGAGTAGTAGCTGAGCACGTCACGCAACAGCTCGGCGTTGGCCGGGTCGATGAGGATGAAGCGCTTTCGTCCGCGCACCTGGCAGAAGAGGTTGTTGGCGGTGTCGTGGTGGAGCGGCGTCACCGTGCTTCCCGGCCCCACCCACAGGTACACGAAGCCGTCGAGCAGCCTGCGGTTGAGAATGCCGGAGAAGAACCCGAGGTCGCCGACGAGCGGGCGCAGGCCAGGCGCCGTCAGGCCGTTGTTGCGCGCCACCATGTAGCGAGCGTTCGAGCGCTTCACCCTTTCGATCCACCCGATGAACTCGCCGAGCGTCGTCGCCTCGCTGATGCGCTCGACGTTGAGATCGTAGTGCCGGGTCGTCTCGCGAGCCTCCATCACCTGCACCTCGGCGGCCCCCACGGTTCTCTTCAGAAAGGGCCAGGTCCAGCGCGTGACGGCCTTCCAGTCGCGCATCATGTCGGTGACGACGATGGGCCGGTTGGGGGCGTAGGCCCGCTCGATGAACTCCCGGTGCGAGAGGCGCGTGACGCGAGGGACGCGACGGCGTTTCGGGTCCAGCCGCCCGCTCTGGAGCCGGACCCGGCCTTGCCACTCCAGCCGGGCGATTCGGGTCACGAGGTCGCCGAACTCCTCGGCATGGGGCGACCTGCGCAGGCCCTGAAGGAAGCGGCTGACAGCCGCCAACGTGACCCCCGAGAACGGCAGCGCTGCGACGATCTCGTGCTCGGGTACGTCCCGAAACCACGCTTCGGTGAGCCAGGTTCGAACGTCACGGGGCAAAGGAGCCATCAGCACCCTCACAACAGCAGATGAACGGCTTGCACACAGTGGCAGGGTTCGGTGTAAACCACCCGACGCCACCCCGTTTTTCGCACAGGGAATCCCATGCCACGTACCAGCAACAAGCCGTTGACCACTGCTCGTCCGCTCACCAGCGCGAAGCCGCTGAAGTCCACGCGTCCGCTGAAGTCGACCCCGCCGAAGTCTTCGCCGCCGAAGTCTTCGCCGCTCGCCTCGACGCCCTTGAAGTCGGCGAACCCGGGCTGGAACCCGTTGAAGTCGGCTAAGCCGGGCAAGACGGCGCCGCTGGCTTCGATTCCTCCTCCGCTCAAGTCCGTTCGTCCGGGCCGCACCGCGCCGCTGAAGTCGATCGCGCCGCAGCCGCCGCCGTTGAAGTCGGCGAACCCGATGCGCACCGCGCCGCAGCCGGCACCGCTGAAGTCGCGCCCGCTGGAGTAAGCCCTCGTTCCGCCTCATCCGCCGAGGGTCGATGTCGTCGCTGACGCTGCCGCCCGGAATCAGACGGTGGCTCCGGGCCGCCAGGCTGAGCGTCGACAGCGAGGCGACCTCCCGCATCGCTTCCAGCCGCAACCTGACGCTCGTCGCCAGGAGCAGTGGGGTGCTTTCGCTGGTGAAGATCGCCGCGACGGTGGACGACCCCTTCAGCGCTCGGGAGCTTCGTCTCCTGGGTGCGCTCGATGGAGGTGGCGCCGGGTTCCGGACCCCCCGAGTCACCCACGCGGCGGCCGGCCGGTTCGCGCTCGAGTGGCTGCCGGGCGTGACGGCCTTCGATCGCCGTCGGCGTGATCGCCGCGTGGCCGTTCGAGATGACGCGGCCATCGGTCACGCGCTCGCGCACCTCCATGCGCGGTCGCCCCTGACGACCGAGGCCGTTTCGGGCGATCTCATCGCGCGCCTCCTGTGGATGAGCCCCGCAGAGTACGCGAGCTCGAGCGCGGCTTCATTGACCCTCTGGAACGCAGTGCAGACCAACTCTCGGGCCGAGCTGGCGTTGCGGAGACTGCTGACGTTCGAGGACGCGCACCCCCGGGTGCTGTGCCACGGCGACCTGCGCCAATCGAACGTGTTGCTCCACGCTGGGCGCGTCGGCTTCGTCGATCTCGAGCTCGGTGGCGCTGGTGATCCGGCGCGAGATCTCGGCATGTGGATCGCCGAGGACCTGGGGTTCTTCCTGGTCCCGCGCGATCGCCGCGAGCAGCTCACGCTCACCCAGCTGCGTGTTCGGCTTCGGGCGTTCCTGCGCGCTTGGGAGCGTGAGGCCGCGGTGCTGAAGCTCCCCGGGCGCGTCGGCGTTCGGCCGAGAGCGATGACGTGGGCAGCCGAGGCGCTCCTTCGCCGGACGTACACGATGACGTTCCACGACGGCCACTGGACGGAGCGTGAAGCGCACGTCACCGCCTCGGCGCTCGAGTTGCTCGTCGCGCCTGGGAAGTGGGCGCGGCACTTCCTGGGAACGCCGTGAACGGCGCGCTCCGTGGCCCCATCGAGCGCATCGCTGCTCGACTGAAGCTGAGCGCTCGGCGCCTGCGCCTGCCGGACGGTGTCCAGGTGAATCGGAGCGACGCAGCCCGCGCGTTGGAAGACTGGCTCTACGAGCGCTTCTTCATCGACTGGCGTGCTCCGGCGGGGCGCTTCTCGGACTCGGTGGGCGGCGCACCTCACTTCACCGCCCAGCTCCTCGAAGCCGCGGGGACGGCGAGCTGGTTCGACGATCGCTTCCGCGTGGTGTCTCGTCACCGTGAGGGGGCCTTCGTCGAGAACGGCGTGGTTCGGCTGTTCGTTCGCGACCCGCGCGACCTGCGTCCCCCGCGCGCGGCTTCGGGTCGGCGGGTGGCGGTGCGGCTGCCGTGTGCTCGCGAGTCGGCGATGGCCGGGTTCTTCTGCATCAACTCTCGGGTCGGCCGTCTGCCCGACGACGGGCCACACCTGAAGGTGTACTTGAACCTCAAGCCCTCGCTCGCGCCGGCCTTGCTGCAAGGGCTCTTGCAAGAGGCCTCGCTGCGAGGCGTCCGCTTCGACGGCAAGGTGGTGAACGACCCCGATGCCTTCGGTCGCCGTGACACGGCTCTGCTCTACGTCGCGCCCGGCTCGATCACGCCGGTGCTTCGCTTCGTCGCGCGTCTCCATCACGCAAACCGCAGCGGATTTCGGGCTGCGACCCCGCCCTTCGTGCTGCCCCTCGCGCCCGGCGTCGGTCTCGCGGAGTCTCCGCCTGGTGACGAGGAGAGCTTCGGCGGGCAGCGGTGCCGGCTGACGGCCCTGGGGCTGCTTGCGTGGCTCGACGGCGAGGCGCCTACCGCCTGGAGCGGCGTCGCGACGCAGTTCGAGCAGCAGGGGCTCGACGCGAGCCAGCCCTGGCTGGGTGTGCTGCCTTCGGCGTGGGTCGGTCGGGCGCGGTCGGTGATGCGGCCTGCAGCTCGGCGGTGAGCAGCGCCAGTCGCTCGTCGAACGCCGTCGCGTCGAGCATCGGCTCGCGCCAGTGCGCGCTGGCGTGGAAGTGCTCCGCCAGTCGCGCCGCCACCGTGTCGCCCCAGGTTGGCAAGGGCAGCATGAGATCGAGGTGCCACGACTCCTCGAGGGTCTCGGTGGCGTGCCATGTCCCGCGCGGCACGAACATGATGGAGCCCGGCTCCAGCACCACGGACACCGCGTCGTGGGGCATGCGGTCCGCCAGCGGGCGATCGAGCTGAACCGCGAGAGACCCCGGTACCGCGTCACCGGCGATGTAGTTCTCGGCGGGGAACTGAACGCCCTCATTCGGCGCGAGCCACCAGCGCTTGCGGCCACGAACCTGCACCACGAACGACTCCTGCGCGTCGAAGTGCATGCGCGAACCGGGGCCGGGCTTCGACAGGAAGACGCTGGGGAGGATGAGCCCGGCCGACAGCGCGAGGTCCCGCTCCAGTGCGGCGAGCCAGCGCAGGAAGGGCGCGGAGCGGAACTCGGGCTCGACGGCGTAGATGGTGTGTCCGGTGTGGAAGAACTCCGCCGCGGCGCTGCCGGCGACGGGCACGTTGCCGAAGCGGTTCTTGAACCGGGCCGACTGGACCAACCACTGCCGCGCGTGGAGTGCCGTCAGCGCGTCCACGTCACGAAGCTCTGGTGCATCGACGAGGCCCTTCAACCGGGCGGCGGGGCCGTGCTGCACGAGCAGGGTCCTGGGCCAGTGGTCGCGAAGGAACTGGCGCCTGGGGAAGCGGCCAAGCAGCGTCGACAGTCCAGGGCGGCTCATGGGGTGGTGAGGTGCGCGTGGGTGAGCCGCTCGAGCCAGCCCTGCTGCGCGTCGTCGAGCGGACCCTGCGAGAGCGCGTCAGCCAGGGGGCGGACCTGCGCTGGCGTCGAGAGCGAGATGAGCGCGCCGTCGAGCGCGGGCTGCGAGAGCACGTAGCGGTAGTGATCGGTCACGCTCGGATGCCAGGCGTCTGTGGCGAGGCCCAGCTCGGTCAGCCGCGCGTCGTCGACCCAGCCGTCCGTGCTCTTGAAGTTGAAGAGCAGCGGGCGACGCTTCGGCAGCTTCGGGAACAGATCGTGCCGTGCACCCGGGTGGCCCGAGTTGAACCGCACGAACGCGAGATCGACGAGCCGCGCGCGCATCGCGGAGCGGGCGACGCGTCGATCGTGAAAGCTCGCCCCGATTGCCTTCGCGCCGACGAAGGCACGGTCCCGATGCCCTTCGTAGACGGGAAGGCGAGCGCCGAAGTCCGTCCCATAGACCCCGCCCATCGTCAGCACGTCGAGGTGCCCCAGGCCGGGCAGATCGTCGACCAACTCTTCGAAGGGCAGCTCGCAGAAGTCGGGCTGGGTGACGTAGGCCGCGGCGCAGACCACGACGCGACGCCGTGCGCCCCGACGCTTGAAGAGCTGGCGCAGCCCTTCGCGGAGCGGCGCGTACAACGGCCAGTGCATGTCGGCGGTGACGAAGAAGAAGTTGATGCCGGCGTCGTAGGCCGCCAGCACCGTCCTGGGGTCGCCCACCATGCCCAGACAGATCGGGCTGACCTCGAGCCCATCGCCCAGAACGAGCCGGTCCGTCAGTCGAGGCAGTCGCGCGCGCATGCATCGACGACGCTACTCCTCGCGCGCACCGAGTCGAGCGTCAGTCGCTCAGCGCAGCCGTGACTCCGAGAATCGGCGCATCACGTTCGCGACGTAGTGCTCCGTCTCGCCGTTCCTCGGCACTGCGCCACGCACCGCGCCGGGACCTGCGTTGTAGGCCGCCACGCCGAGGCTCACGTCGTCGAAACGATCGAGCTGCTGCTTCAGGTAGCGCGCCCCGGCGTCGATGGCCTCCTTCGGATCGAAGGGGTCTCGCACGCCCAGCTGCGCCGCGGTGCCGGGCATCAACTGCGCGGGCCCCATCGCGCCGGCGAACGAGATGCGATGCGCCCGCCCGCCCGACTCGGTCTGGACGATCGCCCACATGAGGCCCCGCGGGAGCCCGTGTCTTCGCTCAGCCGACGCTGCCAGCGCCTCGAGATCGCCATGGCCGGTCAGCACGCACAGCGGCCGGTGCTTCGCGTACGTCGACAGCGCCTGCACCTTCGGCTCGAGGAAGAAGGGCGAGAGCGGGAACACCACCGAGCTGCCGAAGAAGGCGACCGCGCCGTTGATCGCCAACAGCGGCGCGCAGCCCATCACCACCAGCTTCTTGCCGAAGGACAACTTCCAGAAGAGCCGCAGAGGCAGGGTGAGCAACCAGCGCATGGTACCCCGTGGAACGCACGGCGCGAGGAATCGATCCCCGAGCCGGCGGGCTCAAGAAGTTCAGCCCCGTCCTCCCCATGCCGCCGCGGCCGATGCGCTTGATGATCCCGGCGTGGTGGAGGCGCGTGTCGGGCTCGGGGTCGCGGTTGTTCAAGCCTCCGGTCACGGCAAGCGGCCGGGCACCGTCGCCCTCCCCGCACCCCACGACCGAGGCGGTCCCGACTTTCCGCGTCATGAGACCACCCGTCATCACTCCACTGACTCGAGCTCCGACTTCAGAAACGCCAGTCGATCAACGACACGTTCGCGCCCACCGAGAAGCCCGCGCTGGTGGGCCCGATGAGCGGCGTCGGCGTTGGAATGCCCAGGGAGAGGGCTCCGGTCTTCGGGTCGCGGCTCGCCATCGCCGGCCGGAAGCGGGGCTGCTTGGTGAGGTTGAGCACGACCATCTGAATCAGCGGCACCGCGACGATCGAACCGACGAGGAGCACCACGTCATTTCCGCACCCGGATGGAATCGAGCTCCCTCCCGTCGGCGTGCCCACCGGACAGGTCGTACTGTTGCGAACGATCGCGCCGCCACCCGTGAGGTACGTCAACCCGAGCACGGCGGCCTGCGCAGCGAGTCCCGCCAGCGCTGCAGGCCACAACTCCGAGACGTAGGTGCGGCTCCCGTTGGCAAGTGAGACCTGGGTCTGCGCGATCGCCAGGGGTGCAGCGCCGAACAACAGAGCGGCGATCACGGTTCCCACCACCGGATCTCCGCTGAGGAGCCCGCCGTTCGAGAAGCCCAGCAGGAAGAACGGGAGCACGAGAATGCCTGCTGCCGTCAGCATGCCGAACAAGGACTCACTCACCATCAGCCCGACCTCGGGCCCTGGCGGCTCCTTCGGCGTCTGCGGCCCGTAGGGAAGAAAGGGCCTCGCGTTCGGCGTGTTGCTCGGCGGCGCGGGAGTGCCGTACTGCCCATCGATGGGCGGCGGCGCGGGCGGCGCGTTCGACCCGGAGACCTGCTCCGGTGCGGGCACGAGGGGCGGCGGCGACCAGCCCGAGGGCTGCGCCCGCGCCAACACGGGCACCAGCAGGGCAACCAGCAGGTAGCTCATCCACTTCATGACACGCTCCGTGACAGGCAGTTGCCGGCCGGCGCCCGTTCAGATCACTGCCACCGCATCAATCTCGACTTGAGCCCCTCTTGGCAAGGCGCTGACCTGAACGGTCGCCCGAGCGGGTGGGTTCGAGGGGAACGACCTCGCGTACACCTCGTTCACCCGCCCGAAGTCATTGAGATCGACCAGGAAGATGCCGCAGCGCACGACGTTCGCGAACGAGGCGCCTGCCTTCTTGAGCACGGCCTCGAGGTTCTTCATCACCCGCTCGGTCTGGGCGGTGATGTCGCCGTCGACCAGCTTGCCGGTCACCGGGTCGAGTGGAATCTGGCCCGACAGGAACACCATTCGGCCCACCGGCACCGAGACGGCCTGCGAGTACGGCCCAATCGCCGCGGGAGCCCCATCGGTCTGAATCGTTTCACGCGTCATGTGGACTCCGTCTTGTCACACCCGCTCGACAGAGTGCACTCCGGTGAGCTTCTCGATGCTGCGGATGAGGTCGTTGAGCTGCTTCAAGTCCGAGATCACGCACTCGAACGTGTTCACCGCGCGGTCGTCTCCCGTCACGCGGCAGTTCGCCTGCGAGATGTTGACGCCCTTCTTCGAGAAGATCTGAGACATGTCGGCGAGCAGCCCCGGGCGATCGACGGTCATCACGCGCAACGTGACGGCGCGCTTGAAGTCGCCCTTGACGTCCCACGCGACGTCGACCTTTCGCTCGGGGTCGGTCGCGCGCGCCTTCTCACAACCGGCCTGGTGCACGGTGACGCCGCGGCCTCGGGTGATGAAGCCGACGATCGCGTCTCCGGGCACCGGGTTGCAGCACCGCCCGAAGCGCACGAGCACGTCGTCGATGCCGCCGATGGTGACGCCGCCGCTCGCCTTGCGGCCGATCGCGCGCTTGGCGAGGTCGGTCATCTGCGAGAACAAGCCTGAGGGGCTCGAGTTCGACGGCGCGGGTTGTTCGCGCACCTCGGCCACCTTCTCGGCCGGGAGCAGCAGCTCGACCAGCTGGCTCGGCTGGATCTTCCCGTACCCGACCGCCACCAGGACGTCCTCTTCGCTCTTGAGCCCGTAGCCCTCGAGGTGCGGCTTCAGGTCGCCGCTCTTGATCACCTTGTTGAGGTTCAGGCTGAAGCGCTTGAACTCGCGCTCCACCAGCTCGCGGCCCAGCGCCATCGACTTCTCGCGCTGCTGCTCCTTGATGAACGCGCGGATCTTCTGCTGCGCGCGGCTGGTCTTGACGAAGGTGAGCCAGTCTTTCGACGGGTGCGCCTGGGGGCTCGTCAGCACCTCGATCTGATCGCCGTTCTTCAGCTTGTACCGGAGCGGAACGATCTTCCCGTTCACCTTCGCCCCGATGCACCTCTCGCCGACGGCCGAGTGCACCGAGTAGGCGAAGTCGACCGGCGTGGCGTCGCGCGGCAGGCTCTTCACGTCACCGCGCGGCGTGAAGACGAAGACCTCGTCGGTGAAGAGATCGACCTTCACCGTGTCGAGGAACTCCTTCGGGTCCTTCAGATCCTGCTGCCACTCCAGCAGCTGTCGCAGCCACGCGAACTTCTCGTCGTCGGTCGCGAGCGCCGTCTTGCCTTCCTTGTAGGCCCAGTGCGCGGCGATGCCTTCTTCGGCGACCCGATGCATCTCTTCGGTGCGGATCTGGATCTCGATGCGCTCCGAGAGCGGGCCGATCACCGTCGTGTGCAACGACTGGTACATGTTCGCCTTGGGAATGGCGATGAAGTCCTTGAAGCGGCCGGGCACGGGCTTCCACTGCTGGTGCATCAGGCCGAGCGCGCCGTAGCACTGCCCCACGTCATGGGTGATCACCCGGAAGGCGATCACGTCGGGCACTTGATCGAAGTCAATGCCCTGCGAGCGCATCTTCTTGTGAATCGAATACATGTGCTTGAAGCGCCCGGTGACCTGCGCGGTGATGCCCGACTCCTTCAGCTTGCCGGTGATCAGCGCGACCACGTCGTCGATGTACTTCTCGCGATCCTTCTTCTTGCGGTTGATGCGCGCTTCGAGCTCGAAGAAGTCCTTCGGGCGGGTGTAGCGGAACGAGAGATCTTCGAGCTCCGTCTTGATCCACGAGATGCCCAGCCGGTTGGCCAGGGGCGCGTAGATGTCGAGCGTCTCTTGAGCGATGCGCGCCTGCTTCTCTTCGCTCATGTGCTCGAGCGTGCGCATGTTGTGGGTGCGATCGGCCAGCTTGACGAGGATGACGCGAATGTCCTGAGCCATGGCCACCAGCATCTTGCGGAAGTTCTCGGCCTGCTTCTCTTCCTGCGAGAGCTGCTGAGAGGCCGAGAACTTCGAGAGCTTGGTGACGCCGTCGACGATCGCCGCGATCTCTGCCCCGAAGAGCTCGCCGATCTCGTCCACGGTGGCGAGCGTGTCTTCGACGGTGTCGTGCAGCAGCCCCGCGACGATCGAAGCCTCATCGAGGCGCAGCTGCGCCAACAGGCCGGCGACCTCGAGAGGATGAATCAGGTAGGGCTCGCCAGACTTGCGAACCTGCCCCTGGTGCACCTTCGCCGAATAGACGTAGGCCTTCTTGATGATGTCGAGGTCGGGTGCCGGGTGGTACGACGACACCCTCGTCAAAATGTCGTTCAGCCGAATCAAACCAGGCGATGCTAACACCGTGGTGAGGTGCTGCAACGCGTCAGCACGCACGAATCTGTTGCGCAAACACCCGGAAAGTCTGAGTATCGCAGCCCTGTCATGACGGCGTTCCTGACCAAATCGCTTGGAGTCGTCTGCCCGAGCTGTGACTTCCTCAACGTCGTGGGCGCCGTGCGGTGCATGTCGTGTGGCGCGGCCACGGACAGCACCGGTGCGAAGACCGATCAGACGCCGAAGCTCGTGCCGCAGCAACCGCAGTCGATGAACGAGGGGTCTGACAAGACGCCCACGGGCTCGACTCCGATTCCACCGAAGCCGGTGGAAGCACCGCCGGGGTTGCGACGGAGCGGTCCAACCACCATGCCGCCGGAGCTCGCGAATGCTCCGGTCGCGCCGTCGGCCGGTCGCGGCGTGCCCGCGCGGCCAACGTTCCAGTCGTCGGCGACGCCGCTCCCGCAACAGGCCCCCGGCCCGAGGTTCGGCCTCACCGTGCTCGCCGGACCTGCGCGTGGCCAACGCTTCCGCCTCGGGCCGACCGGCGCGCAGATCGGCCGCGCGCGCGGGGTCATCCTCTTCCCCGAAGATCCGTTCGTCTCTCCGCTCCACGCAACGCTCACGGTGCGAGACGGCAAGCTCTTCATTCGCGACGAGAACAGCACCTCGGGCATCTATGCCAGCATCGCAGGGCAAGAGACGCTGCCGTCGGGTGGCCTGTTCTGCACCGGCCTGAGGCTCTTTCGCTACGTCGGCGCGATCGAGCCCGCACCGCCGTGGAACCGGGTCGACGTGCTCGTCTACGGCGCCCCCGTTCCGAACAGCGTGGTGCACTACGCGATCGAAGAAGTGCTCCTGGGAGATCGCCCGGGCCGATGCATCATCACCCCTGGTCCCGTGCTCACCATCGGTCAGGGCCGCTGTGACTTCAGCTTCCCGAGCGACGAAGGGCTCGCTCCCCGTCACTGTGAAGTGGCGCCCCTGCCGACCGGCGCGATGATTCGCGATCTCTCAGGCGGCCTCGGCACCTTCGTTCGGGTCGCCGGCGAGCGTCCGCTCAAGGCAGGCGAGCGTGTACGGGTCGGGCAGCAGACGCTTCAGGTCGAGCTGCTGGGCTGAGCGAGCTCTCGACCGGCGTTCGATCGCGCGACTGAGCCTAAGGCCCGAGTCGCTCGTCGAGGTATTCGCGAACGCCGGGCGGGCCGCCAGGAGACATCTCGCGGTAGCGACCCCACCAGGCGCTCGTTTCAGTGTTCGCGCGTTCGAGTCGCGCAACCTCGCCGAGACGAAGCGCGATCTCTGGCCGGGGATCGAGGCGCCAGGCCTTCTCGTACTCGTCACTGGCTCTGCGGAAGTCGCCGCGGACAAAGAGCTCGTCACCAGAGGCCAGCGCCCGCTGCGCGTCGACCGGGCGGGTCGCGTTCTTCGGCGTCTCCTCTTCCCAGAGGTTGCGCGTGGAGCCCCCCGGAATCGGGGCATTCGCTGGAGCATCGGCAGGCTCCCCCGGCACGAAGTGATCCTTGGACTGATTCAGCACCTGCACCGCGTAGGCGCCGGCGAGCAGCAGCGCGAGGAGCACCAGGACGACGGTGGCCACCTTGAAGGCGACCGCGCCCGTCCCTTCGGCGGTGGTGCGCGCGGCGTTCTGCGGCCCCGAGGTCGGGCGCGCCGACTGGACGGGGGTCGTCATCGGCTCGGGCGCGTGCTTGAGCGTGTCTTCGCGCTGCGACCACGGCGACGCGGGCATTCCCGGCGGCGGCCCGCTGACCTTCGTGTCCTGTTGATCGAGCGGCGTCACCTTGCGTGCAGTCGGCGGGAGCGACGGCGCGGAGTGCGGTCCCGAGCGACGGCCGACCGCCGCCCGACGTTCCTTGTCGATCGCGAGGAGTTCGGCGCGGAACTGCTCGGCCGTCTGCGGCCGCTCGTCGGGGTTCTTCGAGAGCGCCTTCATGATCAGGCGCTCCATCGCCGGGCTGACGCGGGCCTCGGGGCGGCGCTTCGTGGGCGGCGGCGGAATCTCGGTGAGGTGCTTGGTCGCGAACCCGACGGCCGAGTCGGAGTCAAACGGCAGCATGCCGCTGACGAGCTGGTAGAGGATCACGCCGACGGCATAGAGATCGGAGCGGTGATCGAGCTTCGCGCCGCGCGCCTGCTCGGGCGACATGTACTCGGGCGTGCCGCAGACGAAGCCGGCGCGGGTCAGCGCGGGCCCCTCTTCGTCGCTGCCGTCGACGATCTTGGCGATACCGAAGTCGAGCACCTTGACGAAGTCGGGCTCGCTGCGGCCCTGCGACACCATGATGTTTTCGGGCTTCAAGTCGCGATGAATGACACCGACCGAGTGGGCATCGGCGAGCGCCGAGAGCACCTGGCTGATCAGCCGCATGACGCGTGACTCGGGCAGGGGCCACTCGCGCGAGAGAATCTGGTGCAGGTCCTTGCCCTGGACGTACTCCATCGCGATGTACATCGCGCCGTCGTCGGCCTGACCGAAGTCGAGCACCGAGATGGAGTTGGGGTGATTGAGCCTGCTGGCCGCCTTCGCCTCACGCTGAAAACGAGCCACCGTCCGCTCGTCACCGAGGAGCGCCTGGCGCAGCACCTTGAGGACGACCGGCTTGTCGAGGGCGAGCTGGGTGGCCTTGTAGACCTTGCCCATCCCCCCTTCGCCGATCATCTGCTCGACGCGGTACTTACCGGCGATGGTCCTGCCGATGGTGTCATCCGGTGGAGGCACGGCTGACGGAATGCTTCCACCTTTGGGCCTCAATCGCCACACGATTCACAGGGGTGGAACTGTCGTGCTACGCAGTACCGCGATGCCGAATCGTCCGCGAGTGGCTGTGCGAGTGGTGCGTGCCGACGGTGGGCCCGAGTCCGTCATCCCCCTGCGGGGCGACGTGATGCTGTGTGGGCGCAACGGAGATCTGTCTCTGACCGACGACCCGTTCGTCGCCGACACCCAGATGCGCCTGTTCTTCTCGGGCAACCGGCTGGCCGTCGAAGACGTGGGCGGCGGCAACGGCGTGTTCGCGCGCCTGGCCCCGGGCGTCGAGCGCGAGGTCGCGAGCGGCGGTGAGGTGCGGCTGGGGCGTCAACGCCTGGTGATCGAGCCGCTGCCCGTGCTGAGCCCGGGTGACGACGGCGCGACGGCGTGGGGCTCTCCCGACTCCGGCTTCCGTTTCCGCATGGTGCAGTTGATGGAAGGGGGCACCCGCGGCGCCTCATACCCCCTCAAGGACGGCGACAACCTGGTCGGCCGCGAGGCAGGCGACATTGTCTTTCCCACCGATGGCTTCGTCTCGTCGAGCCACGCGACGCTGCACGTCGCCACCGACCGGGTGCTCATTCGCGACGGCATTCGCGACAAGCACTCTTCGAACGGCACCTTCCTTCGCCTCATCGCGCCGGCCTTCGTCGAGAACGGTGATCAGTTCCTCATTGGCCGGCAGCTCGTTCGTGTCGAGATGAGCTGAAGCAGCGCACCGCCTGAAGGACCAGGCCAGCGACGGTGCGTCGGTCGGTCGAACTCGCGCGACCTCTCAGCCGTACGACTTTTCCTTCTTTTCCTGCTCTTCCTTGCAGCGAATGCAGAGCGTCGTCACCGGTCGCGCCTCGAGGCGCTTCACGCTGATGGGCTCTTCACAGCGCTCGCACAGCCCGAACGAGCCGTCCGTGATGCGCTGAAGCGCCTTGTTGATCTTCGCGAGCAGGAGCTTCTCGCGATCGAGCAGGCGGAAGGCCATCGACTGCGCATACTCGCTCGAAGCCTGATCGATCTCGTCAGGCAGATCATCGGTGTCGAAGTTCGACTCCTCCTCCATCGTCTTGCGTGCCTTCGCGAGGATCTCCGTACGGCTGTCCTCGAGCACCTTCTTGAAGCGCTTCAGGTCCTTCGCGCCCAGCGTTCCTCGTTCAGACATGGGGTCGAAAAGTTCTCCGCCTGCGGGAAAAATGGAGCAGGACTTTGTGGCAGGCGCTGAGCAGTGTCAAGCAATGTCGAATTAACCCTTTGAAATCACGCCCCACGAGTAGACTGATGCATCATGTCGGACCTGTCACGCTTCGATCGGGAGTTCCTCAAGGCAGCGCTGGCCCTCGCGAACAACTCCGAGGTCACCCACGTGCTCCACATCAGCGACGTGCTGCTGGCGCCGGCTGATCTGCGGGGGCGAAAGGCTCGCAAGAAGCTGCTCTACGCGGTGAGCTCCGAGGCGTTGGCCACCGAGTTGACGGCGAAGAAAGAGCGGGTCGTCGTGATCCCTTCGTACGACTACTCGCGAACCGAGCGCGTGAAGATGGCTGTCGTCTCGGCGCTGAGTCAGGGCTTCTTCAAAGAAGGCGACCTGGTGCTCTGCATGACGGGGCGCATTGGCCGCCACATCGACACGCTCATGCAGATGCGCATCGGCGGCAGCCTCGACGATCGGGTCGCCATCGAGGGCGTGAAGCTGGGCGACGAGTTCAACTCGCAGGTCGTCGATGCGCTGATTCAGCTCGCGCTGCAGATCGGTCAGGAGGGGTTCGAGGGTCACCCCATCGGCACCATCATCTGCATCGGCGATCACACGACGGTGCTCGAGAGCAGCCGGCAGCTCACCATCAACCCGTTCCAGGGCCTGTCGGAGGCCGAGCGCAACGTGCTCGACCCGAAGATCCGCGAGGCCATCAAGAACTTCTCGGTGCTCGATGGCGCCTTCATCATTCGCGAAGATGGCGTGGTGCTCGCTGCGGGCCGCTACCTCTCGTCGAAAGACGACGACGTGAAGATCCCACTGGGGCTTGGCGCGAGGCACGCGGCGGCTGCCGGCATCACGGCGACCACCAAGTGCATTTCGCTCGTCGTCAGCCAGACCTCGGGCGCCGTGCGGCTGTTCAAGGATGGCTCGATCGTGCTCGAGCTGCACCAGACGGCGCGCCGCAACTAGGCCTACTCTCCTCCTCAACCAGGGAACCAGCATGGGAATGATCAAGTTCGAAGTGCCCTCGACGGTGCCGGTGGAAGACTCCAGGAAGCGCGTCGAAGCGCTGCTCTCGTACTGGAACCGCAAGTACGGAATCACCTCGTCCTGGAACGGAATGAAAGCAGCCATGAAGGGCAAGGCCATGGGCGTCACCATCGACGGCACGCTCGAAGTGCTCGCGAACAAGATCTCGGGCGAGGCGAGCGACCCGGGCATGTTGCTGCGCGGTCAGGCGCAGAAGTACCTGACGCGAAAGTTCTCGGAGTACCTCGACGCGAGCCGTTCGCTCGACGACATTCGTCGCAAGGAAGACTGAGCTCGATTTCGTTCGAGTCCTCGAGCGCGGTTGGCCTTTCGAAACAGAGGTCCCGCCCATCCTCGAGGTTCCCGCGTGAGCAAGCCGGACCCCTCAGCGGACGACACGCAGGTTGGCCTCGAGACGATGGTCCGGCCACAGGCAACGTGGGCCCGACCGCCAACACAGCGCCGAACGTGGCGCCGGTCGCGAATCTCACCCCGATGCGAACGGGGCCGGCGTCGCTACCGACGCCGCTCCTCTGACTTCGAGGGTGTCGTGCTAAACAGGATCCCGCTGAGCGGGATCCATTCCTTGGTTGACGAATGAAGCAGA
>JBBAQZ010000044.1:0-70027 GCA_040400045.1 Myxococcaceae bacterium
CCGGCGCGACGCGCGCACGGGGGACGGGGCACCGCGCCGGCGCAGCGCGGCGCGGCAGGCCCCCGGCACCCCGCTGCCGCCCCCTTGGGGACCCCAAGGGGGAACGCTTTCCCCCGACGCGCAACAAAACGCCAAACACCATACCGCTTCGGTATCACGATGCACGCTGGCCCGCTTGCCACGGCGGTGTTACCATGCCGCCGAGGACGCCATGAACATCCAAGACCTCCCCCTGCCACTACGTCTCCGCAACGCCCTGCTCAAGGCCGGCTTCAAGACGGATGAAGACATCCGCGACTGGCTCGCCGTAGGCCCCATCACCGGTGAGCCCGGCGAAACCATCCCAGGCGTCGGCGCCACCGGCCTGCAACAGCTCGTCGACTGGGCCGCTGAGCCGCCCGAGACGCCATCTGGCGAGGCGTCCACGCCCGAAGAAGACATCGCCAAGGGCGCGAAGCGCCACGAAGTCGCGCAACTGGTCGATCACGCCATGCGCGGCGGGCTCGAACAGCTCGGCCGACGCGGCCACGACGCCGCGATGAGCCGCGCAGCCGCCGAGGTCAAGCCCTGGACCACCACCATGAGCGGGCCGACGGCGCGGAATACGCTGATTCTCCAGCTCGAGGCCGATATTCAAGCACGGATCACCGCGCTTATACCCACTATCAAGGCTCTCCCGCATGTCAAGGAGCTGGGCGTCGAAGTTTCGGCGGAAACGGTGGGCCGAATGGCGCTGATTCGGGGTCTCGACGCGCTGGAACGCGCTCACGGTGCCAAAAACGGCGCGCAAAAGGCCGAAAATCGCGCCGAATCGACCGAAAATCGCGAAGATTCGCCGATTCTGGCGCCTCCTGACGACGCCGAGGTGCTCGACACGCCCGAAGGATGGACGAAAGTGGGTCCGAGCGAGGCGATTCCGGTCCCCGAGGCGGTTCTCCACGACTACTACACCCAGAACGGGTGGAATCGGTACTGGGGACGGGTCGACGACCAGGTGATCTACTTCTACTGGAGCCCCGAGAAGCGCCTCCAGGACCTCAAGCCCTTCCCAGGGACCGACAAGAGCGGCCGGCGCATGGCCGAACAGGCCACCCCGTGGGGTCCGGGCCACGTCGTCCCAACGAAGTGGGTCAACAGCTAGGTGAACGGGGGCTAGGCTAGACGCAGAAAGCCCCGGAGAACCTTTCGGCGCTCCGGGGCTCCGACCTGTCAGCCTAGATCAGTCGGCCTTCACGAGCTTGAGGTAGACCTGGAACGGCGCCACGTTCGCCGCGGTCGCCTTGAGCACCGTGATGGTGAGGCTCTCCGCGTCCGTCGCGAGCGGGTTGATGGTCTCCGCGGTCACGACGTGGTTCGCGGGCAGACGCGGCGTGTTGATGGTGTTCACCGCAGCCGCGGTCGCCTGGATCGCCGTCGCGCCGGCGATGGGGGCCGACTTGCCGATGGTGACGGTGACGTTGGCCGCGGTCGTCGCGGAGGGCACGATGTAGGTGCCGGGGAGCACGCGGACCTTGTAGGGCAGCGTGACCGTGTGAACGGTGCTCGCCACAGCCGCGTTGTCGGGGATGCTCAGCACGACGCTGACTTCCGCCGAGGCGTTCGCCGTATCGAGCGTCGAGTTGGTGCCCACGACGAGAGCCTGCACCGACTGGCCGGTGAAGTGCTCGGGGATGACCTCTCCGTAGCGAATGAACTTCCGAACGATGTACCCGTATGCAGCCATGACCTACCTCCTTGTGTCCGCCGATCCGAGCGGTATTGCCCGAACCTCATGGCAGTGGTAGCATACTCCAAACGGAGTCCCCATGCACGGCAGCATCCTCGTTCTCGCCAAGAAGAAGGCCGCCGGGCCGGGTGGCTACTTCGACCCGATGGAGGGACCCGCGCCGATGGCGATGGGGCCGATGGTCTTCCAGGTCGCCGAAGCGCCCGAGGCCGAGGGCGAGGATGAGGACGAGAAGGGCGAGTACGACATCCCCACGGCCGACAAGGCGAAGGGGTCCCCGTCGATGGACCTCAAGTCCATCATCGCCGACCTGAAGGCCGCCGCGATGAAGCTCGACCAGCTCGCCATGACCGGCGAGATGGAGTCCGAGGACGAGCCGACCGGCGAGGAGCCGATGCCCGAGGCTGAGGCCAAGCCGGCGCCCAAGGCGAAGAAGCCCGTCCCCGCCTTCCTGAAGAAGACGGAGATGAAGTACTGATGGACCCGCGGGTCGCCAAGAAAAACGCACAGGCGGAAGAGCGGCTGAAGCTGCTGACCACGCCTACACTGCGCCCCGAGAGCATGAAGGCGCTCGACGAAAGCATGCGGCGCGCCGAGGGTCGGTACGAGCTCATCAAGACCGTCGCGCAGCGACACGGCATCGACCCCGACGAGCTCTTCGCGAAGTACGTCATCGAGACGCGCAAGTCAGTCGACCCCGAGAACCCTGGCACGTCTTCGGCCGGTGCCTCTGGCCCGTTCCAGCTCATGCCGAACACGCGCTCCTCGTACACCGACGCGACCATCAGCGACCCGTTTGAGCGAGACGCGGACGCGGCGGCTCGGCTGATGGCCGACCTGAAGAAGCGCAACGACTACTCGCCTGACGCGATCTCTGTCGCCTACAACTACGGCGAGGGCCGGTTTCGGAACTGGGGCGGCGACGCGACCCAGAGCCTGCCAGACGAGTCGACAAACTACCTCGTGTACTCGCGCTATCTGCGGCCGCGGCTGCGGAAGCAGGCGCAAGAACGGACACGCCGCCGTGGCGAGATGGAGATGGAGCTCCTCGAGGCCAAGGCGTCGGTGCCGGCGCCTGAATACAAGAAGCAGGACTTCATCGACTACCTCAAGGGCGAGCCTTCCCCAACAGACGTCGCGCTCGCCGACCACTACCGCCAGGTCAAGGCGAAGCAAGACGCCGTCCGCCAGCGCTACCCGGAGTTCCAATGATGTACCGCAGCGGCTACTACAGCCACCTCGACGCGATGAAGAAGAAGGCCGCGATGGAAGACGCCGAGGCCCGCGGCGAGAAGCTCGAGAAGGGCTTCAAGGTCTTCGACCCGTCCAAGCTGACCCCGAAGCCGGTCGTCAAGGTCGCCGTGAAGGTCGGAAAGCACTAGGTCGGACCTTGAGCACCCGACCAGACCGCGAGAGCGGTCGGCGCCCCGCAGAACCGACCTGCGGGGCGTCTTCTTTGCAACGGAAACTGCCGGGAGAGTCACCCCTCCCGGCAGCCACCACACGAACAGGAAGAACCAGCTTGCATGCGCGTCGGCATTAGCGACCCACCTGATGACTCTCTAACGCACTACCCGCGCATGGTGGGTGTATCCACTCTAGGCTATTCGTCGAGCGGAATCCGTTACTTGTAGAACTTTGCCTCGTCAGCCTGGGCCATCCGGCGCATCGAGTCCATGATCTCCTTGTAGGAGCGGTTCTCGGTCTGCGTCGTCGAGGCGCTGCGGCTCGGACCCATGTTCATCAGGTCCATCGCCTCGGGGACGGGATCGGGCTTCGGCGGCTCGGGCGGCGCGTAGACCGCGCGCACCATCCGCACCGCCGTCTCGGGATCCTTGCCGCCGGTCACCAGCACGCAGAAGTCGTAGAACGCCTCGTCGTTGCTGTAGACGTCGTCGGCCTCGCTCTTCAGCCAGTCCTCGACCTCGGTGACCGCCTCTTCGACCTGACGCTCCTCGGCCTGCTTCGCCTCGTACTCGAACGCCTCGAGGCGCTGACGGAGCTCGTCGCGCTCACGCTCCGCGGAGCCGTACTTGCCGGTCCACTCCTCGGCCGCCTTGCGGACGGACTGGTCGTACTCGTCGCGCAGTGTCTGGAGCGCCGCGTCGTGCGCCGCCTTCAGGCGGTCGATCTCCGCCTGCTTCTCGGCCATCGGGTCGGCGTCGCCGGTGAGCCAGCGCTGGACACGCTGCTCGTCCTCACGGAGCTTCGCCTCGCGGCGCTCGATCTCCTTGCGCTTCGCGGCGGTCTCCTGGAAGGACTTGGTGTAGCCGCGCTCGAAGTTGCGGTACTTGGTCTCGAACCCACGCGACAGGGTGTTGCGCGTGGGCTCGTCCAGCCTGTTGTACCAGTCGGCCTTCGTGAGGGAGTCGAGCTCGCCGTTCCAGTCGAAGACGCTGGGTGCGCTCTCCTCGACTGGCTCGGACGAAGGCTGGACCTCGGTCTCCTGCGTCTCTGCCTGTGCGGTCTCGATCTCGTCTGCCACGTTGACCTCCTTGGGGTACTACTTCTTCATCGGGGTGGGCTCCATCGGCGGAGGACCCGCCTTGGGGGCCGACATCCCCTCCTCGGACATCATCTTCCGAGCCATCTGATCCTCGCCCGCACCGATGTTCTTCTCGACCTGCATCCGCAGGTTCATGTCGGTGGCGAGCATCTGGCCGATCTCCTCGGGGCTCTTGTTGGCGAGCTGGGGCATCGCCATCGCCGCGTCGAGGAGCTGCTGGGCCTTCTCCAGCGAGACGTCCAGCATCTCGGCGACCGTCGCCGCGCCGCCGCCCATCGCGGGCTCGGCCGCCATGCCACCGGTGCCGGGCATCGCGCCGCTCTCACCCTGCGTGCCGGGGCTCACGCCGCCCGCCAGCGGACCCGCCTCGCTCATGCCGGCCTCGTCCAGGATGCCCTGGATCTCGTCGGCGAGCGGCTTGATGTCACGACGGGGGATGATTCCGCCCTCGGGCGGCTTCATGTTCTCGGCCATAGGACCTCCTAACGTGGTTGAACGAAACCGGTAGGGTAGAGGAAGAACAGCGCCGGCCCGCTACTCGTCCTTGGAAGCGTCGTGCTGGTCCTCGAAGCCGGGACCAGGGGGAACCATCTCGAAGGCGACGCCGTAGTCGCCGCCCGCCATGAGCATGTACTTCTTCGGCACCTTGCGCCGCTCGCCCGTCGCGCGGTTCTCGAGGACGACGACGTCGTAGCCAGGCAGATCGCCGACGTGACGGATGGCGCGGCTGTGCTTGCGGGCCGCGTGCTGTGCGGCTCGAACGTCGATGGGCTTCATGTGGGGGCTCCGGCCTTCTGCGGCTTCGGCGGCGGCAGGTTCTTGCTTTCGGCCACACGGTGCGCTTCCGCCTTCTTCGCGCTGGCCTCGGTGCGCAGCTCTTCGGTCACCTTGCCGGCGATGCCGAGCTTGCTGTGGCGCTCGTGGCGCGCGTGGCGCATCGTGTCCAGCCGCGTCTGCTTCTGGGTCTTGCTCTCGCTCTCGAGCTCGATGCGGTGGCCGGGGAAGCGCTTCTCGATGACGCCCTTCATGCGGTCGAAGTCTTCCTTCGTCTCCGCCTTGCCGAGGACGCCCATGTCGATGGGCACGAAGCTGCCGGGGCCGTGGCCGTGGACCGCGGGCGCGAGGCCGTGGCTCCAGTCGACGCGGCGCGCCGCACCGCAGTCGGTGCAGGCGGGGAAGCCCTCCGACATGCGGTAGTAGACGTTCTCGGTGGTGACCTCACAGACGGGGCACCGTAGATCCTGAAGCGGCATGGTGGTCTCTCCTGACTAGGCGACGGGCACGGGAGCGGGGCCTTGAGCGGCCATGCCGGCAGACGCAGGAGCCCGCGTCGCGGCCTCGGTGGTCTGGTTGGCGGGCAGCTCGGGCGGGATCTGCGCGCCCTGAAGCATGGCCGCGAGCTCGGGGGGTACACCCGCGGGGACCCCGCCCGGAGCGCCACCCTGGGCGGCTTCCATCTGGGCCTGCATCATCAGCGCAGCCTGCTCTTCCTGAGCCTCGATCTCTTCCTTGGGGATGAGCAGGTTCGCGGACAGGCCAACGCTGTTGACCAGCTCCTCGATGAGCATGCGCTTGTTGATGTTCGGATCCTGCATGAGGACCGGGAACAGCTTGAGCAGCGTCTCGGACATGACCGACGGGTTCTGGCGGATGGGGTTGTAGGACACCATCTGGAAGTTCACGTCGACCTCGCGGATGTCGGCGAGACCGACTTCGCTCCACCCCTCGTGCCCGCTGACCTTCACGAGCTTCTCTTCCTGCATGTACTTCTTGCTGAGGAAGAAGCACTTCTCGGCGACGTCCTCGAGGGCGCTGTTGATGTGGCCCTCGCGCGTCGCGAGGCGGGTCCGCATCTGCGCGTCGATGATCGCCATCTCCGTCGCGGTGCGGGCGCCGGCCACCTGACCACGGGCCGCCTCGGCGAGAGCCGAGATGAACGCCGCGTCGCCTTCCTGACGAGCGATGAAGTTCTCGACGCCGACCGGGACCTGCGGGATGGGCATCTCGTAGAACAGCGTGCTGAGCGTGCGCAGCCCCTCGGCGTTCGTCGGGCTGATGGGCACGAAGCTGCCCGTCGCCGCCTCGACCGCCTTGTTGAGGTCTTCCTCGGTGATGAGCTCGCTGTTGAACAGGATGCGCGGGATCATCAGGTAGACGATCTGCTTCATGTGCGTGAGCAGGTCGTTGATGGTCTCCTGCTGGTTCAGGACGAGCTGGACCTCGGAGAGGCCGAGGCAGTCCACCGCGCTCTGGTTCAGCGTGAACATCGAGTACGGGATGTACTCGAGCTCCTGCTCGAACACGATGGCGTCGGCCTGGCGGACGTAGTGGATGGCCTTGTTGGTCTCGCGGTCGTAGTACTCCCACACCGTGACCCACTCGAACGCGTCGCGGAGCTGCGCCGCGTCGTTCGCCTTGTAGGTGTCGGTGATCCACTTCGGGTAGCGGTCGGGCGTCACGTCCGCGATCTTCGGGCTGCGGTACAGCCCAGCCTTCACTCGACGCTGAAACTCGGTCCACGGGATGACCGCGGCCTCGAGCCAGTAGCGGATGTCGTCGACATCGCGCACCGTCTGGTCGAAGAAGATGGCGCCGGGCTCGAGCACTCGGACGACCGGCCTGTCGGCGCCCTTGTCCCAGCCGACCTTGAACACGCCGCGCTTGCAGAGCACCGCGTCGATCAGCGCGGTCGCCGCGCGACGGCGCATCTGGTTCACGTCGAAGACGTACTCCATCAGCCCGTTCACGAGGGGCAGCGCCTCCTGGCTCTCACGGTTGCGGGGGTTCGCCGCGACCTTCGGGTTCGGCCCGAGCAGCGCGCTCACCGCCGTATCGGCGATGGCGTAGATCATGTTCTTCGAGCAGAGGAACGAGGGGATCGCGCCGTCGGCCAGGTTGATGTCGTTGCGGGACGTGTAGAAGTCGCCGCGGTAGTACCGACGCGCCTTGTCGAAGTTCTTCTTCTCGGAGCGCTCGTAGTAGCGCTTGTGGCGGTCGATCAGGTTGGCGAGGTTCATGACCACTCCCGTGCGATGGGCTTGAAGATGCTGCGCGACGATGCGCGCTCATGGTGCTTGAAACGGTCGAGGTCCGCAATGGTAACGCGTGGTCCATCGCCCTGCGGCGCGTAGTCGCGGGTCTGCGCGGGTTCCTCGTCGCTCGTGAAACGACGACGGCTCAAGATGTCTGCGGCCATGACCGCGGTGCGCGCCAAGTCGAAGTGGTGCGTCGTGCCGTCGCTGTTGCCGCTGCGCTTGGTCCGGTCGCCGTCGTAGTTGATGAGCTGGTGGAGCAGCGGCTTGCTCTTGATCTCGAGCTCGTTGTCGCGAAGCATGCGGACGAGGCGGGCCTCGCCTTCCTGCACGCGCTTCTCGGTGGCGTACCAGCCGGGGTGGTTGCGGTCGGTCCACAGCAGGTTCCTGGCGCCCTTGTCTTTGAGCATCGCGATGCACGCCGCGGCGTTGCTCTCGACCGCGAGGAGCGCGTTGTTGAAGAAGCGCTGGAGGTTCAGCAGGCGCTCGGCGAAGCGACCCGGATCCTCGCGGCCTTCCCACACCGCCACCTCGCGACGCTCAACCGCGTCCCACACCGTCACGGCGCTGTTGTCGCCGACGGCGCCGAAGCCCGCGGGGTCGCCGCAGACGAGGTAGGCCCGGCCGCGTACCGGGCGCTCGAGCAGGCTCGCGCCCTTGGGCACAGGCTCGGGCGGCACGACCGCGTTGAGCAGGCACGCCTTCAGCACGTCGATGGGCATGACGGGAGAGCCGCTGCCCAGCCAGCCGTCGTAGGGGTCCGACGGGTACTTCGACGTGAACAGGCGCTCGTCGTTACCCATCTCCGTCTGGAGCGACAGCCGGCGGAACGCCAGGTTGTGCAGGTCCATGCCGGGGTGGCGGGCCATGTACTCGAGCTCGGTGTCCGTCGGCTTCAGGCCGTGCGGATCAGCGCGGCAGCTCGGGTCCAGCCACCACTCGAGGAACACGGGGTGGAAGCGACCCTTGCCCTCAAGCGCGTTGTGCCACATCGTCTCGTGGTGGCTGCCCGCGGTGCCGGGCGTCGACTCGAGGATGACGCGCGCGTTCACGCGCTTGTTGACGGCAGGGAAGATGTTCGCTGCCGCCTTCCGCTGCCACTGCGCCTCACCGAACTCGGTGAGCAGCAGACGGTCGATGGAGCGACCGACCGCCGGGGATCGACCACCGGCCGTCAGCACCTTGATGCCGCCGCCGTGGACGAAGTGGATCTGGGTCGTGCCCGGCTTGCGGCCCGCCTCGACCGGCACGCGCACGTCGTCGGGCAGATGCTTGTAGGCGAAGAGGATGCGCTCGAAGATGTCCTCGGCGGTGTCTTGGCGCTCGGCGATCAGCACGCCCTTCACACCCTCGAGGTACATGCAGTCGCGGAGCAGCAGCATGACGGCCGGCGTCGTGATCTTCGCCTGACGAAACTTGTCGGTGAGCACCCAGCGATGGTCCGCGCACGCCTGCAAGAACTTCATCTGGATGTTCGTCGGTTCGAGGTAGCCGATGGACTCATCCTCTCGGACGATCTGGCACATCGAGACGAACGCCCACGGCGTGCTGAACATCGCGTGCACTTTGCCCATGTGAAGGCCGGGGATCTGCGCGATCTTCGCGCCTCCCGGTAGACTTGACGGAGCGCTCACGATAGACTCCCCATATCCCATGCTAACACGGTATGGCCCGGAGGTCGACATGGCGGACAAGTGGATTCAGGGGGCGATCAAGAACCCCGGCGCCCTCCGCGAGAAGATGGGCGCGAAGGCAGGCGAGAACATCTCCAAGGAGAAGATCTCGTCCAAGATCTCGCAGCTCCAGGGTGAGGCCGAGGGGGACAAGAAGCTCTCCGAAGCGAAGCGCACCATGCTCAAGCAGCTTGTGCTCGCGCGCACGCTGGGGAAGATGAAGAAGTGATCGGCACCGACGTGCAGAACACCACGCTCCCCAACAAGGGACCGGCGAAGGCCGCTCCCGAGTCGGTGAAGCGCGAGATGTTGAAGCGGATGGTGGCGGAGCGCATCAAGCGGTCTGGAGGCTGACATGGCAGACGGGAAGTACGGCCACATCAACTTCAAGCCGCCGCAGTCGGTCTCGTCCGCTGCGGTGCGCGGCCTCATGCTGCGCCGCGAGCAGTCGAAGTCCCAGAAGGCGGGCCTCGACGCGAAGCAGGCGTCGGCGCAGGGCATCGGTTCCGGCGTCCAGCGTGCCGCGAACCTGAAGAACCGCTCCACGATGGACCCGTCCACCGTGAAGCGGATGAAGGCGTACTTCGACCGCCACGCCAGCAACTACCAGCTCGACGCCGGCAAGAGCCCCAAAGAAGACAAGGGCTACGTCGCCGGTCTGCTGTGGGGCGGTGAAGCCGGGAAGTCCTGGTCCAACAAGGTCGTCCGCCAGATGGAGGCGGCCGACCAGCGGGGGAAGTGATGGACCGTCGTGAAGCCCTCAAGAAGGTCTACTCCAACCCCGAGCTGCGCAACCGCATCAAGGCGCGCATCCTCGCGGGCGGCAAGGGCGGCAAGCCCGGCCAGTGGTCTGCGCGGAAAGCGCAGATGGTGGCGCAGGAGTACAAGGCCAAGGGCGGCAAGTACAAGAGCGGCCCGACCTCGAAGCAGAAGAGCCTGAAGCGCTGGACGAAGCAGGAGTGGCGCACGCCCTCGGGCAAGCCCAGCGTCCAGGGACCGAAGGCGACCGGCGAGGTCTACGCGCCGAAGAAGGCCATCGAGAAGCTGCGCTCCACCCCAGGCGGCATGGCGAAGCTCGCCGCCGCTACGCGCGAGAAGCGCGAGGCCGAGAAGAAGGGCGAGCAGTTCGCCCGCCACGGGCTCCACGAGGGAGCGAAGCGCTAGCAAGAACTGTCTACTGACGGCTCCACGGTAGACACTTCTTGCGCCGACCTACTCGGTCTTCATAACTACGCGGACCCTCGCACCCCGCTCCCCTAACGTAGAAAAAATCTTATGCAACCCCTTGCGCGATAATACCCACAGCGGTATTCTCCTCGTGCACCCCTCAGATGGTTTCGGGTAGCCCGTAAGGGTCCGGGGCAAGACGAGCGGGCAGGCGCAGCCCCCGAACTTCAACGTTCCTTCGACCTGGCCGGTCGGAGCCGCTAGCGCGTCTGCCCCCGGCCCACGGAGTCCACGATGGCGATCTCTACCGAAATCCTCAACACCACGTTCGCGGACCTCCGCGGGCCGCTCATCAACTCCTTCATCCGCTCGAACGAGCTGCTCGACGCGCTCATGAGCAAGGCCCGCATGCCCTCCGAGGGCGGCAGCCTGATCGAGCGCTCCTTCGCCGGTGGCGCCCCCGCCCGCGGCGTGGGTGTGTTCGTCGGCGACGAGCTCCTCAACATGACGCGCCGTCAGCAGACCAAGCGCTTCCAGGTTGAGCCGCACCGCATCGTCGCGGCGATCAACATCCCGAAGAAGGAGCTCCTCTTCAACAGCGGCAAGCTCGCTGTGATCCGCCTCATCGAGGAGTACCCCCAGACCACCCTCGAGGGTGCGAAGGCCGACCTCAACAAGTTCCTGCTCACCGGCGCGTCGCGCGGCCTCGTCTTCCAGACGGCGGACCTCGCGGGCTTCCTGAGCCTGAACGGCCAGTTCGCCTCGGGCTCCGGCACCGGCGTGACGAACGGCCTCCTCGACTTCGCGGCTCCGGCCTCGCAGATCGATGTGGTGCAGAACGTGGCGAAGAGCACCAGCTACTACCACTTCAACCAGTACAACAACATCACGAGCTGGGCCACGGACGGTCTCCCCACCCTCCGCAAGACCTACCGCCAGTGCGCGCACTACGCGGGCGGCATGGGCAAGGGTCCTGACCTCGTCATCATGGACGACAGCACCTACACGAACTTCGAGGACAGCCGACTGTCCCTCGTGCGCGTGACGCTCGTCGAGGACAAGACCGAGAAGAGCAACACCCTCGGCCTCGACCTCGGCGTGGCGAAGGTGTACAGCTCCATCGACCTCGACCTCGGCGACTTCACCGTGGCGACCCCGCCCCGCAACGGCGTCACCTACATCCTCAACACGGACTTCCTCGAGATGCCCCTCATGGAGGCCCCGAGCATCACGCCGTTCACCGAGCGCGTGGGCGATCAGGACGTCGTCACGGCCATCTTCTCGATGCAGGGCAACCTCATCTGCACGAAGACCCCGGCCCAGGGCTGCGTCTCCGGCGGTTCCATCTGATCGCCGTAGGCTCTCACCCCATCATCCACTAGGAGGTTTCTCATGTCTTCCGCAAACAACCAGGTCTTCGGGAATGACGTCACCGTCATCGACTCGACCCAGGTCTACCCCCTCGGCACCGAGCGCCTCGTGCTCGGCTCTCAGACTGGCAAGGGCGACCAGGTGTGGCGCTACGTCAAGAACGACTCGGCCGCGCCCTTCACCGAGGGTCAGGTCGTCACCGCCGTGACGAACACCGCGCAGAACCTCGGCCTCGGCACGCTGGCTCCGCTCACGAACTCCGTACCGATGCTCCGCGTCCTCGGTGTGGCGCAGACCTACACCACGGCCGGTAGCTCCCTCACCACGTTCGGTGCGGGCGCCTACGGTTGGGTGCTCGTCAAGGGCGAGGGGTCCATCCGCGTCGACAGCGCTGGCAACCTCAACGCCGACATCCCCTTCGTCACCTCGGCGACGGTGCAGGGTTCGGTGGTTCCGGTCTCCAGCCCCATCACGGGTCCCGAGGCTGCGGGCATCATCGGCGTGTCCCACGTCCAGATCCTCGCCAGCGCGGTCGGCTCCGCCTACATCGACTGTCGCCCCTGACAGGTGATGTGGTAGACTAGGCCGGAACAGTTAGGAGGCGGGCATGGACACTTCTCTCGGAGCGCTCCGCGCCCGCCTCTTCAACTTCCGCGCTTGGGACAGCACGGGCACGACCCTCGACAACCGGATCCGAGAGGCGATGAACACCGCCCTCGACCGGATCTCGGGGGACGTGCCCGAAGCTGTTGTCCCCGACGATGAACACGTCGTCCTGCTCCCCGACGCCATCGGCACCGACGCCAGCATCGGCGCCTACCTGTCCACGACGAGCGACACTCGCGTCCTCGAGTTCGTCGACTCCACCGGGGCTCCGCTCACAGTGGCGAGTCCGTGGCTTCCCACGACGGATGGGACGTGGGACGGCATCATGCACTTCGAGCTCAAGGACTCCAAGGGTCAGCGGCATCGTCGCCAGAGCCGGGAGTTCTGGGTTCTCAAGGTCGGCGGCGGCGCTCCCGACCGCTACTATGTCAGCATCGACCGCCCGTGGCAGACCGGCACGGATCTGATCATGCCGTTCCGCATGCATCAGCCCGAGTTCTTCGTCACCGACGACGTGACTCGCGTGCTCGAGCCGGCTCGCATCTACGACGAGACCCGCCAGCAGGTCTGGGCCATCGACACCGCCGGCGCGTTCCGCCAAGACATGGTGGACTTCCTCGGCGAGGACAAGGGCCGCCCGTACCGCTTCTGGCGCGGCCGTCACTTCCAGCTTCCCGCCCCGACCACGGCACCGGCCATCACGCCGGGCGAGCAAGGGCTCAGCCCTTGGCTCGGGCCGGAGTGGGAGGGCACCTTCCGCTTCTGCTACACCTACGTCTGGGGCCGCAAGGACCCGGAGTGGCAGGCGTCTCCAGGCACGAGCGTCTCGTCGAAGGGCGTTCTCGACCCGCAGTGGGAGAGCGCTCCGTCCCCGGTGAGCGCGTCCTACGCGCAGACGGGTGCCACCGCGGGCCTCGCTATCCAGATCACCGGTGCGAACATCGACGCCATGATGGACTTCGGTGAGACGGGCACGCTCCGGTACAGCCGCAGCGGCATGCGCCTGCGCATCTACGTCGCGCGTGACGCGGTCGCGACGGCGAACACCTACGGTACCGGGTTCAACCGGGTCGAGACGAACGGCAAGTTCTACCTCCTTGCCGAGGTTGAGCCGACGTCGGGCGTCTACACTTGGGACGGCGGTCGGGTCCCCGACTACGAGCGTCAGCTCAAGCACAGCACCGGCTACTACTCCTACAGCGTGTTCCCGCATCAGGACAACCGCTACGAGCTCGACTTCCGGGTCCAGCGCCTGCCGACGGCACTGAAGAACGACCAGGACACCGTACCCATCCAGCGCGACGCTGTGATGCCGTACATCGAGCTCTCGCTGTACTATATGTGTCTGCTTGACGGCGTTGACCAGACCGGCGCGCAGGTCCACCTCTCCCGCTACAACGAGCTGTGCAGGCACTTCCGCAAGCGGTACGCCAACCCCGGAGGCGCGGTCGATCCCGTCCCGCTCACCGGCTACGCGACTCGTTTCCGCTTCGGTAGATACTTGAACACGAGCTGACCTTCGGGTTATACCGTACAGGCAACCCGAGGAGTCCCTCATGCCCCAGACCACCAAGTTCTCGCGTCCCGATCTCGGCGACGTCTTCGTTCGGCGCAACCTCAACGGCAACGACGAGGAGGCCATGATCCTCTGCGTCCAGACGAAGCCCAACGGGCAGCTCTGGCAGGCGGTCATGGCGACGAAGAACGGCACCGAGTTCGTCACCGGCGACGCCGAGTTCCGCAACGTCCACGACTGGCGCCCGAAGGGCTGGCTCTTCGACGACGTGAACGGAAACTGGTGCTCGCCCGCGGACAAGGCGAAGCTCGACGCCGAGCGCGCCGCTGCCGCGGTCGTCAAGGAGCCGGAGACCAAGGACGAGTTCATCGTCGCCGACGCGTCCGAGATCACCAACGCGATCACCAAGAAGCGCGGCATCCCGCTGCCGAAGGTGAGCGCACCGCCCCAGGTGTAGTACATGGCCGGTCCCGACAACCAGCGCAGCGCCAACTTCGTCATTCCGGCGGGTGAGAGCGCGCTCAACTACACGGCGAAGGCGCTCACCCAGAAGATCGTCAACTTCGAGTTCACGATCAAGCGCACGCTGGCGACGACTGTCGGGCCGACCATCTACGAGCCAGACCGGCCGACCACGCCTGACCCGGCGCTCGTGTTCGGGGAGATGCACGGCATCTTCCACACGACGCTGCTGGGCGGGCAGATGGACCTGCTGCTGGTTCGCAGCGGAACCAAGCTCTTCCGCCACGCTGGTTGGCAGCGTGGCTGGGAGCAGCTCTACACCGGCCTCACCTCGGACACTCGAGGTGGGGCGTTCCCCGACCAGTTCGTCGTGGTGAGCGACAAGGTCGTCTGGACGAACGGCATCGACCAGCCGCTCATCATCGACGCGCACGGCAACGCGACCCCTCTGGGGTTCAACATCGCGCCGTCCCCGCCCTCGGTCTACGGACCAGGTCAGTTCGCCGCCACCAGCTTCTTCTACCCGAACGCCAGCGGCTACTCGTGGAAGGGCGACATCGGCACGCCGGGTGACGTGCTGAGCGGAACGCAGGGCGCTGTGCTCGACGGCGCGTGGTACTACTACGCCCAGTTCGAGGACATCTACGGCAACATGAGCCCGCCGTCGCCGATCTCGAACGCGGCGTGGATCCGCACGGTCCAGGCCGACCCGTACAGCCCGAAGGCCGCGGGTGAAACGACCGGTGCGACCATCGACGACCTGACCCGGCAGTTCTTCATCCGGCTCACATCGACCGGGCCGGAGCACACAGCCGCGACGCACATCTTCCGCACCCCGGACACGCGTCGCGCATCCACGAAGCCGCGCCGCCTTGTTCGTCTGGCGGGCCGCGAGCCGTCCATCTTCGGTGACCGCCGCGCGGACAGCGATCTCGGCGAAGAGATGGACATGACCGTTGCGGTGCCGACGTTCCGCACGATGTGCGTTCACGAGGGGCGCCTCGTCATCGCGAACACGCCGTCCGATCCGGGCATCGTCCGTATTTCGGAGCCGGGGTTCGCGGGCACGTTCCTCGCCGACAACTACACCTACCCCGACGTCCACGGGGCCGACGTGACTGCGGTGGCCTCGCACATGGGACGCCTGCTCGCGTTCACCGAGGGTGCGGTCTACGACATCACGCCGGATCCGCAGACCGGCAGCCTCACGACGGGGACGACGCTGATCCAGGGCATCGGCTGCACGGCGCCCCGTAGCATCGCCGCGCTCTACAACGGCTTCCTCATCTTCCTCGGCCGTGACGGCTTCTACTCCTGCGACGCGCGTGGGAGCATCAAGCTGATCAGCGACGACATCCACAAGGTCCTCAACTACGACATGAACACGTCGAAGTTCAGGAAGGCCGTGTCCGTCGTCGACCCGGTGAGCCGTGAGTACCACTGCGCCGTGCCCATCGCGGGTACGCCGGAGAACCGCATCACGTTCTGCTACGACGGGCAGAACTGGCGGCGCCACGACTTCGAGAGCCTGTCCATCGACGACATCACGATCACCGAGGACTACCGTCAGCTCGTCCTGTTTGTGGGCAAGACCATCGGCGCGATGAGTCCAGCGTGGAACGTCTTCGTCAAGGACCGGGAGACGGCCAACTACGAGGTGCCGGCGCGCACCGCGTACTACCGCTCGGGCTGGTTCTTCGGCGACGACACGGGCAGCACCTTCCTGCACGTCCGCTCGCTCTACCTCGGCATGCTCGACTCGTGGAACGACAAGTTCACGATCCGCTTCTTCCGCAACAACTCGTGGAAGCCGGTCATCGAGATGACGGACGTCCTCGCCATCGGCGTCGATGACGACAGCGACGTGGTGCGCGACGTCGCGGGCTCCGCGATCATCGGGCAGGCGAAGGTCCACGAGCCACGTCTCTTCTGGCGCATGGTGCCGGTCGGCCTCGAGAACGCCTACTCGTGGGCCTTCGAGATCGAGGCGACCTACCCGACGCGCCTCAACCTGGCATCTGTCGCCTACGACGTCAGCGCGGCGTCGGGCGGCAACAACCGCGGCCGCGTGCCGCTGCGAGCCGACGTATGAGCTACATCTTCCCGCGGCGCGTCCTTCGGGCGCAGGACGTGCTCGACCCCATCGAGCTCACGCTCGACATCTCGCCGGCGGCCGAGCGCCTCAGCGGGCGGCTCAACGCGCACAACTTCAACCAGAACATCGCGGCCACGGTGCCCGTGCAGGCCGACACGTTCTACGCGCTCGGACACTACCAGTACCCGGTGCCGTTCATCTGGACAGGCGCGAGCCCCGACTGGGGCTACCCGGACGCAGCGTTCGCGCCGGGCCTCGCCTATCAGGTCCAGAACAACTTCGAGTGGAACACCATCACGCAGACTGCGGGCGGAACGCCGGCGTCGTTCACGATCAGCACGGGCAACAGCGTCCTGTGGATCAACGCCTACGCGCAGTACCTCTGGTACGGCTTCGACCGCACGTCGGCATTCTGGACCGGGTTCACGCCGCGGAACCAGCACAGGCACGAGGCTCAGTACGAGCCGGCGAACATGCAGTTCGCCATCCGGGTGGACGGCAACATCATCCCCGAGACCATCACGGGCATCGACGACCTGACCTACCGCCCCTCGGTGCCTCTGAAGCCGCGGACCCAGCGCTCGTCCGTGTCGATCCTGCCCGGTCCCGCGGACATCCGCGGCGAGCAGACGGTGGCGCTCGGGCCGCCCTGCCTTCCGGTGCGCCTCGGTGCGCTGGTGCCAGTCCAGGCGGGCATCCACATCGTCGACATCGTCGTGCGACGTGCGCCCCTGATCAACGCCAACAACATCAAGACCTACAAGAGCAGCGACAAGGTCTACATCTTCAGCCGTCAGCTCAACGTCGTCGACCTCAAGAGCTTCCCGACCGACAGCGTCGGCGGCTCCGAGGTCTCGGCCCCGGCGTGGGACGAGGAAGAGCTCATCACGACGACGGAGATCTACACCGACCGCGTCCAGCGCATCATCACGCGCAGCAACACCATCCAAGAGGGCAACCTCTCCCGCGGCGCGCTGATGCACTACCATCTGCCGTCGCCTCTGCGGGGCGCCTACACGACCGAGATCCACTACCCCACCGGCGAGATCTTCAACAACAAGATGCCGGGCCAGAACTCGGACACGGTGACCCTGTCCCACTACGGCGGATCGCCCCCGACGGGTTGGGCGCTCGTGACGGACTTCGGCGCAGCTCCGGGCGGCCCGCTCTACCTCTCGGCCATCCCGACGCTGACCGCGCAGAAGATCCTCGTGCTGGCGAACGTGCAGGTCCGCAACATCAAGGGCGGCGAGATCGCGGGGACAGGGGATCAACGCGCGGCCGAGATCGCAGCTTTCGCACTCTTCCGCATCATGTGGCAGTCCACGACAGAAGCCCCGACGACCTGGCACTCCGGCACGACGCCGGGCGCTGTCCCGTCGGCTGTCAGCGACGGCATGGTCAACAACTTCGTCTGGTGGCCGAGCGACCCGACGAGCGGAGTCGACCCGACTGACCCGCAGCAGCGTTCTCCGCTTCCCGCCTACGGCCTCGAGCAGGTCGAGGTCCCGCTGATGATGCTGATCGACCTGTCGACAGTCAGCCCGGCGATCCCCGCGGTCAACATCGGCGTGTTCTGCGGAACCTCCGGTCTCGCGCTCAGCGCGACGGCGTGCGAGTTTGAGATCCGCTTCGGCAGCATCACCGCGCTCGCGTTCCGCGCGTAGGAGACGACATGGCGACCATCACCCCGGCGACCACCTACCCCGCCGGCGCGCTCAACATCGCGGGCCACAACGCCAACGTCTTCTCGACGACGGCGGGCCAGGGCGTCATGTCCGAGCCGAACGGCGGCCTCGAGATCGCCAACCTCGACCCGGCGTTCGTCGTGCGCGACGAGCACGTCATGTCGGAAGAGGCCGTGATGGCGAAGGCCGAGGGCCTGACGATGCCGATGGACGTCTACAACAACGCCTTCGCCATGCGCGAGGAGGACGACCCGACGTTCGTCCCCATCGGCGGCCTGTGCCAGCGGGTCTACATCCCGTACAACGTGTCGGCTGTCGTCTGGCAGTGGTCGTTCTACGTCGCCGTGTGGCGCCCGTTCATCGTGCAGACGTTCGAGGACCAGCTCCTCGGCGCGGACATCCCGCAGGTCTCGGTGCGTCTGTTCATCGACGGTGTCGAGTACCCGGCGTTCCGGCGCCCGCTGCCCGTGTCGGCGGACCTGTGGTTGTCGAACACGGTCGGCGTCGACAACGGCGGTTCGGCCAGCTCCCAGATCAACTACGAGAACGTCTCGGCGGTCTGGTATGACATCACCAAGCTCCAGACGTCGGTCACCGCCGGCTACCACGAGCTCAACGTCAAGCTCTACATGCCGCGCGTCCACTTCAACGACGCCGAGGATGAGACGCAGACCCAGATCGGTGTGACGCGCTTTGCGACCACGCCGACGAACGACGGCGACGTCACCGTACTCTCGACCGTACACACGCGCGTCACCCTCGGCAGCCGCAGCGTCCGATTCGTCATGTTCAAGTAGCCCGTCGCGCGCCGTCGCGCAACACGATATACTCGGCGACGAGGTGAAAGATGGTCCCTCTCGCAGCACTTGGAGCCACCGCGGTCGGTCTCGGCGGTCAGGCTCTCGCGCCGGCTCTTGGGATCGCCGGTCAGTACATCGGTGAGGCGCTGAGCCCGTCGGCTCGCGCCGCACGGCAGCAGCTCAAGAAGGACACCGAGGCGCTGCGGCAGGGCCAGCTCGGCTACTCCGAGGCGCAGAAGCGCTCCATGCTGGCGGGGACCCAGCGCGCCCTTCAGGCGCAGACGGCGGGTGTCGAGGCGAACCTGCGTCGGCAGGCCGCGGCGGCTGGGGGCTTCGGTCGCAGCGGCGCGCAGACCAACGCTCTCACCAAGCTCGCGAGCGCCCAGGGCGAGAACCTCGCAAAGCAGGGCGCCCGGATCGAGGATCTGTCGCAACAGCAGGCACAGGCGAAGTTCGCCGACATCATGGGACGTCTGGAGAGCCGCCGAAAGGAAGCCATGAAGAGTGGCGCGATCCTCGGTGGTGCCGCGGCCTCGGCGGTGCAGGAAGGCGTCGGAGCCTACCAGCCGATCAAGATGCAGATGCTGACCAGCGCGGTAGCGGATGCCCTCGAGAAGCTGAACCAAGCGAAGAAGGGTGGAGACTCTGTGGCTCAGGCCGAGGCGCAGAAGTCCTACGACGACGCGCTCGCCAAACTCACGAAGGCCGGAGGCAAGTGATGGCTGCCCCTCAGTACGTCAACCCCCTCTACCAGGCCATCCTCGACGCCTACGGCATCGAAGACGACACCAAGCCGACGGCGAACATCGAGCTCGCGAAGGTCTGGGAAGACTTCTCCGAGGACGTGACGCGCTACCGTCGAGACATCAACGCGGACGCGCTGAAGTCTCGCATCGCGGACGTCCGCGCGCGTCTCGATTACATCAGGTCGAGCCGCGACTACCAGGCCAAGCTCGAGGAGACGGCGGGCAGGAACGCGCGCGAAACCGCGAAGGCTTACGTCACGCGGATGAACAACCTGACGACGAGCAAGACGCGGCTTGCGACGCAGCGCTCTCAGTTCTACGATCAGGCGTTCAGCCCGGCGCAGTCGGCGTTCGAGGAGAACGAGGCCACGGGGGCGTCGGCGTCCGCCGAAACGCTCTTCAAGACGCTCGACGACCGAGGGCTGCGCTACGACGCCGGCAACCCTGACACTGCGGGCCTCGCCACGCAGTGGGCCAAGATGGTCCTTAAGCAGCCGGATCTATCCAAGGTTGACCCGGCAGCCGCCGCTAAGGCTGTGAAGGACGCCGGCGGTAGCCGCGAGCTGCAAGAGAAGACGGCGCGGTTCATCCGCGACGCGCAGTCTGCGGACGCGGCAGTGCGCTCCGCCAACACCGACATCAAGAACGCGGAAGACCTGGCGGAAAAGATCTCGGCGAGCCACGGTCAGATCACCGAGGAGACGAAGGCGCAGGCGCTGGCCGCGGCCCGCAAGGCTACCGTCGCGTTCCAGTACCTCGTCGGGCAGGATCCCGAGACGCTCAAGTCGCAGGAAGAGGAGCTGGCGGCGCAGGACAGCCGGCTTCAGATGATGCAGGAGCGCGAGACGCGCCTCTACAACCGGGCGTTCGGTGCCGGTGGCGAGGGGCTGCGCACCCGCATGGGCCGCGTCATGGCCAACCCTGAGTTCCAGCGCTGGGCGGCAGACAACGGCTACGAGCTGGGCCAGTCGCAGATCGACGCGGACGGCAACGTCAGCTACGTCCCCGGCCCACAGGACGAGCGCGCCCTGCTCCGTTTCGCCGAGCAGGCCCGCACGGGTCGGCAGGGTGGGCTGTTCGAGCGTCGCCGCACCGACGAGCTTGTGCGTGTGACCATCACGAACCCCGAGGAGCGCCAGCGCCTGCTCGAGGCCAACGACCTCGGCGGGGGTCGCTATGCGGTCGACCCGCAGACGGGGTCGCTCATCTCGAGCCAGGCGTACATCGAGGAGAGCCGTAAGGCAGGACTCGTGCCGCAGGGCTACAAGGCTGCCACCAAGGAAGGCGTTCGGTACGTCAAGGACTCGTCGGGCCAGGTCTTCGCGCTGGTGGGCGGTCAGTTCGAGCCCGTGCAGAACGTCCCCGCAGGGCTCGACTTCAAAGACGCGGTCGTCTATGGCGCCGATGACAAGCCGCGGTACATGACCGAGGAAGATCTACGGACTCCGCCTAACCCGGAGGACATCGGGTTCGCCGCGCAGGAAGACGTCGCCGCTATCGAGAAGTCCTCGCCGTACAAGGTCGTGACCGCGGAGCAGCTCCCCAACGTCGGCGTACAGACGTTCGAGGGCTACCGTGACAAGCGGAACGCCAAGACCATCGGCGAGATGGGCGAGGGTGCGTTCAGCATCAACAACGGACAGTACACGTTCGGAAAGGACGCGAAGTACGAGGTGCTCGTCTCCGACGCTGAGCCGGTTCGCGGCAGCGAGCGCTTGGCGCGTCGTGCGGCGCGCGAGCTCGGAGCTCTCGATACCGAGGGCCAGCTCACCCGTGAGCAGGTTCTGGCCGCGCGTCCGGGTGAGCGCCCCGAGGCCCCGGTGCCGAGCGAGGCACCGTCGGCGCTCCGCGTCGCCGCGGGTGGAAGCCAAGCGCGGCAGGAAGCACTGACTCGCGCGGGCGACACGACGCCCCCGCCCGGAGTCGCACCGGCGGCAGCGCCCGCCGCCGCGGCGCCACCCGACGATCTCTTCGGTGGTGCGGGGTTCAAGGAAGTGGAAGGCATGGCCGTCCCGTCCGCGCTTGCCCCCAAGCCGGAGGCGCCTGCCGAGGAAGCCGAGTACGTCCGCACCGGCAACGGCGCGGTCTACAAGGTCACCCCGGAAGGCGCGCAGATGATCGCGCCCGCCGCGGGTGCCGTACTGGACACCACCCCGGTGCGCGCGAACACGGACAAGTTCGAGGCGCTGATCAACGAAGATGTGGAGCCGGTCGACGCGGAAGCGGGGCGCCGGCTGGAGACCTCGATGGCGACGGCCAAGCCCATCGGTCGCCCCACCCCCGAGATCACGGCAGAGGGTCAGGTCACCCGCATCGACTACGGCGTCCGTCGGCCCACGCTGGGCCAGCGCGTCGGCGAGGCGGTGGCCGGGCTTGTCCGTCGTCGCGAGAAGCCCGAGGGCGAGGCGCCCCCGGCGCTCGTCTCGAAGGGCCGCGAGGACCTGCCCGAGGCGGCACCCATCGGGAAGGAAGACGACCTCTTCCCGAGTACGAAGATCTCGCTCGAGGGGGCGCCGGCACCGGTGACCGGCGGTGAGCTTCCGAAGCCCGGCGAGGAGCCGCCCCCGGCTGTGTTCTACATGGGCCGTGCGGCTGCGGGCGCCAAGGGAGAGGGTCCGACGACGCTCCGGGTCGGTAATGTGACCGCCCGAAGGGGTGTGTCGCCCGCGGGCCGGGAGGAACGCGTTCCGGCGGGCGGAGGGGTTGCGGCGTCCAACCCCTCCGTGACGGGGACCACGTTTAAGGAAGTGGGCGGCGTGGCGTCGCAGATCCCTGGATCTATGGTCGAAGAGCAAGTCGGTGTGCGCTACACACCGTCTCGCCGAGCGCAGCTTCAGAAGGCGCTGGACGCACGCAGGACTGAAATCGAGGAGCGCAAGGCGGCTCCGGCGGCGGCAGAGGGGTTCCTGCGCGAGATGTCTACTCAGCTCGACACCTTGCGCCGCGAGGCGCCGCGGCGCGTAGAGTCCGAGCTGCTCTATGAGCGTGGACCGAAGCCGGCGGACCCATTCGCCGAACCGACGGAGACCGAGCTCGTCGCTAGCGCCGAGTCCAAGCAGGAAGCCGAGGATCGCCGCACCGCCCGCAAGGAGAAGCTCGGCAAGTTCTTGGGGACGATGGCCGCCGCGTTCGGGCGCAAGCCCGGCGCCACCGCCGCGACCATGCCCACCACACCGACCAACGGAGCGCGCTGATGCCCAGGTTCGACGACGTAGTCACCGCAGGCGCCGTGGCCGCCAAGGCGGCAACCACCGCACCGAGAGTAGCGCGCGCCGCCGCTCTCGCCCCCGCTCCCGCTCCCGCGCCTGCCGCAGCTCCGGCGGCCCGACCCGCAGCTCCTGCGCAGGCTCGCCGCACGCCACCGAGCGCCGAGCGCGCCGAGGCGCGTGCGTCGGTCTGGGGGTCCGCGGGTCGCGAGGAGCGCCTGCGGATGATGGCCGAACGCGCCTACGGCACGGAGAAGGGAGCCTCGCTTCGCCGCGAGCAGGAGTTGGCGGACCTCGACCCGTTCATCGCGCGGCTGGAGCGCGTCGGGGAGCTGCGGAAGAGCCACCAGGTCGGCAAGAAGGAGAAGCACTACTACTCGGCACCGGGCTCTGAGATGCGGTTCTCTCCGTTCCCCCGGCCCGGAGCGGAGTACTACAGCGCCGACTTTCCGGTCCAGGGTGTCGGCAAGGGTGGGGCCAAGGGTCCCACCAAGATGTACGCCCAGAACGTCATCTCGCCGACACGCGAAGAGCTGGAGACCCCGGTGGTGGGTGCGCGCGCCGCGAAGAACATCGCAGATCGCTACACCGAGGCGGCGCGCGACTACGACCGCGCCCTCGCGGCGGTCGAGCGCCAGAAGCAGGATCCCTACGCCAGCCGCGCCGACTTGGGGCCGCTGGCGGCGGACGCACGGGCCAAGCTCCAGCGGGTCGCTGACCTGCGCGCGAGCCTGGCGGAGTATGGCTGGAGGCCGGAAGAGCTGAGCGAACTCGAACGCTAAACATCGCCGCGCACGCCGCATCCACCGTGGCAACATGCTACGATGTGGGCGGCGTTCGTGCGTCTGTGTTATGAGCGCCAGAACGGAGTGACGATGGCGCGCACCTACGAAGAGCTCAAGGCACAGATGGCGGCGAAGCGCAGCGCAGCGGCCCAGGCCGAGCCTGCTCCGACGGTCCCCGAGGTGGAGACCGCGCCCGCAGCGCGTGCCGGCGTTCCGTCGTACCTGACGCCCCCGCCTTCGGCGTTCGAGATCGAGGCGCCCACCCCGGCCAAGGCTACCCGACCCAAGAAGACTGCGGTCTCCCGCACTCCTTCGGTAACCGCTCCGAGCGCGGAAGTCCAGAAGATCGCGAAAGAAAGTCTGAAGACCCCGCAGCGCGCCGCCGCTGAGGCTGCCGCGTCCGCTCTCGACGCCGCCGCTCCGCCGCCCGTGGTTCTCCCGCCCGACATGCGGCGTGAGGTGGACTGGAAGAAGTACTACGACGCCGTCGGCACCTCGGTTCTCGGCCCGGCAAAGCGTCGCGCCGCTGAGTCGCTTCAGATGACCGAGGCGCAGCTCGACGCCATCGCACGCGCACAGGGTGTCGACCTCGAGAGCATCAACACGGCGAAGCTCAAGGGCCGCACCTTCGAAGAGGTGGCGCGGGCCAACCGCGAGCGCGGCGTTCTCGGCTTCCTGCCTGTGGCGGAGCGCGAGACGTCGTTCGCCAAGACGGTCGACGACTTCGAGAAGGCGCAGCGCGGCGAGGCGTCCGAGGGCATCCGGCTGAAGAAGTCGGGCGCCGACAACGACATCTTCGGCGGCTACGTCGCGATGGGCACGCGCGAGGCGCTCCCCGAGGTGTCGAAGCCCGGCGAATACGGACACCTCGTCAGCGAGACCCTCATCGCGGCGCTCCAGAAGGACCCCACGGCGAGCGGCTTCTACGACCTCTACGGCCGCAAGCTCGCGACGGGCAACACCCAGAAGTACATCGAGGAGCGCACCAAGGACCTCATGCAGCGTGCGGGGGTCAGCGCGAGCGACCCCGACTCCTTCGACAAGCGACAGAAGCTCCGTCGTCGCGCGATCAACGAGGTGTTGGCGTACAAGACCATCGGCATGTGGACGCCCGCCATCACGATGCAGGACGTCGAGGTGACCGAGGGCGTCGAGGCTCCGGGGTTCTTCGCGTCCATCGGCCCGAACATCGAGCTGGTCGGCCTCAACAACAAGGGGCAGGCGATCTACCGTCAGGAGAGCCCGCTCGGCGTGCTGTTCCGCGCCATCGACATTCCGCAGGAAGCCATCGTCGGCAAGCTCGAGGGGCGCACCGCGGCCGAGGGCATCCAGACCGGCGCCAACTTCTTCGAGCTCGCGCTGGAGCACACGCAGGACGAGGCCCCCTACATCCGCTACCCGGCGATGGCGGCGGGCTTCATCGGCGCTGTCGCGATGCCCGACCTGCTCGTCGGCCCCGGCATGGCGGCGAAGGCAGGCAAGGCGGTCAAGCGCATCTACGACGTCCGCAAGATCGCACCCCGCGTCATGGAGCTGCTCGAGGATGTGGCCCAGGCGCGCAAGGCCAAGGACATCGACCGCGCCAAGAAGGCCGAGATCGCGCTCCGCGACTACACGCCTGAAGTCGCCGACATGCTGGACCGCTACGACGCTGCGGCGGCCAAGCGGTTCCAGCTCGTCGACCCGGTGGACGAGGAGATCTTCAACGAGAACATCTCGGCCCTGCTCGCGTCGCTCGATGACGACGCGGCGAAGGCTCTCGCCGCCGAGCGCGTGCATCTCCACCCGTCGATGCGCAAGAAGGTGACGGCGGCTGAGCTGCCCTCCAAGAACGAGCCCTACGCCTCGTTCGATGAGCTGTTCAACACGGACGCGCTTGAGGCTCGCGTGGCGTCGGCGAAGGCCAACTACGTCGCCACGGCTCCCCGCACGATCAACGATCACTTCTCGCGCTACTCCAAGGGACTGGTCCGCTCCAAGCTCCAGCCCTACCTCGACGCGAAGGTGATCACGCCGACCGAGATGGACGACCTCGTCACTCTCGTGGACGCCAGCCATCCGTCCGCGCTCGCGGGCAACATGGGCCAGTGGAAGAACGACGTGCGTGCGGCACTCAACGCGCACCCGACGTTCAGCTCGCCCAAGCTCAAGGCGCTCCGCAAGGAGATCTACGTCGGTGTCGGCAAGAGCCTCGAGAGCCGTGCCAAGTCGATGGTGGGCCTCAACATCGCGGACCTCAATGCGGCGGACATCTCGGCCTTCGACCGAGCGCTCACGGCCATCGCGCGCAACAACGAGTCCCGCGGCATCGCGGCCACGCTCCTGCACAAGGAAGTCGCCGACCAGGCCAAGATCCGTGTCCAGCCGCTGGACCTCTTCGACGACGTCGCGCTGAAGGGGCCGAAGGGTGAGCCCATCCGGCTCACTCCGGGTGGCGTGCTGTTCCTGACGCGCGTGCGGAACCTGATCCCGGACGCGCCGTTCGGTGACGTCTACGCCGAGGCGGTGCTCATCGACAAGATGATCATCTCCCGGGCGAAGAAAGAGGGCCGCGACCCCTTCTACATCTACGAGGAGCTCTTCCCCGAGATCCGCGCAGCGACGAAGAAGGACATCCAGCGCTACAAGGCGATGGCCGCCGGCGGTGGTCCTGCGCCGGCGCCTGTCGGTGGCGCGCCGGGTCCTGCGCCGGTTGGCGGCGCTCCCGTGGCTGGTGGCGCTCCCGTGGCTGGTGGTGCGCCGGTCATCGGCGGTACTCCTGGCCGTGCGCAGCTACCGACCCGTGGGGTGTCGATCACGGCGGGTCGCGCTCGCATGCCGGTGCGGCGCCAGATCCCGGAGACCCTCGACCTCGACGTCACGGAGACCATTCCGTCCGAGGAGATCCGCCTTCCGCTCTTCGAGAACCTCGGCGAGATCACCGAGGCTGCGCCCATCCGCCGCGGCGAGCGCGCCGCCACCGAGTTCCCGCCGCTCTTCGAGTCGGACATCGAGGCCACGCGCCGCGCCGGTGGTGAGCCCACCGGCGAGGTCACCCGTGAGGTGACGCAGCGTGTCGGTGAGGCGACCCAGGAGATCCCGTTCCGTCGTCGGCGCGCTGAGCTCGCGCGTCTCGCTGGGCGCCCCGAGGCCGCAGCGGAAGCCGAGCGCCGTCTCTCCGAGGCGGCAGGAGTCGAGGCGACAGAGGAGATTCTCGAGCCGACGCTCAAGGTGGCGGGCTCCATCGAGGAGGCCGAGGTCACGGAGCCGGTCAAGTCGCTCGTGACGACGCCTGTGCCCAAGGGCTACGGTGTCATGCCGAACCAGGGCAACAACTACGAGGTGCCGTGGACGGCGTACCTGTCCGGCAAGGACAGCGCTGCGGTGCGCGCCAAGGCCGCGGAGCGGAGCGACCTCGGCGTGCTCGTGACGCCTCACTCCTCCGGCATCCTCAAGAACGTGGACGCCTACCCCTTCTTTGCCGTCGACAACGGCGTGTTCGCCATGCAGGGGAAGGGCTTCAGCCCGGAGAAGTTCACGAAGCTGCTCGATCAGCTCGACGCGCTGCCTACCGAGACGAAGGACAAGCTGCTCTTCGTCGTCGCCCCCGACAAGCTCGACTGGGTCGATGGCGCGCCCCGCGGCGACGCTGCCGGTACGCTCGAGATGTTCAAGTTCTGGGGGCCGAAGATCCGGGCGCGCGGGTTGCCCGTAGCGTTCGTGGCGCAGGACGGTCTCGAGGACATGGTCGGCCAGATTCCGTGGGACGACTTCGACGTCCTCTTCATCGGCGGCAGCGACGCGTGGAAGGTCGGCGACCTCCAAGGCGAGGCCCGCGTGAAGTGGAACGCGCTGTTTGATGAGGTGCGCGCCCACGGCAAGCCGATCCACATGGGCCGCGTCAACGGGCCGGAGCGCATGCTTCAGTCGCATGCGCGCGTCGGCTCCTCGACGGTCGACGGCACCATGCTGGCGGTCGCGCCCGACAAGCTGATGGTCAAGCTCGAGCGCATGCTCGACGACCTCAACGTGCAGAACAAGAGCACGTTCGACGACTACCTTTACCCCGAGACCCAGCAGGCCCCGACCGCCGAGGATCTGGCGACGGTGGCACGCGACGCGCGTGTGAAGTCGTTCGCGGATGCCGAGCGCTACTACCCAGGCTTTGCCATCAACGACACGGTGCCGGGGCTCGTGGCCATTGCGAAGGCCGAACGCCGTCGCGTGTGGAACGAGATCACCGAGCTCCGCAAGACGATCAAGCCCGAGGCGCCGACTGCGGCGCGCGTCGCCGAAGAGGCGGCTGTCGAGCCGGTGATCCAGCGTGCGCCCGCCGAGACCACGCCCGCGACCGAAGCGGAGAAGGCTTGGCTGGACTTGGGCAAGGGCCAGACGAGCGCGCGGCGGGCGACCCACGGCATGTCTGACGCAGAGGCTACTCGCAACTTCGAGGACCCGGCGTACCGCGCTCTTCGGGACAGGCTGAACGACAAGATCAAGAATCTGCCGCCGGTGCAGCTAGCGCTCGTTCGCCCGGAGAAGGGTGTCGTACCCACGGTCCAGCTCTACGCACTCGAGTTTCAGTTCCCCGGGGATCTGGTGGGTCGGCTCGAAGCGCTGCCAGGTGACCAGCTTGCCGATGTACTGCTAGTGGCTCAAGCTCGCGCGGCGATGGGCGAGCGCCTCCCGGATGCCGTGCGCCGGGTGCTCGACGCCCCGCCCCCGACGAAGCAGGAAGTAGCGCGCGAGCTGCTCCGCTCGGGACAGCCTCCCAAGGCTGTCCGCGAGGTCACGGGCCTTCAAGCGTCCGAGATGAAGACCCTCTCCGCCCGAGCGCCCGCCGAGGCCGCGCCCGCGACGCCTACCGTCGTCAAAGCCGAGGTTGCCGCGCCGCACCGCGGGTCTACGTTTCCTACAGGCAAGGCCGCCCGCGACGCGGCGGAATCGGCCAAGGCGCAGACGACCGCCGCGCCGGAGTTCGCGTCGTGGTTCAGCGGGTCTCAGGTCGTCGATGACGCCGGCACCCCGCTGATCGTGTACCGCGGCGGAACCCCGGCAGATGTGATCCCCACCGCCACCAAGGCGGGGGCGGTCCAGCTCGGGCCGGGGGCTTACTTCGGCGGTGTCGGCCTCGCGGAGGAGTTTGCGGGGTTTCGTTCTGGCGGCGAGGTCGGGGCGTACTACTTGTCGCTGAAGCGCCCGTTCAACGAGATCGAGTCGGCGAAGACCGACCCCGAGCTGTTCAACCGGTTCATCGGAAAGATGCGCGACGCGGGGGTGCCGGAGAAGACCCTGCGCGAGATCGATGGGCCTTACGCCGGCATCCTCACGGATCTGTCCAAGGACTTGGCGAAGGTCCGCGGACTGACCGGTAGCGATGCTGCGTGGCGCGCGGCTGACGCGGTCAACGCCGCGCTGCGCGAAGTCGGGTTTGACGGCATCCTGGCCGACTGGAACCGCGGAAACGTGCAGTATGTCGCGTTCGACCCCGACCAGATTCGTAGCGCGACCACCAAGGCCGAGGCAGCAGTAAGCGCAGCCCCCACTTGGGAGGGAGCCCGCGTCACGGATCGAATGGCCGGCAAGAGCGGCGTCGTGGTCCGCTGGGAGCCTCTGGGTTCGGGCACGACCGACGCTCTGGTGCGGTACGACGACGGGAAGGAGATGTGGGTGGGCTCGTCCACGCTTCGCGCGGAGGATGGCATCACCCGCCCGACGCGGGCGCAGGCTGTGCTCGCTGCCGACGAGAAGGCACTCGCGGACCTCAAGGCCATCCGAGAGCGCCACCTCGCGGGGCTGGCCGTCAAGTGGCCCGGCGCGGAGTTCGGTAAGGCGCATGTGGCCTGGTCCATCGACCAGGCCATCGCCGGCGTCGAAGCGCGGCTTGCGCGCACCGGAGCCCCTACTCCTCCGACTCCTACTGTCGCAGCGCCTATTGCGCCCGCGGCTCGAGTCGAGGAAGCGCTGACGCCGAGCGTGGAACTGGTGCGCCCTGATGTTCTCGGCCGGATGACGCCCGAGAACATGGCGTGGATTCGCAACCAGGACTGGACGCGCGAGGACGTAGTTGAGCTTCGCCGGAAGCCCATCGACGTGCAGAAGCTCAACCGCGTGGTGGCCGCCGGCCCGGCGGCGCTGACGTGGGAGGGGGCGCGCATCGTCGACACCGTTAGCGGCAAGCCGGGTGTCGTGGTCAAGTGGGATCCGATGCGGAACTCTCGCATCTGGGATGTCGACGCCATCGTCAAGTACGACGACGGGACGAAGAGCGACTGGCGGAGCACCGCCAAGCTGCGCATCACGGATGGTGTGGAGCGCCTGACGCGCGACGAGATGCAGCGCGTAGGGGTGGAGACCATGCTGTCGCGTGCTCAGCAGGGCGCAAAGGCCGCTCCGACTCCTACTGTCGCAGCCCCGGTCGCGCCCGCGACTCCGGCCACGACGCGGCTTAGCCCAGAAATCGCGAAAGCGCGCCGTGAGTTCGAGGACGCCCAAGCGCGGTTGGCCGAGCTTGGTCCGCGGCCCGCGGCACCGTCATCGGAGAAGCTGGCGTTTGGTGCAAAGGGCCGCGAGGGTGCTGCACCTGGAGACGTCGCGCGGTGGGACGCGCAGCGTAAGGCGTCCGCGCAGTGGCCGGCGAAGTACAAGCGACTGAGCGAGCAGCGGGCGGCTGCCGTTGAGGTGCTGAAGAAGTCTGACCCTGTCTGGGCTCGAGCGCACTCAGGCTTGGACTATGGTGACAACCTTGACCTACTTGAAGCCGAGCGAAACCTTGCTACCGATGCGACCCGCGCCGAGGCCCAAGCGCGTTTGGATGACGCGCGGCAAGCGACTGAGCAGTATCGTCGAGAGATGAGCGCCGCAGCCCCGGTTCAGCCTTCCGGTATCACGCCGGCGGCTGTCGCGCCCGTCGTCACCGAAGAAATGTCGGCGGCTGTCGGTCGCGCCGCGCCGCGCGACGTGGCCGCAGAAGTCACCACAAGCCCGCGGCTTGAGGCCGCGCTGCTCACGACTGAAACGGCCCCGTCTCGTATTCAGATGGCCGTTAAGCAGACCAACCAGCGCAACCCGGAGTTGGTTGCGAAGGCCAAGGAGGTCATGGAAGGGACGGCGACGCGCGAGGAGTACGAGGCGCTCGTCGACCGGCTTCGCCCCATCACACCGTACAAGTCTCTACCGAATCCATCGTCAGAAGAGCAGATGCGGAACGCGTTGAAGTCTAACCAGCTCGGGCAGCTTGCGGCGCCCCGTAGGGTCTCCGAAGGCACACCGGTCGGCTTGCGCGTAGACATCCCAGCGCTTCAGGATCACGGGACGTGGGTTGTCACTGTCCATGAGAAGCGTAAGTCGAAGAGCGCGCGGTCGCTCGCCGGCCCCGTCATCGGCTACGACAACGTGGCTGTTATCCGTAACGCGGAGTTCGTGGTCCCTGAGCGTAACTCGATCATCATCGCGTCCGGCACGGACAACAAGATGCCCTACGCGACCATCGAAGGGTCGTGGGTGCCGACGACACCCGATCAGGCAGTCGCCCGCGCCAGCGCGGTCTTCAACGATCCGGCGTGGGCGCAGGTCGGGCAGGATCCTCTTCGACACGCCTACTTCTACGACCGCACGACCCGCCAGCCGGTCGTCGCGGCGGAAGAGGTCATCCAGATCGGGCCGCTGGTTCTTGCCAAGAACCCGCAGTACGCCCCGAAGTCGGACTTCCTGTATCAAGTCAGCCCCACCGGTGCCGTAAAGGGCGTCACGGAGCTGCGCGCCGATGGCCGCAGCATCATCATCCTGTTCGAGGGTGCGGACCCCTCGACGGTGCTGCACGAGGTCGCGCACATCGTTCGCCGCAACATCCTCGACGCGGACGACATGGACGCGATCACGCGGTGGGTGGCGAGCCAGGGTGTCGGCGTCACGGGTCACCAGTACGGTGAGTTCATCGGCTCTCCCGACGAGGTCGAGAAGGCTGAGGAGTTCTTCGCGAAGGCGTTCGAGCAGTACGCACTAGAGGGCGTTGCCCCCACGCCTTCGCTCCAGTCTGCGTTCGACACGCTGAAGCAGGCCGTGGCCCAGATCTACCTCGGCGTGACCGACCCGGTCATCGGCGTGAACCTCCAGCCCGAGGTCCGCCGCGTCTTCGACCGACTGGTGGAGACGGTCGACGACCAGCCGAACGCAACTCTGAAGCAGGTCCTGCGCCGCGAGCTGCTCGGAGCCGAGGACGACTCGGCCGAGGGCTTCCTCAAGGTGCTGTCGCGTGAAGCGCAGCGACGCGGCATGCCGCGCACCACGGTCGAGGATCTCGAGAAGCAGTTTGAGGCGGCGCGCAAGCGCGGCACGCCGGGCAACCAGGTTTACGTCAGCTTCCCCGCGCCGGTGCTCGGCAAGCAGGACTGGACCTTCGACGAGCTCGCCGACATGCAGGCGGCCCGCACGACGGAGCGTGAGATCGACGCGGCGCGCAAGAAGGGCATCTTCCTCGACCTGTCGGGCAAGGGCCGCGGTACTGCGAGCGTGGTCGAGCAGAACGCCGTCGAGGAGCTGCGCGCCTACTTCGCGTACAACAAGGACCTCGACGAGGCGAACAAGGTGCGCGGCAAGGCGAAGGCGGTCGTCCGCGTCGTCCTCTCCACCTTCTTCGGCGGCGATGTTGTGGCGGAGAAGGGCGGCGCGCAGAACCTGCTGCGCAAGACTCCGCCCGAGTTCCGGCAGGCTGTCGACGCCGCGGAGCGCCCCATCGAGCAGGCCATCGGCGACGTCATCACGCTCACGAACGACGCCATCGAGGTGAAGCAGCGCGACGAGCTCTACCGCTACCTGGGCGGCGCGGGTAACGTGCGCCGTGTGGCGGGACGTCCCATCCTCTCCGCGGGGCACGACTACGCCGGCTCGGTAATCGGGATGCTGCGGCGCGCGATGGACGATCTCAAGCCAGAGGAGATGGAAGCGCTCGAGAAGCTCGCCGCGGCGGTCAACAGCCCGAACCGCAGCGCGGAGCTGATCAAGCTCGGCTTCGACCCGAAGAACGGCGACACGCTTATGACGGTCGACGCGGCCGTGGTGGCGACGCGTGAAGCCGCGTCGCGCGCCATGTCGAAGCTGCTGTTCTCCACAAAGGACGCACAGTCCGACTTTGGCGCGTCTCTCGCCACGGCGATCCGCGGTGCGGTCCAGGCTCCGGCGAACATCGCGCGCCCGACGCACGAGATGCTGCTGGTCGAAAACCTCACCTACATCGCCGGCCGCACCGAGCGCAACGGCGCCATGTTCACCGGCACGTCGGACGAGGCGGTCAAGATCCTGCTCGAGGGTGACGGCACGCGTAAGGGTGTGGCGGAGATCTACGACGAGGACTCGGCGCGTCGCATGGCGATCATCATCGGCGGCTTCGGCTCGTCCGTGGTCGGCAAGGACGTGATGGTGAAGCTGAACCTCGGCATCGACGCTGACACCTACCGGGCGTTCGTCGACTGGACGAACGGTCAGGCATGGGATCTTCGGTACACCGAGGCCATCCAGCGTGTCGTGGACCGTTACGGCTACAACGTCGAGTTCGTGCGCGACGCGGTGCTGGACGCCGACTTCTACATCCCGCGGTTGGCCCGTGACCGCATGGCGGAGGCGCTCGCGCGCTCGACGTACCGGCCCACGGCGCAGGTCACGGGCGGCGACGCGTTCAACATCGTCTACCGCTACATGAAGACGCGCATGACGCGCGGGTCGTTCTTCATCCGCCAGCGCTACTACATGATGAACACGGTCGACCACTTCATGCAGATGGCGATCACGTCGGGCTTCGGCGTCGCTGCGGCGTCCGTGTCGCGCGTGCTGATGCAGGACATCATGGTCCTGCCGTTCTGGCAGCAGCTCGTCGACTTCACCGCGCGCCGGCTTCCGGGGCAGCGCGCCGACGTTCTCGAGCGCTCGCGCCGGTTCTTCCAAGGGTACGGCGACAAGCTCGCCAACAACGTCGCCACGATCTTCAGCGTCGGCAAGTACCGCATCGAAGTCAACCCGATCCTTGAGGGGCTCGACGGCGGCTTCCAGTCGGGCGGCAAGGTCTACTCCTACCGCCAGATCCGCGACATCGCCGTGCAGGAGGGCATCTTCGCTTCGTTCGACACGCGTCAGTTGGCGCGTGTCGTGGAGCGCGAGGGCGCCCTGTTCGCGGCACCGACGCTCACCGGCGCAAAGGCGACCGGGACTGCCGGCGGCGGTGTTCCTGCGGGTCTCCGCAAGTTCATGGCCGACTGGGAGCAGACCGTCGCCGACACCGCGGAAGCCTGGAGCGAGCGCGAGCGCCTCGGCGCGATGGTCACTCTCATGGAAGCAGGACACGACCCGCGCACGGCGGCGCGCCTCACCATCGACGCGCTGTACGACTACAGCCAGTCGATGACGAAGGCCGACCGTTCCATGCTCGTCGGCATCCTGTTCCCGTTCTGGGCCTTCCAGAAGAACGCCAACGCCCAGGTCTTCAACAACATCTTCAGCCCGTGGGGCGCCTATCGCATGATGTGCCTCAAGCGTGCGCGCGAGCGCGGCACTGAGCTCCTCACGCAGGTCCTCTACAACGATGTCGGGTCGGAGTTCGGCGTGGATGTGGAGAGCATGCCGCCCGAGCTTCAGGACACCTACTACGCGATCACGACGGCGTTCTACGACTCGTACAACGGTCAGGAGCCGCCCGAGGACGCGAAGCGCGCGCTGACGATGCTGTTCACGGGACGCGGCCGTCTCATCGAGGAGGGCAAGCTGGCGATGCTCTCGCCCGAGCTGAAGCGTCTGCGCGACGCCGGAGCGTTCGCGGACCTTCAGCAGTTCGCCGACTACACCGCGCTGCCGCCGAGCGCGTCGGGTCGGCCGACCTACCTGCGGGATCGTGCGGGCGTCGCGATGATGTTCCCGCGCACCGAGGCCGTGCGCATGTACTACCGCCTCGCCGGCGACGACCACTCCTACATGGAGCTGTTCATCCCGGAGTCCTCCATCGAGGCGGGCATGCGCCACCACACGCAGATCGCCGCGGCGTACATGCTCATGGGCGCGTCGGCACTGGACCTGCTGCCGGGCATCGACCTCAAGGCCGAGGGCCTCGAGGAAGTGAAGCTGCTGAACGTCGTCAAGCCGGTCGCCGACCCCGCGCGCTCCCCGATCCTCGCGCCGATACTGTCGGGCAGCGCGATGGGCGAGATCGCAGCGCCGAAGCGCGTGTCCAAGGCGGCGGCCAGCGCAGGCGCTCTCGTGACCGAGGTCCACCCCTTCATCGGCAAGATGATGGACGATATGTACGGTACGACGTTCATCCGCGTGCCGGCGATCAAGGACCCGTTCGTCACCGACACGCAGGGCAACCTCGTCGAGATCTCCGATGCCGCGGCGGCCGAGATGCGCGAGCTTCAGAAGCAGTACCCGGACGTCGGGGTGCTTCGCGACCAGCGCTACTACCTGCCCGGCGGTGTGTGGACGACGGCGCTCGAGAACAGCCCGCTCGGCGAGCTGAACGCCCTGCTGCTCCGGTACGAGCGCAACCCGCTCGAGCGCAGCGACATCCGCGGTGAGATACTGCGGTGGTCGCGCGGTGCGGCGGGCCTCGATGTGGAGCTCGTCTCCCCGACGAAGACTGTGAAGCGTGACGAGCCCAAGAAGCTCAAGGAAACCCCCGGAATCCGATAGGAGGACATCATGGCATCTGACCCCCGCTACGGCGGCTTCAACCACGCCGGCATCAGCTACAAGCACCAGGCCGCTCTCACGACGGCCTACCAGGTGTTCACCCTGACGGCCGACACCACCAACTGCGCGCGCACCGCGGCCGTGCCGCCGTTCGCCGAGCTGAAGAACATCAACTTCGAGCTCGACACCATCGCCGGTGGCGCGTCCAAGGTGACGTTCTACCTTGCGCGCGATCTCGCGGGCGACATCCCCGTGACGGGCGAGCTGTCCGCGAACGTGGTCTTCGGCCTCTCGACGGCTACGAAGGGCACTGCACTCGCGTGCATCGACCTCGACTACCACTACCAGGGTCTGGCGGCGGAAGTCATCGGGACTCTGTTTCTCGTCGTGAAGCTTAACGCGGGGACCGCGAACGGCAACATCCGCCAGCACTGGCGCGGCTGAACCTTTCGTCGTATACGCTGATGCTCTAGCACCCTCTCCTGCGCTGTGATAGCGTAGCCGGGAGAGGGTCCAGACATGGCTGACTCGGTCACTCAGTTCAGCGGCGGATGGTATGCGGCACCATCGTCCACGGCGTCTGGAACGGTCGCCTACACGGACGGGGTGCTGATCCCCAGCAAGACGATCAACAAGAGCGTCTCGCAGACCACGACCACGATCAGCAGCATCGACACGAACGCGTCTGGGACGAAGTTCAGCCTCGAGTACGCGCTGCGCTGCGCCTACAACGTCTCGTTCGCCGGGCAACTCCGTGCGCGCGTGAAGTGGGCGACGACGGCGGGCGCCGGTGGCGCGGCCACGGGCCGCATCTTCGTCGATGTGAAGCGCAAGGACACGAGCGGCAACGTCTCGGCCATCCCGAACCTCTCCAAGGGCTACGGCAGCACGCGCGCCATCTCGGGCATCACCAACTACGTCGAGAACCAGATCATCGTGAACGTGCCGGCGCAGACCTTCACCCCTGGCGAGAGCATCGTCGTGGTGGTGGGCCTCGAGGTCATCGCGACGAACGCCGCGGCGACTCTGGCTGTTCAGATCGCGACCAACCCGGCCACGGCTGGTGACGAGCTCATCATCGAGCTCGACTCCGGCACGCCGTAAGGAGGCCCCAAGATGTCCACGGCGCAGTCGCAGACCATCGAGTCTGGCATCAACGTGAACAAGCCGGTGCAGCTCCCCGCGTGGGTTCTGCTCGTCATGCTGGGCGGCGGCGGTGGGTGGCTCACCTACCACGAGTACATGGGCCAAGAGCCATCGGCCGCCACGGCAGCGCCGATTCACCACAACTGCGCCGAGGACCTGAAGACCGACGTGGCCGCGATGAAGGCCGAGGTCTCCGGTTTGAAGGTCCAAGTCCAGCAGATGGACGCGCGGCTCGCCCGCATCGAAGAAGCCCTCATCAACGGGAAGAGGTAGACCATGTCCTGCTCCGGCTCTGGCGGCGGCGCCGCTTCCTGCACGTCCATCGGCAACGTCTTCACCGCGACGGGGTCGGTCACCAACTTCGCGTCCACGACGGACGTCACCATCGACACGGGCGGTGGCATCGCGACCGTGAACGTCCTGCGCGTGAAGGTGAAGCACACCGCCGGCAGCGCGGTGACGTTCACGCCGCGGCTCTACAACCTCGCGGGCGCGGCGGCCGGCAGCATCAACATGCAGTTCGAGGGGAGCTCGACTGCGGTCGCGTCGCTCTTCGATGTGGGCTGCGCCGGTGTGGTGTTCCAGACGGACACCTCGGGGCAGTTCTTCCTCGAGCCTGGCCCGAACGCTGGCGCTGACAACAGCTTCAGCTACGAGATCTCCTACGAGGTGGTGTGATGGCGGGCACGCAGGTCCTTCCCACTAGCCCCTACGGCACCGGCGGTGGTGGCGGTGGCGGTGGTGGCGGCTGGACCGACGGCGGCACTACCGTCTACCTCGACACGACCACCGATGTGGTGAGCATCGGCAGCAACACGCCGGTCACCAACCGGAAGCTGTCGATCATCAACACGGGGACGAACCTCGGGATCGCGGTCACTCCGCTCGCCAGCACGGACAACCTGCTCGAGTCGAAGCTCGCCGCAGAAGCGAACGCTCGCTTCACCCTCGACTCTGGTGGTGTGACGAAGTGGGGTGCGGGCGGTGCGTCGGCCCCCGACATCACGGTCCAGCGCAGCACAACGAACACGCTTCAGTTTACCGGCGCTTCGGCGGCAAACACGCTGTGGGAGTTCTTCGGTACGCAGAAGACCTCGTCGCGTCGTCGTGCGGTCACCAACCTGACGGGCGCTTCGCTTCTCATCAGTACAGGTCCGAGCGCCTACGACATCGTGTTCTGCGACCCGACCTTGCAAGCGCAGACCATCACGCTTCCGTCGCCGTCGTCCACCGGCAACCCTGGGCGCACCTACACGATCAAGCGCACCAACACGAGCGCGAACACCGTGACGATCCAGTCCGCCGCCGGCAACGTCGAGGGCGCAGCCACGCTCGTTCTTGCTGGCGGTACGCGCGACAGCGTTGATCTCGCCAATGACGGCGCCAACTGGTGGGTGATCTGATGACCTACGCTGAAGTGTGCGAGAAGATCGAGAGCCTAGGCGGGGTCGCTTCGCCGGAAGGCTACGTCATGCCGACGCCGCAGCTCCACCTCGTCCCGCTCGAGGACTACGAGGTGAAGGGCGTGGTGTACGAAGGGCCTGTCAACGCAGAGGCGTGGGCCGGCAGGCAGTGCGTTGCGCTGTTCGCGGTCTTGGGCCGTGACCAGGTCGAGGCCATGCTGCCCGACCTCTCTGCACAGGCAGTCGTGTTCGCAGGAGGAGAGGGATGAGCTTCATCACCGTACCTGCCGTCGTCAACTCGGGCGCTCCCGGTGTCAACGACGACGTGACCAAGGGGTTTGCTGTCGGTGATCTGTGGGTGGACAGCAGCGTGTCGCCCCGCGTGGCGTACACCTGTACGAACAACTCCACGGGCGCCGCGACGTGGACCTCGGGCGGCGTGTCGGCCCACACTGCGCTCACGACGCTAGGCTGGAGCGCGGCGGGCCACACGGGCACCGCTACCTCGGTCGCCTGCTTCAACGGAGCGGGCGCAGCACAGACGGTGCAGGCCACGGCGGACGGACAGGTGTTGCAGCGCATCGGCGGTGTGCTGGTGTTCGCGACGGTCGCGGCCACCGTTGGCATCGGCGCAGCAGACGACCGCACACTCGACGTTTGGTACTTTTCCATCGGTAACGACATCATCGAGGAACCCACAGGCGCGGCGCAGGGGCCGGGGAGCATCGTCTAATGCCACTTTCGACACTCAACTGGCGATACGTCGGACAGGTGAACTTCGTCTCGGCGATCAACAACGCGCACGACGCGGTCTACACGCTCGGCACGTCGGCAACCTACGCAGACGGGTCGGCGCGGGTGCCGGGAACGGGCAGCGCGTGGACGTGGAACCGCGAGGTCAGCGGCGTGACCGTCGCGGTCTACGGGGCACCGCCCATCAACGCGCTGTCGATGCAATACATTCTCGGCGGGACAAGCGGAGCGGTGGCGTATCCGTTCTTCTTGCCCGACACGGCCACTATCGCGAACGTCATCGTCTGTGGCATGAACCGCGCCTCGGGTGCATACACGTCGTGGAGCAACGCGCAGCCGTTCACGTCGGGCTTCAGCAACTATTGGCGAGCGACCCGCGTGTTCGCCACCGTGCCCTACGACAATGTTGCCATGTGGGAATCGCAAGAAGGCTGCATCGTGCAGTATACGCGAACGTCTACCGGGGAAACGTCCTACGCGGCGTTCGGTGCCCTCTTCGACCCGCTCTCTACGGCTCCGTTGGACGCGGAAACGGATGGACGCCGTTACTACATGGGCGGGTCGGGAAGCACCTCCAACATGTCGGCTACGTTTTGGACTAACTACATCGGTGGAACGGGTGACGGTGGCTTTACAACGCACGCCGTCACGAACCAAACTTCGCACTTCGGCACGTTCGCGCCGGGGTCCACGACGGTTGTGACCGCCTTCCACGCGGAGGCGTTCGCGCCGAACAACGCGCTGCTAACGCCCAGCGGAAACATCGTGCGGCTCCCATTCGCGGTCGTCAACGCGGCGGGCAACTTCCTCGGGCAGGGGCGGCAGATGTACGTCGTCAAGGACGCTATCTCGCGGCAGGCGTGGCTCGACGTAGCCACGACGGTCGGGTACATCTTCGGTGCCAGCACCACGACGCAGGCCGATGCCTGCCTGCTGCTCTACTAGGGGGACGGATGGACCCGCGCTACGTCTACCTCAACGCCGTCCTCGACGCGAACCCGTCCATCGTGCGCCTCGTGGCCGACAACACCGTGTGGGCGGGGGGCGTCCCGTCCGACTACGCCGTGGCGACCGGACCCGTTCCCGACGGAGAGCAGTCCATCCCCGGTCGCGTGACGGTCGAGGCCGCGAACCCCTCTGACACGAACTGCCGCGGCTACGACGCCGATGGGGTTCTGGTCGCGCTGTTCCGCACCCAGTAGGAGGCATCATGCCCATCACCCCCGACGAGATGATCGACATCGGCACCGACGCCTACGAGCTGGCCCTCTTCCTTCAGAAGTCGCTGAAGGTCGATGCGGACGGCAAGAAGCGCCTCGACAAGGACGAGATGAAGGTGCTGCTCAAGACGCACCTCATCCCCCTCGCCGCGAAGCTGACGCGCGATCTGATCGACTGACGTGGACACCGCGGAGATCGACAGCGGGCTGCGCGACTGCGGCCTCGTTGGGGGTCTCCGCGTCTTGTTGCGTGGGGGCTCGTCAGAGGACCTCGCGAGCTGCTACATTCCGGCCGGAACGACCCTCTTCTTCCCCTACGACGACCAGGAGGACTCCGGCATGGACCCCACTGTCGCACCGATCCCCGAGACCGCGTTCACCGGTGCGCCGGCCGCGCCGCCTGCCGAGCCGGTTGCTCCTACAAGCGCACCCGCCCCACAGCCCTCCGGTAACACGGTCGTGGCCGAAACGCCCGTGCCCACCGCGGATAATCTCGGGGATCTGGCGCAGAAGGTCGACGACCCCGTCTTGGTGGTCATCCTCGCCATCATCGCGCTGCTCGGCGTGGGCCTCTGGAAGCATCTCGGAAAGGTGGCCGACCAGAAGTCCGCGCTCGAGATGAAGAAGCTCGAGATCGAAGCCGACAGCCTGAAGCGAATGCCGAAGACCCAGCCACCCCCGTGTCAGGCCGCAAACGCCGCCCTCGAGGCCCGCCTCGCCGCTGCCGAGGCTCGACTGGGAAAAGTGGAAAGTACCTCCGTCGGGCTGCCGCCCGGCTTCGACGCCGAAGAACTGGACGAACGTGTCCGCAAACTCGAGCTCGAGAAGTTCCGAAAGGGTGACGCATGAGCCAGATCTTCCCCAAGCAACCCGCCCTCGGCGGCGTGACCATTGAAGGCCCACTCTCTGGGTTCGGTGAGCTCGAGACGGTCTCCCCGGTCCCGACTTCGCAGGTCGCGTTCATCTACGGGCTCAACCCGCTGCTCGTGACGACGGACGTCTACGGTACGGGCGCCACCGTCACGCTGTCGAACGGCGAAGCGGTGATGACGAGCGGCACGGCGACAGATGGCTACGCTCGGCTCACGTCGAAGAAGGTCGCGAAGTATCGTGCGGGTCAGGCCACGATGGCGAAGTGGACCGCTCGCTTCACCACCGGGTCGGCCGGCAACCGGCAGATGGCTGGCCTCTACAACATCGAGGCGGGCTACCAGTTCGGCTACAACGGCACCGCGTTCGGGATCCTCTACACCGAGACGGCCACCGTCGAGGTGCAGACCCTGACCGTGACCGTGGCGCCGACGAGCGCCGGGAACGTGACGGTCACGCTCGACGCGGGCACGCCGGTCGTCGTCGCGATCAGCAACCAGCCCAACACCTCGGTCACCGCGAGCGAGATCGCGGCGGCCAACTACAGCCAGACGGCGGGTGGGTGGGACGCGCAGGCCGTCGCCAACGTCGTGTACTTCACCCGCAAGACGGCAGGCACGGCGGGCGCCTCGACGTTCTCGGCAGGCACCACCGGCATGGCGGCGACGTTCGCCATCCTCACGACGGGGACGAGCCCGACGGAGCAGTTCATTCCGCAGTCGTCGTGGAACGTCGACCGCTTCGACGGCACCGGCCCCAGCGGACAGACCATCGACACGACGAAGGGTAACGTCTACGGTGTGCAGTTCCAGTACCTCGGCTACGGCGATGCGTTCTTCTACATCGTCAACGGTCTGACGGGGCGCCCGCAGCTCGTGCACGTCATCCGCAACGCGAACACGCGCACGTCCACCAACCTCCGCAACCCGAACCTCTACCTGGTGTGGGAGAGCCGGAACATCGGCACCGGCACCTCGGTGGTGATGCGTGGTGCTTCGGGTGGTGCGTTCGTTGAAGGGAACGTGCGGTTCCTCGGGGCGCAGTTCGCGGCGCCCCCGGTGGCCGTCACGGCTGGCGCGGGTGTCGAGACTCCCGTCCTCTCGCTGCGCGCGAACACCGTGTACCTGGGCCGTCAGTCCACGGCGCAGCTTCAGATCGACCGCATCTCGGTCGCGTGCGACGGGACGAAGACGGTGTTGTTCAAGGTCTACAAGAACAGCACGCTGACCGCGCCGCGCTGGCAGTTCGTCAACTCGACCACGTCGGCTGCGTCCTACGACCAGAACGCTACCGGCTTCAGCGTCGGGAACGGCACGCTCGTCTACTCGTTCTCGGTCAGCAAGACCGGCAACTCGACGGAGCAGCTCACCGACATCGACCTGTTCCTCCAGGCCGGCGACTACCTCACCATCACCGCGACGAGCGTCAACGCGAGCGACGTCGCCGCCTCCATCGTCTGGATCGAAGACATCTAGGAGAGACCCATGATCACCACCCCCCAGAAGCACGCCATCGACTGCATCATCAGCATCTTCGAGACGGGTCGTGTCCCGACGGCCGCGGCCTACGCGACCTGCACGATCCTGCCCGACGGCGCCGGCATCAGCTACGGCAAGCACCAGTCGACCGACCGGGCCGGCAGCCTGGACAAGGTCGTGCAGCGCTACATCGAGCTCGGCGGCCAGCACGCGGCGGCGTTCCGCCCGATGCTGCCGTACTTCGCCTCGAACAAGAGCGCGAGCGAGCCGCCCAAGGGGCCGTGGTCCGCGGAGACGACGGCCGCGGTGGCCCTGCTGAAGCAGGCCGGTAGCGACCCGAAGATGCATCAGGCGCAAGACGAGGTGTTCGACGCCAACTACTGGCTCCCCGCGGTCAACATCTGCAAGGACGCCAAGCTGGTCACGCCGCTCGCGCACGCGGTGGTCTACGACGGGCTCATCCACGGTGGGTTCCAGGTCGTGCGCAACCGCTTCGCCGCGGTGCCGCCGGCGAAGGGCGGCGACGAGAAGACGTGGGTGAAGGAGTACCTGAAGGCGCGGCGCGCGTGGCTCTCGGCGAGCGCCAATGAGCTGCTGCGCCGCACCGTGTACCGGCAGGACGTGTTCGAGGCGATCATCGCCACGGGCAACTGGGACCTGACGCTGCCCCTTGTGGTGCGTGGCGTCACGATCCCCGTCCTTCACGCGGCTGCGGTCTAGAGGTAGACCGGCGTGTTCGGCCCGAGGTAGGCACAGAACGTGTTGAACTCGTGCCACTCGAGCGCCGTCTCGTAGTCCATGCCCTCGTGCTCGACCGCCTGATCGACGACGAGCTCGCGGTCGTACACGAGGAACGTCTGGCCCTGCCGACTGCCGACGCCGATGGCGAAGGCGATGACGGCGGGGTCGTAGACGTCCGAAGGCTCCATCCGCAGCACCTCGCCGTGCGTGTCGGCGAGGACGTCGATCTCGGGGTTGTGGCGCTTCTCAGCCATCGGACACCTCGTTCTTGGTGCGGACACCGAGGCGTGCGCCTTCGGCCAGGTCCACGAGGTGCGCGACCCACTCCGAGGGCGTGGTCGGCTCGCCGGGCAGCCCCGAGGGCGTCGTGGCGAACGCCGTACCGAAGCCTCGGACGTGGCGCAGGGTCGGCATGCGGATGCCGTGGATCACGCGCGAGACCTCGGGCTGCGTGAGCCCACCGCGGCGCGCGAGCTCGGCAAAGGACCAGTGGCGCGCCTTGCGGTGGCGCTCGACGAGTAGGATGAAGGGGTCACTCTCGGGTGAGATGACGGACTTGATTTCGGACACAGGAGCCTCCTTGGCTGTTGGAGCCTACCCTACCCGAACCGGAGCGTCAACTTTCCTTGACAGGGCGGTTGAGGACCGATACCTCTGGGGCACCACCGAGAGGACCATGAGCATCAGCAGCATGTGGGATCAACCCCACTACACCTACAGAGTCGCCCCCGACTACGCCCAGCACGCCGCTGCCGTAGAGACGCACTGTCCCGGCACACTCGCATGGGCGGTGCGCGGTCGTCGTCGCTATCGCCTCACTCGTAACGAGTGGCCCGACGATGGGCTACCCTCGCACGTCGAGATCTACGCGCCCGTGCACGCGGCCTTCGTCGTCGAGCACTTCCTCAACGGCTGGGGCGTCGCGTTCAGCGCAGAGGAGCGGATGGGTGCGGCGGCGGTTCTGCCGTGGCCCACGACCCCGGAAGCACTGGACCGCTGCGCTCGCCAAGGGGCGGACCTCATCGCGCAAGAAGTGAAGCAGGGCGAGCTCAAGCCGCACGTCGCCGACATGGCGACGCCGTACCAGAAGCGCAGCGCAGCCTGGGCCGCGACCCGTCCGTGGGTCATGAACGTGTGGCCCTGTGGCAGCGGCAAGACCGTGGGCGCGCTCATCGACGCGCTGACGCGCGAGGGCACCGTCCTCGTCATCTGCCCAGCCAAGGCCCGCCACGTCTGGTGGACGCAGGTCCAGCAGTACACGAACATCCTGCCGTGGCGCCTCATCCCCGAGAGCGAGCGGCGCAAGAAAGACATGACGTGGCAGCAGTACGACGCGCACTGCATCGAGACACGCCAGCGCCGGTTCATCATCGTCGGGGCCGAGAGCCTCAACGACAACGCCGAGTTCGTGATGAACCTCAGCCCCGAGGTCCTCATCCTCGACGAGCTGCACATCCACGGGCAGAGCAAGCGCTGGAAGGCCGTGCAGGAGAAGGACGGCAAGGTCGGCTTCACCCGCCGCCAGACCGCCTCGGGCGACAAGGACGCGTGGTCGGTCGCCATCATGGACATCAGCCGGCTGCCCAGCCTGAGCCTGCGTGTGGGCCTCACTGCCACGCCGCTCGACGACGGACGCCCCAAGCGCCTCTGGGCGCAGCTCGACCTGCTCACCCCGGGCGGCTTCGCGCACAGCTACCGGCGCTTCGCGGAGCGGTACTGCGACGCGGTGCCGAACCCCTACGGCGGCATCGACGACAAGGGCAGCAGCAACATCGAGGAGCTCCGCGCCCGCTGCTCGTTCTTCACGCACGAGGTCCCCTACACCGAGAGCCACTCGAGCCTGCCCCCGACGCGCATCCAGGTCGTCTACCTGCCGGTCTCCGCGCAGGACAAGCCGGAGCGCTACGACGACGCGCAGACCTTCGATCAAGCCATCAAACAGCTTGCACGACAGGCCCGAGGTGAGTATGAAGATGTGCCGGCGCGGGAACGTCTCATCGAGGCGCGTCTCGCGGAGGCGAGCAGTCGAAAGCGCAGCTACGTCGTCGCCGAGGTCCTTGAAGGGCTGAAGGGCGGGGGCAAGGTCATCGTGTTCACTGCACGCCGCCGGGAAGCCGAGCGCTGGGGCGACGCGATCCGCAAGGTCGTGAGCTCCAGCGACGAGGTGAAGAACGCGACGGTCTGGGTTGGGCACGGCGGCGTAAGCGAGCCGGAGCGCAACGACATGATCGACGGGTTCCGAAGCAGCGCCGGTCCCTGCTGTTTGGTGGGGACCGGCCAAGCCTTCGGGATCGCAGTGGACGGGATGCAGACCGCCGACCTCGCGATCTTCGCCATGCTTCCGTGGAAGCCCGGTGACTTCCTTCAGTGGCGTGGCCGGTTCGACCGGCATGGCGGACGGGCCACGCTGCTGAAGGTTGTCGTCGCGTCTGCGACCTACGACGAGCGCGTCGTCGAGATCCTCACCGACAAGTTCGGTCCCATCGAGCAGTTCCTCGAGGCGGACGAGCTCGACGGCATGGGCGAGAAGCTGCTCGGCATGGAAGACCGCGAGTCCCTCGTGGACGACGTTGTCGGCAAGCTGTTCGTCATGGACGAGGAGTAGTCATGAAGATGCTCATCGACGCCGGCAAGTCGAGCCGCGGCTGGAGCCGCATCGGCAACTTCGCGAAGTGCCCCCAGCTCTTCGCCTACCTCTACCGCATCGACGGCACGAACCTCGCGCCGCCCATCGAGGCGCTCGCCAAGGGATCCATCGGGCACACGCTCCAGGCTCATCTGCACGCCATCTGGGGCGCAGGGCAGCCCCAGGGCGTGATGGTCGACGAGACCATGTACCACGACCCCAGCGTGTTCATGGACCCCGAGGACGCGGCGCAGGCGTGGTGCGACAAGTACGGTAGCCACGAGCTGCTGCCGCAGATGTTCAAGGTGTTCCGCGCCTACCTCGCGAAGTTCCCCGAGAGCCCCGGCGACGTCATCGCTGTCGAGGCCCCGGTCACCGCGGTGCTGGGCACCCTGCGCGGGCAGTGGGGTCTGTGGGTCGGGGAAGAGAGGGGCGGCGAGTGGCGGAGCCTTGATGGTGCCTGCATCGAGGTGACGCCGCTGCACATGCCCGACCACCGAGAACATGGGCGTCCGATCACGCTCACTCGCCGCATCGACCTCGTAACACGCGACAAGTCCGGTCGCTACTACATCTGGGACCATAAGCACCAGGCCAGCGTGAACGGCAAGAGCAGCGCCGAAGCCTACGCCATCGACGGCGGCTTCGCGGCGTTCCGCATCATGGGCAAGCAGCTCTACGGCGAGGCGTTCGGCGGCGTCTCGCTCAACCTCATCAGCTCGACCCAGCCCGGCAAGGTCGTGCGCGAGCAGGTCCCCTCGACGCCCCACCGCGACGCCGGCTACGCGAAGTGGCTGTGGTGGGCCGAGCACCAGATCGCGCAGCTCGACCTCACGACCGATCCGTGGGAGTGGCCGAAGGCCCAGAACGAGCTCTCGTGTTATGGACGGTACGGAGCCTGTGCCGGGCTCAACCTCTGCTCCCTCGGCCCTCGGGCTTGAGGGTGCGCCTCGTCGTCTGTGGCCCTACGACGGGGTGGATCAACGGGCCGGAGACCACCACATGAGCGAAACGCAGCCCCCGTCGGTGATGATCACCGTCTACGGGAAACCCAAGAAGAAGAAGACCAGCGACGTGCTGGCCGCGTTCCCGACCGCGCTCTGCATCGGTGTGCCGAGCGCCATCGCGCTCGTCGCCGAGAACGAGCTGGGGTTCACCCCCGCCATCCACCCCGAGCCGCCGCAGACCCTGCCCGAGCTCGTGGGGCTCCTCGACTACCTGTCGCGCAGCGGGATGGCGAAGCAGTACGGCGCCGTGTTCATCGACGACGCGAGCCACATCTGCGACCGCAGCCTCGCCGTCTGGCACGAGGAAGCGCCGCTCGGCAAGAGCGGGAAGAAGGACAAGTTCTACGCCTACCAGCAGCTCAACAAGTACCTGCTGGCGATGTCGGGCCTCGCCCGGCACATGGGCGTGCACCTCATCTTCACGTTCCACGAGCGCCCCCCGGGGACGGACAGCGACGGCTTCTTCCAGCCGGGCGGCCCGAGCCTGGGCTCGAGGAAGCAGACCGAGATCCTCCCGTCGTGGTGCGACATCAACGTGCGCGCGATGGTCGACTCGACCTACCCCGACCCGTGGTTCCCGGGCGTCTACTTCTGCGACCCCACGAACCCCGAGTGGGTGACGGGCGACCGGACGGGCGTGTGCTGGGCGAAGACCCCGGGCAACCTGCGCGAGATCCTGCGCGCGTCGGCGGGCGGCTACGTCCCGGCTCGCGTGCCCGGGCTCGAGTGGCAGGACGACGTGGCCGAGGAGCTGGCGCAGAAGATTTTTGAGACCGGCGATGTGCGCGGTAGCATCGAGAAGATCGCGGCCGCGCACCCCCGCTTCAGCGACGGGACTTCGCAGATTCATCTCCGTTGGGCTTGCCAAGACGGTATTGCCCGGGCTACCTTCATGAAGCGCAAGGCGAGGAACCTCTTCGACCTCGCGCCCAAGGAAGAGGCCAAGAAGGGTGGAGGCGTGCCAGTGCCGCCCCCTTCCGCAACCTGATCCTCTGGCATCATCAACGTCAAGACCACCGTCAGTGAGGTACAGCATGTCCTTCAGCATCAACGGCGCCAGCTTCAAGGGCGTCTCCACCCTCGGTTCTTCCCAGCCCGAGGCCGGCTACTACGAGGTCTCCGGCCTCCAGATCGAGCAGAAGGCCGGCGACAAGGCGGATGCCCGTCGCTTCCACGTCGAGTTCCCGAACGGCTTCAAGATGTTCGAGTTCCTCCACCTCCCGGTCGAGGGCCTCGAGAAGAAGTCCTTCAACGGCCGCCTCGCCGCCATGAAGACCATCCTCTCGAGCTTCGGCTTCACGGCCGAGGAGATCGAGAACAACGAGATCTCCGACGCGTGGTTCGTGTCCGAGAGCAACGGCGGCCGCAAGGCTTACGTCGAGTTCGTGCCCGGCCAGCAGGGCGTGCAGGGCTCCTACGCCCGCATCAACAAGTTCCTCACGAAGGAGCAGTACGAGAAGGCGGTCGCCTCGGGCTCCAAGCCCGTGTCCCGTGACGCCGGCACCCGTCCGTCCGTCCCGGGCGCCATCCCCGCGGCGCCTTCCGCCGCGGCCGGCACGCCGGTCAGCACCGTGGCCCCGGCTCCCGCCGGCGGTCTGCGCCTGCCCCCGCCCCCCGCGGTCGGCGTCGCTCGCTGATCAGCCCCTGACGAGGGGATCGTAGACCTGGGCCTGCAACGGGTGCCTACTGCGGCTTCGTCGAGTAGGTACTCCTTGCAGCTCTGTCCCAGCGAGAACGTAAGCTCGGCCCCGCCCTCGTGGCGGGGCGTTTGCGTTTGTGATACCATCGGCGGGACGGAGGTCCCTATGGCCGAGTACTACGACATGAAGGACAAGATGCGTCGCTCGGCCCAGGATGAGCAGGCGATGCGCATGCGCCCCGTTCCCGTTTCTCCCGAGATCGAGGGCGCGCCGGGTTCCATGATGCCCGCGCCGGCGTCGGAGTCCGTCATCGTCAGCAAGCGTCAGGTGATCGACGGCCCGCCGGTGCGACGCCGCGAGGGTCCTGGCATCTCGGCCGTCGTCAAGGGCGCCGGGGGCTACGAGTACACGGCGCTCTCCGACGGTACGTTCAAGATCACGAAGAGCCCCCTCGAGAGCAACGTCGGCAAGATCGTGAAGCCCGGCATGAAGGGCTACGACGCGATCAAGGCCGAGGTGTACGGCGAGAAGCCCCCGGCTCCGGCCGCTCCGCGCGACGAGCTGTTTCCCGAGGCCGGGTTTAAGGGTGGCGTGGAGATGCGCAGCCCGCTCGAGGAGACTCTCGGTACGGATTTCGAGCAGGAGATGTACGAGGTCTCCGGTGTCCCGACGCGCACGCGCTCGGTGGTCGGCAGCCGGATCCTCGAGCAGGCGGATCGTCCGGCCCCGCGCCCCTCGCCTCTCGTGCAGCCCACGTCGCCGCGCGCGATGCAGCAGCGCATCGCGAGCAGCACGAACCCGACGTACCAGCAGATGGTCGGCGAGACCCAGGGTCCGCGGATCCGCGCCACGATGGGCAAGGACCTGACCGAGGCGTTCGCCTTCATGGGTCAGACCCCCGAGGCGGCGCGCGCCAACGCCGAGGCGCTGCTCGGCGTTTACGAGAAGGCGGGTGACCCGACGGTGCTCCGCGCCATCCAGTCGATCATCGCTGCGCGAGCGGCACGCTGATGTTGCTCTCCGCACTGCTGAACCTGTGGGCCGACCTTCGGGCCGCGCACCACCTCTACTGGACCCTGCACTGGCAGGCCCGTGGCCCGTCGTTCTACGGCGACCACAGCCTGTTCGCGGGCCTGTACCAGGAGAAGGCGGGGCAGATCGACGCGCTCGCAGAGATCATCGCGGCGCACTACGGCAGCGACAAGCTCGACCCCGTGAAGGCGTGGGCCGCTGCGATGCCGAAGATCGAGCAGCTCACCGCGGGCCAGAGCGCGGTCGCCATCGCCGAGTACGTCATCCAGTGCTGCGAGAGCGTGAACGAGCTCATCCTCGAGAGCGGCGAGTGCCCCTACCCGGCGGGTCTCAGCAACTTCGTGAGCGACCTGTCCACGAAGGGGATCAAGGACCTGTACATGCTCAAGCAGCGCTTCGGCCCCAAGTAGATGGCCGAGCTCGGCTACGACGAGATGAAGGAGAAGCTCCGCCGCGAGGCGGGGTCTTCCTCGTCGGAGAAGAAGCGAGCCTCGCGCCGGTTCGTCAACGAGATCGGCAACCGCATCAGCGTCCTCGTCGAGGAGACACGCGACACCGGGACGACGCAGAGCACGGGTAAGAAGGCCGAGTTCGACGCCGTCCGCATCGTGGTCACGGGGCCGACCTCGACGTCCGAGAACACACTCACCCGCCAGGAAGCCGTCGAGCTGATGAGCTGCCTGGAACGCGTCCTGAAGTAGGAGGCCACATGCCCCGCGACGAATACTACGAGATGAAGGACATCGCGAAGCAGAAGGCTCGCGAGGCGGATCAGGCTGCCGCCGACGAAAGCACCAAGATGATCTCGAAGCGTGAGTCCAAGCCGCTGGCGGAAGAGACCATGCGGACGTTTGAGCCGATGTCCGAGGTCCAGCGGTTCAAGCGGTTGGAAGAGCTCAAGCGGCAGCCGGCGCCGACGCGAGAGCTTCAGACTATGCCTATGCGGGCGCTCGAACCCAAGTCTGAAGTGCTCCAGCGAGGCAAGCCGCCCGCCGCCGCGGCCAACGAGAACCGTGCCAAGCAGGCGAAGAAGTAGCAGCTTGCCATGACGCTCCGGTAAGGATACCGGGGCTCCATGTCCTACGATCCTCGAACCTGCGGCGCTCGTTGTGACGAGTGCCCGCTGGGCCCTAGCGGTGCGTTTCGTTCTGGCGCGTGGACACCCACGCCACCCGAGATCCATCCCGCCGCCACGGTCATCGCCGTCGCGGAGCTTCCGTCGCAGGAGGACGCCAACTACGGGCGTCCGCTGTCCGGGCGCAGCGGTGGTGAGTGGAACCTCGCGCTACTCGCCGCTGGTCGCAAGCGCACCGAGGTCTCGCTGACGCACGTCGTCGCGTGCTCGGCTGGCGCGGACAAGAACGCGTGGGAGAAGCTGCACAAGGCGCTCGACAAGGAGAACCGGCGGCGGCTCGCGAAGGCGCAGCCCCTGCTGCCGGACCCCGTGACGTGCTGCCGGCCTCGCCTGCTCTCCGAGACGAACGACTACGAGAACATCGTCGCCCTGGGCCGAGCCGCGGCGAACGCGCTGACGGCGAAGACGCAGTCCATCTTCGGGCTGCGCGGCGGTCCGGTGTGGGTGGACGAGAACTACCAGGCCCTCATGCAGACCCCGCTGGCGGGCGAGCAGAGGCCCGTGGATGCGGTGCGCAAGGTGTTCCCGACCCTGCACCCTGGCTTCGTCCAGAAGAGCCCCGGGTGGCGCACGACGATGGTCGCCGACCTCGGCAAGGCGTTCCGCTGGTTCACGGGCAAGCTCCGGTGGACCGAGCCGGTGCGCTACTTCAACCCGACGCCCGACGAGCTGCGGCGCTTCCTCAGCAACATCGACGCGCCGTTCTGGGCCTACGACCTCGAGACCGACGGCATCGAGGCGATGACGTGCAAGGTGCGCTCCATCGCCATCGCACACCCGGACCTCAACTACGAGAACCGGGCGCTGCGTGAGGGCCAGATCGAGGCGCTGCGCTGCGGGGTCATGGGGCTCAACATCCTGAGCGGCGATGGGTTCACGCGCTTCTACTCGGCAGAGGACGAGGCCGAGATCCACGACATCCTGCGCGCGTTCTTCCTCGACGAGACCAAGGTCAAGGTCGGCCACAACGCCGGCTACTACGACCGTCAGGTCGTCGAGAGCTGGCTCGGCGTGACGCCGACGCCGGTCATCGACACGCTGTTCGCGGCCCGCTTCCGGGCGCCCGACCTGCCCAAGGGGCTGAAGACGGTGGGCTCGGTGCTCACCGACGTGGACCGCTGGGAGACCACCGAGAAGGGCGAGAGCCTCGCCCACGGCAAGGTCGACGACTGGGACCGGCTCGCCTACAACTGCACCGACAGCTCGGTGAACGCGCGCATCGTCGTGCCCCTGCTCGACGCCGCCGAAGAGGCGGGCGCCTTCCGCGACCTGAACGAGGAGCTCCGGCCGCCGGGCTGGGAGACGCGCCGCTGGGACCTGCACGAGGTCGACCACGCCACCCAGCAGATGTGCGTCAACTTGCACAAGATCGGCGTCTATGTCGATCAAGAAGCTCGATGGAAGATGGAGATCGAGACCCGGGCCAGCGTCGAGAAGCGGGAGAAGAACCTCACCACCCTGGCCCATGCGGTCGGCGTGGCGCGCCTCGACCTCAAGAGCGCGGGTGCCAACGACGACGTGGACGTCGAGGGCGTGAAGCCCGGCAGCGCGGACCAGATCCGAGACCTGCTCTACGAGGAGTGGAAGCTCGGCATCCCACCGAACATGGAGGCGCGCGACTTCTACACCGAGTCGGGGCTGCCCGGCACCGGTGACAAGGTGCTGCGTGGCCACCTCGCCGGCGGGCGCCTGACCAAGGAGCAGGAAGCGTTCATCCGCGAGCTGCGCCTGTACCGGCGCGAGAAGAACAAGATCTTGGGCACCGTGCTGCTCCCGCTGAACCTCACGGCGCACGACCCGAAAAAGGGCATCATCTGGCACGAGGACGGGCGCGTCCGGTCGACCTGGAACGCCCACGTCACGGCGCCCGGCCGTCTCTCCAGCAGCGGGCCAAACCTCCAGAACATCGGCTCGAGGAAGGGGCAGGGCAAGCTCAAGACGCTGTTCGCCGCGGCACCCGGGCATCTCCTCGTGGGTGCCGACCTCGACCAAGCGCACCTCCGCATCACGGCGAGCTACTGGAAGATCCCGCTCCTGCTCGAGTGCTTCAGTGAGGGGAAGGACCCGCACAACACGCTCGCGCTCCAGGTCTTCGGCGACAAGTTCAAGAACGCCGACGGCTGGGGGCCTGACGGCTACAGCCTCTACCGTAAGCCGCCGGGCGGCATGGCGAAGGCGATGCGCGACGTCATGAAGACGTTCCGCTACGCCTCGATCTACTGGGCCGACCCGATGACGGTCTGGCAGGTGCTGACCTCGACCGAGGCCGACAGCGGCGAGATGCCGTACCTGCACATGACCTCGAAGGAGGTCCGCCACTTCCACGAGACGTGGCTCAAGACCGAGCCCGAGTGGCAGCAGGCGTGGGACGCGATGCTCTCCATCTACAGGCATCAGGGCTACATGGAGGAGCCGGTCTTCGGTCGTCGGTCAGGCAACCTCACCGACGGGAAGAAGAACGAGGTGGTCAACTTCCCCATCCTCGCCGCGGAGACGAGCATCATGCGCGTCGCCGAGCAGCACATCATCCATGCGTTCCCGTGGGACCTCGAGCGGCGCACCGGCCTCATCCACCAGTGCCACGACTCCGTCGCCATCGAGATCCACGCGCCGCCGGGGCTCGAGAAGTGGAAGCCCGTGAAGGGCGAGGCCCTGCCACCCGAGCTCGAGCGCTACCGCAAGACGCTCGAGGAGTGCATGACCGTGCGTGTCCCTGGCTGGGAAGTACCATGCACCGCCGAGGCATCCGTCGGCAGAAACCTCAAAGAGGCTTGACGCTCCGGTAAGGTACGATATGATGGGTTCACCAACAAGGAGAACCCATGACCGAGATGCTGGACATCACGATGTGGCTACTCGACCGGCTCGCGGACCTCGCGCGCTGGGTCGGACGGTGGCCGTGATCGACCTCGACGCCCTCGAAGCAGGCATCGCTGAAGGCGAGGCCCGTAACTTCTTCGTCGCTCCCATCGTGAAGGAGCTCATCGCGGAGCTGCGGGAGGCCCGCGGAGAGCGCGCCGCCGTGGTGGCGTTCCTCCGCGAGGGCGACACGGTGTGCATGGAGTGCGGCGACCGCGCCACGCTCGACCTCGCGTACCGCATCGAACTCGGCGAACACCGCCGCGAGGAGGGGGCATGACCTACGAGATCATCAAGTTCGACAGCATCGAGCAGGCCAATGAGTTCCGCGAACAACTGGCATACTGTATTGCGCGTCATGTTGCCGAGGAGCGTGCCTCCGTGGTGGCGTGGCTCCGTGGGCAAGCCGAGAGCACGAACTTCCGTCCGCGTGGATGCCCGCTGGCAGACGCCATCGAACGCGGCGAGCACCGCCGCGAGGAGGGGCGATGACCGACGAACCTTGTGCAGCGTGCGGCCACGCTGAACGTCACCATGACCCCGAAGACCGCAACTGCGAGCATCACGCCGATAGGGGCATGGGCCGCTGTCGGTGCAACTTCTTCATCGGAGAGGAAAACCCTGCCATGCAGAACGCCATCGAAAAGGAGCGCGCCGCCGTGGTGGCGTTCCTGCGTAGTTTCTACTTGCGTAGTTACGGCGACATTTGCGCTGACATGGCCGACATCATCGAACGCGGCGAGCACCGCCGCGAGGAGAAGCCATGACTGAACCGGATGAGGCTGACTGGAAAACGGCGCGACACCTTGCTGCGGTTTCCTCGTGGGCCGCGAAGGACGTTGAAGCCATCGCAACCATCATCGCCACTGCTAAAGCCGAGGAGCGCTCCGCCGTGGTGGCGTGGCTGCGCGAGCGGCACGCCGACACGCAGGAGTGGGACGGGTTCAACGACCTGTACGACAACGCGGTGAGCTGCACCTATAGGCGCGCTGCCGACAACATCGAGCGCGGCAAGCACCGCCGCGAGGAGGGGGCATGACCCAGCAAGAGGTGGAGCATGCTTGTGCCCCCGACACCGAACACTGCTCGTGCGTGCCACACCTACGCGCCGAAATCGAGAGGCTGCGGAGGCAACGCGTTCTGAGCAACGAGGACTTCACGCGCGCGTTCGATAGGGGCCTCGTGGCGGGGGAGAAGCGGGCGACGGAGCGCATCGTGGCCTATCTGCGGGAGCGACAGGAGTACACCCGTGACCACCACATCGACAACGCGGTCAGCGGCACCTACGGGCACGCCGCCGATCACATCGAGCGCGGCGAGCACCGCCGCGAGGAGGAGCGATGAGCCGCTTCGCCTGGACGTTTCACAACGTGGTTGCGCACCCGCTCTCCGAGGTGCTGTGGCAGCTCGGGCTCCGCGAGTGGTCCCAGCGCCTCCATGACAGCACAGTGCCGATGGAGGAGCGATGAAGCGTCCGTTCAAGAAGGGCGACCGCGTGCGCCTGAACGACCGCACGGGGACCGTGCTCGACGAGGTCACGCACGACTGGCTCGACGACGTGTTCCAGGTCCTCGACATCCGCATCGATGGCGCCGATGGCATTTCCATCCGCATCTCCGACACCAACGTCCACCACCTCGAAGAGGAGACATCATGCCCGTGAGCTACAGCCGCATCTTTTTGGCCCACAGCAAGCAGACCCCAGACGAGACCATCAACGACTGGGTCAAGCGGGCCACCGCTCTCTTCCGACATAACGTCACCGCGGGGCGCGACGACTACATGGCCCGCAGCCGCGCCATCGGTGGCTGGAACGCGTGGGTCAAGGACGTGCCAAGCGCCGAGGACTGGGCGGGCACGCCGCTCTACATCGGCATCGCCGTGCCGCTGGAGGACCTCGAGCGTCCCATCGTCGGTCGCGCCACGCAGGTCCTCGTCGAGGGCTTCCTGGCTGCCGGCAAACAGGTCTTGGCGTTCTGCCCGGAGAGCGCCGAGGCGAGGATCGTCGTCGCCATCGTCAACACCGAGCTCGATAGCTGGACCGACGCCGGCTGGCTCGTCTACCACAAGCCCGAACAGGAGACCGCATGACCACCGAACGAAAGAAGAAGTCCGCCCCGACCTGCTCCCGCTGCCCGCACGACGGCGCGACGTGGCGTGAGCTCAACGGCAAGCGCACCTGGTTCTGCCAGATGCACCTCAGGGAGGCGGAGCGCGAGGTCGCCGAGGCCAATGCCAAGCGGTACCAGGAGTCGCGTGTCGAGGATCTCTCGCCGGCGGCCGGGCTCGGGATCTACACCGGATACGAGCACATCAACCCCGTCACCGGTCGGGTCGTTCATCGCCCCGACCCCGCCGCTATCGCCGCTATCCAGGCCGCTGTCCAGGTACCCACGAAGCGTCAGGTCAAGCCCTACCGTCCGCGCGATCCGGCGCTGATGTGCGGCCATCCCACCACGAAGTCGGCCAGCGGCTCGTGCCGCAACTACTACCCGTGTGGCGCGCACGGACAGTGGCGGCTGAACGAAGAGAGCGCAGCCCCCGCACACCCAGTCAGTAACACGGCGGTCGACCATCCGCCCCACTACAACGTCGGAAAGTACGAGGTGATCGACGTTATCGAGGACTGGCGCTTGGGCTTCAACCTCGGCAACGTGGTGAAGTACGTCGCCCGGGCGGAGCACAAGGGCCGGGAGCTCGAGGACCTCGACAAGGCGGCGTGGTACATCAACCGCGAGATCGCCCGGAGGAAGGGCTAGAAAGATACTTGACGGGGTGGCATCAGTACACTACATTGGGGGCATGGTCAGGTTGCGTCGGGACTTCTTCTTGTTCACCCGCCGCAGCCTGCACCATGCCCCTCTGTAGGAGACCACCACATGGCAAAGAAGACCACCACCGCACAGCGCCCCTTCGTGGCGCACCTGACCTCGAACCTCAAGACCGCTGACGGGCGCCCGCGCAACGTCACGCTGGGCGCCAAGACGCTGATCGTCGGCCCCAACGGTAGCGGCAAGAGCAGCGTGCAGCAGAGCCTCCAGCTCGCCCTGCTCGGCAGCGCAGACGACCTCGTCGGCCGTGACGAGGTGCGCGACAGCGGCCTGCTGATGAGCATGGTAAGCGCCGAGCGCCTCGCCATCCACGCCAAGCTCAGCAGCGGCGAGGACTACACGTTCATCGCCAAGGACAGCGGCAAGCCCACGCACGACGCCGGCATCGAGGCGAAGCTCCCGCTCCACGAGATCCGCGAGGTGCTCGCGGGCTCGGCGGCCACGGCGCGCAAGGCGTTCCTCGGCTGGGCCGCCAAGAGCGTCACGGCAGCGGACGTCGCCGAGGCGGTGCCTGCCGTCTACAAGGCGAAGTACGCGGACATCAGCGCCAGCGTGGGCCGCGGCAAGAGCCCCGTCGATGCGCTGCTCGCCACGCTGGAGTACGTCGGCAAGCGCCAGCGTGACGCCGCCAAGGAGGCCAGCGGGGCCGAGGCGCTGCTGACCGGCATGGCGCATGACCTCGACACGTCGCCTACCGAGGAAGATCTCGCCGAGGCGCAGCGTGCCCAAGCAGATGCGCAGCGGAAGCTGCTCGCCGTGCGCGGCGTTCACGCGCACCAGTCCCGTGTGCTGGGCCAGATCCAGGGCATCCGCGGCCAGCTCGCGAAGGTCGACCCGCCCGAGGCGCCCAAGGTCGAAGAGACCGACCGCCGGTTCTACGAGAGCATGGCGACGGCGTCGGGCATCGCCGTGAGCAAGGGACTCGCCTCGTGCCCGCTGTGCTCCAGCGCCGTGGGCCACGCGCACCTGAAGGCGTGCGCCTCGTTCTACGAGGCCGAGGCGAAGGCCATGACGGTCCCCGACTTCGGGCCGCGGGTCAACCGCCCGTTCCTCCAGAGCCAGCTCGAGCTGCTCACCAACGAGCTGGCCGGCATCGACGCCGACCTGCTGGCGCTCGACCCGGCGGTCCTCGAGGCGGAGAGCGCCGCGGCGCAGGAGACGTACCTCAACCTGCGGAACACGGTCGACCGCTGGTCGAACCTCACCAAGGCGCGCGACACCATCGCCGAGATGACGATGGAGAGCGAGACCTACAAGGGCATGAAGAAGGAGCTCGAGGGCGTGGTCGCCGACCTGCTCAAGCGGGTGGCCGACGGCTTCACGGCGAAGGTGCAGTCGTACCTGCCGACCGGCTGGAAGTTCGGCATGCTGCTCGAGGACAACGGCAAGGAGACCTTCCGTCTCGGCCTCGTGCAGGGCAAGAAGCTGCGCTCCGCGCTCTCCGGTGCGGAGTGGGCAACGGTGACGTGCGCCCTCGCGATGGCGGTCTCAAGCGACGTGCCGGCCGACCGCCCGGTGCTGGTCATGCCGGAGGACCGCGGCTGGGACGCGGCCACGCTCGGCAAGGTCCTCAACTCGTGGTTCGGCTTCGACGGACAGGTCGTCATCGGCACGCCGACGAAGCCGAAGAAGGTGCCGGCGGGCTGGACGGTCATCGACCTGGGTCAGGCGGAAGGCGAGGAGCCGGTCGTCGAGGAGCCGGCACCGAGCATCGTCGAGGCGGCGACCTTCAAGGTCTACGTCCCGTCCGCGGCGATGAGCGCCATGCTGAAGGCCCTCGGCTACACCGACGCCGTGATCGCCACGCTCAACGCCGAGAAGGCCGCCCACATCGTGGCGAACGGCATCTCGCTCGGGGGTGCACAGTGAGCCGCTGGACGAACGAGGACTACCTCCGCAACGAGACGGAGAGTGAGAACTACGAGAAGACCATCGAGGCGTTCCTCACCGCCACGGACTACACGACGTGGTTCGAGGAGAAGCAGGCCGAGCTCTACGCTCCGGTGCTCGCCGCGGGCATCCAGCAGACGTTGATGGCGAGCCACGAGGACCGCCGAGAGGCGGCGCGGTTCGCGCTGCGTCAGCTCGCAGCACTCGCCGAGGAGGCGCGCGAGGAAGCGCAGGACCTCCAAGCGCTTCTCGACGCGCATCTCGCGGGTCTGGTGCCGACTGAAGAGACGGTCAAGCCACCGGGCCACACCTGTCCCGCCATCGACGGCGTGCAGCACGTCCTTCGCCAGATCATCTGGCGCATGGACAACCCGGACAAGCAGACCCGCCAGGACGCGCGGGACCTGCTCGTCGAGGGGCTCGCGCTCCTCGAGCAGGTCCGCACCGAGAACCGCCAGATGCGCGCGGCGCACGCCGCCATGCAGAAGAAGGTGACGCCATGACGGGGAAGGCGTGGACAACCAAGAAGGTCGAGCGTGTGTGGAACCGGATGCGTGCCGGCACGAGCGCGCAGACCATCGCAACCGAGATGGGCTGCACCGTGACGAACATCCACAAGCGGCTGCGCGGCGCCGGGTACGACCCAGAGACGGGCCGGCGCGAGGACTTCAGCGGCAACGCCAAGCTGATCCTCGAGCGGCGCAAGGCCGGCGTGGAGTTCGCCGACATCGCGGTGGAGCTCGGGCTCGAGCCGACGAAGCTCACCGTGCGACGGCTCTACATGCGGCTGGTGCGCTACTGCGAGCGGGCCGAGGTGGACTACCCCAAGATGCCGAAGAAGCGCCGCAACGGCAAGCGGTACGGACCCGCCACCATCGAGCCGCTGATGATCGCCGACGCCGTGGTCGCCATCAACAAGCGGATGAAGCGCGGCGAGCAGACCGACGCCCTCGACCTAGCTGACGCTACGGGCTACCCAGAGCGGACAACGAAAAGCATCATCGCGGAGATGCGCCGTCGAAAGATGCTGGCCGACGGCATCGTGCCGACCGTAGGCAAGCCGGACCCGGACGATCTGGTAGGCTGCGAGCGCGCAGTTCTGGACGCCGTCCGGGCGGCGTGGGCCGACAAGAAGCGGTCCTGCGAAACACTGACCACCCTCTGTGAGTCGACGGGCTACGCTCGTTCAACCGTCAACCTCGCCATCGGGAAGCTCCGGTACCTCGGACTCCTCGAACCCCGTGGCTTCCTCTACCTGCGAGCGATCTAACCATGAACACCGAACCAGAGTACGACGAGACCGAGAAGCGGGACGCCGTCAACGACGGGCTCGACCTGCTGCGTGTCCTTCAGAACCAGCTCTCCTCGACGGAGAAGACGAACCACCTCGCAGCGTGGTCGGCCATCCAGCGGCCCGAGGCGCTCAACGACATCGCGGCTGCGTGGGTGGCGGACGAGGCCCAGGTCACCGGCATGCTCGCCGTGATCGAGATGCTGCCGGGGCAGGTCACGCGGACCCGCGCGCTCCGCAACGCGCTGAAGCGGATCGTCATCGAGAAGCGGCGCGCCTCGCTCGACCGCGTTATCGGGGTCGTGCAGGACAACACGCTCATCTCCCTCGGCATCGCCTTGGGGGCAGGCGCCCCGCCCGCATCGCTGGTCGAACCCCAGCTGCTGGACTCACTCAAGGTTCCCCGCGGCTACGCGGTGGACCCGACCGGTGTCTTCAAGCTGTCCGTCATGGCTGACGGAACGGCGGCATCGACGCGCGTGGCTACTGCTCCGGTGTTCATCGTGGGCCGGACGCACGACGTGCTGACCGGCTCGGCGAAGCGCCTGCTGATGTGGCGCACGCCGGCGGGGTGGACGGTGCGCCCCATCGACCGTGGTGTGCTGATGAACGGGCAGAAGTTGATCGGCCTCGCGGACGTCGAGGTGCCGGTCACCTCGAACACCAGCGGTGCGGTGGTCGAGTGGCTCGCCGAGTTCGAGGCGGAGAACATGCACCGCTTCGGCGCGTCCCAGGCGGCGGGCCGGATGGGCTGGCTGAAGCAGGGTGGCGTGCATGGCTTCCTGCTGCCCGACGGGTTCTACACCGTCGGTGCGGCTGGCGAGGACGACAGCGTCGAGCTGATCGCGGCCACCGGCCTCGAGGCCGCCGTCGAGGGGCTGAAGATCGGCGGCACCTACGAGGGGTGGCTCGAGGCGATGGAGGAGATGAAGTCCTTCACCCCGATGTGGCTCGCGCTCTACGCCTCGTGCGCGGCGCCCATGCTTGAGATTCTCGGCAGCCCGTCATTCGTCGTGGACTTCAACGGCGAGACCTCGAGCGGGAAGACGACGGCGATGCGCGTGGCGGCCAGCGTGTGGGGCCGACCGGCCGACAACATGCCGACCATGATGTATTCGTGGGACGCGACGAAGGTCTTCGTCGAGCGGCTCTGCGGCTTCATGTGCAACCTGCCGATCATCCTCGACGAGACGAAGCGGGCCAAGGACACGAAGGTCGTGCGCGACGTCATCTACGACTTCGCGAACGGGCAGGGCAAGGGGCGCGGCGCCCCGGACGGGACGCGCCAGACGGCGTCGTGGCGCAGCGTCATGCTCACGTCGGGCGAAGCGGCGGCCACCAGCTTCAGCCAGGACGGCGGCACGCGCGCACGCGTGCTCTCCATCACGGGACGCCCGATGGGGTCGAACATGAAGGAGGGCGGCCAAGCGGCGGAGCGGCTGTCGGCGCTGTTGCAGGAAAACTACGGCCACTTCGGTCGCAAGTTCGTCCACTACCTCGTGAGCCTCGCCGACCAGCACGACACCATCCGTGAGGTGTGGCGTGAGACGCGGGACCAGTACGCTGCGGTCGCGCGCACCGCGGTCTCACGGCGGCACGCCGGCAACCTCGCCACCCTGCACATGGCGGCGACGTTCGTCCATGAGCTGGGGCTGCCGATGCCTGACGAGGATCCGATGGCGTTCGCCCTCGAGGCCGTGCTCCAAATCGAGAGCGAGAAGGACCGGCCGCACGCGGCGTTCATCGAGGTGGTCGGCTGGTGCGCTGCCAACCAGAACCGCTTCTGGGGCCGGCACGAGACGGATCGCGACGACAACGCGCGCGTGCCGATGCGCGGCTGGGCCGGAGCCTGGGACGGGCGCGAAGACTGGACGACCATCTCCCTCTTGCCGCACGTCCTGCGCGAGATCCTCGAGCCGCAGGGGTTCCATGTCGACGAGGTCCTCGACCGCTGGGCGGAGCGCGGCTGGATCAAGATGGCGGTGCGCGAGATGGCGAACAAGACCGTGAAGAACCGCACGACCGTGGTGCGCATCAACGGCGCGCCCATGCGGGTGTACCAGTTCGGTCGCGAAGCCGTCGAGAGCCACGTCGCAGACGACGAGGTGCTGCGTGGCGAAGCCGACTGACGGCTGGTGGCCGACACGACGAGGCCAGTTCACACCCCCACCGGAGCGCGTTCGGCTGCCCGGCACGGTCGAGGTCACGGTCACCAAGTCCGTGTGCGCCCTCGCCCTGTTCTGGCGCCGGCGCGACGATGATGCGCTCGGCGTGTTCGCCAGCCTCGCCGAGTTGAAGCGCCCCGTCACCGTGGCCCACGCCGCGGCGGCGGTTGCGCTGCTGCACGAGATCGGGGTGCCGGGTGCGCTGCGCCTCGCGAAGCGCATCGACGCGCTGTGCTTCGAGGACCCGATGAACATGACCTGGGGGTTCGACGAGATGCCGTCGTCGATGCACCGGCGCGAGCGGCCCATGAAGCAGTGCGCCTACATCATCGAGCCGCACTCCGGCGCGAAGTGCCGCAACCGCGGAGACTTCAACGTGGATGGGGCGCGCGGCGCGTTCTGCCACCTTCACGCTCGCCGCATGGCGATCCGGGTGCGGTCTCCGGCGCGCGTGCAGCGGCGCCTTGCCTACCAAAAGAAGAAGAACGCAGGAACCCCGACGTCTTCGACGTAACCCGGTGCGCAAGTCTCGACGAGCCTCGAACGAAGAAACGCCCCCGGTCCTCGCGGACACGGGGGCGTCGGGCCGTAGGTACTACCAGCGGCGGGGTTCAGCCACAGTCTACCAAGGTGTTATGCTGTCGTCGAGGTGCCGATGCCGAGGACCGAGAAGCCCATCCAGCCAGGACCGAGCAGGAACGCCGTCGACCTGCCAGACGCGGCGCGCACGGACTACCCCGTGGCGCCGTCGACCGTGCCGACCATTCGCGCACCTAGAATGGTGGTCGCCCCGGCCGCGGAGAGCGAGGTGGTCGAGATGCTCGCCGAGCAGACGCAGTTCGCCTCTGACCCGGAGACGCGAGCGGTGGCGTCCCAACTCCTGCAAGCGGGCTACACGGTGCGCGACGTGAGCCGACGGCTCCGGGTCCGCCCGCACATCGTGTGGGCCTGGGCCGAGGACCCGGCGATCAAGGCGGCCATCGAGAAGGGGCGCGACCTGCGGAAGCGGAGCCTCGGGCAGGAGCTCGAGGACGCAGCCGAGGCCGCGCTGTCGACGCTGGTCGATCTCATGGGCGACGAGGGCACGACCCCGAAGGACCGGCTCAAGGCGGCCGAGATCATCCTCGACCGCTGCGGGCTGGTCGAGCTGCCGACGAAGCAGGCGGCCCAGGTGGAGACCGCGGTGCGGGTCGACGTGGACTTCGACGAGCGCCTCGCGCGCATCGTGGCCGGAACCCGGACGGCCTGAAACGACGAAACCCCGGCGCGTGGCCGGGGTCCGTTCGTTGGGGTGTGGGTCAGTCGTTGTCGCAGATGTCGGTGCCGGGAGCAAAGACGTGGAAGCCGAGCAGCTCCAGCGCGTCCACGGTTCGTTGGACGCAGTCCTGGTGTCGTTCCAGCCGCTCCACAAGTTCGTTGTTCTTCGCCTCGAGCATGTGCTGCTTCTGCGTCAGCGCCTCGTTCAGAGCACGCGCCCCGATGAGCGATCCCGCGTCGCGCGCGAGGTCGTCGTTGTGCTGCTTCAGCTTGTCGACCTGCGCCTGCGCCTCCCACGCTAACTGGGTGAGGCGCTGGTTCTCCTTCGTGAGCCGCGCCACCTCGGCGTCGAGGTCATGCTCGGTGCGCTTTGCATCCTCGAGCTGGACGCGAAGTTCTTCGATGGTGACGTACAACGACCGGATGGTGGCCTCCAGCATGTCAGCGGGCGCCGACCGGATGGTGTCCTCGAGGTCGCCCAGGTCCGGGGACTCCGGCTCGGTACGAACCGGCGGCAGCGCCGCTTGTAGCCGACGCTCCAGCGTGTTGACCCGCATGTCCAACCGCAGCACGATGTCTTCCAGGGTTCCGATGATCATGTGGTCGTCCTCCAGCCGTGGATGCCCGACAGGGCGAACGTGCGGGTGCGGTCGTCTTCCTTCGCGCGGTCGAGGTCGATGGCGTCCATGAGCCATTGCGGGCCGGGATGCCACGACACCTCGCCGAAGTAGAACCGGACGGGCCGGATGCGCCGCTGTCGGCGCTCGCCTCGCCAGTTCGTGTAGTCGATGGTCACGTCCGAGTTCACCTTACGCGAGGTTGAAGTCATCGCACTCCTCCGTCCGGCTCCACGAGAACGACTGCCAGTCCCGGGCGTCCGGGTCGTGCAGCGCGGTGGACAGCCACGCCAGCGAGATGTTCATCAGCTCGGACGCCGCGACGCCGTCGCCCGCCATGCTGCGCTCCTCGAGCGCCTCGGCGCGCAGGGCCTCGGCCTCGGCCACCTTCACGTCCACGTCCACGGAGACGCGCACCCAGGTCGTGTCACCCTCGCGCCGGGCCATGCGCTGCCGGCTGTCGATGAGGTCGGCGAGGGCGCGCAGCGTGGCGCTCAACGCCTCGCGGTCGTCCCGGCCGGAGCGGGTCACGGTCGCCCCGCTGTCGATGCCGGGCAGCGTCAGCGTCGCCACGGCGCGGTTGTCGTTCGAGGTCAGGGAGATGGTCACGGGTTCACGGGTCTTCATTGGTGTCGTCCTGGTTCCAGCGGTTGTTGAAGCGCCCAGCCGGGTGGGTCATGGAGATGAGCGCGAGAAGGTAGCCGACTAGCAGCGCGGCCGGGCAGATCAGTCCGGTGACGGACTCCATCACAACGCACCACCGTAGGTGACGTGCGCGTAGACGATGTCGTCGGCGAGGTCGCACATCCAGTCCTCGACGTCGACCTCGGTCGGCTGGCCGTCCTCGTCGGTGCCCTCGGCGCTGTCGACCTCGACGACGAGGCAGCGGCGCGGGCCGGCGGGGCTCGCGTCCTCGTAGTACCACGAGACGCGGAGCGTGAAGGCTTCGTGGGTGGTCGGGTGGGCGACTTCGATCTCGGCCATGATGTTCTCCTATGGCGTGTGTTGCGTGTCGTGTTACGGCAAAGCCGTCGGGGGGACTGCGTGTTCTCTACGGCTCGCCGGTCACCGGCATCTCGGTCAGGGCCGCGCGTGGGGGAGCGCTGCCACGGTGTCGAAGACGTCGATGTAGAGGAGCGCCGTCTCGAGGCCGCTGATGTGGCCCGCGGCGTAAGGGTTGCCGGCCTCGGCGAGCGGCTTCAGGACCTCGATGCGCTCGCGCAGGGTCGTGCGGACGAAGTCGAGGTGGTGGGCGACCTTGTGGATGATGATCTTGGACTCGGTCATGGTGTGATCTCCGGGTGTACTGTTAGCAACGCGGTAAGGTATCGTCAAGGGCGGGCGAGAACGTCGGCAGCCGAGCTGACCGGCGCTCTCGTCCAACCTCGACGAGAGGGGAGAGTGACCCGGCTCGACCTATGCACCCGGAGAAGCAATGAAGAGGGGTGGGCACAGGGAGCCGGGTCACCGAGGGGTCACGCGTCGGCGGCGCGGTTGGCGAGGACGGGGAGCAGGTCGCCAGCGGCGCGCTCGACGCGCCAGCGCTGCGCCTCGTCGAGCATGCCGTCGTGGGCGGCACGGGTCACGGCGTTGAAGATGTCGGCGAGGGTCTCGCCCGGCTCGACGTCGAAGCCGCGGAGCAGCGCCTCGACCATCACGTCGCGGCCCACGTCGGCGTCGAGGTCGCCGCTGCTGACGAGGTTCTTGAGGAACACCTTGGGGTCGGCGATCCGGCCCACCTTCGTGATGGGCGTCTCGCGCAGGATGCCCCACGCGTCGAGGAAGAACCGGGCGGCGTCGCCGCTGCGGCTGACGAGGTCGCCGACGTCCTGCTGCACCTTGGCGAGGCCCTGGGCGGTGAGGTCGGAGACCCGGCTGCCCTTGTGGACCCGGCGCAGGGTGTCGCCACCGAAGTCGCCGGTCGTGCAGTTGATGCAGATGATGCGGGTGAACGTGTTCCCGCCCCGGTGGGCACCGTTGCCGGCGTCGTTCGTGCGGCCGGTGATGCCGCTCTCGAACACGTCGCCGACGCTGGGCCGGAAGGACACCGGCGCGTGCCACGTCGCTCGGATCGTCACGTCGGTGGTCTCGCCGTTGTAGGCGATGGCTCCGCGCGGGTCGGGCAAGCCGAGCGCGTCGAGGGTCTCGACGTAGGCACCGAGGACGCGGTCGGCGTCCATCGGCATGTACGTCGGGCTCACCGCCGCGAAGGCACGCCAGCCGCCGACGTTCCGCAGGCGCAGCCGGAGGTTCCGCTCGTCGTCGGTGTACCACTCGGACAGGCGGCCGAGCTGGGCGTTGACCGCCTCGGCGCGGGCGGCCGGGTCGAGCAGGGCGAGGAAGGACCACGCACCCGGGAACGCCTTGGGGAAGCGGCCGATGATGCCCTTCAGCGCGTTCGGTTCGAGCGCGATGTCACCCCTGCCGCGGGTGAGCGTGCCCTCGGGGGTGAGCCGGAGCGCGCGGGCGTCGCCGAGGACCATGTCGCGCCGGTCCTCGGCGCGGATCACGTCGATGACCTCGCGGGCCGCGTCACGGAAGACGGGCAGGTCCTCGTGCCGCTTGGCGAGGGAGCCGAACTTCGCCCGGCCCTCGGGCAACATCTCCGTACCCGCCGAGAACCACGTCGGCGGCGGCGCGAAGCCGCGGGCCTTGAGGAACTTCTCCGCGGCGAGGATGCGGGCCTGGGCCTCGGGGTCCACGTCCACGCCGGGGCGCAGGGTCACCGGCTGCGGCGCGGGCACGACGTCCACGTCGACGGGCACGAGGGTGCCGACGAAGCCGGCCTCGGCGTAGGCCCGCATGACCTCCTCGCGCGGCCCCTCGACGGGCTCGACGTCGGGGCGGCGCCAGCGGAGGCGGGCGGGGAGGTTCGGGGTGCTGTCGGTGCTGGTGTTCATGGTGTTCTCCTGTGGTGTGGTCGGGTCAGAAGGCGCGCAGCCAGCCGGGGCGGTTGGCGGCGATGTGGTTGAGGGTGAACGCGTCGAGGGCCTCCGCGTAGTCGAGGTCGGTCTCCCGCCAGTCCACGTCGGCGTGCTTGGAGCAGAAGCCCAGCACGATCCCCTTGATGAACTCTCGGACGTCCTCGCGGTTCTCGACGGCGTCCCACTCGATGTGGGGCGCGATGGTGAGGGTGACCTCGGCCGTGGTCTCGAAGTCCACGGCGATGCCGGTCCGCCACTCTGGCAGGGTATCGTAGCGCATCACTCCCCCGTCCCGTCGAGGGCACCCACGACCATGTCGAGGGCGTTGGCGTAGTCGGGGTGGGCGACGAGGCTGGTCATGCGGGCGAAGGCCGCCTCGGCCGTGGGGAACGGGCCGAGGTAGGTGTTGTCGGCGGGGAGGTCGTAGTCCCACACGATGCAGATGAGGTACATGGTGCTTCTCCTTTGGTGGTGTGATGGTCAGGGGTTGCGGGCGTCGCCGCCCCATTGTGCGGCCATCGCGGCGGCGATGCCGGGGAAGGTGGCGCTACGGAGTTTCCATCGGTCGTCGGATGGTCCGAGCCTGTTCTGCCCGCTGTCGGTCTGATTACCCCACCGCTTGCGGCCGTTGATGACCCGGGGCTCGACGCGCGCGGTCGGCGTGAGGCGCGGGAGCTCCTTGAGCCACAGGCACGTTGCCTTGCTGGCGTCGTGGCCGTATTCGTGGGGCTGGACGATCTGATCCGGCTTGCGGATGCGGGAGGAGATGACGCTCACGGGGTTCTCCACGGCGATGCGCGGGATGGGCGCATCCATCAGCATCTGCACGAACGCGAGCGCATCTTCGGTCAACTTCGGGTCACGCAGACCACGAGTTGTCCAATGCATGCCGCTGACTGACAGGTAGGTACACGGCGGGTGGGCGACCATGAGGTCCCACCCAGCGTCGATGATCTCGGACACGTCGCCCTGGTGGTGCGGGCCGGGGGCGTCGGTCGGGAGGAGGTCACACGACACGGCGTGGTGGCCGAGGGCGCGGAAGGCATCGCGGACGGTGCCGGAGTACTCGCATGCGACGAGTACGCGAAGGGGCGCGGGCATGGGGTTCTCCTAGTAGACGGTGATGCGAGCGCCGGCGAGCGGCACGCGGACGGGCTCGCCGCGGTAGTCGTTGTCCGCCTCGTGCGCGTCGTCGTAGCGGTTGCCGACGAGGAACACGGGGAAGTCGAGGTCGTGGTCGCCCTGCTCGACGTCCGTGAAGACGACGTCGTCGATGAGCCGGTCGAGCCCGTCCTCGGATGCGTACTCGACCCGGACGACCCAGCCGGGGCGCAGCCCGAGGACGGCGCGCACGGTGTCGAGGTCCGCACCCTCGCACGAGAACCCGAGGTCGAAGCCGAACCAGCGGCCCGGCGCGCCGGTGCCGGTGAGCATGCTGCCCGGCGGGTGGTTCGTCGCCTCGCGGTCGAGGTCACGGGCCGCCTGAAGGAGGCGGGCGAGGTTGCCGTCCATGCCGGCCTCCTCGCGGAGGTCGGCGTCGATGGGGTGGTCGTGGCGGACGGACATGGCGAGCCGGTGGATGGCGCGCAGGGTGTCGAGGTGCATGGTGCTTCTCCGGGGTGGTGCAGTCTACTATGCCGGGGTGGTATGGGTGTCAAGGCTCGCCGGGAATATGCCCGGCGGCCGACTAGAACGGGTCCGCGCCGGCGCTGTCGGCGGTCCACAGGGCGGCCGCCGCGGCGCACGCCGCCTCGACGCCGGACTTCGCGCACCGGCGCGCCTCGCCCTCGTACCCGGCGGCGAGCCAATGCTCGGCGGCCGTGGCCCACAGGTTGGCGGCCTGGGCGAGGTGGTGCGCCCCGCGGCGGAGCGCGCCGAGGTTCACGTCGCGCTCGCCCGCCTCGTTCTCGGCCACGGCCAGCCACTCGGTGCGGCCGGCCTCGACCTCGCGCACGTCGGCGTGGTCCGCCGGCGGGTGGTGGGGGTACATCACGACGCACCCCCGAGCGCGGCGCGGGCCTCGCCGATGGGCACGGGGATGGAGCGGAACGTGACGCCGTAGCGTGACGTGGCCTCGATCACGAGGCTGTCGCCCTCGATGATGAGCCGGCCGTAGACGGTCGGCACCGGCTTGTCGAGGACGATCTCCGCGGACGCGAGCCACTCCACGTCGTGGCTGGCGAGCGCCTCGCGCTCCGGGCCGTCGGCGAGGGGCACGTCCTCGAAGACGCGCACGGTCGCCTCGGTGTCGAGACGGTCGACGGCGAGGATGTGCTCGGCCTCGCAGTCGAAGCCGACTGCGACGCCGTAGACGTAGAGGGTGGTGCTGGGCATGGTGGGGTCTCCGTTGGTGGTGGTCATGGTCACGGTGCAGGGCACCGACTCCCGGCACGCAGCCGCGGGCGCTGCGTGGCGGGCGTCGAGGTCCGGCTAGGTGGTGAGCCCGGACGCGTAGCCGTCACGGTGGGCGGCTGCGCGGGTGAACAGGTCGGCGTGGTCGAGGTCGGCCTGGGTTCCGCCCTCGGTCTCCGCGGCGCGCCGCAGGATGGCGGCGGCCTCGCGCAGGTAGCGGGCCGCGCGACGGTAGCAGAGCGCCGCCTCGCCGTAGTTGCCGGTGCGCTCGTAGTCCTCGGCGAAGCCGGTGGCCCGGTCGGCGCGGTTCTCGAGACTCTGCGCGTCGGCGCGGAGCCGGGACGCGGGGGTGAGGTAGGGGTCCATCACGCACCGCCGGTGAGGCGCTTGACCTCGGCGACGATCCCGTCGAGGTCGTCGGTGGCGAAGCCCTTGTCGACAGCGTCGACGGTGTCGCACTCGCTGTCGCGCCACACGACGCCGACGCTGACCTCGGAGAGGTCGTCGGCGACGACCACCGTCACCTCACCGTACTCGACCTCGGTCGAGGGGTGGTCGAGGTCGCTGTCGCCGCAGCCGAGGACGCCCGGCCCGTAGGCGTTGGGCCACAGGCCCGCGGCGCGGAGCGCCATGTTGATCCGGTCGGTGAGGTTGTCCATGTTGATGCGGTCCGTGTCCATGCTTCTCTCTCCGTTGAATGGCGGCTGTCCGCCGGGTGTGACACCCCGGTATACCGGGGCGGTTCGGTTGTCGAGGCGGGCCGGTGATATTCCCGGCCGCCGGTTAGGGGCTGCGCGTCTCCGTGCGGCGGGCGAGGCGTGCGGCGTGGCGCGCTTCCTCGTAAGCCTGGAGCACGCGGCGCTCGCAGACGAGGTCTCGCCATGCCATGCGGCGTCCCGCTCGCGCCTGTCGCAGGGGGTCGGGGTAGTACACGCGGGTGTACGCCTCTCCCCGCACGGGGCACCACGCCTCGTAAACCTCGGGGCGCACGCCCGAGGCCAGCACGGCGCGGTAGCGCCGGCATGCCTCTTCGTGCAGCCAGCGGACGCGCTCTACCTCGCGCTGCTGGTGGACGAGGTCGGCCTTCGGCCAACCTCCCGGCTTGGCGAGGACGTGCTTCACCAGCGCGTCGCACGCATTGTCGTGGAAGTGCATGTGGGGCATGGTCGGTCTCCGTTCAGACGATGGCGGCGAGGGTCGCCGCGAGGGGGGCCACCGCCGCGAGGAGCGCGGCGAGGTTGACGTTGCCGGTCGCGAGGGCGACCGCCGCCGCGATACCGAAGAGAAAGATGGTAAGCGCCATGAGTTGCGCGTCCGCGGGTTCGTTCATCGTGGGTCTCCGTCCCCGTCCGCCGGGGATGTCGACCCTTACCGCACCGGTACGCCGGCCGCAACAGGTGAGACGCACAAAGTAGGTAGACCGGGGACCACCGGCGCGGAATAGCGTAGGTTTAACGCCGGTTTACCGGTACGAAAAAAAAGTTAGCCGGGCTGCACCGGCTCGAGCCTCGCGCCCGCCAGCGGCTCGAGCCTCGCCCGGCTCCCCCGGGCGCACCGCCGGCCCGGCACCGGCTCCCCGGCTCCCCCGGCTCGTTCGCGCGAGCCCCGGCGGAGCCCGCCAGCGGCCCCCGGGGGAGCGCGCCGGCGGCCCGGCGGCGAGCGCCTGGGACCGCGCACGCGCCCCGGCGGAGCCCCCGCGGGCCGGCTTTAGACATGTTCCATCCTCCTGAGTGAAAAAAATAGTCATCACTCATCCATT
>JBBAQZ010000045.1:0-69363 GCA_040400045.1 Myxococcaceae bacterium
GTCCGTCATGGTCGCTCTCTCCTTGCAGCAGTTGACTGCGTGACAACTCGGACATGACGGCCGAGCCGGAGCGAGCGGCCTTCTCATCCCACCTGGACAGGACCTCTGGTGATTCGATGCGGCGGCACCGGTCCAGTGCCGACCCCAGCCCGGCGGAGCGATGGACGTGAAGTCGCGCGGAGTCGTCGGCGCCTTCGCTGGGCCCGGTCTGCACTCAGGAACGGGTCGCCCGTCGGGACCGAGTGGCCCACGTCGGGCGCCGAGAGCGTCACGCAGCCCGCCGTCGTCGTGGCCACCACGAGTGCACTCTTCGCCTCGTGCCCGCGGCGCGTTCCATGTTCGACGCCTCGGAAGTGACACCCGACACAGGTGCGCTGACGATGGTGTCGCGGGTTGACGCGTGAAAAGACGAGCACCGTGCAGCCGATGACGAAGAACCGTGGACCACCGTTCGCGACGTCGCGCGCGTCGGTGCCGCTTCGCCGCGACGGTTCCCTGACCCTCGGCCTCGTCGCAGATACCCACTCCTCGCCTGATCCACGCGGCCTCGAGCACCTCGCTGGGTTGAAGCCCGACGTCATCATCCATGGTGGTGACATCGGCGACCTCTCGGTCCTCGACACGTTCGGCCGCATCGCGCCGGTGCATGCGGTGCGCGGCAACATCGACGTTCGCGCGTTCGACCTGCCCGACGGCCTGGTCCTCTCGCTCACGCACGAAGGCCGGACCCAGCTCACCGCATTCCTCACGCACATCGCCGTCTACGGGCCGAAGGTGCGCGCCGACGCGGCGAAGCGGGCGCGCGCTGAGAAGGCGTCACTCATTCTCTGTGGCCACTCCCACGTTCCGTTCTTCGGGCAAGACCGCGGACTCACCGTGTTCAACCCGGGCTCCATCGGGCCGCGGCGCTTCACGTTGCCGATTCTCTTCGGCGTGATGCGCGTCACCACCGCAGGCGTGACGCTGCACCACGTCGACTGCGAGACCGGCGAGCGCTGGGAACCGTGACGTTCTCGGAGCAGGCGCCGCCACGAGCGCGGTGCGTTGATTCCCGGTGTCGGCCACCACGACCCGGCCGGAGCGTGAACTGCGTCCCATGGGCTCCTCGGGACCGCTGCTGCGCACGAAGTCGCTGCGGTTGCATCCGCCTCAGCGTCCCCGACCTTCGCTGAATTACTTCGTGCGCGCAGATGCAGGGTTGGTAGGTCCACCGCCCATGCCCATCACTCCTGGTGCGAAGCTCCCTGACGCGGCGCTCTCCGAATCGAAGGCCTTCGGCGATGCGTGCCCGCTCAATCCCGAGAAGGTCTCGGTCGTCGAAGCGACGAAAGGGAAGAAGGTCGTCATCTTCGGCCTGCCCGGTGCGTACACGCCGACCTGCTCGGCCCAACACGTCCCCGGCTACGTCGAGCACCTCGCCGAGCTCAAGGCGAAGGGCGTCGACGAGGTGTGGTGCGTGTCGGTGAACGACGGCTACGTGATGGCCGCCTGGGGCAAGGAACTCGACGCGTTCGGCAAGCTGCGGTTCCTCGGTGACGGCAGCGCGGAGTTCACGAAGGCGCTCGGCCTCGAGGTCGACCTCACGAAGTTCGGCATGGGCGTTCGCAGCCAGCGCTTCTCGATGCTGGTCGACGACGGCGTGGTGAAGACGCTCAACGTCGAACAGGGTGGACGGTTCGAGGTCAGCGACGCCGGCACGATGCTCAAGCAGGTGTAGGTCAGAGGGGAATCGAGAACACCTCGGCGCCCCGCGCGAGCAGGATAATCAAGCCACACCCGACGACGTACGCGACCGGGAACCAGCGTCGCGCGCGCGCGTCGAGCCGCTCCACCCGGCCGCGCAGGGCCAGCAGCTCGGACTCCGCAGCGCTTCGGTCAGCGCCCGACACCATCGGGAGCCGCGCCTCGAGCGTCTGCGCCCGGTCGAACAGCCGCGTCACCGTCACGCACTCGAAGAGAATGGCGGTGATGACGACGTACGAGAGGTTGAAGAGCTGATCGAGCAGCACCGTGCTCCCCAGGTAGGGAAGGTCGTCGGTGAAGGCGAGCTGCAGGAAGACGATGGTGAGCAGCGCGGTGATGACGGTGCCCACGCGCGCTTCGACGTGAACCGGTTTCAGGAAGAAGACGAACCAGCAGCACAGGAGCACCAGCACCAGGGGCGGCAGCATCGTCGTGAAGAGCACTCGCAACGGGCGCTGGAGGACGACGCCGAAGCGGAAGCGTGACGTCTTCACCGGCGTCGACAGCCCGAACGCTCCGGGCACCTCGACGCGGCGCTCCTCGTTGACCGGCTCCTTCACCGTCCAGCCCGGCACCGCGAGCCCGGGCACGACGCCGCTCGATGGATCGAGCTCGAACACGAGCTGATCGGCCGTGCGCTGGCTGTCTTCGAGCTCGAGCAACACCTTCTGCCAATCGAGTGGAAACGTGCCCAACCAGAACTTGTGGAAGAACCGGCCCTCGACGTTGAGCCGTTGGTAGCGCGAGCCGTCGGGCAGGGTGAGGGGCTCTTCGAAGACCGGCGTCTGGGTCAGCGCCCACGCTTCGATCAAGTTCACGAAGCGCAGGCTCTTCGTCGGGTCCCGCTCGCCCTTCCACTTGAGCCAGAGCACCACGTTCAGGTGGTAGGCGTTCTGCTCGAGGTCGATGGCTTCCACGTTGCGGAGGTAGGCGCCGATCGTCACGTGTTCGGGCTCGGCGACCGACACGGCAGCGCACAAGGCGACGACGACGGCGAGGCTTTGCACAGCGCGAAGCGTACCAGCTCCAACTCCGGCCCACGGCGAAGGGAGAATCCACGTTTCCCGACCGGCGCGGCGGTTTTCGCCACCGGGGTCGCGACAGGTGTTCAGGCAGGGCCAGACACGGTAGAACGGTGTGGCTTCGGCGCTTCGCCACGCGCCCCACGACCTTCGGCCTCTGGGCCCACCGCACCTTCACAGGACTCCATGACTCCGATGCGCTCTGTCCCGCCGATTCTGTGTCTCTCGGTTTGCCTCGTGGTTTCGTCCGCGTGCGACCGCACCGCGAAGGTGATGGACGTCACGTATTGCCGTGCCGACGCCGACTGCCCCTCGGGCTACCTCTGCGAAGGCTTCGAGTGCGTGCCCAAGAACGCCAAGACGTGCACCAACGTGAACGACGGCACGCCGATTCTGCAGCCGACGCCGCACACCGTCGACTTCGGCATGACGACGTCGAACGCGCCGCAGGAGAAGAAGGTGTTGCTGTCGAACATCGGCAACTGCACCCTGACGCTCTTCGAGTCGACGCTGGCGAAGGCCGACGGAGGCATCGGCTGCGAGTACTGCGGCTCCACCTTCCCCAAGGAGATCTTCCCCGGCCGCAGCGAAGAGGTGACCCTGAAGTGGACGCCCGGCGAGCCCGTGCCGCAATCGAACGAGCTGCGCATCTTGAGCGACGACAAGGAGTACCCCACCTTCCGCCTGCCGATTCGCAACCACTACATCGGCTCGCCCAACCTCACCGCCGCGCCGAACCCGGTGAACTTCGGCTACGTCGCGGTGGGCCGTCAGTCCAAACGCAACGTCTCGTTCTCGAACCGCGGCACCGGCACCGCGCCCATCACCATCACGGCCATCACGGTCGACCCGCCGATGAACTCGGACTTCGAAGTGGTGATGCCCATGGGGCTGCCGAAGACGCTGCGCCCCATCACCCAGGACAACACCGCGCTCTTCACCATCGAGACGCGCTTCACGCCCCGGACGTCGGGCGCGGCTGACGGCGGCGGCGACACCTTGAGCACGCTGGTGCTGGCGACGAGCGAGGGTGAGCTCCGCATTCCGATGCAGGGCAACTCGGCCACGCCGCCGGTCGCCGCGGTCACTCCGATGATGGTCGACCTCGGCAACGTTCGCCTCGGAACGACCGTCTCGCGTCCTGTCACCATCACCAACAGCGGCGGCGCTCCGTTGACGGTGCGCGCGACGTGGGGCGGCACGCGGCCCTCGACCGACCTCTCGACCTCTCCGCAGTTCCTCAACGCCGTGATGGGCGGCACCTTCACCGAGCTGCAGGTGGTGGTGACGGCGACCGCCGAAGGCCCCATCACCGGGCTTCTGGTGCTCGAGACGAATGACCCTGCGCGCGCCAGCATCACCGTGCCCGTCACCGCCAACGGCGTCACCGGCCCGGGGCCCGAGGTCATCAAGCTCGAGATGACCTACGACAACGGCAGTGACTCGGCCTTCGACAACGACGTGCGCGACGTCGACATGACGCTCGAGCACCCCTTCGGGTACGTGTGCAACGAGCGCACGCCGGCGCCGATGAATTGGGGCACCTACGGGAACCCGACCTGGCTCGCGTTTCCTCCGAAGGAAGAGCCCGAGCGCATCATCCTCGTCGACGCCCGCACCGACGGCATCTATCGCGTGATGGTCAACTACCAGCAGGACTGCAAGTCGCTCCCGACGGCGCTGCTGGCCGGCATCCTCGGCATCTCGGTCGACGTGCTGGTCGGCGTGCTGTCGGGTGGAGCGGTGCCGATTCAAGGCCAGGACGTCGGGCGGCTCATCGAACAGGTCTGCCTCAGCAGGAGCAGCTCGGCCGTGAACGTGAAGGTGTACGTGAACGGCATGTTGATCAGCGAGAAGAACACCTCGCTGGGCCGCAAGGGCGACACCGCCTACATCCTCAACCTCGTGCGGCAGAACGGCACGTTCTCGGTGCCGTGATGAAGACGCCCCTGCGCTCGACGCTTCTGCTCTCGGTCGCCCTCGCCCTCGCCCTCGGCTGTGGCACCAAACCGCCAGCGACGACGACGTCGCCCAACGGCATCGGCCCCTTCCGTGGCCTGCGCGCGACGCCCAGGCAGCTGGCGTTCACCTGCGTCACGCCGGGCTGTGAGACGACGCTGGTGGTGAAGGTGCAGTCGACGGTGAATCGGCGCGTGGCCATCAAGCGCGTCGTGATGTCGAAGACGACCGGGGAGTACACGTTGACGCCGTCGGTCGCGACCCCGTTCATCCTGGGCGCCGCGTCAGACTTCTCCATCGACGTGAAGTACTCGCCGCTCTCGGCCCCGGGCGCTGACGACCTCAAGGTGCTCGTCACGTACACCGACGCTTCGCCCGACTCCGAAGACCCCGACCGCCTCGAGCCCAACGAGCTCGAGGTTCCGCTCGTGCGACGGCTCGTCGGAGAGCCCGCCCTCGACGTGCAGCCCCGCAAGCTCTCCTTCGGCCTCGTTCGCCAGGGCGAGTCGAAGGAGCTCCCCGCCTTCGCGCGCAACGTGGGGTTCGGAAACATCGCGCTCGCCGTCGACGCGGTCGACGCAGGGCACCCCTGGGTGTCGGTCAAGCTCCCGGCGCTCGCGGCCCTCGTGCCCGATGCCGGCGTCTCGATTCCCGTGAAGTTCAGCCCGGCGACGCGCGGGTACTACAAGGGCGACGTCGTCATCGGCTCGTCGACGCCCGCCGTCGGAGAGGTCCAGTTCGAGGTCGAGGGCACCAGCTTCATCGACGGCGTCATCGCGGTCGAGCCCGAGGAACGCGCCATCGACTTCGGCGACGTGCCCCGTCGGCAGCGCCGCACTGTCACCGTGCAGGCCGCGAACCTCGGTGGCAACTCGCTCTTCATCAGCTCGGTCGCCGTGCGGGACCTGTCGAACAACGTGCGCGTCTCGTTGCCCAACGCGATGAACCAGGTGACGCTCGCGCCGCTCCAGCGCATCGCCCTCACGCTCGACCTCGACGCGACCACCCCAGGCGCCGTCGACGCCATGTTGGTGATTGCGTCGACCGACTCGGCCCGGCCGTCACTCGAGATTCCGGTGCGCGGGACCGTGACCGAGCCGCGCATCACCGTGGCCCCGACGATGCTCGCGTGGGGCCCGACGCCGCTGGGCTGGCAGGTCAGCAAGCCGCTCGAGCTCAGAAACACCGGCTTCGGCCCCCTCACGGTTCGCCGCGTCACCTTCGTCGGCGGCACCAGCAACCTCTATTCGCTCAAGAACCTGCCCGCGCTGCCCTTCACGCTCGCGACCGGCGGGCGCGCGACCATCGAGGTCGAGTTCCGCGCCGACACCATGGCCTCGTTCTCTGGAGGCCTGTCCATCGAGACCGACGACCCGATGAATCAAATCGTCGAGGTCCCGCTCACGGCCAACGGCGTCAGCTGCATGTCGGGCTGCGCCGTCGCGAACGCGACCCCCTCGTGCATGATGGGGCAGTGCGGCATCGCGAGCTGCAACGCGGGCTACTACAACACCGACGGCATGGCGTCGAACGGTTGCGAGTGCAACGAGACGGGCGCCGACACCTCGGAGTTCTGCTCGATGGGCATCTACAAGGGCGTGCTGCGAGACACGGCGGCGGCCACCGCGCAGCACCAGGGCGTCATTCCGCTCGCACCTGACGTCGACTGGATCCGGTTCTACGCGGAGGACGCGAACAACCTCTTCGGCGACGACTTCGACGTGCGCATCACCTTGACGTCGGCCGACCCGACCATCGAGATGTGCGTCTACCGGCATCGCACCGGCTCGCACGACACCAGCTGCTACAACGAAGGCGAGTCGTGCGGCGCGCGCTTCTATCGACGCAGCGGAAGCCTCGGCACCGATGACGGCGCCGACTTCGACATCAAGGTGTACCGGCGGGCCAACGCAGCGCCAACGTGCACCACGTACACGGTGAGCATGTCCAACGGGTGAGCGTGGGGCCTCGCAAACCGACCGCGAAGCTCCCGGTGCCGGAGCAGCTCCTCGGTGACAAATACCGGCTGAAGTGCCGCCTCGGCGAGGGGGGCATGGGGTACGTGTTCCTCGCCGAGAAGCTGCACCTTGGCACCATGGTGGCGGTGAAGTTCCTCGACCCCGAGCCGAACGCCGACCCGACCCGCCTCAAGCGCTTCCTCCAAGAGGCCCGCGTGTCGGTCGAGGTGAACCACCCCGGCGCGGCGCAGCTGCTCGACGCCGGCCACGACGAGCTGACGGGCGCGCTCTACCTGGTCTTCGAGTACGTCGAAGGTCAGGACGTGCGCGAGGTGCTCACCGACGAAGGCCGGCTCGCGTTCGATGAAGCCCGGGACATCTGCATCCAGGTGGCCGAGGTGCTCGCCTTTGCCCACGCGCGCGGCATCGTGCACCGCGACGTGAAGCCCGAGAACATTCGCATGCGCCGCGACCTCGGCGGGCCGCGCGTGAAGGTGCTCGACTTCGGCATCGCGCGGTTGATGAACCAGGGCTCCGTGCGGTTGACGGCCGAGGGCATGCTCGCGGGCACGCCGCGCTACATGTCGCCCGAGCAGATTCGAGACCTGCCGCTCGACGCGCGCACCGACGTCTACGCGCTGGGGCTGATGTTGTTCGAGATGCTGACCGGCAGGTCGGCCTTCGACGGGAAGAACCTGTCGCAGGTGTTGCTGCGGCAGATGACTGAGCCGGTGCCCACGTTGCGCAGCGTCGACGTGCTCCTCGGGCATGACGGCCTCGACGCGTTCCTTCGTCGCGCGTGCGCCAAGCAGCCCATCGAGCGCTTCCAGAACATGGAGGAGTTCGTCGCGGCGCTCAAAGGCCTGCAGGTGAGCGCCTGGCCGTCTCCTCGCCGCAAGCTGGTGCCCGGGCACGACGCGCCGACCGCACCGAATCGGCCCGAGCTCGTCCCGACCGCCGAGGCCGCACCGCAACCGACACAGCGAGGCGTGGACCTCACCTCGCCCAACCAGGCGATGCGCGAGGCCACGCTCTTCGTCGACGAAGAGAGCGCGCGGGCCCAGCGGCCCGACACGCGGCAATCGACCGAGCCCTCACACCCGCAGCCCCAGCAGCGGCAGCCGCCGCCCGACGGGCCGTTGGACGACCCCTCGAAGCGACCCACCAACCCCGCGCGGGCCAGCGTCGCGCCTGCGAAGCCGAAGACCGAGGTGGCCGTCACGCCCGTGGGCGCTCAGGGCACTGCGATTCAGGCGCCGCACGACCCCTCCAGCGAGGCGACGTGGCGTCCACCGGCGGCGAGACCTTCTCGATGGTGGCTGTGGTTCCTGCTCGCGGGACTGCTCGCCGCCGCCATCGTGGTGTCGCTGTGGGCCACCGGAAGCTTCCCGAAACGTCACCGGGTTGGAGCGCTGGAGCCCACGCCGTTCACCCGTGTCAGCTGACCGCGTTGGTCCCGCGTCGGAAGGAGTTGCACTCCCGGGCTGGCTCGGGTGTCTTGCCTCCATGAAGGCCTCCCCGGTTCCGTTTTCCGCGCTCTGTTTCGGTCTCGTCTTCGGTGGGGTCGTCGCGACCAGCTGCGGCCCGTCTCGCCCGATGTGCACGCCGTCGTCGTGTGCGAGCGGGTGCTGTGATGCCACCAGCGGCCGGTGCGTGTCGCTCACCACGTCGGCCCAATGCGGGACGCGCGGCGAGACGTGCAAAGCCTGCTCGCTCGGCCAGTCGTGCTCGTTCGGGAGCTGCAGCGGCAACACCGGCGCAGGCACCAGCGGTGGCGGGTTCGGAGGCAGCGCAGGCGGCGGCTTCGCGGGTGGTGGGAGCGCAGGCGGTGGCTTCGCGGGTGGTGGGAGCGCAGGCGGTGGCTTCGCGGGTGGTGGGAGCGCAGGTGGCGGGTTTGCGACTGGTGGCGGGAGCGCAGGCGGCGGGTTCGCGACCGGCGGCGGAGTTGGCGGTGGCGCCCCCCCCGGATGCAACTCGGCCAACTGCAGCACGGGCTGTTGCCAGGGCACCCAGTGCATCCGCGCGCCGAACAACAGCCTCAACACGCAGTGCGGCTTCGCGGCGATGAACTGCGCGAACTGCACGAACCTCGGCCAGGTCTGCAACGCCGTCTCGTTGATCTGCACGCCAGGGACCGCGGGCGGCGGCGCAGGCGGCGGCTTCGCTGGCGGGCCCGGGCAGCTTGGCGACGACTGCACGTCGGCGATTCCCCTCACGCTCTTCTCAACCTCGACGAGCGGGAGCCTGACGGGCTTCGTGAACGACACGACGGCGTGCTCAGGGACGGGGCCTGACGCGGTGTACTCGGTCACCCTGAATACCCCCGGAGCGTTGACAGCCCGGGTCGATGGCTTTGGCTTCACGCCGCGTGTCAGCGTGCGTTCCTTCTGCACGAGCACCTCGACGCTCGCGTGTGACAGCGTGGGCACCTCGGGTGTCGCGACGACCACCACCAACCAGCTTGGAGCCGGCACGTACTTCGTCTGGGTCGACTCCTCATCGTCCCTCGCCAGCGGGAGCTACTCGTTGACGGTGACCTCATCGGGCTCGGGCGGCGGCGGCGCGGGCGGTGGCGTCGGCGGCGGGTTCGCCGGTGGCTTCGGTGGCGGTGGCGCGGCCTCGGGCAACTACGTCGCGACCAGCTTTGCTGCGTCGTGTGACGACATGACCGGAGCGACGGACCTGCTGTCGGCGACCACGACGCCCACCATCGGCGATGACCGCTCCACGTCGCCAACGTTGTTCCCCATCACGTTCCCCTTCTTCGCGACAGTCGCGAGCCACGCCAGCGTTCAAACCAACGGCATGGTCCAGTTCTACCTCTCGTCGCTCGGCACGCCCTCGACGGCGTACACCAACGCGACGATTCCATCGTCGGGGACCCCCAACGGCTTCGCTGCCGCCTATTGGGACGACCTGTACACTCCCGCCGTGGCCGGCCAGCTCATCCAACTGAAGACCGTTTCGACTGGCGGCCTGCACGCCACCGTCTCGTGGGTCAATCCACTCGGCACGGCGACTCAGATTCAAGCGAAGTTCTTCGCGACCGGCGTCATCGAGTACCACTACTGCGACATCGGCCTTGCCGACGGGAACTCTGCGTCCATCGGGGTCGAGAATCTGTCTGGCACCGTTGGTGCTCAGTACATGACCCCAGTTGGTTCAGGCACCGGCGTGCGGCTGACGTACGTCCCGTAGCGTTCTCGGTTCAGCGTCACGAGGGCTTCGAGCACCTCGTGCTGGAGCGGGAGCACGGCGTGTAGGGTCAAGGGTTTTGGGGAGGGGTATGCACTCAGTGAAGCGGTTCTTTGGAGTGATGTTCGTCACGGTGGCTGGTGGAGCAGCGGCAGCCGACGCAGATTTCTCGGGGCTGGCGGCGCTTTCGATGCCAGGGGCAGAGCCTGGGGTCGAGACGGCCACGCCGGCCGAGCCGACCTGGTGCGACGGCGTCGAGGCGAATGGGTCGCCCGACCGGCTCAAGCGCACCATCGAGGCAGGCGACAAGAACTGGCGCTCGTTCATCAGCGCGCTGCCCCTCACCTGCCAGTGGCCGAAGGAGCCGGCGGTGCAGCGGGCCGTCGCCGTCATCGCGCAGAACTGGATGAACTACACGGGACTCACCCAGGCGCGCGCTCTCGAGGTGCTCGCCCTGCGCGCTCAGACCACGAAGTTCGACGACGACGAGAAGCGCCTGTGCGCCGAGCTTGCGATCCCCGACGAGACCGAGGGAGCAGACAAGCTCTTCATGCAGGCCCGGCAGAAGCTGTTCGGCTGTCAAGGCGAAGCCCTCTGGCTGAGCGGCGAGTCCCTGGGGGGCTCCATCGCCGGCTACGTCGACGCGAGCGCGACGCCAGCCGATCAGGCCGTGCTGCTCGCCAACGTGATTGGAGGCAGCCGCTTTCTCTTCGAAGACAAGCGCAGCGGCTTCGACATCTCCCTGCTCCGCTACGTCGTCGACCAGGTCGACCTCGCGCTCATCAGCGAGGAGAAGGCGCTGGCGATGCTCGAGGCACCTCCCTACAAAGCCAACGTGACGGCACGCGCGGTGCTGCTCGAGTCTGCCGCACGCGCTCGGCTGGCGGGTGCCCTCTACAAGAGGGCCGTCGATGCCCGGCTGAAAGACGCGGCGTGGAAGGAGCTGCTCGTGACCGCCCCGGCAAAGGGCATCGGCGAGTGGGAGAAGGTCGCCGTGCAATACAAAGACGTGCTCGCCCGCAGTGACGCCTTCGAGCAGCAGTTCTTCGGGCCATCACGCGGCGCGGTGAAGGGGTGCTGGGCCACGCTCAAGCCCGACTTCGTCAAGGTGCTCAAGGGCCTGCCGCACGGCACCGAGTTCGAGGCGCGGGCCTCTCTGAACGAACCCATCGCAGCGTTGCTGCTCTCACGCCTGGCCGCCTGCGCCGCCGTCGAGCTCGACCCCGTTTATGCCAACCGGTTCGTCACCGCGGCCCTTCAGGTGCGCCCGGCACGCGGCCCGCGGTCAGCCGCGTACTACGCGGCCCTCTCGGCGCTGGGGCCCATTCTCGCGGACCGCCCCAAGTTCCCCGTCGAAGCGCGCAACCTCGTCTACAATGGGGACACGGACCTCGTCACGGCAGCCTCGTCGCTCATCGCCGAGAAGAGTGGCAGCTCGAAGGTCGACATCATGGGCTGGGTTGGCGACGGCGGTGAGAGCACGGTGCAGTCGGTGAAGAAGAGCGGCGCGAACGTGGTGGTGACCTTCGTCTCGACGAAGGGGAAGGTGATGAGCCACGACTGCCAGAGCACGAACCGAATCAGCCGCATCACCTCGAGCGGTGAGATCCTCTACCAGACCAGTTGCCGCGAGAAGGGCTGGGTGACGGTCGACACGACGCCTGAGTCCTTCACCTCGCCGGCAGAGTGGGTCGAGGGCGTTCAGGCAGGCTCGGTGCTCAAGTTCGAGGCCGCGCGCGGCAAGGCGCCCGGCCGCATCGGTGTGCCGATCACGGCCTACGCAGACAACAACAAGAAGCGGTTGACGAACTTCCTCGGCCTCGCGCTCTGACCGACACGCCCGACTGGTACCTTCCGGCGTGTTCTGGATTTGCGCCGTTCGGTGGGCTCGTCGCCTTCAGCGAGAGAAGCGGTCGTCGATGCGTCGGGCTCCAGCGGCTCGTGAGAGGCGCCCGTTCGCGGCGAGGTGTGACAGCAGCTTGAACGTCGTCTCGACGTCTGGGCTCCCTGCCCGCGAAGCGACCTCGGCTGCGGTGCTGGGCGTCGCGTCGAGGGCATCGAGCACCTTCTGCTGGAGCGCGAGCACGGCGGTCGCGGCCTTCTTGCCCGCCTCGACGCCTGGCTGGTGGTACGCGTTGACGTTGATGAGCGAGGCGTAGAGGCCGACAGCGCGCTCGAAGACGGCGATGAGGGCTCCGAGAATCTTCGGCGACACCTCGGGCACCGTGAGCGTCATCGACTCCCGGCCGCTCTCGTCGAGCGCCGCGCGCGTGCCGAGCAGGAAGCCGAGCAGATAGTCGCCGCTGGTGACGCGGGGCTCGACCTCCATGCCCGAGGCGGCGCGGTCCTTGAGCACCTCGATGAAGAGGGTGAAGAAGTTCGGCACGCCGTCGCGCAGTTGCTGCACGTACGCGTGCTGGTCGGTGGAGCCCTTGTTCCCGTACACCGCGAGGCCCTGGTGCACGACGGCGCCCGAGAGGTCCTTCTCTTTGCCGAGCGACTCCATCACCAACTGCTGCAGGTAGCGCGACATCAACAGCAGCCGGTCCTTGTACGGCAACACCACGAGGTCCTTCTGGCCGCGGCCGTTCGTCGCGTGGTGCCACATCAACGCCATCAACGCGGCGGGGTTCGTCGTGAGCGCTCGCGTGCGCGTGGCGACGTCGGCGAGCCGTGCGCCCTCGAGCATCGCGTCGATGTCGATGCCCTGCAGCGCGGCGGGGAGGAGACCGACGGCAGAGAGCTCGGACGTGCGGCCGCCGACCCAGTCCCACATGGGGAACCGCGCGAGCCAGGGCTGGGAGACCTTGTCGAGCTCGCTTCCGGCGCCGGTCACCGAGACCGCGTGCTTCGTGAAGTCGAGGCCGGCGCGCGTGAAGGCGGCCTGCGCTTCGACCATGCCGTTGCGCGTCTCTTTCGTGCCGCCCGACTTCGAGATGACGACGACGAGCGTCTCGGCGAGGCGGGTGCCGAGTCTGGCGAAGACGCGGTCGAAGCCGTCGGGGTCGGTGTTGTCGAAGAAGTGCACCGTCATCGGGTCGGTCGCTTCACCGAGCGCGTCGGTCGCGAGCTGAGGGCCCAGCGCCGAGCCGCCGATGCCGATGAGCAGCACCTGGGTGAAGCGCTTGCCGGCGGGAGAGTGGATGGCGCCGGAGTGCACCGACTTCGCGAACGTCTTCACCTGCGTCAGCGCGGCGCGAATGGCAGCGGCGTCTTCGGCTGGCGCGAGCTCTGGAGCGCGCAGCCAGTAGTGCCCGACGCGACGGCCTTCATCGGGGTTGGCGACGGCGCCCTTCTCGAGCGCGTCCATCGCGTCGAAGGCCCTCGCGAGCGGCGCCTGCATCGAGGCGAGCCAGGCCTCGGTGAAGCGCATCTTCGACGCGTCCAGCATCAGGTCGAGCGAGTCGACGACGCACAAGTGCTTCGAGTAGCGGTCCCACGAAGAGGAGCTGGTCATGGCGCTGACGATGTGTCGCGTCGTGACGTGACGCAAGGCGGCCGTGAAGGGGCGCGTCGACTGACGAACGAGCTGTTGGGCCGGGCGCCCACTCCATGGAACTCCCGGCGCGAGCCTCTGCATGGAGGTTCGAACCCGGGGACGCGACTGCCGGCGCCGCTCCGAGCAGAACAAGTCGAAGTGAGCGTGAGCTACCTTCCGCCGTCGGGCTCCGCCGCGTTTCCGCCAGCGTCCGGCGCGTAGACGACCTCTTCCGGGGCTGCCTTCGTCAGGTAGCGCCAGCGGCCGACCTTCTCGCCACGCTCGTAGCGACCGACCGAGAGCAGCCCGCCATCAGGGTGGAAGCTCGACCACTCTCCCTGCGGTTTGCCAGCGACATACCCGCCCACCACGCGCGGCGTGCCTGAACGATAGAAGCCCTTCCACGTACCTTCCTCGACGCCACCGTCGTAGTCGCCCTCGAGCATCACGGTGCCAGTGTCGTGGAAGTACTCCCAATGGCCGGTCGGTCTCCCTTCGACCAGCGTGCCGCGCTTCTCGAGCGTTCCGTCCGAATGCCAGAAGGACCACTGGCCCGCGCCGAGCCAGGTGACGGTGTCGTCCGCCTTCGCTCGACACACCTGACAGCCCAGCGTTCCTTTCTCGACGTCGGGCGTCCACCGGCCGCCCCACTGCCGGCACTGCGCCGCGGGGGCGCTCTGCTCGTCGCCGCCCGCGTACGTCGCGTCTCTCCACGAGGTGCCGGTGGGCCACTTCATCGACCACGGCCCGTCTTGCGCGCCGCCCACGAACGGGCCCTTCGCTTCCTGTTTGCCGTTGGGGAAGAAGAACTCCCATTCACCCTGCTGCGCGTCTTCGACGTAATCGCCGGCGCGGTACAGCGAGCCGTCCCAGCGGAAGAAGCGCCACGTGCCGATGCGCGCGCCTCGCTCGTACTGGCCCTGCCACTCGGTCTTTCCGTTCTTCCACTTCTGCACCCACTCGCCCTGCTCCTGCCCGTTGCGGAAGTTGCCCGAGCGTCGAGGCGCGCCGCCGTCGTGGTAATCGGTATAGAGCCCGTTGCGCGTGCACTCACTGTAGGTGTCTTCGACGATGGGCTGGCCCTCTTCGTCCCACAGGTGCCAGCGGCCCTCGGGACACCCCTCGCGATACCGACCGTGAATGGCGAGCTTCCCCGTCGGGTGCCACGCCTTCCACTCGCCTGTGCCGCCCCGCACCGACGAGCGCCCGTACAGCACGCCGGTCGGACTGCGGAACTCGTGCACCCCCTCGGGGAGTCCATCGAGGTACTGGCCGGCGCGGAGGAGTTCTCCGGTGGGGTGGAATTCGCGGAAGGCGCCGTTGAGGCCGCCCTTCATGTAGTTCCGAATGGAGCGCAGCTTCCCGTGGCCGTCGTACGTCCTCCACTCGCCGCTGCGGAGCTTCGCGATGAGACAGCCCTCGGCCGGCTCTTCCACTTCGACGGACCAGCGGCCGCCTTGCTTGCGGCACGCCTCAGGCCCTTCACCGACACGCTCACCACCGCGGAACTCGACCTCGCGCCACTTCTCACCGGTGACGAGGTGTTCCTGGAAGGCGCCGTTGGCGAGCCCCGATGCGTACCGGCCTTCGAGGTGCTTCTCGCCGCTGCTGGGATGAAAGCTCGTCCACACACCGACGCGCACGCCTTTGTCGTAGCTGCCGGTGGAGATTCTCTTTCCGTCGGGCGCCCACTCGGTCCACTCGCCGTCGCGCTGGCCGTTGACCCAGGCGCCACGCGCGCGCACCTGACAGGTGAGGAAGTACGTCACGGAAGCGCCGTCACGTTTGCCGTTCTTCCAGGTCGCGGCCTCGAGCGTCTGGCCTGCGGGGCCGAGGTCGGTCCACGCGCCTTCACGCTTGTTCTTCACGAGGCAGCCGAGGGCGGGCGGGTCCTTCTTCCAGACGCCGCCGCGTTTTGCGCAGTCGTCCATCGGCTCCGCGCGCGCGAACCAGGCAAACAGCAGCACGATGGGCAGGAGGCACTTCATGGCTCGAGCACCTTCTTCAACGCCTCGTCCGCCGAGACGCGCACGGGGCTGCCGTCGAGGCTGCGCAGGTCGGTGTCGGTGAGGGAGACCTTCGGAGAGAAGGCCTCGCCGTGGAACGTGTCGAGCGCGGCCTGCGCCGTGTCGCCAGTGCTGCAGGTGAGCCGGGAGCCAGAGGCGTCGGTGAGGCAGATGACGACGCCTTTCCCCTGGGCGTCGACGCGGAGCTTGAACGGCGCGTCGTCGGTGAGACGGAACCGGCGGGAGCGGCCCAGTCGGCTCGCCGTCTCATCGGCCAGCGAGGAGCCATCGTTCGAGAGCGAGACCGGCAACCTCAGGTCGAGCACCCGGAGAATCGTCGGCCACTGGCGCATCACGACGTCCCAGTCGGCGCGGGCGTCGGCGTCTTTCCCTGCCTGACGTAGCGCCTCGGCTCTCACCGCGTGGGCGCGCCAGCGCACGAGCGCCTCTTCCCGGCTCAGCTTCGTGATGGCCGACGTCGCGAGCCGCACCGCATCGTCTTCATCGCCCGCGCGCAGGGACACCTCGGCCTCGAGCGCATCGAAGAAGGGCGCCGCTTCGGGAGACTTCTCGTCCAACTCGCGCGCCTGGGTCAGCCCGGTGCGCATCACGCCGCTGCCGACGACGTTGAGCAGGTCGCCGACGCGCCACGAGGCCCAGTCCCCGACGTCGCTCAGGTTGGGGCGCATCACCAGCATCAGCCGGTCGTCTTCGGCGAGGAGTTGCACGAGCGCGCGGCGCACTTCCCATCGGGTGGCGAGCGTCGTGGAGAGCTCCGCGGAGACCTCGGCGAGCCCCGAGAGCAGGGGACCGTACGAGGCCTTCTCTTCGAGGCGATGCACCATGCCATCGAGCGCGTATGCGTGTCGGAGCGCGCGTCGCATGCGCTCCACCTTCACGGGGCTGCTCGTCATGCCGGTGCGCGCGGGTTGTCGGGCGAGCTCGGCGGCGAGCTTCATCGCTTCAGGTTCTTTGCCCAGGACGCCGAGCAGGTCGCACAGCACCTCGCGGCGAATGAGCGCGAACTGCGGGCGGTAACGCTTCTCGACGTACTTCGTCCGCGCCGTCTGGAGCGACGAGAGCGCCTTCTGTGGTTGGCCCTGCAGCATCGCCAGCACCGCGAGCTGGTCGAACGGCGTCGCCGTGCAGTCCTTCGCCTTGTCGGCGCGGAGCATCAGCGCTTCGGCCTCGGGGATTCGGAAGTTGGTGAAGGCCGTGCCGCCCGCGTTGAGCAGAATGGTGCAGCTCTTGTCGTTGGTGGCACGGACGCCTTCGAGCGCCCAGTGATGCGCGCGTTGTCGGTCGTGCTCTTCGAAGGCGATGCTGAGCAAGCCGTTGTAGCCCCACACCCGCTCGGCGTTGTCCCTGGAGGCCGACAGCCGCTGCGCGATGGCGGTCGCTTCTTCGGCGCGGCCCAGCTTGAAGAGCGGCCAGATGCGCAGCTGGGGTGGAGGCGGGCCGTAGCGACGCTCGTAGCGGTCGAGCACGTCGAGGGCTTCCTGGTTGCGCGCCATCTCGAAGACGGTGTCGTACTCCTCGAGGAGCAGGTTCATGCCCCAGGTGTCGTCGCGGTCGTCGAGCAGCTCCTGCGCGCGCTTGAGGAAGAAGAGCGCGCGGGCATGGTTGCCTTCTTCGTCGTGGTGCACACGCGCCATCGCCCACGTCGCGACGAAGGAGTCGGGGTTCTTCGCCAGCACCTGCTCGGCCGCGCGGCGCGCCTTGATGAAGTGGGCGCCGTCGAGCTCCTTCAGCAATGCGTTCTCCTCCGCAGTGAACGAGTCGGCGAACGCCGCGAGCGCGGACGTCGAGACCAGGACGCTGAGGCCGCAGAGCCGGAGCATCACGCCGTTCCCAGGGTCTGCCGCGAGAGCTTCTCGATGGGCGCCTTCAACACTTCACTGATGAGCGCGGGCGCGAGGACCCCGGGTGCCAGCTCGAGTCGATGCGCGAAGAGCACCGGCGCCAGCGTCTCGAGGTCTTCGCTCGACACGAAGTCACGGCCGCGGAGCACGGCGAGGGTCTGGAGCGCGGGGATGGCCTGCACCAGACATCGTGTCGACACGCCCTGCCGCACCCGTTTGTCCGCGCGAAGGAGCCGGGCGGCGTCGACGAGACACTCCTGTACGCGCACGTCACACGCGACCGTCTCACGCACCAGCTTGCGGGCGGCGACGACGTCACCGCGCAAGACCTTCGGCAGCTCTCTCGGGGCACGCGGCGTTCCCCACGCGCGCAACACCTCGAGCTCCGACGCGCGGTCGATGTGCTTCATCGAGAGCTTGAAGAGGAAGCGGTCGAGCTGCGCCATCGGCAGCGGGTAGGTGCCCACCGCGTCGAGCGGGTTCTGCGTCGCCAGCACGAAGAAGAGGTCGTCGAGCTTGTGCGTGGTGTTGTCGACGGTGACCTGCTTCTCGGCCATCGCCTCGAGCAGCGCCGACTGCACCTTGGGCGAGGTGCGGTTGATTTCGTCGATGAGCACCACGTACGCGAACAGGGGTCCGCGGCGGAAGGTGAAGGTGTTGGTGGCGGTGTCGAAGATCATCACGCCCGTCACGTCCGACGGCAGCAGGTCGGGGGTGAACTGCACGCGCCGGAAGTCGGCGATGTCGTCGTGCCTCAAGTCGTCGATGATGGAGTGGCCCAGCGACTTGGCGAGCGTCGTCTTGCCCGAGCCCGGGTAGTCCTCGAGCAGCACGTGGCCGTCGGCGAAGAGCGCCACCAGCACCAGCTCGATGATGTCGTCGCGGCCCATCACCTGGTCGCGCATGCGGTCGCGCAGGCGGCCGGCGAGGGAGCGCACGTCGTCGAGCGTCGAGAGCGGCCGGGGACCGGTGGCCTGCGGGAGCGAAGGCGCGGTGGCCTCGAGCGGCGCGGAGGGCGCGGGCTCCAGGCTCGGCGCCGCGGGGGTCGGGTCGGGGGTCGTCATGTCGTGCTCCGGCGGTGTCATCGGGTGAACCACCAGCCGATGGGGTTGAAGAAGGCCCGGGCTCGAAGAAGCCACGGGGTGTTGGCGCGCAGCTCTGCTCTCGTGGCGCGCGCGAGGGTGTCGAACTCCGACTTCGTCTTCTCGTCGGCGCCACGGAGCGCGAGGCGCAGGTGCGCCGTCGTGAGGCGTTCGAAGCTGGGCGCCTGGCGGGCGAGGCGCGCAGCGTGGCGTTCGCGGCTCTCGCCGTAGTGGCGCACGGCGCCGACGTCAGAGAGCCGGTCGAGCACCGCGCGGTACACGGCGACGTGCGAGCTCCCCGAGAGCCGGCGCACCAGCTTGATGGCGTAGGCCAGCAGCACGACGGCGAGGAGCAGCGCCAGACTCACCCGGCCCCACGGAATCGCGAACGCGCGGGCGAGGGGCTGCGTCGCCGGCTCCTTGCGCGCGAGCTCTCCGAAGACGACCTCCATCTCCTGCTCCATCGGCGGGCGCACCGGCTCGTCGGACGCCTCTGGGCTGATGTCGAAGGTCACCCAACCGACGCCGTCGAGGTACAGCTCGGGCCACGCGTGCGCGTCTTGCCCGTAAATGAGCACCGCCGAACCTGCGCCACGTCGCTGCGTCTGCACCCCGTAGCCGAGCGCCACGCGCGCGGGAATTCCCTGGCTGCGCAGCAGGAACACCGCCGCGTGCGCGAAGTGAACGCAGTAGCCCTTCAGGTCGCCGAAGAGGAACTCGGCCGTCGGCGCGTCGCCCACCAGCTGCTTCTGCTTGAGGCTGTAGAACCCCTTCTTCTCCAGGTACTGCTTGAGCGCGAACGCCTTCATCACGTCGTCACCGACGAAGCGCGGGTCGACCTCTCGCACGAGCCGGTCGGAGAGCTCCCGGTAGCGCGGGTCGTTCGGCACGGCGGTGTAGTGCGCGCGCTCTTCTTCGCTCCAACGCTCGGGCACCGACTGCCGGCCGAAGAGCCGCTCGATGGGGCGCGTGAGCAGCGACGACTTCACGCCGTAGACGGTGACGAAGCGGCGCGGGTCCGGGTTCTCGAGCAGGGTCAACTCACTCGGGTGGCCGAGCCCCGGGAGCTGCGCGTGGTCGACGAGCAGGAACATCGAGGTGTCGAACGTCTGATGCAGACCCGGCGCCTGCGGTGACGGCAGCTTCATCGTCGCGGTCGTCGGGAACGCCATGGGCACGTCGGCGTCGAAGCGGCCGGTGTCGTCCTGCTCGAGCTTGTCGCCCACCAGGCGCGAGCGCACCGCTTGCCGGAAGTAGAGCACCGGCGTGTCCGGCAGCTCGTCCTGCAGCAGCACGATGGCCACCGGGTCAGGAGGCTTGTCGCTCTTGCCGCCGCCACCACCCTTGCCGTCGCCTTTCCCGTCCTGGTCCTTGTCTCCGTCCTTCCCCTCTTCGTCTCTGGTCAAGCCGAGGTCGTTGTCGTCGACCTTCTTCACGGGTCGGTCGGGCGCGAGCTGGAGCGCGAGCACGCCGAACAGCAACAGGAGCGCCAGCGCCAGCACCGCACGCGCGCCTTTTCGAACGCGGAGCAGCAGCAGCGCGGCCAGCACGACGACCGCGACGCCGAGGCCCGCCAGGAGCGTCTGCGGGTCGACCCCATTCATCCAGGCAAAGTCGCTCAACACGCGCGGTTGGTGGATTCGCTCGTGGCGGTGCGCTGCGAAGGCGTGCGCGACGGCGCCGACGACGAGCGCGAACTCGAGCACCGAGAACCCGGGCACCCGCGCGGCGAGGAGTCGAACGGCGAAGGCTGCACCGACGCAGACCAGCGCGAGCGACAGCACGTCGGCCACCGTCAACGTGAAGCCGGGCGAGAAGGGCAGGGCGACCGACAGCAGCACCTTCTGGAGCAACAGGCCCAGCAGCACCACGCCCACCGACACAGCGAGCGCGTTGAGGACCTTCAGCTTCGACGAAATCCGGAACGACAGCAGACACGCGAGGCTGATGCCGCCGAGCGCCGCGACGAGGCCTGGCGTCGTCGCGATGGGTACGAGGAAGAAGCTCGCGCCCGCGAGGAGAATGAGGGTCTGCAGCACCGCGAGCGCGCGGCTCTGACGAAGGGGAGGCGTCGTCACACCAACCTCCCTGTCGGGCGGTGAACGATGCGCACGGGAAAGCCGTCGGCTTCGAGCGCCGTCTTGAGCGCCACCAGCGCAGCGGCGCGGCTGGCCTCGACGTCCTCGCGGAGCAACCACTGCGGCACCCGCGTGCTCGGCTTCGTCTCGTCGCCACCGTCGAAGCCGATGACGACCGTCGCGGGCATCGAGAGCCGTCGGCTCATCGCGACCAGCTTCTCGCGCCACGGCCCGTCGATGGGCGGCGCGAACACGACACACGCGCCGAGGCGATGCGACTCGATTTGATTCGCCAGGCCCTCGAGGCCAGCGGCGCCGTCCTTCCGTACGCGGATGGAGTCGATGATCTGCTCCACCGCCTCGGGCACGCGCGTGACGGGCTTGAGGGCGCCATCGGCTGCGAAGACGAAGTCAGGGCCGAGGAGCCCCTGCTCCAGGAAGACCCGCGCGACGCCGGCGCTCGGCTCGTCACCTTCACCGGCGATGAGGAAGGCGACGTTGAGGGGTTGTGGAGCGACGGCGCGCTCCGGCATGCGCACCAGCAGCCGACGCGTGCGCGCATACGTTCGCCAGAGCACGTGTCGCATCGAGTCGCCGTGGGCATACGAGCGCATCTCGACGAGGTCGCCTTCCGCGCGGCCCGACGGGTGAGACCACGCATCACCACTCGAGCGTGAGGCCGCGAGCGTCGCGCTGACCGGCGCCGCGACTGGCGTGACGCGCAGGGTGAGGGGCCACGACACTTCGAACGAGAGCGCCGACAGCCCGAACACGTCTTCGATGGTGAAGCGGCGCACCAGCGCGTCGTGTCGGCCCCGCTCCAGCGCGCTGATGCGTTCGCCGAGGCGGCCCTCCGTGCGCACCAGGGAGACCGAGAAGCCCGCAGGCGTCGCCCACTCCAGCTGCACGTCGAGCAGGCCGAGCGCGCGAACGTTGGGAACGCGGAAGGTCGTCGTCAGCTCGGCGCCGGACTGGAGCTCGGGCGGAACACCCACGGCCTGGCCCTTCACGATGCGGCGCACCACCAGGGTCGTCACCAGCACCAACCCGACACACGCCGCGACGAGGGCGAGCGCCACGAGCGCCACCGGCCGCAACACATGGTCGACGTCGGTCTCACTCACCCGGAGCGCGAGCCCTGCAGCGGCCCCGAGGACCAGGCCAGCCCACCGCAGCGGCATCGCTCCGCGCAGTCGTGCCCACAGCCGGCTCAACCTCGCGCGCATCGCGTCGGACTGTTTGCCGCGCGTGGCGCAGGGTCAAGTGTCACCTTGGCGGGGTCCCCCCATTCGGTCGTCCAGCGCCAGGTCAGCGGACGGCGGACAACACAGGACGCACGCGACGGGGGCGGTCCTCAGGCGCAGCCTTCGTGACCGTCTCCGTCGTGAGGGTCGCGTGGCCTACGGAGACGTGACCGGTTGGTAGCCGGTGAAGATGCGCCGTGCCGAGTACCGCAGGTCGAGCGCCACGGCCTCGGTGTCCCCAACGAAGCTGATGCCGTCGGCTCCCACGCGGCTGAGGCTCGTTCCCTTGAGGAAGAGCGGGCAGGACGGGCGGTCGAAGCCGCTCGCGACGGCGTAGGCGAGGTGACACGCCAGCCGCTGGTACGTCTGCTGGGCGTCGACGTCGGGCTTGAGCGTCATCAGAAAGCCACGCGTCGTGCCCTTCACATTGCTCACCGACGACGCCAGCAGCGGGCATGAAGACCGCTCGCCGGCCGACAACCCGACACAGGCTTTGTTCTCGAAGGTGATGAGTGTCTTCGCCGCGGCGAGGTGGTCGTTGGCCTCTCGCAGCTCACGGTCGGCGGCCGCCAGGTGGTCGCTCGTCGGGTTGTAGGACTCTCCGATGGCTCCGGCGCCGATCTCCGCGCCCATCATCGGTGACCGCGGTGGCACGCGCCTGACTTCCGTCGCGTCGTACTGCGCACGCTCTTCTCGCGCGCGAGCCTCGTGAACCGCGGCGTCGTTCCGGTGCTCGGCGACGGTCTCGTCCTTCGCTCGAACGTGGGTGCAGGACAGCGTGAGCAACGTTAGCGCAAGCAGGTGGTTGGTCATGTGGGCTCGTTGGGTGCGGCAGGGAGGGACTCAGGCGTTCAGCGAAAGTGCGTTGAACGGCGCTCATCGCGCTTCACCCCGTGACGATGCCGTTGAAGCGCTCTTCGGGATGGGGAGTGCAAGGGGAGCGCCGCGGCCGACTTTCGTGGCTGCGGGACTTCGACGCTGCGTCATCGAGGAGTCGAGCGACGGTCAGAGCATGACGCCCAGCCCAACCCGCAGGCGGGGCTCCCACTGCAGACCGGCTCCCGCATCGACGAAGCCGACGCCTGCACCCAGCTGCAGCGCGAAGTTGGGCAGCACGACGAACTGGTAGCCAACCGAGGCGCCTGCGCCCCAGCCCAGCGGCCTCAGCGGAACACCGTCGAGGCTCTTCATCAGCGCGACTCCCGTGAGGTGCGCGTCGACGAACAGGCCACCAGGCGCGGGCCTGAGGAAATGGAATCGAGCACCGAGCTCTGCGGTCGCTGCGGTTCTCCACGTCTGACGGTTGACGAGCGGGGTGTCGAAGCCGCGCATGCCGAGGTCTGCCGTGATGCCGAGCCACGGGAAGATGACTCGCTCGTATTCGATCGAGACACCGCCAGTGACGAGCTCGCCCAGGTTCATGAAGGCGACGTTCTTCGGCTCGACCTGCACCATCGTCGTGCTGGGTCGCGTCGATACTGCTTCTTCGCTCAGCGCCGCCGCACCTCGAGCGAGCATCGCGATGGCGAAAACCCGATTCCACGTTGTCATGGGAAGTCTCCTCGAACCCATGCAACAGCATCGATCGAGCCATGCGCGCCGCCGATGACGAGCGCCCGGTACATCCCGTGCAGTCGACCACGCCTGCTGAACACCGAGCACTTTGATTCCAGAACAACCCAGGTCGTTTGAAAGGAGCCTTTCATGAGAACCAGAGAGATGGCTGTCTTTGTGTCGTTGGGGTTGTTGGGTTTTCCGGTCGCGGCGCAGACGTCGTCGAGTAGCTCGAGTTCGGCACCCGCCGCCGCGCCTGCGAGTGCGCCGTCGAGCGACCCGAAGAACCTGCTCCTCGTCAACCCGGGCGACCTCTTCAACGGGCTCGTCACCCTCGAGTACGAGCGCGCCCTCGGTCAGTTCATCGGAGTCGAGTTCGGCATGTCGGTGCTGACGTTCCGCGGGGTGTTCAACCCTCCTGTGCGCGGGAACATCATCGCCATCGCTCCTGAAGTGGGCGTGAGGGTTCACCTCATTCGAGCAGCACCTCGGGGGCTCTGGTTCGGGCCGTCCATCAACGCCGCCTACCTCGTGCCCAACACCGACGCGCCGACGCGGAGCTTCGGAATCGGGTTCGGCGCGGCCGTCGGCTACAACTTCACGCTCGGCAACTTCGTGTTCCAGCTCGGCGTGGGTGGGGCCGTGAACGACTACGGCGATGGCTTCGTGTGGAGCCCTCGGCTTCGGCTCGGCCTCGGCGCGGTCTTCTGAGGAGCCTCGCGTTGGCGAGGCCCCTCGGTCGAGGCAACAGGTCCATCGAAATGACGGCCTACTTGTTGAGCGCTTTGGCGGCGCTGTTCGCGGCGTTCCCAACGGCGTTCTTCGCCTTGTCAGCCGCTTCACTCAGCGCGTTCTTCGTCCTCCGCGCGGCCTCGGCGACGGCGTTCCCGGCCTTCTGTGCCGTCTCATCGACGGCGTTGGCAGCCTTCGCCACGTTGGTGTCAGCGGTCGTCGGTTGCGTCGCGGCGTCTGCCTTGTTCGCGACCTTCGTGACGGCTTCCTGGAGGCCGTGGCCGACCTTCTGCACGGCCTCTTCGACGCGGTGGGTGACTTCGGTGACCTTCTGAGTGACGGCGTGCTTCGTGGTCATGTGACGGGTTCCTTTCGACGAGTTGGCTCGAGTCAGATGACTCGACGCCCCAGGATGATGCGAGCCAGCACCGAGATGACGGCCAGCACCAGCAAGATGTGAATGAATGCTCCGACGTTGATGCTCATCGAGAGGCCGAGAATCCACAGCACGATGAACACCGCAGCGAGCACCCAGAGAAGATTGAGCATGGCGTACCTTCCTTTCGTTCCACCGCCACCACGACGCATGCGCCGTGCCGGTCGCAGAACCGGGTGCTTGAAGCCGACCAGCCCAGAACGGCCATCACCCCGATGGTCGACCCATCACAGTGAAGGACCCCTGGGCGGCCATTCTCGCGAGGCGCTCGGCAGAACAGCACCCGCTCGATCGCCGACCTCACGCTGACGGCCGAAGGGTTGCACCGTTCACGATGATGGATCCCTCCCCGCACGGCCTGAGTCAGGCCCAGGCAGCCGCCCAGCTCGCCCTCGATGGGCCCAACGCGCTGAATCAGAAGCCGGGGACGCCGTGGTGGCGGCTGCTCGCGCGCCAGTTCACCTCACCGCTCATCTGGCTCCTCGTCATCGCGGCCGTCATCTCGGGGGTGCTGCGCGAGGTCGTCGAAGCCATCGCCATCATCGCCATCGTCGTCCTCAACGCAGTCGTGGGCTTCGTGCAGGAGTTTCGCGCGCAGGCCTCGGTGTTGGCGCTTCGTGCGCTGACGTCGCCGCGCGCGAGAGTGGAACGAGACGGTGCTCCGTCACTCGTGCCCGCCACCGACGTCGTATTGGGCGACCTCCTCGTCCTCGAGACGGGTGACGTCGTGGCCGCTGACGCCCAGCTGTTCGAGGCCCACAGCCTCACGACGGTCGAAGCCGCGCTGACCGGAGAGAGTCAGCCAAGCGAGAAGTCGACGACGCCCGCTGAGCCCGATGCGCCACTCGCCGAACAACGCGACCGCGTCTTCATGGGCTCTCCGATCGCGACTGGGACCGGCCGGGCCATCGTCACAGCCACCGGGCAACGCACCGAGCTCGGGAAGATCGCGACGCTGCTCGACACCGCGACCGAGGTGAAGACGCCGCTGCAAGTGCAGCTCGAGAAGGTGAGCCGCGTGCTGATGCTGGTGTGCCTCCCGGTGGTCGCGGTGGTCGCGGCGGTCGGCGCGCTCCGAGGCCTGCCATGGCTCGAGGTCTGGGTGTCCTCGGTGTCGCTCGCGGTGGCCGTGGTGCCCGAAGGCTTGCCGGCCATCGTCACCATCGCGCTCGCCATCGGCGTCAGACGCATGGCCACGCGACACGTCCTGGTGCGAAGGCTGAGCGCGGTGGAGACCCTCGGCAGCGCGAGCGTCATCGTCACCGACAAGACCGGCACGTTGACGACCGGGAAGATGGAGCTTCGCGAAGTCTGGGGCGACGAGACGAAGGTGCTGACCTGCGCGGTGGCGAACGTCGAGGCCGCGCTCGACGCTGAAGGCCGTTGGGGCGTGGGCGACCCGACCGAGCTCGCCCTGCTCGTCGCCGCGAAGAAGAAGGGGCTGTCGATTGTCGCCGACCCGAAGAACCCCCGCGTGCACGTCAACCCGTTCGACGCCGACCGGAAACGCATGAGCGTGCTCCACGCCGACGGGGTGCTCTCGGTCAAGGGCGCCCCGACGACGGTGCTCCCGTTGTGCATCGCAGGCACCGACGGCGCGCTCGAGGCCACGAAGGCGCTCGCGATGAAGGGCCTGCGCGTGCTGGCCGTCGCGACTGGCACCGGGAAAGAGGAGGTGGGGCTCACGCTCCTGGGCCTCGTCGGCATCGCAGACCCGCCACGGCCCGAGGCCACTGCCGCGGTCGCGACGGCGCGCGCGGCCGGCATTCGAACCGTGATGGCGACGGGTGACGCGAAGGACACGGCCGAGGCGATCGCCCGGGAGATGGGCGTGCTGCGCGAAGGGGACGACGCCCACGCCATCGTCCACGCGAGGGTCACACCCGAGGCGAAGCTGCTCCTCGTGCGCGAGCTCACCGCGAAGGGAGACGTCGTCGCCATGGTGGGCGACGGCACCAACGATGCGCCAGCCCTGAAAGAGGCGCACATCGGCATCGCGATGGGCGTCGGTGGCAGTGAAGTCACTCGCGAAGCGGCCGACCTCGTGCTGGCCGACGACAACTTCGCGAGCATCGTCGCCGCCGTGAAAGAAGGCCGCGGCATCTTCGACAACATCCAGAAGACGCTCACCTACCTGCTCGCCGGCAACGCTGGGGAGTTGCTGACGTTGTTCGTCGCCGCCGCCGTCGGCTGGCCGTTGCCGTTGCTCCCGCTTCAGCTGTTGTGGGTGAACCTGGTGACCGACGGTTTGCCTGCGCTCGCGCTCGTGATGGACCCGGCAGGAGACGAGGTGCTCGAGCGCCCACCGCGGGACTCGTCGCGCGCGATGCTTGGCAGACGCGAGTGGCTCAACGTCGGCCTGCTCGGCGCCCTCGTCGCAGCCGTCACGCTCACGGCCTTCATGCTCGCGCGGGCCAACGACTCGCTCGAGCACGCGCGCACCGTGGCCTTCTCCACCCTCGTCTTCACGCAGCTCTTCAATGCGTTCGGCGCGCGCAGCTTCACGCGCACGCTCTTCCAGGTCGGTTCGTTCACGAATCTGCGACTCGTCGGCGTGGTGGCGGCGACGGCGCTGCTGCAGCTCGGGCTGCTGGCGTTGCCCCTCACGCAGCGCCTGTTCGGTCTGGGGCCCTTCAGTTGGCGCGTGGTCGGCGTCAGCCTCGGCGCGGGGCTCATTCCGCTCGCGGGTGTCGAAGTGGTGAAGCTCGTTCGTCGACTCCTCGCGCACCGGCCGCCTGAGCGAGCTGCCCTGGCCTGATGAACCCTTCGAGAACGACGGAGCGCTCCATCACGATGATGCCCTCGACTGGGAGGGCCACTCGACGGCGCAGAGGCACGAGACGTGCAACTCGCAGCGGAATGCGACGTGCGTTGCGCTGGTCCGCGCTGGTGGTGGTTGTCCTGCTGATGGCAGCCCTTGGCGGCTCGAATGCCCTCCTGGCCAGCCGCTGGCCGCTCCAATGGATGAACGGCGACCCCGCGCACCTGCGCATCCGCTACGGCCGCGCGTGGACGCTGTGGCCGCCGCTGGCGATTCAGCTCGAAGACCTCGACCTGTCCTTCCAGGACCCCGACACGCAGGTGCAGATTCAGGGCTCGCGCGTGAGCGGTTACATCTCACCCTGGGCGCTGCTCTCTCTGCGGCTCGAGGCGAAGAGCGTGATGGCGTCGGGCATCGTCTTCAAGCTCAGGCCACGCGTGCTGCCGGGCGACGAGCGCGTGCACCGCGCGTGGCTCCCCGACATCGATGGCTTCCCTTCTGGTGAGAAGGTGCCGGGTGAGGTCTGGCCGAAGCTCATCACCTTCGACTTGAGCAGCTTGCAGCTGACCGACGTGCGCGAGGTGTGGGTCGGCGAGGTGCGCTACCGGGGCGCAGGCGCCATCTCGGGTGGCATGGTGTTCGAGCCGCTGCGCTCGCTCACCCTCGACGACGTCTCGCTGGCTGAGACGAAAGGCGAGCTCACCCGCGGTGACCAGACGCTCCTCACCCTGACGGGCCTGTCTGCTCGCGCCGACCTCGACCGGCTCTCCTTCGAAGGCGCCTCGTTGACAGACCTGCACAAGCTGAGCGCGAACGTCGCGCTGAAGGGGGCGCTCGACTCGGCGGCCGTCGCGAACTTCGCGGTGCGCAGCGTGCCCTGGCTGACGGTGGGTGGTGCCGACGGGCTCGTCGACGCGGACGTGCACCTCACACGGGGCGTGCTGCAGGACGGGAGCACCTTCGTCTCGAAGGCGCCGGGTGTGACGCTGTTGACGCCCTTCATTTCACTCCGCGGCGAAGGCGAGGTGCGCCTCACAGCGCAAGAGGGCGCGCGGAGGCTCGAGCTCGTGCTGCTGTCGCCCCAAGCGACGGGCTCGGACCAGACGCCGTGGATGCATGCCGAGCGGTTCCGGCTCGTGTCGAAGGGCCCGGCCGATCTGACGACTCCCGATGCCTTCGAGGGTGTGCTGACGCTGACGAAGGGCCACGCGAGCGACCTGCGCTTCCTCAATCGGTTCCTTCCCCGTGGTTCTGGCCTCTCCGTCGTGAAGGGCGAGGGGCTCGTCAACGCCACCCTCGCGCTCGACAGCACCACTTCGAAGGGGTCGGGCGAAGTCGAGGCGACCTTCAGCAAGCTCGAGCTGGCCAGCCGCGCCTCCCGTCTCGTGGGACAGGCCGTGGCGAAGGCGCACCTCCGTTCCATCGATTTGTCCACGGGGCTGATGCGGCTCGACGGCAGTTCCTTCGACTTCACCGACGCCACGGTCTTTGCCGACCATCGTCGCTACGACGGCTTCTGGCTGAAGGCGCGCGTCCCCGATTGGACCCTCTCGGTCAACGGCCCGCTCCGGACGACGGCGAAGGTGGAGTTCGAAGTGCAGCACCTGCAACCAGTGATGGGCATCGTCGAGGCGCAGGTGCCGGTTCCCTTCCCGGTGCGGCTCATGTCGGAGCATCACGATGTCTCGTGCACCGCCTCCATCCGCGTGGTGCCCAACCTCGTCGAGGTCACGGACGTCCGCGTCCACGCCGAGGCGCTCGACGTCTGGGCCGACCTCGCGGTGCGCGAGACGCCAGGCGTGTGGGGGGGCGGTGCTGGTGAAGTCGATGCCCGTCGTCGCCGCGATCGAACTCCGAGGTGTCTCCCAGAGGACGGTGCTGGCTGACGCGGTGCCGTGGTTCCACAAGTGGCGGGCCGCGCAGGCGATGCGCTGACGGGAACGCTTCGGTGGCCGCTCAACGAGCCGAGCGCTCATTCGATGGTGCACGAAGGGCCGTGCGGCCGATGACCTCGAGCCCCGCGATGAGCGCCGTTCGCTCGGCGGGTGTCAGCCTCGCGTCGTGGTGGAGCGGAAGGTAGATGGCCAGCGGCATCTCGCCCTCGCGCACCTCTTTCGCCGCCTCGTCGGCTTCGCGCTGAGGTCTGTCCCACTCCGAGAAGTTCAGCTGGCGACGGCCCTCCATCGTGTCCCGGAAGATGAGCCAGGAAACCGGCGCGACGTTCGAGTACCACGGCCACTTCGTCTCGTTGCTGTGGCAGTCGAAACATGCACGCACGGCCACCGTGCGGACGCCCGGTGGCCATGTCGGCTCGGCCGTCACCGGCGGGTTCGTGTGCTGCCTGCCGTACGGCACCAGTTGAATCAGAACCATCACCCCCACCACCGCCAGCGCGCCGCGGCCCAGCCAGGTCGTCTTCATGTCTCGCTCCTTCACTCTTGCCTCCATCGGCCCGTGCTGGCTCTTGCAACGACTGCTCCACACCGGTCTGTGGTCCGTGCCCTGCAACGGTGGCGTGTGATTCGGGGACCGGCGGTCACTGGAGACGTGATGAGTGGAGCGATGCTCGACGAACGGCTCACGGAGGTGCAGCGGGTGGCTCCGTCGCCTCGACGGGGTCACCCGTGTGCTCGACGCTCTCTCGAGCCAGCGCCAGCGCCTCCATCGTCAAGCGCAAGACGAGTGGTCCGAGCAGGGCGCCCCACGTTCCGAACGCCGCCAGCCCACCGAAGACCGAGACGAACACCAGGAACGCAGGCATCTGCAGCGCGCCCCATCGAGCGAAGAGCGGCCGCAGCAGGTTGTCGACGGTGCCGATGACCGCGACCCCGAGCACCAACAAGAGGACCCCGCGGCCGGGCCTGCCCGTCAGGAAGAGGCCGAGCGCGATGGGGGCCCAGACCAGCGCCGTGCCGACGAAGGGAATCACCGAGGCCAGGCCCGTGATGGGGCCGAGCACCCACGACCGCGGAACGCCGAGGCTCGCGTAGATGATGGTCGCGACCAGGCCCTGCATGAGGCTGGTGAGCCCGACGCCGATCAACAGCCCTCGACCCGTCTCATGAAACGCCGTGCCGAGGCGCTGGGAGGCGTTCGTCGAGAGCGGCGAGTTGCTCTGTGCCCAGCGCCACAGGCGCTCGCCATCGACGAGCAGCGCGTAGGCCCCACCAAAGTAGAGGAAGAGCCCGACGATCGCCGCGACGGCGGCCCCGGCGATGGAGCTGAGCAGGTCGAACCCCTGCATGCCCGAGCGCTTCACCAGGTTCGTCACGTCTGCCAGCGACGAAGGAAGCACGGTCGGCGAGTCAGGCGACGAGAGGATTCCTTCGAGCGCGCTTCTCGCCGATGAAGAGGCCTGGACCGTCGTGAGGAGCTCCCTGGCGCCCACGACGACGCCGACGATGAGCAGGCTCAAGGGGAGCGCCACCACGAGGAAGAGCATCAAGGACAGCACCGCCGCCGCGCGCCGACGTCCGTGAAGGCCCCGTTCAAAACGGAGCAACATCGGCCTGGTGAGCCCTGCGGTCCAGACCGCGAGGACGAGCGGTGGCCACATCGGCAGGAGGACGAGGGTCGAGCTCACCACCAGGCCCAGCGTCAGCCACGACAGGACGGTGATGCGTGGAGGCGAGTCGTTCATGGTGGGCGTTGTACCGTCGGGCGTCAGAAACGAATACATCCCGGCGAGCCTCGCGGCCCGTCGGGAGAAGCCGACGCGAGGTTCGTCAGCGAACCGCGGCGTCGACCTGCAGCTGATTCTCGATGCCCCGAACACCGGGGACTCGCCGCGCCACGCGCGCCATCGAGAGCTCGTCCCAACCGGTCTCGACGCCGCCGGTGAGCTGAATCACGCCGTTCTTCACCGAAGTGACCACCCGCTTGAACTCGGGGCGGTCCTTCATCGCGAGCGAGAGGTCGCGGCTGATGTCTCCATCCTTCGCGACGACGGCCGCCTTCTGCGCTGACGCAACCACTTCGAGCAGGTTCTCGACGCGAAGGGCTCCGTTCGCGCGGCTCGCTTCGAGCCCAGCGCTCTCGCGCGTCGCGGTGGTCGGGACGATACCGAACAGCGTCACGACGCCGTCTTCGGTGTCGACGCTGATCTCCAGGGAAGGCACGTCTTTCGCGCCGAACAGGCGAAGCTTGACGCTCGCCGTCGTCTCCATGTCGCGCGCGCTGGAGCGGGGCGCCAGACCGGCCTCGTGGAGCTTCGACGCCTGTTCCCGCTTGCCGAAGGCTTCAGGCGACACCACCTCGGTGTTCACCTGCTGAACCCCAGGGGTGCGGCTGGTGAGCCGCATGGCGCGCAGGTGGTCGCTGAACGAGTCGGCCTTGCCGGTGAGGAGCACGACGCCCTTCGCGACCGACTTCACCCGAATGCTGCTGTCGGCGAGCGCGGGGTCACCGCTGAGCGCCTTCTGAACGGCGGTGTTCGTCTCGGCGTCGGTCCGCGCAACCTGCTTCGCCTGGGCGACCGGCACCACCTGGAGCTGATTCGTCACATCGCGAACGCCACCAACCGCCCGCGCCGCCGCCTCTGCTTTCGCTCGCTGGGCGGCGGTGTCGACCTTCCCGTAGAGCATGACCACGCCGTCAGTCGAGTCGACGTGAATGCCGCCACTGTTCACGCCCTCGGTCGTCATCAAAGACAACTTCGTTCGAGCCGTGAGCAGCGGGTCGGGGGGCGCAGCGAGAGCCCCGCCTCCGACGGCCAGGGTGATGGAAACGACGAGTGCTCGAGCGTGCATGAGTGACTCCGATGAGAAGAACGTGGGTGACGTCGTGGGCGATTCGCGGGGTGCGAATCGTGATGGGAAGCGTTGGCGCTCAGCTCAGAACGTGAGCCCGACCTGGAGGCCTGCCGGCCAGCTCACTCGCAGCAAGACCGCGTTTCGGTCGGTGAAGTGAAAACGAATGCCTGCGCCCAGGTAGGGCGCGACGACGGAGCCCCAGTACCGGTCGCGGCTCGGCCCGAAGACGAAGGCGACGCCCAGCTCCGGAAACAGCGAAATGTTGTTTCCAACGAAGAAGTTCCACTGCAGCGCGGCGATCGGGGTCACCCCCAGCCCGACGTAGGGGCCATAGAAGTAGAAGAGCTCGGCACCGATGCTCAGCGCGAGCTCGTCGTCGACGTTCGGCAGCAGGCCGGCCCGGACGATGGGGAACTCGACGCGAGCGCCGCCGCCGAGAGCGCCGTACCAGCCGAAGGCGAAGTGGGCTTCGAAGCGAATATTGGCAAAGCGGTTGGGCCCATCCGACGAGATCTGGCCGGGCACGAGGTGCTCAATCGGCAGCAACATGGCGCTCGACGAGGCCGCGCTGATTCCGACGGGGCGCTCGTCGTCCGCCAGGACGGGACTCGCGAGCATGAGACTCACCACTGCTAATGGAGAGACGGCGCTCAACCGGAGTTGGGTTCGCATAGTGTCTCGTGACACAGCAGGGACCTTGCCAACGGCTATCGTCGCGGAATTCGAGCGGCGCGCCGAGAGCCTCTTTCAGGTCCAGCGAGGCGCCTCATCACAACGACACGTCAGGACGGCCGGTCGCTTCCCTTCAGCACGCCATACTGCTTCAGCTTTCGATAGAGCGTCGCCGAGCCGATGTGCAGTTGTTGCGCCGTGCGGGTTTGATTGCCCTCGTTCACCGCAAGGGCCGCAAGAATGTACTCGCGTTCGATGTCTTCGAGGTGACGCACCGAAGCTCCCACTGACGTCGGAGGCAGCGCCGACGGCGTGCTCAGGTCGCTCGGCAGGTCGCCGACCTCGATGCGGTCTCCCTGTGCGAGCGCCACGGCCCGCTCGATGGCGTTCTCGAGCTGACGGACGTTGCCCGGCCAGCGTGAGCTCATCAGGACGTCGACGGACGCGGGGCTCAGGCTCGTCACGTCGCGCTGCATGCGGTGCGCTGCAGCTGCCAGAAGGACGCGCGCCAGGGGCAGAACGTCTTCCCGTCGGTCTCGCAGCGAGGGGACGTTGAGCTCGACGACCTTGAGCCGGTAGTAGAGATCCTGGCGGAAGGTGCCGGCTGCGACCGCGGCGCCGAGGTCCCGATTCGTCGCCGCGACGATGCGCACGTCGACGGTGCGGCTCTTGTTTTCCCCGACGCGCCGCACCTCGTGTTCCTGCAGCGCCCGCAGCAGCTTCACCTGCATGCCCGGCGAGACCTCTCCGACCTCGTCAAGGAGCAGCGTGCCATGGTTCGCCGCTTCGAAGAGCCCCGGCCGGTCGTGGGTGGCTCCAGTGAAGGCGCCGCGCGCGTGGCCGAAGAGTTCACTTTCGAGCAGGGTCTCGGTGATGGCGCCGCAGTTCACGGCGATGAAGGGGCCCGACTTCCGGGTCGACTCTTCGTGGACGAGCCGGGCGACGCGTTCCTTGCCGGAACCGCTCTCTCCCGTCAGGAGCACCGTCGCGTCGACCTTCGCGACCCTGCGAGCGAGATCGACCAGCGTTCGCATCGCCGCGCTGTTTGCGATGAGCCCGAGGGGGGTGAGCTCGTTGGTCGGTTCGACCACCTTGAGCACACGCTCATGCTGGGCGAGCTTCCGTTCGGCGGTCTTGAGCGTGTCGATGACCCGCTCGAGCGAGATCTCGAGCGCGTCCGACAGGCTGCGGGCGTCGAAGAAGCGCAGCGCTCCCTTGCCGGGTTCGCCCCATTCCTCGCGAGTACGGCCGATGAGGTGGCAGGTGGCATCGCCTTTGGCCACGCAGCGATCCTCGAGCACGAAGACCTCGTGCCCCGTGGTGCAGCTCAGGTAGCCGCTCAGCAGCCCAGACATCATCCAGCAGCTGACGTGGTGCGCGCCCGAAGTGGAGCAGGTGTTGTTCTGCTTCGAAGGAAGCAGACATCACGGCCCCTGATTTCGAGAGCGGGCCTTCGGAGGCGGGGTCGAAGCGGCACAACCCCTTGAGCGTCGGGAGCCGGTGGCCAGCCTGCGCCCATTCACTCGCGTCGTCCCACACGAACTGGGAGCGCATCGACTCGGCCATTCGCCAGCCATTCGCGAACCCGAACTGCGTCAAGACGGTCCTGGCGGCGCTCTCGCCGAAGTTCTCGACGAGGTACTTCCTCAAGAGCCCCATCGCCACGGCGTCGATCAACAGCGCCCGTTCCCCCGCGAAGTGGATCTGCCCGGCCCTTGAATCCAATTGCAGAAACTCGGCGTGTTCGAGGTCGATTGCTCGCATCATTCCCTCCCACTTCGAGCTGACTCCCGAAGACTCTCTGAGTGCCCAGTAACTCAGATTGACGGAGGACGCGAGGTGAGGCGCGACGGCCGAAGGACCAACTCGACGAGCGCAGGAATTTCGCGTCCTCAACCGATTGATGTTGATCAGGGGGGCTCGTTGGCCCGGGTTCTGCTTCTGGGACAAGGGCTCGAGCAGGAGTCGGCGCTCGATGGGGACTGAGAAAGGAAAGGACGGAACATGGAAACCAGGACTGCAGTGAAGAGGAAGACTGGCAAAGGTGTTGCGGTTTCGGCCTCTCGGGTCGAGAGAGCGTCGACTGACGTGAAGCGCCTCGAGAGGGGTGCCGAGACCCGCGTCAAGCGAGCCGTCGGCGTCGCAAGCGGCTTCGCGACGAAGCACCCGGCGGTCGCCGCGGGTGCGCTCCTTGGCGCTGGCGCTCTGGTCGGAGTGGCCGCTCAACGCGCCCTTCATCACGAGCCCACGCTGGGGGAAGTCGTGCTGCGTGTGCTGAAGCGCGGCGCGTCGCGGGTGTCGAAGCAGGTGGCGACGACCGCCTCGAGCGGCCTGCGCATGGGCAAGGCCCGGGCAAAGCGCGCGCTCCGCTGACCAGGAGTGTCCCAGGGCCACGGCACCGTTCGTGCTTGTTTCTCGGCGTCAGTCCAACTGGAGCGCAGCAGCCATGAATGCACAGTCGATGGAGTTCTGTGGTGTGATGGTTTGGATGGGCACGTGATCAGCGTGCGCAGAGCTGCCGCGCGGCAGCTCGAGCCGGTCGCGGTGCCGCAGCATTGGCATACGTCTGGTTCAGCGAAGGGCACGAGCGCCCACGATGGCCCGGGCTTTCACGTCCTCGAGCACCTCGACGAGGTGCAGCTTCCGCCAGATGAAGAGCTGCCCCACCGGTCCTTTGCCCGGGCCGAGTGGCTCACCTACGTCCTCGAAGGCTCACTCTCGTATGAAGACGAACGTGGACAGCGGGGCGTGCTGAGAGCGGGCGGGTTTCAACGGGTCTCCTCTGCCGCCAATCGTCGCCATCGTGAATGGAACCTCTCCCGCACCGAGAACGCGCACTTCTTCCAATGTGGCCTTCGCGCTTCGACGGAAACCACGCCAGGTCATCAGGAACGCCACTTCAGCGTCGCAGCGCGACGCAACGTGCTGTGTCTCGTGGCCTCACCGGCGCCGGCCCGCGGCATCCTTCGATTCGATCAAGACGCGAGGCTGTACTCGGCGTGCATCGATGCCGGCCATCATCTCGTGCATGAGTTGACCGCAGGGCGAGTCGCCTGGCTTCACGTCATTCGGGGCAGCGTCAAGGTGATGGAGGAAGAGCTGATCGCGGGCGATGGCGCGGCGGTGAGCGCAGAGTGCGCGGTGTCTGTGACGGCAACCGAAGAGGCCGAGGTGCTGTTGTTCGACGTCGGTGAGCACCCGACCCAGGCAGGCAATGGCGTCGCCGCCTGAACCGATGGGCTCGTCACTCAGAATGATGGGACTCCGGGAGCAAGTCCCCGGTCTTCTTCGAGCGGGCGTTGGCTTCGTGAGTGAAGGTGAGAACGAACATGAGCGCTCCGTCTTTCGACCGACCCGAAGTCCCGGCGGCCCGGGAATGCCCGGACCCTGAAGCTCCAGGCGCTGAGCGAAGAGAATCCTCTGACGCCTGGCGCGCGCCCCTCGTCGAGGCGCGCTTCGTTCCTGGCGTGAAGCGCGGGCCCATCGCGCCGGACGGAAAGCGTCCCTGACATGGCCCCGATTCTGGGCATCGCAGCATTCGTCCTCTGGCTGTACGGCCTGAGCGCCAGGCGTGGCGATGCACGGGTTCACCTGTTGCTCCTGAGCGCTGCCGGAGCGCTGGCCATTCACTTCTTGCAGGGGCGGCGCGCCCGCCGTCGAAGTTTCTGACTCCCGCAGTCCCCTCGAACGCCTCGAAAGAAAGTCACTCATGAGCCACTCGGACACGAACAAGAAGATCGACGCCCTCGCAGCGACCGCGAAGCTCGCGGTGGCCAGGGTGGATACCGCGGTGAAGGGCGCTGCTGCCGAAGCAGCAACCCTCTTGAAGAAGGCTGATGAAGCCACCCGGCAGGCGTCCCTCGAGGTCTCTCGCGACATCGAGCAGCTCGGTGTCAAAGCGGGTCACGCGGTTCAGTCGGCTGCGCACAAGGTTGAAGCGGCCGGTGAGAAGCTCGCCACGAACGCGGCGAAGGCGATGAAGAAGACCAGCGAAGAGATGTGACCTTCGTTGGTCCTGCCCGTGGCATCAGAATGACTGGGCTTCGCTCATTCTGGTTGGTTCCTGGTCGTCGCTGCGACGTGTCGCGCGAGACAGATGACGATGCTCGACCGGTCCGGCCCCTTCGTGCAGCATCGTCGGCGTGAGCGCCGCGCCGTCGTTGAAGAAGTACGTCTGGCTGTCCATCGCGGCGGCGGTCGCCACCATCGGGCTCAAGGGCGTGGCGTGGGCGTTGACCGGCTCGGTCGGCCTGTTGTCCGACGCGCTCGAGTCCTTCGTGAACCTCGCCGGCGCCCTGATGGCGCTGTGGATGATGTGGCTCGCGGAGCAGCCCGCCGACGCCAACCACGCGTGGGGCCACGGCAAGGCCGAGTACTTCTCGAGCGCGTTCGAGGGCTTCCTCATCTTCCTCGCGGCCGTCAGCATCGCCGTGTCGGCCGTGCTCCGCTTGATGAACCCGAAGGAGCTCGAGGCGGTCGCGGTTGGCCTCGGAGTGTCGGTCGTCGCGTCGGTCATCAACTTCGCGGTCGCGCGCGTGCTGCTGTCGGTGGGCAAGAAACACCACTCCGTCATCCTCGAGGCTGACGCGCATCACCTGATGACCGACGTGTGGACCTCGGTCGGCGTCATCGTCGGCGTGGGGCTCGTCGTCGTGACGGGCTGGCTCTGGCTCGACCCGGTGCTCGCGCTGCTCGTGGCCGCGAACATTCTGTTCACCGGGTTCAAGCTGATGAAGCGCTCGGCCTCGGGCCTGATGGACGCCGCGTTGCCTCAAGACATGGTGGCGAAGGTCGAGGCGCTCCTCGAGTCCTACCGCAAGCAGGGCTTCGGGTTTCACGCGCTCCGCACGCGACAGGCCGGGAGCCGCGCGTTCGTGACGGTGCACCTGCTGGTGCCGGGCTCGTGGACGGTGAAGCAGGGGCACGATCTCGCCGAGCGCCTCGAGGTCGAGATGCTGGCGCTGCTGCCGAACGGGCACGTGACGACCCACCTCGAGCCGCTCGAAGACCCCGTGTCGATGCTCGACGAAGGGCTCGACCGGCCACCACCTGCCGGGTGAAGTGGCGCGTGCTGTCTTGAGGGGCGTTTCGAAGCGGGGGCGGGTAGGATCGTCGCCATGCACCACCTCCTCAAGGGCCTCATCAACTTCAAGACCGAGCTCGCGCCGACGCTGCGGCCGCTCTTCAAGGACCTCGGTCAGGGCCAGACTCCAGAGCTGTTGCTGATCACCTGCTCGGACAGCCGCGTGGTGCCGCACCTGATCACCAGCGCCGAGCCGGGCGACGTCTTCGTGGTGCGGACCGTCGGCAACCTCATCGCGCCCGCAGGGCAGAGCGGCGTGTCGGTCGGTGACGTGAGTGAGGCCTCGGCGCTCGAATATGGAATCGAGGTGCTGGGCATTCGAGACATCGCCGTGTGCGGTCACTCGAACTGCGGGGCGATGAAGGCGGTGCTCGATGGGCGACAGAAGCTCTCGGCGCTCGCGCCCAACCTCGTCGCCTGGCTCGAACACGGAGAAGCGGCGCGTGCCCGGCTGGCGATTTCCGATTTCATCGACCCCTCGCTGCCCGAAGTCGATCGGCTCTCGCAGGCCAACGTGCTCCAGCAGCTCGACCATGTCGCGAGCTACGCGCCTGTTGCGAAGCGTCGCGGTGAAGTGAAGCTGCACGCGTTGTGGTTCGACATCAGCAAGACGATGGTGTCGTTGTTCGAGGCCGACCGCGGCAGATTCGTGGCGCTCGACGAGGCTGAGATCGCGCGGCTGCTCGCTCCGAAGTGAGCGTTTCCGGGCCCCTTGCGAGCTGTCGTGAACCGGGTCTTGACTGAGGCCTGAGGCCAACCCCTAAGGGCTTGGATTTATGTGTGTTTTCCTGTTTTTTCAGCCCGCGAAAACCCACCGATCCCGCGGTCCGAAATGCTACATCCCGAAGGCCGTCTCGCCTCTGCATCGGACCGTTCATGGAATCGACTTCGCAGCCTGCCCCCGCTGGTGTTCCTGTTCCCGTTTCTGCCAACACGCCGGCCGAATACAACGCCGCGAGCATCACCGTGCTCGAGGGGCTCGAGGCCGTCCGCAAGCGGCCCGGCATGTACATCGGTGACACCTTCGTGCGCGGCCTGCACCACCTCGTCTACGAGGTCGTCGACAACTCGGTCGACGAGGCGCTGGCTGGCTTCGCGACGGGCGTGCACGTCTTCATCCACATCGACAACTCCATCACCGTCGTCGACGACGGCCGCGGCATTCCAGTCGGCCCGCACCCCACCGTCATCGGCATGGACACGCTCGACGTCGTGATGACGAAGCTGCACGCCGGCGGCAAGTTCGAGAACAGCGCGTACAAGGTGTCAGGCGGTCTGCACGGCGTCGGCGTCTCGTGCGTGAACGCGTTGTCCGAGCTGATGAAGGTCGAGGTCCAGCGCAACGGCAAGGTCTACCAGCAGACGTACATGGCCGGCGTGCCCCAGGGGCCGGTGAAGGAAGTCGGCGTCACCGAGAAGCGCGGGACCCGCGTCACCTTCAAGCCCGACCACACCATCTTCGAGGTGCACGAGTACGACTTCGACACACTCTCGGGCCGCCTGCGTGAGCTCGCGTTCTTGAACGCCGGCCTCAACATCACCATCACCGACGAGCGCTCGGGCAAGAACCACAACTTCAAGTTCGAAGGCGGCATCACCACGTTCGTCGAGTACATGAACAAGGGGAAGCAGGCCTTCAACGAGAAGGTCATCTTCTTCAAGACCGAGAAGGACCTGGTCTCGCTCGAGATCGCGATGCAGTGGAACGATGGTTACGACGAGCGGATCCACACCTTCGCCAACAACATCAACACGCCCGAGGGCGGCACCCACCTGTCGGGCTTCAAGGCCGCGCTGACGCGCACCATCAACGCGTACGCGGAGCGCGGGCAGCTGTGGAAGGACATCAAGGAGCAGCCGACCGGTGACGACGCCCGTGAAGGCCTCGCCGCCGTCATCTCGGTGAAGCTGCCCAACCCACAGTTCGAGGGGCAGACGAAGCAGAAGCTCGGCAACTCGGAGATCAAGGGCCTCGTCGAGCAGATGGTGAACGAGCAGCTCGGCCAGTGGCTCGACGAGAACCCCAGCAACGCGAAGAAGATCGTCGGGAAGATTGGCGACGCCGCGCGCGCGCGCATCGCGGCTCGCAAGGCGCGTGAGACGGTTCGCAAGGGCGCGTTCTCGGGTGGTGGCCTGCCCGGCAAGCTCGCTGACTGCCGCTCCAACAAGCCCGAGGAGTGCGAGCTCTTCATCGTCGAGGGCGACTCGGCAGGTGGCTCCGCCAAGCAGGGCCGCGAGTCGAAGTTCCAGGCGATTCTGCCGCTGCGCGGGAAGATCCTGAACGTCGAGAAGGCGCGCCTCGAGAAGATGCTCACCAGCAACGAGATCGTCACGCTCATCACGGCGCTCGGCACCGGCGTGCGCGCGGGCAACGACAATGAGGGCTACAAGCCCGAAGACGCGCGGTACCACCGCATCATCCTGATGACGGACGCAGACGTCGACGGCTCGCACATTCGCACGCTGCTCTTGACGTTCTTCTTCCGCCAGATGCCTGAGCTCATCGAGAAGGGCTTCATCTACATCGCGCAGCCGCCGCTCTACAAAGTGACGGTCAACAAGAAGGACCGGTACCTCAAGGACGAAGACGCGCGCAGCGACTTCCTCCTCGACCGCGCCGCCGAGCGCGCCGCCCTCGAGCTGTCGACGGGAGAGCTCACCGGAGACGCGCTCAAGCGCCTGCTCAAGAAGGTGACGCTGTACAACAAGCGCCTCGAGAAGATGGCGCTGCGCAAAGACAAGCGCGTCGTCGATGCCATCGTGCAGGCCGCGAACTTCACGCCAGAGATCCTCAAGGACGTCAGCAAGACGGTGAAGGACGAAGACGGCGAGCTGATCAGCCAGGCGCAGGCGCAGTTCTTCAAGGTCGAGGAGTACCTGAGCGAGCGCTACCCCGACATCATCGACCGCATGCGCGTCGAGATGAAGGATGACCCGCAGCACAGCTCGAAGATGTTCGTCATCAAGTCAGACGTGAACGGCGCCTTCCGCGAGACCGTGCTCGACACCGACTTCCTCGTCAGCGCCGAGTACGGTGAGCTCGTGACGCTCCGTGATGCGTTCCAGGCGTTCGGCCCCGCGCCGTACACGCTGCGCATCGGTGACCCGAAGCGTGTTCGAGCTCCTGACGATGATCGTCGACCGCCGCGGGGGAATGATCCGAGCTCCAAGGAGCTCACTCAGGGGAGCGCAATCGAAAAGGTCTGGGTCGAGTGGCTCGAGGTGCGTCGGGTGCTCGAGGCGAGCGAGTCATCCCGGGTCGCAGGCGACGCGAAGCCGGTCGCCGAGCTGCGGCGCCGTGAGGAGAGTCTCCGCGAGACCCTCGTGAAGGCGGGACGGATGCCGGTGGCAGCTCAGCGCGAGCCGGGGACGTGGCAGCCGCTCGCGATGTACGAGCCGTCGGCCGGGCCGCCTCGGCCGGCGCCGGTGCCCGAAGCCGCTGGTGTGACGACCTCGGACATTTCGGACGAGAAGAAGGTGAAGGGCGACGGCGAAGACGAGTTCAAGCGCCACATCGCGCACACGTACCAGGAAGTGCTCGCGCTCGCGTACGACGAGGCCCAGAAGGGGCTCTACATTCAGCGGTACAAGGGCCTCGGTGAGATGAACCCCGAGCAGCTCGCCGAGACGACGATGAACCCGCTGACGCGCACGCTGCTTCAGGTGAAGGTGAAGGACCTCATTGAGGCGCAAGACGTGTTCACCAAGCTGATGGGTGATGACGTCGACCGCCGCAGGGAGTGGATCGAGAAGGAGTCGGTGCGCGTGGTGAACCTCGACATCTGAGGGGGCGTCAGGCGCGCCGCCAGCGTTCGAGAGTGGCTCGACGAGTCGCTCGAAGGTCCGCTGCGACATGTTCTCATCGAGTTCTCGAGTGGCAGACATCAGCGTTCGCTCGAAGCTGATGCAGCCCGCGAGCTGCTGATGAGAAGCGCTCATGGTTTTGGGTGGTGTTCCCATCGCCGTGCCAAGCGCTCGAAGAATGGCGCTCGAGTTCAAGTCGAGCGCTGCTGGCTCGCCGTCGAGCATCAGCTGTCACCCGAACGCCTGCGCGACCACCACGGCGATGTCGTAGCCGTCGAGCGGGCTCATCGCTCGGGACGCGGGCCGTAGCGGCGGGTCGCCGCTTCGTCACCGACGAACATCGCCTTGAGCAGCCACGCTACGAGCGCCTCGCTGGCCTCGGGGTATCGTGAGCGGATGGACAACGCCGCCATCCGACGGCCGCTCACCCACTGCTGGCCCGCGACGCGAGCCTGCGCCTCGGGACTCATCGCACGCCAGAGCGCAGCCTGTCGCTCGAGCTGTGCATGGGTGACGTCTTCGGGCATCGACACGCCCGCAGGTTAGGCGAGCCGTGTCCCGACTCGATCGGCGCCGAGCCTGTTCCCGAGTCACACCGTCAGCACTGGGCGACTCGCACGCGATTCCGCCCGCCGTGTTCGGCCTCGTCCATCGCCACCTCCGCGTGGCATCCCATCGCGACGCTCAACGAATGTTGGTCAACCCCCAGAAGGGGAGCGAGGATTCGCGCGTGCCGACCCTCACCCGTGCCGTGGCCTGTCTCGTGATGGTGCTCGCTGCGGCGCCCGCGCTCGCGCAGGGCAAGTCGTCGAAGCGGGGCAAGCTGACCGAGCCTGAACCTGTGGCGGCTCCGACGCCTCAGCCCACGCCCATGCCTCAGCCACCGACAGCACCAGCCGTCGAGCCTGCGCCGGTCGTGGCTCCTGCTCCGATGACGGTCGCGGCGGACCAGAAGCCCCGGCTCGCCGTGTTGAGCATTCAGCCGCAGGGGGTTCCTCCCGTCCAGGCCGCCGCCATCACCGACGCCGTCGTCGCGGCGCTCTCATCGCGTGCGTTGTTCGAGGTCATCTCGACGAGGGACATCGAGACGGCGCTCGGGGCCGAGCGCCAACGTCAGCTGCTCGGGGTGTGCGAGGCAAACCCCGACGCGTGTGGTGCGTCGATTGGAGACCTGCTCTCGGCGCCTTTCGTGCTCTCGGGCCAGCTCTCGCGCGTCGGCTCGGCGTTTCAGCTGACGCTGCAGACGGTCGACACCACCAAGGGCCGGGCGATCGCTCGGTCCAACCGCCTCGCCTCGTCGCTCGAGGAACTCCAGAAGATCGTCCCCTACGCCGCTGCCGAGGCGACGGGCTCTCCTTTGCCCCCGCCTCCGTCACGCGTGGTGCCCATCACGTTGCTCACGGTCGGTGGCGTCACGCTGCTCTCGGGCGCGGTGTATGCCGTCATCACGCTCACCCAGCAGGCGCAGCTCAACGACGAGCTCTGTCCGGGCGGAGTTCCAGCCGATGGCCGGTGCACCGGCACCGCGCTCAGAGAGCGCACGTTCTATGTCGCGCAGAACGACGCGCTCACTCGACAGAAGTGGGTGTCGGCCAGCCTCGTCGCGGGAGGCGCCATCATCGCCGTGCTGGGGCTCGTCTTCATGCCGCCGCCAGACTCGAGAGTCTCGGCGTTGGTGGTGCCGACGCTCGATGGGCTGGCCGTCGCTGGGAGGTTCTGGTGATGAAGCCCCGTCTCGTCATCATCTCGCTCGTCGTGGCCCTCGTCGCGTGCACCGGGTTGCTCACCGAGCCGGGCAACGATTTTCCCTGTGACTTCTCGAAGCCGCCCGGTACCCGCGATTCGGTCTGCTCGGCTGGAGACGTCTGCGGCGTCGACAATCGGTGCCGACGCTTCCGGTACGAGGGGCCGCAGTTCGAGGGTCCGCCGACGTTCCCCGACTTCTCGGCTGCGGTCGATGCGGGCACGGCGATTCACCCGGTCGCCATCCGCGGACCGGTCGACTTCGTTGCGAGGGTGCAGGCCACGGATGCGATCATCGTCCACTCCGCGCAGGGGTACGTTCGTCTCGACCGAAGCGGCGCCACTCCGATCGCCTTCGCTGCGCCCGGCCCCGCTCAGCTGTCTGACGTCGTCCTGCTGCCGAGAGCGAACCCGATGATGCCGCCCCTCGTCGTGGGTCGCGAGACGACAGGCCAGGTGTTTCATGAGGGGACGCCGAGCAATCGGTTACGAGACGGCACTGGAACGCTGAGCGCCCAGCGGCTGCGCTCGCTCGAACTCGGGACCGGGCGCACCATCGGGGTCGTCGCCGAACGTCCCACGCGCTTCGGGTCCATCACGACGGCAGGCCCGATGGAGCAGTTCGTCGACTTCCAGGTGCCGCTCGCCACGATGACGGAAGCACACCTCGACCTGGTGCCCGGCCCGTTCTTCCCACCTCCGAACAACCGGACGAGAACGGTCGTCGGTCTCTCGACGGACGGGCTGCGGGCGCGCCTTCCCGACGGTGGGTTCGAATTCGTCTTCCCGGGTGTGTTCCCTGCGCAGTCGCTGCTCGCCGCCGACGTCGCGGCGACGACCTTTGCGGTCCTCTCCTCTCGGCCTCTCCCCACGCTCTCCACTTTCACGGTCACGCGCACCGGCGCCAGCTTCGACGGGGCGTCTCCGTGGAGCGATTGCGTGCCGTGCGCGGCGCCGCTCGCCTTCACGCCCGGGAGCGACGTCGGTGGGCCATTCGTCGAGGTCCTCTGCTCGCTCGAAGGCCTCAGGCGCGTTCGAGGGGCGATGTCGTCGGCCATCGCGGCCCCGTGCCTCACCGAAGACGTCGCCCAGAGGTTTGACTCGAAACGTGTCGCGATTCGCCCGCGTCAGGGTTTGCCGCTCGCGGTGCAGGACTTCGCGAGCTCGGCTGGCTTCCTCGGCGGCGGCGAGGACGGGCAGGTCTGGTTCGGGTCGACCATCAGCAGCGCGGTACCGTACTTCCTCGACCGGGTGCCGCGAGATGTCGCGCAGTTCACGCTGCCCGACGGCACCTCAGCGCTCTTCGCGCTCACCTCGGTCGGCGCCTTCATGCCCTCACCGGGTCAGGGCTTCGCCATTCTCCAGCCCGATGTGACGATGCGCATCGAGGCCCTCGTCGGCGAAGGGCAGGGGTGGGTGGTCGGCGCGGGCGGGCAGATGGTGCAGGTGTCGGCGGAGCAGCGCGCGAGGCTGCGTGTCCGGTTTGGCCCGCGGCTCGTCGATGGTCGAGGCGATGGCGTGACGCAGCCCCTCCGGGGCGAAGGCATCACGGGTGGCGATGGAGGGCTCCTCTCGATGGTCGTCGCCGCAGACGACTCGCTGTACTTCGTCCCTGCGGGCTCGGCTGCCAGCCCCAACGAGCTTGGTGACGTGACCGCCCAGTTGACGCCGGAACCCTCGAACCTCATTCGCAGCCTCGCGCTCGAGCGCACGCCCATCGGCACCAACGGCGTCGACCGGGTGCGCGGCTACGTCGTCACGTCGCGCAACGTGTACGAGTTCAACCTCGGGGGCGCGCCGCTGCGGTGGACGGCGAGGCCACTGCCCCTCTCGGGCGCCGAGCCCGTCGAGGTGTGGTTCGACAACCCGCGCGGCGGCCTCGCCCGGGTCGGCTACCGCGACGGCACCATCTTCTCGATTCCCGGAGGCTTTCAGATCGCCGAGGCGCTGCCGGGCTCCGACGCTGGCGTGCCCTCAGCCGTCATCGACTACGAGAACCTCGGCGGCTGGCCGGTCGCGCTCACCACCACGGGCCTCTTCGTCGCGCGTTACGACGCCCTCGACAGCGGCAGACTCGACAGCCGCTTCCCTGACGGAGGCGTGAACAAGCCGATGACGTGGCGCGAGGTGAGGCAGATGCGAGACGTGCGCGGCAGGCTCCACGTCGTGGCTGATCCACAGACCGGCACCGACTTCGCGTACCAACGGCTGTTTCACCTGCTCCTCTTTCTTCCAAACGAGGTGCTCGAGGTTGGCCAGCACCTCCGCACCAACATCTCGAGGCTCGGCGGGGGCACGCCCGTTCGTGATGCCGGCCAGTGACGCCCTCGCGAAGCTGCGGTTGACGTGCCTCGACCTTCCAGAGGTGCTTGCTGGTCGCGAGCCATCGACTCCTGGCGCCGAAGGCACTGCGCACCGGGCTCGACGCGCTCCGATGTCACGAGTCCGTGACGAGACTGCGTGACGCAAACGAGACGAGGTCGCCATCAGCCTGAGAAACGTCGTCACTACGAGGCCGGGGCATGTTCGCCGCCGCCTCACGACTGAGCCTCGACCCCGAGCGCGAAAAGCGCCTCGTGGTGGCTGCGATCGCAGCCGTCGCCGTCATGGCGGGCTTCATCACGGTGACCGCCGTACTCTCGTCGCGGGTGGCATCGGTCGAGAAGGAGAAGACGGTCGACGTCGCGTTCCGGCCACCGCCGCCTCCGCCGCCGCCCGCGAAGATCGACAACCCGCCGCCACCTCCGCCGCTGGTGAAGAAGCTGACGGCGCCGAAGCCGCCCTCCGTCGCGCTCGAGATCCCGGAGCCGATCGCCGCACCGGCGCCAGCAGCGGCGGCCATGGTCGCTCCGAAAGAAGTCCCGAAGGTCGCAGCGCCCGAGTCCACCACCGCCGTCGCTGCCATCGCGGTGTCCGTCGGAGGTACTGGCAACGGCACCGGCACCGCCGTCGGCGGGCCCATCGCGCGCTCGGAAGACGACTCCCCCGCGCCAGTCGAAGTGAAGGCCGCAGGTGGTGGCCCGGTGAACATCCCCGAAGAGGCCGACCCTCCGGAACCCGACGAGAACAACGCCGCGCCCGAATACCCCGAGGCCGCGCGCACCACCGGTCAGGAAGCCCGCGTCGTCTTGAAGGTCGTCGTCGAGAAGACCGGCGCTGTCGGCCGCATTCAAGTGCTCAAGGGTGACGAGCCCTTCGTCGCCGCCGCCATCGCCGCGGTGAAGGGCTGGCGCTTCACGCCGGCCATGCTCGACGCGCAGCCCATCGCAGTGTTCCTCACCATTCCGGTGAAGTTCTCGTTGAGGGAGTAGCCACATGTTCGACTTCGGAAAAATCATCGGCCACATGGGCATTCCGGCGATGTCGGTTGCCGCCGTGCTCCTCTTGATGGCGCTCGCTTCGCTGGCCGTCTTCTTTGAGCGCCTCGTCGCGTACGCGCGCTCCCGGTCTGCGTCGCGCCGGTTCGCGCTCGAGGCCCGCGCGCTGCTCGACGCCGATCAGCCAGACGCCCTCGCGAAGAAGGCCGATGCAGAGCAGCACAGCCACCTCGCGAAGCTGCTCGGCACCGGCGCGAGGACGTACCTGTCAGCCGCGAAGAAGGGCGGCTCGGTGGCGCCCATCGAGCTGACCCGCCGCGAGCTGGAGCGCAAGACCGAGCTCCTCTCGGCAGACGTGCGCCGGGGCATGGGCGTGCTCGCGTCGGTCGGCTCGGTGGCGCCCTTCGTCGGTCTGCTCGGCACGGTGTTCGGCATCATCACGGCCTTCCAGGGCATCGCGAAGGAAGGCTCGGGCGGTCTGGGCTCGGTGTCGCTGGGCATCGCCGAGGCGCTCGTCGAGACGGCGTTCGGCCTGATGGTGGCCATCCCCGCGGTCCTCGCTTTCAACTGGCTCTCGACGCAGGCCGACTCAATCATGCTGGCGCTCGATGACGCGCGCGGCGAGTTCATCGACTTCCTCGAGAGCAAGCACGGCGACACGCGGGAGCCGACGCATGGCAAGTAACGCCATCACCCAGGCGCCGAAGAAGAAGAAGCGCCGCGCGGGCCTGGCGCCCGAGATGAACGTCACGCCGCTCGTCGACGTGGTGCTCGTGTTGCTCATCATCTTCATGGTGGTGACGCCGCAGATGGAAGCCGGTGTCTCCGTCACGCTCCCGAGCATCAAGAACCCAGACCAGGGCAATGGCTCGCTGCAGCCGACGACGGTGTCGCTCACGAAGGAAGGGAAGTTCTACTTCGAGAAGGAAGCGCTGACGCTCGAGGCGCTGATGGAGCGGCTCAAGCTCCTTCACGCGTCGAACGCCGAGAGCCGCGTGGTGCTCAAGGCCGACAAGGACCTCGGCTACGGCAAGGTGCGCGAGCTCTTCAAGGCCTGCCAGGACCTCGGCTTCCCCGGCGTCTCGTTGCAGGTCATCGACGTCGCCAACCGGCAGAGCTGAGGAACGCCATGGGAATGTCGCTCGGAGGCGGTGGCGGGAAACGGCGCGGCGGCGCGAAGCCGGCGATGAACGTGACGCCGCTCGTCGACGTCGTGCTCGTGTTGCTCATCATCTTCATGGTGGTGACGCCGCTGCTCACCAAACAGCTGTGGATGAACGTGCCGCCGAAGCCCGAAGAGAACTCGCCTCCGCCGCCAGTCGACGCGTTGCCACCCATCGTCATCACGCTCGCGAAGGACGGCGTGACGAAGGTGAACAGCGAGGCCGTGCCGAAGGACGAGCTCGCGGGTCGTGTCTTGCGAATGGTGAACGCGCGGCCGGACAAGATTGTCTTCTTCGACGCAGCGAGTGACGTCCCATACGGACAGGCGCTCGAGGTGATGGACGTGGTCCGCGGCGGTGGCGTCGAGACGCTCGCGGTCCTGGCCGATGAGTTGCCAACGCACTGACTTCAGTCGCAGCAGCCGATGGCGATGTCGCTCACGTCCACGCCTGGCGTGAGCGCTCCGAGGAGCGAGCCGTCGCGACCGACCAGCGTCAGTTCGTGGGCGCCCGCCGTATTTCCCTGACGACCGAGCCAGAGCAGCCCCATTCGTCCATCGCGCAACCCGCGCTTACGTTCTCGCTCGTCGCTCCGACGCGTGCCTCGATGCGGAAGACCTGGTCTTGAAAGCCGTAGGTGAAGTGGCCGGCGCCTACACCCGCTCACCATCACCACAACCCAGCCTGAGAACTTCACCCGCTGCGCTGTGACAGATGCAGGCGATCGCGAGAAGCGTCTTCGGCGGCGTGGACACGCGGTTGTGACGAACGCGGAGCACGGCTGTGACGGTGCGCTTTCGATCAAGTCACGCGCGCGCCGCGATGACGACACCGGGGAGGGCGAGATCGCCGCCCGTGACTCCGACGTTGCGAACCCTGATGAGCCTCGTCCTCGCCCTGGCGCCAGGGTTCGCCGTCGCGCAGGTGGCCGATGCTGGGGACGACGCCGGTTGGCTCGACGCGGGGCCCGGGCTCGAAGACGCCGGCCTCATCGAAGCCGCGGTGGACGCCGGTGCGCTCGAGGTCGACGCGGGAAGTCCCGCAGTCGATGGTGGGACGGCTGCAGCTTCTGACGCACCGGTCGCGAAGAAGCCGCTGCCGAAGAACTTCGTCGGCGTCGTCGGCCTCGTCACCGACGCGCAGTCCGGTGAAGGGCTCATCGAAGCGACGGTGAAGGTGGTGGCCGGCGGCAAGAAGAGCGCGCTCACCGACGTCGACGGCGAGTACCGGCTCAAGCTCCCGCCGGGCACGTACGACCTGCGCGTCTTCTACGCGCTCTACGAGGGCCGCCGCGTGCAGAACGTCGAGGTGAAGGCCGGCGAAGTCACCCGCCTCGACGTCGTGCTCGAAGCGAAGTCGCGCGCCATCAAGGAAGTCGTCGTCGAAGCGAAAGCCGACAAGCGCAACGAGAAGGCGCTGCTGCAGGAGCGGAAGAAGGCGCCCGTCGTGCAGGACTCCATCGGCGCGCAGGAGATTGCGCGAACCCCCGACGGCAACGCAGGTGAAGCGGCCAAACGCGTGGTGGGCGTCACCCTCGTGAGCGGCAAGTACGTCTACGTGCGCGGCCTCGGGGGCCGGTACGTCCAGACGCTCCTCAACGGCACCATCATGCCGAGCCCCGAGCCCGATGAGCCTGGCGTTCCGCTCGACCTCTTCCCCACGTCCCTGCTGTCGAACCTGAACGTGATGAAGACGTACTCGCCCGACCTGCCCGCGCAGTTCGGTGGCGGCTCGCTGACCATCGACACCTCGACGTTCCCCACGCAGCTCGAGGTGAAGGCCCGCGTCGGCATCGGAGGAGACTCCGCCACCACCTTCCAGGCTCGCCCGTCTGCGCCGTCGTCGATTGGCGAGGCGTTCGGCTTCCGCGACCCGTCCCGCGCGCTGCCCTCCGTCTTCCCCACGGACCGCCCGTTCCAGCAGTCGGTCGACCCCGCGAAGCCCGGCATCACGGCCGAGACGCAGCAGGCGGGTGGGCGCGCGTTGCCGAACCGGTGGACGCCGGGCTCCGTGAACGCGTCACCGAACGGAACCTTCAGCGCGCAGGTGGGTGACACCGTGAAGCTCGGTGACGACCGTCGCCTCGGCTACCTCGTCGCCGCGCAGTGGGCCCGCAAGGAGCGCACGCGTCGCACCTTCGTCGCCGACGTCTCGGGCTCGCAGGGTGGGCTGGAGATTGAAAACCCGACCGACTCGCTCATCTCATCTGTCAGCGCGTCGACGTCGCTGCTGGGCAACCTCGGCTACCAGTTCAACCGCGACAACGAGGTGAACCTGCTGGTGCTGGGGCTCACCAACGCCGAGAACCAGGCCGTCACCGCGAGCGGCCCCGAGACGCTCTCGGCGATGCAGGACCAGGTGAACAACCGCCTGCAGTTCACCCAGCGCCAGCTCTTCTTCACGCAGCTCAAGGGGTTTCACCGCCTCAACGCGCTCTCTGACGTCGAGCTCGAGTGGCAGGGGAACTACGGCCACGTCGAGCGCTCCGAGCCCGACATTCGTGACTCGCGGTACTTCGTCGCCGCCGACACGCGCGAGCTGAACCTGCGTCTGCAGCCCAACTCAGCGGAGCGCTTCTTCCTCGGCCTCATCGAAGACTCCGCTGGCGGCACCGTGTCGGCGACGCTCCCGTGGCGCGCCTTCCGCTTCAAGGCGGGCGGCTTCGGCCAATACCAGGAGCGTCGGTTCGATGGCCGCCGGTTCCGCTTCTTCGAGCTGCGCCGTCCCACGCCCACGGGGCTCGCGGAGGACGTGCTCACCCCGGACCACATCGGACCCGGCGCGGGCACGCAGTTCTTCCTTGCCGAGAGCACCATCGCGCAAGACTCGTACACCTCGACGCTCGCGACGTACGGCGGCTTCGGTCTCGTCGAGTGGAAGTTCAACGACGCGCTGCGCGCGCAGGCCGGGCTTCGCTACGAGGGCTCGTTCCAGTCAGTGGCCGTGTTCAGCCCGTTCGCGACCGACGCCAACGCGAAGGCGCCGGTGACGCGCCAGTACAACAACCCGGTGCCGTCGTTGAACGTCGCGTGGTCGCCGGTCAGCTCCGTCAACCTGCGCGCCGCGTATGCCTACACGCTCGCGCGGCCCAGCTTCCGTGAGCTGTCGCCCTTCATCTTCTTCGACATGGTTCGCCGCCGGAACGTCGCCGGCAACCCCGAGCTGTTGCTCACCACGATTCACCATGCCGACCTGCGCGCCGAGTGGTTTCCCACCGACACCGAGGTGTTCTCGCTGTCCGTCTTCGGCAAGCAGTTCATCAACCCCATCGAGCGCGTCGTCATCGGCCAGGGCTCAAACTTCGACTTCGGCTTCCGGAATGCAGACGGCGCGCAGCTGGCCGGGCTCGAGCTCGAGGCGCGCACCACGCTGGGCCGCTTCATGCCGGCGCTCAAGGACGTCCGCCTCGGTGGCAACGGCTCTGTCATCTGGTCGCGCGTGTTGCTGACCAACACCGTGGGGCAGCTCGGCAACTCGAATCGCCCGCTGCAGGGCCAGGCGCCATGGGCGGTGAATGCCTTCATCACCTGGGCGAAGCCCGAGTGGGGCACCGAGGTGGGCGTCTTCTACAACGTGTCGGGCCCCGAGATTTCCGAGGTGGCGGTCTCGCCGCTCCCCGACTTCTTCGTGCAGCCGATTCACAAGATTGACGTCACGCTCTCGCAGGCTTTCGGCCCGGGCTTCCAGCTGAAGCTCGGGGTCGCCAACGCCCTCAACCAGCAGCTCCGTATTCAGCAGGCAGACGTCGAGGTGTTCCGTGAACAACTCGGCGTGCAGCTCAACGCATCGTTGGCCTGGACGATGCCCACCAGCAGGAAGTGACCCATGCGCAACACCATTCTCGCAGCACTCGCGGGCCTCGCCCTGACGGCGTGTCCCGCACCCACCAAGCCGCCTCCCGGCAACACCGGAGGAGGCACCGCGATGGCGACGCTCGTCGACGTCACCGAGCCCATCACCGCGGCCACCACCTGGACGAAGGACAAGAACTACGTCCTCAAGAACATCGTGTACGTCGACGGCGCGGTGCTGACGATTCAGCCCGGCACGAAGATTCTCGGAGAGCGTGGCTCAGCCCTCGTCGTCACCCGCTCAGGGCAGCTCCTCGCCGAAGGCACCGCGACCGAGCCCATCGTCTTCACGGCGAACTACCCCGAAGGCATGCGCGGCGTCGGCAACAACAACTGGGGTGGCGTGCTGCTGAACGGCAAGGCGGCCATCAACGTCACCGGCGGCGATAACAAGGCCGAGGGCCTCGCTGACGAGCCCCGCAACCGCTACGGCGGCGGCATGACGCCCGACAACGCGCACTCGTGCGGCAAGCTCCGCTACGTGCGCATCGAGTTCGCCGGCCAGCCCCTCTCGGCCAACGACGAGCTCAACGGCCTGACGCTGAACGCCTGCGGCACGGGCACGGTCGTCGACTACGTGCAGGTGCACCGCGGCATCGACGACGGCGTCGAGCTCTTCGGCGGCTCGGTCGACCTGAAGCACCTCGTCATCACCGGCTCCGACGATGACGGCCTCGACTGGGACCAGGGGTGGACGGGCCGTGCGCAGTTCATCGCAGTGCAGCAGCTCCCCGGCCGTGGCAACCACGGCATCGAGGCTGACAGCAACCGCGCCTCGCAGGACGCGACGCCCCGCTCGAGCCCGAAGCTCTACAACGTCACGCTGGTCGGCCGTGCTCCGGACTCCAGCGACCCCGGTGAGGGCCGCAGCCGCGGCATGGCTCTCCGCGTCGGCACGGCAGGCCTGCTGAACAACGTCATCGTCACCAACTTCAACGACTGGGCGATGTTCGTCGACGGCTCGAACAGCCAGGCGCGGTGGACCGACGGCTCGCTCGGCGTGAAGAACAGCATCTTCTTCAAGAACCCGATGGCGGCCTGGCAGAACGTTCGCCCGTCGAACCTCGCCGACGGTGGCGTCGTGGCCGACAACTTCGACGAAGAGATGGCGCTGTCGGCGCCGTCGCTCAACAACCGCCAGGTCGACCCGCTGTTGCCGTCGGCGACCAACGTCACGGCGCCGGTGTTCAAGCCGCTGACTGATTCGCCTGCGCTGATGGGCGGCGCGACGCCTCCGGGTGATGGGTTCTTCGACGTGACGGCGACGTTCGTCGGAGCGGTGGGCGCGGCCGACTGGACCGCGGGTTGGACGGCGTTCCCCGAGAACTGAGTCCTGGCTTCGAGTCAGTGAAGGCGCGGCGTCATCGGGACAGCGTGTCTCGGTGGCGCCGCTCTTCGTTGGTGGGGAAGCGAGCCCTCGTGGGGTGGGGCTCGGACGCTTGATGGTGAAGTGTGAGCGTTCAGCGGTCCGTCCACCGCTGCTGGCCGACGTCGTAGGTCAGCCGGCTCTGCGCATCGGGCTGAACCGTGACTCTCCGAGCTGGCGACAGACTCCCGTTCGAGAGCCGCACCATCACCGTGTACAGCCCTGACGGCACCTTCTGGCTGAGGGGTGGCGCGTCTTCGAAGCTCTTCGTTCCCCGCACCACCACCTTCGCGCCCGCGCCGTCGCCGTTGAGCGAGATGCGAATCGTGCCGATGCCCTCTGCAATCACCTCGTCGACCGGCGGCGGCTTCACCACCTCGACCGGCTTCGTCGTCTCCACCGGCTTCTCGGTCTGCTTCGGGTTCACCTTCGCGACGAGCACGGGCTTCTTGACCTCGGGCGTCGGCTTCACGGGTTCGACGGGCTTCACCACGTCGACCGGCGACTTGACCTCGTCCACGGGCTTCACGAGCTCGACGGGTTTCGTCGCCGTCGGCCTCTTCGCCTCGGGCGGCTTCGTCGGCTCGACCTGCACTGGTCCACCGCCGCCGCCCCCGCCGACCATGAGGAGCATGCCGAAGACCCCGATGATGACGGCCGCTGCAAAGGAGACGAGCAGGACGGCCTTCTTCGGGGCGTGCCGCGCCTTCGCCGCGGGGACCCGCTCGGTGTTGTGGGTCTTCTTCGCTGGAGCCGCTGGCGCGAGGCCCGTCGTCGACTGACCCGAGAACGCCGGCGTGGCGAGCTTGGGCTTCGCATACACGTCTGACGGCGCATTGGTGATGGCGGGGAACGCCGAGCTGCGCGTACCGCCCATCGCCGTAATCTCGCCGTCGTGGTCGACGTAGCCGAGCAACACCGACTGCCCGACGCGGAAGCCCGAGTCGAACGCCGCCTTCTCGAGCGCTTCGCGCATCTCGCGGGCCGTCTGGAAGCGCTCCTCGGGCTTGAGCATCAGCGAGCGGCGCACCACGTCGTAGAACGGCTGGGGCAGACCCGGGAACACCTGGTCGAGGTCCTGCCATTGTCCACGCACCAGCGCCGCGTGCCGGTCGCCGTGAGACTTGTGGTCGTCGAACGGCGTCTCGCCCGAGGCCAGCTTGTAGAGCGTGACGCCGAGCGAGAAGAGGTCGCTGCGCCCGTCGAGCTTCTTCCCCATCGCCTGCTCGGGCGAGAAGTAGCCAGCTTTGCCCTTCGTGACCCCGGGCATCGTCAGGTTGCGGTTCGTCGCCGCCTTCGAGATGCCGAAGTCGATGAGCTTGAGGCTCCCGGTCGTCGAGAGCAGCAGGTTGTGCGGTGAGACGTCGCGGTGCACGAGGCCGACGGTGCCGCCTTCGGTCTTCAGCGCATGCACGGCCTCGAGCGCGCTCGCCGTCCAGATGCCGATGGCGAAGAGGGCCTCGTCCGAGAAGCGCTCATGGTGGTCGCGCAGCGCGCGGTTGATGGTGGCGAGCGTCTCGCCGGGCACCAGCTCCATCGCCATGTAGAGGAGCCCATCGTCGCTCTCCCCCACGTCGTAGATCTGCGCGATGTTCGGGTGGCTCAGCGTGCAGGCGGTGCGCGCCTCGTCGAGGAACATCTCGCGAAAGTCAGCCGACTCGGAATATTCGGGTCGAATCACCTTCACGGCGACGGGGCGGGTGATGTCCTTGGTGAGCTCCTGGTCGGCTCGATACACCTCGGCCATACCGCCCTGCGCGAGCAGCCGGCTGATGGTGTAGCGACCGACTCTGGTGCCTGCTTCGAGAGCCACGGGGCGGAAGGCCGTAGCATAGCGCGACTGCAGGTGTGTGCCCGCTGGGGCCCCCCCGGAAGCGCCGGAGGCTCAGTTCACGCACACCGGGCGCATCGCGCAGCCGCCGACGCCTGCAGCGGGCGCCCACTTCGTCACGTTGCACCGCCCCTGCATCGGCACGTCGGCGATGTTGGAGAACGTGTTCGACGCCGAGAGGTCGGGCCCAGCCTCGTCAGAGAGCCACCCCGACACGATGCCGGCGCCGATGAGGTTCCTGAACGTGCAGTTCTTCACGAAGGCGTCGTTGGGCCGCCACTCGATGAGCATGAGCCCTCCGACGTTGGTGCCCGGCCCACAGCCGAAGCCGTTCGCGCCCGTGAAGCCGCCCGCGTACTCGACCGTGACGTTCTCCATCACGTTGCCGTCGGCCGGCCCGTTGGCGAGGTAGATGCCGCCCCAATCGCCAGCCATCGGCATCGCCGCGGCAGACGTCAGCAGAATCGGAGCTGCCGTCGTGCCCCGCGCGATCAACCGCACCGGCGCCATCGACGCCTTGTTCCCCAAAGTGAGGCCCATGCTGCCCTCGCCCTCCTTCTCGAACTTCATGGTGACGCCCGGCTCGATGGTGAGCGTGAGCGTCGACTTGCCAGGGTCGTACATGAGGAAGGTGCCGTTGAAGACGTACGGCACGCCGCGGTTCGGGAAGGCCTCGTCGATGTCGAGGCGCGTGACCGAGCGGATGTAGATGGCGTTGCGCTTGTTGCCGGTCAGCACGCTGTCCTTCGGAATGGTGCCGACCCCGCCGGGCTGGATGTCGAGCGGGAAGCCGGTGAGGAACCGCGCGTCGGCTTCGGGCTCGGCGCCGCTGCCGCTGATGAAGAGCTTCTCGGAGTCGTCGCTGAACGCCGAGTACCCACGCAACGTGAGCCCCTGGCTGCCGGAGTCGCGAATGACGACGTATTTCATGCGCAGCTTCTTCTGCAGCGGCTTCATCTGCGTGCCGCGCGCCTCGATGGCGGCGTTGGTCGACGAGGCGTCCTTGCTGCCTCCGCTCGAGACCGCGGTGTACGAGAAGTCGAGCGCTCCGGTTTCGTTGACGAAGAAGCTCGCCCACCGCTCGCCGGCTGTCTCCGCGCGGAACACCACGGGCAACAACTTCGCGCCATCGAAGGTGCCACTGGCGATGACCTTCCCTGCCTTGCCGGCGGCGCTGTTGCCGACGGCCAGCTCAGCGCCCCTCTTGAAGACGACGACCGCGCACGGCTCGAGCGTGAGGTTGGCCTCGACGCGCAGCGAGCTCACCACGTGTGGGCTGGCCGCCGCTGTCCACGTCTCGTCGGCGGTGACGTTCATGGTGTGGGCCGTGCCGGTGCCTGTGAGGGCGGGGCAGTCACCGCGCGCGACGACGTCGTCGGGCGTGATGGCGCGCATCGGCGGGGAACACCCCAGCAGGGAAACGACAGCAGCGAGCACGAGACGCATGGTTGCTCCTTCGAAAACTGGGACCTGAGGGTGAACTCCATCGAGCGCGCGCTGTCCATCACTGACGAAGGCCCGCAACGAAGGCCCCAACGAAGGGTTCCCCGCCGGGCGCGGTTCGGGCGAGACTGGGTGCTGCAGTCCGACGCGGAGAGGTTGGGTATGGCGGTGACTCTCTTGGGAGAAGGACCAGGGTTGCGCGTCGGCGCGCTGGGCTCGTTGCTGGTGATGCACTTCGACGGTCGAGGCACGCTCGAAGCGCTGGACGTGCTCGACGCCGTCGAGGCCAAGCACGCTGCGGCCTTCCCGAAATTCTCGACGATGGTGGTCGTCACCGGCGTGAAGCTCGAGTCGCCAGCGCCCGGAGTTCGCGAGCGCTCGGCGGCGCTCGACGCGAAATACGACGCGCAGGTGGTGGGGTCGGCCATCGTGGTGCACGTGGCGGGCGTGGCGGCCGTCTTCGGGCGCAGCTTCCTCGCCGCGTGGGCGCTGGTGACGAAGCGTCAGGCGCCGACGAAGACGTTCCGGGACGTGGGCGACGCCGTCGCCTGGCTGGCGAGCCTCGAAGGTCAGCCCGCAGGCTTGCCGCTCGATTCACGGGTCGTCTCGGCCGTCACGGCCTTCGCGCTCCACGGCAAGACGTCGGTGCCCTGAAAGCGGCTCAGCGGAAGGTGGGCGCTCGAGCGCCGCCGCCACGGCGCGGCGGTTGGCCGCCAGGACCTCGAAGCGGGTTTCGCAGCCCTGGCTCCACCGTCGTGCCGGAAGCAGCGGTCGGCATGGTCGACGGGGAAAGCCCGAGCGACGTGTGGACTTCAGTATCTCATCGAGATGCCCTGCTTGACGGTCTGCCCCGCGGTCACACCGAAGCGGCAGCCCTCGAAGGTCGGCAGTGACAGCTTCGGCAGCGCGTTGTTGCTCACCCCCACGCCCTCCGTCGGAATGCCGAGGAAGTTCGTATCGGCCTGTCCATTGCCGTTGGCGTCGTGGACGACGGCGATGGCGTAGTCGCCCGGCGCGACGTTCTCGAAGACACAGCTGGCGAGGCCGCCCGTTGCGTCGACGCGCACCTGGGCGACGGCGTGCTTCTTGGACTCCAGCGGGAAGCCCGCCTTCGACGAGAAGAGCGCACAGCCGACCATCCCCTTCGTGGTGGCGACGCCCGTGACGGTCACCTCGATGCGCCCGCCCTCACCCGCGGATGCAGTGGTCGCGGCGAGGAGGCTCACCGCCGCTGCGATGGAGGCGAGCTTCTGGCTCGGAACACTCCGCGTTGACGGAGTACGAACGAGGCCTACCCCGGTGACGACGACAGCGGTGACGAGGCTTGCTGCGCCCGCCCACAGGAGCGCCGAGAGCTCCGGAACGAACGCGACGCCGAAGAAGCCGGCCGACAGAAGGATGGCGGCGGCAGGTGCCGTCAGACGGGCGAGCCACCGAAGCCGCTCTGAGAGCGCGGTGCTGTCGAGGAGCGCCTGGAGCACCAGCGACAAGATGACGAGGGCTCCGGCGTGCGCGTGGCCTGCGCGGAAGAGCGACTGTTGGAGCGCGGTGAGCTCGAGGCCCCGAGCGGGCGCGAGGCCATGCGCGTTCTGCGTCACGACGGCCAGGACGGTGAGCCCGCCGTAGACGATGGTCGGCACGGTGAGCAGGGTGACGCCAGACATCAGCCGAGCAGGACGAGACAGGTTCATTCGAGACTCCCGAGTTCGAACGCCGTCGGAATAGACAGCGTCATGTGACAGTGTCTAGCGAAGAGACATGACGCTGTCAAGTCGGTGCGCCTCGTCGCTGAGGGAGCGAAACCGCGGCGCGGAGAGCGCCTGCCGCGCATCGCGCCCGTCACTACCCCTGAGGGAGGGGCAAGTCGGGGTCGTCTTGTCCATGGAGCGGGTCCCGCTTCGGCAGCCTGAACGTCAGCGCCACGACGATGTTGTGGTTGAGCGCGAGCGACGAGCTCGCCTGCAGCATGTAGCCGAGCTCGGCGGTCAGCCACGTCACGGGCCGCCACTGAATCGACGCCTGGGTCCGCGTCTGGTCGTAGCCGGTGTCGACCACGCCTGTCGTCCCCGCGACGTGAACGAAGAGCTCTCCCTGCGCGAGGAGCCGGAGCGTCGTCACCGGGAGCGGCACCGAGCCACGAACGAGCGCACGCAACCGGACCGCCGGAGACGGCAGGCCCACGAAGAAGCGCTCCTCGGCGCGGAGCCGCATCACGAAGCGCAGCCGGTCGGTGTCGCGGTCGAAGAGCACCTGCTGCCAGAGCCGGTTCTCGCTGGGTCGAAGACGGTCGACCTGCTCGAAGCGCGAGTAGGCCGCCCACAGCGAGACGTCGCCGCCGAGGTTGACGCCGAGCGCAGGTGAGGGCTGCACGGCGGTGAGCGCGAGCGGCGTCGGGAGCAAGCGGACCCGGGTGTGGACCTCGAACGTGTAGCGAACCTGCGAGAGCTGTCCCTGCGCGGTGATGAACGACCACTGCTGCGCGCCCTGCACCTGCGCGAGGGACGAAGAGACGACGAACGCTGCCACGACGACGCCTGACACCCTGACGATAGAGCCCGGGGGCCGCCGCGCGGCTGGTTCACGTCAGCCGTGGAACGTGGCGCGCACCCGCTCTTCGATGGCGCGAGAGGTCCGGAAAAAGCGTGTCTCGAGGTGTTGGAGCTTTCGGAAGGACGCGCTGCGCTTCAGCAGCACCTGAGCCGAGGCCTCGTCGATGGTGAGCACCCGAAGCCGCTCGAGGGTCGCTGCAAAGGGCGCGTCGGCGACGGCTTCGATGAGTTGAGACGTCACGAAGGCCTCGACGTCGAGCCGCCGCAGCTTCGGCGCGTTCACGCCCTCGCGGAGCCATCGCGTCAGCGCAGGCTGCGTCTCGGCGCGCACCCGGAACTCCAGCTCGCAGAGCTCGGGGGCGTCGAGCGTTCCCAGCTGGCATGGAGGCGCTCCGTCCCAGTCGGACACCCGGGCCACGAGCGACTCGAGCCGTGATGACGAGAGCCCCGAGAGCGACGTGAGGCCGTAGAGCTTCGCGGCCTTCACGCTCGGGAGCGCCTCCAGCAGGCCTTCGACCTGGAGCGCGTCCGCCGTCGCGTCAGCCGCGAGCTCGAGCTGGTGAATCGGTGGCCGCCGCTCTCGCAGGAGGTGGATGGTCCGCGAAGCCTCGTCGGTGTCTGGGGGGAGCGCGAGCGTGAGGCTCTCGAGGGCGCACGACAGCGGCGAGGAGAGCACGGCGTCGAGGCCGGTCGGGTCGAAGGGCGTCTCGTTCCAGAACTGCAGCGTCGCGGTGCGAAGGTGACCGAAGGCCCATTCCGCAGCCAGGACGCCGGCGTCCAGCAGGCTCCAGAACCGGGGTGAGGCGAGGTGGAGGCGGTGTTCGTCACGCAGCAGTCGCTCCGCGCGTGACTTTCGGCCCAGCGAGAGCGCGATGAGCTGGCCGCGCACGTCGCCACGCCCCTGGAGCACGTCTGCGAAGACCGCCCATCGCTGCGCGTCCCCCGGCGAGGCGCGGATCGCGTCGAGGCAGGCCTCTTCGTTCATGGGCTGACCAACCCGGCCGGCATCGCCCCCACAGGCTACTGGCAGTCGGGGGTGTTGCACACGCACGGCACGTCGACGGGCGTGACGAGACAGCCCCCCACCGGCGCCAGGCGAACGGCGGGCAGCGCGTTGAACCCGGGCGTGAGCGTCACCATCACGTTCGCGGCCTGGTAGTTCTGCTTCCCCACCGCGAGTGTCTGCGGGCCGCCGGGCGTCAGGCTGAGCAGCTCGGCGAAGCCACGACCTTCTTTCGTGCACGTCGCCTGGCCTTGAATCACCACGCGAGCCGTGAGGGCCGCGCCAGTGCAATCACTGACGACGTTCAGGCTGAGGCGAGCGCGCTCCACGCACGTCCTCGATGCGGGCTCACACCAGAGCCCCGCCGCGCACCCGCCGCAGGGAATCGGCGTCAGGACGACGTCGAGCCGGTTGGTGCCTTCGACGAGCGAGACGCGGAAGTCCCTTCGCTCGTACCCGGCCACCACCGCCGAGCCGTCGAAGCCGCCGAGCGCGAGGCCCTCGAGCGTGAACGTGCCCTGCTCATCCGAAGTCGACGTGACGGTCGCCAGGTTGACCGTGACGCCGGCCAGCGGCGCGCCCGTCATCGCGTCGGAGGCGGTGCCGGTGAGCCGCACCTTCGGCACCACCGACGGCAGCCCGAACAACTGCTCGCGCGACAACGGCTCGAGGCCACACCCGGCGAGGAGCAGCAGCCCTGCGACGCGTCTCACCACCATAGGCTCGCTCCCATCGTCACCGCCGGCTCTGCGAACGGCACCCGCACGCCATCGAGCTGCACCCACGTTGCCTCGAAGCGACCTTCGGCCCACAGCGACACGCGCGGGAAGAGGTTGCCCTCGACGTGCAGCCCCGCTCCGAGTGACGGCGCGAACGGGTCGCCCGTCACCTGCGCACCGGCGAGCCGCAGAATCGTCTTGAAGCCGACGGAGCCGAACGGCGCGAGCGCGAGGCGTTCATCGAAGAGCAGGAACCGCCAGCCACCGCGAACGTTGACGGCGAGGCGCCGCAAGATGGCGTCGTTGGCGGTCGAGCTGCGAAACGCTCCGCGGAGGCCGAGCTGCACGCCGCCGAGGTGGTAGCGCGCGCCGAGCTCGACGCCGTGCTCGAGCCCGGGAAAGCCAAACGGCGTTGGCGAGAGCAGGTACGCCGCGTCGACCGCGAAATGGCGAGCTCGGGAGTGGGCGACGTTCGGGCGCCCCGAGACGTAACCGGCATCGAGCGCCGCGACGACCTGTGGAGAGAACGGGCCCTGGAATGAGACGGGCTCCCAGTCCAGCTCGCCGCGCTCGGCGCTGTGCTTCATCGTCGCGTCCACCAGCGCGCTCAATGTTCGGGCTTCGCCTGCGACGAGCTCGATGTCGGCCGCGCCGCCCGTGTCTGCGTCGCGTCGCTGCACCTGGTACTTTCCCGACGGGAGCGTCAACGTCATGCGCCGGCCTGAGGGCTTGAACAGCTCGGCGAAGATGGGGAGCCCATTTCTCGAGGAGACGCGGAGTCGCCCCTGAGCGCTCTCTGGCAACACCAGCCGCGTCGTCCCGCTCAACGCGATGACGGGCGCACGGAGGTCGCCATTGGGCGGCTCGAACCACGGGCGCTGGCCGGTCAGGCCCTCGGTGTTGAACGCGACGAAGGCCGCGAGCTCCCCGAAGCGCACCACGTCGTCCCCATCGGCGTCGGCCGCGCCGGCGAGCCCGGACGCGAGCACGTGCGAGAAGAAGCCCCCCATCAGGTCGCTCGCTTCGCCGGCAGGCTTGTCACTCTGCGCTGCGGTGATGACGCCGAACGACGTCGATGCCGCGCGCGCTTCGAGGGTGGCGATTTCCTGCGAGAGGTCCGGCCCGCCGCGCTCGGTGAAGAGGCTCTGGGAGCGGCACGCGTCGATGAAGAGCTCGACGTGGTCGGCGCCGAGGTCCATCAGCGCGAGCTTCAGCTCCTTGCCGGTGATGCTCGCGTCGTCGCCGGCTTCGGGCTCGAGCAGCAGCCGCCCCGTGAGGCCGTGCCCTGCGTAGAAGAAGAAGACCGTCGAGGGCCCGCGCTGCGCTGGCCGCTTCGTGAGGGTGTCCTTCAGTGAGGCGAGCGCCGAGGAGAGCGCCGTGCGGGTCGGCGGCGTCACCCTGGGGAGCGGAAGCCCCGCGGCTTCCAACGTGCTCTTCGTCTGCGCGTCGGGCGTCGTCAGCACGGTGACGCCCCCTTCGACCGCGAGGCCCGAGAACCAGCGCGCCATGCGCAACGCGTCGTCGTCTGCGAAGCGAAGGGTGGGCAAGCCACGGGACGAGTCGGTGCGCGCGGTGCCGCCGTTGTACCCGACGACGATGGCGTACACGTCTCCCCTGCTCGCGGGAGCCGCTGACACCATTGCCGCGAGGACGAAGGCGAGACTCATGGCTGCACGGACAAGACCCCCGTGACCTGCGGGTTGGCAAGCGGCAGGCGCTTCGTCAACGTGGTGGCGCCCTTCGCAGCACGGAGCGCTTCGTCTGCCGTCACGCCTTGAATCGCGAAGAGCCGGAACGTGCCCGGCTCCAATGACTCGCTCGAGCCGGTGGGGAGGACTCGCGGCTCGCCGCCACCCACCGCGACGACGACGACCGCCGCCCTCGACGTCACCTGCACCCAGTCGGACGTCGAGAGCGAGGCTTCGCCCGAGGCGGGGAACTCCGCGACGAGCCGCACCTTCGCGTCGCCCGACTTCGCCTTCGCGTACAGCGAGATGGAGAACGGCGCCGCAGGCTGCTCCGTCCCTCCCCGCTCGGTGACTTCCCGGTCGCCTGGTCCGTTCACGAGCAGCATCGCGATGAGCCCCGCCGTCAGGGCCGCTGGGAGGACGAGGAACGCGAGACGGCGTGGAGCCGGGGGCGGTGCGGGCGTTCCACCGACCATCGCATCGAGGCGGGCACGCTCCCTGCGCAGCTCGTCGGCGGTTGCCTCGCTGGAGTTGGCCAGCGCCCGGCTCGCGACCACCAGCGCGTCGTAGTGCGCGCGGCAGGCCTCGCACGTTGCCAGATGCGCGCGGAGCGCCGTCTCCTCTGCGTCTGACAACGTGCCCGCCACGGCCGCCTCGATGGCGGTGCGATGGAAGAACAGACTCACGACAGCCACTCCTTCGCCAGCGCGCGGAGCGATTGACTCGCCGACAGCCGCGCGAGGAGCTTCTTCTTCAGGTACTTCGACTGCCGAACCGTCATGCCGAGGGTGCTCGCGACCTCTTCGTGCGTCATGCCTTCTCCGATGCCGTGGGCGAGCACCTTGTCTTCGTCGGCCGGCAACGTCTTGCGGAACGTGTCCACCGCCTGCTTCACCGTCGCCGTCATGAAGCGCTCGTCCGGCGCAGGCGTGTCGAGCCACGACGCATCGTCGACGTCTTCGAGCGGCACCGAGGCATCCGGCCTTCGGCCCTTCGCGCGGATCAGCTCCCGGCAGCGGTTCGAGGTGACGGTGCGAAGCCAGGGCCCCAGCGCGCCCTTGTTCACGTCGTAGGTGGACTGCACGCGGTGCACCATCAGCCAGACCTCCTGCGACGCTTCCTCCTGCTCGAAGGGACTGCGAAAGAACCGCGACACCCAGCGGCGCACGTTTCGGGCGTTCGCCGAATACACGTCGAGAAAGGCGGCGCGCTCGCCGCTCGCGAATCGAACCAGAAGCGCCGTGTCGTTCGACACTGTCAGGGGTCTATGCCGGTGGTGGGAAAGGGGACAAAGCAGCTGTCGGCGATGTGGCTGAGAACTCGCGACGCTTCCGCGAGCACGTCAGCTCCAGAGTGCACACGAGACGTTGGCGCGCAGAGTCTCATCCACCGTCAACAGTGACGCGCCAGCCGCGAGCGCGTGCGCGGCGATGAGTCGGTCATACGGGTCGCGGGTAAAGCAGAGGTCGAGGGCGCGATCGGCAGCTTCGGCGAGAGCTCCGGTGTCGATCTGCACGTCGTGGTCCTCGGCGAGGCGTTCGGCGACCCACCTGCCGGTCTCGCGAAGTCGGCCAATCTCGAAGAGCGCCTGCAGCTCCAGCACGACGAACGGTGAGATGCGAAGCTCGGCGGTCTCGAGCAGCTCGCGCACCGGCTTGAGCCGCTTCTGGTCCCCCGCGCGAAGCCAGACGGCGACGTGGGTGTCGAGGTGAATCACAGGCGCGGCTTCCAGTGAGAGACCCAGTCGAAGTGAATCAGCTCGTCGGGGTCGCCAACGACGAGCCTGGGGTTCGGCTTCGGCTTTCGCTTCGCAGGTCGTGCGCGTCGTTCGGAGCGGAGTGGCTTGATGACCACAGTCCCCTCGGCGCGGGTGACCTCGACGGCCTCGCCCGTCTCGAGCACCCGATCGAGAATCTGGTACAGCTCAGCGCGAAGCTTGGTGGCGGTGACCTTCATGTGGCCCAGTGTACGTACGTACGCACGTACGGCTCAAGTCGTCAGAAGTCACCCCGGGTCGTTGACGATGACCTTGCACAGCAGCGTGTTGTCCTGCTTCAGGCTCTTCGACCAGATCAGCCTGGCTGAAGCGTCCCAGACGACCTGCGTGTAGCCATCCCTCGGGCTGACTTGCGCCTCGGTGTACTCGACGCTCGCTGGCCAGGCGCTCACATCGAAAGTCGGGAGCTTCCACCCCGGCGGCTCTGGCGAAATCTCTGCCTGACAGTCGGTCTCGGGCGACGCGCTCTTCTCGCACGCGACGTTGATTGGAGCGCGATGAACGACGAGACATCGCCAGGCCGCGTTCGAGACGAGGACCCGCTTGCCGGTGGTGGTGTCGGTGAGTTGAGCGATGAAGCCACCGTCGCCCATCTGCTGATTCACCGCGCCGATGTACTCGAGCCCCGTGTCATTCTTCTTGTAGTCCTTGAGCACCCAATTCAGCACCAGCGGGTAGTCGGCATCGAAGCCGAACGACTCCTTGTTGAAGGAGCGCTCCGTCGTGATCGGCACACTGTCTTCAGCGACCTGGGTCTCGCCGAGAGACAGCGAGAACCAGTTGTCGGCCCAGACGTCGGCACGAAACCGGCCCGACGTGGTCACGGCGGGTGAACAGGCACTCCCCAGGACGACGAGCAGCAGAAGGCTTTTCATGACCCTCGTGTAGCCGAGAGCGCGCGAAAGCGATCACTCCGTGCAGGCCGAGGCGTCAGAAATCGCGGCTCCACACCACGTCGGCGCCGACCGCCGGCGCCGTGCCCGCCGTCGCCTCGAGACAGACGTCCTTCGACACCTGGTACTCGAGCCGGCCAGCGTGGGTGTTCTCTCCGCGAGACTGGTTGGCGCCGGGCTGAAACGTGTAGCCGAGGTACAGCGAGTCGCTCAGGTACTTACCTACCTCGACGCGCGTGGAGGCGAGGCCTTCGGAGCCGGTGTCGATGGACACCACGTCGACCAGGTCGATGGGCAACTTCTTCAGCATGGTCTTCAACTGGCTCGCGGCGAGTGAGCCGACGACCGAGACCGCCTGCTCCGCCGTCACCGAGGCTCCAGATGAACGCCGCAGGTCTCTCCGCCCCGTCGCGAGCAACGTGTAGATGTCCGATTCGCTCATCGGCGGCTCGGAGCTGACCTTCAGCGTCACGTCGGTCCCGCGGCCGACCGCGCTCACGGTCACCTTCACTTTCTCCCGGTCATTCACGTGAATCGCGCTGACGTTCACGTAGGGCTGTTTCGCCGGTCCCGCGAAGCGCACCGTGGAGTCACTTCGCGCGCCGCCTGCGTTCGAGCGGTTCACCTTGAACTCGCGGCCGATGACGTCGATGCGCCCGCCCAGCACCTGCGCCTCGCCGAACAGTTGAGTCGTGTCGGAGTACTCGAGCCGGAAGCCCTCCGAGAGCCCGAGCTCGAGGTTCACGTCAGAGCTGCGCACCCAGAGGTTCCGGGGCGCGGTGATGACGGCGCGGTAGGTGCGCTCCGCAGTGGCGCTCGCAGCCACCGTCACCGCGTCTGCGCGACGTCGGCCCGCCACGGTGCGGCCGCCACGCACCAGCACCAGGTCGGTCGGGCGTTCGAGGTCCTGAATGTTCTTCCGCTTCACTTCGGGCAGCTCGACGTCGACCCGCGCGAGCTCGAGGCGCGAGAGATCCAGCAGGGTGTCGCTCAGCTCGCCTTCGAGCTCGTACTTCACGCCGACGATGGCGAGCAGCTGGTCGCCCGCGACGACGGGAAACCGGGTCGCCGTGCCGCTCGAGGTGAACGTCCACACGCCGGTGGCCTGGCGCTGGGCGATGGTCGGGTTGAGGGCGAAGCCGCCGCCACCTGCGCGCACCGAGAGGGTCTGCACCTCGACGCGTTCGCGGGTCACCGACGTGTCGAGCGTGATGTCGCGGTAGTCGCCGTAGCTCGCCAGCGCCAGGCGCCCTTTCTTCCACCCGACGTCACCCCGAACGTCGGGGTTGCCGAGCAGGCCGGTCACCTTGAACCGCTCGAGCGTGAGCTGCCCACCCACCGTGCGCACGACTGGCGTCACGCCCGAGAGGAAGCCGAGGTCGAAGTCCTTCGCGGTGATGCCGAGGTCGAGGGGAATCGCCGTCCAGCTGAGGCCATTGCGGAGCGTGTCGATGGCCAGGTCGACGCCCACGGTGCCGGTCGCGCGCAGCTCGCTGTTGCCCGAGGCGCGCAGGGTCAGCCCGACGACCTGCGACGTGCCCTGGGTGCGGCTCACCAGCCGGGCCTGGCCGAGCGGCACCTTGCCGAACGAGAGGTTCTGCACCGTGCCGTCGATGGTGAGCTTCGGGTCGGCGAGGGTGCCCTTCATGTCGAACTCGAGGCTGGCCGAGCCGGTCGCCTTCACGTCGTCGTCGCGCTTCGGCAACAGCCGACTCAGCGGCATCGGCGCGATGCTCAGGTGCGCAGTGACGTGCTCGGGGCCGAGGGTGTCGACGTGTTCGAGCTGGCGCACCGGCGTGTCGATGAGCGCCAGCAGGTCGAACAACGGCTTCTGCTGCAGGCGCCCCTTGCCGACGAGCCGGGTGAGCGTTTCGGACGCGGTGAGCTCGAGCTCTCCGTCGAGGTCTTCGAGGGGCGGCGCGTTCACCTTCTCGTAGCGGAGCGTCACCTGGCCGGTTGGATCGTCGAAGCTCCCACGCAGCAGCGCCTTGAGCGAGGCCGTGCCCGTCACGTCGTCGACGCCCTCGAGGCCGAGGGTCTTCAGCGTCTCGAGCGCGAGGCCCGCGACCGACAGGTCGAGCGTCACCTTCATCACCTGCAGGGCGTCGGTCGTCGGCAGCTTCGCGCGCAAGCCGGGGAGGGTGAGCGGCGTGCCCAGCGTGCTCGTGACGTCGGCGCCGAGGGTCGTGGCTGCGAGCGTTGCGGTGAGCGCGCCCGAGTCGTTCGAGGCCACCGCCAGTTGAATGGGCTCGAGCACGAGGTTCTGTCGCAGGGCGCCGGTGCGGGTGACGGTGAGCGCGTCGGAGCGCACGGTGACGGACACCGATGGGTCGTTCGCCGGCCCCTTGAGCAGCACGTGCGCGCCGAGGGTTCCCGTCACCGGCCACGTCTCTGCGCGCCAGCTCTGAAGCGCCTCGAGGCTCACGCCGCGGAGGTCGGCTTCCAGCTCGAGGCCGTCGCTCGTCTCGTCACGAACGGCGAACACCGGCACGTCGAAGCGGCCTTCGATGGCGCCGAGGGACGAGGAGACCTGCGCAGTCCCGGTCGCGCGGCCTTCGACGAAGCGCCCCTCGACGGTGCCTTCGAGCTGCGAGACGCCTTTCACGGCGCCGCCGCGCACCTGCACCTTCGCGACGACGTTCGGCTGCTTCAGCGGGCCATCGAGCGTTCCCTCGAGCGTGACGATGCCCGCGAGCCCCAGCGTGGCAGGCGCGAGCACCCTCGGCAGGCGCGCGAGGTCGACCTGTGAAGCGCGCACCGCGCCGGTGAGCCTCTCGCCTCGCAGCGAGCCCTCGAGGCGGAACGTCTGCTGACCGCTGGCGAGCGCGACCGGCTCGAGCCGCAGGGCCCGGCCCCAGGTCACGTGGGTCGGCTGCTCGAGCGTCCACCGGTCGACGCCCGTGTCGAGCTGGAGCGTGGCGACGGCGAGCCCGTCGTTGTCGGCGTCGAGGGTCCCATGCAGCGTGACGCCGACGTCACCCAGACCCTTCGTCGTCAGCGCGACGTCGAGCTCACGACCGTGCGTCGCGACGTTCGCGCGCACCTCGTCGAACGACTGCGCGCCAAGCGCCAACTTCGTCGCCGTCACGGTGCCGTCGGCATCGAGCGGATGGGTGACGTCCGGCACCGTGGCGTCGACGACGAACGTGCGGGCCGAGACGGACGCGATGCGCAGGTCGTTCAGTTGCCCCTGCACGGCGACCTTCGGTCTGCGCGTCGGCCCTGACACCTGCACCGCGAGCGAGCCCCGGCCCGACAGCGGAGGAAGGGTGATGCTGGTGAACTCCTTCACGGTCGCGGGCACCTTCGAGAGGTCGGTCGCGACCAGCGTCCCGGTGAGCCCCAGGGACGAGAGGGACGCCTTGCCCGCGAGTGACACCGACGCGCCGGGCACCTTCACCAGCACCTGCTTCACCGAGACCTGGCCGTCCTTCGCGCGCAGCTCGAGGTCGGCTTCCGCGAGCTTCGCGCCGGCGGGGGTCTTCCACGTCACCTCACCCGCGAGCGCGCCCGTCAGCTGCTCGAGCGTGAGGTTCTGGGCGCTGCCGCTCACCTTCGCGCGCAGGCGAGACGGCGCGGCGCCCTCGAGCCACTCCGAGAGGTCGACGTCTTGTGCGTCCAGGTCGAGTGACGACACCGTCATCGCGTCGAGGTCCCACGAGCCCTGTATCGACGCCTTCGCCGCGCCCCCCGTGGCCTTGAGGTCCGCGGCCTTCAGCGACGCCGTCCCTCTCAGCACGAGCGTCTGCCGGAGCGCATCGGAGCCAGTCAACGCCTTCACCAGCGCGGGCGTCACTCGCAGCTCCTCGAGCTCCATGGTGATGGCGGGCCACTCGAACGAGCCCTTCACGAGTTCGTCTGCGAAGCGCAGGTCGGCGACGACGTGGAGCGTGTCGGGCGTCGGGCTGGAGGTCGAGGCGACGAGCGTGACCGGGCCCTTTACCGGGTCGACGCCGGTCGCGCGCAGCTCGAGGGAGGAGACGACGGTGAGCGGGTTTGTCGTGACGATGGTCTTCGCAGACGCCGCGAGCTGCTCGAGCCGGACCGTGCGGGCGCCCTCGGAGTACGACGCGTCGCCCTCGACGAGCTCCACGCGCTCGATGGTGAGCTGCAGTGGCGTCGGCGCCCCCGATGGACTGGCCGGCGGCTCCGAGGTGATGGCGCGCTGCAGGTTGAGGCCACGCTCGTCCCGCACCAGCACCAGGTGCGGCTTCACGATGCGCGCGCGGCTGATGCGGTAGTCCTTGCGGAGCGCAGCAGCCAGGTCGACGTCCAGCTCCACGCGCTCGACCGACGCGACCAGCTCACCTTCGGGCGTGAAGAGCTCGAGCCCCGTCAACACCAGGTGCCCATCGACGAAGTCCACGCCGCCGAACTCGAGCCGGCCCGCGATGGCGCCCTTCGCCGCGCCCACCACCTGGTCGCGAATGAAGCCCTGGCCCGCCGAGCTCTTGAACCAGACGACGCCGCCGATGACGACGAAGAGCAGCAGCGTCAGCAGCACGAGCAGGAACCCTGCCAGCCGTTTGACGAAGCGCTTGCGCATCTAAACAGGATCCCGCTGAGCGGGATCCATTCCTTGGTTGACGAATGAAGCAGA
>JBBAQZ010000046.1:0-66416 GCA_040400045.1 Myxococcaceae bacterium
GCGGGCGGTAGCCCTTGAAGAACGGCGTGTGGCGGCCGCCCTCTTCCTTCGTGAGCACGTAGATCTGCGCCTTGAACTTCGTGTGCGGAAGCACCGAGCCCGGCTTGGCGAGCACCTGGCCACGCTCGATGTCTTCACGCTTGAGCCCACGAACGAGCGCGCCGATGTTGTCGCCGGCCATGCCTTCGTCGAGGAGCTTCTTGAACATCTCGACGCCGGTGACGACCGTCTTGGCCGTCGCGCGGATACCGACGACTTCGACTTCCTCGCCGACGCGGATCTTGCCGCGCTCGACGCGGCCGGTGGCGACCGTGCCGCGACCTTCGATCGAGAAGACGTCTTCCACGGGCATCAGGAAGGGCTTGTCGGTCGCGCGCTGCGGCGTGGGGATATAGGTATCGACCGCCTCCATCAGCTTGAGGATCGACTTCTCACCGATGTCAGACTGGTCGCCCTCGAGGGCCTTGAGCGCCGAGCCCGGGATGATCGGGGTCGTATCGCCGGGGAAGTCGTACTTCTTGAGGAGGTCACGCACCTCGACCTCGACGAGCTCGCGGAGCTCAGGGTCGTCGAGCATGTCGACCTTGTTCAGGAAGACGACGATGTACGGAACGCCGACCTGGCGGGCGAGCAGGATGTGCTCACGCGTCTGGGGCATCGGGCCGTCGGCCGCCGACACCACGAGGATCGCGCCGTCCATCTGCGCGGCGCCCGTGATCATGTTCTTCACGTAGTCGGCGTGGCCGGGGCAGTCGACGTGCGCGTAGTGGCGGTTCGTCGTCTGGTACTCGACGTGCGCCGTCGAGATCGTGATGCCGCGGGCTCGCTCCTCGGGCGCCTTGTCGATCATGTCGTAAGCGAGGAATGTGGCACCACCGGACTTCGCGAGCACCTTCGTGATGGCGGCCGTGAGCGTCGTCTTGCCGTGGTCAACGTGGCCGATGGTGCCGATGTTGACGTGCGGCTTGTTTCTTTCGAACTTCTCCTTCGACATGTTGTTCTTCCTTTGTGGTGCGTGCTGAGCGTGGGTGGCTGCGTATCTCGGACTGCCAATGGAGCCCAGAACCGGGATTGAACCGGTGACCTCATCCTTACCAAGGATGTGCTCTACCAACTGAGCTATCTGGGCACTGCCTGCTGCATCACTTCGACTTCGACTTCTGCTTCTGCTCCTCGTCGACTGCTTCTGTTCCGAACGGCGACTCCGGTTCTGCGACTTCGTACGGCCCTGCTACTTCGTTCTGCGTGAGCGGGGAACGGGATTCGAACCCGCGACATTCAGCTTGGAAGGCTGACGCTCTACCAGCTGAGCTATCCCCGCGTGCTGGTGTGGAGGGGGGTGGATTCGAACCACCGAAGGTCTGGGACCGACAGATTTACAGTCTGTTGCCGTTGGCCACTTGGCTACCCCTCCGAGCGAAACTATTCACTTGTCTTTGCCCATCTGGCCGGCGGCGGGATTCGAACCCGCGACCTACTGATTACAAATCAGGTGCTCTACCAGCTGAGCTACACCGGCAAGGCTCCAGAACTTCACGGAAAACCTGCCACCCCGGGGCTGCGAGGGCGGCGCTCCTTATTCATGTGGGAAAGAGCAAGTCAAGCGTTGAAGACGATCCCTTGATGGTCGGGCTGACGCGTGACTGGCTCGTGCGCTCCGCTGCAGGCCGCTCGGCTACGAGGCGGTTCCGCTAGATTTCGGCTGACGGCGTCTCATCACCTCGGCCAGCAGCACCGCGGCCGACACCGAGGCGTTGAGTGACGCGACCTGCCCGAGCATGGGAATGCGCACGAGGTAGTCGCAGTGCTCGAGAATGCCACGACGAACACCCGCGCCTTCCGCGCCGACGACGATGGTGATCGGCCCGTCGAGCCGAGCGCTCCACAGCGTCTCTTCGCCCGTGGGCTCGGCAGCGACCGACCAGTAGCCCGCGGTCTTCAGCTCCTCGAGGGCGCGCGCGAGGTTCGTGACGCGCGCGATCTTCGTGTGCGCGGTGGCGCCAGCCGAGGCCTTGGCGACGACGCCCGTGACGGCGGCGGCGCGGTCCTTCGCGATGACGATGCCGTCTGCACCGAGCGCGTGCGCAGAGCGGATGATCGCACCAAGGTTCATCGGGTCCTGAATGCCGTCGAGCATGACGATGAGACCCGGGCGACCGTGCATCTTCGCCGCAGAGAGGATCTGCTCGAGCGTCGAGTAGTCGAACTGGCGGACCTCGGCCACGACACCCTGGTGAACGGCCCTGGGGGCCATCCCGTCGAGACGGACGCGATCGACCCGATCGACTCGAATGCCATGCGCGCTGGCGCGGCTGAAGATCTCGCCAGCGATGGACTCCTTGAGCCCCTGCTCCTGCACGCTCAGCCGATCGATCTGGCCAGGCTTGCCGCGAAGCAGCTCGAGGACCGGGTTGATGCCGTAGACGAAGCGCTCGTCCCCGTAGCCACGCGGGCCATCGGTCGGCTCGTCGCGGCGCGCAAGCTCTGGCAACCGTCGTGACGGGCGCTCGGTTGGCGTTCGATCGGACTGCTCGGACGCACGGGGCGGCCGACGCTCATCTCCTCGCGGCGGGCGGCGATCATCACTCCGCGGGCCTCGATCATCACGTCTGCGGCGATCGTCCCCCGTTGGCTTCTTGCGTGCGCCGAAGGCTCCGGCCACGCGCTCGAACGGAGCTCGCTTCCCCGGCGGTCCCGACCGCTTGCCTGCCGGCCGCTTCCCGAACTTCGCCCCACCCTCACCGGTCCGGCTGCTGAAGCGCTTCAATTGACCGTCACCGGGAACGACAGGGTCTTCGTCTGACGGGCGCACACCTTGTCGGTGCAGATGAAGAACGTCATCTTCGCGTCGACCGACGCCTTGCCGGTGCCCGTGCCCGACGGCATGAAGCCGACCTCGAAGCGTGGATCGGGAAACTCCGCAGAGCCCTCGGCCTTCTTCACCAGCGAGTCAGCGAGCGTGAGCTTCTCTTTTTCGAGCTTCGCGTCCTTGCTCGAGAGTTCGATGCGCAGCGGCGCCTCGTCGGACACATGGGCGCCGTTCTTCGCCTTGATGGCGATGACGATCTTCCCCTTCTCCCCCGCCTTCACGGCCGCCGAGGTGCCATCGGTCTTCACGTCGTAGAGGGACGTCACGTCAGGATCGGCCGCGAACGCCGCGACGGCCGCGATCAAGACCACCATCATCACCAGTCGATTCATGTTCCGCACTCTCCCACCTTCATGAGCTGCTTTGTACCGCACGCGAGGCGACGAGCTGCTCGCCCCGCTGGATGATCAGGCTCGCGAGATCCTGCTCGGTCGCGAGCTCGAGCTCTGGAATCGATGGCGACGCGTTGACGTCAGCGACTCTCGCCCAACGACCTTCGATCACATCGACGGAGCAGACCTCGAGCCCGCACGCGCGCGCGGCCTTCTCGGCGAGCGCGCGCACGTCTGCGGACGGAACGCACCGCTCGAGTCGATCGAACTGCCCCAGGTTCCTCGCGGCACGACCTGGCCTGGCGACCCGGTTGACCGCCGCCACGACCGTTCCTCCGACGACGAGGAGCTGCAAATCACGTTGGCCGGCACGAATCGACTCCTGCATCACCACGTCGTGGCCGAGGCCCAGCACCGCTTCGAGCGCAGCTTCGAGGGACTGCATCGACTCGCAGAGCATCACGCGTCGTTGCTCACTCGCGGCGAGCAGCTTCACGACGACAGGCAGGCCAGACACGCGCGAGACGAGCGACTTGAGCGCCTTCGCGTCGCGCGCGAGCACCGTGCGCGGAACAGGCACGCCGCGACTGGCAAGGCGTTGAAGACAGCGCAACAGGTTGCGGCTCACGCCGATCGCGTCGGCGACGTTGAGCGACCGCGCGCCCTGGGCTTCGAGCTGATCGACCATCGGCAAGGCGAAGGCGGCGACGTTGGAAGCAAAGCGGGGAATCACCAACTCCGGCGTCCGCATCGACTTGTACGCACGCACCAGACGACCGGGTCGAGCTCCGAGCTGGAGCTGAAGCGACGTTGGATCGACGCACCGCACGTGATGCCCGCGCGCGCGCGCCGCGTCCATCAACCTCCGGGTCGTGGCGAGCTTGCTCGAGCGGGAGAGAACGACGACGCGCATGCACGGTGACCCTTACACGGTTGCGACGGCGGCCGGCTCACGGAATTTCGGCGGTTCGGGGGATGGGCCGCGGAACCTGTCAGTCCACCTGACAGTGGAGCGAGCGCGAACCAACTGAATTCACTCAACTTCGGACGGATGGAGACCTTGCGGTCGCCGAGGCAGACCGCCGAAACTTCACCTCGCCCGTCACCGGAGGAACCCCATGCGAGCTGCTGCCTTCATGACCGCGATCACCTTCCTGAGCTGTCAGTCCTACCAGTTCGAACCGGTGGTCCCCTTCACGGTCGCGATCGATGACGAGGTGTGGCCGCTGTCTCCCGTGCTCAAGCCCAACGTCATGCTCGCGGTCGATCGATCGGGCTCGATGGGCGGACAGATCGACGCCGCGTGCACGACGAACTGCGCGACGAGGATGAGCGAGCTCAAAGCGGCCGTCGTGACGTTCACCTCGCTCGCCGACGATCGGGTCCGGTTGGGCCTCACGACGTTTCCGAAAGATCCCACGGCGACGATGACGGGCGCCGAGGCGTCCTGTCAGCCCGCGACTGACGTTCGAGTCGCCTTGCCAGCCGGCTCGAGGTCGGATGACGCGCAGGCCAGCCAGGAAAACAGGAGCGCCGCGAGGCAGGTGAACGCCGCGGTGCAGTCGCTCCAGGCTGCCGGGGGGACGCCGACGGGCGCGACGCTCGCGTTCCTGTCGACGCTGCCTGAGTTGAAGACCGCTGACTTCCGGAACGACTTCGTGCTGCTGCTCACCGACGGGCTCCCGAACTGCAACGCGAACAACCCGAACGACTTCGTCCAGAGCGCAGCGCAGTGCCGATGCCAGACCGGTGGCGGCGACTGCAGCGGAGTGGACGTGCGGCGGCGCGGTTGTCTCGACGCCGACGCGACGGTCGCGCAGGTCGAGGGACTCCACCGCGCTGGGGTGAAGACGATCGTCGTCGGCTTCGGCGCCGACACCAACCAGGCCAGCGCTCGTGAAGTGCTGGAGCGACTCGCACGCGCAGGCGGCGTCGCCCGCTCGTGCATGCAGGACTCGGAGTGCGGCACGGCCGATCGCTGCACCACCGGCCAGTGCGGTCGATGGGGATTCCAGGCGTCGAATCGCGCAGAGCTCGAACAGGTGCTCACCACCGTGCTCTCGGGCCTCACCGGCGCCCTGTGCACGCGCACGCTTCCGAATCGGCCCCTCTCGACCGACGCCGTCAGCCTCGTCATCGACGGTCGCCCGATCGCTCGGGGCCCGCAGACGTGGGAGCTCACCTCGAACGACCGCCAGATCACCCTCGCGCCCGCGTTCTGCGAGGCGAACACCGGCGCGACGCTCCAGCTGCGCGTGGCCGGTTCCCCTTGAGCAGTTCGACGACCTGAGCGACGCTGTGCGCCGTTCCGTTCCCAGAAGGAAACTCCGATGACGCGATTCCTCGTCCCTGCCCTGCTCTTCGCGGCTTCCGCTTGCCAGACCTACGACTTCGAGCCGGTCACGCCCATCGCGATCTCGCAGACGACCCAAACGCGAAACGTCGTCGCGAGAAACTTGAAGCCGAACCTGATGATCCTCGTCGACAAGTCGGGATCGATGAACGCACCGATCAGGGCGAGCGAGCCGTCATGCGGCATGTGTAGCGGTGCGTCCTGCCCTGCGACATGTCCGACGCGCATCAGCGAATTGCGCACAGCGATGGGCCAATTCCTCACCACCTCCTCTACCGTCGCGCGAATGGGCTTGGCGTTCTTCCCAAAAGGCGAAGAGGCCACCTTCAGCCCGACGGGCTGTGCGCCGACTCGCGAGATCAGCGTCGACCTTCCGGCCCCAGCGAACAACGACATGGACACCGCGCCGCTCACGATGAACGCGACCACCGTCAACCAGCGCATTCAATCGCTCGGAGGCACCTCGCCGACAGCGATCGCCGTGACCGGCGGCACGCCGACGGCAGGCGCGCTCACCTTCCTCGGATCCTACGCTGGCTTGCTCGACGATAGAGACAACCGGCAGGACTTCGTCTTGCTGCTCACCGACGGTCTGCCGAACTGCAACCCGGCCAACCCGCTGTCGTGCAGTTCGATGCCGCCTCCACCCGCGAACCTCTGTACCCTGGGAGCAAACTGTGTTGCCCAGTACTGCCGCGCCGGCTTCCTCGACAAGGACGGTGTGGTCACGGCGGTCAAACAACTCCGAACGAGGAATGTCAGTACGATCGTTGTCGGGTTCGGTTCCGATTTCGCGGCTCCGGAGGCACTCGATGTGCTGAACACAATGGCGGTGGAAGGTGGCTTCGGCCGTCAGTGCCCAATGGGCACTGACGCCGAGTGCGGGGCCAACAACACCTGCCTGCCTGCGGCAGGGGGAGTGACGACGCGGTTCTGCCAGAAGCAGTTTTATTCTGCCGCCAACGCAACTGAGCTTGCCAAGGCACTGGCAGACATTCAGAACCTCCTCGGCGCCGGCGACCCTTGCAATTTCAAACTCGCAGACAAGCCCCCCGAAGATCGCTTTCTCGCCGTCATCATTAACGGGCAAACAACGGCCAAGGGCCCAAACACCTGGAGCTTGTTGCCGCCGAATCCGGCGTCACCGGAGTACGGCTCGGTTCAGTTCGCTGGTCAACTGTGCGAACGCGTGAGGTCGTCGACGACGGCCGAGCCGCTGAAGGTCGAGTTCCGCATCGTCAGCACCCTTTGAGCTTGATTGGGCAGGCGGTCGACACCGGCTCCTCGGTCCTGACTCCGTCGGCGAGTCCCACCGCGCAGGGCTCGAATTCTGAGGCCGAGCAAGCGGCCTTCGGAGGAGCTCAGAACGACAGCAGGCGCGCGTCGAGCGTCAGCTTCCAGATCTCCGGGAGGCCCGTCACGTTGTCCAGGTGACGTTGGTGCAGCAACTCCGCGGGATCGAGGCCGCACAACTTCACTGTGGTGTCGCACGCGAGCGCCCGCGCTCCGAGTTGTCGGGCGTCGTCGAGCATGCGCGCGGGCTGCGGCGCTCCGAGTTCTTCGCCTCGCGTCGCCGCTGACGACTCGCGCTCCGTCAGCGGCTTGCCGAAGGTGCCGCGCGACAACGCCCGCAGCGCATCGAAGGCGAACACGTAGATCACGTCGTCGCCCATCGCGGTCGCCGTCAAGCCCAGCGACGTTGCCTGCCACGCCGCCTCATAGCCGCCGTTCGACATGAAGATCACCAGACGTGACATGGGTGGACTGAGTGTAGCGGTGCATGTTCGTCGCGTCACGACGAGACACAGGCGCCCCGGGAGCCGCTACACTCACGCAACGTTGTCGGCCCCGGCCGGGGGCCTTCGGAGTTGCCCCGCGATGATCCCCTCTCGACGTTCTCTCGCCCTCCCCCTGCTCTTCTGTCTCGCTGCGACGACCTCGCTGGCCACGGTCGTCATGGCGCTGTCGATGGAAGAGCTGACCACGATGGCGCCGGTCGTCGTCCACGGCACGGTGCAGCGCTCCGTCACCAACTGGACGGAGGACAAACGCGGCATCTGGACGTGGACCGAGGTCTCGGTGCGCGAGACCCTGAAGGGGCCGCGCTCCGCGACGGTGCTCGTCAAGCAGCCTGGCGGCGTCCTCCAGGGCATCGGCCAGAGCGTCTCTGGCGCCGCGCGCTTCGAAGCTGGAGAAGAAGTCGTGCTCTTCCTCGAGCCCGCGGTCGACGAGCGCAACGCCTACGTGGTGCTGGCGATGGCTGCTGGCAAGGTGACGCTCGAGGGGACGACGGGCCCGAAGGTGGCGCGTCGCAATCTGGCCGGCTTGAGCTTCGCCCGCCGTGGAGGTCCCGGCGTCGCGGGGCCCGTCCCCGAACGCGAGACGCTGGGGACCGCTGAGGCGTTCCTGGCCCGCATCCGCGCCGCTGCAAAGGGAGGCGCGAAGTGAGAGCGCTCTTCGTCGTCTGGTGGCTCGTGTCGCTCTCTGCGCTCGCCGTGCCGAGCGGCAATCGGTGGCTGCTCAACAACTGCTCGAACACCTGCACGCTGCAGACCGGCGCGACGAGCGGCAACCAGGTCTGCCGCAGCGGCCGATGCCTGCCCGAGGTGCGGTTCGCAGCGTCGATCAACAACACCGGGGGCATGACGCTCCCTGGCATGCAGCAGATCTCGTACACCTCCGTGCTCTCGACGATGCGCACGGCCTTCGAGCGGTGGACGCTCCCGAACACCTCATGCACGCCGTCGATCGCGTTCGCGTACGAGGCTCCTGCCTTCACGAGTCCGGTCGGCCTGTCGGCCATCGCGATCACCGACGACAGCAACAACGTCATGTGGCTCTCGGGCGCCAACTGGCGGTACTCCGCGGCGACGCTCGGGCTCACCACCAACACCTGGTACGTGGTGGGCGAGCTCAGCGACTCGGACATGGAGATGAACGCGCAGACCGTCACCTGGGGCGCGGGCACCACCATCTCGTCAGGCGACTACGACTACGAGAGCATCGTCACCCACGAGGTCGGCCACTTCATCGGCTTCGCGCACACGCCGAACTCGGTCGCCGTCATGTTCGCCAACATCGGCACCGGGGAGATCAAGCGAAACCTCGCAGGCCCCGACATCTCTGACGTGTGCACGGTGTACCCCGGCACCACGGGGAGCCAGGGCTCCGCCTGCACCGGCGGCGGGTGCGCGACGATGCTCGTCTGTGAAGGTGTGTCAGGGGGGAACTCGCGCATCTGCACCCGCGACTGCAACGGGCCGATGGCTGCCTGCCCGTCGGGCTTCAGCTGTCAGGCCTCGACGAACGGCTTCGCCTGCCTGCCACAGATCGGCGCACCCGACATGTGCCAGTTCTGTACGTCCGGGCAGGACTGCGCGACCGGCCTCTGCCTCACCGACGGCACAGGCCGGAACTGGTGCTCAATGTCGTGCAACCCGACCGTGATGGGGCAATGCGGCTCGGGCTACACCTGTACGAGCACGGGTGCGGGCAGCTACTGCCACCCCACCTCGGCCTGCACCAACCAGTGCACGACGGCGAACGTGATGACGAACTGCGCGCCCGGCTACCAGTGCACGGCCGGCACCTGCGTCCCAATCGGCACGACCGGCTCTCGCTGCGAAGTGTCCGAGGTCTGCGACCCGTGCAACGCCTGCGCGACTGACGAGTCGAACGCGCAGATCGCCTTCTGCCGTGCGTGCTGCAACGGCGGCGCGCCACTGTGCACCGGTTGTTCGACGACCACCTGCAGCCCCGTGGGCGGAGCGATGACGCAGTGCCTGCCGATCAGCGGGCGAGCCGAGCAGCTGTGTTACCCGAGCTCCGGCGCAGCGACGTGTCAGCAGTGCGGCACCGCGATGCCGTGCTCCGGCGGAGCGCAGTGTCTCGGTGGGGTCTGTCGCGCCAGCTGCAACCCGGCGAGTCCAGGATCGTGTCCCGCGTGCCTCCCGACCGTGAACGGCGGCATCTGCGCGTGCGGCCCGACGGAGATCAGCGACGCGAACCAGGCCTGCAGCAGCACCGGCACCATGTTGGCCATCTGCCGGAATGGCCTCGCGTGTATCAGCAACTTCTGCCGCCGCCGCTGCACCATCGCCGACCCGACCTCGTGCCCCACCGGGGCGACGTGCCAACTCAGCGGAGGCGAGCAGGTCTGCATTCCCGGCAACGCAGGCATGCAGTGCGCAGCATGCAACGCCAACGGACAGTGCGAAGCCGGTCTGACCTGTTACTCGAACCGCTGCTATCCGCCGTGTACGACGACCCTCCCGAACCAGTGCGCGACGTGCGTGCAGGTCGAGCCTGATCCACCGCAGGGCAGCGGAGCCGGCGTCTGCGCATGTCCTGATCAGGTCGTGGGGCCTGGAGCCAGCTGCCTGTTGCCGAACATCTCGAGTTGCCAGCCGGGAACGCGGTGCATCAGCGGCGTCTGCCAGGGCCGCTGCGATCCGATGAACCCGCAAACGTGTCCTGCCGGCCATGTCTGCACGCCACTGGCGAACGACTTCTACTGCACGGTCGATACGAGCGGCGAAGGCGGCGGCACTGCAACGGCCGGTGGTGGTGCTGGAGGTGGAAGACGGCCGACCGGTGGTGGCACTGCCGTCGGCGGTGGAGCGGCGGGAGGCAACGTGATGGTGAACAACATGGGCTGCACCTGCCAGGGACAAGGTGGTGCGCTCTTCTCGGCCCTCTCGGTCCTGCTCCTCGCGGCGCGCCGCCGCTTCACCCCGCGTTGAGGCTGACCAGCACGACCGTCAGGGCGGGTGCGCTGTTCAGCCCCGGGACGACCGAGGCGCGCTACTCGCGTCGTGCCGGCAGGGTCACGTGAGCGCTCGACTGACGCTGGCCCTCCTGGTGCTCGCGGCCGCTCCGGCTCGAGCCGACACCTGGTGGGGCACGGACAAAGCGCTTCACCTGACCGTCAGCATCGGCCTCGCGGCGGGCGTCACGGCAGGGACTGCCGCGTGGATCGAAAGCCCGTTCGAGCGCGCGGCGATCGGCCTCGTCTCGAGCCTCACCCTCGGCGTCGCGAAGGAGTTGGCCGACGGCCTGGGCCTGGGGGAAGCCTCGTTCCGTGATCTGACGTGGGATCTGATCGGGAGCGTGATCGGTGCCTCGCTGGCGTGGCTCGTCGAGCGTTGGATCGTCACCCCGCTCCTGGAATCAATCGCCCCGCGATTCGCCTCGGAACAACGAGCTCCGGCAGGGAGTGTCTGGCTTCATCGCCCAGCGAGCGCGCAGGTCACAGCGGGTCGTCTTCAGCAGGCTTGATCGGTTTCGCGTCACCTCGAGCCGGCGCGACGTCGGGCTGCGCGGCGCGCGTGGGCGGAGAGAGATCGAGCGCGATCTGATGCGCGATCGCCTGCAACATCGTCTTGAGCCGATCTCCGAAGATCCCGGGGTGCTTGGCGACCTCGAACGGGTCGAGCCCCGGGAGCCCGGCCCGAAGCTCGTCGCTGAAGAAGACGCGCCGATAGAGCGTGCCGCCGCCGACCCGATACAGCTGGGCGAAGCCGTAGAGGTAGACGCCGGCTTTGCCGCCGCTGCTTCGCAGCCCGTAGTCCTCGACGACGACCTCGATGATCGAGTCGACGCCGAGCGGCGCGAGCCGGCTGATGTCTGGCGCGTTGGCGGGCACCTCATCGACCAGGAACGACTCGAGGAGTGACGCCACCTGTGTCGGCGAGGCGAGGCGGTTCCAGGGGGCCGATCTCGGCAGCTCCGAGAGCACGTTCGCGCGAATGGTGTCGGCGACCTGATAGCGGTTGATCGAGCGCTCGCTGTCGGTCCCCTTCTCGAGCTTGAGCGTCAGCCGCCGGTCGCCCTCCTTGCCGTCGAGCTTCTTCAGCCGCTGCGCGTAGCTGGCGAAGTCGTCGCGGAAGACGGATGACTTCGGCCCCGCGCCCTCTTCGATGCGCGCGATGAAGGCGGGGCGATCCAACGAATCGAGAGAGGAAGCCGCCAACGGGGTGTGCGCACAGCCGACGGTGAGAACCGCGACGAACCCAAGCGTGCTCCTCATGTGCGACGGTCTACCGCGAACCTGCTGGACCAGCGAGTCCGTTTCCGCTACCTCCGCGCAGCCTTTCAACCTTTCACGCAACACGAGGGGACTTCTCATGTTCAGCCGGCTGTCGAAGGCAGCGGTGGTGCTCGCGAGCGCGCTCGCGTTCACGGCCTGCCCCGAGAAGAAGAGCGAAGCACCCAAGCCTCCCCCCGAGCCGCCGAAGGTTGCGGTTCCCGCCGTGCCGCCTGCGACGCCTCCGCCGCCGACCGAGCGCGCCGAGAAGGAATGCGCGGCGCCGATCGATCCGGGCCCGACGACGGATCTCATGATCGGCGAGCGGGCCGCCAAGCTCTCAGGTGCGCACCTCGCGTTCACCGACAAGGACGCTGACGGTCAGCTGACGCTCGGCGTGCTTGGCCCGGTGAATGAGGACTCCGGCGAGAACATGCTGGCGCTCAAGCGCTACGTGAAGTTCTTCCAGGACGAGAAGGTCGACGCCATCGTCGTCACCGGCGACGTGGGCGACATCGCCGCGGGCATCGCCCGGGTGCTCAAGGAGCTCGCCACCGCGAAGGTCCCTGTCCTGGTGTTCGCCGGCAACCAGGAGTGCCGAGCCGAGTTCACCGACGGCGTCACCACCGCGCAGAAGGAGGCCTCGAACGTCGTCAACATGAACGCTGTGCGCGTCGTCGAGTTCCCCGAGCTGATGCTCGTCTCGTTGCCCGGCTACCACGACGCCAACTACGTCAAGTGCAGCACCGGCTGCCGCTACTTCCAGACAACCGTCGACGAGGTCGTGCGTGAAGCCAGGACGTCGAAGGTGCCCGTCGCGATGGTGGCCCACGGCCCACCGCACGGCAGCGGCAACCAGGCCCTCGACTTCGCTGGCGCTGCCGGCAACGTCGGTGACGAAGCCATCACCAAGGCCATCACCGAAGCGAAGATCTCGTTCGCCTTCGCCTCGAACATCAAGGAGGCGGGTGGTCGCGCCACCTCGAACGCCACGGGGACCGAGCTCGTAAAGGAAGGCACCGCCTCGAAGTCGCTCTTCATCAACCCCGGGCCGGCCGACACGTTCGGGTGGGAGATGAACGACGGGACGAAGAGCGTGGGCATGGCTGTCGTCTTCAAGCTCAAGGGCGCCGACGCACAGTGGAAGTCGTTTCGCATGAAGCCGCTCACGGCTGCCGAGAAGGCCGAAGCCAGGAAGCTCGCCCCGCCGGCGCGCGAGGCTGCCGAGAACAAGTAAGCGGTCCGTGGCAGACCCGAAGCGCCGGTTCCATCACTCGGAGCTGGCGCTTTCTTCTTCGTCCGCAATTCCAGCGCCACTCGAAGATTCGGCCGAAGGGATATTGCTGGTGGCGAGACGGCTGCTACCTTCGTCCACGTGAGCGCTTCTCCTCCGCCGCCTCTCGTCCCCCGTGTCCGTCGCCGACTCGGGGAATTGCTGATCGAGGCAGGCGCGCTTGACGAGCTACGACTGAAGGCGGCGCTGGCCGAGCAGCGCAAGTGGGGCGGCCGGCTGGGTCGCGTCGTCGTCGAGATGGGCTTCGTGGACGAGGCCGTGATGTGCCGACTCCTCGCGCAACAGCTCCGCCTCGAGACGATCGCCCTCGACACCGCGACGCTCCCCGAGCGCATCACCGAGCACCTGCGCCTCGATCTCGCCGAGCGGTACGGGGTGTTCCCAGTTGCAGCCGACTCCGCCAACAACACTCTCGCGGTCGCCAGCTCTGATCCGACCAACATCGAGGCGCTTCAAGAGCTCGAGTTCGCGACCGGCCTGAAGATCACCCCGCTGGTCGCGACGGCCTCGGCCATCGACCGCGCGATTCGCCGACACTACTTCGGCGAGAGCGTGTCTTCGACCAGGGCGGCGACGCCCGGAGAGCTGGGACTGACCGAGACGACCTACGAGCTCGAACAGTTGATGTCGGCGCCGGCAGCGTCGCCCCGCCCTCCCGCGGCGCGCCCTGCGTCTGTCCCTCCGCCACCGCCCCTCGAGTCCGAAGAGCTCCACAGGGAGATCGCCATTCTCCGCGAGCAGGTCGACAGCATGGAGGGCATCATCAGCAGTCAGGTCCGCGCGCTCCGGAGCCTGCTCGAGCTGTTGATCGAGGCCGGCCTGCTGACGCGCAAGGAGTACCTCGAGCGCATCCACCGCAACGAATAGCGGCGCTTCAGATCATCTCAGCGGTCGCGTCGGGGCGCACCTGCAACGTCGCGTTCTGCTTGCGGCGTTCGTCGGTGAGCTCGGCCACCTGCTCGAGGATCTGTGGGTGACTCATGATCAGCTCGTTGAAGTCCTCTCGCGGCAACCGGAGGAACGACGTTCGACGCGTCGTCTTCACGGTCGCGCTCGTTGGTGAGCGGGTGAGCAGCGACATCTCTCCGAAGACCTGGCCCTCGCGCAGCGTGGCGACCTGCCGGTTCCCCATCACCACGGCGACCTCGCCCGTCAGAACGACGTAGAGCCCGTCTGACGGCCGCCCTTCCTGAATGAGGACTTCGCCGGCGACGGCGTCGCGCGCGCGGAACCGCTGCACGAGCCCGCGACGCTCCGATTTGGTGAACGGCTTGAAGAGCGACGCGCTGTTCATCAGGTTGGACAGCAGGCGCTGACGGCAGAACTTCTTGAGCGCCGAAGCGACCGTCGGGTGCTGGCTCGACAGCTCGGTCAGCACGATGGCGGGGATCTCGAGCAGCTGGGTATCTTCTGCCGCGGCCTCGACGCTCGCGCTGCGCGGCGCATCGGACAGCAGCGCCATCTCGCCGAAGAACGCGCCTTCCTCGAGCGTCGCGAGTTCACGGGTCGCCTCGCCATCGGTGCGCAGCACTCGCACCTTGCCGGCGCAGACGATGAAGAAGCTCGTGCCCTGGCTGCCCTGTTCGATGATCCGATCGCCTGGCTCGGCGCGACGCAGTGGGCATCGCTCGAAGAGCGCGATGAACGCCTCTTGGGGGAGATCGGAGAAGAGGGGGATCTTCGGCAGCGCGCCCGGATCCGCTCTGGGATCGTCGGGGGCCTCCATCATGGTCTCGGAAGAGGGCGACACCGACGACGCGCTCTTCGACACTCCGACACCGAACGCCGCCGCGGCTTCGACGACCTGGAGCAGCGATTCGCCCTCGAGATCGAGCTCGGTGAAGCTCGCGACATTCGGCACCCTCTGGACCTGCCCAGGGGCCTGCGACGGCGACTGGTCTGCTGGCCGAGTGGCATCGGCGTCGAATTGAGTGAACACCTCGAGGCTGCGCTCGAGCTCGGTCTGCGCAGGCGTCGCCTCCGGCCTCGGTGCAGGTGCGTTACCGGTGGCCGTCGCGCTGACGGGACGCGCGACTGGGGGCGTGAAGGTTGGAGGCAGCCAGATTCGTGCACCGCTCGGGGTGCTCTGCGGGGGCTCAGCGGGTTCGTGATGCTTTGGCTTCAACCCCGGAGGCACGCTGGTCGACCCGGAGGGGCTGCTGCTGAAGGGCAGCTCCGGCCGCGTCTTCGTCAGGACGACGGCGTCCTTCGCTGCAGGAGCCGGCGCGGGGCCCGGCGGATCGAGAGAGACCGGCGCATGCACGTCGTCGCGCGGCGGAGGCGGCGCCGTCACTGGCGCCCGAACAGGCTCGGAGGCCGGAGCCCGTGAGACGCCCACACCCTCGTCCTCGAGCGGCGGCGCCGCTGGCGCACGAACCGGCTCCGGCGGAGGAGCGGGCGTCAGGGGCGTGAGCGGTTGCGGCAGTGGCTGCTGCATCGACACCGGCTGGACCGGCAGGCGCGGCTGGGGAGGAGGCGGCAGCTCCACCACGTCTCGCGACGCGCCGTGGGGCGCTGGCACCGGAGGTGGATCGAGCTCGAACGGCGAGGGCGCGGCCGGCGCGCTCACCTCGAGCTCGGAGGAGACAGGCGCCGGTGGTGGCGGGGGCAGCTCGAGTTCGGCGGGCAGCGCGCCATCCGTCGGGGTGAGATCGGCGCCGACGATCGGCACTTCGATCTCTCCAGTCACCGGCTGCGTCCCGAGCTCGATCTCGATGCCATCGCCGCTGTTCAGCGCTTCCGACGGCGAGTGATCCGATCGGTCCTCGTCGATGGCGATCTCGATCGCGTCGGCGTGGCTCGGCGGCGAGGGTGCAGCCGGTGCGGGTGCCGGGTCCTCTTCGACGCTGATCTCGATCGCATCATCGCGAGTCGGCGGCGGGGGCTCGGCCTTCGGCGCCACCGGATCGGGCTTCGCGCCGATGGTGCGCGCGGTCGTCGGCCGGCTCGCGCCGCTCTTGCGGGCGTAGAGATCGGCCAGCATCTGCGCGATGCCTTTGTGGGAGGGGTCCAGCTCGAGCACCAGCTTCGAGGCCGCAATGGCGCGGGGCAGGAAGCCGTCTTTCGCGAACCCCTCGGCAGCGGCCTGGTACGCGATGATCGCGAGGTCCTTCTTGCCCGACTTCGACCACGCATCTCCCATGCGGAGCCGGGCCTGCAGGTCCTTCGGGTCTGCCTTGCAGTACAGCTCGTAGGTCTCGGCCGACCTGGCGAACTTGCCCCTGGAGAAGAGCTCGGTCGCCTTGTCCTTCAACGCTCGGGGATCCATCAGCGCGGGGCCTCGGTCGCAGAGAGCTTCGTCACGGCTGCGGTCGCCGCCTCACGGACGACGAGGGAATAGTCGCCCTTGAGGGCATCGAGCACCTCGAGCTGACTCTTCGCGGCATCGCCTTGCAGCGCGAGCGCCTCGGCGGCGGCGGCGCGAACCCCCGAAGAGTCGCTGAACAGCTCATGGCCCAGCGCGGTGACGGCGGCGGCGGACTTCACCCTTCCAAGGGCGGCGATCAGCTGGCGGCGGCCGACGACGATGTCCTGCTTGAGGAGCTCTGCGATCGCACCGACGGACTCGGGCGCCCGCAGCTCTGCCAGGATCGCCGCTGCCGTCGAGCCATCAGCACCACCTTCACGCACCAGCGCGAGCAGGACTGGCGCGGCCGACGCTGGGAGCTCTTGCCCATGGAGCGGCTCGACCAGTCGTGACCGATCGCCGACCAGCTGGTTCAACGCTTCGAGCACCACCACCCTGCCCTCAGCTGACGTCTCTGCGAGAGCGAGCGCCGTCGCGGACTGCACCGAGCGCTCGGCATCGAGCAGCCCGCGCTTCACGAGAGGGATCGTCTCGGGACCGAGCATCGCAAGGCCGGCGAAGGCGGCAGCACGCAACGTGGGGCTCTGCTCCTCGGTGAAGGGCTCGAGCTTCGCCCGCGCCCCGTCGACCTTCAGGCGGCCCATGGCACGCAGCAACGACGCCATCAGCTGGTACTGCTCTTCGGTGCCATCATCGACGAGCTCGCGCGGAGCCCGCGTCTGGAGCGGCACCTTCCCGCGATCCTTCAGCCGCTGGGCATCGAGGGCCTGCACGCGCTTGAGCATCTCGGACGTCCGCGAACGTGAAACGCGAAACACGTCATTCTCGAGGGGCGCCTCGTCGGGGTTGAAGCCGGGCGCGTACTTGAGCGGGAGATCGGCGGGAACCCAGTCCGCGCGCAGGGGCTCGATCGCCTTGAGCTCGGCCTCCCACGCCTTGAGGAGCGCGGCCGCGAGCGTGGGGTCACGAAGCTCAGCAGCAGCATCGACGGCCAGACGGCGCGTGCTGGCGTCGGCAGAGGCCAGGAGGGGAGCCACCTTCGCCGCGTGCTCCTTCAGCAGCGGACCGAGCACGACGAAGGCGCGAAGGGCCGCGTTCGGAGTCCCGCTCCTGAGCTTCTCGAGCAACGGCTCGGCCGGGCACCCGCCCCGCTTCTTGAGCTCACGGCCAGCGGCGTCGACTTCCGCGCCTCCGCCGGTGCTCACCACCTCGCACAGGGTCTTGTCGGTCTCGGGCGTCGCGGGCAACGCGATGATCGCGCGCGTCGCGAGCGGACTGGCCGGGCTGCCCTCGAGGGCGACCGCCGAGAGGGTGGCGAGGGCAGACGGATCCTGCAGGCGCAGCAGGGCCTCACAGGCGGCCTCGCGCAGCTCCGGGTAGTTCTCTGCAAGCAGCGCGGTCAACGCGGGCACGGCCCGAACGTCGCGCGCAGAGCCGAGGCCGCGAGCGGCGGCGGCGGCCAGCACCACTTGCTTCTCCTTGAGCAGCGGCACCAGACGATTGACGGCCTCTGGGCGGCCCGAGCGACCGAGTTCCTCCGCTGCGCCCACCCGCTCCGGCAGCGCGCCGTCCTCGAGGGCCTTCAGGTTCTGCTCCCAGATCGAGTTCGCCTCTGCAGCGACACAGCTCGCCATCGCGCCCGGCACGTTCGCGCTCTTGAGCCCCTCGACGATCACCTGTCGGGTGCTGCGCCCGCGCCGCGAGTACTGGAGCGTGAGGTACCCGCGCGCCTTGTCGTTGCGGATGATCGCGAGCGCCCGCGCGGCCGCAGCCTGAACGTCTTCGTCGGGATCACCGAGCGCTTCGCCGAGCAGATCGACGACGCGGGGGTCGTTGCTCTTCCCGAGCGCGCTCATGGCCTCGGCCCGCACCATGCCGACGGGGTCGCGCGCGGCCTGGGTAAAGAGGGGCAGATCGTCAGCGTCGTACTTCTCGGCGAGTTTCTTCACCGCGATGGCGCGATCGTCGGGGCGAGGGCCCTGCAGCTGCGTGAGCCACTTGTCACGCCCGCCGGTACATGCGGCCAGCCACAGGGAGAGCGCCAGGCAGGTCCAGCGTGCGGACATGACCACCGTTCTACCCTGCGCAGGCCGTGATGACAGGCACATTAGGAGCGCGACGGCGCAGGCCGTTCACGACGCTCGGCACGTTCCCTCGGCTCGGCCTTCTTCGGAGGAGCAGCCTCTGGCGTTGCCTCGTCGGAGGGGCCGTCCTTGCCGATGCCGTGCCCATGGCGCCGGGGCGGCAGCTTGAGCAGCGTCGCCTCGACCCCAGGCTTGCCCTCGGCGACGGCGCTGATGCGACGGACCTCTTCGCTCGTCAGGTGCCGAACCTGGCCGGGCCGGAGCCCCTCGACCGAGATGCCCGCGTGGCTGGGCCGGTACAGCCGCGTCACCGGGTGGCCGATGGCTGCGCACAGGCGCTTGATGAGGTGCGGGCGCCCTTCGGTGACGACGAGACGAATCCACGTGTTCTTGTCGGCGCGCTCGAAGCGGGCGACCTCGGCGGGCTTCGCGAAGCCGTCTTCGAGGCGCACGCCGCCGCGCAGCTTCTCGAGAGACGCGTCGGTCGGGTCGCCCTTCACCTTGGCGAGATAGACGCGGCGCACCTGGTGGCGTGGGTGCATCAGCTTGTTGGCGACGTCACCATCATCCGTGAGGAGCAGCGCTCCTTCGGCGTCGTAGTCGAGGCGGCCCACGGGGAAGACGCGCGACGCGCCCTCCTCGAGGAAGTCACCGACCGTCGGCCGGCCCTGTGGGTCGCTGAGCGTCGTGACGACGCCGGTGGGCTTGTAGAGCATCAGCCAGGTCTTCTCGTTGGGCGCGACGGCAGGCTTGCCATCGACGACGACGAGATCCTTCACGCCGTCGACCTTGGTGCCGAGCTCGCGAACGATCTTCCCGTTCACCTTCACGCGGCCCGCGGTGATCAGGAGCTCGGCGGCGCGCCGTGAGGCGAGGCCCGCGCGGGCGAGATACTTCTGAAGACGTTCCTGCATGGCTAGCTCCCCGCCGGTGGAGGCGTGGCACCGCCAGCAGGCGACGGCGGCGCTCCGCCATCGGGTGGAGGTTCGGGATCGGGAGGCTTCGGCGGTTCGAGGACCTTCGAGACGGCCCTGGTGGTGACCTCGGCGGTCTCGATCGCGCTCTCGAGCTGCTCGAGGGCGGCTTCCGAGGCCTTCTCCTGTTCCGCCAGGCGCTCCTTGAAGAGCGGATCGGCGAGGGCCTCGACGGTGCCGGCAGCCGTCGGGCGCGGCGCCTCCTTCTCGACGATCTCCTGGTGCTCCTCGGTGAGCTCGTGGAACTCGCGCAAGGTGGGCAGCGCGTTGAGATCCTTCAGCGCGAAGAACTCGAGGAACTCGCGCGTGGTGCCGTAGAGGATCGGCCGACCCACTTCTTCCTTCTTGCCGACGATCTTGATGAGCCGGCGGTCGAGCAGCGCCTTGAGCACCGCGCCGGAGTCGACGCCGCGAATGTCTTCGATCTCGGGCCGGGTGACCGGCTGGCGGTAGGCGCAGATGGCGAGCGTCTCGAGCGCGGCGCGGGTGAGCCGCTGCGGCTTCACCTTGAGGAACCGCTTCACGAAGTCGCTCGACTCGGCGGCCGTGCGGAGCTGCCAGCCCCCCGCCACTTCATGCAGCACCACGCCCGACAGGCCGTCTCGACGGTTGCCCTGCAGCTCTTCGAGGCCCTTCTGGAGCTTCTCGCGATCGATGCCCGTGGCGTCGAAGAGCTGGTCGAGTGTCTGGGGCTCGGGCGCCACGAAGAGCACGCTCTCGATCACGTTGCGGACCTGTTGCTCGGTGAGGCGCCGCGCCTTCGCCGCGACCTTCTCGAATGGCGTCTCGAGATCGGGCGCGTCGATGGTGGCGGCCTCGACCTCATCGAGCTCGGGATCGGTCGAGGGTCCCGCGGTGACGGCGGCCACCTCTTCTTCGGAGAACGGCGACGGGCCGCCTGACTTACTGGTACTCACGGTCGATCTCCTCGGAACCCAGGCTCTGCGCAGCCGGCGACGACAAGGCGTCTTCGCGTTCGCTGATGAGAATCTCGCCGCCCGGCTCTGCCTGGAAGACGCGCAGGAAGCGGTGTTTGCACATCTCGAGCATGGCGAGGAACGTGATGATCACCTCGCTGCGGCGACGCATGCCCTCGAAGAGCGTGAAGAAGCTGACCGAGGCGCCCTTCCCCTTCGCGAGCACCTGATCGGCGACGCGGCGCATCGCAGACGACAGCGACATCACCTCACGAGTCACCTCGTGCTGCTTCTGGGGAATCAGCTTCTCGAGCACCCGATCGAGGGCCTCGATCAGCTTGTAGACGCTGACTTCCTGGAGGCCGACCTCTTCCGCGTCGATCGGGATCTCGTGCACCGGCACGCGGCGCGGGAAGACGTCGCGATCGAGCAGATCGTTGGTGGCGAGCTGCTCCGCCGAGTCCTTGTACTTCTGGTACTCGAGCAGGCGTCGCACCAACTCCGCACGCGGGTCGAGCGCGTCCTGGGCGACCTCGAGGCCATCGGGGCCCGGCGCCCGCTCCTCACGAGGCAACAGCATGCGCGACTTCAGGTGCAGCAGGGTCGACGCCATCACCAGGAACTCACCCGCGATGTCGAGATCGATCTCCCGCATGCGCTCGAGGTGGCCGAGGTACTTCTCGGTGATCAGCGCGATCGGAATGTCGAGGATGTCGACCTTGTGCTCGCGAATGAGGTGCAGCAGCAGGTCGAGCGGGCCTTCGAAGTTGGGGAGCGCGATGCGAAAGGCATCACGTGGCGCCATCACCTCGCCAAGCCCGTCGTCAGGTGCAGGACTCACGTCCTTCACGTTGGCCAAAGAATCGCTCCAGAGGCCGGGAAATCGGCCTCGCAGCGCTATAGCTCAACCTTCAGGAAAGGCGATCTTCAGACCCGGAAATTACAGCCCCACGGCCTGCCGAACCCGTTGAATCACGGGCGCAGCGTAGCCCCGGGCCTTCTCGGCCCCGACCTTCAGGAGGCGCTCGACCTCGGGCTGGTCGTTCATCAGCTCGGCGTAGCGTTTGCGGGCTGGCCCGAACTCCTGCTGATAGGCCTCGAGGAGCAGGTTCTTGAAGTACCCATAGCCATTCGTCTTCGGGTCTCCGCCGGTCCTCCAGGCCTTGTCGGCGTCGGCGAACGCAGCGGGCGGCAGCACGACTTTGAGCAACTGGTACAGCGGCTGGTTGTCGACGGGCTTGGGTTGCTCGGGCGGCGTCGAGTCGGTCTTCACGGACTTGATCTGCTTTTCGACCTCTTTGTCCGTCGCGAACAGATCGATCGTGTTGCCGTAGCTCTTCGACATCTTCTGGCCATCGCGACCGGGGACGACCGCCGTTTCATCGCGCGTGAAGGCCTGGGGAAGTTTGAAGAGGCCAGGCCGCTTCGACTTCTCGCCGCACGGATCCTGTGGATCGTACTTCTCGACGTACTGCACGTTGAACTTGGTGGCCCAGTCGCGCGCGAACTCCAGATGCTGACGCTGATCGCGTCCCACCGGCACCACGTCGGAGTCGTAGATGAGGATGTCGGCGGCCATCAGCACCGGGTACGCGAAGAGCCCGAAGTCTGCTGACTGGCCGTTCTCGATCTTGTCGCGGTAGCTGGTCGCGCGCTCGAGGTTGGCCATGGGGATCACCGTGCCGAGGATCCAGTACAGCTCTCCGAGCTCGACGATGTCGGACTGGCGGAACAGCGTCGCCTTGTTCGGGTCGAGGCCAAGCGCGAGATACGCGACGGCGGTCTCGAGCGTGAGCTGCCTCGCCAGCGCGCCGTCACGAACGGTGTTGAGGGCGTGGTAGTTGGCGATGAAGTACAGCGCCTCGCCCTGATCCTGCAGGCGAACGAACTCCCGAATTGCGCCGTAGTAGTTGCCGAGGTGGAGCCTGCCGGACGACTGAACACCACTGAGAATGCGTTGTGCCATCGGGTGCCTTTGTGGCGAAGCCGACGCGCGAAGTCCACTCTCGCTGACGGCTACGCCTTCGGAGCCTTCGACCGTGAGCGCGGGTGGTGCTTGTCGTACGTGCCGCGCAGGCGCTGGCTGTCGACGTGGGTGTAGATCTGCGTCGTGGCGAGATCGGCGTGGCCCAGCATCGCCTGCACCGCGCGCAGGTCGGCGCCACGCTCGACGAGGTGGGTCGCGAACGAGTGGCGCAGCTTGTGCGGCGAGAGGTTCTTGGTGATGCCGGCGGCCCGCGCGTGGCGACGCAGCAGCTTCCAGAAGCCCATGCGCGAGAAGCCCTTCCCCCTCAGCGTGACGAAGAGCGCCTTCGTCTCACGGCCTTTCAGCAGCACCAGGCGCGACTCACTCACGTACGCGCGAATGTGCTCGATGGCGTGTTTGCCGAGCGGAACGATGCGCTCCTTGCGGCCCTTGCCCATCACCATCACGAAGCCGTCGACGAGGTTGACGTCGTTGATGGTCAGCTTCACCAACTCGCTCACGCGCAGGCCGGTCGCGTAGAGCACCTCGATCATCGCGCGATCTCGAAGCCCCGGGGTCGTCGTCACGTCGGGCGCCTGGAGGAGCTCTTCCACCTCCTGCAGCGTGAGGAACACGGGCAACTTCCGTGCGTGCTTCGGCGTGTCGAGATCGTCGGTCGGGTTGCCGGGAGAGAGCTTCTCGTCCTCGAGGAAGCGGTGGAAGCCGCGCATGGCGGCGAGGTGACGGGCTCGGCTGCGCGCGGCGAGCCCCTTTCGACCCAGCCACGCGAGGTGCTCGAGCACGTCGTCTCGCGTCGCGGCTTCGACGGCGATCTTCCGGCGGGCGAGCTCGTTCAGCCAGTCCTTCACGTCGGCGCCGTACGCATCGACGGTCTTCGGCGCGAGGTTCCGCTCGGCGCGAAGGAAGGTGATGAAGGCGTCGAGGGCGGCGTCGCTCACGAGCCATCAGTGTCCTCCACCTTTTCGCTCACCCCAAGTTCCCATGCCCATGCGATCGTCGCGTGGTGACCGACGCGGAGCTCTTGAACGCCATCGCAGAGGCCGTGCCGATCCTCTGAGACGAGGCGCAGGAGCAACCTGCCCTGCTGCGCTTCCTCGCGCCGTTCGGCCGACCCGATCTTCGACAACTGGAGCGTGCCTTCCGCGCGGCGCCGTCCATCGACTGGCTCTTGAGCGAACCCTGGCCCCTCTTTGGAACGTGGCTGGCTGCGGCCCTCGTGAGACTGAACCTCGAGCTGCCTCGGCCCGTCGACACGCGCTCCAACGAATTCATCGGTGGCTCGATGACGAGAGCAGACCTCGTCGATCTCCCAGGCGGCCGGAGCCTCGTCGTCGCGGGAGATCTCACCGTCGACACGCTCGTCTCGAGCGGCGTCGTGCTGGTTCAGCGCAGCCTGCGGGCCCACACCGTCGTCATCGCCGATCTCACCGATCCACCCGGCAACTCCCCTCGCTTTGTCGGCTGGCAGGTGGGCGAGTCGCTCACGGCACAGATCCTGGACAGCCCACGCTTCGGGCTCGCCTGTCCGATCACGTGTGATGGCATCGTGCGCTTCGCAGGGAAGACCCCCGATCCCCTCGCACGCGAGCGAGCGCGGCAGCGACTGACGAAGCCCGTATGGCGAACCGACGAACGCGGAATCGACGAGGCGCTGATGATGGAACGGCTGCGGGGCTGACGATCAGCCGCCGTCGCGAGAGATGGGAGGCTTCTCGCCCGGCTCTTTGCGACGCGCGATGATCACCCCATACGTCGCACCGGCCTTTCCCTGCTGCGCGCGGTGCATGACGATCTCGGCCTTCACGGCCTTCACGGCGTCGGTCTCGACGGGCTGCTTCACCAGCGCCGCTTCGACTTCCCGGTAGAACTCGTCCATCTCGGGGTCTCCGAGGGACTCGACGATCTCGGGCTCGAAGCCTTCGGGCTCGACGCTCAGGAGCGTTTCCCGTGGAGAGACGATCGGCCGGCCAAGCCGCTCCGCCCAGCTCTCAAGCGCGGTGGGCGACGGCACGCGTCCCACCGCCATCACGTACGTCAACGCGAGGCGGCCCTTCTCATCGATCCACGGCCGGAACATGCGGGCGAGCAGCTCGGGGTGCCCTGCGATGCGGCCGAGCGAGAAGATGCCGTCGAACGACTTCGCGGCGAACGACACCGCCGACAGCGGCTGCACCAGCCAGGTCACCTTGTCACCGAGGCCCGCGAGGCGCGCGCGCTCCTTGAGCGTGTCGGCCACTTTCGCATCAGGCTCGACGACCGTGAGGGTGCAGTTGAGCGCACGCGCAAGCGCAAGGCCGCCGAGGCTCGCGTGCACTTCGAGCAGCCGCGACCCACCCGTGAAGTGGGCAGCCTGAGCGAATCGACGGAGGAGCGACTCGCTCTGGAACAGGCGGCGGGCTTCACTGGGAAGATACAGTGGGAACGGATCGGCCATGGGCTCACGCAGGCCCATACACACTCTGTGCGCGGCTGTCATGTCGTCGACGCGGACGAGGTGTGGGCGGGGTTCGGGTCACAGGTAGTAGACGATTCGCTTCTCCTGATGGAGCTGGAGATAGATGGTCCGGCGCTGCTCTTCGCTCAAAAGGTACACCGAGACGGTCAGCGAGACGTAGGTGCCTTTCTTCGAGGGCTGAATCGCGATCGAGTCGCGCGAGATCTCGGTCCCCATCAGCCTGGTGAAGAGCAATCGCACGTACTCCGAGAACCCGTGCTCCTGCTTGCCCATGACCTTGAACGCATAGACGGTCGGGTACTCGATGAGGGGCGGCTGATCTGTCGAAGGGGCCTTCGGTTCGCTCACAGGAGGTTGGTCGCCAGCTCGGCCAGCGCGCTTCGCTCGCCTTTGGTCATCGTGATGTGGCCTGCGATGCGCTCATTGCGGAACCGGTTCACCACGTGCACCAGGCCGTTGTTGGTCGAGTCCACGTAGGGGTTGTCGATCTGGTACGGGTCGCCCGTCAGCACGATCTTCGTCCCGTCGCCAACGCGCGTGATGATCGTCTTCACCTCGTGTGGCGTCAGGTTCTGCGCCTCGTCGACGATGATGAACTGGTTGGGGATCGAGCGGCCGCGAATGTACGTCAGCGGCTCGATCTCGACGATGCCGAGGTCCATCAGCTCGTGGTGCCCGCGGCCGGCCTTCTTGTCGGTGCGCGAGAGGTTGAGCAGGTACTCGACGTTGTCGAAGATTGGCTGCATCCACGGGTTGAGCTTCTGCTCCACGTCACCCGGCAGGTAGCCGATGTCTTTGCCGAGCGGGAAGATCGGCCGGCTCACCAGCAGCTTCTGGTACGCCGTCTCTTCAGTGACCTTCTGCAGCCCGGCGGCGATCGCGAGCAGCGTCTTCCCCGTGCCGGCCTTGCCGACGATGGTGACGAGCTTGACGTCGTCGTTGAGCAGCAGATCGAGCAGGAAGCCCTGCTCCATGTTGCGCGGCCGGATGCCCCAGGTGCCGTCCTTCACGGCGCGGTTGAGCGGGACGATCTTCTTCTGCGCCAGATCGTAGCGGCCCATCGCGGTGTGGGAGCCGTTGGCGGCGTCTTTGAGGAGCACGAACTCGTTCGCCGACAGCGTCGCCTCGAGCTGCACCTGCGCGCCCGGCTTGTAGAGCTCGTTGATCACCCCGGCCGAGACGGTGTGCTCCGAGACGCCGGAGTACAGCTCGCTGATCTCGACCCGCTCGGGCTCGTAGTCCTGGGCGAACAGGCCGAGGGCGTCGGCCCGAATGCGAAGGTTGGTGTCCTTGGTGATGAAGACGGTCTGCGCCTGGGGGTCGCGCTGACGGGTCTCGATGGCGACCGCGAGAATGCGGTTGTCCATCAAGTTGCCGTCGGCCATCGACTTCGGCAGATCGCGCTCGACGAAGCTGACCTTCAGCAGGCCGCCGTTGGGCATCGGCACGCCCTCGGCGAGCGTGCCTTCGGCGCGATGGGAGTCGAGGTAGCGGGCAATCTGCCGGGCGTTGCGGCCCAGCTCACTCATGTCCTTCTTGAATTGGTCGAGTTCTTCGATGACGTAGATCGGGATGACGACCGTGTTGTCATCGAAGCTGTAAATCGACCGCGGGTCATGCAGCAGAACGTTGGTGTCGAGAACGAAGTTCTTCCGCGACAAACGGCCCCCTGGGAAGGAATGGAGTGCTGTGCAGCGAGCTGAAGCATCCTCAACATAGGCTTGAACGGCCCGTCACACGTAACGAATCGTGAGCAACGTGAAGTCCGCCTCACCTTTGGGCCGCATCACCGTCACGGTTTCGCCCTGCGTCTTGCCGATGAGCGCCCGGGCGACCGGCGAGTCGATCGAGATTCGCCCCGTCTTCAACTCCGTCTCGTCGGGGCCGACCAGCTGGTAGGTCGTCTTCGTCTCGTCTTCGTCGTTCTGCAGCGTGACGGTGGCGCCGAAGTACACCCGGGTCGGGTCCTTCTGATCCTTCGGGTCGACGACGGTCAGCCCCTCGATGCGCCTCTGGAGGAAGCGGAGGCGCCGATCGATCTCGCGCAGACGTCGCTTACCGTAGAGGTACTCGGCGTTCTCGCTGCGATCGCCGAGCGCGGCGGCGGCTGAAACCTCGGCCGTCACCTTCGGCCGCTCGACCGTCAGCAACTGGCGAAGCTCGGCGCGCAGCTTCTCGGCTCCCGCCGGCGTGATGTAGAGAGGCCCCCGCGCTTTCGGTTCGTCTTCGTCGTCATCGGCCTGATCCAGCGGGCCATCGTCTTCGGTGGGCTCGGCTTCGTCGTCGTCACGTTGCGTCGGCATGGAACCCGACAGGTACCGCGAGACGTGACGTGGAGCCAGCCGGTCGTGCTATGCGCCCCTCATGCGACGACTTTCCCTCGCAGTTCTCGCTTGTGTCGCCACGGCTTGCGACAAGGTCGACTTCATCGAGATCGTTCCTGCCGACGTCGAGTTCCTGTCGCGTGGAGAGTCGAAGAACCTGTCGGCACGGTGTATGTCCCGCGCGGGCAACCGGGCCGAACGGGCCATGGTGGCCTGGCGAAGCAAGGACCCCGAGATCGCCGAGGTGAGCGCCAAGGGGGTCGTCACCCCGAAGAAGAGCGGCGTCACCGAGGCCATCGCCAGGTACGACGACGTCGAAGCCGCCATCCCGGTGCGGGTGGCCTTCGTCGAGAAGGTCCAGGTCCTCAACCCCCTCATCACCATCAAGGAGGGCGGGGAGTCGGTGCCCATCCAGCTGAAATTTCTGGGACTGAAGGACCGGGACCTCGGCAAGCGAGGCGCGACCTACACCCCGAGAGACAAGAAGATCGCCGCCATCGTCGGTGGAAACGCGGTGCTGCCCCTCGACGTCGGCAAGACGACCGTCGACATTCAGGTTGACGGCATCACCGCGTCGGTGGAAGTGACGGTCGAAGAAGACAAGACGCTGAAAAAGAAGTGAGGAAACACGAAGCCCGAAAACAACAGGTGCGAGTCGCTAGCTCAGTTGGTAGAGCACCGGCCTTTTAAGCCGAGGGTCGGGGGTTCAAATCCCCCGCGACTCACCAATTTCGGCCCCATCGTCTAGAGGCCTAGGACGTGGCCCTTTCAAGGCTAAAACTCGGGTTCGAATCCCGATGGGGTCAACAGGACCGACGAGCCCGGTGGAGATGCACCACCGGGCTCGTCGTCTTTCTGGCGCTTCCCCTCTTCAGCGGTTGCCCGTCGCCAGCCGAGCGTCATCTGCAGGAAGGTCACCAGCAGGCGAAGAAGGCCCGCTGGGCCGAGGCCGCTGCTTCTTATGAGGCCGCCTCGAAGGCTGACCCGGGCAACGCGGCTGCCCAGGCACTGGTGGGCGTCGCCAACCTGCGACTCAACCAACGTCCGCTCGCCGCGACCGCGTTCGGCAAGGCGCTCGCGATCGATCCGACGTCCCGGCAGGCGAGGTTGGCGCTCGGGGAGCTCGCCCTCGACGCCCTCGACGCCGGCGCCGCGTTGTCGTTGGTCGACCCATTGAACACCGAGCGTGAGCCTGGGGCAGCCCTCGTTCGTTGCCGCGCCCTGCTGCTCCGGGGTGCAGCGGGCGACCGCGAAGCAGCGATGAACGAGGCCCGCCGGGCCCTGTCGCTCGATCCGGCTTCTGCCGAGGCTCGCTACCTCGAGGGCTCCGTCTACCTGGCGATGGCCCAGTACGCCGAGGCCCAGATGATGTTCGAGGAGCTGGAGCGCAATTCCCGCCAATCTCCGTTTGGCCCCTACGGCCTGGCGCGCGTGGCAGCCGCCCAGCGCCGATCGACTGACGTGTTGCTCTACCTGAAGGCCGCTCGGGCCGCGTCAAAGGGCGCCTGGAGCCCTCCGGCCGTTGCGGCCGACCCCGCGTTCGCCTTTCTTGCGGGTTCCTCTGCCTTCACCGACGTCGTTGGACCGTAGCCATGCTCCGCAACCTCTTCTGTATCTTCATCGCCGTCACGTGGACGACCCTGCTCTTCCCGGTCACGATCCTCGTCTCGCTCTTCACGCTGAACGTCTCGAACTCGCTCTTCGTGGTGCGGCGCATCTGGTCGCCGGTGCTGCTGTGGGCTGGCGGCGCGCAGTACACGGTCCGCGGCCTCGAGAAGGCCGACTTCACCAGGCCGGCCATCTACGTCTGCAATCACCAGTCGACCCTCGACATCCCCGCGCTGTTCGCCGCGCTCCCGGTGAACTTCCGCTTCGTCGCGAAGCAGCAGCTCAAGCACGTGCCCGTGTTGGGCTGGTACATGTCGATGGCGCAGTTCGTCTTCGTCGATCGCAGCAACCACAAGAAGGCCATCCGTTCGCTCGAGCTCGCCGCGCAGCGCATTCGCGGCGGCATCTCGATCGGCATGTTCGCCGAAGGCACTCGCAGCGAGGATCAGTCGGTCATGCCGTTCAAGAAAGGGCCCTTCGCGGTCGCGATGAAGGCCGGGGTTCCCGTCGTGCCGGTGGTGATCGAAGGGTCTGGCAAGTTGATGCCCAAGAACTCGTGGAACATCACGCCCGGGCCGGTCACCGTCATGCTGGGGGAGCCGATCGACCCGACGCAGTTCGGCGATGATCGCGAGGCGCTGATGAAGGCCGTGCGCGACCGCATCATCGATCTGTCGCTCGAGCTCGGCGGCAAGGGCGGAGACAAGAGCACCGTCGTGGCGATGAAGGGCCGCGAAGGCGTGGCGCGAGGCCAGGCGCGGGCATGAAAGCCTGGTTCGTCGGGGCGCTGCTCGTCGGCGCGGCCTGCATGACGTCGTCGAGCGGCGCGGTGCTGTCTCCTCGCGAACAGGCGATGGTCGCGCTGCAGAAGGGCGACACCGCGCAGGCGGTCAGGCTCTTCGACACCCTGCACCTGCAGTCACCGGACGACCTCGACATCGCGCGAGCCTGGGCCGAAGCGCACGTGAAGAACGGCACGTCAGCTGGCGTGATGACTCGGCTCGGCGCCGCAGACACGGCCGTCGCGCACTACGTTCGAGGCTTGATCCTCTTCGCGAACGCGAAGGAGGCAGGCGGCAGCGCGGTGCAGGCGTTCCGCAAGGCCGTCGAGAAGGCGCCGGCCGAGGGTGAGCTTCACTATCGCCTCGGCATCGCGCTGCTCGAGTCGGAGCAATACGAAGCCGCCCGAGAGAGCCTGGCGGCCGCGCTCGAGCTCGCGCCTCAGCGGACTTCGTGGCACCTGCCCGCCGCGAAGGCGCTCCACCGCGTCGGCCGCTCGAAAGAGGCGATCGCCTCGATTCGAATGGTCGTCACCTCGGACTGCTCGACGCAGGAGGCGGCGACGGCGAGAGCGTTGATGGACGAGATCGCCGACCCCTTCGCCGGGTTTCCGAGGGCGGCGCGCCCGAAGCTCGACCAGGCGCTCGGCTGGCTCCAGGTCGCTGACGTGCCGCAACAGGCGATCACCGAACTCGAGGACATTCTCCGCGAGTACCCCGATCTCGGCGTCGTGCACGCGCTGCTGGGCCTCGCAGCCGCGAGGGTCGACGACGCCGGCCGTGCGATGGAAGAAATCAAGCGCGCCATCGAGCTCTCGCCCGAGGACGGCAAGGCCTACCTCTACCTCGCCGATCTCTACACGGCCCGGCAGCGCAGCACGCAGGCGCGCGAGCTCTACGAGAAGGCGCTCGAGAAGAACCCGACGCTCGACGACGCGTGGTTCAAGCTGGGCGACGTCGCGATCGAGCGACAGGAACTCGAGAAGGCCCGCACCGCGTTCCGCACCGCCGTTCGGCTGCGCCCCGACAACTGGTTCGCCCGGGGCAAGCTGGCCATGGTGTTCCAGCTCGAGGGCAACTGGCCCGCTGCCGATCGCGAACTCAAGGCGGAGCTCTCCCAACGCCCCGACAACCTCGAGGCCACCCTGCGCCTCGGGCTGTTGCACACCGAGAAGTACCTGAAGGTGAAGGCCGCTGCGGAGCGGCAGGCCGCGCAAGCTGAGGCGAGCCGGTGGCTCGAGAAGGTGCTCGAGGAGCAGCCCGAGAATGCGCTGGCCTCTCGCGCGCTGGAGCGCGTCAAACAGCCCTGATTGGGGCTAGGCTGCGGGCATCGTGGACAAGAAGAACGACGATCAGGGCCAGCCGGGCTTCGACCCCTCGGGGCTCGAGCTCGATCGGCCGCCGCCGCCGACCAATCCAACGCCGAGCCACCCGCACCTGCGGGGGGTGCGCTCTGCGATGCGCGACCAGCCCATCGCCCCCGAGGCGAAGAAGAAGCTCGACAAGGCCGCGATCCGGGAAGGCGCGCTCGACACCCTGCTGAACTCGGTCTCGATTCTCTCCGAGCTGGCTGAGGACTTCCGCACGTCGGATCGCTTCTTCAAATACAAGGCCGGGGTGGTCGTGGTGTGGCTGATGTTGTCCGTCACGAGCGTCGGCGTCGCCTGCGGGAATCAGGGCCCCACGAACGACATCAACGCGGTGCTCGTGGTGGGCGGCGACGCGGCGAAGCCGATCTACCTCGTCAAGAACGAGTCACTCGAGGTGTGGCAGGACGTCGAGGTGCTGGTGAACGGCCAGTACCGCGCGACGCTGGCGCAGATGGAGGCGAACGGTGGCTCGATCGTGCTCTCACCGGCAGTGCTCTTCGACGCGACAGGCGCGAAGGCTCCGTCGAGCCTGGTGATCGCCGACATCGTCATCACCGTCAGCGACCCCAACGAGTCGGTCACGCTGCTGCGCGGCGGCCAGCTCGTGAAGTAGGCGTCACGACGACGCGAGCGCCTCGGCGACCGTCACCAGGGTCGACACGTCATCGGCGCCCTGCGGCAGGTCGGGCAAGGCAATGGCCGTCGCGCCCTGCCCCGCGCGCTTCTGAAGCTCACCCAGCAGCGTCAGATCGCGCACGGCGGCGGCCTTCTCGATCTCGGCGAGCCCTGCGAGCTTGGGCAACCCACTGCGCACCGCTTCCGACGCGCCCTCTGGCGCCGACGGCATGGGCCGGCCCGCATCGGTGGCGTGACTTCGGTTCAGCACGAAGGCACGGAACGGCAGCGACAGCTCGCGAGTCTTGTCGTGAAAGAACGACGCCTCGGTGAGCGCGGCGGGCGCAGGGGACGACACCAGCAGGAACGCCACGTCGTCTCCGGACAGGAACCGCCGCATCTCGTTCACGTCGACGTTGAGTGACTGAAAGATGCTGGTGAACGTCGCGATGAAGGTGACGAACTCGTGGGCGAACTCGGTGCCGAAGACGGCGCCGAGGATCTTCTCGATCACCCGCGAGGCCGTGCGCGCGACGAGGCTGTCGGATCGGGGCAGGAACGCCGAGATCGCCCGGGAGTCGACCAGGCCCGAGAGCCGCTTGGGCGCCTCGAGGAAGTCGAGCGCGTTGCGCGACGGCGGCGTGTCGAGCACCACGAGATCGTACTGGCCCGCGTGCACCAACCGGTGGAGCGCCTCCATCGCCGTGTACTCGTGCATGCCCGCCACCATGGTGCTGACCTGCTGGTAGATGCGATTGGTCAAGATGCGCTGCGCGTCGGCCTCGCTCTTGACCAGGCGTCGAACCGCGCCATCCGAGACGAGCTTGATGTCGAGCATCCACGCGTCGAGCGAGCCAGTCGTGATACCCGCGGCGTCGGAGCGATCTTTCGGGATACGGACCGGATCGGTCGGGTTGCGGGACACGCCAAGGGTCTCGGCGAGCCGGCGGGACGGGTCGATGGTGAGCACCAGGACCCGGCGCCCTGCCCGCGCAGCCGCGATCGAGAGGGCCGCGGCCGTCGTGGTCTTGCCAACCCCGCCGGCCCCACAGCAGACGATGACCTTCTTGTTCCGCAACAACTCGCCGACGCGCACCTCACTCATCACGCGCCTCCACTCGGCAACGGGAGCGGATTGGCGTCGTCGAGCAGCGTCGTGAGCGAGGCGATGAGCCCCTCGTGCGGGAGCTCGGGGGTGACGAAGAGCGGGAGCATCGTGTGGCTCCGCAGGCGGGCCAGCTCGCGATGGGCGACGATCGGCTTCTTGAAGAGCTCACGCCCCAGCCACGCGTGCTGATCGACGAGTGGGGCCAGCGCCTCGCGCTCGGCCTTCGAGAACGGATCGACAGGCATGCGGTTCACCACCACACCGCCGACGGGCATCTTCGTCTTCTTGAGGCCATCGATCAGCTCGAGACATTCACTGATCGGCAACGTCTCGGGGAGCGTCACGATCCACGCGGCCGCCAGCTTCGGATCGTTCAGGTAGGTCTGCCCCTCTTTGAGCGCCGCGGCGATCGGCCCGCCCGGAACCAGCTTGAGGAGGAGCTCTGGCAAGCCCGTCAGCGACAAGGTGTGCCCTGTCGCCGGCATGTCGATGAGGATCAGCTCGTGCGTCGGGTTGGTGCCGGTCTTCTCGCGAAGGGCGCTCAGCAGCTGGAAGAACACGCCCATCTCGCGGAACGACGGGCCGGCCGAAAGGAGGCGACGAAGGGCGTCGCTGCTCAAGGCCGCGCGAGCGATGGTGCCCGAGCGCAACACCGACTTGAGGAACAGCTCCTGGCCGGTGCGCGCGAGCAAGACGGCGCCGTGAAGGTTCGTCTCGAGCGGCTCGGGGTGCTTCGGAAGGCGGTCGCGGTTCCAGTGCCGGGCGAGCGGCGAATAGTCGTCGCCCTCGTCGCCGACCTCGGTCACCAGCACGCGCTTGCCCCGCTTCGCCGCGAGCTTCGCGAGCGCCGCCGTCATGACGGATCGGCCGACCCCGCCCTTGCCCGTGATGAGTACGACGCGTTTGTTGACCAGCTCGTCCAGGCGAAGCCTCTCGGTCGTCGAACCTACCCAAGCCGCCGTCGAATCCGTGAGAATTCTCAGACAGGACCCCGGCCCGCCGGCAGCTACGATGACGTCCCAGTGACGACGACGTTCGTTCCAGCGTGGGTGAAGCAGGTTCGCTTTGGCGTCCTGGCGGGGGTGCCCCTGCCACCGGGCCTCGAGCCGGTGCCAGACGGTGTGCTGGCGACGCTCCACCCGAAGGAGCGCGCCCTGGCACTGTCGGAGCGTGGTCGTCGGCAGATCGAGGTCGCCGGAGGGCGGATCGCATGGAGGGCCGCGGCTGGGAGGCTCGGCGTCGACGTCTCGTCGTGGGCCCTGCTGTCGGACTCGGCCCGCGCCCCGCTCTGTCCGCCCGGGGTGATCGCCTCGCTCACCCACAAGGAGGACCTCGCCCTGGCGCTGGTCGCTCCGAGTGACGCAGGGCTGGTGGGCGTCGATCTCGAAGGCGGCACTCGCGACCGGTCGGCGATCATGACGCGGGTATGCCGGCCGGAGGAGCTCGTCGAAGTCCAGGCGCTCCCCGAAGCAGACCGGTGGCCGAACGTGATGCTCCGCTTTGCCGTAAAGGAGGCCATCTACAAGGCGCTCGCGCCGCGGCTGGGCCGGTTCTTCGGGTTTCAGGCGGCGCGGGTCGACGTGCGGTCTCGGGACTCGGTGCAGATCGAGCTGTTCCTGGAAGCGACGGACCCGCGCTTCGAGCCCGAGGCCGAGCTGCTGTGGCTCGATGAGCACCGCGTCGTGGCGATGGTGCGGGCCCGCTGACCCGCTGCGCGACCCCACGCCCGAAACGCGCTCCAGGCAGCAGCGCGTCACCGCCATCGAGGCTCGCGCAACGGAACTGCTCTTCCGTGATCGCGCCGGCTGGTCAGCTCACCGACAGCTCCGTTCGAGGAGCCGCCGGAGCCTCCGCAGGACGCGTGCCTTCACCAGCGCCGGGAAAGAACGTGCGCGCGTCCTTCGGCACGACGCCGAGGTCGCGCTTCATGCGCTCGACCGAGAACCAGTGGGCGCGCGAGAGCATCACGACACGGTAGCGATTGATGATGGGCGCCCAGAAGGGGAACGGCGCGTGAACCCACTCTGCGAGGGTCGCCAGGCCCATGGCGACGGGGCGAGACAGGCGAATGACCCGGGGAGGCCGGCCGAGTTTGCGCTCGACCTCGGTGACCAGCACCTGCGTGAGTGAGAGCGCTGGCTCGTCGGCGACGAAGTACGCCGCTCCCGACGGGCCGCCATCGAGCAGCCGATCCGCCGCGCGCAGGTGCGCGGAGACGCAGGTGTCGATCGACGTCATGCTGATGCTGACGTCCTGGTCGCCGATCACCACCACAGCGCCGATCGCCGCCATCGCGTCGACGAGCCGGCCCAGGTGACGCTCCCCGGGACCGACCACCGCGTGCGGCCTCAAGGCGATCGTCTTCATGGCGCCGCAGTGTGAGCGCACGATGATCTCCGCGCGGGCCTTCGACCGCGAGTACTCGCTCAGCGCCCTGGAGGGAGCAGGCATCGACTCGTCTTCCCCTTCCACGTCGCGATCGCTCATCAGCGCCGAGGGAGAGCTCGTCAGCACGAAGGCCTTCACGCCCGCGGCCTCGCACGCCTCGACGAGCCGGGCGGTCGCCTGCACGTTCTCGCGCTCGTAGTCACGCCGGCGCCCCCAGTCACCCACCCGCGCCGCGACGTGAAAGACGACGTCCACCGACTCGAGCGCGTGGCGTGGCACGGGCTCCGAGAGTTCCCATCGAACGAACGTGGTTCCTGAGGGCGTCGAGCCGGGTCGACGGCCGAGCGCCACGACGTCCCACCCCTCGTCGATCAGCCGGCCCGTGAGCGCCCCGCCGATGAAGCCAGACGCCCCGCTCACCAGCGCCCTCATGACCCGGCGCCCCAGGTGAGGGACATCACCGACGCCGACAGACCACTGCCTGCCCCGAGCAACGTCACCGGCCCGTCCCGAAGACTGCCGGCCTCGGCAGCGCGAGCCAACGCGAGCGGCATGCCCACCGGGCCGGTGTTCCCGGGCTCCCGGAACACGGAGCCTCGTGGGTGCATGGTGAACGAGAGCGTCTTCTCGACCGCCATCACGTGCGCGATGCCGACCTGGTGCATGAACACCTGCCCCAGCGTTGCGCCGTGACGCTGGGCCTCGGCGAAGGTCGTGGCGATGAGCGCGACGCCCTGGCGCAGAATGCCGGCGCCGTTCGCCCGCACGGTCAGGAGCCCGTCGTCATCGATGCGCCCGACACAGAGCTCGGAGTGCTGGGCCAGATTCCGGGTGAGGGCGCGATCGATCGACGCCACGCCGGCCGCGACGCGCGACGAACACAACACCCAGGCGACCGCGCCACACCCCATCGTCAGGGGAACCCAGAGCTCGGGCGTCAGCACACCTCGAGCGAGCGCGTCATCGATCGCCGCGTCGATCGCGCGGCGCATGCCCCCGGCTTCGGAAGCGACGATGATCGCGACGTCGACCACGCCGGTCTCGATGCGGTCGGCGGCGATCGTGACCGCGTCGAGGAAGCCCAGACAGGCGTTGCGCACGTCGAAGAGCTGGGCGTCTGAGCCGACACCGAGGTGACGGCCCACCAGGTGCGCCCCCGAGGGCTCGAAGAACCGATGGTCGATGCTGGCGTTGATGATGAGGCCCACGTCCCGAGCGTGAAGCCCGGCCTTCGTCAGCGCCGCCTCGGCCACGCGAGCGGCCACGGGCTCGGGGTCGGCGTCGGCTGCGGACCAGCGCCGGGCGTGGACTCCGGTCTTCTCAGCGAGCGTCCAGCGGGGGACGCCCAGTGTCGCCAGCAGCGGTGCGATCCGCTCTTCGAGCGCCTCACTGGTGATCTCCGTCGAAGGGACTTCCTCGGCCCAGCTCAACAACCTGACGTGTTTCCAGTTCGCGTGCATGCCGGACTGAGCAGCAACGTGCAGGCCATCTTCGACGAAGAGATCTCGAAGGGTTCACTCGGTGAAGGGTGCAGCCGCTCGCACAGGTGCGCAGCTCAGTCCTTCAGCGACGCGGCGAGGCGCTTCAGACCTTCTTCGATCGTCACCTTCGGCATGTACCCGAGGTCTCGCTTCGCGGCGCTGATGTCGAACCACTGCGCATACGAGAGCTCGCTGGCGCCGAAGCGGGTGATGAGTGGCTCCTTCTCGACGCCGAAGAGCCAGGACGTGCCCTCCATCATCGCGCCGACCGCATAGGCGAGGCCGGCAGGAATCGGACGCCCGACGGGTCCCTGCCCTGCGCACGCGAGCATGCGGTTCGCCATCGTCCACACTCCGATCGGAGCATCATCGCTGACGAAGTACGGCTTCCCACCCAGCGCAGCGCCCGCGAGCAGCTTGTCGGCAGCCAGCACGTGCGCGTCGACACAATTGTCGATGTAGATGGTGTCGCACTTCGGATCTCGCGACCCGATCTGGCGGAGCCGACCCGTCTTCGCGCGCGCGACCAGCCGCGGGAGCAGGTGCCGATCACCCGGGCCCCAGATGAAGTGCGGACGCAGCGCGATCACCTTGAGGCTCGCGCTCGACGCCGCGAGCGCGTGCTGCTCCGAGATGGCCTTCGTGCGCGGGTAGTGCGCTGTGAAGTGAGCCGCGTACGGGATCGACTCGTTCGCGCCTTCGATGTCTTCATGGCCGTGAACGATGCTCGGTGAGCTGGTGTGAATGAGCACCGGCACCTTCGCCGAGACGCAGCCGGCGATGACGTGGTCGGTGCCCTTGACGTTGATCGCTTCGTACTCCTTCGGGTCGCCCCAACCGCCCGCCTTCGCCGCCGTGTGGAAGACGACGTCGACGCCTTCGCAGGCCTTCGCGGTCGCTGCGGCGTCGGTGATGTCGCCACGAATCGTCTCGGCGCCCAGCGCTCGCAGCTCAGGGTAGTCGCCGCGCGCGAGCACGCGCACCGAGGCGCCTCGCGCCCGAAGCGCCTTGACGAGGTTGCTCCCGAGGAAGCCGCCACCACCCGTCACCATCGTCTTCATCGACCAAACCCCTTCTGAGCCGCCCAGACGGCGAGCTTCTCGCGCTCGATCTTCGCGTTGTGCCGGCGATCGACGGGGAACTCGCCCTGATAGACGTGCACGTGGGTGATGGTCTTCGTCGACTCGTGTCTCGAGGCGAGTTCCTTCACCTCTTGAACCAGTTGAGCGTCAGCAGCGCCCGTCATGGGCTCACGCTCGAGCAGCACCACGGGAACCTGAGCGCCCCTTGGCCCGACGGCCACGAGCGCCGAGCGTCGAACGGTCGGGTGCTGATTCAAGACCTCTTCGACCGGTGTCGTGAACAGCGTGCCAGCGGCCGTCACCACCCGATGGCCCTTGCGCCCGCACATCCACAGGCGGCCGAGTTCGTCGAAGTACCCGACGTCGCCCATGCGGTGCACGACTCGATCGCCATCCTGGATCTTCGCGAGCTTCGTCTGATCTGGCCGGGCCCAGTACTCGCGAGTCACGACCGTGCCAGCGACGGTGATCTCTCCGATCGTCCCACGCGGCACTTCACGCGCGTCGGCCCACGTCGCGATCGGCTCGTCCGAGATCTCGATGATGCGAACGGACACCTCGGCTGCGGGCTTCCCGACGCACACGCCCTTCCCCTGCATCGCCGGCCGGCCGGTCTCGGACAGCACCTCTTTGCTGCCGATGCTGGCGACCGGGAGTGACTCCGTCGCACCGAAGGGCGTGAAGATCTGCGCGTCGGGACCGAGCATCTTCGTCAGATTCTCGAGCACGTCGACCCGAACCGGAGCGCCCGCCGACAGCACCCGCTTCAACCCCGGGAGCGTGACGCCGTTCGCGACACCGTAACGGCCGAGGTTGTCGATCAGCGCGGGCGAGCCGAACATCGAGGTGCAGTGATGCGTCGTGATCGCATCAATCAGCTTCTTCGGGTCCGCCTTCGCGGGAAACCGGAAGTCCATGTCCGGGAGAACCGCAGTCATCCCAAGCGCCGGGTCAAAAAGCGCGAACAGTGGGAACGTCGGCAGATCGATCTCGCCCGGCCGAACGTCGTAGGCGTCGCGGATCATCCGCACCTGCGCGTCGAAGATCTCATGCGAGTAAACCGCGCCCTTGGGAATGCCCGTGGAGCCCGAGGTGAAGAGAATCGCGGCCGTCTCGTTGGGCGTCGGGGCCACCATCGGAAACGGCTCGTCCTTGCCGAGGCGCTTCACCTCGTCGAGCGAGTGCCCACCCCAGAACAAACGCCGGCCCACCGTCACGTTCGCCTTCACCGTGCGGAACGCCTTCGGGAAGAGGATGCGAGCCACGTGCGCCGCGGGGATGCCGATGAACGCGTCGGCCTTCACCTCGTCGAGGCACTGGAGCAACGCCTTGCGGCCGATGCCGGGATCGATCGCCACCATCACCGCGCCAACCTTGAAGACTGCGAAGACGAGCGGAAAGAACTCGAAGCTGGGCGGAGCCAGGATGACGGTCCGCGAACCTCGTTGGACACCGATCGCCGCGAGGCCGTGCGCGATGCGATCGCTCATCTCGTCGAGCTCGCCGAACGTCATCGTGCGCCAGCCACCTTTGCCGTCGGGCGCGATGATCGCTGGCCGAGACGGGTCGAGCCGCGCCATCGCGGGCAGGTGCGACGCGATGTTGGTGCTGGTCTTCGGCAGCGCGGGAGCGTTCACGACGCGACGCACGGGAGCGGGTGCTTCGCCAGGAACGTCTTCATGAGCGCGACGATCTCTTCGTGCGCGTCTTCCAGGACGTAGTGGCCCGCGTCTTCGAAGACGTGCACCTCGGCGTTCGGCAGACGTTTGCGCCACTCCGCGAGGAAGGCGTCATCGAACACGAAGTCCTTGCGGCCCCAACAGATGAGCATGGGCACCGAGTTGAACTGCGCGAGCTTGTCCGAGACCTCCTGCACGACGGGCCAGCTGCGATCGCCAGGGGCCAGGGGAATGTCTTCGACGAAGCGTTGCACCGCGATGCGGTGCGCCCAGGAGTCGTACGGCGCGAGGTAGGCCTGCTTCACGAGCGGCGTCATCCGGCCCGGACGCGTGGAGCACAGCATGTTGGCGCCACGCGAGAACGCGTTGAACGCGCGAACTGGCACCGGGAAGAAGGGCGCGTACCGCACCACCCCGATCTGCCACGGCAACTTGCGCCCCTGCGGCAGCCCGAAGCCGGCGGTGTTCAGCACCACGAAGCGCTTCACGAGCGACGGATTCTTCGTGGCCCACGCCATGCCGATCATCCCGCCCCAGTCGTGCACCACGAGCGTCACGTTCTTCGTGATGCCCAGCGACTTGAGCAGCGCGTCGAGATCGGCCACGCGCCGCTCGAGCACGTACGGGTACGCCTCGTCGTCCGGCTTGTCCGAGAGCCCGCAGCCGACGTGATCGGGGACGATCACCCGGTACTGCTTCGAGAATGCGCTCACCAGATGGCGCCAGTAGAAGCTCCACGTCGGGTTGCCGTGCAGCATCACCAGCGTCTCGCCCTGCCCCTCGTCGAGGTAGTGCATGCGAACGCCGTTGCCGGTGTCGAAGAAGCGGCCCTGCCACGGGTACAGCTCACGGTACGGCGCGATGTCGAAGGTCATGTCACTCACCACTGAACTCCCAACATGAGGCAGTTGAGGCCGCTGCCGATGCCCAGCAATGCGATGCGCTGGCCGGCCTGAAGAAACCCAGCGTCGTCGGCCATGGCGGCCGTGATGGGCAACGAGACGGTGCCCATGTTCCCGAGGCGCTCGAAGGTCGAGAAGTCCTTCGACTCCGAGATGCCGATCGTCGAGAGAATGTCGCGGCGGTTCGCCGAGCCGACCTGATGGCAGATGACGCGATCGATCTCGTCACGCCGCCAGCTCGAGCGGGTGAGCAGCCGATCCCACGTGGCGCGCCCGAGCTCGACGCCATGCTCGAGCACCTGCGACGCGTCGGTCTCCATCACGTTCGCGCGCTCGCCGAGCAGGCCGGATGAGGGGCCCCAACGACAGATGCGGTGGTGTTTCGGAGCCGAGAGCGCGGCGCCTGCCACGAGGCGATGTTCGCTCGCCGAGAAGTCCGAGGCCGTCAACAGCACCGCCGCTGCGCCAGAACCGCCCGTCATGGTGGCGAGCCCGAGGCGATAGCGATCCATCGTGGGCTCGCGGTTCATTCGCTCGATGGTCGCGTCGACGATCTCGCGTGAGCTCTCCGCCGACACCACGAGGCCCGCGCGCAGCTGGCCCAGCTCGATGCGGTTGGCGATCTCGACCATGCCGTTGAGCACGCCGAGACAGGCGTTCGAGACGTCGAAGACGAGCGTCTCGGGGCCAGTGCCGAGCTCTGCGGCCACGGCACAGGCCGTGGCGGGTTCGAGGTTGTCCCGACAGACCCCGGCGTAGATCACCGCGCCGACGTCATCGACCGACACCCCGGCGCGCTCGAGCGCCTTCTGGCCTGCTTTGGCCGCGACCGAAGACATCGTGGTGTTCGCCGGCCACTGACGCCGCTCCCGGATTCCTGTCAGCGCCTCGAGCTGGCCTGGCGAGATCTTCAACGCCTCGTGAATGGGCCCGAGCCGCGCGTCGAGCTGAGCGGAGGTGACCGACTCGGTCGGCAGCTCGAACGCGATCGCCTCGACGTTCACCTTCGTCCAGCGCATCACGGCACCTCCGGCACGAGGCGCACGGCGAAGTCCTTCATCGCGTAGATGACCTTGCCGTCGCAGATCAGCTGTCCGTCAGCCACGACCACCGGCGCGCCGCCGTCGATCACCTGCTTCACCTGCGCCTGAACCTGGACGAGCGAGTTCGTCGGCACGACCTGCCCGCGGTACTGCCAGACGTGCGGGTGACCGACCGCCATCGACTGGAGCCGGTGCGTCGTCTGGAGCCCGGCGAACCGCTCCCGCGAGTACACGAGCAGCAACTGCTGGAGCGCCTCGAGGCCGAGCGAACCCGGCATCACGGGATCCTGGAAGAAGTGCGCCTCGAAGAACCACTCGGTTGGGTCGACGCGCTTGTGGCCCGACACGAAGCCGAAGCCGTGCTGGCCGCCGTCGAGCTGGAGCGCGTCGATCGTCTCGATCATCGCGTACGCCTTCGCCGGCAACGCCAGACCGCGGCTGCTCCCAGCCGGCTCCCTCGGCAACGTGAAATGTCGCGAGCCGTCGAGCGCCCACGGAGCGCCACCACGCACCCCGACCTGCTGCGCGAGCGCGGCCGGCGGGAAGAAGCCGAAGCCGGTGTGCCCGCGATAGACGAGCCCGGAGCGATCGTGCACGTCGAAGTCGAACTCCTGCAGGAGCATGCCGCCTGCACGTGAGACCTTCGTCAGCCGAGAGCGCATCGTGAGCGTACCGACGTCGGCGAAGACCTCTCGTGACACCGTCGCCGACCCGTCGAGGTTGCGGAACGAGAGCACGTCGTTCGTCGTGAGCGCCGATCCGACGTGCGCAGCGAGGAAGCCGCACGGCTGAAGCGCCGCCTCCAGGAGCACCGAGAACGGCATCGCCTGCTGCCGATTCGCCCCGAAGTACCAGGCGTCGGGAGGAACGTCGTACTCGCAGGTGAGCCAGCCGCCGGGCTCCATGACGAGTGGCTTGGGCTCGCAGGCCGTCACCCGATCGATGAAGCGGAACGGATCACGAGGCAGTCGCGCGAGCCGGCGCTCACCGGAGTCGAAGGGAACGTACGCCGGCCCGAAGCACTTCGACGGCGTACCCTCGCAGTACTCGATGATCTGTTCCCGAGAAAAGACCGGCGACGATGGGGCGCCGCCCCAGATGGCCTCGAGCCGCTCCTTCGTCAGGCCCTTGATGCGCACCGACATGCCGCCCATCTGCACGACGTGTTTTCCATCCGCGAACATCGATGCGGTGGCGATGACGTACGGCTCGGGGCCGTAGCCAATCTCGTCGATCTCCACCCGGTACTGCACCTTCTTCGTCGACGGGAGCACCTGACCGCGGCACTTCAGCTGGCTCGGCTGGCCGAGGATCGGCGCGTAGTGCAGGTCGACGTCCGTCGCGTCATCGACCCACCCGATGCGAAGCAGCAAGACTCGCAAGGTGTGCAGGCAGCACTCGTACATGAGCGTGCCGGGCATGACGGGATCGTCCGAGAAGTGGCACGTCAGGTACCAGGCGTCGGGAGTGACGTCGTGCTCGCCGAGGACGAGCCCGAGGCCCGCCTCGCCGCCCTTCGTGTCGAGCTCGAGAATGCGATCGACCAGCTGCATGCGGCCCGACGGCAACCGCAGCGCAGGCGCGAGCGTCCTTACCGGGAAGTCGACACCGAACGCTGCGCGAAGATCGCCGCGACGAAGCGCTTCGACCTGCGGTTCCGACAGCGTCGCAATGCCGTGCGGAGCGGGAGGCACGAACGGGACCGACGAGACCTTCACCTGCTTCGCCTCGGGGACGATGCCCTTCCCCTGCTCCAACTGCTCCGGGCTGAAGAAGCCTGCGCAGCCGTCGTACATCGTGATGAACGGCTCGCCGGCGATGGTGCCGTCGAAGCGGAAGAAGAACAGCCACGTGTCGCCCTGGCGGACGAACCGATCGATGCGGATGTCGTAGCGAATCACTTCTCCAACGGTGGGCAGATCGCGATGGAAGACGATCTTCGCGTCGAGCAGGCGGTAGACGCGCTCGCCCTTCGTCTGCAGATCGATCCCCAGGTACGCCGAGAGGAAGAGATCGGCCTGGCCGGCCTCGACGCTGATGCACACCGGCACGCGGCCGCCATCCAGGTACCAGGCGCCCGGGTGCACATCGTGCTCCGTCACCACGCGTCCCGAGGTCAGGCTGCCGATCTCGCCTTCCACTTCGACGATTCGATCGACCAGCATCAGCGGCTCGGCGGGCAGGCGCACTCGAGTCGGGAAAGCGTCGACGGCGAGGAAGTCGGGGCCGAGCACCTTCGAGAGCTTTCCGGTCGCGAACTCGAGGCAGAGCGGACGATCGAAACGTGGCGGGGGCGGCTGCGGAGCGGAGCTCACCGGGCCTTCGACGGCGATGATTGGCCCAGCGAGGCCAGCGCCGTCGACGACGTACCGCTGCAGCTGCATCAGCACCTGGGTCTGCAGCGCGATGGACTGCTCCGCGACCTGAAGGAAGACCTCATGTGCGCGGGCGGTGGCGGTCTGCGTCGAGAGGAAGTCGGTGAGCGAGCTGGAGGTCATGACGGGAGCCGCCTGGACGGCGACGCGGCCTTCGGGAGCGGGAACGAGCGTCGGCGCCATGATCACGGCTGGCGCTTCGACGACGGGGCTGCGCGGTGGGTGACCTGGCAGCGGCGGAACGTCAAGCGGCGCCCCACCGACGACGACTCGAACGCGCTTCGTCGCCGTCGCAGGCTCGATGATCTTCGAGTTGGCGTAGAGCGGCGCGAGATCGATCGTCCGCCCCGAATCCGCCAACTTCGCCGCAGCGTTCAGCACCGAGACGTAGCCATCCTGCCCGCGCTGGCACGCAGCGACTGCGAGGTGCGGACGGCCCTCGAGGATGCGACCGATCATGCGGGTGCACGAGCCCTGTGGACCGGGCTCGACGAAGACGCGCACCCCATCGGCCCAGGCCTGCTCGATCAACGCCGTGAAGTCGAAGCCGTGCATCGCGTTCGCGACGATCGACGCCGCGCAGTTCTCGGTGGTGACCTCGTACGAGCGCGCCCACGCGGCGCTGTAGAAGCGCACTCCGGACGGAGGCGTCGTGGGGAGCAGATGCAGGGCCCGGTAGTCTTCCTGCACCGGGGCGATGGCCGGCAGGTGCACGAACGGCACGCCATCGAGGAAGATCGCCGCGCCACCGAGGCGACCCACGACCGCGCGGACATCGTCCTTCCGGCCTCCGATGACACATTCCCCCGGGGCGTTGACGATCAGGAGCGTCGCCGTGCCCGTCAGCGCGGGCTGAATCTCGTCCTTCGAGCGCATCACCAGGGCCACCGCCCACTCCGCGTCCTCGCCCCACGCCGAGCGCAAGATCGAGCCCGTGCTCGTCAGCTGGGTTCGGAAGAGCGCGCTCTCGAGCGTGCGCTGGAACATCGTGTCGCGATCTCGCCACGCGCGAGACGCGAAGAGCCCAGCCGACTCTCCCAGGCTGTAGCCCATGTACGCCTGCGCCGAGACGCCCAGCAGCCGGAGCGCGTCGTGCACCACGAGGCCGTGCGTCACCTGTCGGACGATGATCTCCGCGAGTCCAGCGGGGCCTTCGGCGATCGACGGAAACAGGTGGCGCGAGAAGTCGTGCACCTCGGTGCCCAACTGCTCCAACACGCGCGGGAACGAGAGGGGCAGCGTCTCGCCCATTCCGTCGAAGTGACTGCCGGACCCCGGGAAGACGAACGCGAGCTCACCATCGACGCGCGCCGGCGCCGGCCGTGCGGCAGAGAGCTGACGGAGCAGCTCGTCAGGCGACGACGCGACGAGCGCACCGGTCGCGGCGGTGGAGCGGCGGAACCACGTCGCAGCGAGCCGATCGATGGACTCGTGCCGGTTCGCGTCGACGAGCTCGACCAACGCTGCCCGCGATGAAGCGTCGACGAGGAAGATCCCGGCAGGTCGGGAGCCATCGAATGCAGACTCGGGACTGCTCGAGGGCCCTTGTTCCAACGCGACGTGGAGCGCAGTTCCGTCGAAGCCGTGCGTCGAAACCCCGACGCGCCGAGGGGACGAGCCCGCGCTCCAGATCGCCGCTCGTGCTCCCTTCCCCTGCCCCCGCAGTCGATGACGAAGACTCAGCGCGCTCTCGACGACGCTGACGAGCCCTGCTGCAGCACCCGGCACCCCCAGCTGCAGATCGAGCTCGGCAGGCTCGCGCATCGTGACTGGTGGGGCCACGCCGGCTTCGCGCCACGCCGCCTCGACGGCCGAGCGCCAGTCGCGCGCCTCAGCAGCACCGAAGCCGCGAATGACTGCCGCGATCGAGTCACCGTCACGAACCGCATCGTCCAACCGCTTCAGCACCACCGCCGCGGCGCCATCGGACGGCAGCCCGCCGCGCTCAAGCGCTTCTGAGGCCAGCACGCGGCGAACGTCTCCGCCCAGCTCGACCGCGCCGACGATCATGCAGTCGACTTCGTCGCGCTGGAGCAGCCGTGACGCCACCTCGAGCGCGCGCAGGCCACTCCCCTCTTCGGCCTGCACCCCGAAGCTCGGGCCGCCGAGTGACAGCTCCCGGGCGAGCCGGCTGGTGACGATGCCACCGAGCGCCCCGAGCACCCGTTGCGGATCGAGCGGCGCCGACACGGCATCACTGACGCGCTCGAGCCACGCGTGGAGCTCGGCTTCCGTGACGTCGAGGCCGGCCTTCGCGAGCGACTGACGCGCATGACGCTCGAGCACCCAACGCAGATGGAAGGACGTCGTCTCGAGATCGAGGCTGATCCCGACGACCGCCCCGACGCGTGGGTGCGGCCCTGCGCCGAGGCCACCCGCGTCTTCGACGGCGTTCGCGGCGACCTCGAGCATCAACAGCTGCTGCGGGAGCACGGCAGGAAGCTCGAGGGGCGGCACCTTGAAGCGGCCGATCGGAAGCTCGAGCGCCTCGATCCACGCGCCTTCGAGCGCGCGCAGTGACGACGTCTTCCACCGGGTGGCCGGGCGATGGGTGATCGCGCTCCCGCCGCGAAAGAGCGTCGTCGAGAACCGCTCCACCGAGTCGAGCGCGCCGACGTGGACCCCGAGGCCGACGATCGCGATCGGCCCAGCGGGCGCCTGAACCGTCTCGACGCGGGATCCAGCGGCGTACTCCTCGAGCAAGACGTGGGCGTTGATGCCCCCGAAGCCAAACCCTGAAACCGCGGCCCGCCGTGGCGCTGATGCCTCCCAGGGACGCGAACGCTGAAGGACCTGCAGCGGCGCGGCCGACGCGAGCACCGACGTCGCGTTCGCGTTCGGAGGGAACGTCTGATGCGAGATCGCGCCGAGCACCTTCGTCAGCCCGGCCATTCCAGCGGCGGTGAGGAGATGACCGACGTTGCTCTTCACCGAGCCGATCACGGGGCTGTTGCTGCCGAAGAGCGACTTCAAGCTGTCGAGTTCGACCTGATCGCCTCGCGGCGTGCCGGTGCCGTGACATTCCACCAACTGCACCTCGGACGGCGACCAACCCGCCATCTCGTAGGCCGCGCGCATGGCGCGGAGCTGCCCCTCCGAGTCAGGCGACAGCAGACTCCCGCCGACGTCGTTCGAGAGCCCGATGCCCCGAATGACACCCAGCACCCGGTCGCCATCTCGCTCGGCGTCCTCGAGGCGCTTGAGCAGCACCATGCCGCCACCCTCACCCACCACGAGCCCGTCCGCCTGAGACGTGAAGGGCGCGCAGACACCACTGGGCGAGAGTGCGTGCAACTGCGTGAAGCCGATCTGCGTGTACAGCTGCTGCGGCAGCGACACGCCACCGGCGAGGACGGCGTCGACCCGCTTCGCCTCGAGCTCGAGACAGCCCAGGTGCAGCGCATAGAGCGACGACGCGCACGCGGCATCGAGCGTGAAGCTCCCACGCCCCAGGCCCAGCGCCTTCGCCATCACGCCGATCGGCCGCGCCGACGGGAACGCTTCGTTCGACGCCAGCTCACCGGCAGGCTCGCCAAACACCTCAGAGAGAACGACCTGCTCCGCGAGCGTCGACGCGCCGTCGGTCGGGAGCGCGATGTTCGCGATGATCGCCGAGGTGCAGGCTCGATCGATCTGTGCCCCCCCCGCACTCCGGAAGGTCTGCACCGCGACATCGAGGCAGAGCTTCGTGAGCGGCGTCAGCGCGCTGGCGTCGAGCGCCAGGCCCTGCAGCTCGGGCTCGAACGCCTCGAGGACACAGGCCTTGCGCGAGCTGGCGTGATCGACCTCTCCCGTCTTCGAGACGACCGCCGACGCCTCGACGGGCCAGCGCGACGCAGGCACGTCTCCCGCCATCGAGCGGCCTTCGGCGACGAGGCTCCACAGCGCGTCCGCCGAAGCTGCTCCGGGAAACCGGCCGCCGAGACCGACGATGGCGATGGCGCGGCGAGCGTTCATGCCAGCGGCGTCGAGAGGAGCGGCTGCGGGTCGGCGGTGAACGCGCGCGAGAGGCTGCCGCTGACCGTGCATTCGTACCCCTCGAGCTGCACCGCGAGCGCGCCGGAGGCATCGACGAGATCGATGTCGGAGGTGACGATCGCGCCGTCGATCGCGCGAACCCGAACGAGGGCCTTCACGTCACCTGCAGCGAACGGCCGCAGCACACGAATCGCGCCGAGCCTCGACGGCAACGACGGAGCGCCCAGCTGCGCGCGAGCCCACACGATCAACGCCTGGAACACGCCGTCGACACAGAGCGGGTCCAGCGCCCAGGACTGGGTCGGCCCCGGCATCAGCCGCTCCGAGGTGGCGTGCGTCTTGAGCGTCAACGCCATGCCGGCCTCACCGAGGCCTTCGATGGACCGGAGCGCCCACAAGCTCGGGCCGTGGAAGAGCTGGCTCGCGTACAGCTCACTGACCGGCGTGGTGAACGACGGCAGCGAGGCGCTCTTCAGACGCTCTCCAGTCAGGGGCTCGACCTGCAGCACGGCGAGCCCGCGCACGTGCACCACGTCCTTCCGGTTGCGCAGCTCGAGCGAGACGACGGACTTCTGACCGCGCACCTCGGGGCGACCCGCCCAGACCGAGAGCTCTTCGCGCTCTCCGTCGAACGTCACCCCGCGAAGCACACGCACGTCTTCGAGCTCGATCCCTCCCAGCCCGTCACTCAACGCACGCGCTGCCTGCACGAACCACTCGAGCGTCATCGCCAGCGGGAGCACCTCTTTCCCGTTGAGCCGGTGATCGGCGAGCACAGGCCACGAACGCTCGACGCGCTCGGTGTGCACCAGCGCCCAGCCCGCTTCAGCCGCTTCCCCGAACCCAGCCCCCAGCACGACCTCGCGCGGTCCTGTCGGGCTCACGCGCAGCTCGTCGACGAACGCCCTCGCGCCGGTCGACAGGGGAATCAGCGAGATGCCCTCGGCCTTGAACGTCGCCTCGAGCGCAGGCGTCACCATGCCGCCAGCCCACGGGCCCCAGTCGAGCGCCACCACGCGGCAGGACGGACGCCTCATCGACTCGGCCTGGGCGATCGACACCAGCGCCTGATTGGCGAGCGCGTAGTCCGTCTGCCCCTTGCGACCGAACCGGCCGCTCACCGACGAGAAGAGCCCGACGACGGCGAGCTCGTCAGCGCGCGTCGCCTCCAGAACCGAGCGCAGCCCGGCGATCTTGGGATCGAGCACCTGATCGAAGTCGTCATCGCGCTTGTCTTCGATGCGCTTGTCGCGGAGCACACCGGCGCCGTGAACGAGGCCGCGGATCGGCCCGAGACTCTGTCGCGCCTCGGCGAGCACCGCTTTCACGCTGTCGACGTCACGAACGTCCACCTGCCGGTACTCGGCCTTCACGCCTGCCGACCGGGCCGCGTCGAGGGTCGCGCGAATGTCACGGGCGGCGAAGACCTGCCGGCACGACTCAGCGAGCTGCTTCGGGCTCGGACGGGCTCCTGCGGCCTGCTCGAGGAGCACGCGCTTGATCGAGGCCTCGTCTTTCGCCGCGGCCAGCCACGTCGGCTCGAGCACGGGTGCGGGTGAACGCCCCAGGAGGAGCACGGTCGCGCCTGACGCCTTCGCGAGCTCACGCGCACAATCAGCGGTGACGCCACGAGCTCCACCGGTCACGACGACGACGTCACCAGACTTCAAGGGCAGCGGCCCACCGTGCACCTTCGCGTCGCGCAGCGCGAGCGTCACGCGACCCGCAGGTCCCAGGCCGAGCTCGACCGGGCCTTCGTTGGTGAGCTCGTCGACGATCGCTTGAGCCGCGTCGTCCGTCGACCAGAGTGACGAGACGTCGAGCGCGCGGCACCTCACCTCAGGCCACTCGAGCGCGAGGGTCTTCACGAGCCCGCTGAGGGCACCAGACAGGGGATGCGACTCGTTCGCCGATCGACCGAACCCGAACGCCCCGTCGCGGCGACTGACGGCGACGACGAACGAGCCCGGGCTGGCGCGCAGCGCCGAGGCGCCAGCACGCGCCACGAGCAGCGACTGCTTGAGCGACTGCTCGGACTTCTCATCCCACGCCGAGCCATGCGGGGCCGTCAGCACCAGCCCAGCCACCGGTCCGACGATCGCAGCGCCCAGCGGGAGCACCTCGCACGGCTGACCGATTCGCTCGAACACCCGAACGAGGGCCCTGCCGAGGTCGTCATCGTCGCCCGAGATCACGACCCGACCGGCCGACAGCTTCACGGGCGCCGCGGCCGAGGGCTTGGCTCGCACGGGAACAACCACGCGCCTCGTCACTTCCGACGAAACGAGGCTGGGCGTAGCGACCACCTGTGGCTTCGCCACTTCAGCGGGGACGCCGGCCTTTGCACCGCTGACGAAACCAAGCACCTGCTCGAGGGTGCGCAACCCCGACAACTTCTCAGGGTCGACGGACGGTGCATTGGGAATGCGGCGCGACAACAGCGAGAGGATCTCGACGCGCTTGATCGAGTCGATGCCGAGATCGGCCTCGAGATCCATCGGCAGGGTCAACGTCTCCACGGGGTAGCCGGTCAGCTCCGACACCGTCGCCAGGAGCACGCCCGCGAAGTCGACCTGCGTTGAGACGGGTCTGGACTCGACGATCGCCGGCACTGGAGCCGGAGCGACCGAGGGCACCGCCTCCGAGATGAACGCGTGCACCTGCGCGAGCGTCTTGAGCCCCGACAGCTTCTCCGGGTTCACCGATGGCGCTCCCGGAATACGGCGCGACAACAGCGAGAGGATCTCGACGCGCTTGATGGAGTCGATGCCGAGGTCGGCCTCGAGGTCCATCTCGAGTGAGAGCGTCTCGACCGGGTAGCCCGTGAGCTCCGAGACGGTGGCGAGCAACGTTCCGTGCGTGTCGACGGCCGGGCCTGCTGCAACGGCAGCGACGGGAGCAACAGCAGCGACGCTGGCGGCAGGCGCGGCCGCGCCACGGACGAACGCTGCGACCTGTTGAAGCGTGCGGAGGCTCCCGAGCTTCTCGGGGTTCACCGACGGCGCACCGGGGACCCTTCGCGACAACATCGAGAGGATCTCGACGCGCTTGATCGAGTCGATGCCCAGGTCAGCCTCGAGATCCATGCCGAGCGCGAGGGTCTCGATGGGGTACCCCGTTGCTTCCGAGACGACCTGCATCAAGAGCGGCACGACGTCGAGTGGCGGGGCGGCAACGGGTACGACAGGAGCGGTCACCCGAGCGACGACGGCCGGTGGAGCGTTCGCGATCGGCGGCGGCGCCACCGCGACGGAAGCCACGGCCATCGCCGCCGGCGCTGCGATCACCGGGTGCCCTTTTGGCGCGACGCTCTGCCCCGTCAACAGGGCCGCGACGTTCTGCTGCGCGGCGAGCTGCCCCTCGAGGAAGAGCTGGTGCACCTTCGCGGTCTGTTCCTGCAGGGCCTGCAGGGCGCGCAAGCTCTCCTGATACATCCTGAGTGCGTCGGACGACGGCGGTGGCATCGTCACCGGCAGCTGAACCGCGTGAACGCCATTCGACCCGTTCTTCCCGTTCACTGAGACTCCATTCTTCGGCGTGCTGATCGGCTTCGCTGCGACGGCCGGCTTCGGCGTCCCCGGCGAGCGGTAGTTCGCCCCCGTCAGCGGGACGACCATCTTCGGCGTGCGCGCAGGCTTCGCGACCCAGCGAGGCGGATGCTCGACCTTCTGCCACTCGGTGAGGCGCGCCGCGTGTCCTTCGGCTGAGAGTCGGGCGAGCACGAACGCGAGATCGAACATCGCGCCGCGGCGGGTCTGCGCGTCGAGCGCGAGCGCGGCGTGAGTCCGGTCTCCGAGAATCGCCTTCACCATTCCGGTCAACGCCGTCTTCGGGCCGACCTCGAGGAAGGTGCGCGCTCCCAGCGAGTGGAGCTTCTCGACGACGCCATCGAAGCGCACGGGGCGCGCCAGTTGGTTCGCGAGCAGCGTTCGCGCGGCGCCGCCGTCCGCGGGGTATGGCTCGGCGGTCGTGTTGGCGACGACCGGAATGCTCGCGGCGCCGAAGTCCATCGACGAGAGCGACGCCCCGAACTCGGCGGCAGCACCTGAAACGAGCGGGCTGTGGAACGCAGCTCCGACGTTGAGACGCGTGGCCCGCAGGCCCTTTGTCTTGCAGGCTGCTTCGGCGCGCTCGATCTCGGCGCGCGAGCCTGACAACACCGCCTGCGCCGGACCGTTTCGATTCGCGAGCACGAGGTCGAACTTCTCGTCGCTCAACAGCTTCTCCACGTCGGCAAGGGGCGCGAGGACGGCCAGCATCGTCCCGCGGTCGGAACCGTCTCCCGCCATCAACTCGCCGCGTCGACGTGACGCAGCCTCGAACACCGCGCCCGACAGCACACCCGCGGCGTGAAGCGCGACGAGCTCGCCGTACGAATGACCTGCGACCAGCGCAGGCTTCACGCCGAAGCGCGCGAGCACCTGAAGCAGCCCACGGCTCACCGCGCCGATCGCCGGCTGCGCGATGTTGGTCTTCGTCAGCTCACCTTCACGCCGCTTCTGCTCGGCCTCATCGAAGGTCGGCAGCGGGTACACGCGCGCTGCCACGTCTGGCATCGCCGCGACGGACTCGAGCACCTCAGGGAACACGCACGCGAGCTCGCGGAGCATGTCCACGTGCTGAGAGCCCTGGCCCGGGAAGACGAACGCGAGCTTCCCGCCAGGCGCACCGACGCCATACGCCACGCCTTCGGGCGAGTGAAACGGCTGACCGGCCTGCAGCTTCCCGAGCAGCGGCGTCACGATCGAGGCGAGCGGCTTGCCGGCCTCGACGACGATCACCACGCGCTGCGAATCATCGGCGCGGAAGGACGCCCGCGACGCAGCCGCGAAGGACACCAGGTCCTCGGCCTTCATCGCGTCGTGCAATCGAGCGGTGAGGGTCGGCAGATCCTTCGCTGACAACGCGACGAGCTCGACCGAGCCATCCCACGCGGGCGCGAGGCGACGATCGCCGTACTCCTCGAGCACGGTGTGGAAGTTGCTGCCGCCGAACCCGAAGGAGCTGACCCCGGCGAGCCGCGGGCCACGCGACGACGGCAGCCACGGACGCGAGCGCCCAGCGATGGCGAACGGGCTCTCTTCGAGCTTCAGCGATGGATTCGGGCGGTCGACCTTGAGCGTCGGCGGAATGACGCGGTGGTGCAGCGCGAGCGCCGCCTTGATGAGCCCGGCCGCGCCTGCCGCCGCCTTGGTGTGGCCGACCTGCGACTTCACCGAGCCGAGCACGCACCACTGCGGGTCCGTGGAGTCTTCCCGGTAGACCGTCTGGAGCGCCTCGAACTCGGCGGCGTCTCCGGCCTTCGTGCCCGTGCCGTGCGCCTCGAGCAGGGCGATGTCGCGTGGCCGAACGTTTGCGTCCTGGTAGGCCGCCTTGAGCGCCCTCGCCTGCCCCTTCGACAGCGGCGCGTAGATCGACTTCGCCCGACCATCGCTCGAGGTGCCGAGCCCGCGGATCACCGCGTAGATTCGGTCGCCGTCGCGCTCGGCGTCGGACAATCGCTTCAGCACCACCATGCCGATGCCTTCACCGAGCAACGTGCCGTCGGCTTTGTCCGAGAAGGGCCGCGCGTCTCCAGTCGCCGAGAGCGCCGGCGTCTTCGAGAAGCACATGTGCATGAAGATGTCGTTCAGGGTGTCGACACCTCCCGTGAGCACCATGTCGGTGCGGCCCGACTCGAGCTCGGCGATCCCAAGGTGGAGCGCGCCCAGCGAGCTCGCGCACGCGGCGTCGACGACGCAGTTGGTCCCGCCGAGATCGAACCGGTTCGCGATTCGGCCTGCGACGACGTTCCCGAGCAGACCGGGGAACGAGTTCTCCTGCCAGCCGACATACGAGGCGCCGATGCGATCGACGACGTCCTTCGCGGTGGTCTCGTCGACGCCTGCGTCCTTGAGCGCCTTCTTCCAGTGCGGGTGACCGAGCCGTGCGCCGAGGGAGATCACGAGTTCCTGCGTGCCCGTCACGCCGAGGAGCACGCTGGTGCGAGACCGATCCCATCCGCCGTCATCGGGATAGCCCGCGTCCTCGAGCGCCATCTTCGCGACGACGAGCGAGAGCAGCTGCGAGGTGTCGGTCGCCTCGAGGATCGAGGGTGGAATACCGAACTCGGTGGGATCGAAGGGCGTGGCCGAAAGGAACGCGCCGCGCTTCGCGTACGTCATGTCCGGCGCCTTCTGATCGGCGTCGAAGTAGTCGGCGATCGAGAAGTGCGTGGCGGGCACGTCACCGACCGCGTCCTGTCCGGTACGGAGCAGCCGCCACAGCGCCTGCGCGTTCTCGGCCTTCGGGAACATCGCGCCGATGCCGACGATGGCGACGGGCTCCTTGCCGCGCGGGCCGGTGGAGACGTCGGAGGTCTGCGACTTCGTCGAGGTGATCGCGGCTCGCACGGGCGCGTCGCGACGCGTGAGCTGCTCGAGCTCTTCGACTGATCTCGGAGCAAACGCCTCGACGTCCGCAGGGAGCACGACGCCTTGCGACCGCAACGCCGCAGCGCGCGTCAGCACGCACGCGCCCACGAGCAGGTTCTTCGAGATCGTCACCGCGTCACGCGCGCTCCACGACTCGAGCAGGCTGCCCTTCGTCCAGGCGTTGAAGGCGCCCATCGCCGGGCCACACCACACCTGGTAGTCGAGCTTGCGATCGGCGACGCCGTCGTTCGCCCAGCGCGACGCCTGACCGAGGTACGCACGGAACACCAGGGCGAGCTGGTGCTTCGGGTCCTTCTTCGCGCGCTCGAGCTGTGCGGGATCGCGCTCGGTGAAGAAGCGCTCACAGCCGGCCCACGCCTCCTCGAGCGTCGTGCGGAAGTACTTCGACTCGAGCTCTTCACGAACGGCCGGAGGCAGCGCCGCGAGGCTCTCGTGCGCCCGGTAGAGTTCGTAGAGCCGCTGCGCACGAACCGCGAAGAGCGTGCCGCGCGTGAGCACCTGCACCTTCACGCCCATCTCGAACATGTCGGCGGCCGGAGCCATCGCCACGTCGGTCGGGCCGGCCTGCGCGAGCAACTGGCGCACGGCATCGGAAGTACCCGCTTCACGCGTGGCCTGGTTGATCGAGCCTGTCACGACGTACGCCGCGCCCATCGAGAACGCCGACGCGACGGATGACGGCGTCGCGATGCCGCCTGCAGCTCCAACCCGCGGACGGACCGCATAGCCACGCGCCGACGACACCTCGTCTCGCAGCGCTTGAATCGCCGGGAGCAACAACACCAGCGGCCGGTTGTCGGTGTGCCCACCGGAGTCCGCCTCGGCCGTCACGTCGTCGGCCATCGGCACCTGCGCGGCGAGGTCAGCCTGCTCGCGGGTGAGGCCGCCCGAGGCGACGAGCTCGGAGAGAAAGCGCTCCGGCGCGGGCTCGAGGAACTTCCGGGCCACTTCGACGCGCGAGATCTTCGCGATCAGCCGGTTCGGCACGACGATCGAGCCGTCGGCCGCGCGGTGGATTCCCGTCACGCGCCACTTCACGACCGGCAAGGTGAGGTCGAGGTAGGCCGACGCACTGACGACGCGCAGCCCACGCGAGAGGAACAGCTCGACCAGTGCGGCCTCGAGCTTCTGATCATCTGGCGAGTGGATGAGGTTGATGCCCCACGGCGTGTCCTTCAGCGAATTCGACAGCCGATCGATCGCCGCAGCGACGCGAGGGAGCGCGAGTCCCGCGGCGCCGAAGATGCCGAGAAAGCCAGCACGCGCGACGGCCTCGACCAGCGCCTCCGACGCGATGCCGTTCGCCATTTCGCCGGCGATCAGCGCGGCGTCGACGCCGTACGTTTCACAGAACGATCGATCACCAAGACGATCGGGCGTCAGCGCCGGCGCATGGCCGAGCAACGGGAGCTCGCCGTCGGCAGGAACTGGGCCGATCGACGCCACCCCGCCGCGCGCGATCGCGGGCCGGCCACCGACGTCGACGATGCTGACCGGCGAGCCCACCTGCGCGAGGAGTTGCCTGAAGGCGTCCGGGCCCGTTCGGGGCGTGAACTCACCCGGGCTGAAGGCTCCAAGAGAATGCGCGGCGAGGCTGGGACGAGTCACGGCGGGGGCTCCCGAAAGCAGAGCGGCGGCTCTAACAGTCGATCCGTGTCGTCACAATGCACCGAAGCGTTTTCCTCGCTCCGTCTTGCATCGATCCGGTCACTGTTTCTGGGGCCTTGGCGCCTCGGGGAGGGTCGACTTCACGCCACACCGCTGGCACACGCACGCCTTGCCCTTCGCGGCCTCGGGAATACGGGCGATCGCGTCGGGATCCATCGTCACGTTGAAGCACCAGCAGCCCTGTTTTCCGGCCGCCATGCCGCACGCGTTGGGCTCGCCACAGAGCGGGCAGATCTTCGGGTCGGGAGTCGTCACCAGCGTTTCCTCACCCGGTATCCGTCGTAGTCCCAGTCGCCACGGGCGGGAGGATCGGAAAGCTCGTCGTAGAGCGCAGCGATCGAGACGTAGAGCCCCGTCGCGACGCCGATCGGAGCGATGGCGATCACCCACGACTGTGCCGCGAGCGCGACGACGAAGCCGACGAGCGCCAGCATCGTGGCGAACGCGCCGAAGGTGCCGATGTTGAAGTCGCGGGGCCGGCTGAACGCGAGCGTGGCGGCCGCGAACAGCCCGAGCAGCGCCAACCCCACAGCGGCGATCGCCGAGGGACCGGTCATCGCCGTCACCGACCAGATGCCCGAGCAGATCTGAAGCGTGCTCATCACGGCAGCGCCGAGCCGACGGTTTCCCCGCATGCCGGATTCCCAGGGCTCGAGGGCGTCGTCGTCGAGGGCGGGCTCAGACCAATTGGCGGCCGAGGCGGGGTAGTGCGCCTCGACGTATCTCCGCGCGAAGGCCATGTCGTCAGGGTCGAGCATCAGCGCATGCGGAAAGCCGCACGCCATCATCGTCTGCACGGCCTCCTTGCGGCAGCTGCGGCCCCGGGTGTCGACGGCGTCGTGAAGCTCTTTCGACGAGAGCGCTTCCATCACCAACTCGGCCTCTTCGGTCTCGTGTCCTGGCGCGCGCATCGCGATCAGCACGTCGTTGAGGCGCGTGGCGATGTCGGGACGCGCCGAATCGGGCACCGCGTTGAGCGCCCTCAGGAGCTCAGGAAACGTCTCGAGCCGCTGTACCGACGCGTCGAGATCGACTGGCGCGAGATCCTGCACCTCGTCGCCACCGTCGATGCGCTGCGCTCGGGTTCGCGTGACGGCCATCGAGAACGCGACGTTAGCCGGAACCGGTGAGTGCGTCGTGCGGGTGCGCAGAGACGACAAAGGCCCCGAGGTTTCCCTCGGGGCCTTCGTACCTGGGGACGTCCAGGCTTTGTGACCCTGCCGGGATTCGAACCCGGGTTTAAGCCGTGAGAGGGCTCCGTCCTAGGCCACTAGACGACAGGGCCAACTGCAAAAGCGCGGCGGAAGTATGTGAGGGCCGCGCGACTGTCAACAGGTTCGACGACGCCAACTCACTCGCCTGACTGACGGGCCTGCTTTCGACCCGTTACCGGTTCCGCTCGGGCCAACCTTCGATGGAGCGGCCGAGATCGACGAGCCTCAAGCTCCCTCCGGCGAGGTCCTTCGTCACCTCGCCCGGGAGCACGTCAGCGGTGACGTAGTCGAGCGGCCGGCACGTGAAGACGAGCACCTGCGCGTCGAGCGCCGTCTTCCTCAGCACGTCGACGAACCAGCCCATGCGGGACTCGTCGGTGTGGACCAGGTGATCGTCGAGGACGAGCGACGACTTGAGCTGCCGGGCGATGGCGACCCGCACGAGGCTGGCGAGCTGATCGCGGGTTCCGACCGAGAGCGCCTTGAGAACGTCGGCGCCATCGGTGGCCGCGCCTCGAGCCGTGATGGACGCAGTCGTGAGGCCTGGCCCGAGCTCGACCGACCCGTAGCGACCGCGCGTGAGCTCCTGAAACTGCTCGGCGACGGGTCCCGAGAGCGCACGTCCCAGGTGCCCGCCCTCGGCGTTCTCGGCCTCTCGCAGCGTCTCCTGCAACAGCTTCCACGACTCGGCGTCGAGCTCGACCTCGGCTTCCTGCGCACGAGCGGCGGCGAGCGCCTCCTCGAGGTTCTGGACCTGCTCGCGGACCTGCGGCCCGCCGACCTTCGAGAGCGCGCCATCGGCCTTGTTGAACTCGGCGTCGGCCTCGATGGTCTCTGCGTGAATCGCGGAGAGCAGCCGTTCCGACTCGGCGAGCTGCTCCGGCGTGACGAGCGGCGTCGAGAGCAAGGGCTTCAGCACCGCCTGGGCCTCGTCGAGAGCGCGCTGGGCTCCAGGTCGGTCGAGGCGCTCTGCCTCTGCTTGCTGTGCGAGGACTTGACCACGCTTCTCGTTGAGCGACGCGCGGCTGAACTCGAGCTGCTTCGCGGTGGTGTTCTTCGAATGCTCGGCGGCGACCGCCTTCTGCTTCATTTCGTCGAGCGCTCGCTGGGCCGACTTCACCTCGGAGCCCTGCTCTGCTTCGAGCGACCGGAGCGCCGCTTCGACGGTCGAACGCTCGGCGGCGCAGGTCGCGAGTTCTTTCTGGGTCGCCAGGAGCGTGGCTTCGGTCGGTTCATCCTTCGCGGGTGTCGAGGACTTCCGGCGTTCGTCGGCGGCCGCGAGCAGGCCCCGCTTCTTCGAGGCAGACTCGCTCAAGCCGGAAAGGTTCTTCCGGGCGCCGGCTTCCAGCGCTTCGGCTTGCTTCTCCCAATCTCCGCCCAACGACTCGAAGGCCTGCGCCAGCACCGCCAGCTGGGCCTCGGCGATGCGGTCACGCCGCCGCTGGAGCTCTTCCGCCGAAACCCCACCGGCGATGTCTCGGAGCAGCAGCTGTGCCTGTCGTGAAGCGCTCGCTGCCTCAGCCTTCAGGCGATCGGTCTCGGCGCGAAGCGCCTTCAGCGACTCGCGTTCACGCTCCAGCTCCTGCTGCCGCGCCTGCAGCGCCACCACCGAGTTCACCTCGGCGCGCGCGAAGACCTCTCGTGACTCGGCCCGCCACCGCTTCGAGAGCACGTCACGCGTCTGGCGATCCTGCTTCGAGCCGGCGGTGACCTCGATCTCCACCATCTGACCGATCGTCAACGCGAGCTTTCGTTCGGCCTCGAAGGTGCGCTCCTTGTCGGCGCGTGCGACCTCGTCGACCGGGGCCTCGTCGTCGATCTCGAGATGGAGTCGGAGCTCGTCGCGCGGGCGAATGGCCACCGTGAGGCCGCCGCCGATCCGCGCTTCGGCCAGCTTGAGATCCTGCTCGAGGGTCGCGAGCTTCGAGATCTCAGCCGCCGTCGGGAACGTATCGAGCGTGACTCGCTCGGCCTTGCCGAGGACCACCTCGTTGGCCGCGACCTTCTCGAGCAGCGCCTGCGCCCTGCTCTCGAGCGCTTTCGCTTCACTGCGAGCCTGGGCCACCCGCTCAGAGCCCCGAACGGCCTCGCGCCACCGCCCGTAGTCGAGGATCGAGTGGGCCAGCTCGGCGTCCTGCTGGGCCTGGGCGAGCTTCGCGTCGAGCGCGGCGAGCTCCTGGGTCAGCACCTGATGCTCGCCGGTCGCGACCTCGAGCGCCTTGCGTCGTTCGCCAGCGGCGAGGCCCTTGTCCCGTTGGGCCTCGAGGCGCGCGACCATCGCGCCAAGCTCCGCCAGCCTGCTCGAGAGCATGGCGCGTTTGAGTTCACGTTCCCGCGCGCCCGCCTCGCTGCTGGCGCGCTGAAGCGCCTCTTCGGCCGCCCTCACCGCGTTCGCGCACTCGGTCGCGAAGGCTTCGGCCTTCGTCGTGGCGAGTTCGTCGTGCCCGGCGGCAAGCTCGAGCTGCTTCAGCTCCTTCGCGAACGCCGCAGCTCGGGCGAGGACCTCGTCGATTCGCTGCAGCCCCGCGCGGGCCTCGTGCACCTTCGTCTCAGCAGCGATGCGAGCGCGGGATTGCTCGACGCCACGACGCGACACCTCCACCAGCGAGCGCGCTTCACGTTCACGGCCGTGCGCCGCCTCGGAGCGTTGCCGCAGCTCGTTCACCATCGCCTCGGTCGAGGCCGACTGCTCCAGCTGGGCACGGACGTGGCCGAGCTCGTCCTGCAACGCCTTCACGCGATCGCCGACCACCGTGAAGCGCGACTTCGACCCCGACTTCTTGCGACCTGTCGAGGTGAAGAACGCGTCGACCTCGGCCTGCGCGGTCTGCAGCACTTTCTTGAAGAGCGGGTCCTGCGCAAGGGCCGCGAGCGCGCGCGTGAGCCGGAGCTTGCCGGTGTCGGCGACGTCATCATCCAGGCTGCGCGACAGAATCGTCTCGACCTCGGTCTGACCGGCCAGCAACGCGTTGACGAGGAACGCGTCGGGCGCACCGCGCGGTCCGCCCTTCCCTCCTGGCGACGGCACGCCCCACTCGAGCAACTCACGGAGCTTCGCGTCGACCTCACGCGCCCTGGCCTCCATCGTGAAGTGCTGGCCGTCCTTCGACGACTTCAGCTCGGCGCTGCCGTCTCCGAACTCCTTCGTGACGCGCCAGAACCGGCCGTCGTCAGCCTCGAAGGTGAGCACCACGCGCGGAATCGCGTCGCGGAACCACGGCATGAACGGCTTGCCCTCGCTCGACTTCGCGGGAATCAGCAGCGCCGCCCGCAACGCCGTGACCAGGGTCGACTTGCCGAGATCGTTCTGCCCGTAGAGCACGTTGAGGCCCGGCGCGAACTCCACCCTGGCGGAAGCGATCGCCTGGAAGGCCTTCACCTCGAGGTCAACGAAGCGCATGCGTCAAGACGCCTTCCGGGTACTGCGAAACAGATGGAACAACGCCCGCTGTGCCGCGGGGCGACGCAACGGATCTTCAGCCGCGCTCCGAAGCTTCGTCACCGTCGCCTGGAGGACGGACGGCAACGCCCGGCTCCATTCTTCGACGTTGGAGACATCGAGTTCGAGGCAGTGCCGTTGCAGATCGAGCACGCCCACCGCGCCATGTCTGGCTTCGGTTCCCGCGAGGCGCTCGAGGAGCTGCTCGGCCTCATCGAGCTCGGGCGCCGGGAGTCGCAGGTCGACGTGCAGGCGCAGGACGCGGGTCTTGAGATCCTGACGGGTCGCGAGCTGGCGGAGCTCCGCGATCGAGCTGACCGACACCTCTTCCCAGTCCCACGCAGCGACGCGGCGCGGGTTCACCATCGCGCGACGTTGCCTCGTGACGAAGACGATCGCGACCGAGCCGGGGTCCTTCTCGTCGAAGGCCGTGGCTTCCGGAGTTCCCGGGTAGATCGTCGGCGGGTGCGTGCGGTCGGGCGGAATGAAACGGAACCCGTGGGTGTCGCCGATGGCCAGGTAGTCGAGGCCTCGATCGAGCACGGCATCGCGCGCGATCGGGAAGTTCGTCTGCGCGTTGGGAGCGTCGAAGGTGCTGCCGTGGACGAGGCCGATCCGCACGCGCTCGTCGCCCTCGGCGCGTTTCGGAATGCGCGACGTCGGATCGAGCTGACCCGCTCTCGACTCGCACGGCACCGCCCAGAGCACACAGCCGTTCACGAGCGGGTATTCCTTCGCCGCTTCGACGACGTGCACGCCCTCGGGCAGGTTCTTGCGGAAGCGCGGGTCGAGCCACACCGAGTCGGGCTCGATGGGGTCGTGATTGCCAGGGAGCAGGAACACCGGCCGATGGGCCCAGGTTCGTTTCTTCAGCGCGTCGAGCAGACCGTCGACCCACTCACGGCCGGGCTGGGGCTCGTCGAACAGATCGCCTGCGCACAACACCGCGTCGACCTGGTGACGCTCGGCCTCGTTGAAGATGCGCTCGATCACCTCGAGGCGCGCACGTGACAGCTTCAGGTTCGCGTCTTCGTCGAACGAGCGGAACTTCCGCCCCAGGTGCCAATCGGCGGTGTGCAGGAGCTTGAGCACGATGTCGTCCTCCGACGGGTTCATGTGAAGACCACAGCCATGTCGACGAGGAGCTCGACTCGCGGCGCCGTGTAACGCCTGGCTTGAATGTGCTGCAGGAACTTCTGATAGCGGGTGTCGTCGCGCACCTGGAGCTTCGCGATCTTCTGCTGCACGACCTCGAGGTCGGCCGCAGCCGTTCGGAGGACACGCTCCGCATCGATCCGGGCCTCGGCGCCGATCGCGCCGTCTCGCCGCTGCTCGGCTTTCTCGATGCGCCCCTCGATCGCTCGTCGGGCCTTCTTCAACACCAACAGCCGATCGTCGAGGAAGCGCTCGGCCTGCAGTGACGCGGCCTCGAAGCGACGGTGTTCAGCGGTGTCGACCTCGGCCTGGAGCAGAAACAGCGCCTGCTCCTGGGCATCGAGCATGAGCGCTTCGTCGACGAGGGCAGACGGCTGCAGAGCGGCGCGCAACTCACCTTGAAGCAATTCGCCCGCGATCTCCGACTCCAGCACCCGCCCGTCGGGGAGCACCACGACCGGGATCAACAGCTCGACGCGTTCGAACCCGTCGAACGAGGCTTTCAGGAGTCGCAGTCGGCCAGAGGTCGGCTCGATCTTCCACGCGGGCTTCCGGTTCACCGCGATCGCTCCACCGCCGGTGAAGCGCCGCGCGTCTTCGACGGCCTGTTTCACGAGCGGATGCGCGAGGTGGAGTGACTGATGCTCTGCGGAGGGGCCGATGGCAGTGATGACGCCACCCACCTCGAGCAGGCCGTCCTTCTCGACGAACGGCGTGGAGCTGGAAACGAGGAAGTCCCGCACGACCCGGGCGAGATCCCGATCCAGCTCCGCCAACGACTCCGGCACCGCGTCACGCCGGAGCCGGAACACCCGCTTCACCTCATCGTCGAAGCGCTGCTCGATCACCCCGATCGTTCGCGAGCGCGTCTCTTCGTAGCGGCGCCGCTCCTCCGCGACCTTTTCCCGCAGCGCTCGGAGCTCGGCGTTGACCTCGTCGATCGTCCGCGCGCGCTCGTAGATGCGCGTCAGCTCGGCCTCGAACTCGGCGCCCAGCGCGCCCACCAACACGTCACCACCGGGCCCGGCTGGGCGATGCAGGATCTGATCGGACGCGCTGAGCACCGTGCCGAAGAGCTCGAGCTTCTGGCTCAAGATGTCGAAGGTGAGCGCCTGGGCCTCGTTGTCTTTCGCGATGAAGTTGATGACCGTGACATCGTGCTGCTGCCCGTAGCGGTGGCACCGGCCGATGCGCTGCTCGATGCGCTGCGGGTTCCACGGCAGATCCCAGTTCACGACCGAGTTGCAGAACTGCAGGTTGAGGCCCTTCGCGCCGGCTTCGGTCGAGATGAAGACGCGAGATCGAGTCCGGAACTCGTGCACCAGCGCCAACCGCATCGCGATGTCTTTGCTCGGTGAGTGGCCTTCACCGGCTGGAACCTCGGCCTGCCATCGCGCCAGGGCCTGCTGCGCGCGCGGGCCGTCATTGGTGCCGCGGAACAGGGTGATCTCGTCGCCGCGCACCAGCCCGCTCTCGACGAGCGCGTCGCGCAGATAGTCCTGCGTCACCAGCGACTCGGTGAAGAGGACGAGCTTGCTGGCGCCCTGGCCTGCCTTCGCGCGGGTGGCGACGAACTCGATCGCCTTGAGCAGCGAGCGGAACCGGCCATCGTCCTTCACCAGGGCGTTGGCGCGGGTGACGAAGGACTCGACGCGAGCGATCTCGGAAGCGAAGTCACCGACCGGCGTCGCGACGGGCTCGTCGTCAGGCACGATCAGCAGCTCGTCATCTTCGAGATCTCCGATCATCGCCGTGAGATCGTGATCTTCCGGAGGCTGGCCCGCCGCCATGCGACGCAGCCGGCTCGCGACGTGATCCAGTGACGCCGCCAGCGCGCGGGTCGACGACGCCATGCGCCGATGAAAGCCCAGGAGCAGCAGCTTCCGGTGCCGGCCCTGGAAGGCGCGAATGCCAGGCTCGAGCAGGTAGCGGGTGACGTCGTCGGAGAGGGCGCGCTCCGCCGGGCTCATCGCGTAGTCGAACAACCGCGCTTGCCGGTTGACGAACGGCTTCTCGAGGAACGTCTGCGCCTGTCGACGCAGGGTGCGCTGGAGCACGGGCTTGAGCCGGCTGCGCAGTTCATCTTCCTGACCGGGTGCGAGCTGGCGATCGTCGTCGGCGCAGAACACTTCCCTGAAGGTGGGAAGATCTCCGAGCAGGGTGCCCAGCGGGTCGACGTACTGCACGAGGCCCCAGAGCTCGGCGAGGTTGTTCTGAATCGGGGTCGCGGTGAGCAACAGCACCGGCGTCTGACCAGCCTGCAGCACCTCTCGCACCCGCCCCGCCGTTCGCGCAGCCGGAGCAGCGTCGTCGTAGTCGCCCGATGCCGCGAAGCGCTTGTAGATGCCGGCGAAGAGCTCATGCGCTTCGTCGATGACGCACAGATCGAACGGCTCGCTCGCCAGCAGCGCGTCACGCCCCTTCTCGGAGCCCGCCGCTTCCCGGTTGATGAGGAAGACGCCTGGACCATCGAATCCACCGGGCTTCGCCTGCCCTTCCCTTGCGTCGAGATCGAAGAGCATGAGCAGCTCGTCTCGCCATTGTCCCACCAGCGACTTGGGCGCGATGAGGAGCACCCGTCGAGCGCCCTCGGCGAGCAACTGCGTGATCACCAGCCCGGCTTCGATGGTCTTCCCGAGCCCGACCTCGTCCGCGAGGATGCAGCCGCCTTCACGGACCCGAGCGAGCGCGAAGACCACCGCGTCGATCTGGTGTGGGTTGGGATCGATGCGGGCAGCGCGCTGAGGAGCGATGGCGCGGCGGTGCTCTTCAGACCTGCGCAGACGTACGAGATCTTCTGCGGCGAGGCGTCGCTGGAGCGGGTGCGGAGGAACGGGCGACATACCGCGGCAACGCTAGCCCGCGGCGCGTCGCGGGGTGGACAATGAAGGGCGATGAGATGAACGCAGATGAACGAAGTACTCCGAAGACCGCGACGAGCTGCGCCGGTGGATGCCGCTGATGATGAGCGGCCGCGCGCCGGAGCAACGCCTCGCCGCGACGTGGTCAGACCTCGGCACCGACGTCGACTTCGGCGCCCTCACCCGCTCGCTCGCTCGTGGCGCCAGGCTCACCCCTGCCCAACGAGGCGTTTCGCCGCTCCCGCGACAGGCTCCTCCGCGTCCGTTCAACCCCCTTGACCTGCCTCTGAACACTCGCGGGCCCTGCATCCCCGTACGAGATGCAGTCTTGTTCAACCCAGGCATTCTACGCCACGTGCGAGCTCGCGTGCTTCACGCTCCCCGACGGCACGATGCTCCCGGGCCTGGCGCCAGTCGCGCTGCAGCAGGGCAAACACGTCGCGCGGAACATCGAGGTGGCGCTCGCAGGCAGGTCGAAGGAGCCGTTCCACTCCGTCGACAAGGGCATCATGGCGATGGTGGGCCGCGCGTCGGGCATCGCCCAGGCGGGAGCGCTGAAGCTCTCAGGCATGCTCGGCTGGATCGCGTGGCTCTTCATTCACATTCTCTTCCTCATCGGCTTCCGCAATCGCCTGCTCGTGATGTTCCAGTGGGCATGGGCCTGGTTCGCGGCACTCGACGGCAAGCTCACCAGCAACGAGCTGAACGACGACGCGAAGGCGTTTGCCCGTCGGTACTACGCCAGCGGGGAGTACTTCGCCGACTTCTGCGAGGTGTGCGTGCGTGGCAACACGGGCGACGAGTCAGACGCTGCGTACGCCCGGCTGTGTCAACGGCTCGACTTCCGGTTTCGCGGCGAGGAACCACCTCGCGCGCCGTGGTGGGCCTTCTGGAGACGGTAGGCGAGCAGGGTCGTCGCGACCCGGAGCGCGCGGCTGACTCGTCGCGATCGCCGTGATTCGGCAGCACTCGCGTGGGCACAGGGGGTGCTCTGCCTGTCGGAGTGCCGTCGATCCCGCGGCGTTTCGTCGCTCTGCTGCTCACATGTGTGTCGTGGTGGTCGTGTGGTGTCGATGACGTCGACGCCATCGTTCGAGTCGACGACGAGCCCCGCGCGACCTCGAGCGCAGGTGGCCGAGTGGAGGTTGTCGACGCAGGCGTTGCTGTCGTGGCCGACGCCGGTCGCGTCTCCTTGCCTGCGCTCGCTGTCGACGCAGGCCGGAGGTCGGATGCGGGCTCTTCGACCATCGCGTTCGATGCGGGTCCCCCGGACTTCGACGCTGGTACGGCGGCGGACGCGGGCGCTGTTGTCATTGCGTTCGATGCCGGCGCTCTGGGCCTCGACGCAGGCGCTTCCGTCAGCGCGTTCGATGCAGGTGGTCGTCTCGACGTCGACGCGGGTCCTCCCGTCAGCGTGTCCGATGCGGGCCTCGTGTCGCCGACTGGCGCCGGAGCCGCGCTCAGCGCCCACACGGCCCTCGGGCTCCCTGACACCTCCGCCGTCGGAGCCCTCGACCGGTGGCTCCTCGTGAAACCGCAGTTCGTCGTCTCGTACGACACGCTCCGCAAGACGCCGCGCTGGGTGTCCTGGCGGCTCGACACTTCGTGGCTCGGCACCGCGACGCGCGCCACCAGCTTCCGTCACGACGCGCAGCTGCCGACCACCGCAGGCCAGGCGCGTGACGAAGACTTCCGCAACAGCGGCTTCGAGCGCGGCCACCTCTGCCCCAGCGCCGATCGCACCAACACCGACCCCGACAACGACGCGACCTTCGTCTTCACCAACGTGGTGCCGCAGACGCGCGCCAGCAACGGCGGCACCTGGGCCTCGCTGGAGGACGAAGCGCGAAACCAGGCGCGCCTGGGGAAGACGGTGTTCCTCATCGCGGGGCCGGTCTTCGGCGTCACCTCGCAGTTCGTCGGCGCCGGCGTGCCGGTGCCCACCGCGACCTTCAAGGTCGCCATCATCGTCGATGGGCCCGTTCCGTCGGTGACCAGCGCGACCCGCGTCATCGGCGTGCTCGTGCCGAACACCACCTCGGTCAGCGGGAACTGGCGCGCCTTCCGCGTCTCGGTGCGGGCCATCGAGCAGGCCACTGGCTTCGACTTCCTCTCCGACGTCCCTCGCGCGGTGCAGGACGTGGTCGAGACCCGCGTCGACGCCGAGCCGTGAGCGACGCCATCGGGAGCCTTCGACGTTCTGCGACGCCTGCGGGAGCGATCTGCGCAGCATCGGTGGGCACTCCGACACCTACTCGGGCCCGGACCGCGACAAGGTCATCGATGGCCGCTACCGCATCCTCGAGAGGCTCGGCG
>JBBAQZ010000047.1:0-6778 GCA_040400045.1 Myxococcaceae bacterium
GCGGAGGCAGGGTGTTCGGGTCCTCTGGTGGCCCGCGCAGGAGGAGGCGCACCGGGCCCGCCGCACCCCATGTGTCCGTCCCTTGAAGCTTCAAGAGTTCCGTGAGGCTGGAAAGAATCTCGGAGCTGCGTGAAGCGGTAAACACCCGCACACCGTTGGACCACTCCTCGGCTTTAGGCGACGCACAAGGCACGGAGGACCGGTGTGTGCACGGTCCGTAGGAGTTTCACCGGCCGTGACGGGGCTCACACCCGGTCGCTCGAGGGCGGGGCTGGTGGGACGAGCAGTGCGGAGGCGTCGACAAGTTGGCGCTTCTCGAGCGTGTGCAGCAGGCTCTGCCCTTCGATGTTGAACGTGTGGACCTGGATGTACCTGCTGGGCGCCACCTCGACGGTGGTCGTCGTCGCGCTCGCGCTGTCCCGCTCCGCAAACCCCATCTTCCGTGTCCCGCTCGCACTCCTCGCCGTCGACCAGTTCGTCTTGAACGGGGCCTCGATCGCCAGAACCCTGACTCAAGACCTCACGTACAGCTGGGTCGGCGCGATGGTGACACCCTTCTTTCCGGTGTTGTTGCTCCACGTCGCCCTCGCCTTCACTGGCCGGCTCCGCGTGCTTCGCCGGGTGCTGGTCGTCACCTACGCCGTCTTCGCAGCCGAGGCGGTGCTGGTCGTCGTCGACTGGTTGAGCCCCTGGGTGGAGTTGGGGCTGTCGATGCACGCGATCATCGGCGCTGTCAGCAGTGCTCCACTGCTCATGCTCGCCGCCTGGCTGTTCTGGTCGCACCTGCGCGAGGTCGTCGGTGAGTCCGAGCGCCAGCGCACCTGGCTCTTCATCATCGCGCTGCTCGTCGGCGCGCCGCTGCTGCTGACAGACCTGTTCAACGACATGGGCTACCCGGTGCCGCCGCTGGCGACCGCCGGTAGCACGGTGATCAACAGCCTGCTCATCGTCCTGACGTTCGGCGGCACCAGGGCCTCGAAGCGGCACCAGGTCGGCCAGGCGCTGCTCTTCGCGCTCTTCGTCATCATCGTCTACCTCGCGCTCTTCGAGGCGCTCCGCGACCGTCAGGGCATTCTGGTGCTGGCCATCTCGGGGTTCACGCTGGGGCTCGGCGCGGTGACGCGGCTGGTCTGGCAGGTGCTCGCGCGACGCAGAGAGGGCCTCGAGCGCTTCGCCACGCTGGGGCGTTTCTCGGCGCAGATGGCGCACGACCTGAAGAACCCGCTCGCCGCCGCCCGGGGGGCCGCCGAGCTGCTCGAAGGTGAGCTGCGTGCGCTGCAGAAAGAGGACCTCACCCACTTCTCCGCCCTGCTGGTGCAGCAGCTCGATCGCCTCACGAAGATCATCGACCGCTATCAGCGCCTCTCGCGCATGGAACTCGAGCGCCAGTCGATGAACGTGAACGAGCTGGTGACGAAGGTGCTGTCGCTCCAGTCGTTTGCGGGCGCGAGCAGCGTCACGGTGACGACATCGTTCGCTCCGAACCTGCCGACCATTTCGCTCGACCCCGAGCTCATCTCGTCCGTCGTCGAGAACCTGGTGAAGAACGCGTTCGAGGCGATGCCGAAGGGAGGCTCCATCACCATCGGCACCGCACGTGAAGGAGAACACCTGTCGCTCTCGGTCACCGATACGGGGGAGGGCATGGGCCCACGGACCCGCGAGCAGGCCTTCGAACTCTTCTACACCACCAAGGCGAGCGGCAGCGGCCTGGGCCTCGCGTTCGTGAAGCAGATTGCGCGCGCGCACGGCGGAGACGTTCGCCTCGAGTCGCGCGAAGGTCACGGGACGCGGGTGGAGCTGCGGTTGCCGCTCACGCCGGCCGTTGATCAGACCAGGCAAGAGCGGACATGAGCGTCGACACCCGCGCCGGGCTGCACTCTGATGCGGGCATGACTGAATCGCAGGCAAGCGTTCTGGTGGTGGACGATGACGTCGCCGTGGGCTCGGTGCTCGCGGCGCTGCTCAAGCAGGACGGCTTCGAAGCGACCTTCGTACCGAACGCGCAGGTCGCCCTCGCGACCCTCGAGAAGCGGCCGTTCGACCTGGTCATGTCAGACGTGCGCATGCCCGGCATGGATGGGTTCGAGCTGCTGGCCACCTTGAAGCGCCTGATGCCCGAGGTGCCCGTCGTGCTCCTCACTGCGCATGGGACCGTGTCGATGGCCGTCGAGGCAATGAAGGCGGGGGCCGCTGACTTCGTGATGAAGCCGTTCGCGAAGGACGAGGTGCTCTTCTGCGCGCGCAAGGCGCTCGGGCTCTCGAAGGCGCCACGAGAAGCGCCGCCCGCGCAGGCGATGGCCGACGGCATGGTGGGCCGCTCGAGGACGCTCGACGAGGTGAAGGCCCTCATCGCGAAGGCCGGTCAGAGCTCGGCGACGGTGCTGATTCTCGGAGAGACGGGGACTGGCAAAGAGCTCGCCGCCCGCGCGATTCACGCCCGCTCCACGCGCGCGAAGGAACCCTTCGTTCGTCTCACGGGTGGCGCGATTCCCGACACGCTCTTCGAGTCAGAGCTGTTCGGCTACGAGAAGGGCGCCTTCACCGGCGCGGTCAACCGCAAGCCCGGGCGGGTCGAACTCGCGAAGGGCGGCACGCTCTTCCTCGACGAGGTGGGCGAGCTGTCGACGCCGATTCAGGTGAAGCTGCTGCGCCTCATTCAGGAGCGTGAGTTCGAGCGCGTGGGCGGCACCGAGACGCTGAAGGCCGACGTGCGCTTCGTCGCGGCGACGCACCGGCCGCTCGAAGTCATGGTGCGTGAGGGCAGCTTCCGCGAAGACCTCTTCTACCGCTTGAACGTCATTCCCATCGTGCTGCCGCCGTTGCGGGAGCGCGCTGAGGACATCGAGGCGCTCGCGCTGCACTTCGTCACCACGCTGGGCGCGACGCATGGACGTCCAAAGGCATCGCTGACGACCGAGGCGGCGAAGCTGCTCGCGGCCCAGCCGTGGCCGGGAAACGTGCGCCAACTGCAGAACTTCCTCGAGCGGCTCGTGGTGCTCTCGTCGACCGACGCGCTGACCGCCCAGGACGTCCAGCGTGAGTTGCTGCGCGCGGGCGCTCCTGCCGCAGCCGTCACGGCGCCTGAAACCTCTGGCGGTCTGCTCGATGAACGCCGCAAAGATGCCGAGCGCCAGGCCGTGCAGGACGCGCTCGACCAGGCGAAGGGAAACCGCGCGCTCGCCGCACGTCTGCTCGGCGTCAGCAGGCGTACGCTCTATTACAAGCTCGAGTCGCTCAGCCTGAAGGAGGCGTGAACCCAGGACGTGACGATGCGAAACGCTCCCGCTCGCGACGCCCCGTTGGTGTTCTCCTTCGCGCCCGTTCGCTCAAGCCTCTTCCTCGTCGCCTTGTCGTGGGGCCACGCAAGGGTCGTCAGCGTGACGTCATCGCCGACGGCTGCTTGAACTCGTCGACCGACGACTGCTCTTCGGTGAGCGGCGCGGGCGTAGGAGCAGGCGCGGGCGCCTCGGGCTCCACCATCACCTCGTCATCGGACTGGGGCAGCGGCTGGCCCGACTTCGCGGCCGCCTTGCGCCTGGTGAACAACGAGTCGCCGTCGAACCCGATTCCCACGGCCACGAAGGGAATGGTGAAGCCCGACAGGCCGAACTCGAACGAGCCGTAGAAGTTGCCAGCCTTCACCTTCATGCCCACACCGGGGTTGAAGAGGGGCAGCACCGCGTTGACGTTGGTGCCCACCTCGGGCCCCGCCAGGAAGCCCACCGCCAGCGTGGGGTAGACGGTGAGCGGCTCGATGGTGCGAAAGTAGTAGCGGAAGTCAGCCATCGCGCCGAACCCGTACGACGAGGGTCGCAACCCGAGGAAGGGCACCCCCGGCGGGCTGTTCATCCACAACCCACGCAGGCTGAAGCCGAAGCCTTTCGGCACCGCGAAGCCCACCTCGAGGCCTGCGTTCGGCGCGAGCCCGACGGCGCCTGGCGGCACCGCGACGCCGGTGCGGGCGCCGACGAAGAAGCTGGCACGCTCGGACCAGGGCAGGTCATCGACGTTGGTCTTCAAGCGGGGCGGGGCCGCAGAGGCGAACGAGGCGGACAGCACAACGGACAGTGCGAGAATGCGTGACATGGGGGCTCCTTGACGGGTGAAGGACTGACGGGCCCGTCGCAAAGGCGGTGCCGAGGGCCGTCCCGTCGCGTTCCGGCGTGAAGCCGCGCAGTTGAAAGGCTCAGCGCCGCGTCCCATGTGCAAGCCGCTGCACAGACTTCGCATGCTCGTGCACCTCAGGCTCAACGGGTCTCCCGAGCCGCTCGGCTGCTTCTTTCGGCGACACTGCGTGGCAGGTCCATACGATGCGATTTCCATCACGACCCATCTGACCGTCAGAGAGGAATGCCATCGCAGCTCGACGACGGTGCGCGAAGGGCTTCAGCTTCTCGGGTGTCGTCACCGCCCTCGGCAAATCGGCGACCTGCCACACGTCGACGCCGTGCCTGTCGCCGAGGAGGTACACGAAGGAGTCATCGACGCTGAAGCCGCCCAGCTTCGGCCAACCGTCGACTTCCCAGGCGTGAGTCACCGGGATTTGGCAGCGTCATCTGCTGACGCCTCGTCATCGGGGCCTTTGCACAGGCGGCCTCACCGTCCTGCCTCCATCACGGGCGCGCAGGCGGACCAAAGCGTGACACACTGTGGCCGAGAGTCATCCGTGCGCCTCGCTCTGCTCCTCGCTCCTCCGTTGATGTTCGCCGCCTGCACCGCGTCGCGTGGAGTCGTCATCACCTCGAGCTCCGACGAGCGCTCCGTCCGCTTGCAAAACCCCGTGTGGGCGCTGTCCATCGAGTGCGGCGGGTGAGTCGAGTCGGGCGGCGCGACGTGCTGGTGTCCTTCCTCGGGCTCGCGGCCGCGAACGCGGCCTGTCGGCGGAACGCTTCGACTCGAGAGATTCCCACCACGCTGGTCGACCGCATCCACGAGACGGGGCACCTGCTCCGCAACGCCCCGCCAGCGCTCGCCACCACCGACACGCGCGTCGTCGACTGTCTCGTCATCGGCGCTGGCGCTGCGGGCCTCTCGGCTGCGTGGAGACTCAAGGGCGCAGGCCTCGAGGACGTGCTGGTGGTCGAGGTCGACGACGTCATCGGAGGCACCGCGCAGTCGGGCGAGAGCGCCGTCTCGAAGTTTCCGTGGGGCGCGCACTACCTGCCGGCGCCGCTCTCCACGCGTGGGCCCGTGCCTCGGCTGCTGCGCGAGTTCGGTGTGCTCACCGGCGTCGACGAAGCGGGGGCTCCGACGTACGCGGAAGAGGCGCTCATTCACGAGCCCGAGGAGCGGCTCTACTACCGCGGCGCCTGGTACGAGGGCCTGTACCTGCGCGCGGGCGCCTCGGCCGACGACCTCGCGCAGCTCAAGCGCTTCGACACGCAGATGGACTCGTTCGCGGCCGCGCGAGACGCGAAGGGACGCAAGGCGTTCGCGGTGCCCATCGAGCTCGGCAGCGACGACGCCGAGTGGACCTCGCTGGACCGGCAGAGCATGGCTGACTGGATGACGGCGCAGGGCTTCACCTCGCCGCGCCTGCTGTGGCTCGTCGACTACGCCTGTCGTGACGACTACGGCGCCTCGGCACGTGACGTCTCGGCGTGGGCCGGCCTCTGGTACTTCTGCGCGCGGCAGAGCGGCATCGAGAAGAACGAGGGCTTCTTGAGCTGGCCCGAAGGCAACGGCCGGCTCATCGCGCAGCTGGCCCGCTCCGTGGAGCCCTCACGCCTCACCCGGAACACGCTCGTGCACACGCTCGAGCCGGTGCCCGACTCCACCGACTGGTACGCGCACGCGCTCGACGCGAAGGCAAAGGCGCCACTGCGGCTGCGCGCGAGACAGGTGGTGCTGGCCGCGCCGCGCTTCATCGCGAGCCGGCTCGTCGCTCCGTGGAGAACGGCGCGTCCTTCATTTCTCGACGCGTTCCACGACGGCCCGTGGACGGTGGCGAACCTCACGCTCGACGCGCTCCCGAGGACGCGGGGCTTCCCGCTCGCGTGGGACAACGTGCTCTACGAGAGCCGAAGTCTTGGGTACGTGGTGGCGACGCATCAACACCTCCGCTCGCGGACCCAGGGGCCGACGGTGTTGACGTGGTACTACCCGCACGACGGCAGCGACGTGGTGGCCGAGCGCAAGAAGCTGCTCGCGACGACGGCGGAGGACTGGCGAACGCTGGTGTTGACCGACCTGCGCCCGGCGCACGTGCGCCTCGAAGAACAGGTGCAGTCCATCGAGGTGATGCGCTGGGGCCACGCGATGGTGCGGCCGGTACCCGGGTTCCTCTGGGGTGAGGCGCGGCGCGCGGCTCAGGCGTCGGTGGGCTCGCTCCACTTCGCGCACTCGGACCTCGGCGGGCTGGCGCTGTTCGAAGAGGCGAACTGGCACGGCGTGAGAGCGGCGGAACAGGCGCTGCTGGGCCTGGGCCGTTCGAGTCCCTCGTGGCTCGAGGCCGAGACCGGCTGACGTCAGCTCTCCTTCAACGTCACCGAACCGTAGAACTCGTCGACCGACAAGGTGACGGCGATGCCCGGGACGGTGAGCGACTCACCAGGGCGGTACTCGCGGGTCTCCCACGCAGCCTCGCGGCTGATGACGGTGATACGCCGATGGGAGTGAGAGACGATGAGCACGGCCTGGAGCGAGCTGATCTGCTTGTACTGGCTCAGCTTCTCACCTCGGTCGTAGTCCTCGGTCGAGGGGCTGGTGACTTCGATGAGGACGGTCGGGTTGATCAACGCGAGCGGGTCCTTCGTGGAACGGTGCTGAGCCCCGC
>JBBAQZ010000047.1:6878-12648 GCA_040400045.1 Myxococcaceae bacterium
CGAGAGCCCAGTGGATTCGACGTGAATGCGTGCATCCGAGCTGAACGCCTGACAGCCGCTCTTCAGCCTCGAACCGATGCGGATGATCGTCTCGGCGGCAATCGCGGCGTGCTCGGGGGTGCCTCCTGCCATGCAGAAGATCTCACCGTCGAAGTACTCGAGCTTCACGACGGAGATCTCCGCCGCGCTCAGGTAGTCCTGCATCGAGTCGTGCAGCCTGCGAGCTGTCGACATGTCTCGATTCTTGCTCAGCACCAGCTTCTGCGCACCATCTCGCGAGCCACATCCACCTTCACAGCTTCGAGCGGCACCTGAGCTGCTGGACAGGTCAGGTCCATGGGCCACGTCGCCGGAGCCCGAGTCACGGCTCCGTCGGTGACGCACTGCTCTGCGGCTGCCGGCTCGCACGCACCACGAGGTCGTTCGCGTTGACGTTGGTGTCCTGCCCGTTGCCGAGCGTCGCGTCTGCGCCACTGGCCATCGACATCGCCGTCGACGAGGCGTTCGCTTTCCGCTCGAGGCTGGCGCCCGTGTACGGTGGCGACGCGCCCCAGGGACCGGCCGGTGCAGGGGCGCCTTCTCCATGCATCGCGGTGCTGCCGTAGCCGATGGCGTCGCTGATCAACGGGTCGCCCGGTGGCGTCGCCGCCGTCGCACCGGGGAGCACCAACCTCACCTGCCCTGCCGCGTTCGCCAGGCCCATCGCCTTCGGCATGCCCGAGGTGTTGCGCGCGACGAAGTCGGCGGCCGGCGTGCCCGCGTAGCCGGTAGCGGTGCCTGACGAGACGAGGAAGTACCCATGCGAGCGGACGACGACGGTGCCCGCGAGGGTGTTGATGCTCGACCAACTGCTCGCCGTGGGTCCACGCGATTGGAGCGCCCAGCCGACGAGCGACACGTCGACGCTCCCCGGGTTGTAGAGCTCGATGAACTCGTCGTCCGAGCCGTTGGGTCCCGCCGCGCCGAGCTCGCTGATGACGAGCGAACACGCATCACCCCGCGCGTCTCCGTACGAGTTGGTCTGCATCGCGTTCGGCAGCGTCGGGCAGTTGTCGCAGACGTCGCCGACCCCGTCGTTGTCACCGTCGGTCTGTGCCGCGTTGGCGAGCGCCGGGCAGTTGTCACAGGCATCGCCTTTGCCGTCGGCGTCTCCGTCCTGCTGAAGCGGGTTGGCGATGGCGGGACAGACGTCGCACGCGTCGCCGATTCCATCAGCGTCACCATCGGTCTGGGTGGTGTTGCCGGCGAGCCGGCAGTTGTCACAGGCGTCGCCGAGCCCATCCCCATCACCGTCAGCCTGGGTCGCGTTGGCCACGGCGCGGCAGTTGTCGACGACGTTGAGCACCCCGTCGTTGTCGGCGTCGGTGTCGCACGCGTCGCCCATGCCGTCGCGGTCGGCGTCGAGCTGCTCAGCGTTGGGAACGTTGACGCAGTTGTCGCAGACGTCTCCTTTGCCATCGCCGTCGGTGTCGGTCTGCACGGGGCTCGCGAGCGCAGGGCAGGAGTCACACGCATCGCCGACCCCGTCACCATCGGCGTCTTCTTGTCCTGGGTTGCTGCGCGCAGGGCAGTCGTCACACGGGCTCGCCACGCCATCGGAGTCGGGGTCTTCCTGCGAGGCCGCACACTCGGTGCGCGTGCCATCGGCGCTGCAGGTGGTGACGCCGCAGCCCGTCTGGAGCAGGCACCGCACCCCGAGGCCCGTCACGTCGGGTTGCCCGCACGCGCCGCAGTTGTTCCTGTTGGGTCCACCGCACGTCGTGGTGATGCCGCTCGTCGCGCACCTCAACGTCCCTTCGCAGCCTCCCGTCATGCACGTGGAGCCGAGGCTCATCACGTCGGGCCGGTTGCAGACGCCACAGTTGTTCTTCGGAGCGCTCAGGCACACCGCCGCCACACCACCATCGGAGGGACACACCGTCGTTCCCATGCAGCCGCTCTCGGCGACACAGGACTGGTTGAGGCCGCGCACGTCGGGCACGTCGCAGGCGCCGCAGTTGTTCGGGCGTCGGCTCCTGCACTGCACGGCATCGCGGCCCGCGCACTCCCAGGTGCCACACGGCTCGCAGCCGGCGTCGGGCGTGTTCTCGAGCACCGAGCAGCCACCGCAGGCGTTGGTGACGCCTTCGTCGATGGCGCCATCGCAGTCGTCGTCTTCGCCGTTGCAGAGCTCAGGCTCGGGGACTTCGGCGCCGACGCACTCGCCGAGCTTGCGCTGCGCCGTGCACACCGCAGAGCCCGCCTTGCACCGGCCGACGCCAAAGCCCGCGTCAGACGGGTAGCAGGTGTACGTCGCGCCCGGGTCGCACAGACCGGAATCCGCTGGAGAACAGCCGGCCGCTCCGAAGAGAAGCAGGGCGAACCAGCAGCTGCCGAACCGGAACGGCATGGGAGTCGTTTGCCCGAGTGTGCCGGTCGAGCGCAAGTCACTGCTCTGTTCCCCAGGACCGCAAAGAAGCATGAAGTGACAGGCGGCGGCGCTGGCCAGGCGCTACATCACCGGGCTCATGGCTCGACCCCGCGTGTTTGGCAGCAAGTCCCAGGGCGCTCGTCTGGAGCGGATCCGCAGCTCCACCCGCTTCCGGGACGGCGCGTTCCAGAACACCATGAAGGTCGCGCCGGGCCTGAAGGGCAACCCGCTGCCGCTGCTCGGTGAGTACTTCTTCAGCGACGTGAAACGAGAGCCGTCGGTGTCGCTCCCGGTGCTCGACCCACGGCCCGCCTGGCAGCGCCCCTCCGACACGGGCCTGCGCGTGACGTGGTTGGGCCACAGCACGCTGTTGGTGGAGCTTGACGGGGTTCGGCTGCTGACGGACCCCGTGTTCGGAGAGCGCGCGTCACCGTTCGGCTTCGCGGGCCCGAAGCGGTTCCACAAGACGCCGGTGCGCTTCGACGAGCTGCCCCAGCTCGACGTGGTGTTGATCAGCCACGACCACTACGACCACCTGTGTCTGGCGACGATGCGCGAGCTGGCGAGGTCGAAGGTGCCCATCGTGACGTCGCTGGGCGTCGGCGCACACCTCGAGGGCTGGGGCGTCGAGCACTCGCGCATCACCGAGCTCGACTGGGGCGACAGCGCGCAGGTGAAGGGGTTGAAGCTGACGGCGACGCCCGCGCAACACTTCTCGGGGCGCGGCATGACCGACCGGAACACGACGTCGTGGGCCAGCTTCGTGCTCGAGACCGGCAAACACCGCGTCTTCTTCTCGGGTGACACCGGCCTCACCGAGGAGTTCAAGGACATCGGCGCCCGCTTCGGGAAGTTCGACCTGGTGATGCTCGAGGTCGGCGCGTTTCACGAGAAGTGGGGCGACATCCACCTCGGGCCGCACAACGCGCTCAAGGCGCTCGAGATGCTGGGCTCGGGGACGTTCCTGCCGATTCACTGGGGCACGTTCAACCTGGCGCTCCACGCATGGGACGAGCCGGCCGAGACGCTCGCCGCCCTGGTGCAGGAGAAGAAGGTGTCGATGGTGACGCCGAGGCTGGGCGCTCCCATCGAGCCGTCGCGGGTCGAGACGTTCGACCCGTGGTGGCGTGAGGTGAAGTGACGTCGCTCCCGACGACACAGGCACACGCGCGCGACCGGGGCCTGCACGTCGACGGTGACCACCAATTCGTTCCCCAACGCCGCTCGTCGATACGGTGTTCCCAGAGGCCTCGAGCCGGCCCTCGGGCCCCTCTTTCTCTCCGGCCCGCTTGCTTTCACTTGTCCGCTCGCAGAGGGCGGGGCTCAGAAGGCGATCGACCAGCTGTCGATGTAGGAGACCGACCGTGACGCGCCCCAGACCCTGAGCTTCCAGGTCCCGTTCATGGGCAGGGAGGACAGGTTGACGGAGTAGTACGCATCAAGGTTGTTGGTGGTTGGTCCCCCTTGTTGACCGTTGTGGAGCCAGCGGAAGGCGCCCGTCGGGTCGATCAACTGCACGTTGAGACCGCTGATGTTCGGGTAGACGATGTTCACGTCGACGCGGGTCGTCGCAGGGGCGTTGCCGGAGCGCCCGGAGATCGTGATGAGCGACTCGACGACGTTGAAGCTTCGGAGCTGGACGTCTGTGGTGTTCGCGTAGGTCGTCCCGCCGGTCATGGCCGTCGCGACGTTCGAGTAGTTGCTGTTGTTCCCCGCGTTGTCGTACGCGCGCACGCGGAAGCTGTAGCTGGTGCTCGTGATGAGGGACGTGAAGTTGAACGCCGTCGTGTTCGTACGGGTCACGAATTCCGTGCAGACAGAATCCCTGCACTGCTCGACCTTGTAGCCCGAGAGGCGCGCCGTGCCGCTGGCCATCGAAGCGCCCCACGCGAGGTTGATTTGGGTGCTGCTGACGGTCGTGGCCGCGAGGTTGCTGGGGGTCGATGGCGCCGCTCCGCTGCCGGGCTGCACGCAGGAGCCGCCGCTACCACAGACGAGGCCACTCGGGCACGCGGTGTCCGTCCGCGCGAAGGAGCACACGGCCTGCTGCGTGGCGCTCGAGCACGTGCCCGGGGAGACGTAGCTGCGAATGGTGGTGGCGTTCTCGCACACCGTCGCCGGCGGGTTGGTGCACGTGACGCCGGTGCAGGGGTCGGGCGCGCACGCGGTGCCGAGACAGCCGAAGGTGCAGCTCGTCTGCGCGCCGGCCTGGCAAGACCCGTTCACGCACGTCGACGCCGCGGTCGCGACACCATTTTGGCAGCTCGCCGCCGCGCACGCGGTGTCGAACGTCGTGTAACTGCACTGCGGGGTCCCGCCGACGACCGAGCACGTGCCGAGGCTCGCGGAGGTGCGCCTCGTCGTCGCGTTCGCGCACGTGGCCGGTGGCGGCGTGCCGCAGGTGACACCGACGCACGGGCTCGGCGCACACGCGGTCCCCAGGCAACCCCACGTGCACGTGCTCGTCACCCCCGCGATGCAGACGCCGAAGCCAGCGCACGTTCCGGCGGCCGTCGCCACGCCGTTGGTGCAACTCGCCGCGGCGCAGGGCGTGTCCATCGTCGCGAAGTCACACGTCGCGGTGCTGCCCACGGCCCTGCAAGTGCCAGTGGAGGCGGAGGTGCGCCGGGTGGTGCCATCAGCGCAGGTGGGCGGAGGCGGGACGCTGCACGTCTCGGTCGCGCACGGGTCGCCCGCGCAGGCCGTACCGGAGCACCCGAACGTGCACGTGCTGGTCGCTCCCGCGGCGCAGACACCGGCGCCGGAGCACGTGCCTGCGGCCGTCGCCATGCCGTTGGTGCAGCTCGCCGGGGGACAAGGTACGTCCATCATTGCGTACTCGCACGTCGCGGTCCCACCCACGGCCCTGCAGGTTCCGGTGGAAGCATAAGCGCGCCGGGTGGTCCCATCTGCGCAGGTGGGCGACGGAGGAGCACTGCACGTCACGTTGGCGCACGGATCCCCCGCGCAGGCCGTGCCGGAGCACCCGAAGGAGCACGCGCTCGTCGCCCCCGCGGCGCAAACGCCGGGCCCGGAGCACGTGCCGGCGGCCGTCGCCGCGCCATTCGTGCACGACGCCGCGCCGCACCCCACGAGAGCGGGAGCGTATTCGCACACGCCGGACACGCACGTGCCCACGGACTCGGAGCTGCGGCGAGTGAAGCCGTCGGCGCAAGCCGCAGACGGGGGAGACGCGCACGTGGTGCCACAGTCGACGGTGCGCAGCGCGCCGCAGGCGTCGCGGACGGTCCTGGAGCCACACGCGTTCACCGGGCAGTTCGCAGCGCGGAACTCAGCGTCCGTCTCCGGCACGCACGCATCCAACGAACCCGCGTCGAACGAACCCGCGTCGAACGAACC
>JBBAQZ010000047.1:12748-63097 GCA_040400045.1 Myxococcaceae bacterium
ACGGAACCCGCGTCCTCGAAGACCGCGGCGGCAGTGGGCCCGCCACTGCCGCCATCGAGTTCGAGCGACTCAAGAGGACCGACCTGACAAGAGGTCAACGAGACCAGGACCGCAAGCCAGGCTTTCTTCATGGCCGCCTCCGACGGCTGACCCGCGAAGAGATTCATCGCTGAATCGCCCCAGTCGAGGGGCTGGGGGGGCGCCGGTGTCCCCAGGCGGCCGTTCTGTTATGGAGCGCTTCTGCCGTCGGCTCAGTGGTTCAATGGCCGAATCGCGGTCCCACTCCTGCGCTCCGTCGGTGGAGTCCCCGTCGGGCTGGCGCTCATCCTCTGGTTCTTTTCCTTCAGCGGCTGATTACCCACCAGTCGAACGAACGCACCGCACGACGTACGGGCCCTGATCTCCGGCGATCGACTGGCCGGTGAGCGTGTCGTCAGCCCAGCTGACTCCGGCCGCTGCGTTGGTGGTGCCTCTCGTTCGTCATCACGCCGAGATGCCATGCCCCTGAACGTCATGCGCGTGCGAGCCGACGGCACTCTGGCGGACGGACACCGTCGAAGCGCTCGACCCAGTGCATGCGCATGGCCGGGGACGTTGCGCGCGCCATTCCCGACGCCAGAAGCGCACCGTGCCCAGAGCGCGGGCGTTCACCTCGGGCCAGAGCCGACAGCTCCTCGGGCAGCGGCGACGACGTTGGGGAAGCCAGTGCCGATGCAGAGTTCGGCGACGGCGATCAGCAGACCGAGCTCGACGTCATCGTCGATTGCCAGCTGGATGCCGCCCAGTCCTCCCAGCGACCGCCTCAAGCACGCTGCAAGTGCTCCATCCGCCTCTCGTTTTCGCCGGGAAGTCGGGAAAGGTACCCGTTCTCACCCGGCAGGGTACCGAACGATTCGAGCGCGCTTCACGGCGTGAAGCCGGTCGTCACGAGCAGGGCCCCTTCGCCCACTGCGCCACTCACCCGCCCCATGACGATGCCGAGTTGCCCCGCCGCGTTGAAGGCCACGCCGGTCGGGGTGTTGAGGCGCGCTGGCAGGGGCCCGAGCTCGACGCCCTGCACGCCGAACTCCCCCGCGATCTTGTCGACGCGGGTGAACGTCGGGTCGATTCGGAGAATGACGCCGGAATTCGGGAAGGCGGCCGCCACGGCACCGTTCGGAGCGACCGCGAGCTGGCTCACGCTGCCGATTCCCGGCGCGCCAAGCGCTGGCGCCGATTGGGCAGTCAACGTCGACTCCAGGACGGGCATCGCGCCAGACAGGTCGTAGCGACGTACCACTGCTGCTGGATTGAATGGTGATTGGTTCTCGCAGAGGAAGAGCTTGCGCCTCGTGCTGTCAATGGCGACCGAGAAATAGCCTGAGATTGCCGCTGAGCCTGAACCGCTTGGCTTTGGCACGACGAGCGTGATGGTGCCGCCTCGGAGTCGCCGGACGCCGTCGGAGGCGTTGAAGTACACATCGCCGTTCGTGCTGTCGACCGCGATGCTGTCGAACTGATCAAACAACGTGTCTGCCGACGACGGCGTCACCGTGTTTCCCGAGGCGAGCGTGGTGACGACCCCCGTAGGCGTGATTTTCCGAATCGCGTCGGGCTCGCGGTTGTAGATGTTGGCGCCGGTGGTGAGACGGCGACCGCGGTCGGCGACGTAGAGGTTGTCGCTCGAGTCGATGGCGAGGCCGATGACGCGGCAGCCGAAACCGTCTTGACAATCCGTGCCGCGAAAACGTGCAGCCGTTCCGGCGCCGTCCATCAAGCCCGGCATGCCGAAGGAGCCGGCGAAGACAGACACGACTCCGGCAGGGGTGACCTTGCGAATGACTGCATTTGCAGCGTCTGCGACGAACCAGTTTCCGACGCTGTCAGCGACGACCTGCTGGGGAAAGCGAAACCGCGCCGCGCCTCCAGTCCCGTCGACGGCTCCCAGTGCGATTGGGGTCCCCCCGATGGTCGTGACGAGGTTGTTGCCAGCCATCGCGATGGCGCGAATCGTGTGGTTCCCCGTGTCAGCGAGGTACACTTTGCCGGCCGCCTGGTCACAGCTCATCCCAGAGGGGTCGTAAAATCGCGCGCTCAAGCCGGGCCCGTCGAGGTTGAGCGGCGCTGTGTTGTACACCGAGGCAGCATCGTGTCGGCCTCCGGCGATGAGCGTCGCCGTGCCACCCGTGCTGGGCACCAGGTAGACTTGATCCCACTGCGAGTCGGCGAGCCACAGGTTGTTTGAACCGTCCCGGCAGATGCCCGAGAACCTCCGCTGCACACCTGTCACCGGACTCGACACCGAGGTAACGGCGGTGAACACGCCGCTGGTGGTGTTGATGCTCCAGACTCCTGGGCCGTCCGTTGTGAAGACCCTGGTGCCGTCGGCGCTCATCGTCACCGGACCCGGCCATGGCTGCGACGCCCCGTAGAGCACCGACGTCACGACCCCGCCCGGCGTCACCTTTCTCAAGCACCGGTTGTTGTTGCCGGTAGCGCAGAAACCTGAAGCCCACAGATTGTCATTCGCATCAATGGTCATGCCAACAACAGACAGAAGACCCCGCGAGAGCGTCGAAACGAGGCCGCCTGGGGTGACTTTTCGAATTGAACCTGAACCCGACGCATCCGCATCGAGAACCAGGAGATTGCCGGCACTGTCGAAGACGGGGTGCCGCGCATTCGTGAAGCGCGCGGCAGAGCCGATGCCGTCGACCAAGCCCGCATTGCCCAGGCCGGCGAGCCCTGCGAGCGTCGAGACGCTTCCGCTGGGCGTTATCTTTCGAATGGTCTGGCCGCCGACGTACAGGTTCCCGGTCGCGTCATGAGCCACGCCCGCGGGCGAGTCGAAGCGCGTATTCACGTTGCCGTCGACGGATCCCGGGCCGCCGAGCGCGCCGGCCAGCAACGTCAAGGCTCCGCCCACCGTCCCTTGCAGCACGCACGCGAGGCTGTTGGCCACGTAGCCGGAGTTGCACACGCACACCGGCGTCGTGCCCCCGGTGACGGCGCACTGTCCACGGCCCGAGCACGTCACCCCTGCGCAAGGCCCGGCACCGCCGCCGTCAGGCACCGGCCGGGGCACGCAGGTGGTGCCGAGCCGGTCGTACCCCGCCTCACAGCTGCACAGCGGCGCGCCACCGGCGACTGCGCAGGTGCCGTGGCCGCCGCAGTCGATGCCCTGGCACTCCTCGCCGACGATGACTGGCTCGCAGGTGTTGCCCGCCCCAGTCCTGAAGCCGGCTTCACACACACACACCGGCATCGTCCCCGCCACGGCGCAGCTGCCGTGCCCGCTGCAGGTGATGCCCGCACAAGGCGCCGGCTTCGCCACGCAGGTGGTGGCACCCGCCGACGTCGAGTCGGCGTTGCACTCGCACTTTGGTGTGTTGGGCATGCCCGACAGCACCACGCACACGCCGCGGCCATTGCACGTCACGCCGTCGCACTCAGCCCCCGCGACGATGGCCTTGCACTCGAGGCCCTCGGCAAAGAAACCGCCGCTGCACACACACACCGCGTCGGCGCCGTTCAGCACCGCGCAGCGCCCCTGGCCGCTGCAGGTGATGCCCGCACAGGGGTTGGCTGGCTCGATGACAGGCTGCTTCTGGCCGCACCCCACCAGCGCGACGAGGCCAAGGAAGGCAGCGGACTTCAAAGTGTTGGAAGCAATGAGCAGGCGCATGAATTGAAAGACGCGGGGCCCTGGAAAAAGTGTTCACCGGTATTTTGGACACCGAGGCGCAGGTCGGGTCTCCTTATGGAAGACCGTGATTCGCGCCCCCCGCCCGCTGCAGCTTGTCGATGACTCGCCGTCGGCGCCCACCTCGCTCGCAGGCGAATGGTCCGAGGCCGTGCGCCACCTCTCGGGCCCCGAGCTGGTGCGCCTGGCCTTCGAGAGATGCCACCAGATGGTGTTCAGTACGGCGGCGCGCCTGGTCGGCTCGCGCGAAGAGGCCGAGGACATCACCCAGAACGTCTTCGAGTCCCTGCTGCGCCACGTCGGCTCCGTGAAGCATCCGGTGGCGCTCATCTCCTACCTCAAGACCGCCGCGGTGCGCGCATCGCTGCAGGTCCTGCGCACCCGGGGACGACAGGGCGGCCTGCGCGGGTTGCTCGAGGCGGGGCTGGCGACGCAGACCCCTGACGAAGTGACGGCGACCAGGGCCGAGGTGCGGGCGCTGCTCGACGCCCTGCCCGCGGAAGAACGCATCGCCGTCGTGCTTCGCTACGTCGAGGGACACGCCCTCGAAGAGGTGGCTGAGTTGATGAAAGTGTCTCACTCGACCGCGCGCCGCCGACTCGACTCGGCCCGGGCCCGCTTGAGCGCACGCGAGCCGACGGCAGTCACCACCACCCTGTTGTCGGAGATGCACTGACATGCCCAGCCTCTTCGAAGACTACGGCGCGCAACAGCCGCCCCTGTCGAGCGACGAGACGCGGAGAATGCGCCTGCGTCTGGACGCCCACCTCGCGCGCCAGCAGGTTCGACGCCGCCAGGTGCTGTGGGCGGGGGCTCTGGCGGCGACCGTGGTGGTGGGGGTTGCGGCAGGGCTGGTGCTCACCCGGGCGCCCGAGCCGCCCAGCTCCATCGTGAGCGCGACGCAAGGGCCCGAGCGCGTGCCACTCCCGGCCAACGGACAACTCGAGCTCGAGGCCGGAGGCAGAGCCGTGCTCTCGACGGGGCTCGGTGCAGACGTGGAGCTGCTCGACGGCGCCGTCACCTTGCAGGTCCACCGCGCGCCGGGCGCTCGCTGGGTGGTGCGCGTCGACGGCTATTCTGTCGAGGCGCTGGGCACGCGCTTTCGAGTGATGAAGACGGGCGCGCGGCCCGAGGTCGTCGTCTACGAAGGCGTGGTTCGCGTTCGGGGTCCGGGGTTGCCTGAGGACGGGGTGACGATGACCACCGCTCCGCCCGTCGAGGCGCCCGTGGAGCAGGCTGCACCTTCACCCGACGTTCGCGACCCACCGCCGCCGGCGCCGCCAACGCCGAGCCCCAACGCCGCGCCGAGGTGGTTGCCAAAGTTCCGCGACCTGCTGCAGCGCGGCGACCTCGAGGCGGCGGTCCGGGTGATTCCACCGGGGTTCCCCGCCGAGGCCAGCGGGGCGACGGCGAAGGACCTCCTCGACGCTGGAGACCTGCTGGCCGCCGCGGGGGAACAGGCGCGCGCCGAGGCCAGCTACTCGAGGGTGTGCGGCGTCGCTCGAGGAGAAGGGCCGTGCGGCCTGTCGCAGGTCCGGCTGGCGATTGCGCGCGGCACGGCAGGCGACCCCGCCGCAGCGCTGTCTTGGGCGAGTCGGTACCTCACGGCGAACCCGACGGGCGTCTTCGCGCCCGAGATGACGGGCCGCAGCATGTCGTGGCGCCTGGCGCGAGGGCAGATGGTGGAGGCCCGCGAGGCCGCCCAGGAGCTCCTGGAGCGCTGGCCCGACTCGAAGCCGTGGGCAGCGCAGGCGCGCGAGCTCCTGAAGGCTCCATGATGCGCATCGGAGTGGGACTCGTGGTGACGTTGACCCTCGCGGCGCCCGTCGAGGCCGCGGAGGTGATGGTGACGGTGGTTCAGCTCGGCGCGCCGGCGGCCTCATCAGCCGCGCTCGTCGAGGTCGAGGCCCGAATCGCGCAAGAGCTGCGACAGCGCGGCTTTCAGGTGCGCCTCAGCCAACCTTCCGCGAGGCCCTCGCAGCGCAGCGTCGAGCTCGCGCGAGAAGGCAGCCGGGCCCGGGGCGAGGTGCTCGGCGTCGTCGTCTATCTGCCCGGAGGCGCCGACGACACGACGCTGCTCATCGTCGTCGACCGCGTGACGGGCAAGACACTCTCGCGGACCCTGCCGGCGCTGGGCGCGGTGCTGGCGTCGAGCGTGGCGTTGGCCGCCGCCGAGCTGGTCGACGCGAGCCTCGTGGAGTTACTCCAGGCACACGCCTCGCTCGCCCCGGAAGTCCCGCGCCCGGTCGACCTTCCCGTGCCCGCCCTGCCCACAGCAGCAGCCGAGGCAAAGTGGAGCGTCGCGGCCCGCATCGCGGCGACGTGGCCCACCGCCGTCGGCGTGACGCCAGAGCTGGGCGTGGCCGTCGAGCGCTCCGTCGGAACGCACCTGCGGCTGGGCGGCGAGGTCGGAGTGCCGCTGGCGCCGTGGCGGCGGTCGACACCTGCAGGAGAAGTGCTCGCATCGGTTCCCCGAGCCACCGCGCGCGCGCGCTGGGACTTCCCTGGAGGCGCCTCTGGCTGGGAGGCCGGTGGCGGCGCCCTCGTGTCTGGTGGCGTGGCCATCTTCGAAGCCGCGCCAGCCGACGACTACCTGGGGCGCACTGTCGTGAAGCCGATGGTCCTCGTTGGGCTCGAGGCCTTCGCTGGCCACCGGTGGGCGGGGTGGATGGTGCGGCTCGACCTTCGCGGCGAGGTGCCCTTGCTGTACCAGCAGGCGCTGGTGGTGGGGGACACGGTCCTCGACCTGCGCGGGCCGTGGTTCTCGGTCGGCGCCAGCGGTGGGCTGCGGTGGTGACGCCGCGCGGTGCTATGCAGCGCCCGCCGTGAAGCGCACGAAAGCCCAACTGAAGGCAGAGTTGGTCGCCACCCTCGAGGCGACCCTCGCGGGGCTCGAGCGGGCCCATGCCGACGCGCGCGCCGGCGCCACGCACGAAGAGGCGAAACCCGAGAACGACAAAGACACCCGCGCGCTCGAGCAGAGCTACCTCGCGCGCGGCCAGGCGATGCGCATCGAGACGCTGAAGGCCGGCCTCGCGAGCCTCACGCCGATGCCGCTGACGCCGACCGACAGCGCGAAGCCCGGCGCGCTGGTGGAAGCGGAAGACGACGACGGCGAGGCGCTCTTCTATTTCGTCGCGCCCGAAGGTGGCGGCACGAAGCTCGAGGGCGGCGTGATGGTGGTGACGCCACTGTCTCCCGTCGGCGCTGCGCTCCTCGGGAAGCGGGAAGGCGATGAGGTCGAGCTCCGCGTGGCGGGCAAGGCGCGCCTGCTCACCATTTGCAAAGTGTCCTGAGGTAGAGAAGCAAGCGTGCTGCTCCGCACCCTTCCCGTCCGCTTGAGCCTCGGCTCCGAAGCGCCCACCACGGCGACCGTCACCATCGCCGAGTGGACGATGCTGGAACGCCTGCGCCGCGCGGTGATGCCCGCAGCCCTGTGCTGGTGCGTCGCGGGCCTGCTGCTCCCGATTCCCGTCATCCACCTCGTGCTGCCACCGGCGTTGCTGCTGGCTGGCCCGGTCGTCTTCGTGTGGAAGTTCTTCACGCGCTCCTCGTTCAAGGAAGTCGTCGGCCCGTGTCCGCGATGCAAGGGCGACGCGCGCACCATGCCGATGGGCGGCGGCGTGTCGAACGAGACGAACGTGATGTGTGAAGGCTGCGGAAATCAGCTGACGCTGCGGCTGTCGATGCCGGGCTGACGCGAAGCCATGGCCATCGACTTCATGGTGATGCCGCTGAGCCGCTCCCTGGCCGGTGACTTCGTGACGCCGCAGAGGACCAGCCGTTGGAGCGTCGGGGGGCCTCTGCGCCAAGGGCCCTCGAGGTGCTGACGAGCAAGTCGTGGGCCGATACCTCGACGTCGTCGGTCGTGACGTCGATGGAGGCCCTCCCCGAAGCGAGCCGAGCGCGGCTCCCGCTCATCGTGGACAGCTGACGCCCAACGGCTGGTTACTGCCCGCAATACCCCGAGCGACAGAACAGACTCCCCACGCAATCGATGCCGCTGCTGCAGGGTGCTCCGACGCCGCCGTTGCCCATGCACACGCGGCCGCCGCCCCAGTCCTTGCAGAACTCACCGCTGCCGCAGTCGAGGCTCGAGCGACACGTGCTGCCTCCGACGATGACCACGTTCGTCTGCGAGCGCTGCATCGCCTGGAGTCGGATGGCCGCGGCCGTTTCCTGCTGGGCAGCGGCGGCCTGGCGCTGCGCCTCGACGGACTCACGCTGCACCCCCATCTGCTCGGCGTGGTGACGCTCGGTCTGCGCGAGCTGCTGCTGCGTCGCGAGGAATTGCATGCACGACGCCTTCGTCGCCGGGTCGCTCTCGACGATGACGGTGCGCTGACACTGCTTCGTCATCGCGCGGGTCCGCGCTGCGTCGAGCTGTTGCGGAGACAGCATCACCTCGATGGCGTTGGTGCCGGGCGGCTCGCCAGGCCCTGCGAACTTCGCGCGCAGCGCTCGCCAGCCGTTGTTCTCGTTGGTGTCGATGACGTCGAAGGTGAGGCTGCCCTGCTCCGGCCCGGTCTCGGCGGCCTTGAGCAGCGCCGCGCGCCACAGCTGGTCTCGCGAGTACGAGCCCTGGCAGGTGACGTCGGTGATGCGAAGCGCGGTGAGCGTCACGCTGCAGCTCGGCGCCGGCGGAGGACTCGACGAGCGCACGATGCGGCGCGCCGTGGGCTGACAGGCGACGAGGACGAAGACCGACAGGAGCAGGAGACGAGTCATGGGCACGCCGAGGCGCAACGGGTTTGTTGCTTGTCGCAGCTCTGCTTGCAGCTCGCCGCGAGCGACGTGCCGCAGCGGGTTCGGACACACTGGGTGAAGCTGACCGTGCAGGCCTTCCGGCAGTCGGCGTTCGCGACGACGTCGGTGCCGGCCTTCGGGCCCGTCGGCAGGGGCGGAAGTGGAGCTGGCGGTGGGACGGGCTCGGTGTTGGCGGACGCGAGCGGTGGGAGGGGCGATGACGGCGTCGTCGACTCGGCAGGCGTCGGAGCGCACAGTGAGGCTGGTGGCGTCCACACGGCCCACGTGCGGCCATCACACTTGAAGAGCCGCGGCGCCTGCGGAGTGCCGAAGTCGAAGAGGACGCCGACGAGTTCCTTCGTGCATGGCGGTGCCTGTTGAGCGGTGACCGAGGCCGAGACGACGAGAGCCAGGACCACTGCGGCAGCGCGCATGCGGCGCCCATACAGGCGTGGCGACGACGTCGTCAATCCATCACCACCGAGTCTCATGTCGGTGATTGGGGCGTGAGGACCATCTCCGTCACGCCCGTCGCTCGACGGTCAGAACGGCACGTTCGCCAGCCCCGTGCTGCCAAGGCTGTAGGTGTTGCCCTGGCCGCATTGGACTGCGCCGCTGTTGGCGTTGAGGCGACAGCAGAAGGGGAAGTTGGCTCCCGGGGCGCCCGCCACGCACGAGAGGGAATAGCGGCCCGTCGTCGTGGCGCCGAGGCCCGGGTAGCCGACGCTCGAGGCGGCCCACGACGCACCGCTGCTGCCGGTGGCGAGGTTGCAGGTCGTATCGCCGTTGGCGACGTTCATGCGACAACAGAAAGGAAACCCCTGAAGCCCGTTCAGGTATGAGGCCTCTACGCACGAGAGCACGAAGCCCGTCTCGCTCGCCGCGGTCAGCGATTGAAGGTTCGCCGACGTCGCGCTCACCGACGTCGCGCTCAGCGACGTGGCCGACACCGGGCCCACCGAGAGGCTCCCGGCGCTCAGCGCGCCCGGGGTGGTCAGGGAGGCGGTCGAGATGGACCCCGTCCCTGCGGCGCCAGGCGTGGCGCCCGATGCAATCGAGACCGTGCCGACCTTCGTCTCCACCAGCCTGATCAGCTCGCGATAGTTCTGATTCACGACGAGCGCCTGGGCCGGCTCGTCCGGACAAAACGGCGTCAACAACCCGGGCAACGTCTCACTGCACGCCGAGCCGCTCGCGAGCGAGACCCGGGACGAGAGGACCGCCAGGACGAGCACGCCGAGCATGCCGAACGACCAGCGACGACGGCGCTCCATCGACGCCACCAGGGCACGGAGTTCCTGGACCTCGGAGACGAGCGACTCGACAGGCGGGCGAAGACTCATTGCGCGCTCATACCGGGAATCGGACGCGAAGTGATGGACGTGGCGGACCTCCCCGCACCCATCACGCCAACGCGTCGTTCCGGGTGCCGCTCGTCGCGCTCGCCGTCGACCAGCTCATCTGCAACGGGCACACGAGCTGACGAGGGCCCCAGCGTGCAGGTGGGTGTGACGCCCGGCTTCACGGCCCTCTCCTTGACGGGGCCGCTTCCGACGTTCCGGTTCCCGTGCCTCCGCTCGTGACGGCGGGCAGCACCGTGCAGCATGGCCCGCTCTTCTGTCGCCTCAGAGCGACAGCCTCGCGCGACGGTCGACGGCTCCCCGGTCGCCGCGTAGGGAGCGCGGATGCGGGTCTCGTGGCTGGTCGTCTTCTTTTCGGTGTCGGCGGTCGCGCAACCGATGGTGCTCGAGGGCGCGCTGCCTGAGTCGGGCCCCGACTTCGTGCTGATACCGTTTCAGGTCCCCATGGGCACCGTCGAGGTCGAGGTCCGTCACCCGGTGCAGCAGCCCGAGAACATCCTCGACTATGGGCTGTCCGACCCGCGCGGCCTCCGTGGGTGGGGTGGCGGCAACGTCGAGCCCATCGTCGTCGGTGAGCGGGCGGCGTCGCGCAGCTACCTGGCGCGGCCCGTCGAGGCCGGCACGTGGAACGTCGTCATCGGGAAGGCGAAGGTGGTGAGCGCTCCGGCGCGCTATCGCCTCGAGGTCGAGCTGCGCACGGTGGCGACCCTGTCCCCTCAGGCCGAGCGGGCGCAGACGACGTGGACTCCAGGCGCCGCGTTGGAGCCCACCCCGCGCTGGTACGCGGGCGACCTGCACGTGCACTCGAGAGAGAGCGGAGACGCCACGCCCACGCTCGACGCCATCGCCACCTTCGCGCGCAGCCGCGGCCTCGACTTCGTGGAGCTGTCCGACCACAACACGGTCTCGCAGCTCGACTTCATGACGGCCGCGCAGGCGCGTCACCCCGCGCTGTTGTTCCTGCCCGGCGTGGAGTTCACCACGTACGCGGGCCACCTCAATGGCATCGGCGCGACCCGCATCGTCGACCATCGCTTCGGCCTTCAGGGCGCGACCTTCGACGCCGCAGTGGCGGCCTTCGGCGAGCAGAAGGCGGTGCTCTCCATCAACCACCCGGTGCTCGACCTCGGGCAACTGTGCATCGGCTGCGCGTGGAGACAGAAGCTGCCCGCCACCAGCGTCGGCGCCGTCGAGATTGGCACGGGCGGGTGGGACAAGACTGGCGCGCTCTTCGGCACGCAGGCGCTCGCCTTCTGGGACCGACAGCTCTCCCAGGGGTCGCACGCCGCGGCGGTAGGCGGGAGCGACGACCACTCCGGCGGACGCGCCACCGGCACCTTCGACAGCCCCATTGGCAACCCGACGACGATGGTGTTCGCGAAGTCGTTGTCGGTCGACGCCATCGTGCAGGCGATTCGGGAAGGGCGAACGGTCGTGAAGCTGCAAGGCCCGGCCGACCCGATGGTGGAGCTGACCGTCGGTGACGCACGTATCGGAGACACCGTCCGGAGCGCGCAGTCGACGCTGCAGGTGAAGGTGACGGGCGGTCGCGGACAGACGCTGAAGTTGCTCGAGAATGGCGCGGTGAAAGAGACCGCCGAGGTGACCGACGACCCCTTCCTCGTCACGCGCCTGGTGACGGCGCCGGGGTCGGGTGAGGTTCGCTGGCGAGGTGAAGTCTGGGTCGACGGCGCGCCGCGTACGGTCTCGAGCCACCTCTGGTTCGCGCCGCCAGAGCCGATGAAGCCCGGGTGTGGCTGCTCGGGCCTCGACCCGATGCCTGTCGTGGTGCTCGCCGCGCTGCTGCTTCGCCTGCGTCGCTGAGGAGAGGGGGCGTTCGAGGGCTGCGCTCTGGCCCAACGGAGTGCAGCTGCGGTCTTCAGCCGTCAGCGCGCAGTTCCCGCTGGCGACCTGCCCCGCGCCCGTTACCCTTTCGACACGATGGGGGACTTCTTCCACTCGGTGAGCCAGGCGTTCGCGCGCAACCGTGAAGCGAGCAGCGCGTTCGAGTGGGTGTTGCTGGCCCTGGCGCTCGTCGTGGTGACGCTGCAGGTGTTCAGCCTGCTTCGACGCCGACGTGGCGTGACGCTCAAGGCTGAAGCGTTGGCCCAGCAGCGTGGCCTGACGGCCGAGGAGCTGGCCCTGGTCTTCGAGCTCGCGCGGGGCGCGTCGGTGCAGCCCATGGAGTTCCTCACCCACCCGGACGTCTTCGAACGAACGACCGCTGGCGCGCTGAGCGGCTCGACCAGGGCGTCGAGGTCGGGCGACGCGCTCGCGACGATGCTCCGGCGCATTCGGCAGGCGCTGCACTTCGACCGGCTCCCGGCGCACGCGCCCCTGCTCACGACGCGCGAGCTCTCACGAGGCATCGCGCTCGACTGCGGAGAAGCCCACGGCCAGGTGCTGGACCTCAGTGAGCGTTCGTTCACCGTCGGCTTCAGGCCTGCGCTGGCGCCGGAGCCCGGAGAGACGCTGATGCTCACGCTCCGCCATGAACGGGAGGCCAGCTACGAGCTGCGGTGCCGCGTCCTGCAGGCCCACAGCGCCAGCGTCGACTTCGCGCACGACGAGTCGCCGAAGCGGGTCCAGCTGCGTGAGTATGCGCGGGTCGACGTCTCGGCGCCGGTGACGCTCAAGGCCCTCTCCTGGCCGGGCCACGCCCTCGACGTTCGCGAGGCGAAGGCGACGCTGAAAGACCTCAGCGGTGGTGGCGCCCTGGTTACGTCCGCCGTCTCCTTCCCCGCCGGCGTGCACCTGTCGATGACCTTCACGGTCGCAGGCGAGGCGTTCAGGTCTCTCGGTGGAGTCGTGTTGTCCTCGCTCCCACGGGGGCAGGGCGTGCAGCTCCGCGTCGAGTTCACCACGCTCGCGTCGACCGAGCGGGAACGGCTCCTCGCTGCCGTCGCGAAGCTGCAGCTCGAGCAGGCCGCTGCCCGGGCGTCGTGACCACCCGACGCCGAAGACGCATCGAAGGGCGAGCACCGTGCTCCGAGCTCGCAGCGCACGGCCGAAGCGAGGTCGCCTGCTGGCGCACCTTGAAGCGCGTGACAGGGCTGGTCCCCATCCCGTCGAACCCACGGCGCGTGGTGCTGCTGACGGTCGGCCTGACACGCCCGCTCGGGTCCGGGGTCGTCTTCTCCGCGCTCGCGGGCTCGTTCGTGGCATGGCGCGAAGCGCCGAAGGCGAGCGACGTCTCCTCCTCGCGTTTCCTGGTGAGCGCGCCATCGACGCGCTCGTTGACGCTGGATTGGAGCTGAGCACCATGCTGCGCCTCGTCGCGATGGCCGACACGCACGGCGCCCACCACCGGCTCGAGGTGCCTGACGGCGACGTGTTGATTCACGCGGGAGACCTCACGCCGCGCGGCACCCGGACGCAGCTGGAAGAGGTGACGCGCTGGCTTCGCTCGTTGCCGCATCGCCACAAGGTCGTCGTCGCCGGAAATCACGATTTCCTGGTGCAGGACAAACCAGCCGAGGCGCGGCCGCTCTTCGAGGGCCTCACGTACCTGGAGGATGAAGAGGTCGTCATCGACGGCGTGCGCATCTGGGGCAGCCCATGGCAGCCGTGGTTTCATCAGTGGGCCTTCAACCTGCACCGCGGCGCGGACCTCGACGCGAAGTGGAAGCTGATCCCCGAAGGCATCGACGTGCTGGTGACGCACGGTCCTCCGGCCGGCATGGGAGACAAGTGCTGGGACGGGCGACGCGTGGGCTGTGACGACCTGCTCCGCCACCTCGGGCGCGTGAAACCGAAGGTGCATCTCTTCGGGCACATCCACGAGGACCGGGGTGAGTGGCCGTGCGGGGCGACGCGCGTCATCAACGTCACCACGTCGGACTGCGAGCTGCCCTGCACCGTCATCGACCTCGAGGTGTGACGTGGCGTTGGATTCGAAGCCGACCTTCTTCAGGGGCCAGACGCAGGCCGAGGTGACGAAGCCGACGGCGCACGGCACGCGTCGGTCGGTGATTCGGACCGGCGAACGAAGCAGGTGCGCATCGCGCCGTGTGGTGGCACGGTTCGGCGCATGAGCACGGAAGAAGAACTGCGCGCAGAGTTGGCGAAGCTGAAGGCCGAGAACGAGGCGCTCAAGACCCGCGGCGCCAAAGGCGTCTCGATGAAGGTGTCCGAGAAGGGCGGCGTCAGCGTCTACGGCATGGGCCGCTTCCCCATCACGTTCTACCAGGAGCAGTGGCTCAAGCTGCTCGACATGGCCGACGACATCCGGGCGTTCATCAAAGAGAACGAGTCGAAGCTGAAGAAGAAGGAGTGAGTCCGGCCGCTCGCAAGTGGCTCCACGTCGCCGGCATGCAGGGCGCGTGGTTCGCGGCGGCGCTGCTGGCGAGCACGCCGTGGCACCTCGTCGGCGCGGCCGCCAATGCGCTCGTCTTCGCGATTCACGTCGCGACCTCGGGCGTCGTGAAGCGCGAGCTGGCGCGTGGCTGCTTTGCGCTCACGCTCGGGCTTCTCCTCGAGCTGGTGAATCAACACGTCGGTGGGCTCCGCGCGATGCAGGCGACCGTGCTGCCGCCCGCGTGGCTGCTGTCGCTCTGGCCCGTCTTCGCGAGCGCCATGATGCAGGGAAACTCCCTCGAGTGGTTGCAGACGCGGCTCCCGCTCGCGGCCGTCATCGGCGCGGTGGTCGGCCCGCTGAGCTACGCCGGGGGCGGCCGCCTCGGAGCGCTCGAGCTCGACGGATGGCGAAGCCGGGTGGTCCTCGGCGTCTGCTGGGCCATCGCGATGCCAGTCCTCGCTTTCCTCGCACGACGGCTCGACGGTGCCGGCTCACGACCAGCGGTCGCCGCGAGCTGAGCCGAGGGAACGTTTACGACGCGCTGCTTCGGGTGACGCGCGCTCGATGCGCTGACGGCGACCGGTCGCTTCAAGGCCGAGGGGTGCGCTGAGATTCGGTTGCGCCACGCGCGCTTCGTCGGAAGAATAGAAATCTCCTATGGCCTGGCTCAACTACCATCACCTTCTCTACTTCTGGACCGTCGCGCGGATGGGGACCATCGCGAACGCCAGCCGCGAGCTGCACCTCTCGCAGCCGACCATCTCGACCCAGCTGAAGACGCTCGAAGAGGCGCTCGGGCAGAAGCTCTTCCAACGCGCGGGCCGGCGGCTGGTGCTGACCGACGTGGGCCGCACGACGTTCCGCTACGCCGATGAAATCTTCCGGCTCGGCCGCGAGCTCCAGGAATCACTCTCCCGCGGGCCGATGAGCCGTCAGGTGCGCTTCGCGGTCGGCGTGGCCGACGTGGTGCCGAAGCTGGTGGCAGAGCGGCTGCTCCAGCCGGCCTATACGGCGGTGCCCGACCTGCAGCTCGAGGTGAATGAGGGCCACGTGAGCCAGCTGTTGGTGAGGTTGGCGCTCCATGAGCTCGACGTCGTCATCAGCGACCAGCCGGCGCCGCACGACGTGAAGGTGCGCGCGTTCAACCATCACCTCGGCGGCAGCAGCACCACGTTCTTCGCCAGGGCTAGCCTGGCCGGGCCCCTCAAGAAGGGCTTCCCGAAGTCGCTCGAGGGCGCGCCGATGTTGCTCCCGCTCATCGGCAGCAGCACCCGCGTGCTCCTGGACGAGTGGTTCGAGAAGGTGGGCGTGCGACCGAAGGTGGTCGGCGAGTTCGACGACTCGGCGTTGATGAAGGTGTTCGGCGCGTCCGGCCGCGGCGTCTTCTCGGCGCCGAGCGCCATCGAGGACGAAATCGCGCGCCAGTTCGAGGTGCAGGTGGTTGGACGCACCGATGACGTGAAGCAGTCGTACTACGCCATCTCGGTGGAGCGCCGCCTGCGCCACCCTGCGGTCGTCGCCGTCGCCGAGTCGGCGCGGAAGGACACGCTGGGCTGATCGTTCACCACGTCGTTCGTTCCAGCCTGATATGAACGAGCGTTCAGTGGTGGACACCGTGAACCCGAACCGACGACTGCTCGAGCTGGTGACGACCCTGGGCGCGGCCTTCCGGGAGCGGGGCATGGACGAGCAGCTCCGCCGGCTGCGGCTGTACTGGCTGGCGACGCGGCACGGGCTGCTCAAGGGGCGCAACGAGCTCGACGTGAAGTGGAGCGAGGCGCACGTCATCGACTGGATGAAGACGCTGAGGCTGCCGCCGTTCGAGGGCGCGTACACCGAGCGCCAGCCCGGGACTGGCTGCCCGGCGTGCCCCGCGGAGCCCGGGATGATTCCGTCGGCGCGGGTCGACCTCGTGTTTCCAGGGGGCGCACGCCTCAAGTGCAACACCTGTGGTGCGCAGTGGGTCGAGCTCGAGCGATGACGCGCGTGTGCAGGGTGTTGCACGGACGACAGCTCGAGGCGCGGCGAACCACGCGTCGCGGCGTCGGGCGTCACGTTCTGAACGCCGCGTGCTAGGCGCGGCCCATGCGCATTCCTCGCGGGCTCTTCGGCGTGATGAAAGAGGTGCTGCGTCACCTGCTGAAGCGGCCGGTCGTCGGCTTCGTCGTCTTCGCGCGCACACCCGACGGGCGGCTGGTGCTCATCCGCCGCGGGGACACGGGCGAATGGGCGATGCCGGGCGGAACGCTCGAGTGGGGCGAGACGCTCCGCGCGGGCCTGCCTCGGGAGTTGATGGAGGAGACCGGCGTCGAGGTGCGCTCGGCGGGCGCGCTGCTCGGCGTCTACTCGGACCCGGCGAGGGACCCGCGCTTTCACGCCGTGACGGTGGTGGTGGGCGCGCAGGTGTCGGAGCCGACGCGGCCTCCGATGAACCCGGTCGAGATTCTCGAGGTGCGCTGCTTCAAGGACGACGAGCTGCCGTCACCGCTCTCGCACGCGATGGACGACATGCTGCGGCGCGCGCGGCAGGGTGAGCTGTACTGGGAATAGCGCCTGACGCGGCGCGCGGGTCTTCCTCCCGCGTGCGTGAATGAGTCGAATCGTGCCCCGCCGACGAAGCTGGAGTCGGTGATGAACCCCGACGCGAGCAAGGCCGCCACGCGCGACCGCGTTCGCGTCGAGGACTCAGCCTGGCAGACCGTGGACGTGACGACTGCGTCGCGCTTCAAAGAGCTCTCACGGGAGGGGCAGCTCCGCCTCCGGCTCAGGCCCCTGGCGCCCGACGACTGCACCCGATGAATCGAAGGACCCTCAGCGACGCTGACGTCGCGCGAACACCACGAGCGCCAGGACAGCGCCAGTCGCGAGAACCCGAGCGCGCCGCAGCCCCATGCACCTCGAAGCCTTCATCGACGACGTGAGGCAACCTTCCAGCCTCCCGGAAGGTGTTGCCCGTGGCTGTTTCAGGCGCTTCCCCGCAACCGACGACTCAGGCCTTCACGCGCTCGACGATGGAGTCGATGAGCTTCGCCGACGTCAGCCCCTCGGACTCGGCGGTGAAGTTGGGCAGCACGCGGTGACGGAGCACCGGCCTGGCCAGCGCCCGCACGTCGTCGACTGACGCGGCGAAGCGGCCCGAGAGAATGGCGCGCGCCTTGGCGCCGATGACGAGGTACTGGCTCGCGCGCGGCCCTGCACCCCAGGCGACGTTGCGGGCGACGAAGTCGAAGGCGCCGGGCTCTTTGGGCCGCGTCGCGCGCACGAGGTCGACGGCGTACTTCACGACGTGGTCGGGCACGGGCACGCGGCGCACGAGGTCCTGCAGGTCGAGGATTTCCTGCGGCGAGAGCACCTTCGACAACGAGACGGTCTGGCCGCTCGTCGTCTGCTTCACGATGCGTACTTCCTCTTCCGCCGAGGGGTAGCCGACGTCGACGTAGAACATGAAGCGGTCGAGCTGGGCCTCCGGGAGCGGGTACGTGCCTTCCTGCTCGATGGGGTTCTGCGTGGCGAAGACGAGGAACGGCGGGTCGAGGTGCCAGGTGCGACCCGAGGCGGTGACGCGGTACTCCTGCATCGCCTGCAGCAGCGCGGCCTGCGTCTTGGGCGGCGTGCGGTTCACCTCATCGGCGAGCACGATGTTCGCGAAGATGGGGCCCTTCATGAAGCGCAGCTCGCGCCGGCCCGTCGACCGGTCCTCTTCGAGAATATCGGTGCCCGTGATGTCGCTGGGCATCAGGTCGGGGGTGAACTGCACGCGGTTGAACGAGAGCGTGAGCACCTCGGCGAGCGTCGAAATCAGCAGCGTCTTGGCGAGGCCCGGCACGCCGACGAAGAGGCAGTGGCCGCGAGAGAACAGCGCGATGAGCAGGTGGTCGACGACTTCCTTCTGGCCGACGACGCGCTTGTCGATTTGCTCCAGCACGGCGGCGCGGGCTCTCGCGAGCGCCTCGACGGCCTTCAAGTCATCTGCACTGCCAAGTCCGGGTCCACCTGCGGTGTCGCTCATGAATGGCGCAGGTTGTAACCGGGCCGGGAGAACCCGTCACCCGGACGTTCGCGCTACTCGGCGAGGACGACGAGGAAGGGAGAGAAGTTCGCGTTGCTGGTGGTCGTCCCGCGGGTCAGCGTCACGATGGTGGCGGGCCCAACGTCGGCCAGCGTCAGGCGCGCTGCGGCACAGCCAAGGTCGTCATTGTCACCACCTCGGTTCGTTTCGCCTCCTGACTGGCCACTGGGGCCCTGGCCTCCGAGGAACGACCAGGTTCGATCAGGAGGCACCAGCCGACCGAGATTCCAGGTCCCGATCCCGACACCGTTGTTGATGGCCAGGTTCGACTGGCTCGACACGGTGCCAACCGTGGCAGGGAAGCCCAGTCGATACCACACGGTCTCGCCCATGTTCGTGTCGGTGCAGGATCCCATGCTGCCAGAGCCTCGCGAAAATTGAGGTGCGCCCGCGTTGAGCGAACCACGAAGTCGATAGCGACAAATCGAGCCCCGGTTCGAGGCAGGCTGCGAGCTGATTCGGTTCGTGTAGAGCAGCGCCATCGATGCGCTCGCAGCGGTGGCGGGTGTGCCAGCCCAGGTATTGCCGCTGGTATTCATGACGATGCCGGACTCGACGTCCAACCCGGTCCACGTCACGACTTGAACGTTCAAGACGAAGTTTGCCGAGAAGTTGAACGAGTTCCTGAGCTGGAGCCCTGTGAAGGGCATGGACGCAGGCCCGACCAACTCCATGCCGGGGAAGTCATCGAAGTCGAGGTCTCCGCCAGTGTCGGTCGAGTAGCTGGCCAGGAAGAACGTCCCCGCACGGGCTGCCGGTGTCGCCAGAGTCGCGGTTGCGGTCTGTGGCGTCGCGGAGATTGGCACGTCGTTGAGGTGTTGCACGGTGACACCGGTGCCGAAGGACAACAGTTGCCACTCGATGGTGGCGGGCCCGTCGTTTCCGTCCCGGGCGCAGTCGATGGTCGTGGCTCCCGAGTTCAATGAGCACCTCACCGCGAGGTCATCACCCGAGTTGCCGCTTTCCGACATCGTCGCCTGAAAGGTGAAGAAGGTTCTGTTCCGGACATTCACCGTCGGCGGGAGCGCCAGCGCGATGTTGCAGGCAGTACTCGCGCCCCCATTCGCGATGGTGCAACTGCCCCGTCGAACGGCGGGGTAGACGTTGAAGAGTTCAGAGTCAGCCCCGAAGCCTCCAGCGAGCGGGTCGGTGGCAGTGAGGGTGGCGGTGGCTGCGGTGCTGGCTCCGGTGGGCGCGGCGGAGTGGCCCTGGACGTACAGCTGCACGAGGCTCTGGCCGGGAACGATGGTCGCGGTCGTCACGGCTGCATCAGCGCAGGTGCTCGACAGGTGGTACGTCGTGGCCGTCGCACCAGCCGTCCCTGACCGCGTCAAGTTCAGCTGGGTCGCGAAGCCGCTCACGGGAGTGCTGGCTCCGACCTGCCGCTCGACCGTCATCGAGACACAGCCGCGATACTCGAGGTGCGGAGTGGCCTGGGTCGCGACCAACTTCAACGCGCCCGTCGTGCCGGTGATGGTGACGGCGGCAGTTGCCTGAGTGAGCGCAGGCAGCGCGTCGGCCGTCAGCGTGGCCGAGCCGGTCCCGAGCGCGACGACATAGAACTCACCTGTCTGACTCGAGGCGGCGGGGAGCGAGGTCATCGTGATGCCCGTCGCGCACGCGGGGTCCGAGAAGTACTGAAGCCCGGGCCCGCCGAAGGTGATGGTGCGGACGACGCCTGAGTTGACGGCAACCGAGCCATCCGTGCTCTCGACGCGGAAGGGACCACTGCAGGCCAACCGCGTGAGGCTGGTTGGCGCACCGGCGAAGCGGAGGGTCGTGACCGGCGGCGGGTCGATGACCCAGTTCTGCACCACGGATGGCGTCGTCCCAACCGTCAACGGCACGGACGACCCAGCGACCGAGTTGCGCAGATAGAAACTGGCAGTCGTCGCGGTACCCGCCGCCAGGTTGCCGATGGACGTCAGGCAGTTGCTCGTCGACGAAAAAGTGGCATTGCTCATCGTGAGCGTCTGGGTGCCGATGGCAGCGGGGTTGCCGTACTGGTCGGCCCCCGTGACGGTGATGATGGGGCTGCAGACGTTCGCCGTGAGCATGGCCGGCGGGGTGGTGAAGGCCAGCGAGGTGAGCGGCCCGACGACGACCGTCGTCGTGGTGTCCATCGGCGCGATGAGCGGTGTGCTGGCCGCGGCGATGGTGAGGGCTCCCGCCACGCGCACCCGCACGCTGAAGATCGCGGTCGACACCGCGGGCAAGAGGTCGACGTTGAAGGGGCTCGCGCCTGGGCTGCCCGTGCAGCCAGCGCCGGTGAAGAGCTGCGCCGCGTTCAGCCCCATGCTCGCCGCACCCGACGACGTGATGGTGACCATCCGCAGCGCGCCGCCGGCAGCGTTGCCACCACCGTCGACCCGCCGCACCGTGAAGTCCACGCAGGTGCCCGCAGTCGTCATCATCACCGGGAACGCGGTCCGCTCGAGACGGGCCTCGGCACCCGCGACGACGTTGAAGGTCGACATGGCAGCCATCCCCGTCGTGGGGGTCGCGGTGACCGTCGTCATGCCAAGCGCGACCGGCTGCGGGCGGTAACCGACGACGACGGCGCTGTTCGCGGGAATGGTGGCCGACATCGTCGGCGCTCCGCTGCAGTCGGAGGCCGGGTAGAAGAAGCCCGCGGTCGACGTCGCGAGCGTCACCGCGGTCGACGTGGTGACGCGGTTGTTCCCGACGTCGAGCGCCTCGAGCGTCAGGGGCACGCAGGTCCCGAAGCCCTCGTCTGCGGTGGGTGGTATGACGAACCGGACGCGCGCCACCCCTCCGGCGCCGACCGTCGTGGAGCCCATGGCCGAGGTGAGCCCGGGGCTCGCAACGCCGAAGCTCAGCTGGCCGGACCCACGCGCGTCGTAAGAGAACACCGCCGAGCTCGCCGTACCGAACGACAGCGGAAGCATCGTGCGCTGGGTGGCGCTGCACGTGCCGCCGGGCTCCAACCGAAGGCCTCCGCCACTCCCGCTCCCGGTTGCCGTCAAAGTGGCCACCAGGTTGGTAGGCAGGGTGGTGAGATTGCCTTCCACATCGAGCCGCTCCACGGTGGCCTGGGCGCAGACCCCAACCGATGACGCGGCCGGCGGGCTGTTGCTCGCGAAGCGCAACGTCTTCGCAGCGCTCGCCAGGACCTGCATGCTGGTCGTCATCGCCATGGCGGGCGCCGACGAGATGGTGAACGTCGTGGTGCCTGCCGCTCTCCCACGCACGTAGAACGTGGCGCGCGTCGCGCCCGCGAGGAACCCGAGCGCCGACGCGGACGTGCCGCTCGTGCATGAGGCCGAGTCGGCGTGCACCGAGGCCGTGTTCATCGAGCCGACCGCCACCGTGTAGGCCTGCGCGGCGCCGGGGCTCGGGTTGCTGAAGCCATCGAGCCGCTCAATCTGCACCGGCGTGCACGAGCCCGCGCTCAGCATCGCCGGAGGCTGCGTCAACACCCGGAGCGTCGACGGCGCACCCGCGTCGACGGTGAAGGTCGCCGACATCGTGGTGGACGACGAGATGCCCGTCGCCGAGATGGTGTACTGCTGGGCACGCTGCGCCTTCGCGAAGAACGTCGCCCCACCATCGGCCATCGCGACCGTCGTCGTCAGGGTGCCGCACGTTCCCGTCGTCGCGATCGCCACCCCAGCAGGCAGCACGACGCTCGGTGAGGCTGTCGGCGTGATGGTGCCGTTCGCGTAGGTCGGGTTGTCGAAGGTGTCGAAGGCCACCAGCCCGAGGCCTCCGCTGCAGCCGTCGGCGAGCGCAGACACCGTCGTCGGCGGCTGGAAGACGAGCTTGCTGGTGGGAGCCGGCGTGACGCGCACGTTCTGGGGCGGCGCCGTCGTCGACAAGGTGGCCGCGCTCGCGCTCACGGTGAAGTCCCGCGCGATGGTGCCGCGGAAGTAGAACGTCGCCTCGCTGCTACCGGCGTTCAGCGTGAGCTGGCTGTTGGTGAGCGCGGTCATGCAGTTGGCGTCGCTGAAGAAGACCGCGGCGCCGGCGATGCCAGGGCTCAGCGTGGCGACGACGTTCGCGGGCACCGGCGAGACCGGAGAGGTGGTCGAGTTCGACTCGCGCGCCTGCAGGCGAAGTCCCGCGCTGCAGCTGCCCGCGCCCACCGAGACGCGCGTCATGGGGCTGGGGAAGACGAGGGCGGTCGGGTCCATCGTCGCGACGTCCACCTGCAGCTGGGCCGTCGGCATCGGCACGCCGGCGGCCGTCGCGGTGACGCCGTAGGTGCCCGGAGCGTTCGCGCGCAGAGACACGCCGACCCTCGACGCGTTCGCGGGAATGGTGACGGTGGTCGTCGCCGTTCCCGTGCAGCCCGCGGCGCTGAAGAACTCGAGGGTGCCGCCGCCGCCGGGCGGGGTGTACGAGAACGAGACGTTCACGCCCGACGGACCCGCCGTGGCGACGTTGCCGTTCGCGTCGCGCAGCTCGACCTCGGCCATCACCAGGCCGCATTGCGAGTTGCGCAGACCCAGCGTGGTGGCGGTGAACTCGATGCGCTGGGCGTCTCCCGGCGTGACGGTCAGGTCGAGCGCGGTGGGCATGCCGCCGTTCACCGTGGGCGAGCTGAGCTGCACCTGAATGGGCATGCCTGGCGGGGTGACGCGAGTCGCTTGCAGGAAGAACTGCGTCGACGAGGTGCCCGCCGAGATGAAAGGCAAGCCGGGGGTCACGCAGTTCGCGTCCCGGTAGAGCGTCACCGTGTTCGTTCCCGCAGGCAGGAAGCCCTGCACGAGCGTGAGCCCCGCGCCGCCCACGTTGGTGGGCATGCCGCGGTCGTCGAGCGCGGTGACCTGCACCGCCGTGGAGCAGGCACCCGCGCGCAAGGACAACGTCATTGGCGTCACCGACAGACTCGCGACGGGGCGGTCGGTGATGGCGGTGTTCAACGCCGTCGAGCCGAGGTTCGGCGCGCTCGCGGTGAGCGTGAGGGCTCCGGGGGTGGGGGCGCGGAACGAGAAGGTGGCGCGCATCGCGCCAAACGGGAGCGGCACGGTCGAGCCGGCCAGCGGCGTCAGGCACGCAGTGTCAGAGAAGAGCTGCACGCCGGGCGCGGCGGTCCCGGTGGGCACGAGGGTGAGGGTGGTGTCGCTCGTCACGGCGGCGGGCCTGCCCCCTGCGAAGCTTTGCACTGCGACGGCACCGGAGCAGTCGAAGGCCACCAGCGTCGGCAGCGACGTCTCGAAGGCGAGGCCGGTCGCCGGCTGCAAACAGGCCGCGGTGTTCGCGCAGCTCGGGTCGTTGCAGAAGAACTTGCCGTTGCAGTTGGTGTCGACGCTCGAGCTGCACACCTGCATCGCGCCCGGGTTCACCATCGCGTCGGCGTCGTTGCAGTCGGCGCCGCCCTCGCCGACGTCGACCCAGGTGTCGCGGTCTTCATCGAGGGTCGAGTCCGGCTGACCGATGGTGAGCTCGAACTGGTCGACGCCCGTGGCCGGGAAGGCCTGCGTCTTCTCGACCGAGCGCGACGACAACTTCCACTCGGTCTCGTCGGCGCAGCGCCCCTGAAAGGCCGCCGCCTGGAACGTCAACTCCGCGGGGAAGTCGCTGCGGGCGATGCCGACGAAGTACTCGTTCTTCATGGGCTGGCGCGGTGTCACTGAGCGGAAGCGCACGCGGCCGTTGTCCGTGATGGTCACCTGGAGGCAGTCGGCGCGGACGGGCGCTTCGACGATGACCTTCAGCAGCAGGCCGCCTTCCGTCCGTTGCGGGCAGCCGCTCATGATGGCGCCGAGGGCGAGCGTGACGACGAGGCTGCGAAGCACCTGCGGCATGGGTTGAATCACGGGCATGGGCTGTTCCGGCTCGGCCGATGGACTCGGGAAGAAGGGTCGTCCGGGGAAGACAACGGAGGACAGAGGCTAGCACGTCGCTCTCTCGTGACCCCGAGAGCGTGTCACGCGGCCCTTCGAGCGGTGGGTCTACGCCGCACAACCCCGCGGATCAGCCGCGAACGAAGACTCCGCGAACGTGCTTTCGGTCAGCTCACGGCGTCGCGCCGTTGGTCTGCGCGCGGGGCGTGGGGGTCTGGAGCGCCCAACTGACGTCGAGGTCTTCACTCGTCTCGTCGTGTCCCGTGACGCCGTTGCCGCCGGTCTTCCGCTCGGCGCTCTCGTTCGTGCAGACCCGCTGCCACGAGGTGCTCGCCGAGGGCGTCCCTCCCAACGGCCGCTGGGAGAGAATCGCCGTGTCGGGCTGGTAGCCGGCCAGGTTCGTCTTGTCGACGCGGTATGAGGTGCCAGTGCCCCAGATGACGTAGTCGAGGTCTCGCACCGTCGAAGACACGCCGTCCCACGAATAGAGGACGACCTCTTCGCCGTTGTTGGTGAGGAAGCCCAGCCCGCTCCCGCCGTCGGCGCCAACGAAGTTCCCGGCGCGGTTGTCGAAGTCACCGCGCATGTTGGCAACGAGCGGGTCATCGACCTGGCCGAGGCCCGCGACTTCGTAGGTGGGCCGCACCGTCACGCACGAGTGGAACGAGCAGAAGTTGGGAGCCCCCGTGAGCGCGATGGTCTGGAACTCGCCGGGCGCGATGGTGGCTCCGGCCGGGAACTGCAGGTTGAAGTCACCGAAGGCGCCCGAGCCACATGCGCCGCCGCTGACGACGAACGGGTACTGACAGGCGACGCCAGCGTCCGAGCCCGGGAAGGTGGCGTTGTAGACGCGCACATTCGTGAGCGAGATGGCCGCGGCGGTCGGGTTCCACACCTCGATGAACTCGCCCGGTGTCGGCGTGACGGCGACCTCGGTGATGACGAGGTGGTTGGTGCGAGCGCCCGAGCCACACGTCGCGCCCGCGCCGATGGAGACCTCGCCGTCGTTGCGGGGGCGCAGCTTGCGGCGGCAGAAGGAGAAGTGGCCGAAGCCGGTGATGGCGGTGACCGGGCCTCCGAGCGAGGGGTTGGCGGTGACGCCGAAGTGGTTCGACACCTGGAGCTTGTCGCCGCCGCTCGACACCTCGAAGGAACCGAAGCTGTCGAGCCCTGCCGAGACGCTGCCGTTCTGGATGCGCACCAGTACGCCTTCGTAGGCCTCGGCGCTGGCTCCATCGACCCAGGGCGAGCCACTGACGGGGCACCCGGGAGAGCCGCCGGACTGGCCGACCGCCGCGAGGGTGACGACGGCAGGTTGAGGAACGATGGTGGCGCCGACCCGCGTCACCGAGCCGCACGACGCCGTCAGCCGCAGCGTCGAGTTGTTGAAGTTCTCGAAGTACTCGCCGACCACCACGAGGTCGTCACCCACCGCGACCATCGGCGAAGGAGTGCGCGTGGAGACGACTTCGATGCCCGAGTTGGGCGCGGTCGTCGTGAGGCCTCGCTCCGACAGGTAGAAGGCCTGACGCGGCGTGCGCGCGCCGCCGTCCATGACGATGGCGTCGTCCGGGTCGCCGAACACAGCTGACATCGCGACGCCGGTGACGCTCACGCACTCCCCGAGCACCACGAGGCCGGTCTGAACGGCGGTGATGGTGGTGCTGCGGGGCCCGCCTGCAGCGCCGCCGCCCGTCGCGCCACCACCTGTCACGAAACCTCCGCCCGTCGCGCCTCCTCCGGTGACGAACCCACCGCCGCTCGCGCCGCCGCCCGTCGCGACGCCGCCGCCCATCGCGACGCCACCGCCCGTCGAACCCGAGCCGCCGCCCGTCGCGACGCCGCCGCCCATCGCGACGCCACCGCCCGTCGAACCCGAGCCGCCGCCCGTGTTCATGGTGCCGCCCATGCACTGGCCGAACTGGCACGTGAGGCCGAGCTGGCAGACCGAGCAGCTCGCGCCGCTCTTCCCGCACGCAGCGAGGCTCATGCCTGATTCACACTGGCCCGTGGAGGTCGAGCAACAGCCCTGACACGAGCCTGGCCCACACGCCGGCTTCGTCGGGCCGCACGAGACCGCGAGGAAGAGTCCGGTCGCGAGCGAGAAGAGAACCGCGAGCGGTGAGAACGAGCGCATGGGCGCGAGCATTGGCCACGACGGCGCAGCTGTCACGGCAAAGGCTCGTGGTGCGCCTTGATGGACCTCAGCGACCGCTCAACGTTCCGGCGACATCCCACCCGCCGGCCGACGCAGGCGTCACGCGGAGCACGCGGAAGCTCGCGCGCAACGGCGGCAGCCGGGCGTCCTTGCCGCTCAACACCACCTGCATGTCGGCGCCGATGCTCGGCTCCAGCGGCGCACGAAAGGCGAGGCCTTCGCTCGAGAGGTCGCGTGCGTCGCCCGAGAACTCCACGCCGCTCTCGATGTCGATGATGCCGACCGAGGTGTCTTCGAGGGTGAGGCGGGTGAAGCGGCGCAGGTTCGAGGCGGTCATGTGGCTCCAGGGCGTGCTGCAGGGACGTCGCGTGATGTTACGGACACAACGCGCCCCGTCAATTTCACGGCCTGGGGCTGCGCATCCGACTCCGTTGGCGCCGAGCCTGCCTAATCGACGACGGCGCGCTGGTACGCAGGCCTCGCCATGATGCGCTCGACGTACGCGACGACGTTCGGCACGTCTTCGAGGGCGCTCATGCGATTGGCCCACCAGGCGACACTGCCGACCACCACATCGGCGACCGAGAACCCTGACGGGAGCATCCACTCCCGCGCGGCGAGCTCGGCGTTCACCACCTTCGCGGCCTGGTTCACCTTGCGCTTCGCCTCGAGGGCCAGCTCGCTCTGCGGCGTCTTCTTCTTCACCTTCTCGGCAAAGTAGGTGACGCAGGGAGGCTCGAGCTCGGTCATCGCGAAGAAGAGCCACTGGTAGACGAGGCCGCGCTCATACGTTCCGACGGGCGGAATCCACTTGCCGTGCAGGTCGGCAATCTGGAGCACGAGGGCTGCGGACTCGAAGAGGCTGCCATCGGGCGTGTCGAGCACTGGCACGTGCTGGAGCGGATGACGCGAGGTGTGCTCGTCGGAGCGGGTGTCACCAGCCTTCGGGTCGAGCCGAACGAGCTGGTATGGAACGCCGAGCTCCTCGAGCAACCAGCGCGGCCGATTGGAGCGGGTGAACGGGACGTAATAGAGCTTCATGAGCGCCGTGACGTAGCAGGAATCCACCAGCGCCCCACGTCCGGAAGGACGTCACGCCATGGCAGAGCCCTCGAAGACCCCCGTGAACGTGCTGGTGTTGAGAGTGTTCGCGCCGCTGTTGCTGGTCGTCGGGGCCCTGGGCTTCGTGATGCCCGAGTCGATGGCGCTCACCAGCGGCGCCGCGCCGTACAACCTCTTTCACCTCGTCTTTGGAGCGGTCGGCGTCGGGTGCGTGCTCTCGAAGCGGCTCAACGCCGTGCGCGCGTTCAACATCGGCTTCGGGCTCGTTGACCTCTACCAGGCCATCGCCAGCTTCGCGGGCCTGTGGCCGAAGGCGGCGTTCCAGTGGAAGACGGCCGACGACTTCCTGCACGTCGTCATCGGGCTCGGGCTGGTGGTCGTCGGCGTGATGACGGACCGGGCCCTGAGCGTTCCGCACAAGGCCTGAACGCCACCTCGTGCCGCGCTTGCCAGCATCGAGGACCGGACCCTTCGGAAGACGGGAGGCGAGCAGCTCAGCGGAACCGGTGCAGCCACACCCGGCCGTCGAACCCGATGGCCTGGTCGACGGCGGCCGCCCGGTACCGAACGGCCCGGCCCTCCGTCGCGTTCGTCTGGCTGTAGCCGCCGAACTTGAAGCGCTGGCTCCAGCGACCCGCTGGGTCGTACGCGAGGTATTCGTTCGTCGCCGGGTCGAACGCCGCCAACACCAACACGTGCCCGAAGTCGGTGAAGTAGCCATGCACCACCACCGGCCGGCCTGCCGCCAGCTCGGCGCGCACGTCGGCGAGCGTCGAGGCCTGACTGCTGAGCGCGCGCACCGGCAAGCCGAGGAAACGTGCCTCGCCATCGAAGACCTCTTTGAAGCCCGCCACCGTCTGTGCCCGCGAGGTGCCCCACTGCCGACTGACGACGTCGGGGGTGTGCGTGGCCGGCCCGCCGAAGAAGCGCAGCATCATCGCGATGGAGGTGTTCTGGCAGGAGCCGTCGGGGTTCACGGTGTTCGAGTACTGGTAGAAGTACGTCGGCAGGGTGGTGACGTTCGAGGCGACCGACAGCGTCTGGGTCGCCTCCGCGAGAGGAGCGCCCGACGCCGACAGTCCCTTCACGACGAGCTGCCGCGACGAGCCCGCCTGTGAGAAGGTGACCGGGAACGAGAAGGCGCCGTTCGTCACGCGCACCACGCCGCCGCCATTGCCGTCGAGCGTGAAGCCATCGACGGTGGCGACGAGGCTGGTGATGGCGCCGCGCACCGAGCCCGAGATGTTGCCCGCGACGCCGACACGGAAGCCCGGCGCGGACGCGACGGTGACGTTCGCCGGCGGAGCCGCGGCCGCGACCGACAGGGTGCGGCTCGCCCGGGCCACCACCGCGCCGCGCGCGTCCCTCGCCAGCGATTCGAGCTGCCGTGCCGAGCCCGCCTGGGTGAAGGTGTAGCGTGCGGTGAAGCGACCGCCCTGCACGAGCACCGGCTGCTGCGTGATGGAGAAGCCGTCGACGGACAGCTCCACGCTGGCCACGCCCGCGCTCGCCGCGCCCGAAAGGGTCGCAGACTGCCCGACGAGGAGCGCGCCCGGGGCGTCGAGGCTGACCGTCTGCGCACCGACGACCTGCGTATTCCATCGAATGGCGCGCAGGTCGGCCCAGATGGCGCTGCCAGCGTTGGGGACTCTCCACACCGACACCTCGTTGACTGCGCTGCCGCTGTTGGCCTGCTTCGAGGCCTCGGCGACGAAGGTGTTGAGCTGCGCGACCGAGATGCCGCGCCGCTCGTTGCTCACCACATGGAAGATGGGCTTCTTCACGCCCAGGTCGCGGTACTCGCGCGTGCCGACCGCGATGGTGTTGGCGATGTTCGACAACCACGTGCCACCCCAGGTCTCGACGTAGGTCTGCGGCAGGTGCGCGTCGACGTACTCGTCCATCACGTCGACGGCCATGCCGTGGTCCTTCGGGTTGCCCCACGAGCAGGCGTACAACTTGAAGCCGGGGCCGGCCCAGCCGTTGCGGCGCGCCTCGTCGCGCCCAGCAGAGAGCGCCTGGAAGAACCGGCGCACCTCGGCGGGCTTGCGGTCGAACTCCACCTCGACGTCGGTGACGAAGCCCTGGTAGCCGGCGCGCGCAGCGCGAGAGAGCGCCTTCGCCTGCGCCGCCTCATTGCCTGGGTAGTTGTAGGCCCACGCGAAGACCTCGAGTCCGCGCGCCTTGTAGGCCTGGGGAACGGCGGCGTCGTCGACCTCGGGCCACTTCGCCGGGTCGTACGCACCATCGGCCACCTTCAGGTAGACCCGACGGGCACCCGTTGCGGCGATGTCGCGGGCGAGCGCGCTGTGGCTGCTGTAACCGGTGCCCTCGAGGTACCAGACCCAGACACCCATGGCGTTGCCGCTCGACGGCGCGGTGAGCGCGTCGGCGTCGGTCTCGAGCTCTTCGGCACGGCCCTCCTGGAGGTCGCCGCGGCCTCCGATGCGGGCCTCGCCGCCGCGCAGCAACTCAGGCCCACACGCGAACAAGCCGGCGCACAACACCACGAGGGTCGCTGGTCGGAACATGCCGGTTGGTTTCAGCAAGTCCGGCTCCACCGCCTTGGTCGCCGACCCGCTCTCGAACGACGAGAGCGACTGTCAACGCACGTGACGCTTTGGCCCGCGCAGGTGGAGTGTCCATGTCCTGTGTCTGTTGCCGTGTTTGCGTGCAGCGAAACCCAGAGGCGTCACCCGGCACACGGTGGTTGGTCGACGCTCAAGACTTGCCCGCAACGGACACGCTGCTTCATCGATAAGGAAGCATGCCCTTCATCGACGCTCGCTCCCGCAGCCTTCCTCGACACTCCGCCGTCTCGGCGCCGGCGCCGGTGCAGCCGGGGCGCCTCACCAGCATCGAAGGGCTGGCGAGCCGCCTGGCCGAGTTGAACGTGCGCTTCGAGGCGACCGGCGACCGCCGCGGCCTCTTCACCGCGGTGTACGCGCCGTGTGTCGCGCGGCTGGTGAAGGCGATTCGGGGTGGCCAACTCGAGAACCCTGCCGCGGCGGAGCGGGTCGTGCTCGCCCTCGGCCAGGCCTACCTTCGCGGGCTCGAACGCGGCGGCGTGGGCCCGCGTGGGGCGCCCGGCAGCGCGTGGGACTCGTTCTTCGCGCTGTCCAGGCGACCCGAAACGAGCGACGCGCAGCTCCTCGCATCGTCTTTCAACGCGCACTGGGGCATCGACCTGGTGGACGCGCTCGTCGAGGCCAAAGCACCGGCGAGCTTCGGAGGCGACCTGCAGACCATCGGGCGCCTGCTGGTCGACGAGGTGCAGTCGCTCATCGACCGGCCCCGTGGCGCCACCGCGCGCAAGGTGGCCGCAGTCTTCTCGCAGCAGCCGCTCTTCGCCGCGGCGACGGGGTTCTTCGGCCGCGCCGCCACCATGCAGCTTGGCATGTCGACGTTGATGGCCGAGGCCTTCACCATCAGCCAATTGCCAGCGCCGCTGCGGAAGGCGCGCGAGGCGGGCTGGCAATTGCGGGAGTCGTTGTTTCAGGTGCTGTGACGCGAAGTGTAATCGAAAATGACAGCGCGACACTGCGACAACTGACTGAAAACACGCCTTGGTCGGCGAACAAACGCACGAGGAAACTGAGAAAAACCAAAGTGTGACAATGTCGGCATGAGCACCCAACGCGCATCCGACTTCCTCTCCACGCTTTCCGGCCGTGGGCTGAACCTGCAGCGTCTGTCGAGCGAGCCGTCGAGCCGAACCCGGCTCCAGAACGCAGGGGCGTCAGTCGATGGTCTCCGGCGTGCTGACCTCGACCACGACGGTTGGATTCGGGGCGACGCCGAGCTGCGCGAGGCGTTCCGGTATGCCGACGGGTTCGACCGGAACGGTGACGCGGGCAGCCTCGTCGCCCGCGATGCGCAGGGTCAGCTCACCGCCGCAGGCGTGGTGCTGGACGTGGTCCGCGGCGCCAGTGAGGTGACGAGCCCGTCGAACATTCCTGCGACGCGGGAGGAAGCCTTCCAGCGTTTCCTGGCCCAATCGCGGCGCGAAGGCTCGAAGGGAGACCACCTGTCGTTCCTCGACCGGGGCCTGTCGAGCTCGCCCTTCAAGGCGAACGCCCCGCGCGTCGCTGCGTTGTTCAACAAGCGTCCTGATGGCGTCACGCTGACGTCGGGCGTCGCGGCCGGCGCGACCGTCTTCCCGGCCCGAGGGGCGCGCGTCACGGACACCGGGCCGCTCCCCTTTCTCGGAGCAACGACGACGCAGGCTTCGGTCGCCGTGCTGACCGAAGAGAACGGCGCGATGAAGGCCCGCTGGTACGGCCGCGACCAGGACACCAACGCCCCCTTCTGGAGCGCCGCGAAGTCTGCCAACGCGCTCGGGCTCATCGCGAAACTCAACACCGTCGCGCCGACGCTGAAGGTGGGTGAGCTCTCGATTCGCGAAGCCGGTCAGCCGGGCACGGCCATCAACCTCAAGGCGCTGTTCCAGGACATCACCTCGTACGACGCGGGCGTTCCGCGCAGCAACGCGGGCGCAGGGCTGCTCGGGAGAATGCTGGGGAACGCGGGCCGCGACGCGTTCGTGCGCGCGAACACCGGCCACGCCGTCACCCTCAACGGCAACTTCGGCGGCGGCACCATCTTCCGCCGACCCGAGGTGGTCACCGCCGACGGGCGGGTGGTGCTCTCGTCGCCCCAGAACCCTGGAGCACCCGGGCGCAACCGCATCGCCGCGAGCGACCTCACCAGGCTGCACGCGCAGGCGGCCTTCCACACGCGGCTCGACCCGACCCAGCGGCTGCAGGGCGCACAGTCGCACGGCCTCGAGGCCTGGGTTGGCGCGATGGCCGAGGACTCGGCGCGGTATGCCGACGCGGCGCTTCAGGCGCTCGGCCTCACCACCGCCGCGGCCGACGTCGCCATCTCGAGCAAGCTCGGCTTCGGCTACAACGAGACGACGGGGCGCTATGAAGCGGCGTACTCGGGTGTGCTGCAGTTCAGCGACACCCGGCAGACGCCTCCGAAGCAGCGGTCGATGGCCTTCACGCTGCGCGGAGAACACAAGGACCCCGTCGTCCTCGACGCGAGCCTCGCGGCCGACATGACGGAGCTCGTTCGTCGCCTCGCGAACGACCAGCTCTGATCGACTCCACCTGGCGCGACACGAGAACGACGACGCGTCGACCGACCCGTGCTTAACGTCTGCGCGTGGCTCGGAAGACGCTTCGGTTGGTGCAGCTGCCGGTTCCCCCTCCGGCGGCGTTCGCGGCGACCGGCAACGTCCCCCTCGCAGCGGGCTGTCTGGGCGTCTCGGCCCAGGTCCATGGCTTCGCGGACCGGGTCGCCGTCGAGGTCGTCGCGCCGTCACTCACCGACAGCCTCGGAGACACCGAGCTCGCCGAGCGCATCGCCGCCGACGAGCCCGACGTCCTGGGCCTCTCGCTGTACTTGTGGAACGTCGAGCGCAGCCTGCACCTCGCGCGTGAAGTGAAGAAGCGCTCACCGCACACGACGGTGTGGGTCGGTGGGCCCGAGGTCAGCAGCGACAACACGTGGCTGCAGCAGCAGACCGGTTACGACGGCGCGGTCGCTGGCGAAGGCGAAGAGACGCTCGTGGAGTTGTTGGAGTACTCCCTCGCGGGCCGCGAGCTCGCCGGGTTGGCTGGGGTCTCGGTGCGCACGCCGACGGGACTGACGCCCTTTGGTCCGAAGCGCTCCGCGAAGTTCCCGCTCTCGCAGTACCCCTCGCCGTACCTCGCGGGGCTCGTGCCGGTGGAGCCGCAGCGCTCGGTCTACGTCGAAGGCGCGCGTGGCTGCCGCTCGAAGTGCACGTTCTGTTTCTATCCCAAAGCCGAGAGCGGGCTGCGGCTGCTCGACCCCTCGCAGGTCGAAGCGCTCGTCACGGGCCTGAGAGAACACGGCGCGAAGGAGCTCTCCTTCCTCGACCCGACCTTCAACCATCGGCCCGACTTCGAGCCGGTGCTCGAGGCGCTCATCCGCGCGAACCCGAAGCGCGAGATGTCCTTCTTCGCCGAGGTGCGGCCCGAGGGCTTGAGCGCGAAGCACGCCGCGATGCTGGCGCAGGCGGGGTTCACGAAGGTGGAGATTGGCCTGCAGTCGGTGAGCGCGAAGACGCTCAAGCGCGTGAAGCGTGGCGGCAACCCGGCGATGGTGGCGGCGGCGGCGAAGTTGATGCGCAGCGAAGGCCTCGACCTGCTGCTCGACCTCATCGTGGGCCTGCCGGGAGACACGGCCGACGACGTCGCGCGTGGCGTCGACTACCTCGAGAAGCACCAGCTCGGCGCGTTCGCGCAGGTCTTCGCGCTCTTCGTGCTCCCGGGCACGGCGATGCGCGACACCGCGCTCGACGACGGGCTCGTCTTCGAGCCCGAGCCGCCGTACCGAATCATTCGCACCGCCACGATGGATGAGCAGGCCATCGCCGACGCGCTCGCATCCGCAGAGGAACGACTCGGTCGTCGGCTCGACGAGCGCCCGCGACCCCATCTGGTCGACGCAGGCACGGCGCGCGACGTCTTTCAGCTCGACCTCGACACCGCAGGCAACGACGAGCGTCGTGAGGCAGCACGTCCGGGAGGGCAACACGTCGCGCTGTGGCTCGAAGCGGCCGACCTGTTCTCGAAACGACAGGCCGTGCTCGACGCCATTGGCGCGCGGCAGACCGTCGACCCGTACGCGACGCTCGATGTGGTGTTGGCGCCGTCGCAGCCCTTTCCGCTCGACCTGCTCGACGCCGTGGCCGCAAAGCTCGACGACGGAACCCCCAGCTATGCGACGCGTGCGTTGAAACACCGCAGCGGCGACGCCGTGCATCGCATCACCGTGGTGTTGAAGGCGACGACGCAGGTGCCGCACGACTGGGTCGTCGCGGTGATGGAGCAGGTGCAGGTGTTTCGAGAACAGCCGCTCGCGCGCGCCCTCGCCGACGCCAGCGAACTTGGAGACACGCTCCCATCAGCGCGCATCGTTGGGCCGGTCGATGCGACTCGGCTTGCGCAGCTCGAGGCTGACGTCGACCCGGAGTGCGTCGTCTTCGCCGACCGCGAGCTCGAGACCCGGTGGCAGCGCCGGGTGATGGGCTACGGCGACGCGGGCAACTGATCGGCTCCGACGGCGCTCACGAACTTCGATACCGCCTTGTGAGGTCCGCTTCCGGCATGCGTCGGCGCGCTCTCATCATCGTCCTGACGCTCCTGGGCGGGCTCGCCGCGCTCCTGACCGCCGTGGCCGGGCCAGGCCCTGGCTGGCTGCACGTGACGAAGCACCCGGTTGCGCCGGTCACTGTGCTCGCGATTGGTTCGCTCGTCCCCGGAGGCGAAGCGCGAGCGACCCGGGCTGACGTGCGCCCGACCATCGAGCGGCTGTTCGGACTGTGTCCGCGTCACGACGCAACGGCCTTGCGCCCGATTTCCGGCGACCTGCCCTGCGAGTGACTCGCGGCATCAGTCGTCGTTCCGCGGGCGCATCTGCGTGCGCGCGATGTCGGCGAGCATGCGGTCAGCCACTTCACGCGGGTTGTTCGCGTACATCAGCAGCGTCAACCCGATGTTCATTCCGTTGATGTCCCAGTGGCGGCGGTCGTCGTTCCCGTAGTCGATGCCGAACGGGCCCGTCGTCGGAGCCGTCTGGTTCGAGACGTTGCCACCGCTGAAGCCAAGGGCCGCGAGGCGCTCCCGTACGAAGGCGACGCCCTGCGCGTTCGACATCTGCGCCGGGTTCAGCGGCGTGCGCTCGCCCGTCCTGATGTTCACCGAGGTCGCGGTGGTGGGGCGGTTCAGCTCCTCACGCGTCGGCGTCCAGGCTGCGGGCGAAGCGGAGCGGGTCGGAACCTGCGCCTGCTGCAGCTGCGCGGCGACGTTCGTCCCGGGCAGCAAGCGCATCGGCGGCGTGGGGGCTGGCTGAAGGAACGGCTGCCGCTGCGCCGCAGGCTGCGACGGGGACGAGGTCGGCTCCTCAGCGTTGTTCCAGTTCGTCTTCCGCGCGTGCTGCATGTCGGCGGCGAGCATCGCGTCGGCCACCTCCCGCGGGTTGTTCGCGTAGAGGCGCTCGGCGAGGGCGACGTTGATGCCATCGATGTCCCAGTGGCGGCGGTCGTCGTTGCCGTAGTCCATGCGGAACGGGCCGCTCGTCGGGAACGAGGTGTTCGCGACCTGCCCCGGGCCCGAGTAGCCGAGCGCCTGGAGCCGGCCCTGGATGAACGAGGCGCCCTGCTCCGTCGACATCTGCGCGGGGTTCAGCGGCTGCCGTTCGCCGTTGGTGATGTTGAGCACCGTCGCCGTCGTCGGGCGGTCGAGCTGCGCGAGGGTCGGGAAGTACGGCGCGGGTGATGACGGCGCACTGCGCACCGACGACGCTTCGAAGGTGCTGAGGCCAAACTGGTTCCTCGGCGCGGCCGGCGCCGCGGTGGGCGACGACGCAGGGGCGGTCACTTCACGAATCGGAGTGGCGGCGGGGCTGCGGTTGACGACGAACATGCTCAGTTTCTCCTCAGGGTGGGTTCCCACAGGAGATGCGGGGACCCTTGAAAACCGTGCATCACCTGAAGTGTCGGCCAGTTGCGTGGGCAGGCAGGCACCGGCGCCCCGTCGGTGCTGGCGGCGCGCACACGCCAGCTCGCTGGCTCAGTCAGGCGCCGCGCCTGCCTTCCGGAACAGCACGACGAACACCGCATAGACGACGAACATCCACATCGGCACCACGAAGGCGAGGTCGAGCCGGTGGGCTTTTCGCAGCGCGGCCTCTGACGCGAACACGCTGACGACTCTGGCTTTCGCGCCGGGCTCGATGGGCACGCCGGCCTTACCGAGCCCCTTCATCGCGCGCTCGATGACGGCCCCACACAGCTCAGGACTGCTGCCCAGCCACGCTTCGAGCGACAAGGCGTACGTGCCGTCGGCGCTGCCTTCAGTCCCGCAGAAGAAGCCGACGACGCGCCCATCGGCCTCGGCGAGCGGCACGGCGGTCTGGTTCACCTGTCGCGTGCCCTTGCCTGAGCTCACCCTCGTCGAGAGCGAGGCCTTCAGCTTCCACCGGTGCTGCAGCGCGGGCACCTGCATCGCCACCACGCCGGACTCCGGCTTCCACGATGCAAGGCTGGGGAGCGCCACCACGGCAGCGCGGCTCGCGACGAACGCGTGATGCCCCTCGAGCCCCGCCCCGAGCGCGGCGATGAGGCCGAGCAACGCCGCGCCGAGCCCCGCGCCGCCGATTCGCCCGACCGCCCACGGCGCGGCGACGAGCAAAGAGACGGTCGCGTAGAGGCCCATCGTGACTATCGGACTCCACAGCCCCAGCAGTCCGCCGACGAGCCAGCCAGCGATGATGAGAACCAGCGCCGTTCCCAACGCGCGCCAGGCCCAACGCCATGGAGTCAGCCGCATGATGCGCGCAGCCCTTCAGCGAACGACGACGCCCTTCCAGAACGCGACGCGCCCTTCGACGTGCTTCGCCGCGTCCTTCGTCTGCGGGTAGTACCAGGCAGCGTCCTTGTTCACCGAGGTGCCCACCACCACGTCGTAGTAGCTCGCGGTGCCCTTCCAGCCGCAGACGGTGTGCGTGTCGCTCGGCTTGAAGTGTTCCCTCTTCAGCGCGCTCGCCGGGAAGTAGGCGTTGCCCTCTTCCGTCACGATGTCGTCCGACTCGGCCAGCACCACGCCGTTCCACTCTGCCTTCTTCATGACGAGCCTCCAGAGGTTCCAACGCGAAAGAGGGTGTGCGCGAAGGCCCAGTGCGGGTCGACCCACTGCGCCTCGGTGACGAAGCCGGCGGCGTCGCCCCAGTGCTCGAGCTCGTCAGTGCGAAACCGATGGCTCGACTCGGTCCACAACGACTCGCCGTGCTCGAAGTGGAAGACGTCGCCCGTCGCGCCGAGGGTGACCTCGAGCGGGCGCGTGGCGACGAGGTGCATCTCGACGCGGCGATGCGCGATGCTCCAGCGCGCCTCGTGCTGAAACGCGCCGACGTCGAAGTTCGCCGAGAGCTCTCGATTGAGCCGCACCAGCAGGTTCTTGTTGAAGGCCGCCGTCACGCCGACCGCGTCGTCGTACGCTGGGATGAGCTGGGCCGCAGGCTTGTCGAGGTCGGTCGCGAGCAACAGGGCATCACCGTCACGGAGCAACGCCCGAATCGCAGCCAGAAACGCCTGCGCCTCGGCGCGCTCGAAGTTCGACAGGTTGCTCCCGAGGAACAGCACGAGCAGCGGCGCTCCGGAGCGCCGCGCGGCGACGACGTCGTTGAGGCCATCGAGGTATCGGCCCTGGACCGTCGAGACCTTGACGTTGGGCAACTGCTCCACCGTTCGCCTGCAATCGCGCAGCGCTGCTTCCGACACGTCGATGGCCGAGAACCGCACCGCACGCGTCGAAGCGAAGCGCTCGAGGAAGAGCCTGGCTTTGCGTCCCGCGCCGGGGCCGAGCTCGACGACGTCTGCGTTCGGAAGAAGGGCCGCGACGTCCGAGGCCCTCGTCTCGAGCAACCGGACATCGGCCCGCGTCACCTCGTACTCGGGCAGCAGCGTGATGGCCTCGAAGAGCGCCGAGCCGAGGTCGTCGTAGAGCAGCGCTGCCGGCAACGTCTTGGGAGACGCGCTCAACCCCGCGCGCACGGCTCGAGCGAGCGCAGGCGAGGCTTCCACGCCACGCGGCTGCGTTCGTCGCGCCGCAAAGCCAGGACGCAACGACACCACCTTCGAGGTCTTCATGCGCCCTTGCCCTCGTACACGCAGCGGAACTTCGAGAAGACGTGTGGGTAGTGCGGCTGAAACCAGTTGCGGAACGAGCGTCGCAGGAACGTCGTGTCGGTGAACGCGCTCGCGCCCTTCATCACGAAGTGGCGGCCGTCGAAGAAGCTCGCCGAGTAGCCCTGGTAGAAGGGCAGCGGCTCGAAGCCCTTGAAGGGTGCAAACGGAGTCGAGGTCCACTCCCAGCCGTTGCCGACGAGCTCTTCGACGCCGAAGGCGCTGCGGCTCTCTGGCGTCGAGCCGATGGGGAGCGGGTCGACGGACGAGAACCCGAACGTGCCGTGCACGCCCGGAGCCGCAGGGTGCCCGCCCCACGGAGACGTGCGCTCGCCGCCCTCGTGCGTGCCGAGCGCGGCGCGGTGCCACTGGGCTTCCGTCATCAGGCGCGCGCCCTTCCAGGCGGCGTAGGCGCTCGCCTCTGCGTGGCTGACCGAGGCAGGCCATGACGAGGGCAATGGCGCCTCGGCGAACATCGTGCGCGCCCACCAACCATCGGGGCGCTTCGTCCACGCGCGCGGGTGCGTCAGCTTCTCGGTCGAGAGCCACGCCCAGGCCTCGTCACTCCACAGCTTGCGTGTCTGGTACCCGCCGGCCTCGACGAAGCGCGCGAACTCACCGTTGCTGACGGGGAAGCGGTCGACCCGGAACGCGCGCACGTCGACGCGGTGCTCCTCGTATTCGTTGTCCCAGCCCAGATGTGGCGCACGGGCGCGCTGGAGCCCGAGGGTCGCGACGCCGGCAGGAATCGTGACGAGGGTGTGCTCGACCGCAGGGCCGGTGATGCGCGAGGGTGAAGGTCCCGGGTGCAGGCGTTCGAGCGGCAGGCGATGGAACAGGTACGCGAGCGTCTCGGCGTGCATCAGCCGGTGCTCGATGGCGAGGTGCGCGGCCCAGCCTTCGGCGAGCCACCCGTTCATCGGCCCGCGCTCGAGGTCCATCTCGACGTCGGCGCGCACCTGCTTCGTCCACGCTTTGACGTCCGCGATGGCTGGCCAGTCTTCAGGCGTGTCGCGCGGCAGGTTGCCGTCGATGGGGTCGATGCCGAACGCGAAGAGCTGCTCAAAGTGCACGTGCCGTGACGCGTGGCCGAGGGCATCGCGGCTGATCAGGTTCCAGTCGAAGGCCTCGAGATGGCCGAGATAGAAGAGGAGGCGGTGTCGCTCGGCGATGGGGCGCTCGAGCAGCGCTTCGGGCTTGAGCCACTCGAAGAGCGCGTCGGTGCGTTGCCGCGCGGCCCGCAACCTCGAGAGGAGTTCCTGGCGCAGCGACATGTGCGGAGCATACGCGGGTCGGCGACTCGGGGTTTCCGGTTCGGCTCGAGCGCCCCAGGCTGTTCGGAGCACGGGGCCTATCCCTGCGACTTCAGGGCTTCCTCGTGCTGGTGGCGGCCGCGTGGAGGCCTGCATTGGCGGTCGTCATCGAGGAGCCACCGACTGAGTGCCTGCACGCACCGAGCTCGCGTCGGCCCTGGCGTGCGCTCGCGTCTCATCGACTCGAAGGCCGAGCCTGGGCTCGACCTGCCATCGCCCAATCGCGTACCCTGCCTCTCGGTGCGAAACGCCACCTCGTTCTCCAGGGGGTGCAGGGGCCGCTCACGCTGCGCCTGGGCAACCTGGACCTGGGCCACGAACGCGCGTGCTCCAGCAACGAGTGGATGAACGGGGAGCGGCTTTCTTGCCGGGGATGCGGGACGTGCTTGGGATGGGGAATGGCCACCGCCGTGCCGCGCAGGACGACATCACGCCTGGCCACCGTCCCGGCGCAGCCCCCGCGCGTCGTCGAGGCGCCGTTCGACGGCAGGGGCGAGCGCGCCCGCACGCGGGCCGAAACCGCTCCGCGCTCTCCCGCAAAGGGGGGCTGAGGCCACCATGCTGCAGGCCGAGCTGCTCGCACTCTGGATTGTCTGGTCTGCGGCCCTCGCAGGGCTTGGTCACTGGGTGTTGTGCAGGCTGCGCCCGCGCGCCGGGCTGGCGGAACACTTCCTCGCGGGGCTCGCCGCGTCGCTCGTGCTGTCGGTGGCCGCGAACCTCGTGGTGGCGGTGGATGGCCCGGTGTCCGCCTGTGCGTGGGGACTCGGCGCCGCAGGGGCGTGGCGGCTGCGGCGGCGTGCGGCCCGTTTGGCGCGGGCCCACGGCGGCCTCGCATGGGTGGCCTTCGGCACCCTGGGCTGGGTGACGGCGGGCGCAGCGCTCCGGGCCGTGGTGCACCCGGACGCGGGGCTCTACTATGTGTCGTCCATCCGGCTTGCCGAGAGCGGGCCGGCGGTCCCGGGGCTCGCGCTGGTGAACCCCTACGCCGCGCTCAACCAGGCCTTCGCCCCCTGGAGCGCACTGCTCGCCGTGGGTCCGTTCGATGGCCGTGGCTGGCACGTGGGGGGCGGGCTGCTCGCGTGGGTGGCGGCGTGCGCGGGCGTGGGGCTGCTCCTGCGGGGGCGGTTGGTCGGCCTGGCCGCAGCCCCGGTGCTGGACTCGGTGGCCTGGCGGGGGCTCTCCAGCGGCTCTGCGGACGAGGCGGTCACCGCGGTGGGCTGCCTGTGCGCCCTGGTGGCCTTCGCCTCTCGAGGACAGGGTGGGCGGGGCGCCCTCGTGGCGCGGGCGCTGGTGGTCGCAGGGCTCGTCACGCTCAAGCAGACGCTGGTGCTGGCTGCGCCGCTGTTGCTCCTGGAGCCGCTGTGGCACCGGCGCCGGGCGTGGCGGCTGGGGGAGCTGGCAGCGGGCGTGGCGGCCGGTGGGGCGGCGCTTTTCCCCTGGCTGCTGCGCTCCGTGACCCTGTCCGGCATGCCCCTCTACCCGCTTGGGCTGTTCCGCCTGGAGGTGGACTGGGCGGCCCCGGCGTCGCTGGCCCGCGTCATCCACGGCTGGGCGTGGGTGTACGCACGGCGCCCGGTGGGACGGTACGTCTCCCGCGAGCAACTGGGGCCATGGGTGGCGGACTGGCTCGCGCGCGAGTCCACCTCGAACCGGATGTTGCTGCTGCCCCTCGCGCTCGCCGCCCTGGGGGCCCTGGTGATGTGCATACGGGCGCGTCGGGGAGGAATGGGTGGGCATGGGCTCCGCCTGGGGGCCGCGGCGGGCGTAGGGACGGCCGCCTGGTGGCTCTTGGCGCCGGACCCGCGGTTCGGCCAGGCGACGCTGTGGGCGCTTGGCGCGGTGGTGTTCGCCACCTCGCTGCGGGGGGCCCTGCGGGGCGCCGAGCGCCGGTGGGTGGGGGTCCTCTCGCTCGCGGTGCTCGCCGGGGCGTGGGTAGGGGAACCGCTCCCGTCTTCCAGGCCGGTGGGGGAATTCCCCGCGTTCCCAGACGTGGGCCCGCGGCGCACCGTTGCGCTCGCAACCGGCGAGCAGTTGCCCACGGGCGCCTGCTTCGAGACGTTCTGTCACCACACCACCGACGCTGCCTGCGTGGCGGCGCGCACGCCTGGGCGCGTGCAGGAAGGCTTCCGCAGAGCCGACTGCAACCCGCTGCCGGACAGGTGAGGGGCTCGAGTCACAGCAGACTCGAGACCAGGCAGGTGGCTGACAGCCTGCGCACGGGGAGTGGAGCCATGACGACGCGGACCTGGCCCCGGCCGCGACGGCGCGGCTGAATGTGCAGGTCGTTCGCGAGACCGCCCCGCGCGATTCTCCTGCGCGAGCCCCAGTTCGACGCCGCCGCGCTCTTCTTCATGACGGTGCTGAAGTGCGACCTGCAGGCCCGTCGCGTGCGGGACTTCGTCCGCGTGGTGGAGCGCGAGCACGTCACGTCGCGGGAACGCGAGATTCCACCGTCACGCGCCTCGACGTTCACGAGCAGACAGCGCCGATGCAGGTGTTGCGGCCCGACGAACGGCAACTCGTCTCTTGGGCCAGGGCCGGGAGCCGACGCCAGCCTCACGGCCGAATGCAAGTCGTGTGAGCGAGCCTGCCGCCGACGGGCGCCGACTTCTCCGCCTCGACGCTCCAGCGGTCGAGGTAGCGTGCCGTGATGCCGCTGTGGATGGCGCTGACAGGCATGTTGCCGGCCCTGGCGCTGATGACGCTCGTCGACCTCGCCGACGCGAAGCGGCCAGAGCCCCATTGGCAGGTGCGGAAGCTGGCGCTCCTCGGGGCGCTCGCGGTGGCGCCGGTCTTCTTCCTGCAGACCTTCCTGGCGCGGCTCGTGACGCTGACGGGGGTGAGCTCGGCCTTCTTCGACGGCTTCGTCTCGGCGGCGCTCATCGAAGAGGGTGCGAAGGCGCTGGTGCTGTGGTTCGGCGTCTGGCGGCACCCGGCCTTCGACGAGCGGCTCGACGGCATCGTCTACGCGACGCGGGCGGGGCTCGGCTTCGCGCTGGTCGAGAACGTTCTGGCGCTCTCGAACACCAGCTCGACGTTGGGGTTCGTGGGCACCTTCGTGCTGCGGGCGTTCTTCGCCGTGCCGGTGCACGCCATCACCGCCGGCTTCATCGGAGACTTCACCGCGCGCCGCCGCTTCGACGGAACGGGGCCAGGCCTGGCGGGAGGACTCGTCATCGCCGTGCTCCTCCACGGGCTCTACGACACCGCCCTGTCACTGGAGCAGGTGTCGACGTTGTCCTTCGAGGTGAAGGGTGCGCTGGCCCTCGTGCCGCTGCTCATCGTCGGGGTGGGGTTCTTCGTGCTGCGGGCTCGCGCGACGGAAGCGTTGAGACGGGACGATGCCGACCACGCGCACCCCGGGCGACGGGTCCAGCACGCCGAGGCCGGCTACGTGCTCCGGTGAACGTCGCCTGCGCCGGCGTCCTCACAGATGACCGGCCATGACGCGCGTCAAGCGCTCTCTCCGGACCACACGGCGAACCGCTCATGGGGGCCATCGCGGCTGTCACGCCGATGCGACGCACCTGATGCGCACGCCGCCTCGGAGTGTGCTTTACAGAAGGCGTGGGGGCCTGGAGTCTGAATGTCGTCGCCTGAAGGGTCATTCGAGCTACACGTGCATGAGCGCGAGCGCGTCATCGAGGTGAAGTACCCTCGAAAGCTCACCAGCGAATCGCTCGAGCACTACGCCGCTGAGCTGAAGCTCGCGGTGGGAAAGCTCAACTCCACCTGGCGCTGCCTCGTCGACCAGACCAACCTCGACGTCATTCCTCCGCACCTCACCGACCTCATCACCGAGATGAACCGCTGGGCCCTTCAGCACGGGCTCGTCGGCGCCGCGCGTGTCGTGCGGAAGACGGCCGTGGGCGAGCTGCAGTCGAAGCGCATTCTGCGTGAGAGCGGGTTCGGCGAGACGGCGCACGTGTACTTCGACCGTGCCGACGCGTGGCAGCAGCTCGTCGGGAACGGCTGACGGTCCGCTACGACGCTCGCGACCAACCCTCGCGCGGCGGTCGCTGGAGTTCTGCTCCCGTCCGTGTGAAGCAGCCGCCGTGCGACTGCTCTCCTTCTGCGGGTTCCTGCTGTTTTCGGCGTGCCGTGCTCCCAGCACGGCGCCGCGCCTCACGCCGCTCGACTTCGACGCGCTGCCCGGGCCGAAGGTCTTCAGCGCCGAGGCCACGCTCGCGAGCCGGTGGATGGGCCCGCTGAAGGCCAGCCAGGACTCGGGCCAGAAGGGCTCGTTCAAGGGCGTGGGCAACGTCGACATCGCGTACCTCATCCACCGGGTCCCGACGCCGAAGGCCGCCGTCGTGCTCATCACCGGGCGCACCGAGCCCGTCCGCAAGTACGCAGAGCTCATCGACGACCTCAACCGCGCTGGCTACTCGACCTGGGCCGTCGACCACCGGGGGCAGGGCGCGTCGGGCCGCATGCTCCCCAACCCGCAGAAGGGGTACGTCGACAGCTTCGACGACTACGTCACCGACCTGCACACGTTCGTGACGACGGTGGTGAAGCCCGACACGAACGCGAAGGTGTTCCTCATCGCGCACTCGATGGGCGGAGCGGTCGCGCTGCTCGCGGTCGACGCGCACCCCGACGACTTCGCGGCCGTGGTGACGACGTCTCCGATGATCGAGATCGACACCGGGGCGTTCCCGGCGCCCATCGCGAGCACCCTGGGCGCCGCGGCCTGTGGAGCCACCGACGGCAGCGCCTACGCCATCGGGTCCGGCGACTTCCAGCCCGAGGTCGACTTCTCGAAGAGCACCGTGACCAAGAGCCTCGCGCGCTTCGATTGGAAGCGGCAGCTCTTCGAGGAATCACCCGAGCTGCGCATCGGCGGCCTGACGTGGCGCTGGTTGTGCGAGTCGCTCACCGCCTCCTCCAACGCGGAGCAGCTGGGCCGCTACTCCTCGACGCCGACGTTGATCATCCAGGCCGGCCAGGACTCGGTCGTGAAGCCGGGCGGACAGAACCGCTACTGCGCCGCGGCGCCCCGGTGTCAGCTGACCCGCCTCGAGCAGGCCAACCACGAGAGCTACGCCGAGGTCGACGACGTGCGGAACGCAGCGGTCGAACGCACCTTGAAGTTCTTCGACGCGCAGGTGAACCCATGAACGCGCTGTTCGTGACGATGCTGCTCGCGCAGACCGCGACCGCTCTCCCCGACGCCGGCAGCGTGGGGGCTGATCAACCCGCGGCCACTTCGACGGTCGCGCCCGCAGCACCGGCGACGGTCGCTCAGCCAACGTCGCCTTCGACGGTCGGCCCGGGGTTCCGCCTGCACGTCGGGGCGCAGGTGGGCCTGCCCATCATCTTCGGCGTCGGCGCGACGGGGACGTTCTTCGTCGCCAACCGCCCGCGCTTCGACGTCGACGCGTGGTGGGAGCCGTCGGGCTTCCTGCAGTCGTACTCCATCGGCGCGGCGTGGCGCCCGGCAGACCGCTTCTTCTTCGTCGGCGCGCGCGTGCGGGTGATGCAATTCCAGCCGCCGTGGACGAAGGGCTTCAACGGCGCCAATGACAACCATCTCGGACTTGGACTCGAGGGTGGCGTGCGGCTCCGCGTGGGCCCTTCGGACAGAGGGCTCATCGCCATCGCGCTCGGCGGCACCTTCCTGCCCACCCAATCCGTCAACCTGCAGTGGCTGATTGGGCTGACCGCGGGCTTCTCGTGGGGTGTCTGGGAGCGTTGAGTGCGGCGAAGCGCGACAGCGAATGGCTCGCCACGCTCAACCCGTGTCGTTCGGACACAGGTGAGGCTTGACGACTCCTCGCGAGCGACGGCCTCGACGGAAGTGCTGGCACGCGCGATGAAGCGCCGCGGAGGATGACCGCGGGTTCTCCGTGACGTCGGCAGCCCTGCCACCCACCGCAGCGGGTGTGCTGCACCTTGCGTCGCCTCCCGCGGAACGACGGGCGAACCGGTGCTGTCGCAGCAGGCCGTCACCAACCTCGTGGTGAATGCGCTCCACGCGTGCAGTCCGAAAGGAGACGTCTCGTTCTCGTCGGGGCACGTCACCCGCCCGAAGCCCGGAGAGACCGAGCTGCGCACGTGGACGACGCTCGCGGTGGCCGATGATGGCGTCGCGTTGACCCGCTACGACGAGCTGGGCGTCGACGACTTGCCCGAGAAGGTCGTCGCGCACCGGCCAACGCGCGTGGTGCTCGACGCGGAAGACCCCAGCGAGTTCATCACGCTCGAGGCGCTGGAGAAGCGCTACGCCCTCAAGGTGCTCGACGCGCTCAAGGGCAACAAGACGCAGGCAGCGCGGACGCTCGGCATCGAGCGCAAGACGCTGTACCGGAAGCTCGAGGCCTGGGGCCGGCCCGACGGTGACGTCGAGCCGGGTTGAACCGCGAACGTCGACGGCCTCGCGAAGGGACTTCGCGCGCTCGAGCCTCGGCGCCGACGTCACCATTCACGCGCGTTCACTGCGAAGCACCATCACCTCGTCGAACTCGCCGCGGCGCTGCTCGAGGTGCAACGCGCCCCGCTCGACCTCTCGCGAGAAGAACTCGCCGTAGTCGCGCGCGGGCCCTGACGTGTACACGGTGATGTCCTTCTCTCTGGCGAGCGTGCCCAGCGTCGCAGCCACCGATGACGCGACGTCGCCGCGAAACGGAAAGTACAGATAGAAGACCGTGCCGACCGAGAGGTCGACATCTCGGACGTCGGCTCGATGAAACGCGACGTTCTGCAGGCCCAGCGCGAGGGCTGAGCCGTTCGCCTCGTCCACGGCGCTCTGTAGCAGCTCGACCCCCTGGACGGCCGTCACGCTGCTCGCCGCGACGGTCAGCGCCAGCTTGCCGCTGCCAGAGCCGAGGTCGAACACCACGTCGGCCCGGCCCGGGTCCGACACCGACAGGAAGTCGGACACCCGCGACGCCCTCGAGGCGAGGTTCACGTTGGCGAACGGTGCGTCGGACGAGAGAAACGACAGACGTGAGGTGAGGAAGAGCGCGTCGAGGTAGTCGTCCGCCGGCGTTCCATCTCGCGCCAGGTGGGAGACGAAGCCGAGCGCTTCCCAGTGGGCGCGGAAGGCCTCGGGTGACCGGCCGCCACGACGAATCGAGGTGAGCTCGAGCGCCGTCGCCGTCGAGAGGGCTGCGCGAACCAGCGCCTCGCGCGACAGAAACGCGCTCCAGCACAGCGAGGCTCCGGGTGTCGTCGCTTCGTCCCGGGCCCGGAGCTCGGGCTGCACGTTGGAGCGGATGAAGCGCAGCCCTTCGTTCAGGTTCCACAGCGCCCCGAGCGAGAGCTGGTCGAGCACGACGGGCAGCTCGAGCGCCGCCACGTGGGACAGCCACCAGGGAGTGGGCACACCGACATCGTAGCCGAGGACGCGCCGGGCGAGGCTGACCTCGCGGGGAATCGACCCGCCCGGCTGCCTGCTGTGACGCCGCCTGAAGTCGCTCCCTCGCGTGGGTGGGTTCGTCGACCCGTCCATCGAGACGGTGCTGACGCTGAAGCCACACCTGGTGGTGGTGCAGAAGTCACCGGGCAACCAGAAGCCCATCGAGAAGCTGGCCTCGCTCGGCGTGCCCGTGCTGGCGACGAACTGAAGACAGCCATTCACGACTTCATCGACGCCTTCAACCGCGTGCTCGCGAAGCCCTTTCGCTGGACCTACACCGGGAGGGCCCTCACGTGTCACCGGCGCGCGCTTCGTCGCATCTACTTCCGCGAAGCGTCGCACGCCTGAGGCAGCGACAACCGCCGTTTCGCCGCGATGGCCCAACAACGACGCTCACTGATCAACACTTTCGCCAGAGTGAGCCAGGCGCCTGCGCATCTGAGCCTGGCGGTTACTCAGCGCCCGAGCTCGTGAATGAACGCCGTGAGCGCCTCAGCCAGCTCCCGGGCGATGGGGAGGTTCGGGTTGGACCGCGCAGCTTGTTGATCAGCGGCTGAGGACGTCGCCCGCTTCAGCGTGTGCGCCATGTTCTGCACGATCACGAGCTTCGCGGTGGGCCTCGTCGCCTCAAGCTGCGAGGCCTGGGCCACCGGGACCGTGCGGTCCGTGGAGCCGTGCGCAATCAAGACAGGCACACCGACTCTTCCCAGCTCGACGACCGGGTCGAACTTGAAATAGCTGCGCAAGTACGGCTGGAGCTCGAGGGGCAGGACCTGATCGAGTGGAGCAGGCAAGACCCCCGGCAACACCCCTGCCTCGAGGGCTGCAACCGCCTGACCGAGCTGCGCCATGGCCGCGTCGTCGAGGTTCCCTGTCGCCTGCTGCATCAGCAACCGGCCCGCGCGAAGGCTCGTACCCGCCAGCGAGACCAAGCCATCGAGTGGCGCGGTCTGATGAGCCAACATGAGCGTCAACGAGCCCTGGCTGTGGCCTGCGCCAGATACGGTCGAGAAGCGGGCGTCCTGCCGAAGCAGCGCAATCCACCTCGCGGCGTCGGCCACCTCGAGGTCGAAGCTGAAGTCTTCGACGCGAGGCGGAGCGCCGTTGTACGACTCCGCAGCCCCATGGTCGTCGTAGCGCAGCGACGCGATGCCTGCGTCGAGGAGCGCCTCTGCGAGGCGTTTCTGGGTGGCCGGCTGATAGGGGCTACCCGGCCCATCGTTCCCATCACGGTCCTGGGTTCCTGTGCCTGAGACGAGCAGCACGACAGGCACGGGACCACACGACGGAGGAACAACGAGCGTTCCAACCAGCGTGCCGAAAGCGTTGCGCACCTGGACACGCTCGGAGAAAGCGGCCACCGGGAGGCAGGTCGAGCCCGCATCGACCCCGGCGTCGACTGCCCCGGCGTCGACTGCCCCGGCTGCGACCTGCGCGAGACCTGCATCAGTGTTGGTGGTGGCGTTCGGCGCTCCACACCCGAGGCCCGCGAGGGTGAACAGCGTCACAAGCCAGCACGACCTGCATCGTCTCATCGGTCTCATGTCAATTCAGCGGCTTCAGCCGGCCCGTCGAACACTACGCCGCCGCTCCGACACCCGCTTACCGAGTCAGCGCTCGAGCCCGTTACTGATAGTTTGTCGCGGCAGGCGCCTGATGCGTCGTCGAAGCTGTTCTGGTGTTGGCATTCCAGCGTTGGCGTAGGCGTGATCCATCGCCTCAAGCGAGCCGAACCCGACGAGGCGCGACACGCGGGCAGGGTGAGCCTCTGGGTGCCCGAGAATGATGCTCGCCATCAACAACCGGTAGAAGTTGCGAACGCTCCGCCAGCTCGAGTCGCTCGTGCCAGTGAGCGCGAACTGCTGGTGCAAGTCTTTCACGAGGCGCGAGAGCTTTTGTCGTGGCAGGCCTGTGCGCAGCTCAAGGTCGACCGACTGAGGATTCTTGTCGAGCCCTTCGAGTACCTCGTCGACCTTCTCGAACAACCACTCGTTGGGTTGCGGCGCTTCGCCGAGCCTGAAGTCACGGTTCACCGAGGCGCCGATGCTGGCCATGACCTCGATCACCTCGGTGAATTGCGCGGCGAAGGCCAGCGGCGCCTGACGTCGAGTCAGAGTGAGGGACTCGACGACCTGTTTCACACGGGCCAGGGCGCTGGGACCCAGGGTGCCATGCGCCGGCAGCGACCCCATCGGCGAAGCCAGCCCCTCGGGCTCCCAGTCCAGCTCGACGACTTCGAGGTGGTCGGTTTGGGTCCACTGCTGTTGGGCGTCAGGGCTGAAGAAGAACTGGCCTGGTCGCAGGTCGGCGGCGGTTTGCCCGACGTGGAGCCGCGCGCTCCCTTCGAGCACGAAGCTCAGACGGCATCGCCGCCCCGTAAAGCCAGCGCCCAGCGTCTTGACGGCCAGCTCGTCGTCGTACCGCATGCCCGAGAGAGCGATTCGACGCGCCACGAGCCCTGGAACGATGACCCGGTCCATCTCGAGTCTGAGGCCCGTCAGCGGAAACGGGTGGTAACGCCGAGAGAACACGACTTTTCTCCTCCGATTCGGCATTCGCTCGGGTTGAACGCTCGACGCTTTGACGCCGAACGGCACGAGCTTGCCATAGACGTTCCTCTGCTGACGAGCGCTCGAGGCTCCGACAGCTTCACCGGGTGAAGACGACAGCCACCGTGCAGGCGTCCACACGACCCGCCCGGCTGCCTGCTGTGACGCCGCCTGACCGTCGCGGAACCGGCAGGGGCTGCACGCGCTCACCGGAGTCCGTCGTGCTGGCGCTTCCCGCTCATGGCCAGAGTGTGCGATGCGCGCCTTCGTGTTCCTCGCGCTCGTCCTCGCCGCCAGCCCGGTGCAGTGGCTTGGCCCCAAACCACCCGCCACCATCACGCGCGTCGTCACCATCGCGCCGTCGTTGACCGAGACGGTGCTGGCCCTCGGCGCGCAAGACGTGTTGGTCGGCGTGAGCCGCTTCGACGAAGCGCCAGAAGTGAAGTCGCTCCCTCGCGTGGGTGGGTTCGTCGACCCGTCCATCGAGACGGTGCTGACGCTGAAGCCACACCTGGTGGTGGTGCAGAAGTCACCGGGCAACCAGAAGCCCATCGAGAAGCTGGCCTCGCTCGGCGTGCCCGTGCTGGCGCTGCCGCTGACGACGCTCGCCGATGCCGCGGAGGCGATGCACGTGCTCGGCGCCGTGCTGAAGAGAGACGCGCGCGCAGCGGAGCTGATCAGCGAGCTGGAGGCCGCCCGCGCGAAGCAGCGCTCCCTCGCTCCGAAAGGCGCGGCCCCTGCAGTCCTCTTCGTCTACGGCTTCTCGCCGCTGGTCGTCGCGGGTCCGGGGAGCTTCGCCGATGAGCTGCTCCGCGACTGCGGCGTGCAGAACGTCGCGACGCGCGCAGCGACGGCGTACCCGGTGTGGTCGAGGGAACAGCTCGTCGCGACGCCGCCGCAGGTCGTGGTCGACGCGTCGGACACCGCCGATGGCCGTGACGCCGTGAAGGCGCTGACGCCGAAGAGCCGCTGGGTGGCGCTCGACAACAAGGACCTGCTGCACCCGGGGCCCGCGCTCGCGCTCGCGCTGGGCCCGCTGTGTGCGTCGGTGCGGGCTGCTCCGCAGGCTCCGCCGTAGCTCGAATGTCAGCGCCCGGTCGAGAACGCCCAGACTTCAGACGACTCGTCGCGGAAGACCCGGGCTCGCAAGACCCTCGCCCGTCGGCCAGCCAGCAAACGAGGTTTCGTGGGCTGCCGTCGGCGAAACCGGCCTCTGACTCAG
>JBBAQZ010000048.1:0-60996 GCA_040400045.1 Myxococcaceae bacterium
CCGCGGACATTTTCCCTGGGCCGTTAGCGCGGACATTTTCGCTGGGCCTCAACAAGGAAGACGAGGCGCCTTGACGAGTCGTCCGGGGACATGGCACTCGAAGCCATGCTCGGACGCGCACGACTGATCACCGCCGCCGCGACGTTCTGCGTCGCCTGTGGCCCCACGCCAGTCCCTCCTTCGTTCTCGGGAAACAACAACTCCGCCGTGCTGACCGGGCCTTCGATTGGGACGGCGGCGACCGCACACACCCTGCTTCAGAAGGCCTTGTCGGTGAGCGTGGCGGGGCCGAGCGCTGTTCTGCCCGTTGGCAAGGCGTTCGCGCTGCGGTCCACGTCGACGATGGAGTCGACGTTCGTCGTCGTCGAGATGCGAAACACCGGCAAGACAGCCCGCTGCTTCATCACTGCGGCGGACCTGGTGCTGCGTGATGGCACTGGCGCGACCGTGGCTTCGCAGGCGACGACCTTCGTCCAGGGCTCGGTCGGCCAGCTTGGAAGAGCAGACAGGCCCATCCTCACCGACACGTGCCTGGCTCCCGATGAGGCCGGGCTGCTCATGACCATCTTCATCGCCGCGGCGGGCGAACAGCTCTTCTCTCGAGCCGAGTCGCTCGTCTTCCGCTGGGAGAACGCCTCGGGCAGCGTGCCCTTGACGCCCGCGCCGAGGCTGACACCGAGCGGCCACACGGTGACGCCCACTGGCGCCATCAACGTCGCCTTCACCAACGACGGCAGCGGCGCGGCGCTCATGAGCGGCCACTTCAGCAAGTATGTGCTGCTCGATTCCGAGGGGCTTCCGCTCCTGTGGGGCTTCCTCACGAAGCGCACGAGTCCCACCGATGGGCTGATCGCCGCGGGTAGCGAAGGCAGCGTCGAGGGAAACGTCGCGGCCGACGGGTACACGGGCGCGGCCCGTTCAGTGCGCCCCTTCCTCGACTTCGACGCGCCGCCGAAGACCGCGCTCCTGGGTGCCCCACTGGAGCGCCCCGGCTCGGACGCCGACCGCCTCGCCGAGTGGAACGCCGAGCAACTGCGACGTCAGGCGCTGGCCGACGCGCAGTAGTCGGAACGTCACCTTCATCCATCGGCGCGCACGACTGCGTTCACTTCGGGTCTTCGTTCGAATCAGATGGTGAGGGCATGAGCACGCTCGAGCTGCAACAACTGGCGGGCCTGGGGGTCGTCGGCCTCGTGCTGGTCGGCGTGGTGGTGGGCCTCGAGCCGATGCGGGCTCGAGCCTCCGCGCGACGGTGGTGCCCACTCACCGCGGCCCGCGCCAGTCACTGCTGCCCCTCGACTTGCCGGCGGTCCCCAGGCACCCTGCCTCCCATGAGGGAATGCAGCCTTGTTCAACCTACCAGGCGCCGCCCCGGGGAAGCACGCGACGCGTGAAGTCGATCACGCCGCAAAGGTGACGCCAGCGCCGCGGCCCTACGCTTCGGCAGACCCGTCCACGGCGGTGACGCGCGCGAAGAGCGGGTACAGCACCTGCTCCTCGGACTGGATTCGCTGCGAGAGGATGCCGGAGATGTGCTGCCAGTCGCGGGACAGCCCCTCGAGGTCTCGCGGCGCGCCGTGCCGGTCGAGGAAGGCGCGCAGGCCCGCGCTGATGCGGAGCATGTTGTCGGAGAACGTCTGCGCGACGAGCCCCTCGTTGCTGCGGTCTGACGCGCGCGCCCGCGCAATCAGCTTCGGGTACAGCTCCTGGTCCTCGAGCTCGAGGTGCGCGAGCAGCGCCTGCCGGAGCTCTCTGAGCGCCACCTGCGCCGTCGCCAGGTCGCCCGCCTTCAGTGCCTCGGTCAGCCGCCCGCCGACGGCCTCGACGAGGCGGTGCTGCGCGCGGAGGGTCTCGACGAGGTCCATGGCCTCGAGATTTATGGCACGCCACGGACTACTTCAACCCGCTGGGAAGACGAATCGCCCGGTGCCGCGCGACCCATCGGTTGGGCGCGCGGCTCCCCGAGGCGAGCGCGCCCACACCCTGCCGTCTTGAGCGGGGTCGTGAGCGCCGTCGACGCGCAGTCGCGCCTCAGCACCGGGCGCGTGTCGATCGAGGCTGGCGTGACGATGGGGTGGGATCGCTTCGTCGGCGATCGCGGCATCGCCATCGGCGTCGACAAGTACGGCGCGTCGGCTCCCGACAAGGTCCTCTACGAGCAGTACGGCCTCACCGCGGCGAAGGTCGTCGAGGCCGCGAAGTCGCTCGTCTGAGTCGATGCAGGTCGGCGCTGCGATTGGCCCAGACTTTCCCAGCGGGCGCGGTCCCTGGGTCGTCACTGGGCGCGACGACGCGCTGGTCTTCGTCAGCCGCGCGACGATGCACGCCAACTCGGTGCCCGCGGCCGGCCATGTCGGTTTGCTGCAGCAGGCGCTCACTCGGGGCTGGCGTGGTTCGGGCACGGTCGCGACGAGGCTGACGGCGTTCTTTCAAGAGCTGCATCGGCTGTTGGTCGCGCAATCGAGTGACGAGAACCTCGCGAACCGCGGGTGGCGAGTCGAGCTCTGCGCAGCAGCCATCGAGCCGGGGACCGTCTGGGTGATTCACGTCGCTGATCACCGCGTGTGGCGCGTGCGGGGCGAGCGTGTCGATCGACTCACCGTCGATGAGACGCTGGGTGAAGAAGCGAAACGAACGGGCGCTCCGGTGTCCGAAGGTCTGGCGGGCATCGTCACGCGGGTGCTCGGCTTCGAGGCCGACGGGGAGCAGCCCATCATCGTCTCTCGTCACGATCTCGCGTCTGGTGACTCGCTGGTGCTCACCTCTGGCTGGTTTCACCGCGACACACCGGAATCGACCGCCGAGTCGCTCATTCGACGAGCAGGAGCCATCGCCGATGCCGAGACCGCCGCCCGTTTTCTGCTGGCTGAGCGGGTGTCGAGCCTGAAGCTCTTGCCGCACACCATCGAACTCCAGTTGGCCAGCACCGGTGTGCTCGTCGTCCGGCCCTGAAAGGGAGCGCGCGGTCATACGCAGCCCGCGCCGCCACCCGATTTCCATTTTCTCCGTTCGCGGCACGAGCTTGAATTCACCACATGAGCTTGACCACCGTCGTCGGCTACCTCGCTACTGCTGGAGACGACGAAGATGGAAAGCGCTGGTTCCTGGGCCAGCTTGAGATCATGAACCGCCTCCTCGCCGCTCACGGCCTCCCTCCGCACCACGAGCCGGAGAATCTGCCACCACTCTCATCGCCCCAGCCCTGGGGGGAGATGGGCTACTCGTATCTGCACCGCCTACGCCGCGTGGCCGCATACCGGACGCTCGACAGCACCTACCTCGCCACGCCATTCCCTGAGGACGCTCGCGCCGCTGACGACCCGGTCATAGAGCAGGTGGGCGCCAAGCTGGACTCGCATCTGTTGTGTCATTCCGATTGCGAGGGCTTCTATCTGCCCATCGATTTCCCCAAAGTGCTCGTCGAAGAGCACCTTGCCGGCGGCTACCTTGGCTCATCGATTTATCTCAAACGAGAACTTACTCTGGTGGCACCTGCCCTGGGAGTCCAGCTCGATGCAGCTGGCTCGCTGAGCGGGGAAGAAGCTGAGCGTCTCTACGCCTTGACCGAAGAGGAGGACGGCCTCTACCGCGAGATCACCGCATGGCTCGATCTCTACGACGCGGCAAGACTGAGCCTGGCGCACGGCAGCGCCATCGTCTTTATTTGAGATGTCGGTTCAACGAATCCCTCGCAAAGATCCCTTGTTTGTCGAACTTACGACGCAGCCACGCGACCAGAGGCGTGAGTCGAGCCCTCGCTGACTCCTGCCCCTGCTCTTCCACCGAGCGCAGACCCGAACGACGTCAACGTGACCTCGGAGCGAACGATGAAGTGCGAACGTTGCAAGACGGGCAAGCTGGAGAAGACGGTCGCTCCCGACACGGTCGAAGTCGGGAAGCGCGTGTTCACCGCCAAGGTGCCGGCGCTCAGGTGCCGTGAGTGCGGTGAGGTCTACTCCGACGGCCCTTCGCTTGAGCGCTTCGAGCTGCGGGCGGCCGTCCAGCTGGCGATGGCCAGCGAGGCGACCGGCGAGGTGATGCGATTCATGCGGAAGGTGGCTGGCCTACAGGCGCTGGAGCTCGCCGAACTGCTCGCTGTGACGCCTGAAACGGTCTCTCGCTGGGAGACCGGGAAGCAGCCGGTGGAACACCGGGCGATGGCCGTGGTGAGCGCCCTGGTGGTCGAGCGCTTCGAGGGTAGGACGTCGACCCTCGACAACCTGAAGGCGCTCCGGAGCCCCCGAAAGCTCGGAACGGACACGGACAAGATGAATAGAGCGCGAAACCGTGGAGGAGGGCCAGAGGCTTCGGGCGCCTGAGTCGTCTTCGAGGGCGTTGCCGCGGGGGGGTGAGGTGGCGTCACCGAGGCACCCGGCCTCTCGTCGCGAAAAGGCTCCTCGCGCAAGTGAAGGCGATTGCCGACACCGGGTTTCTGGTCGCCTTCGCGAACGCCAGAGATCATCACCATGCCTGGGCCGTCGCATTGGCGCGGGAGCAAGCCTCGCGATGGGCACGCGGAACGGAGAGCAGCTCACGGAGGTGAGCCCGAGCGAGTGGCAGAAGTCGATGCTCTTCGGGTCGCCACCGTGCTCACCGCAGATGCCGACCTCGAGCGTCGGGCGCACCTTGCGGCCCTTCTGCGCTCCCGCCAAACACCCACGTGACAGGCGTCGACCGGGAGCGGACATGGGTCGAGCAAGCATCAGATCGCGCAAGCGCAGCGGGTCTCTTTGCGCGATACAGCTACCGTCTGGGAGATGCGCTTCAGCTGCCCTTCGACAGCGGCACGTTCGACTTTGTGACCTGCCAAACCGTGCTCATCCATCTCGCCGACCTGAGGTCGTTCCGTGCAGGTCGTAGAACCCGGCGTCGGGGAACACGGGAACGACTGCGTCGAATCGCACGCTCACCATCGAGCCCGTGACGATGCTGTGCCAGACAGGCCCCACACCACCGTCGTCGAAGATGATTTGAATCAGGCTCGAGCACACCGACTTGCGGCGTCGCACCACACACGACTTGAAAGAGATTCGAAGAGCCACAGTTGATGCGAATCGTCGGAGTAGGGCTGCCCTCATCCCTCGAGCCAGTCGGTGCTCGACGTCGGCGCGGGCGTGGGCTGGTGGAAGACCTGGCTCAAGAAGCACCGCAAGCACGTCCGCTCCCTCGGCACCGAGATGGAGCGCTCCATCTGCAAACGCTACGGGCACCAGCAGGCCGACATTCGGACGTGGCGGCCGGAGCGCAGGTTCGACCTCGTCGTCTGTCACGGCGTGTTGCCGTACGTCGACGCTGCCCGGTGCGATCGAGAACCTCGCCGCGGGGTGCGAGGGGTTTCTGTACCTCGAGGCGATCACGAAGCGTGACGTCGCGGGCAACGTCGACACCGACCTGACCGATACGCGCGTGCACCAGCGTTCGGGCGCGGTGTACCGCAAGCTGCTCGCGCCGCACTTCAGGCAGATCGGCGCGGGGCTCTGGGCGAAACGAGATGCCGCGCTCGTGTTTTACGAGTTGGAAGTGCCTCGCTGACCGGGTGTCCCGTCGCCGGCCCGAGGTGAAGCGGATTCCGCGTCGAGGTAGGCTGTCGCACATGGAACTGGTCTTCGAAGAGATGAGCCCAGCTGAGCGAATTCGGCACGTTCAGCGGCTGTGGGACAGCATCGCCGCGGACCCGGAGGAAGTGCCGGTCAGCGACGAGATGCGCGCAGAGTTGACCAGACGACTCGCAGACCACCGTGCCGCACCAGACGACGTGGTGTCCTGGGAGGACGTGAAGGCGCAGACGCGGTCAGGCAAATGACGCTCCGCACGGTCTTCCGCCGTGCCGCAGTGGCAGAGTTCTCCGAGGCGCGAGCGAGCCTGGTACGACTCTCGACGCGAGGGCCTCGGCGATGAGTTCGTCGAGTGCGTGGAGGCCGCGCTGGCCTCCGCAGAGCGGGCACCAGAGCAACACCAACGCGTGCACGGCGACATCAGGCGTGCGCCGCTTTCCGTACGGCGTCTTCTACGTGATCGAAAACAACACCCTCGTCGTCCTCGCGATCTTCCACTGCGCTCGCGAGCCAATCATCTGGAAGTCTCGGTGAACGACCACGAGGACAGCAGGCCCGCTCACGGAGGCGGAGGGATCATCACACCGGCCACCGCGTCCCAGAAATCACACTCGGCGTTTCGCAAGCCCGTACCCGTCGTCACCATCGAGTCGAGCCGCAGGAACGGCTCAGGCGCCGACACCACGGGCCAGATCGGCAGGCTGCCCCCGTTGGGATCTCCCGTCGCGGCGAAGCGTGTCCATGCACCGAGGATCGACGCCTCGACCGCGACGTCCACCGCCGGTGGCATCGGGAGCAGCTCGGACAACTTCTGGAACACGTAGCTCAGCTCGAGACCATGAAACGCGCCACGCGCCGGGACGATCGCGCGAGAGAAGAGGTATCGGTACACGGGAACGCCGGGCTGACCACGCGCGGCCACTCGCGAGGCGATGCGCGCCTGGCACCCGAAGAAGGCGTCAGTCGTCACCTGCACGAGCGCGCGACGCGGAGTCCCGTACGTCGCAGACGGGTACAGCATCATCACGCGATCGGTGAGCGCGGCTCCGACGAGACCAGTCACTGCAGCGCGGTACTCGGCTTCCGTGGTGATCAGCGGCGTCGAGACGCCCGTCTCTTCGGAGTTCGACCCGATCACGATCGGCACCTTGTGATGGGTCCCCGCGCGAATCGCGTCTGCAGGAACCTGAGGCAGCACCTTCCCGTCGACCACGGGGCCCCAGCTCACCGGCGGTCGTCGTCCACCCACGACGATCGGCACCGGGTACGCGCGAATCAGCTGCTCCGGCGTCAAGGCGCGCAGGCACGCCGGCACGTCACCGGCCGTGGTGCAGCCCGTTCCCGGGAGCCACAGCGCGGCTTCGGCGCGACGCACCGCCGGCTGCAGCGCCGACACACACGAGCCCGATTGCATGAGCGCGCGGTGGAAGAGCCCCGCTGAGCCCGGCATCGCGAGGTGCGTGCAGGTGTTCACCGAGCCAGCGCTCTCGCCGAACAGCAGCACGCGCGACGGATCTCCGCCGAACGAGGCGACGTTTCGCTGCACCCACTTCAACGCGGCCTGCTGATCTTGAAGTCCGTAGTTGCCCGAGACACCCGCGTCGGACTCGTCGTCGAGCACCGGCATCGTGAGGTAGCCGAGCACGCCCAGGCGGTACTGCATGGTGACGACGATGACGTTGCCTCGCTGGGCCAGCGCGGTGCCGTCGTAGATCGTGACGTTCGCGACGTTGCCAGCCGACTCCGAAGCCGACCCACCGGTGTTGCCGCCACCGTGGATGAACGCCATCACCGGCAGTCCCGCATCGCGTCCCACACCCGCGGGCGTGAAGACATTGACCGTCAAGCAGTCCTCCGAGCCTTCAACGGGCGCACCCGCGTCGAAGGCCTGGCCCTGCTGCTGATCGATCTGTGGGCACCTCGCTCCGAACGAGACGGACTCGCGAACGCCGGGCCAGCAGGCCGACTCCACCTCGGGCGGGCGCCAGCGAAGCGCACCGACGGGAGGCTTCACGTACGGAATGCCACGGAACGCGCGGCCGCCGGCCGAGACCTGCCCCCGCAGCGGGCCTCGCTCGGTGAAGACGACATCGGCGGCCTCCATCGCGCCCCCGTTGCAGTCGACGCCCGCATCCACCACCGACCCTGCGTCCGTCTCGACTCCTGCATCGACGAGCGGGGGTGGCATCCCACACGCAGCGAACAGACACACGGCGAGGAAAGCGGTCGCAGTTCGCATGGAAGCTCCAACACGGCAGGCAGCAGAAGGTTGCGACGAGCGCCCCGGCTGACGTGCGACCGACGAGGGAAGGCACGACCTCGTCGAGATTGTGACGGAGCGCTGCATGCTTGACCAGCAACACGCCGACCCGGGGTTCGCGACGGTCGCCGGCGACTCGGAGTGGCCAGCCGCGCTGCGCGTTGGCACCGATGGGTTCGAGGGCGCGCCCTTGACGAAGCACTCGGTGCCCGCCGTCAAGGGGACAGCGAGAGGGCATGCTCTGAGTACCGCGTCGCCCTCGTGCGCGAGGCCCATCGTCGTATGACGTCCTTGCAGCGTGACTCACACGCTCACGATTCGCCTGACAGAAGAGCTCGAGCAGGCAATGAGAAGGTGACGTTCCGTTTCACCGACCCGGGGTGAATGAGCACCGCAACCCCAATCAGGGCGAGCAACTCAACGCAACGCATGGGGCGAGACCGAATCGATGTCGCCGGACAACACGGCCTCAAGTTGTGTTTGCCAATCAAATACAATCACCGGCGGGCCACGTAGCAGAATCTGGCAGTCGCCCAAATGCTCCGGCGAAATCAAAGACTGACGCTATCCCACCTCGCTGTCGGTGAAGGTCATTCAATTCACCAACTGTCACCCGCTCTGCCCGCCACCCTCTCGAGCAGGGAGACCTACGAAGGTACGCTCAACGCAGGTAGCCAACGCCAGCGTCTGCCCAGACATCGCTAGTGAGCGCAAAGAGCACGTCGAGCCCCCCAAGCACACTCGGACTCGGACGAGCCGAATCGCCCAGACTGTAGCTCAGTAACGGATCCAAGCCACCGTCGCCCACCAAAGCGCCGACGACAACCCATGGTTGGTTCGTCAAACACAAGTCCTTTGGCAATACCATTGCTTCGCATCTGATTCGCCCGAGCGCAGTGTGCACTGCATCCCAGGAGGAACCTGAGAGGGTGATTTCCACCGGCGCGGTCTGAACGGTGCCCTGTGTGCCGCGGATCAGCAGCGTTGCAGCGACGCCACCATCCGAGACGTCAATTCGGCGAATGCACTCAGCAGGCATAGCCATAAAGATGCAGACACTCTGCACTTCGACACGAAGCTGCGTGACGGTAAGTTGGCATTCACGGTCCAGGGCGCTCGCCAGGCAGTATCCGTCTAGTGTTGGCAACTCCCTGCAGGAGCCCGAGACGCAAGCCGAGTCTTCTCGACATGCCTTGCAGCTGCAGTTCTGAGAATACCTCTCCGGGCATTGCGCTGCAGAGCAGCAGTCCAAACTGACGACCGGAAGTAGGCCAGGACTCGAAAACTCCTGTGAGGGAAGTGGAGCGCAGGCAAGGATGGCCAGCGCCCCACCAAGAAGCACCCGAGCTAAGGAGCGCAAGGGGAGACGCGGTAGCCGCCAGCTGCGATCGTTTGTGTCGCGGCACCGCCTGCGACCAGTCCTCCAACCAACGCGTCGCCCAGCTCGTTGAAGCAAGTCGTCGCTGAGAGCGCAACGAGCCGACCGTCACAGGCCGCTCTCGTGGCAACGACCGCCGCGACCCAGTCTGTCAGATACGGCAGGGGCTGAATGATCGACAGAGCGGATAGGAAGCCGCGCTCCATAGCTCGAAAGGAAGCATCTGAACGTGTAACATTGTCGGGCCCGCCGAAGAACTTCCGGGCCATGTGAATATCAAACGCTGAACGCGTCGAGCCACCCAGAGTCGTCCGAATTGTCGACCACGACGAGCAGCTACCAAAGCCTGAACTGAAGCCACCTTGTCGCACACCCGCTGCGTCATAGATATCCCAGTCAGGCGCGATCCATGGACCAGCTTGTTGGTGATTCGCGTGTATGATTCCGATACCATCGGCGAGAAACTCTGTCACTGCGTTGTTGGGCGCAAAACCATCACTCGTATGATTGAACTGCCCCAGACTCTTGAGGGTTTCATGACCCCATTCATGGCCCACCAGGGTGGGGCTTACGTCCCCGATCGGAAGAAGCAGCGCATCTCTATACCAGCAGGGTCCGGTGCAGGTCGCGCCCGACTCTGCGATGATGACCTTGAGGGTCTGTACGGACGACCCCCCGCTGACTGGTCGAACATTGCAACGATTGATGTACTGTGGAGCGGGCGGGTAGATCGGCGAGAAGGGCCAGTCAATCGACCTGTTGCATTCAAGAGAGCGATCGTACCAGTAGTCAACAGCAGCAGGCACAACGTTCTTGGAGAGCTGCACTTCCGAAAATGCGGGCTCTGAACACGCACCGGTTGCAGTGGCCGCTGAGCAGGAAACAGGAGCGGCGCCTGCAAGGACGTTCCAATCGAAACTTGCAGGTGAGCTAAATGGCGCGATTGGATTGATAGGAATGTGCTTCTCGTGCCGGGGCGCAAACTTCGAAACGAGTCCCTCGTATTCGACCGTCACGCTGCCTGTGTCGGCAGAGAGGAGCAGTGACCTGCGCGTCCCCGTGCTATCGACCCCTACAAGCCACCAATGAAGCCCGACCCTTGAGACAGCTCGCGTCTCAAGCCAATGGCCATCCGCGAGGACCAGTCGGCTGAACTCGTGGACAACGAAAGTGGTGCCGAGCGCCGACCCCGCCTTCGCGAAGGCGCTCGCAGGCGATGGAAAGGACAGGTTGGTGTTCGGACTCAGCAGCTCGGGTGCCGCGCTGTTTACGAGACCGACGAGCATCACGGAGCCATCAGGATAGATTTGCGTGATCCCGCGAATCGGAGCGAAGTACTCACGTTCAGCGAACGAGGGAATGAACTCGACGGTCGTTCCCGATGGGCTTTTCGACTTCTGGTACGAACGATCGAGCGCCCAGAACGGTGATGCATCACCCTTGATTGTGAAAGTGGTCTGGCTTCGGATCCCGAAGAGCTCGCGGTGGTTCTGAAGCCAATCTCGAATCGCAGCGGTGCTTGTGAACCTGATTTTCCCCGCGAAGCCAGCGAGGTGCCCGGCAGGATGCCAAACGAACCAAGGCGGTGTTTCGCTCATGGCGGCGAGGCTGAGTTCCCACTCTTTGCGTTGGGTCTGGTCTGAGTAGCAGTCAGCAAACTCGTACCCAAGGCTTGAGTTGGCTACTACAACAACCATCAGAAATAGAGTTCTAGTCATCTAGATGTCTCCGACAGGATGAAGGGTGCGACTCGCCCGGAACAGCTTCGATTGTGACAATATGCTACCTCTCAGCGACTGCTGAGTCACGCACCCAACTGGCGAGTTCCGACCGAGCAGGCGGCTTCGGCTCAGAGGGCGGTGTCGGATTCCCTGAGTCGAGAGGGGCCTTTTCGAGCGCCTCGTAGAAACACCGACTCCTCGAACTGTCGCCTGATCCCTGTCACGCCCCGGAACCATCAGGGATAAGGGATTCAAAGCGGGAAACCGAGTGCGAGCCCCCGCGTCAAGCCCTGAGTTCAGGCATTTACCGCTCCACGCAGCTCCGAGATTCTTTCCAGCCTCAGCTGCCCCGAGAACCGCGCCAAACGCGCCGAGAAGCAGCTCGCCGACCTCAAGGAGAAGCAGGAGGCCGAGAAGGCGGCGAAGAAGGAAGACAAGCTGGTCGCTCCCGTCGACACGGTGAAGCTCGACCCGCCGTACGACGACGCCTCGAGTGAGCGGCTGGTGCCCGACGGGCCGTGCCCCGAAGGCTTGTGGGCGCTGTTCCCCGGTGACGCTCCTGGCGCGACGCCAGAAGAGAAGAAGGCCAACGCCGCGCGCCGCCCCGAGCTGGCGAAGTCGTTCGAGGTCAAGCGCTCCATGTACCGGCTGCGCGGCCGGAACCAGGTGACGCTCAAAGCACACGACGCGGCCGCGGGCGTGCTGCCCATCGAGGTGCTCGGCACCGTCGACTGCACCGACTCCATCGGCCGCATCGCAATCGCGTGGGCGGAGGCGAAGGCGGGTTCTCCCAACCCCTCGGCCGCGAAAGAGGGCTCGGAGCTCACACAGAACATGTGGCTCGCCGCGCCCGTCGCCTTCTCGTTGCCCATCAAGTCGATGAGCGAGGCGAAGACGTTTCAACAGACCAACGCGCTCGGCATGACGGCGCGGGTCGTCTTCACGCTCGGCAAGGGTGAGTGCGAGCCCCCGCATCAAGCCCTGAGTTCAGGCATCTACCGCTCCACGCAGCTCCGAGATTCTTTCCAGCCTCACGGAACTCTTGAAGCTTCAAGGGACGGAGAGATGGGGTGCTGGCGTCGTCCGCAGGCTCTTCGTCGCCGGTTGCGCGCAACGAGCACCGTCGCTTCTGTGGTCGGATGCCATTCGACGAGCGCCCCGGCTGGCGTGCGACCGACGAGGGAAGGCACGACCTCGTCGAGATTGTGACGGAGCGCTGCATGCTTGACCAGCAACACGCCGACCCGGGGTTCGCGACGGTCGCCGGCGACTCGGAGTGGCCAGCCGCGCTGCGCGTTGGCACCGATGGGTTCGAGGGCGCGCCCTTGACGAAGCACTCGGTGCCCGCCGTCAAGGGGACAGCGAGAGGGCATGCTCTGAGTACCGCGTCGCCCTCGTGCGCGAGGCCCATCGTCGTATGACGTCCTTGCAGCGTGACTCACACGCTCACGATTCGCCTGACAGAAGAGCTCGAGCAGTGGCTCGACAAGGTCAGCCGTGAAACCGGCATCCCGAAGAGCGCGATCGTCCGCGACCACCTCGAGCGGGAGCGCGCGGGAGCGGACTGGCTGTCGCAGCGCCTCGACGTTCACCATCAACGCGAGCAACACCACGAGGTCCATCGACTGCACGTCGAGCGTCTGGCCGAGCGAGGTGCGACGCGTCATCGAGCTGGCTGACGCGCCGCTGGACTTCATCGTCGAGCCGGCTGGAACGCTCCTGGTGCTGGTCGATGCCGCCATCTTCCGGGTGAGGCCGTAGTCCTCCGCGGTCACTCCAGAGTGTCGTCGACATCATCGAAGAACGAGGCGACGAGGAACTCGACCGACTCGAAAGGCTCGGGTCGCACACGCTCATCAGCCGTCGCAGCCATGACGTTGAGGTAACCGCCAGAGGCGTGCCGCATCGCCACCAGCGTTCGTTCGAGCGGGTCGAGCAGCCAATAGTGTGGGACCTGCGCCTGATGGTACGCGCGCATCTTCACCACGCGATCGTGCGCGGCGTTGGACTCCGAGATGATCTCGCAGATCCAATCTGGCCTCACGGCGGTGGGTCGATCGCGAGGAATCTCGGGAACACGCTCGCGGCGCCACCCGATGAGGTCAGGTCGAAAGAGGTCGCTGCCCAGCAGGACGTCGACCTCGGTGGCAATCCACCAACCGCCCGGCCTCGTTCCACCCGAGCGCCGCATGAACGGTCCACCGACCTGAATGCCGACTCTGGTCTGGGTGACTCCGTGCTCCGACGATGGACTGGCCTTCTCGACGAAGTTGCCGTTCAGCAACTCGAGGCGGTGGCCTTCGGGCTGCGCCAGCCAGTCGGCAAGTGTTCGGGTGCCTTTCACCTTCGACAGCATCACCCAAGCCTATGTCATCGGTCGTGGCGCGGTCAGCCCGTCGCGAGCAGGTCCCTCTCTTTCAGCACCTCCCGCCGAACACTCATCCCGTCTGCGGTGATGCGGTCGAGCTTGTTCGTCTCCGTGCAGCTCATGATCGACAGGTCGATGAAGTCGGCGACCGCTCGATGATGGCCTTCGACCGCTGACCCAGGCCGCGCGCCACGCCTCTTCCCGAGCTGCGAGGCTACCGGCATGAAGCTCTGGGTCTGGGTCCTGCTCCTTCTCATGTCGGCGTGCACCTCGCAGGACGAGACGGACCAGCGGCGGGTCCGCGCGCGCTGTGGACTGCCTCGCGACGCCACCGTGCTCGTCTGGAAGGGGTACCCGGAACAGGTCGGCTTCGGCCAGCGCGAAGGCCTCTCCCTCGAGGGCACGTTCCGCCCCACGGCCGGCTGGTCGGCTCCCGCAGCTGGCTATCGCGTGGGTCCATGGCCTCGGGCCCGGGCGGCCATCGAGAAGGGATTTCGCCTCGGGGCGATGGTCGACGGCGCCCGCGCCCTGCGCTGCGAGACGGCTGGGGACAACGTGTTGTCCGCCACTTCGACGAGGCCGTGCGACACCGTCGCGCCACTGCCTGACCTCATCCTCTGTGTCCTCGAGCCATCAGGAGACGTCCGGGCAGTCGTGCGGAGCCTCTACTGACGGGGCCGGCACGTTGATGGGTCAACCCAGCGCCGTCGTGAACGAGTGGAACGAGGCCATCACCCTGGCGCGGGCCCGGCCTCGCCCCATGAGTCACTTCGATCGATCGAGCGTTTCGTCTTTCGTGAGCACCTGGTCGTGGTTCGCGTCGAGCGTATCGAGCACGAGCGACACCGTCGCCTCGGTTGGAGGTGCACCGGCGGCCTGCGCCATCGCCTTCACGAGGTCTGCGCGCGTCACCTCGCCGTCACCATTCTGGTCGATGGCGTCGAAGCCACCGAGCTCGGCGACGCGCGCGCGCACCAGGGCCTCGAGCAGGATGAGCCGCGGAGGCCGGCCGCTCCCTGCCGCGGGAATCGCCTCAGGCCGCTCCCGCGCCAGACGCAGGAACGGCTCGAGGCGGTCGAGCCCGAGCAGGTGCCCGCGCGGAACGGCGACCCGGTAGTCGCGCGCCTCGTCGAGCGGAGCGTTCGCCACGTGCGTCACCGTCAGCCCGTCGACGCCCACCTTCAGCTGATCGTCGACGTGAAGAAAACCACCATCACCGCGAGGCGCGAGCCGGCGTGAGTACGCCACCACTTCCTTGATCAACGCGCCGCTCAACGTCGCCAGCACGACCTCGTTGTCGAAGGGCAGCTCGTTCTGCAGGTCGCCGAGGGTGAAGACGTCGTGGTGTGTCTCGGAGCCGCGCAGGCCTCCGCCGTTGAACAGCGCCGCGTCGGCGCCCAGCGCGTCTCGCAACGAGGAGCAGACGAACGTGCCCATCGTCGTCTGCGCGGCACGGCCTCCCTGCGACGAGAGCGGGCTCGAGAGCTTCGGCAGCAACACCGCGCCTGCCAGGCGCTCCACGAATGCGTGCGCGTGGTCGACCCGCGCCCGGAGCGCCCCGTCTTCCGCGTACGGCGCGACGAGCTCGTGCGTCACCTCGACCGTCGGCGGTGTGGAGAGCGTGACGGTGACGACGGCCGCGTGAACCGCGTCCATGCCCGACTTGCTCAGCACCGTGTGCTCTGTACGCTCGAGGTGCGGGTCATGCTCGTGCCCACCGAGGATGAGGGGCACCACCCCCAGCGCGGCGAGCAGCCGGTCGTCTTTGAGCCACTGGTGCGTGATGGCGATGACGGTGTCGCAGCGCTCGTCACGCCGAAGCCGGGCCGCTTCGCGAACCACTGCGTCGTTCGGGTGCTCCAGCGTCGCGCCACCGAACGGAGACCGCCGGTAGACGTTCAGGTCATCCATCACGACGCCAACCAGTCCCACGCGCCGCCCGCCCACCTCGACGACGTCGAACGGAGCCAGCGCGGGCTCGAACCCGTGCACGTTGGTGCCGAGCCAGACGCCGCGAAATTCCCGCACGCGCGCCGAGAGCTCCGACACCGGAACGTCGTCCTCATGGTTGCCGAACACCACGTGCGTGACGCCGAGCGCGTTGAGGCACTCGACCATGCGTCTTCCGCCGTCGAGGCTCGAGAGCACGCTGGGCGCGACGAAATCTCCAGCCAGCACCACCAGCCAGCGGTCGGCGCTGGTCTTCGCGCGATGATGGCCGATGAGGGTCGCGAGCCGTGGCAGGTGCTCGAGTGAGTAGACATCGTTCACCGCAACCAGGCCGAGCACCGGAGGCACACGCCCGTTCTATCGCCGCGCACCGTCCGGTCATCAGGTTTCGGGGCAGGCATCCGTGTCGCGGCTGATCCGTCAGATTTTCGTGGCGAGCCGACGAGAATCACGGGGTGAGCGGCCGCGGCGCTTTCGAACCCATGAGTTTCGTTGAAGTCCTGCGTGGCACAAACCCCGCAAGGGTCACCCCGGCCGAAACAACCGCTTCCCGGAGAACCACTTGATCAAGACCCTCTCGAGCATCCTGCTCACCGCCACCGTCGCCGTCGCGATGTGGTCAGGCCGTGCCGAAGCGTGTGGCTGCTTCGCGCCGCCCGACCCCTCCGTTCCCATCGTGCAGGCCGGAGAGCGGATTCTGTTCGCGACCGCCAACGGCAAGGTGACGGCGCACATCCAGATTCAGTACGCCGGTGAGGCGAAGGACTTCGGGTGGCTGTTGCCCGTGCCGAGCGTGCCGACGCTGAAGCTGGGCACCGAAGAGCTCTTCACGCAGCTCATCGCCACCACCCAGCCGCGCTACTTCGTGCAGGTGAAGGCGACCGGAAACTGCGGTGGCGTCGGGTTCGGCTTCGGCAGCCTGGCGCCGAGCGCGCGTGGCTCCGTCGACGACTCGGCGGAGAGCGGCGGCAACGGCTCGCCCCTCGTCATTCAGTCGTCCATCGGGCCGTACGACTACGCCGTGCTCAAGGCCGACAACAAAGACGCGATGCTCAAGTGGCTCGCCGACAACCGCTACTTCATTCCTGTCGGCACCGAAGACGTGGTCGGCCCGTACATCAACCCGGGCAGCTTCTTCCTCGCGCTCAAGCTCCAGTCGGGCAAGTCGGCCGGTGACATTCAGCCGGTGGTGCTCGAGTACCCGAGCGAGAAGCCGATGATTCCCATCATCCTCACCAGCGTCGCCGCGCAGCCGAACATGGGCATTCAGGTGTGGATGCTCGGACAGGGCCGCGCCATTCCCCGCAACTACCGTCACGTCGTCATCAACGACGCGCAGCTCGACTGGTTCAACCAGGCGAACAACTACAATGACGTCGTCATCAAGGCGATCAGCGAGGCTCCCGAGAAGCACGCGTTCGTCACCGAGTACGCAGGCACCTCTGACGTCATGAAGGACGTGCTGGACCCCGCCTCGCGCTTCGGCACTCAGGAAGCGCTCGCCGCGAAGACCGACCCTGGCGCCTTCGTGAAGCACCTGTTCGACAACAGCTTCGTTCCGCTCCCGGCCAACCAGCAGCAGAGCGGCCGCGGCTTCCCATTCCAGCAGCAGGTGCTCCCGCCGAACCTCAAGGCGCTCGTGCTCGGCGCGATTCCGTTCCCGGCCAGCCTCAAGGGCATCACCACCGAAGACGAGTTCCTCCTGCGCCTGAGCTACTACCTGGGCGACTACCGCACGAACAACCCGGCGCTGTTCATCGGCTACCAGTTGACGTTCAACCCCTCGGCGCTCGCTGGCGAGATCTTCGAGAAGGTCGTCAAGCCGGTCCGTGAAGCGGGCGCGCTCTTCAAGGCCTACCCGACCCTGACGCGGCTCTACACGGCGCTCTCGCCCCAGGACATGAACCGCGACCCGGTGTTCTCGTACAACCCCTCGCTGCCCGAAGTGTCGCGCGACCACAACGCGACCTACGAAGTGAACTGCGGCGTCGCCGGCAACGCGTTCACCTCGCCGGGCCGCCTCATCACCGAGCAGGGCTGGAGCATCAAGTACCCGGAAGGCCGCGGCGCCACCCCGGAGCGCGCGCTCTCGGCCGGCCCCAGCGCCCTGCGCGTCGAGACGCTCTCCGAAGAAGGGAGCCCCGTCATCGACCTCGACAACTCGAAGCCCATCGCGAAGCTCGGCGGTTGCTCCGCGGTCGACCCGGCGAGCCTCAGCCTCCTCGCGCTGGTGGCCTTCCTGCGCCGCCGCCGCGCGAATCGATGACAGTTCTCTCATGAAAGGCTCCCGGCCCGCTCCGGTCTCGTGCTTGAACAGGCGAGGTCGCAGCGGGTCGAGTCATTCGGGGTGCACGATGCGGTTCTTCCTGGTGGTGATGGCCGGGGTGTCGATGGCCGCGTGCGGCCCTCCGAACCCGAACCCTGACGGTGGCCTGCCTGACGGCGGAGAAATCGTCGCGGCGCTCGAGCTCGGCACCACCGACGCCGATGGCGGCTTTCTTCCCCTCTCGGGAGACGCCTTCGCCATCGCGGGCTCCCAGGGCGGCTACCACGTCAACGTCCTCTACAAGCTGCCCGAGGGCGGGGTCGGTCAGGTGACCATCGAGCACCGCGTGGTGCGCGCGAGCGACGACAAGCTCGTCAGTACTGGCTCTCGTCAGTGGGACCTCGGGTTGTTCTTCGTCTCGTCGTGGGCCAGCCCGGCGCCCGTCAACGTCTTCATGTGCCCGACGCCGGTGGGCATCGACGTGATCGATCGTGAGCTGCTCTTCACCGTCAAAGCAAAGAACGATAAGGGACGAATCCTCGCGGCTGGCACGGCGCGCGCAACGTTCCGGTGCGGTCCCAGCGCCGGCAGTTACTGCACCAACATTTGCAAAGGTTGATCATGAAAACCCTCACGTCATGTCTTGCCATTGCCGCACTGAGCCTCGTCACCATGGCCTGCCCGACCGGACCGACAGGCGAGTGGCAGACCGTTGCCAGTGGATTGGACGAAGCGCTGATGGGCGTCGGCGGCACGTCTGACAAAGATGTCTGGGCGGTGGGCGCGGACACGGGCGGCCAGGGGCCCCTCGTTCTTCACTTCGATGGCGCGGCGTTCACGCGGGTCGCCGTGCCGGGCGTGACGAGCCCGCTGTGGTGGGTGCACGCGTTCGCGCCGGGGCACGTGATGATTGGTGGCGCCAGCAGCGTGGTGGTGGAGCTCAAAGACGGCGAAGTGACGCGGCACCTCACGCCGGGCCTCGCGCGCCAGACGGTCTTCGGACTCTGGGGCCGTTCGCCGACCGATGTCTATGCAGTGGGCAGCAACACCTCGGGCCGCAGCGGCTTCATCTGGCGCTTCGATGGAACGACGTGGACCTCCCTTCTCCTTCCGACCGACCTGCCGCGGCGCGCGGGCGAGATTCCCGGCCTCTTCAAGGTGTGGGGCAACGCGACCGAGGTCTACTTCGTCGGCGCTGATGGCCTGGTGCTCCGCAAGACCGGTGACGGGCCGCTGACACGCCTCGAGAGCAACAGCACCGAGACGCTCTTCACCGTCGCAGGTGCAGGCCAGGAAGTCTTCGCGGTCGGCGGAGGCCGCATGGGCACGCTGCTCGAGAGGAAGGGCGACGCCTTCGTCGCACCGACCGTCGATGGGTTGCCCGGACTCCTCCAGGGCGTCGCCAGCAACGGCACGGCAACCTTCGCCACGGGTGAAGGCGGCGCCGTCTTCGAGCGCAAGAGCGGCAAGTGGGAGCGCGTCACCACCAACGGTCCGGCGGTCGAGTCACTTCACGCTGCGTGGGTCGACCCGCAGGGTGGCCTGTGGACCGTGGGCGGCAACGTCATCAGCGACCTCAAGCTCGGCGCCATCATCCGCTACGGCACGCCGAAGACGCCGACGTACGTGCAGCCCGAGAAGCCCACGCCTCCCGCGGCGACGTGCCCCATGAAGGACATCGACCCCGCGCCCACGGCCTCGGTCGCCCGCCGCTGGAACGAGCAGCTGATGTCGTCGATTCGCCGCGACCTGCCCCGCCCCACCGTGCACGCGCGCAACCTCTTCCACTTCAGCGCCGCCATGTGGGACGCGTGGGCCGCCTTCAGCCCCACCGCGCAGCCGGTCTTCACGGCCGAGCGCATCACCACCGCGAACGTCGCGGCCGCGCGAGACGAGGCCGTCAGCTACGCCGCCTTCCGCGTCCTCGACCACCGCTACAAGAACGCCATCGGCGGCAAGGTCTCGCAGGCCTGCTACCGCGCGCTCATGACGAAGCAGGGGTACGACCCCGACGACAACACGCTGACGGGAGATTCTCCCCGCGCCGTCGGAAACCGCATCGGCAAGGCGATCATCGAGATGCATGTTGGAGACGGCTCGAACGAAGCGAACAACTACGCCGACACCACGATGTTCAAGTCCGTCAACCCGCCCATCGCCGTCGAGTCGGCGAGCCGCACGCCCGCCATGGACATCGACCAGTGGCAGCCGCTCGACCTCGCCATCGCCGCCACGCAGAATGGCATTCCCATCGCTGCCGGCGTGCAGGGCTACATCGGCGCGCAGTGGCGTGACGTAAAGCCGTTCGCGCTGACTCGGGCGACGCCGACCTCGCTGTATGCAGACCCCGGTCCGCCGCCAAAAATCACGCCGGCCACCATGGGGTGGGCCGTCGACATCATTCGCAAGAGCTCGAAGCTCGCGCCCGGCGCCGAGCTGAAGGACATCTCACCCGGGGCGTATGGGAACAACCCGCTGGGGAGCAACGCCGGCACCGGCCACCCGCTCAACCCCGTCACTGGCCAGCCTTATGCGCCCCAGGTGGTGCCACTCGGTGACTTCTCGCGCCTGCTCGCCGAGTTCTGGGCCGATGGACCCAAGTCCGAGACGCCACCGGGCCACTGGAACGTGCTGGCCAACCAGGCCTCCGACCACCCGATGTTCAGCCGAAAGTGGAAGGGACAGGGCGCCGAGCTCGACAAGCTCGAGTGGGACGTGCGCCTCTACCTCGCGCTCAACGGCGCGGTGCACGACGCGGCCATCGTCGCGTGGGAAATCAAGCGCACCTTCACCTGCTCGCGGCCCATCACCATCGTCCGTTCCGCCGCTGCGCGCGGGCAGTCCACCGACCGCACGCTGCCCTCGTACCACCCCGACGGCCTGCCGCTCGAGCCTGGCCTCATCGAGCTCATCACCACCGAGTCGTCCGCGCCGGGCCAGCGCCATGCCCACCTGGCAGGTTTCGTCGGAGAGCTCGCGCTGTACGTCTGGGTCGGTGAGCCCGGTGACTTCAAGCGACAGGTGTCGGGCGTCAACTGGGTGCGCGCTGCCGAGTGGGTGCCGTACCAGAAGCGCAGCTTCGTCACGCCCGCCTTCCCCGGCTTCACCTCGGGCCACAGCACCTTCAGCCGCGCTGCCGCCGAGGTGATGACCCTGGCGACGGGCTCGGCCTACGTGCCCGGCGGCCTCGGAGAAGCCGTCGTCCCAAAAGACACGGCGCTCACCTTCGAGAAGGGGCCCAGCGTCGCGTTCAAGCTCCAGTGGGCGACCTGGTACGACGCAGCCGACCAGGCCGGCCAGTCACGCCTGTGGGGCGGCATTCACATCGAGCCTGACGACTTCGTCGGTCGCCGGACGGGCGGCGTCGTCGGCACGAAGGCGTTCGCGAAGGCCGAGACCTACTTCCGCTGAGGCTCACCTCACCGCCCGAGCGCGAAGCCGCGCCGGCCCGGCGCGACAGGAACCGCCAGACTCGGCCGTCAGCGCGTCGCGAGGGTGTCACTCATCCAGTCGATGATGGCGCCCGGCATCAATCGAGCGATGGGGAAGGTCGACCTCGCTCAGGGCAGGGTCGACCAGGCGTTGGCGCCAAGGGCCGGCACGCGGCCGATGAAGAGGGGCTTCACGCAGAAGCCGCTGACGCAGGCCTCGTCGGCGTTGCAGGAGCCGACCGTCGTGCAGGCGCGTGTGGTGGGCGCCTGCGGCTTGAAGATGGCGGCTTCGCCCCACGCGAGGCTGTCGAGGGTCGGGCAGGTGAACCCGGCATGGCTGACCAGGCCCGTGTTGGTGCCCATCGCCGGCGTCTCGTTGAGGAGCCGGAAGGACTTCGCGCAGCGCAGGCTCTCTTCGTAGACGGAGAACGTGAGGTCCTGGCTCTGCTCGATGGTGGGGCCGAACATGAACTGCTGCGCGGTGGTGAAGCAGCGGCAGAACTCGCTGGTGAGGACCCGCCCCACCGTCACGCCGTTCATCTGGAACCAGGCGCGCACGGCCATCGTCTCGTTCGACGAGTTGACGACGTTGAGCTGCCGCGCGGTCGTCGAGCAGGTGGGCGAGTCGGACACGCAGGTCTTCCACCAGTTGTCGTTCATGGTGCCGGCGAGGGCCTGCCCGCAGGTCTGCCCGCTCGGGAGCGTCGTCGGGCACAACGTCGTGCGGTCGCTGCACACGTCGGCCGAGGCGTGACGCCAGAAGAGCGTGTAGCCACCGCCGCGCAGCGCCTGCTTGAGGGTGAGGGTGAGCGGCGCCGTCACGCCCGTGGTGTCGCAGGCCGAGGTGGAGCAGCCGACCGCGCGGTACGTGTACGCGCGCGAGGGCAGCAACCCATCGACGCGCTCACTGGCCGACGTCGCCGTGCCCTCGAAGACCTGCACGGTGCTCGCGACGGCGCCACCGTCCGGCCCCGTCCCGGTGACGGTACGGGTGATGCGCGCGCGGTCGAAGGAACCGGCGTCGGGGTTCATCCACGCCAGCAGCACGCGCTGCCCATCGGGAGCGAGCGTGACGGTGAAGACGGTGGGCGACGGGGGCCCTGCGTCGGGCGCTCCGGCATCCATCGGTGGGCCCGCGTCGGAGTCGACGCCGGCGTCCCTCGGCGAACCTGCGTCAGAGGCGCCGCCGTCGGTGTTCCCCGGCACGGTGAAGGACGCGACGGCCGGCATCGCCTGGCAGCGTCCGCACTGGTTGCAGGGGAAGGCCGCGTAGAAGAAGCGCGTGCCCGGCGCGAGGTTCCGCAGCGACTCGCCGTACTGTCCGCCCATGGTGGTGAGCACGGTGTCCCCATCAGTGATGGAGCCCGGCGCGGCGCCCACCTTGCGCACCAGCGTCGTCTGGAAGAAGCCGCTCGAGCTGGGCGGGTTGACCCATGACACGAGGAGAAAGTTGCTGCTCGGCGGTACCGCGGCCGTCACCATCGTCACCGGCTGTGAAGGCGCAGGAGAGGTGATGCCCGGCGCCAGCTCGACGAGCGCGATGTCTTCGCTCCAGCGGCCCTGCGTGTCCTGCGACCAGAGCCGGTAGCTGACGCTGCCGCAGGTGGTGGGCGCGCGGAGGTCGACGAAGGACTCCGCGAGCCCCAGGAAGATGACGGTGCCGTCGGTGCCGACGGCGTCGCCGACCGAGGGCGTGCCTTCGGGTTTCCGCGCGCGGCCTCCGGGCTCGAAGCGCGCGAGGAGCGTGCGGGCGAGGTCGCCGTCTTCCGCGTTCTTCCACGTCAGCGACACGGCGCCGTCACTCTGCACGACGGCCAACTGACGCGTGGGCGCTCCCGGGGCGCGGGTGTCGGGCGTCGGCAACGTCGTCGTGGGGCTGCAGGCGCCAGCGAGGGCGATGATGGAGCTGATCAGCACGCGGCAGCAGGAGCGCATGCCTCTCCCTCTAGCTCATCAGGAGACCGGCCAGTCGTGCTCGTCGGGCACCGCGACCCCAGAACGTCCCCGAGGCGCCGGCCCGAGGTCGTGTTCAGGGACGGCACGCTCGCTCGCGCCCCAGCAGCACCGAAGCCAGAGTCCTCGCGGCGTCTTGACCAGCACGGCTCAGGCGGGACACGGTCGCGCGCGGCGTGGGGAGACTCACCGGGGCTGTCGATGCGAATCGGGATGGTGGTGCCAGCGCTGAGCGTCGTGGTGTTGGCCGGGTGCGGCGGGTGTGGTCGCGCGTCGACGCCGCTGCCCACGTCTCGCCCGATGACGAGCGGCCCCTGGTACTGCGCCTTCATTCGCTGCACAGACGGCGGCATCACGACGCCGGGCCCGCGCTGCAGCGCTTCCACCTGTGCCGGGTGTTGCGACGTCAACGGGCTGTGCCAGCCCGGCACGGCGGACTTTCAGTGCGGCGAGCTCGGAGCCGCCTGCACCAACTGCGGGAGCGGCGCGGCCTGCATCTTCAATGGGTGCCAGAGGACCGACGTCACGCCCGGCTGCTCGAGCGCCAACTGCGGTGGCTGCTGCACCGCCAACGGGCTCTGTTCGACAGGCACCTCGAACCCGGCGTGCGGGCCGCGTGGCACCCTCTGCACGAGGTGCCCCCCGGCCTTCGGTTGCGAACAGCAACGGTGCGTGCCGCAGTGCAACGCAGCCTCATGCCCCGGCTGCTGCGACATCGACGGCTCGTGCCTGCAAGGCCTGTCCGACTCCTCGTGCGGTCGCAGTGGCGCCGCCTGCCAGTCGTGCCCACCGGCGTGGACGTGCGGGTCGTCCGGCGTGTGCAGGGCGCCGCCGAGCTGCTCGACGTGTCAGCCGGGAGAATGCTGCTCCAGCGGCGTCTGCGTTCCGGTCGGCCCCACCACCTGCGCAGTGACGGGGCTCGCCAACGCGGAGTGTCGCGTCTGCCAGGCCCCCGGCGCATGCGGCGGTGGCACCGAGCGGGGCTTCTGCGTCAACGTCGGCACGAAGCCGCTTGGCTCACCCTGCGTGTGGGACGGAGAGTGCGCCCCGGGAACGGGGACGGGCCGACCGACGTGTCTGACCGGGCTCGCGTGGCCTGGTGGCTACTGCAGTGACGCGTGCACCGCGGCGACGTGCGCGGCGCCCGACCTCTGCTGGACCTTCCAGTCACAGAACGTCTGTCTCAAGGGCTGCAGCGCGCCGGGCGCCTCCTGTGGCGACGCAGGGACGGTCTGCGAGACGGTTGGCAAATCCACCTCGACGGCGTGCCTTCCGAAGTGCACCCCGGCGACCGCCGCCTTCCAGTGCGCGAGCGCGCGGTGCCATGCCGATGGGCGCTGCTGCGGTGCTTCCGGGAACGTGTGCTGCGGCACCGGCGCGGAATGCTCCGGTCCTTCGACAGACGGAGGCGTCTCGAGCTGTCTGCCGAACGGGCGCTGCTCGTAGAGCCCCGGTCGCGGGAGCTCAACACCAGGACTGCCGCGAAGCGGAAGCCCGCCAGCCTCGAAACACGGCGCTCGTCCTTTCGCATCGGGGAGGTCGCCCTCCAGCGCAGCGGCGGGCTCCCGGGTGAGCTGCCCCTGCGCTATGAGAGCAGACGCCATGTCGGCTCGAGCGACCGAAGACGAGGGCATGACCGCGTTGATGGACGGCCGTAGGGACGAGGCGGTCGTCCTGCTCGCGCGCGCGGCCGACGAGTACGTCGTCGAGAAAGACGACCTCGGCGCGATGTCGGTGCTCGCGAACCTCGCGTTCCTGCACCGGCAACACCACCAGCTCCCGCGCGCCCTGGAGCTGACGAACCGCGCCCTCACCTTCCCCGTCGCGCCCGCCGACGCTGCCATCGCCCTGGTGAACTGCGCCGGCGTGCTCGACCGCGCGCTCGACCGTCGGGCGCGCGGCGTGTGGATGCTCGCGGCCCAGGGCTTCACGGACAAGCAGCCCCTCATGCAGGTGGTGTGTCTCGCGCACGCCATCGGCGCCGAGCTCGCCCAGGGCTCGTCGGGAGGGCTGACGGCCGCGCGCGCCCTGCTCGCCCAGGTGAGCGTCGGCGCTCCTGTGCCGATGCTGGCAGGCTTCGTCGGAGCCATCGGTGACTCCGCCGGTCCTCACGGCGTGCCCTTCCTCGCGCAGGCCGTGTGGCTCATGGCGAACGACGCGACCGCGTTCACGGGGTCCACGCAGTCTCACTGGGCCCTCCTGGTCGAGCGAACGGGCTTCGCCGAGCCGCTCGCGCTGTCGTTGTGCGTGCTCGGTCTCGGCGCCGCGCTCGCACGAAAGGACGAGAAGGACTTTGCGGCCGTCTCGTCCGGCGTGCGCGCGGTGTTCGAGTCGTGCGCGACGGCGCGTGGGCTCGACGAGGCTGCCTTTGCTTCGCTCGTGCAGCAGAACGCTGGCGCGCTGGAGTCACTCCCCGAAGCGCTGCGGGCGCTCGTGGCAGAAGGCCACTGGGTGTTGCCGCTTCGGGGCTGAGGAGCGGGGCGCCAGCGGAGCACCGTTCCTCCGGGTCGCAGAGAAGCTGCCCTCGACGAACGAAGGCGCCGGAACCCACGAGGAGCTCCGGCGCCTTCTCTTCATCACCTTCAGGTCCGAGGCAGTGCGTGCGTCGGGCCTTCCCCCTGCGGGGATTACTTCTTCTTCGCAGGCTTGGCGGCCGGCTTCGCAGGTGCCTTGGCGGGGTTCGCCATCGCGACCGTCTTCAGGTTGGTCGGCAGCGCTTCCCACTTCATGATCGACTCGCTGACCGCGCCGACGAAGGTGGCTTCTTCATCGTTGAGCGACGTGAAGCCGACGACGGGAATCTGGGCGGCGAATGACTTGCCCTTCGAGTCCTTCGCGTCGAACGACAGCACGCACTTCGTCGGCTCGGGGCACTCGAGCTTCTTGAAGGTGTAGTGGTACTCACCCTCGCACCAGGTGTCGCCGCACAGCTCGTTCAGCATCGCGAGCGCTTCGGCGTTCGTGCCTTCACCTGCCGCGACGGGGGCCGAGGGAGCCGCTTCGCCGTCAGCCTTCGCGACCAGCGCGCCAGCCGGAGCCGCCGCGGGACCGCCGGAGATCTCCAGCTCGAAACCAAAGCCACCCTTGACCATGTAGTCGTCGCCCGGCTTCACGGTGAGCTTGTACGTGCCCGGCTCGACGTTCAGCTTCGCGACCGCGTTGCCACCCACGCCGCCTTCGGTGTCTGCGAGCACTTCGCCCTTCGCGTCTTCGAGGATCAGCTCAGGGTCGAAGGCGACCTTCTTGCTCGGCGCGAACACGGTCAGCTGGTACTCGCCGCCCTTCGTCACCGTCCAGGTGTACGTCTCACCCGACTTGCTCGAGATGCGGTCGGTGCACTTCACGCGGGTATCAGTGAGCGCCGACTCGCACGACGACGACGGCCCGCTGGTGTCGATGGAAGGCGCGAAGATCATCACCGGAATCGAGAGGACCGCCGTGATGCCGCCGCCGATGAACGAGAACTTCTTCTTCCTGGTGATGCTGCCCATGAGGCCGTCGCGGCCCTTCGACGACGTCATCAGCGAGCGCCAGCCCGGCTTGACGATGGACGCGCCCTCGAGCTTGCCGAGGACGAAGAGGCTGCCCTCGACCGGCACGTACTTCTCAGTGGCCTTGAAGCCGACCGTGTACTTCTCGGAGTCGCTGAGCACCGGCAGGTCGTAGTTGAGCTCGCCGAACTGAACCTGCGACGCCCAGCCGCGGCCGTTGAGCTCCTTCTTGAAGCCGTCCTTGAAGTTGTCGAAGTCGGCGCCTTTGCTGACGTCGATGGTGAAGACGCCTGAGCCGTCGTCGAGGCCGAACACCGCGCCGCCCTTGAGCGTGTCGAGGGTGTCCGAGCCCTTCACCGTCTTGGTGCCGTCTTCCGTGGTCTCGACCTTCTCCCACAGGCGCTCGATCTTCACTTCGTACGCGAGGCAGGGCTGCTTCGTGCACGGCGAGAGCAGCTGCTGCGCGGGAGCGACGACCTTGCCTTCGGTCGAGATGGCGCCCTTGGGGTCGCTGGTGGTGGGGTTCGACTTCAGCTCGCCGGTCTTCTTGAAGGGCGCAGAGAGAATGCGCTTGCCCTTGGTGTGCTGGAAGAGGCCGAAGCCGAGGACTGCAACGCCGACAAGAAGCAAAAGGACGCCCATCTGGTCACTCCAGTGAAAGACCGCGCGTGGCGGTCGGGTTGATTGGTTGGCTGGTTCAGCCCAGGGACGAGAGGAGCAGCGGCGCTTTTGCGTTCCTGGTTTCCGGAGTCCCCCCCGGAGTCGTGGGAAGGACCCGGGGGTCTTCCGGTGTGTGCAGGAAATCAATGTGACCGGGAAAAGACCGGCGTCCCGAGCGGTTGGGCCGTCCGTCGACCGCGGAACGAATTGACTCACCCACTCGGGACGCTATGTCTCCGACGGTGACATCGAGATGAGAGCCATCGTCTACGACCGCTATGGAGCGCCCGGCGTGCTCGAGCTCCGCGACCTCCCCAGCCCCGCGGTTGGACCTGGCGACGTCCTGGTGCGCGTGCGCGCGGCGGCGCTGAACCCGAAGGACTCGTTGATCCGCAAAGGGAAGTTCAAGACCGCGAGCGGCCCGACCTTTCCGAAGCTGGTCGGCTCCGACGTGGCGGGCGTGGTCGAGGCGCTCGGTTCGGGCGTCACCAGGCTCCGGGTCGGCGACGAGGTCTTCGGCATGCGCAACGGGTTCACCGGAGGAACGGTGGCCGAGCTGGTGACCCTGAAGGAGGACGAGCTGTGCCTGAAGCCGGAGGAGCTCTCGTTTGATCAGGCCGCGGCGCTCCCGCTCACCTCCCTGACGGCGCTCCAGGCCTTGCGGGACCTCGGCCAGTGCGGACCCGGCTCACGCGTGATGATTCACGGCGCCTCGGGAGGCGTGGGCGTCGTCGCGGTGCAGCTCGCAAAGGCGATGGGCGCGACGGTGACGACGACGTGCAGCGAGAAGAACCTCGAGTTCGTGCGCTCGCTCGGCGCCGACGAGACGCTCGACTACACGAAGACGACGGGGCTCGAGGCGGGGCGCCACTGGAGCTGCGTCTTCGACGTGTTCGGCAACCGGCGCTTCTCGGCGGCGAAGGCGTCACTGGCTCCACGCGGCGTCTACGTGACGACGGTGCCGTCGGTGCGAAACGTATTCGACGACCTGCGCACGCGATGGCTGCCCTTGCGGAAAGCGCGGCTGGTGGTGGTGAAGTCGAACGCGAAGGACCTCGAGGTGCTCAAGGGCTTCGTGGAGCGCGGGCAACTGAAGCCCGTCATCGACCGCGTGGTGCCGTTGGCTGAAACGGCGTCAGGTCAGGCGCACGTCGAGACCAGGCGAGCGAGAGGCAAGGTCGTCATCTCGGTCTCCACGGCGTGACCATGGTGGACGCACCGGTCTCGTGATGAGGTCCACGCACTCGTCCTCGACAAGGAGCCTCCCGTGTTCATGTCGCTCGTTCTCTCCCTCGCGCTGCACGCTGCGCCGAAGGTCGACCCGAAGCTCGTCGGCACCTGGACGCTCGCGAACGAGCCCTTCATGACGCTCAACGCGAACGGCACCGGCCTGATGGACGAGGGCAAGGTGAAGTGGAGCGCCGACGGCAGCTCGCTCGTGGTGACCGACGACGAAGGCACCGCCGACAAGGCTGGCTACAAGGTCGACGGAGACACGCTCGTGATGACGATGGGCGGCATTCCCCTCACGCTGACCCGCGCGGGCGCCGGCGTGCAGGTGAAGAAGCAGGGCGCGCTCGCAGCGAAGGCGGCGAAGGCCAACGCGGTGTCAGAAGCCGACGCCGACAAAGAAGCGCTCGCCGAAGCGCAGGTGTGGTTGCAGAAGAACGGTCAGGGACAACCGCAGCAGCCTGGCCGTGGGGCGCTGCAGCAGGGCCAACCGCAACAGCCGCGCGCCGCGGGGAATGATCAGCTCTCCCGCCTGCTGCTCTCCTCGGCGTGGTGCAGCTTCCAGTACAACAAGGTCTCGGGCACCTCGAGCACCGAGAAGTACCGGTTCTTCCCCAACGGCACCTGGAACGCGACGTGGTTCTTCGACAGGTACGACTCCGAGGGCGGCGGCCGATGGGAAGTGCGCAGCGGTCAGCTGTACATGTCTCGCGTGCAGCTGGCGGTTCGAGTTCGTCACGCACACCTGATCGAAGTCGACGACGGTCAGCTTACCGACGCGTCGGCCGAGAGCCCGACGCTGACGCTCGTGCAACCGTTCGGCGTCACGCAGAACTCGAACGGCTCGCCCATCATCAACTCGGGCGGCAAAGAGTTCTCGATGTGCAACTGAAACGCCGGTTCCCGAGCTGCGGGGCCTCGTCGCGCCCACACGCGGTGACCGCAAACACAGTGGCGAGCCGCACCCGGTCGGAGCTATCTGCGGGTCTCTCCTCGTTGCTCCGGGCCGGTCCGGAGCCCGCCACGCTCTGAGCTCATGAACTCTCTTCGCCTCGCTGTGACCGCCCTCACCGTCTCGACCTTCTTTGCCTGCGGTGGAGGAATGATGATGACGCCCGACGCCGGCCCCACCGGGAGCGTCAGCGCGGGTATGACGCTCTTCGCCGCCCGCTCGTGCAACGGCTGCCACGGCAACCTCGGGGAAGGGAACTCGACGGGCCCCAACATCTCTGGCTCGACGACGGCAGGCATCGGCGCCTGGACGCAGGCCGAGTTCAGCAAAGCAGTGAAGCAGGCCATCTCACGCACCGGCCGAATGTACTGCGGCACGATGACGCCGTACCCCACGCTCACGGACCAGCAGGTCGCCGACCTCTTCGCGTTCCTCAAGGCGCAGAAGAACGACACGGTGCAGCGCGGCCTGGCCTGCCCCTGAGCTGGTGATTCCCCACCGCTTCACCGTCAAGCGGCCGACCGCCCACGAGGTCAGGACCTTCTGCGAGCTCTGCGACGAGCTCGAGGCGGCCGTCCTCTCGAAGAAGGACCCCGGGCCGCTGCTCGCGCGGTGGAATCAGCGCGCCAACCGCGTCTTCGCGCCGCAGGAGTTCGCCCAGTACGCAGGCGCCATGGGCACGCGCGACTTCGTGTTGACGGCGCTGACGCCGAAAGCGCACCGCGTGGCGGACCTGACGTTCGCCGAAGCCGTCGCGGTGTTCGACGCCGTCATGACGGGCGCGCTCGAAGGGTGGGAGCTCAGCTTCTTCAGGGACTGGCTCGAGCTGCAGTTCCCCGACGCGAATGTGTCAGACCTCATCTTCTGGCCCGACTCGTGGTTCGGCGTCGACGCCGCGCTGCAGTTCCCCTTCACCGCGCCACAGCTCGCCACCGCGGCGATGCTCCGGAGCGGCCGCCAGCTCCCTGGCGCGCACGCCGTCGAGCTGCCGTTTCCGGTTCCGCCCCGCGACTGACGTCAGGACACGGCGCGGGCGACGACCTTCGTCTCTTTGCGGACGAACGAGTCCACCACCAACAAGCCGACGCCAACGACGATGGCGCTGTCGGCGATGTTGAACGCCGGCCAGTACGCCTTCTCGAACCAGTGGGCCTCGAGGAAGTCGATGACGAAGCCGCGCGAGAGCCGGTCGATGTAGTTGCCGATGGCGCCACCGAGCACGAGGGGCAGGCCCCACTTCGCCCAGCGCTCCACCTTCGCGCCGGTGAGCTTCGAGTAATAGAAGGCGATGAGCACCACCGCGCCGATGGACACGACGTGGAAGAGCGGGCCTCGCAGGTTCTCGGGCAGGTTGCGGAAGAGGCCGAACGCCGCCCCTGGGTTCTCGGCGTAGCGGAAACGGAAGAACGAGTCCGAGAGCGTCACCGCGTCCTTCGGACGGAAGTGGTAGCTGTCCCAGCCCGCCTCGGGAGCCGCGCCGAAGAAGACGCCGGCCTTGCTGGTGGCGCCATCGAACGCGCCGGTGAGCCGGTCGAGCGTGAGGAACTTCGTGTACTGGTCGAGCAGGATGACGACGAGCGCCACCACCGCGAGGAAGATGTATTTCTTCTGCATGTGGACGCGCGTGTAGCCCCGGTCCGTGCGTCGCGGCAAGCAGCCGGATTCCCCCGACCAGGCGCAGCCCGTCGTCGGGCTCGGCGACGCGCGCCGCGCCGAGGCTTCATTGAAGGACGGTGCCGTCGTCGAAGGTCACCGTGGTGCGGTTGTTGAGCCAGACGGGAATGCCGATGGCGGTGAGGGCAACACCGACGACGGTGGTCACGATGCCTCCGATGACGAAGCCGCTGCCGAAGCTGCTCGAGCAGCCGATGCCGTAGGCGCGGCAGTCGGCGCTCGAGCCGCCTGCGCTGGCCGAGCCAATCGCCGCGAACGTCACTCCCAGCACCGCGGTCGTCAGACCGCCCATGAAGCTGAAGAGTCCGAGGAAGTGCCCGCTCGCGCTCCCGGCCTTCACCTTCAAGTCCACGCGGCCGTTCTTCTGGCGGTGGTCGGCCAGAATGATCTCACTCGTCATCGTGACGCCCGAGCCGCCGATGAAGAAGCGGTCGTCGGCGCGCTCGATGACCTCGTCACACGGCGCGCGGCACTCGTCGATGAAGTTGGTGATGGTGACGGTGGTCGGCCCGCGTGGGCCGTAGCCGGTGCCGTACGCCGTGCCGCCGAAGCGGAGCAGGCGCGCGTCACGGGAGTCGCTCTCCATGTGCAGGAACGCGGCGTCCTTCGGGAGCGATGAGCCGACCAGCCTCGGCTGGACCTGTGCCAGAGGAGCCTGGCGCTGCAACTGCGGCTCGATGGTGAGCGACATGGCGAGGGCGATTCGGCCATCAAGCGCGCGGCATTCGGCGTCGTCTCCCGTCAGCTCGCGGGTGCCCAGCACTTCGCCGGCGGAGCTCACCAGCGTCATGCGGGCCTTCCATCGGGGTGAGGTGCCTTCGACCATCGTTCCCTCGACCCGGTACTGGGGGTCGCTCCCGAAGATGGCCTGTCCGAGGCGTTGCTCGACGACCTGGGCGAGGTCCGCCGCGCCGATGCATGCGTCCGGCGCCTTCCACTTGAGGCCCCAGCGGGCGTCGGCGGCGAGGGACGAGGTGGCGAACAGGACAACGGGAAGGGCGAGACGGCGCATGGCGACGGACTCCGGAAGAGCGAGACGTCACCTGAGTGGGAGGGAGCCCCTGGAATTTTGAGGCCGATTCCGTCAGGGCTTCACGAGCGACGACAGAGGTCAGCTCAGCGCCATCACGAAGCAGTCATGCTTCGGCGTCTCGAGACCAATGGTGCTCCGGACGAGAGATTGCGGCAATCTCCCGCGCCCATGTCGAACGCTCCCATCCCTCCTGACTTCGCGCACCTCGTCGACCTCGCTGCCGACGCGCTGGGCACCTTCGTGCTGTACGCGACCGACGACTACTTCGCCGAGAAGGAGAACCTGCTGAAGCCCGGCCCCGCCGAGTGGCGAGAGGGCGCGTACACCGACAAGGGCAAGTGGATGGACGGCTGGGAGTCGCAGCGTAAGCGCGAGCCCGGGCATGACTTCGCCATCGTTCGCCTCGGTGCTCCGGGCCGGATTCATGGCGCGCTCGTCGACACCACCCACTTCAAGGGCAACGCGCCGCAGGAGATTTCACTCGAGGGCCTCGTCGCGCCGCAGACGGCGACCCCTGCGCAGTTGCTCGCGTCGACCGAGTGGTTCGAGGTGCTGCCGCGCCAGGCCGTGAAGCCCGACTTCCAGAACGTGGTGAAGGCGAAGGCGCCGTCGGCGCGCGTGACGCACGCTCGGTTGCGCATCTTCCCGGACGGTGGCGTGGCGAGGCTGCGCGTGTACGGCGACGTCGAAGCCGAGGCGCGCACGTTCTGGCGCAAAGGCAGCGTCGACCTCGCCGCAGTCGAGAACGGCGGCACCATCGCGGCGGTGAGCGACCAGTTCTTCGGGCCTCCGTCGAACCTGCTGCTCCCCGGGCGCGGCGTGAACATGGGTGACGGCTGGGAGACGAAGCGCCGTCGCACGCCGGGCAGCGACTGGTGCGTCATTCGCCTGGCGCGTCGCGGCCTCGTGGAGCGCGTCGAGTTCGACACGCACTTCTTCAAGGGCAACGCCCCGCAGGCGACGCTCATCGAGGCGCTCGATGAAGAAGAAGTCGGTGCCGAGGCGGTGCAGTCGCTGCTCCGCGAGCCGAAGGGTTGGCAGACGCTGTTGGCGCGCACGGCGCTGGTGCAACACCGTCGTCACCAGCTCGAGCCCGACCGCCCGATGCCCGTCACGCACCTGCGCGTGCACATCTTCCCGCATGGCGGCGTGAACCGGCTGCGCGTGTACGGCACCTCGCTCGACTCGCCTGCCGAGCGCGCCGTGCTCGAGCAGCTCAACGCGATGGACGTCGACGCGGCGAGCAGGCTGTTCCTCTCGTGTTGTGGCGCGCGCGCGTGGGCCGAGACGATGGCGACGCTGCGTCCCTTCGGCTCGTTGCGTGACGTCTTCTCGGCTGCCGAGAACGTGTGGTGGAAGCTCAGCACGAAGGCGTGGCTCGACGCGTTCGCCGCGCACCCGCGCATCGGCTCGAAGCAGAAAGGCAAGACACAGTCGGCGAAGTCCGCGGCCTGGTCGAAGGGTGAACAGAAGAAGGTCGACGCGGCCGACAAGCTCGAGCGCGCGCAGCTGCTGAAGCTCAACGAGCAGTACTTCAAGAAGTTCGGGTTCATCTTCATCGTGTTCGCGACGGGGAAGACGGCCGGCGAGATGGCGTGCCTGCTCGAGGAACGTCTGCCGCGCAGCAAGAAGGCCGAGCTCGAGACCGCTGCCGTGGAGCAGATGAAGATTACGCGCCTGCGCCTCGAAAAGTGGCTCACCGCCGAGCTGGAGAACTGACGCCATGGGCATCTCGACCCACATCCTCGACACCACGCTCGGCCGGCCGGCGCGCGGCGTGACGGTTCGGCTGGAGCACGTGCTGCCCTCGGGAGCGACCGAGTTGGCGCGGGGCGTGACGGATGCGGATGGGCGCGTGAAGCCGCTGCTCCAGACGATTCCGGTCGCGGGCACGTACCGACTGCACTTCGACGTCGCCTCGTACTTCTCGGGCCAGGGCGTCGAGACGTTCTACCCGTCGGTCTCCATCGACTTCGTGGTGAAGCCCGCGAGCGAGCACTACCACGTGCCGTTGTTGCTCAACCCGTTCGGCTACTCGACGTACCGGGGCTCATGAGCGTCGTCCGCGCCGAGCCGTTGAGCGTCGCGGCGTTCGCCCCGTTCGGTGACGTCATCTCCGCAGGGTTGCGTGCCGGGTCCTCCGCGAATCAAGGCACTGCGACGCGCTTCGATTGGTGTGCGGAGCTGATCAACGCGAGGCCAGGCGCGAAGGCCAACCTCGCCGTGTTCCGCTCGGTGGCGAAGGCGCTGCCGTTCTCGGTCGAACTGCTGGAGCATCATCCCTTCTCCACCCAGGCCTTCGTGCCGATGGTGTGCGCGCGATTTCTCGTCTGCGTCGCGCCGACGCTCGCCGATGGAGGGCCAGACGTGAGCGGCCTGCGCGCGTTCGTTTGCTTGCCCGGACAAGGCGTGAACTACCGCGTCGGCGTCTGGCATCACCCCATCATCGCGCTCGAGCATGACGCCGACTTCGTGATGCTCGCGTTCGAAGATGGGACGACGGGCGACTGCGTGGTGCGGCCGCTCGCGACGCCGGTGCGCATCGAGGCGTAAACGCACTGAAGCGCCGCTCCGTGCGAGCGTCACTCAGGGCTGGGGCAGAGCGCCAGGGTGGTCGCGTGGGTCGGCTACTCCGCCCAGTACTTCTCGTCGTCGAGGCCCTCTTCCCGCTGCGGCAGGCCCTTCGTCAGCCGCGGAGAGCTCTGCATCAACACCTCGAAGCTCACCCGGTTCGCGTACCGGCAAATCTGGCTCATCGAGGAATATGTGAGGAACTCACGCACGTGCTTCGCCGAGTTCGGCACGCGCGCGCGGTGGTAGCGATTGGCGGACATGTCGTGGAGCAGCGCCGACAACGCGCCATCTCCCGCGCCGTTGGTGCTCGCGATGCGTGACGGACCACCATGGTACGGCGCGATGTGCGCGAACACCTTCACCGGCGTCGTGCACGCGGCTCGTCGCATCGGCCGGCTGAACTCGTAGCGGTTGAACTCGGGAATCGCGCCAGGCAGCAGCGGATACCTCGTCTCCCGCTTCACTGCGTCGTCGGTGTGGCCCGCGAGGTAGAGGCCGGTCGCGCCAGCGGTGCACAACACGAGGTCTGCGAGCTCCAGGGTCCGGTCACACGCGAGCAGTGGATCCGACGAGCCGGTCAGCGCTTCGCCTTCTTCTTCATTCATCGCGACGATGTCGACGTTCGCCTTGATGAACTCGCGCCAGAACTCCGGCCGCTCCGCGATGACGAACTTCGTGCCCAGCGTGAGGACGACTGGCACGCCACGCGCCTTCGCGAGCTCGATGGCCCGCGCGGTCGCCTGCGGCATCGGGTCGCCCGGCTTGCACCGCAGCAGGTAGGCCGAGATGACGAGGCACGACGCGTCGTCGAAGACCGCCGGCGGAATGCTCTCGGGACGCAGGCCGTTCATTTGACCAGCGCTGATGGCGAAGGTGCGCTCTCCGTCGGGCGTGACGAGCGCAAAGCAGCGGCCGATGGGCCCCGCGACAGGCTGCAGGTGGTCGAGGTTCACCCGGCTCGAGGTGTTCGACAGGTAGCGGTAGCCCGACGTGCCCAGCCGAATCTCTTCGCTCATCACGCCGAGCAGAATCGACGCGTCGTCGGCGAGCAGCGAGTAGTTGTGCAACGTGTTGCCAATCGTCCCACCCGCGAACTCGTACGAGATGAGCTTGTCGGCGAGCAGCTCGGCGTAGAGCCGCGCGGCCTTCTCGTCGGGAATCACCGTCGACGCGCCCCTGGGCAGCTCGTACCGCGTCAGCAGCGCTTCAGGCACGCGCGCGTCGATGTCGACGAGCGTCTGGTCCACGCCAACGGCGTGCGTCTTCGCCCCCGCCTCTTCGGGCGTCGCCCGCTGCACGAGCGGGTCGACCGCGTTCACCGGGAAGTAGTGCTTGTGTTTGCGACGACCGGGAAAGCGCACGGGAATCCTCGAGCTGACGACCTCGCCGACGGGTGTAGCAGGGCGTGGGCCGGGATGGCGTGATGAGCGCACCGGTTTCTGATGCCGGGTCCGTCGATGGCGTGTTCCGCGACGGAAACGGAGTGCACCTCGGCCCCTGGCCTCGCCGCAGCTTCCACGCCTCTCGTTTTCGAGGCGACGCGGTCAGGTGCTGTCTTCCCCCGGGCTCCGGCTACGATGCGGGCACGCGGTAACACCCTGAAGCCGCGAAGCCTTGCTGTGGCGAGCGACAGTCTCGAAACGAAAGAGGTCCCCGATGAAGCAAGTGTTGTGTGTGAAGACCGACGACGACGCCAGCCGCGCGGTCCGCGTCGATGACGTCGCCGAACCGGCCTGCCCCGAAGACGGTGTGCTCGTGGCCGTGCAGGCGCGTCCCATCAACCCCGCCGACCTGCTGCTGTTGAACGGACGACACGTCTATTCGCCGACGTTGCCGGCGGCGGTGGGCATCGAGGGCGCGGGCGTCGTCGTTGCTGCGGGGAGGAAATCGCGGCTGGTGCCCGGCACGAGGGTCGCGATCCCCCAGGGAGGGACCTGGCGCGAGCGCATGGCGTTGCGTGACGACGGCGTCCTCCCGCTGCCTGCCGACGTCGACATCGAGCAGGCTGCGATGCTGTGCGTGAACCCGTTCACGGTGATGGGGATGCTCGAGGGCCTCGCGTCAGGGCAGACCATCGTCGTCAACGCGGCGACGTCGGCAGTGTCGAGGCTCGTCCTGGCCGTGGCGCGGCTGCGTGGAGTCGCCGTCATCGCCGTCGTCCGCGACGCGCGCGCCGCCGACGAGCTGAAGGCGCAGGGGGCCGTCGCCGTGCTCGTCGACGGCGACGAGCTCGCCGCGCAGGTTGCCCGCGTCGCGCCGTCACCGGTGGTGCGCGCGCTCGACGCCGTCGCCGGCAGCGCAAGCGGCCGCCTGTATGACTGCGTCGCCGACGGCGGCGAGCTCGTCGTCTACGGACTGCTGTCGAGCGATCACGTGCAACTGCCGGCGGCGCGGCTGGTGTTTCGTGACGTCACGGTGCGCGGTTTTTCGCGGCTGCGCATCTTTGCGGCGCTGCCGCTCGAGCGGCGACGCGCCATCACCGACGAGCTCGTGGGGATGCTCGCAGACAAGACGCTGCACGCCGACATCGAGGCGCGCTACCCGCTCGACGACGCGGCGGCCGCGCTCGCCCACCAGGTTCGCCCCGGGCGTCGCGGCAAGATCCTGCTCGTCTCCTGAACTGTCCGCTCATGGCCGCAGGACACCTCGAGGACACGAGGAATGAGCTCGTCGGCTCAGGAGCCCGGGAACACCCGGTCGGCGATGCCGGCGTCAGGGCGTGAAGTCACTGGCAGTCGATGCTCAGGGCTCGGCCGAGACCGCGGGAGCCGGGTGCCCCTCAGTGGCCATTGCCTTCATCGCGTGTGAGAGAATCGAGGGAATCGGGTCGCCCTTCGTATGGAGGGACAGGGTCGTGGCTGAGACCCGTACCCACACAAGCGACCGCGAACGAACCCAATCAGAGCCGAAGCAATCGAATATCAGGTTGGCGATGACTGGACTCGAGCGGTCGCGCAAGACCCCCTGAATGACGCTCAGCATCCCGTCTCGGAATTGGAGGCAGACCTCTTCGAGACGAGGTGGGCGATTCGTCAGCAGAACGCTGAGCGCACGATGCGGCTCCTCGAAGGCTTGCAGGAGCTCAAGGCGGCGCAACCCCGGCATTCGGGCCAGCTGCTTCAGGGCGCTCGTCGAGAGTTCGAAGGACGAGTCGTCAAGACCGAGCGTTTCGAGACGCTGGGCCAGGGCACGAGGGATGAATTCGAGCACGCGGGGGGACGCGTTCTTCACCGCCAGGAGCCGCGGTAGGGGTCCGGTGAAGGGTGTCTGCCCCGGGGCGACGTGGACGCCTGGCGCGACGACGATGCTCTTCACGGTAAGCCACGCGGCATGTCGCGGGTCGGTGGGCCCCTCCCACCGGACCTCCGTCGGAAACCCTCGTTCGAACCCGAACTCGAAGGTGGCGACGCCAGTCGGGAGGAACCCCTTCGCGCGATGGGTGAGAAAGGCCGTCTCTTCGGCGCTCGCTGGCGCCCTTCCGCGCATGAGCTGCATCGACATCAGTGCTCCTTGCGGATGCCCCGCCTGCCGCATAGAAGATGACGTGGTCGTTCGAGGAAGGTTCCCACGCCACGAGAAACGGCTCGACGTCAGTCGGTTCGAAGCGGTGATTGAGGAGACCACTGGCAGGCTGGTCGGTGCTCCTTTCGTGGAACATTCCCAGGGCGTCGTACCACCCGTAGCGAACGTAAAGGCAACCACGGTTCGGGTCGAATCGACCCGCGTCTCGACCGAGAAGCGATGGGTCACTGCGCCGCGCGACAGGCGGCCCGAACGGTACAGACGAACGATGCGCTCGACGTCTGGTCCGAGGTCCAGCCGTCGCAGCGTTGCCTCGTCAACTGGCCGATTCCGGAGGATCTCACCGAGGTCTGGCCCCGAACGCGGGTTGAGGTGCGGAAGGTCGGGCTGGCCGGATCGGCCTGTCGAGCGGACCCATCGAATGACGACCGTCGCGACAAGCCACGTTCCGAGGACCACCAGCGCGAGGAAGCAGAAGCCTGACATCCACACCGAACTCTAAAGCACAATGGACTCAAAGCGTGAATTGGATCCCTCGGGGTGGGCATCCAGTTGTGAAATCATTGATTTTCGGCCCGGCTCGGGAGGCGCTATTCTCCGGCCACAATGGAATCCTGAATCCCGGGCGGATGGCGTCACCGGGTCGAGACTCAGCGCTCGGCTTGTGCGCCATCCGCTCCTGCGCCGTCGAGTCCTTCCTCAGGAGCGCGCGCCCGGGAACACCCGGTCGGCGATGCCGGCCTCGGTCCACGCTTCCGGCTCGACCGCTCCTCGAACTTCGAGTGAGCGCTCAGCGGCGAGCAGGTCACAGGCGACACTCGAGCGAGTCGCAGCACCGGTAATTCGGTGCACTCAGCTGTCCGACGTAGAGGCAGCAGGGTCTATTGCTGTGGACAGCCCCAGTGATGAAGCAGCCCCTGGGGTCGAGCATTGGCGTATCGGGTATGAAGCACGCTCCGCCGAAGCAGTTCTCCGGCTGGCACCTTCTTTCTTCTGAGGTCAGGTCTGAACGAACGACCTCGATGGGGAACGAGATGGTTCCGGTGCTGACCTTCGCTCCAGAGCCTGAGACCGAGCCACGAACCTCGATGCGGACCGTCAGAATCACGCGGTCGCCGGCCCCCAAACCCAGCCCCTCGAGCCGCTCCGCTGCAGCCGCACCCAGCAGGTTCTGGTTCAGGTACAGGTTCGCGTTGGCAGGAGACGCATCGAGGCGAATGGCCTGTGTCTCGGTCTTGAACGTGAGCCCCCGAAGCTCATAGTTCAAGACGACCTCTTCCAGGACGACGCGAGACGGAGGCGGGTTCTCGATGGTTTGCCCAAGCAGCGTCGTCTCATTCCGGGCGAGCTCCTGAAACCCCTCGACCTTCAAGATGGCCATGAAGGCAGCGCGACGCGCGCCGATGTCGACTCTGCCAACCTTGAGCTGGACTTCTGGGGAGCCGCCATCGGCGGAAGGGAAGGAGCAGTCGGCGTTCGGCGCGAGCACGCCCGAGAGCCTGAGCACGTTCGCAGGCCCGCAGCTCAGGGCCAGGAGCACCACCGACACCGCTCCAAAACTTCGCATCTGTCTCACCATTGGAACGCCGCTCCCATCAGATGTCGTTGTGAAAACCCAGCCACACCAAACCCTGTCACCTGCGAATCGAGCACCAGCGTCCACCTCGGGGTGAGGTGCACCTGCACCAGCGGCAAGGTGCGTACGCCAACGAGGGTGGAGCCGACGCTGAACCCGGCGAACCCACCGAACACGCCCGGCCACCCGGCGGCGCTCACGCCGAAGTTCACGGTGACGCGCTTCGAGAACGTATGGCTGAGCACGACGCTGCCGGTGATGGCACCCGCGACACGGCTCGACGAGATGAGGTTCGAGAAGCGGGCCCCTGCGTACACGGCGGTGTCGCTGCCGAACCAGCGCCGGTGGCCAACGGCGACTCCGGAGCGGACGATGAGGGGCTCTTCGTTCGAGAACCCGACGGCTTCGAGCCCTGCCGAGAGGAGCGTCTCGGCCTCTTGAGCCGGCCCCAACTGCAGGGTGACGCCCGGCATGAGGAAGGACACCTCGAGGCGCTCGATGGGCGACCAGGCGAAGAAGAGCCGCGCCGAGAAGGGAAGCGTGCCCGAAGCCGAAGCAAGGCCGGCCGAGACGCCAGCAGCCATCGTGTGCGCCGCGAGCACCGACCGGCGAATGTCGAACACGACCTCGGCGCTCTTGGCGTCGAGCGCGCTTCGCCCCACCAACTCGAGCGAGCTCTCTGACACGAGCGTCGTCTTCCCTGCGACGACTCGAACCTCTTTCGCCGTCGTCACGACGCGGTCATCGATGCGACGCACCAGGTAGTCACCTGCCGGGACCGCGAGGCGCGCGTGGCGTTGCCCTTCGGGCAGCTCGAGCAGGACCAGCCCCGACGGCAGCTCCACCACCTGCAGTGGACCCGTCGACTGCTCGACGGCCAGCGTGCTGCGCTCTCCTTCGAGCCGGGCCAGCACGAGGTCGCGGCGCCCGTGGAGATTCCACTCGAAGCTCGGGTGCTGCGGCTCGAGCGACGCGCGGGCACTGTCTCTCACCGTCTGAGCCTGCGCGTACTGAAAGACCTCGGTCGCGCTGACTTGACCGTCGCCCGAGGCGTCGGCTGCGCCAAGCAGCCCGCCGACGAGGTGGTGCGTGAAGAACGAGCCCTTGAGGGCATCGGACTCGTGAGCCTCTTCGAGCCCCGAGCTCGAGGCGATGAGCACCGTGCCCTCAGAGGCGAGGGTGAGCGGCGCGCGCAAGTCGATGGGCGGCCCGCTGGTGAGTCCCTTCGCGCGAGTCCATGAGCCGCCGCGACACGCGTCGATGATGCCGATTCGAACCGTCGCTGAGCCGTCGAGGAGCGCGGCGCGGAGGGCGCTCGTCGAGAGCGGCTCTCCGTTCGGGAACAGGGAGCGCTCGTCGGCGTGCCCCGAGTAATAGAAGTACAAGACCGTCTCGCGACGCTCGGTGGCCAGCGCGCCTGCGACCTCGCTCAGCACCCGCAGCACCTCGGCCGGCGAGGGGTCGAGCAGCAGGTGAGCGTCATCGAAGGCGACGTTGCCGACGCTGACGAGCGCTGCACGAACCCGCTCGGCGTCGCGGTGGGCAAAACGAAGCTTCGGCCTCCCAGCAGGCGCCTCGTTGGCTCCGACGAGCACGGCGACGCGGCGAGGTAAGTCGAGCGGAGCCGGCTCGGCGGTCAGCACGAGGCTGATCGCGAGGTGAATGAGCGTCATCGGGAACTCCGCGTCATCGTGAACTCGGACCACCACCGCCGCGCGTCACGAGGCGCCGCTGTGGCTGCCCGGGCCACCTCTCCCTCTGGGCACCCGCCATCACAGAGCAGAAAGCCCAGCCGCAGCGAGGGGTCAGCCTCGTCGACGACCCAGCTCTCGGGCAGCACGGTCTCGGCGGCCGGGTCGACCGCCCCCTGGTAGACGACACGCCACCCGCCATCGGAGGCCGCCACGCCAACCTGCAGCGAATCGAAGCCCGAGGCCGCGACCTTGAGCTGCAGCCGGTCTCCGGCGAACACCGGTTGCTGACCGTCCCAGAGACGAACGACGCCCCCACGTTCGACGTACAGCGCGAACGACGGTTGGCCCTTGGCTCGCGTGCTCGAGGGTGGCTCGGAGCGGGTCACGACGACCACCGCTGCCACCGCCGCGACCAGCGCAGGGACGAGCCAGCGAAGCGACCAAGGAGCGGGGCGCGGCGCTGCAGTCACCCACACAGGGACGGGCTCGGGGCTGGGGGCCGACGCCTGCACCCGGGCGCGGCACTCCTGACAGCTGGCCACGTGACGCTCGACGACAGGGTCCGAGCCGCCCAGCGCCGCCAGGTCGAGCGCCAGCATCGAAGGGTGTGCTTCGTTCATGACGTCACCTCCGGTTCAGCCTCAAGTGCCTTCACGGCGGCCTCGACGGTCGCGAGCCACCTGCGAACCGTGCGCTCGGAGACCCCGAGCACCTGTGCAATCTCGACCTGGCTCAGGCCCTCGACGTGGGTGAGCAGCGCGGCGTGCAGCACCTCGGTGCCGACCTGCTCCCCGAGGCGCTTGACGAGCGAGCGAACGGCCGCTGCGGTCTCTGCGTGCGGCGCGACTGGCGAGGGAGCGAGGTCTTCGACCGAGACCGGTGTGCGGCGCTTCCGGAGCTGGTCGATGGACAGGTTCCCACTGCACACGTAGAGCCAGCGGACGATTCGCTCATCGGTGCCGCTGATGTTGGCTCCAAGAAAGCGCACGAACGTCTCCTGTGCGACGTCACCTGCCAGCGGCCCGTCTCCGAGCAGTCGCCGACAGCGGCTTCTCACCAGTGGGAAATAGCGGCGGTAGGCAGTCTCAGCGTTCATCAGACGCACGACTCAACGAAACAGCCGACAAGAACCGGCCACGTCGCACGTTTTTTCTTCGCGTGCACGCGCTGGGGCTCACCTTCGAGCCCGGCGCCCTCTTCACCGAGGACCGCCTCGGCAATGGGGGTGCCGGCGGTGGTGCTGCCGCTGGGCCCTGGCGGCGGGGGGAACGTGCCGCTCCTGCCCGGGCTGGCCGTCGAGTCCTTCCTCAGGAGCGCGCGCTTGGGAACACCCGGTCGGCGATGCCGGCTTCGGTCCACGTGGCGACCCACACGTCGCGGCTCCCCGCTTCCACGAAGGACCCCTCGATGACCTCAGCCGGGTTGACCGTCAGCGCTCCACGAGAGAACTGAATCGTCTGGCCCGGCACGTTTCGCACCGTGAAGCCGGCCTCGATGAGGAGCGCCGACAGCCCCAGCCACGTCACCCGCGACGCAAAGCCCATCACCTGCGCATCGGTCGCATCGCCGAGCGGCTTCGAGCCCGTCTCGAGGAGCGTTCTCACCTCATCGGAGGTTCGCGGCACCTCGGCGACCGATACGCCCGACCCAGCTCGCGGAGCTCCTTCCGCCACCCCGTCCACAGACAGTCTCCCGAGGCCTCCCACGACACGGGCAGGAGCGCGTCGCGCTCGGTCACGAACTTCGCGAGGGTGAGCTCGCACGCACCGACGTCAGCCAGCAACGTGAGGCCTGGCTCGTCGTCCATCGGTCGCGAGGGCACCTGCCGGTTGAGCTTCGCGGCGTGCGCCACGCGTTCGGCGAGCGGCGGGTGCAAGTCTTACGGGTCGACCTCGCTCGGCGACTGCTGATGGTGCTCGTCAAGCGCCTTCGTGACGTTCGGCGCCGAGAGCGACTGCGTGAAGCCCGCGCCCAGCGGCGGCAGCCGGCCCGTCGCGAGGAGCGGCTCGACGTCGTGACGAAGGAACGCGCTGTAGACGCGCCCCGCGCGCTCGGTCATCGTCAGCGCCTCAGCGTGCACCCGGGAGCCGGTACAGCTTCGCGAAGCCGGCGAACGGCGCCTGCACCAGCCAGAACACGCCTTGTTGTTCCACGGCAGCAGCTTCACGTCACCACCGGCGAAGTGACCGAACTCGTTCCCAACACGCCACGCACCTGCGCGACCGAGAGGCTGCTCAACAACCCCAGGCTCAGCCCCATCACCCGCGTGCTGAAGAGACCCATCACCTCGCCTCGCTCAGTGACGAATGCGTTCACTTCGGGCACCAGGGAGACATGCAGGGGAGGCTGTTGGCCGGTGAAGGCCGCGACCCGGTCAATCTCCTTGAAGTGCTTCGGGTGCTCCGCGCGGAGCAGGTCCGGCCCGTGCGCAACGAACTTCTGCCACCGCGGGAGCAGCGACCAGAACACCACCAGCGCCGCTCCGAAGCAGGCGACCGCCGCGAGGCCGACGTCGACAATGCCACGCGGCGACCCGAAGCCCCAGCGCGGTCGGCGATCCAGACCGTCAGCTGCCCCTCTCTTCAGCGGGCAACGACGAGACCGACTGCGCCCGACATGAGCGGCAACCCCCAGCGCGCGACCGTGTCTCCAGCGAACCGCACCTCGACTGGCAGCACGGCACCCAGCGCGCCGACCTGCAGGCGGGCGCCAACGCCGGGGACGAACCAGTACGTCACGCTCGCGACGGCCCAGAGCCCGCCCGTCCATGCAGTTGCGTCGACGTTGCGCGTCACCACGAGCGAGGCCCCGCGCGCGGCCAGCAGCATCGCTGCGCCGCCAACGGCCGCGTCGAGGCTGAGCGCTGCGAAGAGAGGCCGACTCCAGCCCACCAGGACGCCTGCGCTGGTGCTCGTCAACGTCGCGACGTCGGAACCGGACGACACCCTCGAGCTCGTCAATCCGAACAACCCCGCCAGCCTGACGTTGAACTGACCGCCAAACGCCTCTGTCACACGGATGTCGGCCGATGCGTCGAGCCCCAGCGAGGGGCCAGCACCACCACCGACGAGCAGCCCAGCGCCACCGACGAAGACCGAGACCCTGGGAGGCGCGACGACGGGCGCGGAGAGCTGTCGGGCCTCTTCCGGGGCCGAAGTCTCCGGCTTCGTGCTCGCCGGCGTCGACAGTTCGAGCAGGCTCGCCCGCAACAACTCCACCGCGCCGAGCGCGACGGCATCATCGCTGCGCGGACTGCCTTCGAGCGCGTACTCGCGGATGACGGTCTTGCCCGTGACGCGATCGGTCAACCAGACCTCGACCGCCGCGCCGGCAGGCACCAGGCGAAGCAACGCAACCGCGCCAGCAGCCCGCGCCTGCTGAAGCTGGCCGCTCCGCGAGACCTCGTCGGACGGCATCAGTCTTCCAACGCGGAAGCCCAGCCGCTCGAGCTCGGAAGACAACAAGACGACGGCTCGCTCCTGGGCGGGTGCAGCCGTCACCGAGACCAGTGGCCGCTCGCCAGCCAACACCAGCAACATCGCCACCGTCAGCATCAGGGCTTCACCATCTCTCGCAGGCTTCGCGCGTATGGCGCGTGCGGCCCCGTCGGGTACCGCTCGAGGTAGCTCGCGGCAGACGCTTGTGCCTCGGTGTGCCTTCCAGCCTGCATCAGCGCCTCGAGCAGTCGGCCTGCCGACTCGCGAGCGAGCGCGCCGTTGGGCTCCTCGGCGAGGTACTTCTGGAACCACGAGGCAGCCTCGGCGCCTTCCGACTCTCGACCCAACAGGAACGCCGCCATCGCCGCTTGCGGACTCGCCGGGAAACGCCGCCGCGCCATCACCAACGCTTCGGTCGCCAGCCCATCGTCACTCGCGAACCGGGCCGCGCGGGCCACCGAGAGCAGCTCGTCCACGGGGGCCACCGCCAGCACCCTCGCGACGCCTGCCGCGCGAACCGCGTCTCGGGCCTCGAGGTACCGGCCAGCCAGTTCCAGAGCGACCCACGGCTTCGCCGGTGGCCGCGGAGCGTGACGAACGCTCGGCCCGGCATCGAACTCGACGACCGGCGGGGCCTGCTGGGCGTCGGGCGCCGGAGAAGGCACCGGCAGAGCCGGCGGCACCTCGATGGGCGCTGGCCGAATCAGCCCGGCCCGCGACTCGAAGCGCTCGCCTGCGCGTACCGTCGTCGCCGACCCGTCTGCGCTGCGCACCTCGACGACACCTTCGAAGACCTCGACCTCGAGGCTCCGCTCCGCCGGGCGCCATTGGACCGAGAGTCGGGTTCCCGTCACCGCGACGTCCCATGGCCCCACGAGCACGTGCCAGTCGGTGTTGGCCTGGTGCCGGACCGACACGTTCACGCGGCCTCGCACCAGTTCGACGCGCGCCCCAGACGCGGCCCGCGAGATGACTCGCAGCTCGGCGTCAGGAGCGACGACAGCGCTCGAGCCCTCTTCGAAGGGCACGGTGACGGCAGTCTCGGTCGCGACGAAGCGCTCTTCGCGGGGGCCGCGGAGCCTGAGCGTCGCAGTCATGACCCCGACGGCCGCCAGCATCGCCAGCGCGGGCTTCCACCACCTCGACGCGACGCCACCACGCTTCGAGGCGCTCACCTTCAGGAACCGTCGCCGCCCCGCGGCCTCGTCGAAGGCAGGCTGGGCCTCGTCCATCGCCCGGCGCGCACGGCTGCCAAATCCTCTGAGCGGCGTCGTCATGAAGAACCCTCCTCGAGCCAGTCCTTCAGCGCGGGAAAACGAGGCCTCAGGCCCCGGAAGTCTGCCTCTGCTTTCGCGAGCAGGCGCTTGAAGGTCGCCAACGAGACGGCGAGGGTCTCGGCTCCTTCTTCGAGGCTCATGCCCTCGACGTGCCGCAACACGAGCGCCAGCCGTCGCCGAGGCTCGAGCAGTTCGAGCGCCTTCCAGCACGCGCGCAACGTCTCGCTCGCCGTGTCATCAGGAGTGACCGGCTCAGGCTCGGGGACTTCGTCCTGAGGCAGGAATGACAACCACCATCGCCGACGCCGCCGCTGCAGCCGCTCCCTGGCGACCGTCACGGTGATGGCGGCCACCCAGCCGTCGAGGGCGTTCGGGTCTCGGAGGCGGTGCAGCGACGCGAGGACCTCGATGAACGTCTCCTGAACGAGGTCGTCGAGCTCGGCATCGGGGCCGAGGGTTCGATACAGCAACCCATGGACTCGCTTCGCACATCGGTCGTACAGCCTGGCGGCCGCGACGGGGCTGCCCAGTTTGAGGGACTGGACGAGGGTCGCCAGGTCTTCCCGCAGGAGCGAGACTTCGGCAGGCTGGCGGGAAGCTGTAGCCATCGAAACGAAGTTCTCGCAGAAGGCGACAAACGGCTCATCTTGATTCAGCCCTGGGGCCGTGAGCCGAATTCGAGAGTTCGCGTGAACTCCGTCGACATGAACAAACTCACGACCCTCGGTCTGCTGCTGTGCGTGTCAGCCTGTGCCCCTGCCATGCCCGTGGTCCAGCCCATCGTCGACGCGGGGCCCAACCCGTGCGAGGGGCAGACCTGCGGCGGGCAGGGCACGTGCGCGGTGGTGAACGGCGCCGCCGCGGTGTGTGTGTGCAACGGCGGCTTCTTCGCCGAGGGCCTCGAGTGCAAAGCCATCGTCGCCGGCGCCGAGTGCGAGGGCGTGACGTGCAGTGGCCGCGGCGCGTGTGTGGTGCTGTCGGGCATGCCCAACACTCCACGATGCGACTGCAACGCCGACTCGGTGTCGGCGGGTGCCACCACCTGCGTGGCGAAGCCGACGCCTTGTGCGGGCGTCACCTGCAGCGGGCACGGGAGCTGCGCCGTGGCGGGGACGATGCCGGTGTGTGTGTGTGAAGCCGGCTTCAGGACTGGGGCGGGCAACACCTGCGAGCCAGTCATCGTCGGCCAGGAGTGCCAGGGCATCGACTGCAGCGGCCACGGCACCTGCGCAGTCGCCGGTGGCGCGCCGCTGTGCAGCTGTGACGTGGGGTACGACCGACTCGGCACCACTTGCGTGCCCCGCGCGGTGACAGACGCCGGAGCTGGCCCGTGCGCGGGCGTGACGTGTTCTGGGCGAGGTCAGTGCGCGGTGCTCGGCGCGGCCACGCCCGTCTGCGTGTGCAACCAGGGCTACGTGCCGAACAGTCTCGCGTGCGTGTTGCAGGGCACCGTCGGCGGAGAGCTGACCTTACTCGCGGGCGCTTTGGGCGGCGCGGGGAGCAGGGACGGCTCCAACGCGCGCTTCACCTCGCCGCGGTACCTGACCAACGACTCGGCGGGCAACGTCTACGTCGTGGGGCAGAGCGTTCGAAAGATTGCTCCCGACGGAGGCGTCACCACCATCGCTGGGCTCGAGGGCCCGGGCAACGCGGCGTTCGTGAATGACGTCGGCTCGGCGGCGAGGTTCAAAGCGGCGAAATCCCCCGTGGTCGACAGCGCGGGCAACCTCTTCGTCATCGACGGGTTCTCGATTCGGAAGATCACCCCGGCCGGAGTGGTGTCGACGTTCGCTGGCAGCGCGCTGGGGACCGCTTCCGGCGAAACCGACGGCACCGGCACCGCCGCGCGGTTCTCCATCTACACGGTTGCCATGACCATCGACGCCAACGACAACCTTTGGGTCAGCGCCAGGTGCCCGCCCAACATCAAGCTGTGCCTCCGAAAGATCACCTCGGGCGCGGTGGTGACGTCGTTGCTCGCGTCGATCGACAAGTTCCCAGGCGTGCTGACGATCAGCGCCGACGGCAGCAAGGTCTTCATGGCAGCCGATGCAGACGTCTGGAGCATCGACACCACGACAGGCGCCCTCATCGCCGTGGGGTCATTGTCGACCGCCACGTCGCCGCCAGGCTACGTGGTCGACTTCCAGGGCATCTGCCGCGACGCCTCGAACACCCTGTGGCTGGCCGACGCCTATTACAACCGCCTCTTGAAGGTGCCCACGACGGGGGGCACTCCGACGCTCGTCGCTGGAAGCAACGCGTACCCGGTTCAGGCCCCGGCCAACATCGACGGGCCCGGCACCAGCGCGCGCTTCTTTCGCCCCTGGGGCATCAGCTGCAACCAGGCCGCCGGCAAGGTGTACGTCGCCGACCAGTGGAACCACACCATTCGCGCCATCTCGACCAGCGGCACCAACGTCGTCACCACCATCGCCGGCACGCCCATCGTGCAAGGGGCCGTCGATGGCGCAGCAGGCGCGGCGCGCTTTCGGTTCCCCACTCAGGTCGTCGCCGACAGCGCGGGCAACTGGTTCGTCAGCGATACGGGCAACGCCGTCATTCGCAAGGTCGCCCCGTCGGGCGCCGTCTCCGTCTTCGCGGGAACGTTCGGCACCCCGGGCTCGAGCAACGGCACTGGCACCGCCGCGCGCTTCTCTTCGCCCGCGTGCTTCGAGGGTGGCGGCTGTTATGGCCTCGGGCTCGCCATCGATTCGAGCGACAACCTCTACGTCGCCGACCGCGGCAACCGGGCGATTCGAAAAATCACGCCGGCCGGCGTCGTGACGACGCTGGCCTCGGGGACCGCGCTGGCGCCCGCCACGACGATGCCCAACTACGATCAGTTCATGAGCATCGCGGTCGACAGCGCGAACGGCGATGTGTACTTCGACGCCATCGATGGCATTCGCCGGCTGCGTGGCAGCGCCAGCACGGTCGTCGTGCCGTTCTCCTTCAGTCGATCACCCCGGTCGGTCGCAGTTGACAGCACCCGGCGGAAGCTCTTCGTGGCGCTGGAGAGCTCGGATTGGGCAAACGTGCAGCGCTACGACCTGGCTGGCGCGACCCCAGCGTTCGAACTCACGCTCTTGAACGTGACTCCGGGTGTGGGGGGCTACTCCGCGCCTGACCCAGGTCAGCTCGCCGTCGCTCCCAACGGAGCGCTGGTCATGACCTACCCGGAGACCCACGTCGTTCGCCGCATCGACCCGGGCTTCTCACGCGTCGACACCATCGCGGGCGCGCAGGACGCCGTGGGCGTCGAGCTCGGCCCGCTACCCGCGCGGCTCAACAACCCGACCGGCGTCGCCTTCAACGCCTCAGGTCAGTTCGCCATCGTCATGGGGCAAGCGGGGACCACCAACCGTGGCTTCGGCGAAGGCGCGCTGCTCGTGACGACCGGCTTCACCCCGTGAAGCGCGCTCGACTCGCACCCGCCAGAGACTTCTCGAGCCAGTTGTCGGGCGCGGGCTCACAGCGAGAGCTCGATGCCTGCGCGCCCTTCGAGCAACGGCAGGCCCGAGATCGCCACCACCGTCTGCGCGAACAACACTCTGACCTGCGGCAGGTAGAGCGAAGCGGTGGCCTGTGCGAGGACCCTGAAGCGCGCAGTCACCTCGAGCGCCACGCGCAGCCCGGCGCCCAGCATGCCCGTGAGGCCCTGGTCTCGACGCACGGTCACTCCCTGCATGCCGATGCCTTCGGCGAAGGGCACCGCGACACCGGCGAGCGCCACGAGCGACGGCCTGACGCGCGCGCTCACCCGTCGCAGTGCCGATGACCAGCTCGACCGCGAGCCCGGCCGCGCGCAGCTCGTCTCGCAGCGCGCCCTCGGCCTCGGGCCACGCCTCGGCGCGGCAACACGTCGACATCTGCACCACCACGACGCCAGTCTGGGGCGCCGCGGCCAACACCAACAGCGCGAGCGTCATCGACTCACCTCACCTGGCCTGGCTTCGGAATGACCTCGCCATCGCGCAGCACCACGCAGGTGAGGACGCGGCGTGTCTGGTGACGCTGGAGCCACTCGCCGAGTCCCGCGACGCGCACGAACGCGCAGCGGTGCGGCTTCGTGTGGAAGAAGACGCCGTCGTCGGATGACGTCACGGCAGAATCACGTACCGCACTTCAGTCTGGTCGCAGGTCTTGCACCGCCTCCCGACAACCGTCACTCGCTGGTCACCAAGCCTCACGGTGTCCACGACGTCCCCTGAGCCAGGCCACTCGTGGCCCTGTGGGCAAGCGTTCGAGCGGAAGAGCGCTCGTGCTGCATCGAGGCTGACGACGGGCATGGCGGTCGTCGCGCTGGCGCCTCGCGAATCTTGTTGCCGGCGCCTGAATCGCCAGCGTCTGAACCAGCCCTTGAGACTCGGTCGACCCTCGCGATCGACCAGCGCAAGTCCCACCAGGACGAGCAGCACGAAGCACAGGCCGACATACAACGGCCAGGCCGAATCGACCTGTGTGGCCGACTTCGCCTCGACCCTGTTCATGATGCCGTACGAGAGGCTCGCGAGCGCCTCTCGAGAGGTCTCCTGAAACGAACCCCACTCCGCGGGGGTGATTCGATCGCGGAGCGTCACATAGTCCCACTCCAGTTCGATTCGACGAGACGTCATCTTCTGCGTCACCGTGAGCGTGAAGGCTGGCGTCGTGAAGGTGCGATTCGTGAGCGTGAACCGCTCAGGGTCGAGCGGTGTCTGCGACTGAAAGATGATGGTCTCGTGAAGGTGGAGCGGGTGCTCGACCGCGAACGGCCATCGACGGGTTTGCTCTGACGGCAGTCGGAGTTCTTCGCCAATGGCGAGGGCGTGGAGCCGGTAGTCACCCGCCAGTTTGAGTGTGCTCACGTCGTAGGTTTCCGTGAGCGTGACTCGGCCCTCGATGCCGTCTTCCGACCAGTCGAGACCAGCTGCCTCGAGCTTCTGCTCGAAGTCCTCTCGCCTCAGCTCGAGCCGGTCCTTCTGAAATTCGGCACGTGGCCGGTTTTGAAGCGCTGACCTCAGCAAAGACGCTCTCTGGCCCGTCGCCGTCGACTCGACCTTCACGGCGGCAAGGCCCGAACCTTCCGGCTCGATCCACCGCTGGGTGATCTCGAGTGCTGGCTGCGACGTCTTTGGCTCGGGCAGGGGTGTCAAACCAACGGTGGTTGGATCCACCACGAGCACGTGGCCGAGGGCCGGCGTCTCCCAGCCTGAAGGGTCGCCGACCCGATTGCGCTCGGTGCCATCGATGAAGCGGGGACCGTCGAGAAGTTCGACACGAACGATCGCGTGGTCGAAAGCGAAGGGCGATGGCAGTCGCGCGGTGTCTCCAAAACCGTCACTGGCGACGAGCACTGGCTGCGCCTTTCGACCGAGTCCTCGAAGCAACTCGACCATGAGCAGTGCTTTGTCTTTGCAGTCGCCGAACCCGCGCTCGAGCACCCAGCCCGGCGCGTGCGGCAGGTGACCATGAGGGCCGAGCTCGATGCCGACGTAGCGAATGTCGTCTTGAACGAAGCGAACCACTTCGCGAAGCTGCTTCTCGGCTGGCAGTGCTCGAAGGCGCTCGACCTCGGCACGCGTGCGTTCATCTGCGCTCGGCACCGCAAAGAGACGGTTGGCGAAGGCCGCGACCTCGGCCCAATCGGCCCAATCCGAAAACTCCACGGCTGGCCAGACCTCGACGTCGGAAGGCACCTGCGCTTCGAGCTCGATGGGCGCGGGCCGGGTGAGCCGCCACGTCATCACGCTCTCGTTTCCTTTGCTGCTGACGCTCGGCGCCGGGGCGCCAGCCATCAGCCGCATGCCGAGCTTCCGCTCGCGTGACCAGGCGACCGAGAGGTTCAGCGTCTCGACGGGAAAGGGCCTCGACAGACTCATCGTCTTCGCGAAGCGGCCGCCCATCACCGGGTTCTCGCCCTTCACGGTGGAGGCCACCTCGACGACGTCACCGGCACGAAGGTCCCGAAGTTCGACGCGATAGGTGAGGCGCCCGTCGTAGATGCGTTCATCTCGCCGAGACTCCGCTTCGAGCAGGCGAGCATCGTCCCGGTGCCAGGCCTCCCTGCGCTTGCCGTCACGCCAGACCCAGATGCCGTGAATCGTGAGGCTCTCCCAGCTCGGCTCCCACTCGAACTCCTGCGTCGCGAGAGAGGTGACACCACTCAGCGTTCGGACGAGCCACACGTCGCGCGTGTAGACCTCGACCGACGTCGCAGCTCGAAGCTGCCGGTCGGAGAGCAACGTCACCCACGAGCCTTCAAGGTCACTCGTGAGCGGCACCTCGAGCGGAACGACCCAATCTGGCGTTGGACCGAACGATGGCGCCGTCGATGCGGCAAGACACGCTGCGATGAGGAAAGAAACCATCCGTGAGGAAAAGGTACTTCATTTCGCCAGGGGTCTGGCCGCCACAGCACCCGGTGACGGCTCTGGGAAGCCCTCGTCATGAAGGGAACACCGAAGTCCCGCAAAGGACAGCGTACGCAAGAGGTCGTCGAGGTGGCCGAGGCCGGCGAGCTCGTGCGGCTGTACGACGAAGATGTATCGCTCGTGTGGTGGAGACTGCCTGCGCTCCCTGACGCCGAGACGGTGTTGCGCCGCGACCCGTTCGTGGACGGGTGAGGTCGACGCCGCGGGAACGGAGCTGGAGGCGCTGGGACCGCTCGTCGAATCGGCCGCCGTGCTCGAGCGCGCGCGCATGCTGGTCGAACTCCACACCTCATTGTTCGAGGTCGACGCGGTGGGAGTTCGCATGACGCTGACCCAGACGCCGCTGTGCCCGTCGCTTCACTTGAGCCGGCAGCACTGTCAGCTGCTCACCGCGCTCGCGGGTGACGGCACGCAGTGGGCGCGTGGAGCGCTGTACGCCGTGAACGAGACCTCGGTCCTCGAGCAACTCCCGTCGGCGGCGGTGGGCTGGTTCAAAGGGCGGGAGTGGCCTGACATCATGCCGGTGGCGCATCGGAGCCCACCTGGGACGGCCGCACGGCTCGTGATGAGCATCGACCTGCTCTGACGCTCCGCTCTCAGCCGCGCTTGAGGCCGTGCTTCGAAATCAGGGTGTCGAGATGACTGCGCGCCATCTTCGCCTCACGCGCGACGGCGGCGACGTTCCACCGGTGCTTCCCGAGCAACGCCTCGAGCGCATCGGCTCGGGCCCGGGCGCAACGAACTTCTACCACCACGGGAGCAGCGACCAGAACACCACCAGCCCCGCTCCGAAGCAGGCGACCGCCGCGATGCCGACGACGACCATGGCGCTCGTCGAGCGGCCGCCCCAAAGCAGCGTCAGGGCTGAGGGAGGTGAGCGGAGGCAGGGTGTTCGGGTCCTCTGGTGGCCCGCGCAGGAGGAGGCGCACCGGCGAAGGCGTCGTGGCCCTCCCGTATCCCTGCAGCTGACTTCAGGAGTCGATACGCAGCTTCCGTCTTGGTTTCGCGGTTTGAATCTCTTATCCGTCGAGGCTGTGAACGGCGCTGTCTTTCTGTGGATATGAGAGGCTGTTCGCGTGCTGGCTCGGACCCACTACTCTGCCCTTGGGAATCGAATGACTCGGCTCGACGGCCCCGACTTGAACCTGCTGAACGGTGTCGTGAACGACAAGGTCATCAGCGCTCTACGCGCTGCAGCGGCGCAGTTGTCATTGCTCGGCGTTCGGCACTGGGTGGTTGGCGGGCTGGCCGTCGGCGCGCACGGCCACCCACGCGCAACGAAAGACGTGGACTTCTTCGTTGGTGATGAGGCCTTCGAGCACCACGGCGCAGGGCTGGTGACGATGAAGCCCGGAGTCCCCATTCAGGCGAACGGAGTCATCGTCGACCACCTCTCTGCGCAGGATGAGCCATTCTTGTCCGAGAGCCTGCCCGCGGCTGACGTACAACTCGCTGTGGCGCCGATCGAGGTGTTGCTCTACCTCAAGCTCAAGTCACCTCGGGCGAAAGACCGGGCGGATGTCATCGAGTTGATCAAAGCGGGAGCAGACGTCGCGCGCACCCGCACGTTCCTTGTTGCTCACGCGGCCCACCTCATTCCCGCACTCGATCGTGCAGTCGAAGAGGCGCGCGCCGAAGAAGAGTAGCTCGGTCGGTACGGCTCGCAGCGCTTTGGCCGCTGCTGCCGACTCGTGTGCCAGAACGAAAGCACCTCGACGAGCGCCGCCTTCTCGTTCACCCGATAGAAAAACACGTGCTTCGTCGAGAGGGGGCACTCGTACACCCGCTCGCAGATGTGCGGGCATCACGCTCGCGCTCAGCGTTTCGCGAGCTCGGAGGCGTTTGCGAGCTGCACCTGCCATGGGTGCTGGGCTTCTGAGGCAAGCCTCGCGCTCAGAATGCGACACTTTCGACAGGCCGTCGTCTACACCGCAACCATGCGCACCTTCTTCGCTGTCCTGCTGCTCTCGTCGGGCGCCCTGGTGCGACTGACCGCCGAGGCTCCGAACATGAACTGCCCCGCCGGCGGAACGCGCATCGAAGCGGGGACCGACGCGAACCAGAACGGCACCCTCGAGCCGACCGAAGCCACCACCACCCACTTCGTCTGCTCGGGAGTCGCGGGGACGAATGGAACGTCGTCTCGGCGCCCTGCGGATCGTCAGGCTGCGAGCTCGGCCCGCGCCGCGCTCGCCATGAAGGCGGCAGGATCTTCCACCATCGTGCGCAGCAGCTCGAGCGAGTACGCACAGTACAGCCCGTCCTCGATACGCTCGTCGAAGGTGTACTTCACCGAGCACACCCTGCGCGCGGTCACCACGCCCGCCTCGTTCACCACGGGCACCAGCGTGCTGCGGCCAATCGCGGCGAAGAGCGGCGTGTTGCCGTACTCGTAGAGGTGGTGGAACGCCGAGTCGAGCTTCAGGCTGCCGAGGTTGGTGATGACCATGCTCGCGTACAGCGGGTCGGGGTGAATGAAGCTGCCGGGCAACAGATTGACCGAGTCGAGCCAGCGCACGACGCCCACGCCGAAGCGCAGCAAGCTCGCGGGCAGCCGGAGGAAGAGCGACAGCACCTTGTCCGTGTGGCTCTTCTTGTCGCTCCGGCCCTCCTTGATGTCGCCGTGCATGAACTCGACGGTCTGTTCGAAGGTCATGGCCGGGTCGAACCGGCGCTTGAGGAGCACGAGGGGCGAGCCGTCGGCCATCGACTTCTTCGCCGCCCAGGAGATCCACACGCCGTCGCGCTGGTACACCCGGTTGCCCACCACGAAGCGGTTCATGCGCGGGCGCGCGTGCAGCACGTGGGCGATGGCCCAGGTGAAGAGGTGGAAGACCGTGATGCGGTGCTGGTGCGTCGCGTTGAACTCGTCGATGAACGTCTGGGTGCGGGTGAGGTCGAGGTCCTGCTCGAAGTACACCGCGGACTCGGTCCGGGTGGGCATGAGGAACGACATCATGCGGCGGAAGGGGGCGACGTCAGTGGCGGGGGTTCCGTCGGGGCGATTGAAGAGAGGCATGCAGCGCCTCTGTGCAGTCCCCGGACCCAGCGTCCTGGCAGAGAAGTCGGGGCCTTGCGCGTGACCGAGTCACCGCGGTGTGCAGGCTTCTGCACGCCTGCGGCCGTGACTCACTCCCACAGCGGTTTGCGCGGCGGTGGATTCGGACCGCGCGGCTCGGCGTCGAGCGTCACCTTGTAGGCCGGCTTCGTCTCGAAGTTCGCGTTCACCTGCGCGTGCGCCCACGTCAGGAGCAGCCCGAAGTCTTCGCTGCTCATCGAGGACGCACCGAGGGCCTCTTCCAGCGCCGGCAGGTAGGATTGGAGCGGCCCACCCGGCCGAATGCCGATGGTGTGCCCGAAGTCCCGCAGCGCGGCGACTTGGGGCGAGCTCATGAGCGGAGGCAGGTTGTTCGGGTCCTCTGGTGGCCCGCGCAGGAGGAGGCGCACCGGGCCCGCCGCACCCCATGTGTCCGTCCCTTGAAGCTTCAAGAGTTCCGTGAGGCTGGAAAGAATCTCGGAGCTGCGTGATGCGGTAAACACCCGAACTCAGGGCTTGATGCGGGGGCTCGTGCTCGGTTTCCCGCTTTGAATCCCTTATCCCTTCGAGCAGGCAGTCGGACAGAGGGCGACGTCCAAGGCGAGAGTTTCTGGGTGTCACGCAGGCCTGTCTCAACGCGCCACGTCCACTGCCACGTCTGCGTCAGTGAAGCAGTTGGTACTGGAGGTCGGCCGTCAGCGGGTGAAGACGTAGACGGCGCCGGCAAAAGAGGCGGTGTTGTCGGCTTGGTTGCCGTTGACGCCGGTGACGTTGCTGTCCTCGAAGGGCGCCCCCGCGGCGAGGGTGCTCCCGTCGCCGCTCAGCGCCACGCTCCAGCCAAAGCCGTCGTCAGCGCCGGTGTTGGAGGCCTTCACGTAGACCTGCTGGGCCCACGTGCTGCCGGTGCGGGTAAAGACGTAGACGGCGCCGGAGGCAGAGGCGCTGTTATCGGCCTGGGTGCCGTTGACGCCGGTGGCGTTGCTGTCCTCTTCCCGTGCCCCCACGGGAAGGGTGCTGCCGTCGCCGCTCAGCGCCACGCGGGAGCCGAACTTGTCTCCGGCGCCGGTGTTGGAGGCCTTCAAATAGGCCTGCTGAGCCCACGTACTGCCGGTGCGGGTCAAGACATAGACGGCGCCGGAGTCGCGTGCGCTGTTGTCGGCCTGGTTGCCGTTGACGCCGGTGGCGTTGCTGTCCTCATCGGACGCCCCCACGGCGAGGGTGCTGCCGTCGCCGCTCAGAGCCACGCTTGTACCGAAGGAGTCGTAAGCGCCGGTGTTTGAGGCCTTCACGTAGGCCTGTTGGGCCCACGTGCTGCCGGTGCGGGTGAGGACGTAGACGGCGCCGGAGCCGAATGCGCTGTTGTCGGCCTGGTTGCCGTTGACGCCGGTGGCGTTGCTGCCCTCAACGTACGCCCCCACGGCGAGGGTGCTGCCGTCGGCACTCAGCGCCACGCTTGTGCCGAAGTAGTCCCCGGCACCGGTGTTGGAGGCCTTCACGTAGGCCTGCTGAGCCCACATGCTGCCGGTGTGGTTGAAGACGTAGACGGCGCCCGAGGCAGAGGCGCTGTTATCGGCCTGGTTGCCGTTGACGCCGGTTGCGCTGCTGTCCTCGAGGTACGCCCCCACGGCGAGGGCGCTGCCGTCGGTACTCAGCGCCACGCTTGTGCCGAAGTAGTCCCCAGCGCCGGTGTTGGAGGCCTTCACGTAGGCCTGCTGGGCCCAGGTGCTGCCGGTGCGGGTGAAGACGTAGACGGCTCCGGAGTCAGTGGCGCTGTTGTCGGCCTGGTTGCCGCTGACGCCGGTGGCGTTGCTGTCCTCAAGGGGCGCCCCCACGGCGAGGGTGCTGCCGTCGGCACTCAGCGCCACGCTTCTTCCGAAGGAGTCCCCAGCGCCGGTGTTGGAGGCCTTTACGTAGGCCTGCTGGGCCCACGTGCTGCCGGTGCGGGTGAAGACGTAGACGGCGCCGGAGCCGAATGCGCTGTTGTCGGCATGGTTGCCGTTGACGCCGGTGGCGCTGCTGTCCTCTTCATGCACCCCCACGGCGAGGGTGCTGCCGTCGGCACTCAGCGCCACGCTGATGCCGAAGTTGTCACCAGCGCCGGTGTTGGAGGCCTTGACGTAGGCCTGCTGACTTGTCGTGCTGAGTTCCATGACCCCCACGATGTAGATGCGGGAGACGCCGGACTCGGCGTCGACTCGCACCGTCACCGTCGCGACACCTCCCGTCAGCGTTACCGTGGCGGGCGATCCTGAAGAAGTCACGGTGCCGTTGACGCGCACCGTCGCCCGGGCGGGCTGCGCCACCGCTGCCGTCACCACCACGCTCGACGTGCCCGCTGGCACGGACACCGCGTACAGCGTCTGCGACGGAGAGAAGCTGAGGCTCCCGGGCGCCACCGTCAAACTCGACAGGCTCGCGTCATTCCACCTGCACGCACCCGCCTGACACACCTCCTGGCTCGCGCATGGTGCCGCCGCGCATCCACCCGGCGTCCCACCTGCCATCCCGCCCGCCATCCCACCTGCCATCCCGCCCGCCATCCCACCTGCCATCCCGCCCGCTGTGCCGCCCGCCATCCCGCCAGCCGTGCCACCCGCCATCCCGCCCGCCGTACCGCCCGCCGCGCCGCCAGCCGTACCGCCCGCCGCGCCGCCAGCCGTGCCGCCCGCCGCGCCGCCAGCCGCACCTCCGCCGACACCCACCGGCGTCAACGCGGTACACGCCCCTAGCGTGCACACCTCCGTCACCGTGCACGCCTTGCACGTCTCGCCCCTCCTCCCGCACTCCGCCGACGACGTCGCAACGACGCACGCCCCGGTGAGCTCGCTGCAGCACCCGATGCACGTCGAGGCCGTGCACGGCGGACGCACCGGGCCACACCCGACGACGGTGACTCCCAGTACCAGGGCCACGGCCCAAGCTGTCAGTCTCATGAGGCGGTGACATCAGAACCGCACACCGTGTGCAACGGATAGGTGGGGTGAGACGGCTGGCCACCATGAAGAGTGGTGGTGAAACTGAGTCCACCAACTCGAACGTGAATGCTCGCCGCATCCCAGCCGCTCAGCGACACCAGCTGACTTCAGAAGTCGATGCGGATGCTGAGAGAGGTGTTGAGGCTGTTCCTGGCGCTGGGCACGTCGCAGCGGGCCATCGCCCGAAGCTGCGGCATGTCGGTCAGCACGGTGAATGGGTACGTGGGCCGCGCGCGGGTGGCGAAGCTGAGTTGGCCGCTCCCGACTGAACTCGATGATGACGCGGCGTTGACGAGACTGTTGTTCCCGGACGAACACCAGCCGCGGGCTGATCGCCCGGAGCCGGACTGGGCGCAGGTGCACCTCGAGCTGAAGAAGAAGCACGTCACGAAGCAGTTGCTCTGGGAGGAGTACAAGAGCGCGCGGCCCGACGGGTGCCAGTACAGCCAGTTCTGCGAGCGCTACGCGCGCTGGGCCGTGACGGTGAGCGTGGTGACGCGCCAGGAGCATCGCGCGGGCGAGAAGCTCTTCCTCGACTTCAGCGGCGACGGCCTGGAGATCGTCAATCCGAAGACGGGCGAGGTGACCATCGCGAAGCTCTTCGTCGCGGTGCTCGGTGCGAGCAACCTCACCTCCGTCGAGCCGGTGCTCAGCGAAGACTTACCGAGTTGGACGGGAGGCCACGTGCGCGCGCTCGAGTACATGGGCGGCGTCACGGAACTCTGGGTGCCCGACAACCTGAAGAGCGGCGTGAAGAAGCCGAACCGGTACGAGCCGGACATCAACCCGACCTCCGCGGAACTCGCGCGCCACTACGGCGCGGCGGTCATCCCCGGCCGCGTGCGCAAGCCGCGCGACAAGGCGAAGGTCGAGCAAGGAGTGTTGCTCGCCGAGCGGTGGATCCTCGCGGTGCTGAGGAACCGGACTTTCTTTTCGCTCGAGGAGGTGCGTGAGGCGGTGAAGCCGTTGGTCGAGAAGCTGAACAACCGAACGATGCGCAAGCTCAAGAAGTCGCGACGCGAACTCTTCGAGGAGGTCGAGCGCGCATCGCTCAAGCCGTTGCCGAAGATGCCGTGGGAGTTGGGTCTGGTTCGGCTGCTGATCACGAGGCGAGCCTGACCGGTGCACGAAGCGTCTTGAGGGCGAGCGCGATGCCAGTGTCCCAGCGGTCGCTGAGCGCGAGCGCACGGAGTTGGACAACGTGAGTACCGCTTTCATCGTGCCAGCGGGAGCCACAGCGCCTGAAGCGGACCTCGAAGAGGTTCTTGCAGGTGGCCTCGGTCGGCCCGCTGCCGATGGGGAGCCCCTGTCGGCGGGCCTCTGCGTAGTTCATCCGCTCTCCGTTGTTCTCGAGGTAGCTGATGGCCTCGTGCACCGCGGTCGTGGCCTCGGCGCTCATCGAGTCGGTGTCGGCGGCGAGCGGGGCTGAGCTTCTGGACGAGGTGGCAGAAGTCGACCAACTCGAAGGGGCGCTTGGGCAGCGTGTCCTCGTTCAGCGCCTTCGCCATCAGCGCATGCATCTCGGCGGCTTCATCGACGAGCGACTGCACCTTCAGCTTCGGCTGCTTGCGCAGCAACGCGATGACGTCAGCATGGAGTCCCTGGCACAGCGCGTCCGCGTCCCCCGCAGGCATGCGCCCGTAGCGAATGGTGTGCAGCACCTCGCCAGCACCATCATTCAACGTCACCGTTCCGACGTAGGCCATCCGGAAGTTCCGCACGACCGACTCCCCGGCAGGCTCTTCCATGGGCACCGCGACACGGTCGCCTCCCACGGTGAGCCGCCCACCATCGAGAAGGCGTTCAAGCTGGCCGTTCGCGAGACCCAGGTCGGCCTCGTCGACCGTCTCCTGCGCCTCGCCGTTGATGACGAGGCTTACGTGGTCTTCGCGGTCGTACATGAGCAAAAGCACGACGACGGCACGCTGACCTACACGCAGGAGGCAAAGGTGGGGCTGGAACTGCTCACCGGCACGCTGAACACGGACTGTCCGACCCATGACCTGGTCGTCGCTATCAAGTCGCGCTTTGCGGTGCTGCGCGACACGCACACCGCCGATGACGTCCGCCGAACCATCACCCGTACCCTGCAGTAACCACTTCGCGGAGCTGCTTCTCGGCTGGCAGTGCTCGAAGGCGCTCGACCTCGGCACGCGTGCGTTCATCTGCGCTCGGCACCGCAAAGAGACGGTTGGCGAAGGCCGCGACCTCGGCCCAATCGGCCCAATCCGAAAACTCCACGGCTGGCCAGACCTCGACGTCGGAAGGCACCTGCGCTTCGAGCTCGATGGGCGCGGGCCGGGTGAGCCGCCACGTCATCACGCTCTCGTTTCCTTTGCTGCTGACGCTCGGCGCCGGGGCGCCAGCCATCAGCCGCATGCCGAGCTTCCGCTCGCGTGACCAGGCGACCGAGAGGTTCAGCGTCTCGACGGGAAAGGGCCTCGACAGACTCATCGTCTTCGCGAAGCGGCCGCCCATCACCGGGTTCTCGCCCCTCACCTGGGACGCACGGTGATGAGCATCGACCTGCTCTGACGCTCCGCTCTCAGCCGCGCTTGAGGCCGTG
>JBBAQZ010000049.1:0-59124 GCA_040400045.1 Myxococcaceae bacterium
CCCAACGCCCCCCTCGACGCCCTTCCCGTTTTCAGCTTTGTTCGACTTGTTCTTTGATGTGAGAATGCGCGGATAGGTGGAGCAGGTCGCCTCTTTAAAGGAAGGCCTCGCAGCACCACCGGCAAAACAGCTCCTTGGTTCAGATTCGCGGTCCGCTGAACCGCTCGAAATCGACTCCTTCAGGCCATCGGGCGCAGCCCGCCGGGGCCCGAAGGGCTCCCTCAGGTCAACGCACGGGTCGTCGACGGCGGTGGCGCACGCCAGCGGCATTATCGTCGTCGCGCGTGGCGGCAGGGCGGGTTCGGTGCGCCAATTGTGGCGGGCGCGCGACACCACACGCCCGTATCGTCGCGCTGCGCGCTGCTCGGGTCGGCCTCGTCCCAGCGCATCATGCTTTCGAGCCAGCGAGGAACCGGGCGTACACGCAAGACGATGTGCCCGGCGCGTTCGACCACGTGCTCGGCGTCGGGATTGGCGATGTCGAGGCCGAGATACCGCGCATCGGCGGAGGCGCCCGCGTCGATCACCACGGGCTCCACGCCACTCCACGCCACCCCATCGACCGTCACGAGGCCATCAAGCACGAGCGCATCGCGTGATGTGTTTTTCAGCTCGAGTGTGTCGCTTTCCGGGATGAAGCTGGTGTGGTCAAAGCCGGCTGCCCTGCGCTCCGCGTGGGCGTTCGCAGATGGACATGAGCCCTCGGACGTCCGTCGACAATCCCTGTTCTTTACTCTGCTTTTCTGCTCGCTCACGCGGGTCTGTCGAACTTCCGTCGCTCTCGCGCAACGTAACGACGCCGGCGGTGTCGACGTCTGTGACGCATTTGACACGCGTCTGGAAGCCGAGATGGAAGCCCTCGTCGGTCACCGCCCGTGACCAGCTCGCGCTGCCCAAGGGTGTACGCGCGAGCACCTGTCCGCTGTCGCGCTCCACGGCGACGAGCGTGAAGCGGTACCAGCCAGATCCGTTGTTGCCGTGGCCTTCGTCGCCTTCGACCACGGTGAAGAAGCGAACGCCGAGCCAATCGACACCGGGCTCGCTCGGCCGAAGCGCGATGGCGGCGGTGATCGAGCGCACCTCTGACGCGCTACTGTCGAGGCGACCGGTTGCCCACCACCGACCATCGTCGTCGCAAAGAATGGCGTGCAGTCCCCCCGCGCTCGAATGCATTGAGACGGGGTCCGACGACGAGCCGACACGGAACTCGAAGTCAACGTCGCGCACGGCGTCGGCAAAAGCGTCGAGGGATGCGGCGTCGACCGCGTCTGGCATCGCCGGGCCAACCACCGTCGTGTTCGGCTCAGGCGCGGACTCGCCTTTTTTCGCACATCGCAAGGCCGCCGGCGCTTCTGAGATGCACTCGATCATCGAGCCCATCGAGCCCTGCAGGACGAAGCGAACGCGCCCCTCCGCGCTGTGCACCGAGACGAGACCTGGTAGCGGTTGCTCGACGGACTCGTAGCTCGGCGCCGACAACTCCCACACGCGCTCGCGCTCTGCGCGTGTCCCCGTACACACGAGCAACACCGCCAGCGCAACGTGCTTGGACCTCATCGCCTGAGGACAGCGGTTCGGCCGGAACCTGTCAACGACTTTGGGAATCGAGTTGCTGGCATTCAGTGAACCGAATCTTGTGAGCTGAGTGGTGCTTGCGGGTAGACCTCCGTCGAAGGTGTCGTCGACGAGGCGCTTGTTGCTGGTGAAGGCGCTGTCGAGCTCACGCCTCATCTTCACGGGCTGGTGGCAGAGGCGCTGTGGACGCCGACGGGCGAGTTGGTGGAGCTGCCCGCGCCGGACACTGCCGACGTCGAGGGCATTCTGGTGCGGGTGCTGCGGGGGGCGCAGAAGGACTTCGAGGACCTGGAAGCGCCATGGCCTGACGACGAGTACGAGGCTGCGCAGCGGGAAGCCCTGCAACGGCCGTTGGGGCTCGAGCTGCCACCGTCACCACCTCGCCGGCGGGTCGCGGTCGGTGCCGGGTTTTCGCTGCACGCGGACACCGCGGTGCACGGCAATGACAGACAAGGCATCGAGCGCCTGTGCAGGTATGGAGCCCGCGGACCTGTTTCCGAGTCTCGCCTGCGTCGCCTGGAAGACGGGCGGTACCAGTACACGCCGAAGAAGGGAGTCACCTTCACGCTGACGGCCGAGGCCCTGGTGCGCCGCCTGGTGTCCCTGGTGCCGCCCGCGAAGGTGCACCTGACGAGCTTCCATGGCGTCTACGCCCCGCATGCCGCCTTGCGCCCGAGGGTGACGATGCCTCCGCCACCTGCTCCGACGTCACCGTCGAAGGAGACGAAGACGAAGGGCCTTCGAGTCGACCGCACGGGTCCGCCTGACGCGCACCGCAACGAAGACGGCGAGCGCCAGCGACGGCGCGACGGCCAGCCCCATGGCCTCCAGGGAGACCGCTTCGCCGCGGAGAAGCACGTCGACCCACACGGTCATCCGGCCCGCGTCGCACGCCGCCGGGTCGGAGTTCCTGCCGAGCGTGTCCCATTCATCGCAGTCCCACGGCACCTCAGGGGGGACCCACGTCGACGCCACCAGCCCACCCACCCACAGGACGCCGCCGACGAGCGGTGCGAATAGCCAGGCTCCGATGCTCGAGGCGAGCGCGAGTCGGCTGTTTATCGAATCACGCCGGGTCGGAGAACGAGCGTCGGCGCCAGGCACTGCGGCCCAGAGCAGGCGGCGCTCTGCTCCGGCCGCGCGCAACGCACAAGGTTCAGCCGTCGGCTGGCGCGACGCGTCCGTGCTGCAAAGGGTCGCTTCTCGCCTGCACGTCGCTTCATCGTCGCCTCTTCGTACGCGAATCGGCGTCACCAGACGAACCGACGCGCAGCACCGCGCGAGCCGCTCTTCTTCAGGCCGCAGCTGGAGGCTTCCCGTCCCCTCCCGAGGGCGTCACTGCTCGATGCAGAGGAGGCGATAGGCGGAGAAGCAGGAGCCGATCGACGAAGACAGGGTGGTGCCAGCGCCGATGGCTCCGTCGTCGGAGTTCGAGGCCCAGCTCGAGCAGGTGTAGAGACTCGTCGTCGAGTCGGCGTTCATTCCGGTCCAGAAGGAGGGGCTCGAGACCAATGTTTGCCCCTGCTCATCGATGCTGAGCGAGCTGAGCGCGCCTATCTGCAGGTTGGCGGTGTTGTTGGAGGTGAGAATGAAGGTGCCGTCGGCGCGCTCCTGGTCGTCACTTCGGCAGCACCCCGCACACGTCGCGGGCCCACACGATGCCGAGCCTCCGCCCGTGGCGAGTCCTCCGGCACTGCCTCCACCAGTCGCGCCGCCACCCGTGGCGAAGCCACCACCGGTCACCACGCCGCCCGATTCACCGTGAACACCGGCCGGCGCGGGCTGGCACGGCTCCATGGCCACTCCCGCCGTCGCGTGGTCGAGGCGCGGCGGTGTGTGGCGCAAGCTTTGCGGGGCCGCGGCTCATGCGCTCGAGAAGCGCTCCGTCCGTTCTTCCTCAAGGTCGACCGCGTCGTCGTTGTCGCGCCCCTGTCCCTGTGAAACCGTTTCAGTCCACACAAAAGGAGGACCGCATGCGTCACCTCATCTCGTCGCTGTGCCTCGCGGTGCTGCTGCTCCCGGACGTCACGCGGGCAGAAGAGAAGGACGTCGACGGCAGCAAGGACCACCCGCTGCTGACGCGCATGCCCGGCTACTTCATCTCGAACTACGAGGCGAAGGAGTGGGACTCGGTCGACATCGCCTACATCTCGGGCGCCGACGCGCGGTGGGAAGGGAAGATGACCCACGTCTCGTACACGGTGCAGCCGGGTGGCCGGCAGGTCTCGATGGTGCAGATCGCCCGCAACTACGAGGGCGCGCTCAAGAAGGCCGGCGCGAAGATTCTCTACGCCGAGGGCAACATCACGGTCGCGAAGCTCGAGAAAGGCGGCACGAAGACGTACGTGCAGGCCGGCGCGTTCAACGAAGGCGCGAACTACGATCTGCTCATCGTCGAGACGAAGGGCCTCGAACAGGAAGTCGTGGCTGACGCCGCTGCGCTGAAGCAGGGCCTCGCCGCGGAGGGCCGGGTCGCGCTGTACGGTCTGTATTTCGACACCGGCAAAGCCATCGTGAAGCCCGAATCCGAGCCGACGCTGGTGCAGATGGTGAAGCTGCTGCAGCAGAACGCCTCGCTGAAGGTCTTCGTCGTCGGTCACACCGATGGCACCGGTACGCTGGAGACGAACGTGAAGCTCTCGGCGGACCGGGCGGCGGCGGTGGTGTCTGCGCTCACCAGTCGCGGCATCGACGCGAGCCGGCTCAAGGCCGCAGGGGCCGGTCCGTGGAGCCCCGTCGCGACCAACCGCACCGACGAGGGCAAAGCGAAGAACCGGCGCGTCGAGCTCGTCGAGCGGCTCTGAGTGCACGGGCGCGGCTCGACGGTCGTCACGCGGCTGTGCCATACGCCGCTGCGTGTCCTCGCTCCTCGGTCAGCTCAAGTCACTCGCGTCGCCATCACAGCTTCTGCCGCTGTGGAACCTGCTCGAGAACGTGCCTCGGCGGGGCGTCATCATGGGGCGGCTGGCGGGTCAGCTCGCCGCGTACACCGGCACGATTCGCCCCGAAGTGGTCACCGGAGAAGTCGTCGCCCGCGCGCTCGCGAAGTGGCGCGTCGGGGCCTGAGCCTCACTGGCCTCGAACGTTCTCCCAGCCCGCTTCGCCGTTTGCCCACTTCTGGGCCCACGAGCTCAAGCTCACGCCGCCGACCGTGCGCGTGAAGAGTTGGTTGAGCATGACGTGGGTGGCCGTCGGAGGATCGACGACGTAGGACTTGAGGTTCGACTTGCCCTGGTATTGCTCTGTCAGGAGCTTCGTCGTCGCCGCCTCGAAGTCGGCCTGGGCGAGGCTGAAGAATGGCCCGAGTACGCTGTCGCGGCTGAACGCGAGCAGACCGAAGCGCCGGTTCGGGTAGGTGCGCGCGAGCCAGCTGGGCACGAGGTTGAAGTTCTGCGTGCAGCCCGTGCAGCCAGGAGGGTCGCTGACTCCCCAGGCGTCGAGCCACTCGGCGAGCAGGCTCGCCTGGGTCGGGTTGATCATCTGCGCCGAGTCCGCGAGCCCGTGCACCTCGGCCTGCGGGAACGCTTCGGCGAAGCGGTGGTAGTTGAGCTGCACGCCGTAGCCGCCGGCGCTGGTGCCCGTCAGCCAGATGCGGCGTGGGCCGGTGAAGGTCGGTGCGAGGCGCGCGAGGTACGCCCGCACGTTGGCCGCTCCCTTGTGGTGGCCCCCATAGCTCGCCACCGTGTCACCCGAGTGCACGTCGCCGGTGCAGTACGGAATGAAGACGAAGCTCGCGTCGCGGAACGGGTTGTTCATGTTGGTGCGGTTGAACGCGACCTGGCTCTTGATGGAGTCGTTCGCGAACTTGGCGCTGCCGTAGCCGTCGAAGTCGGTCGCGGAGCGCACCGTGTAACAGGTGAGCTGGTTCCAGCAGGCGCCGCCACCCTGCATGTAGACGATGACATCGCTCGAGCGGTTGCTCAGGTTGACGCCGATGCCCGTCGGCGAGCCGTTGCCACACTCGGAGCCCGGGAAGTCGACCCACGTCCACACCTCATTCGGCGCGGTGATAGCGGTGCCCTGCGTGCCGCCGTCCATCATGGTGACGCCGGCGTCCATCTGGGTGCCCGCGTCCATCAGCGTCATCACGGTGCTCGTCTGGCAGCGGCCACCCACGCCACAGACTTGAGCACCGACGCAAACGTCGCAGAGGTTCCCGCCCGCGCCGCATTGCGGGTTTGCCGTGCCGGCGACGCACTGGTCGTCTTGCGTGCAGCAGCCGGTGCAGGTGTCGGCGCGGCAGCGCGGTCTGGTGCCGCACGCCGTCGCGAGGAACAGCGAGAACACAGACAGGAAGAGGACGCGCACGGAGAGCCGCCTTGAAAGCAGAGGAGCGCTGTCTAACGCCTTGCCGTGAATGAACCAACCGCCGCAGCGCCGCGCCGTGTCACCGCACGTCGAGCAGCTCGATGTCGAACACGAGCGTCGAGTTCGGAGGAATGCCCGGCTTCGGGTCCGAGCCGTAGCCCAGGAGCGCAGGCACGATGAGCTGCCGCGTTTCTCCTTCCTTCATGCCGAGCAACCCTTCATCCCACCCCGCGATGACCTGACCCTCGCCGACCCAGAACGAGAAGGGGGCGTTGCGCGTGCGGGAGCTGTCGAACACGCCGCCGTCGAGGATGCGCCCCACGAAGTGCACCTGAATCTTGTCGCCCTTCTTCGCGACATCACCGTCGCCCGGCACCAGCACCTGCGTCACCAGGCCGCTCGGCCGGGTGATCGGCGCTTCGGGAGGACCAGGGGTCGGATTCGGGCTCTTCTTGCAGGACCACGTCGACAAGAGGGCGACCAGCACCAGTGCGCGCATGATGGGCAGGGTAGGTCGATTTGCCCCGGTTGCATCGGAAGAGGCACGACCCGCTCAAGCCGCAGCTCTGACGTCAGTCTCTGAGTCGGCGGACCAGCTGCCGCAGACCCGGGAGTCGCTTCAGCGCGCGAGACAGGCGCGGCACCTGACGCAACGCCAGGTGCGCGCCTCGGGGCAGCGCGAGCGTCAGGCCACCTCGCCGGACCGCGACGACCCGTCCGAGCACCTCTCGCGCAGGCGGGTCGACGACGCCCACGCTCGAGACCGTCACCAATGGGCCGGTGGCGTCGACGAGGTGGGCGACCAGCTGGCCCTGCGGGTTCACCACCAGCGCGATGTCGCCTCGACGAAGCTCCGTCTCGCCGCCGCGCTCGATGTGCACCTGGTCGCCGTCGAGCACCAGCGGCCACAGGCTCGTTCCGCCCGCGCGAAGCCAGATGCGCTGCCCCGGCGGGAGCGCGCGCAACAACGCCTCGATGCGTGGGTCGGCCATGAGCGGTCGCCAGTCTCTCACGCCGCCGCAGTGGCGAGGCGCTCCGAGATGAAGGCCGACACCTGCGGTACGCACACCGGCAGCGCGCAACCTCGGGTCTGGCGCTCGCGCCGCTGCTACGATCTCGCTGCGTGGCGACTGAACCGTTCCAGCCGATCCCCCAGACCACCCAGCCCCACGTGGACCCGCTGGTCGGCTCGCAGGTGGGAGCGCTCGACGTCGGCGAACGTGTCGCCGAGGGCCGTTTCGGCACCCTCTACCGGGCGCGGCGTCGTGCCTCGGGCCAGGACGTGACGCTGCAGGTGCTGCGCATGGGGCTCGAGGGAAACGACCACGAGGTGCGCGCCGTCAACGCCATCAAGAGCACGGGCATCGCCGAGGTCTTCGACTTCGGCGAGCTGCCCGACGGGCGCCGGTATCGCGTGATGGAGCGCGTCGAGGGCGAGTCACTCGACCAGCGCGTGATGCGTGGCGAGAAGTTCGCGCCGGCCGAAGTCGTGCAAGTGCTCGGGCTGGTCGCCGAGGTGCTCCAGGCGGCGCACGCGTGGGCGCTCCCGCACGGCAGCCTCGGGCTCTCGAGCGTCTTCGTCTTCAACGGCGCCGTGAAGCTCATCGACTTCGGGGTGGCGAAGCAGAAGGCCACTGTCGAAGGCGACCTGCACGCGCTCGGCACGCTGGGCTTCACGCTTCTGGCTGGCGAGGAACCCGGTGCGCGTCCGCCGCCACCGGTCGACAGCGGAATTCCCGGTGGGCTCGACCGCCTGTTGTCCGAGCTGCTCGGGGGGCGCGTGAAGGACGCCACCACGGCGCGCCGGGCGTTCACGCTCGCGACGACTCGCATCGAGGCAACGGCGCCGCCCGCCGCGAGCCCCACTGCCGCTGCAGCGCCGGCCTCCACACCCACGGGGCGTCGGTCGAGGGTGTCGCTCGTCGTCGGCGTGCTGGTCCTCTTGCTCTTCGGCGGTGGCGTGGCCGGGCTCGTCTTCGCGCGCGCACCCGTCACGGAGAACGCCACGCCCCCCGACGATGGGCTGACGCTCGACGAGGCGCTCGCGTCGGGCCCCGACGGACCACCCGAGCCTGAGACCGAGCCCACCCAGGCGGAACCCCGACCGCCTCGCTCGACCGCGCAGCACCGGACGAAGGCCGTCCCGACCGCCCTGGCGCTCATGAACGAGATTGCTCGTCTCGAGTCCCGCTTTCGACAGCAGGCCCGCGGAAGCGACGACGGTGTGCAGGCGTTGAACGTGCTCAACCAGCAGCGCCTCCGACTGGCCGGCACGCCGTCGGAGCGAGACCGCAAGGACGTCGCGCGACAGCTCGCGGGGTGGCGGCGCAGCTACCTGCGGAGATGAGGCGCTCGACGCTCGGCCCGCCTCGGCGTTGAGGGAGGTCGGACTGACCGTCATCTTGTGCCGGCCACCCTCGCACCGGTTCATTCACGTCCTCGAAGAGCGGAGCGGGCCGCTCCCGGGACAGGCGCGCAGAGCTCGTCTGACTCCGAGCGGCTTCGAGCTCCCGGCCTGCCGCCTCCCTGGGCGTCGCGGAGCCACCGTCCACCCGCTCGCATCGCTGAAGCCAGCGAGCGGTCGAGCGCGCCTCGACACGGCGCGGTCGCCTCAGGGCAGCGTGACCGAGCCCGTGTCCACGCGCTCACATCTCCGCGTGTGAACGACGACCGGCTGAACCCCGGCGGGCAACGCGCGGTCGAGCTCGCCTTCCCACACCGTGCCCGTGCCATCGGCCCGGCCGCGCAGCACCGTCTCGCCACCGACGAGCACGTCGAGCACCGAGCCCAGGTTCGTTCCCTCGAGCACGAACGCGTCGCCGCGCGTCGTCACCGGCCGCACGCGTGAGACGACCGGCTCGGGCAACGAGTCGTCGCAGACGAAGTACGGGTACTCGCTCCAGCCGAGGCCGCCGCGCGTGTCGCGCAACACCGCCCACAGCGAGCCGGTGCGCCGCTCTGGCACCGGGTCGAACGCCTTGCCGCCGGGAGCGGTGAACTTCGTCTTCACGCCTTCACGCAGCGCCGTGCGCTCTTCGCTGAACCGGCCGCTCGTCGAGTACCACGCGATGAGGACGCGCTCGATTCGGGCCTCGGCCCCGCTCGGCGTCTGCGCGGTGAACGGCTCGAACACCTCGTCGGGTGCCTCGACATCGAGGCGGACCTTCTGCGCGGGCTTCACCATCACGCGCGCTCCCGCAGGCCACGGCTCACCGTCGACCGCCAGCCGTGTGACGCGTGGGTTGGTGTTCCGCTCCGGGTCTTCCGAGATGCGAACGCGGAACAGCGAGATGAGCGACTTCACCTCTTTGTTCTGCACGCGCGTGAAGATGGCGCGCAGCGCTTCCATCGAGGCCGTGGGAGACACCTCTTCAGCCACTGAGATGGTGAGCACCTGGCCCGAGGTGCCCGTGACGCGACGTGGATCGTCCGCGTCGAGCGCGTCGAAGAGCCCTCTGGGCGCGGTGTAGACGGCCTGCGCGTTGAGCCCGATGAACTTCACGCCCGGCGGGAGCGAGAGCATGTCTCCCAGCATCGCCGGGTTGTTCACCACCGCCGGGTCGGCGCAGGCGCTGCGGTTCAGGTTGAAGGGGTCCGGGTCGCAGCCAATCCAGAACGTCGTCGTGGGCTGCCCTGCGCGCGTCGGGTCGACGACGAGTGACTGCAGCCGCGCCGTTTCACCCGGCGCGAGGTCGGCCGGCGTCGAGGTCACTCCGAGCATGCGCAGGCGGTCGACGAGCGTCTCGGTCGGGAAGTCCTCTGGCGAGCACGCCGACGTCGACAGCGCCAGGAGCAGGAGCGCGTGACGCATCAGAACTCTCCTCTCACGCCGAGCACGGGAAGAATCGGCAGGCCCGTCACGTACGCCTGCGCGGAGTAGTCGTAGGCGTTCAGCACCGCCTCGACGTTCTGCCGGTTCGTCGCGTTCTGCACGTCGAGATAGAGCGCCAGCATCCAGTCCTGGAAGACGAAGCGCTTGTCGATGCGCACGTCGAGCTGGAAGAAGTCGGGCAGGCGCTGGCTGAACTGCTCACCCTGAAGCGGGAAGTAGTAGTTGCCGTTGACGTCGTAGATGGCGCCGACGACGGGCGTGCGCAGGGGCCCTGACGTGTAGCGAAGCTTCGCGCCCACGATGAAGTCGAACGGCAGCTTGTAGCTGGCCACCACGATGAGGTTGTGCGGCTGGTCGAACTGCCCGGGCGCCCACACGGTGCCGCCCCGGAAGTCACGCTCGGTGCGCGAGAGGCTGTAGGCAACCCACCCGAAGAAGTTCTTCGTCAGGGCGTGGCGCAGGAGCACCTCGGCGCCATAGTTCCGCCCTCTCCCGAAGCTCCCGTAGCGAACGGGAATGGTGCCGCTCGAGGTGTCGCCGGATGCAGAGAGCGTCGCGCGCGCCTGGTTGAAGAGGTCCTTGTAGTAGAGCTGCACGTCGAGGCTGATGGCGTCGGTGAAGCGCACCTCGCTGCCCACCATGAACTGGCTCGCGCCTTCGGGCAGCAGGTCGGGGTTGCCGAACTTCGTCGTCAACAGTCCCTGCCGGTAGTCGGGAGGCTGGTGGTAGAGCCCCGCGCCGCCCTTCACCAGCACGCGCTCGTGCACCTGCCACAGCGCCGAGAAGCGCGGGTCGACCCACGGCTTGTTCATCGTGGAGTTGTAGTCACCGCGCACGCCGCCGATGAGCTTGAGCGTGGGGAGCGGCTTCCAGATGGCTTCGGCGAAGAGCCCCGGCTCGGCCTGGAACACGGTGGCCTTCTCCGACACCAGCCGACGTGACGCGAACGGGTCGGGAATCTGGCCGAGCTGCGGCAGCGGCGGCGCCTGGATGTCGAGGGTGTATGGCAGCAGCTGAAGGTCGACGCCGGTCGCCAGCGTCAGGTTCGCCTCGGGCACGTCGATGGTGAAGGTGTTGCGCGAGATGAAGGGAAACAACCGGGACCTGGCGAAGAGGTCGCTGCCCGCCGAGAACCCGACGTTGTCGAGGCCCAGCGTGGTGCGGGTGCGGAAGTCGACGCGTCTTCCCAGCCTGGTGTCGAAGCCAACCAGCAGCCGGTTGTACGAGATGCTGGTGCCGAAGGTGGCGCGGCCCTCGGGGTCGAGCGCCGGGTTGGGCAGCGCCGCGACGAGCTCGTCGCTCGAGCCGAAGAAGCTGACGAAGAAGCGGCTCTTCCCCGTCGCCGGCTTCCACTCGAGCCGGGCCTGGTAGTCCCAGTACCGGGGCGCCACCGTGAAGGCGATGGTGTCCGTCGCTCCCGGAATGAGGCCCAGCACCGTCGGGAGGACGACGTCGATGTAGCTGCGCCGCGCCGACACCGCCATCGACCAGCTGTCCGAGAGGGGCAGCTCGACGAGGCCCGAGAGGTCGACGAGGTTCAGGTCGACGTAGCCGTGAACGCCCTTCTTCGACGGGGTGCGCGAGGTGGCCGTGACGAGCCCGGCGATGCCGCGACCGAACTCCGCACCGTAGTTGCCCTGCTGGAACGACAGGTTCTCGAGCAGGTTCGCGTTGTAGGTCGAGAAGAGCCCGCCGAAGTGGAACAGCAGCGGCACGGGCGCTTCGTCGACGAAGGTGCGCGTGTCCCACGGCTTCGAGCCGCGCACGACGAGGAACCCGAGGCCGAACGGAGAGCGCGCCACGCCGGGCAGGTTCTGCACCACCCGAAACGCGTCGCCGTTGGTGCCGGGGATGAGACGAATCTCTTCCTGCTTCAGGGTGACCTGCGCGACCTCTTTGCGCTCGCGCGGCGCCCGCACCACCGTCTCGTAGCCGCCGTAGACCTGCTTGCGCACGTAGTAGGTGACGTCGGTGCGCTGGCCCGGCGTGAAGGTCTCGGTCGTCTCGAACTTCGCGTAGCCAGCCAGGAGCGCCACCACGCGCTGCGGACCCGCAGGCACGCCCTTCACCTCGAAGCGGCCATCGTCGCCGCTGAGCGTCTCGAGCGCGGCGTCACCTTCTCCAACCACCACCTGCACGTTCGCCAGAGGGTCGCGCGTGCCCCGCTCGAGCACCACGCCCTTGAAGTTGACGACGGCGCCGGCATCGACGACTGGCACCTCGACGAGTTGCTGGCGGAAGAGGAACTCGTAGCTGAACTGAATGCGCACCGCTGCGGGCTGCCCATCGACCTCGGCTGGCGTGAAGCGGAACTGGCGCAGGGCGACGAGGGCTTCTCGATCGAACGGCTCACCAGCGCTGCGCACCACCCGCGCGTCCATCACCAGGCCGTCGGGCCCGATGTCGAGCTCCATCACGACGGTGCCGCCCACGCCTGCGTCGAGCCGCTCGGCTGGGAAGACGGCGTCGACCTGCTGCAACAACGTCGGCGCCTTCGTCAGCACCCCCGCCCCGCCGTCGCGCTGGGCGAAAGCAGGGACCGCGAGGAGGACGAGGAGGCACAGGGCGCGCACGACGAGTCCGAGGTGTAGCTCAGCCCCTGCCGCGTTACCGCTTGCCCTTCTTCAAGGACTTCGACGGTCCGGGCTCGGGCGCTGCCACCTTCGCCTTCACGTCCTTCGCCTTGAGCAGCGCGGTCACCTGGTCGAAGTCGCCCTCGACGGCCACGCCGAAGCCCTGCGCGCGGAAGCCCTCGGCCAGCAGCTTCTTGCCCTCGGGAGAAAGCCCCATGCGGCCGAACGCCATCACCACGTCGTTCACGCGCGCGGGCGGGAACTCGGGGCTGTGGGCAATCACTTCGTTGGGCAGGTTGCTCGACGACGCGATGACCTTGAAGTCCGAGACGGGCCCCGCGTCGGCGCAGCCGGTGGCCTCGAGCGCCGCGCCGTCCCTGGACTCGGAGGCGAACGTCGCTCCGACGTCGGCCGTGCCGTCGCGAACCGCCTTGCACACCGCGGGGTGGTCTCCGCCGAACGCCTCGCCCGCGAAGTGCTTGTCGGGGTCGAGGCCCTGCTCCTTGAGCAGCGCGCGGGGAAAGAGGTAGCCCGAGGCCGACAGCTTGTTCACCCACGCCACCTTCTTGCCTGCCAGTCCCTTGAGGTCGGTCACCTTCGAGTCGGCCTTCACGATGAAGACGCTGCGGTAGAAGAGGCCGCCGTCCGTCGCGCGCATCGCCTTCGAGAGCGCCGTGACGTCGCGGTGCTTCTGCGCGGCCTGGACGAAGGCGACCGGCGTAATCCACGCGAGGTCGACGTTGTTGGTGGCCAGGGCGTCACTGAGCTCGTCGTAGGTGGGGAACACCTTGACGGTGACCTGCGAACCCAGCGCCTTCGTGAGGTAGGGCCCGATGAGGGCGGCGGCCTGCTTCGCCTGTTCCTCGCCGTACGGGTGCGAGATGCCGAAGGTGAGCGGCTTCTTCGTGGGCGGCGGTGGCGCGCCTGCGAGCGCGACGGAGGACAGCACGAGGATGGTGGGGAACACGAGTCGGAGCATGGCCGCAGACCGTAGCGCAGCCGCACCAGAAGACGACGCCCAGGCGGACGCGAGTGGGGCGTCCCCTCAGTGAAAGCATCGACGCGCCGACCGTCTCGTTGCCTTGAAGATGGCTCAGTCGCCGAGCACAGTGACGAGGTGACCGTCGCGCTGTTGCTCCTGCTCGCTGCGAGCCCGTCGTGGAAGACGGCGCCGATGCCAGGTCCGATGCCCGCGCCCGTCTCTGAGGAGCACGTCGCGCTCAACGGCATCAGCCTCTTCGTCGCGACGTATGGGAAGGGTGAGCCCGTCATCCTGCTGCACGGTGGCGCGGGGAATGGTGACCACTTCGCCAATCAGGCGAGTGCGTTCGCCGCGAAATACACGGTGCTCGTCGTCGACAGCCGCGGGCATGGGCGCAGCACGAGGACGGCTGATCCGCTCAGCTACGCGCTGATGGCCGATGACGTGGTGGCGCTGATGGACGTACTGAAGGTGCCGTCCGCGTCCATCGTCGGCTGGAGTGACGGCGGCGCCATCGGCCTCGACCTCGCGATTCGTCATCGGTCACGCGTTCGCAAGCTGGTGGTCGTCGGCCAGAACGCGACGCTCGCGGGAGCGAAGAGCGCCGGTACCAACGAGACCTTTCCTGCGTACTTCGCGCGCTGTGCAGCCGACTACGCGAAGCTCTCGCCCACGCCGAAGGAGTTCAAGTCGCTGCAGCAGGCGCTGAGGCCGATGTGGCGCACGCAGCCGAACTTCACCGACGCGCAGTTGAGAGGCATCACCGCGCCGACGCTGCTGATCGATGGTGACCACGATGAGCTCATCAGAGCGGATCACCTCGAGCATGTCGCGAAGGTCATCCCGAACGCGAAGCTCGTCTTCATCCCCGACGCGAGCCACTTCGTGATGTTCCAGCAACCGCAGGCGTTCAACGAGGCGGTGCTCCAGTTCCTCGAGACGCAGTGAATCAGCTCGGCTCTCGAGGGCCGTGGCTCTCGACAGCGAGACCGAGAGCGGGCCGTTCCTCCGGGGTGGTCTGAATTCAGAACGCGGCTTCGGCGCCAGCGGTCAGCGCGAAGTCGTACGGGCGCAGCGAGGCCTTCGGCGGCGACGTATCGACGTTCAGCAGGAACCCGATGGTGAGTGAGACGTTCTCGGTGATGCGCGTGTTGAGCTTGGTGTTGCTGTTGATGAGGAAGCGGCCCGTCGTCGGCGGCAGCATGAACGGCAACACTTCGAACTCTTCCGAGAGGCGGAAGTTCTTGTTGAGCGCCCACCGGAACGTGCCGGCGATGCGGGGCGCGAGAATCCAGATCTCGTAGGGGTTCACCGCGGCGGGCGTGGGGAAGTAGGTGAAGCGCGTCTCGCGACCGAAGCGCAGGGCGAGGTCGAGGCGAAGGTAGAGCTTCTCGAGGTCGTCCTGTTTCTCGTTGAAGACCGAGAAGCTGGCGCCGGCTTCACCGAAGGCACGCGACTCGATGTTCTTGACGTGGTCGAACTCGCCGCCGACCAGCGCGAACGCGGCGGTGATGCCACCGAAGCTGCGGTCACCACGCACCGTCGCCGAGGCGCGGCGCGCGACCGTCTGCGCGACCGTGGTCGAGCCTTCGCTCGTGTCCGAGTTGGTCAAGCCATAGGCGCCGGTCGCGCGCACACCGAGGGTCCACAGGTCCCACTGCTTGTCGAGGGCGACGCTGCCCGTCAGCGTGATGGTCTGCGTGTTGCCGCCGAGCAGCGACAGGCCGAGGCCCGCGGTGCCGGCCCAGGAACTGGCTGAGGGTGCGGCCGCCGGTGCTCCGGCGGGAGGCGCAGGCGGCGCCAGGCGGTCGGCGATACGCTGCACCGCTTCGGCCGATTTCGCGGCGGACTCGGCAGCCTTCTCGGCCGCTGCGGCGGCCCGCTCGGCGGCCGACTTCTCGGTCGCCATTTCGGCCTGGGTGAGGAGCGCTGCAACGATCAGTGTCATCATGAGTACGTTCTCCTTGAGGGGGCGTGCGCGTAGCAACAGAGACGACCGCCCAACCACATCTTTCGGTTGCGTCGCGTCTCCAGGGTCTTCGGCAGCCGTGAAGCCGGAAGTGGCGGACCCCCGTCAGCAGAGGTAAGTGATTGGCGATGGCGGTGGCGAAGTCGGTCTTCATCGGGCTGGTCGCAATTCTGGGGACAGGTGCGCTCGCGCTCGGCGTGCGCGGCGGCCTTGGGCTGTCGGCCTCGGGGCCCCTCCCGCCAGTGAAGGTGGCAGAGATCGCGCTGCGCCCCTTCCCCACGCCTCGCGCCACCGTCGCTCTGGTGGCCACCGCCGACGGCGGCACCGAGGCGCGACCCGTCGCGGTCGCCGACGCCGGCACTCCAGCCGTGCCCCCCCCCGCGCCGGCCGACGCCGGACTCGCGAAGCCTCCGTCCCCCACGACACCGGCTGCGAAGCCAGACGCCGGGGCTCCTGCGGTCGCTCGCCCACCGCCGCCTCCGCCTCAGCCAGTTGGTGAAGGCCTGCTCAACCTCCGCTCGTCCGACACGGCCGATGTGTTCGTAGACGGCAAGAAGGTCGGCGGCTCGCCCATCGAGGGCCTCAAGGTGCGCGCAGGCACGCACAAGGTTCGCTTCGACTGTTACGACGCGGCTGGCAACACCATCCCGGGGACGGCGCAGTCGGTGACGGTCGCGGCTGACGCGGAAGCGACCGTCGACTTCACCTGTTCGCCCGAGTGAGGCTCGCTGCGATGGCGGCCCGACGTCACGGCCCCAGCGGGAGCGGCTCGACCTGGACCGCGTGCGGACCGACGATCAACTCGCCGAGTCCTTCGAACGTTCGCGGCGTCTGAGGGAACGGGGCCGCGCCGACGACTGCGCCCTTCTCGTCGAGCGCGTACAAACAGACGGTCGCGAGCGTCCCCTGCGGCATGAAGAACTCGGCGAACAGCGGTCCCTCCTGGTCGAGGGCGAGCTCGCTGCCAAAGCGCCTCGGCGACGCTGGCACGGGTACACACGGCTCGGCCTGGGCGACGACGATGACTCGTGCCGCCTTCACCTTCGACGACCAGGTGCCAACAATCTCCACCTCGGCGTCGGGCCGGGCCGCGACAGCCTCGGTGTTCGGCTTCGACTCGGGCAGCGGGAGCTTCGGCTCGGCCGTGACCTTCGGCGGCTGGCGTGGCGGGTCCTTCTTCGGGCAGGCAGAACCACAGAGCAGGGCGAGGACCAGTGCAGGGCATCGGCGCATGAACGCGGGTTAGCCCTTCGAGGCCTCGAGCGCCTTCGCCATCACGACGTCGATGGGCGGGTGATCGCCCGCGACTGCCGACGCGTAGCCGTAGACGACCTCGCCGCCCCGCTTCACCACCAGCACGCCGCCCTGCTGAATCGGGTCGCCCTGCGTCTTGCCCTGCCGAAAGCCCGCCTGCATCGCGCGGAACGCATACCGGAGCGACGCACCATCGAGCACCGACAGCCACCCACGCTTGAAGCCAAGGTGGGCGTAGGTCTTCCGCTTCGGGTCGGTCCACACCTGTTGCGGCTCGAGCTGCATGAACTCCTGAAAGTCCTTCGCCATCATCGGCTGCCCATTGCCGACGAAGAGGAGCTTCACTCCAGCGCGCTTCAGCTCGTCTGCTCGTGACCGGAACCCGGCCACCTGCTCGCGGCAGAACATTCAACCAAAGTGGCGCAACCACACGAGCACCGCCGGTGCATCGGCCCAGGCCGAGCTCATTGGCACTTCGGCGCCCTCGACCGTCACGACGCGCATCGGACCGAGCGAAGAGGTGTCGGGGGTCATCGGAGACATGGTTCCTAATGAGCCCCACCTCGGCGAGCCACGCATTCGTCAGGCTCTTGACGCGTCGGCTTCCAAGCGGACGAATGATCGGCGGTGCCTCGCTCACCGACGAGTGGCCCGGCGGTTGCTCTAGCGTCGGGCGTGACCAGCGAGGGCCTCATGGCACGGGCGGGACGGACGACGGCTGATCAGTCGATGTCGAAGCTGAAGGCAGCGGTCGAGCGCCTCAAGCGCGAGAACCAGCGGCTGGCCGCGCTGGCATACCGCGACCCGCTCACCGGGCTCCGGAACCGGCGGTACTTCTCGGAGCGCCTCAGCGAGGAACTCTGTCGCCTGCGGCGTGCGCGCAGCCGGGCCCTCTCGGTCGTCTGCATCGACGTGAACGACTTCAAGCGCGTCAACGACACGCTTGGGCACGCGGCAGGAGACAGCGCGCTGGTCGCGGTGGGGCGCCTGCTCGAGTCGCTGATGCGCACCTCGGATCTGGTGTGCCGCGTCGGTGGAGACGAGTTCGTGGTGCTGCTGCCCGACACTGATGAGGGGCAGGTCCAGACGGTGATGGCGCGCCTGCGCACGCACCTGTCAGCGCTGGCTGGCGTGGGGCTCGGGCCTCGCGGGCTGAGCCTGGGTTGCGCGACCTTCGAGGAAGGGGACGACGAGCTGCGGCTGTTGTCGAGAGCCGATGACGAGATGTACGAGGACAAGCGGAGCTGTCGGGCAGGGCGCGTCGGGGACTCCCCCGCGCAGTTCGCCAGCGCCGCCTGAAACACGTCGAAGGCTTTCGAGGCTTCGACGACGAACGGGCCGCTCCTGGGAGGGAGGCGGTTCGTCGTGAGGGGACCGGCACCGGGGGGATGACCCTCGCCGCCGGGGGAGGCAGGACGGTCCGAGGTGGTCACGCGCCAGTTGCGTGGAGGCTCTCGGGACGGTGGGGAGGAGCGGGCGGGCAGCTGGGAGGGCTGCTCGCCCGTCCATTTTTCTGGTGCATCCCTGCGCGCAGGCGCATGGGGGTTTCGTGTCTGCGCCGGACGACCTGCCGCTGCCGTACCCAGCCAGCCTGTGTCACCGGTGCGTCCACAAACGCGACGTCAAGTCGGCCCGCTCGTGGTTCCTTCGGTGCGTCGAGCTGGAGTCGAAGTCGAAGTACGCGCCCCAGCCCGTTCGCGCCTGTCCGCTCTTCGTGCCTCGCCCTGACGCCAAGAACCCGTGAGCGCCTGCTCAAGGAGCTCGACGCTTCCTCGAAGCGTTCCAGGCGCGGGGCACGACGGCCAGCCTCAGGCTCTCGCCCGATGACGAACCCGCCGCTGCCGATGTGATGCAGGTGATGGACGTCGCGACCGGGGCCGGCTTCGCCGACCTCGCGTTCGAGGGATCAGCCCTTGAGCGCTTCGGCGCCCGAGACGATCTCCATCAGCTCCTTCGTGATGAGGGCCTGGCGCGAGCGGTTGTAGAAGAGCGTCAGCGTGCCGATCATGTCGCCGGCATTCTTGGTGGCGTTCTCCATCGCCGCCATGCGCGCCGCGTGCTCCGCCGCCCACGACTCGAGCAGGCCACGGTAGATCTTCACGTTCACGGCCTGCGGGACGAGCTTCTCGAGCACCGCTTGCGGCGTCGGCTCGTAGGCGTACTCACTGGCCGGCCTGGCGCTCTCGTCCTTCTTCGGCTCGTAGGGCAGCAACTGCGTCAGGTTCGGCACCTGCGAAATGGCGCTGACGAACTCGTTGAAGAGGAAATAGACGGCGTCGACCTCGCCCGAGAGGAAGCGCGCCGTGACTTCGGCCGCGACGGTCTCGGCGGTCGCGTAGTTGAGCTTCGCGAAGAAGCCCGGCCAGTCCTTGCGAACGTTGAAGCCGCGCCCGCGCAGGAACTCGGAGCCCTTGCGACCGATGGTGGTGATCGTGATCTCAGCGTTCTTGTTCTCGGCGAGGAACTTCAGCGCCCGGCGCGTGATGTTCGAGTTGAAGCCACCGGCGAGACCGCGGTCGGACGACACCACGACGAACTCGATCTTCTTCACGTCACGCTTCGTCAGCAGCGGGTGCGTGACGGCGCCCGGCTCGGCCGTCGACAGCAGCTGGCTCATCACCGCGTCGAGCGTCGCCGCGTACGGCCGCGAGGCGATGACGTTCTCCTGCGCCTTTCGCAGCTTGGCCGCCGAGACCATCTTCATGGCCTTGGTGATCTGCCGGGTGTTCTTGACCGAGCGAATGCGCTTTCGAATGTCGCGAAGGGACGCCATGGCGAGGGCGCGCTTAGGCACCGGGGCCAGTGGTGTCAATCATCTTGGGGAGCGGTGGGCAGCGGCGGAGGGGCTCCTTCTGACTGCCATCAGCGCTGTCGGAACGCCAACCGAGCGCACGACGCGTGTGCGGTAGAGGTCGTCGACCACCATGACGCGCTCTTCGGGCCACCCGTGGAGCAGGAAGGTGTTGGTGATGACGACCAGCGGCGCTCCGGGGAGCTCGCGACGCAGCTTCTCGTCGAGCCTGCGCATGGCGCCCGTGAAGAGGTAGCAGACGAGCACGGTCGCCTCGCGCAGGTCAGCGGCGAAGAAGTCGGCGCGGCGCACCTCGAGGTTGGGCAGGCGCGCGAGTCGGGCGCGCGTCGCGGCGACGACGAACGGAACCCAGGACAACTCCCAGGCCACCACGCGCGCGTCCGGACAGTGCCGGGCCAGGGCGAGCGCGAGGCCACCCCACCCTGCGCCGAGCTCGTGCACGACGCCGCGAGTGTCCGCGGGCACCAGCGACAGCATCGCGGCGCGCACTCCGGGCGAGGTGGGCATCGGCGAGATGCCGAGCTTCAGCGTGAAGAAGACGATGGACCCCGCGCCTGCTGCGACCAGCACGAGGACGGCGAGCGCGATGGCGTCACGAAGTGGCACGAAGGAGCGTTCGTCGAACCCGAACGACAGCCTTGTACGCCGCGAACCCGAGCAGGGTGAAGAAGACGAGGGCCAGCAGCGGCGCGAACACCGCGAGCAGGCTCCCGATGACGGCCGAGACGTCCTCCACCACCGAGACGATGGGGCCTCCGGTTCCGAGCGTCGCCGTGTGCACGACGGGGCGTGCGATGGCCTTGGTGGCGTGAACGCTGAACGCCGTCACCAGTCCTGCGGCGAGCAGGGCGACGGGCGGCACGTCGCCGATGGCGCCGCTTCCTGCCGCGAAGACGAGCGCTCCTGCCGCCGGGCGGATGAACGTCTGGATGACGTCGTTGGCGTGGTCGACCGCTGGAATCTTGTCGACGAGGAGCTCGATCAGCAGCAGCACCGCCGTCACGCCGATGACCGCGGGGTGCGTCAACACCTCGAACGGCCCCCGGAGCGTGATGACGCCGAAGCGCCCCAGCAGCGAGATGGCCAGCAGCGGCACATACGCGTTCAGCCCTGCAGAGCCTGCCAGTCCGAAACCGGTGAGGAGCTGAGTGACGAGCACGAACAGCCCTACGCACGAGGCTGCGGCCTATTGCCGGCGCAGTGGGCCCTGGTCGCTCCCCGCGAGTGACGGCGTCGGAGCTATCGCCGCACGGTGACCGGCTGCGAGACGGTCACGTGATCCTTCGCGAGCCGCGCATCGAAGAGGCGATCGGCCGCGTCGACGAGCGAGTCACCGTAGAGCACGTTGCGACGCAGCCTCGCGGGCAGCGCCTCGGTGCCGACGTGCGCGCCGATGATGGCCCCGACGAGCCCGGCCGCGACGTCCACCTCACCGCCGCTGCCCAGCACCATCGTCAGGGCCTGCCGCACATCGGTCGGCGCCTTGAGCACGCAGTAGAGCGCCGTGAGCAACACGGGCGTCACGTGCGCCGGCAGGCCCGCTGCGGGGTCGAACTCATTCGACGACACGCCCACCTTCCGGAGCGCGGGCAGCGCCCGGTCCGGCGCCCACGCGAGCGCGCGCGGCAGGTAGTACAGCTCCTCGGCGAGTTCCTGGTGCCCGGGCGCAGCGGCCTTCGACACTTCAGTACAGAAGGACCCGGCGTCGTGTTGCTCACCTGACAGGCCGAGCTGCACCGCCCGCGCGAACGCTGCGGCCGCGGCAGCGCAGAGCGGGTCCTTGTGCGTGACGACGGTCAGCACCTGGGCGTCATGCGCGAGCCGCGGCGGAGAGGCCTCGCTCCAGAAGCCGAGCACCAGGGCACGAGAGAGGCATGAGGGGTCTCGGACGCCGATCGCCGCGCCTGAGCTCATCCACGGAGTGCCTGAGAGCAACGCCTGCGCGGCGTCGGTCGCGCTGGTCGGCGGCTGTAGAATCACGCCTTCCTGCCACAGCCAGGACAGGTGGGCGGCGACGCTGCGCCCGTCGACGCGGCGCTCCTTCGCGACGGCCTCGGCAGTGGCCAACATCATCTGGGTGTCGTCGCTGAACTGGCCTTTGGCGAAGCGGCCCCTTGGGCGCGCGGCGAAGTCATCGGCGACGTGCGCCAGCCGCGTCAGTCCCGGCGGAGAAAGCCCGCGCAAGGGAAACCCCAGGGCATCGCCGACGGCAAAGCCCAGCAGGGACGCTCGCAACCGGTCCTGGAGCTCGGCGAGTCGCAGCGGCATGGTGGGCGAAGGCGCTGAAGAATACGCGTGACTGGCTGTCCGTGGCCATCGCGATGTCGAGATGAGCTCGGCGTTCTTGCGCGCCTCTTCGCTGGTGATGGGGCGTGCCCACGCCGTCATCGCTTCCGATGACACGCCGCGACGCTCTCGCGTGAAACGAAGCTGTCTTGCGCCTGACGCGCGCTCGTCGTCGCTCGAGGACATGGTGGAAGACGGACTCCGGACCGCTGGAACCGAAGCTGCGATTCGTACACCCGGCTTTCGGTCGCTCACAAGCGCGAAGAGAGGAACACGCCAGCCGTCGTGGACGGCCAGACGATGAAGCCCGCTCAGTTCCTTCAGCACCGCACGTCAGCGCTCGCTGCGACGCTCGACAGCGGTGATGGTGAAGGCCTGCTCGACGTGCTGCCACTCACCGTCGTAGCGCGGGTAGCGCCAGGTCTCGAACTGAGCGCGCAGACACAGACCGAGCTCGGACTCGTCGGCCGCCGGGCTCTTGAGGTGCAGCTCGCCGACCCGGCCGTCGTTGAAGACCATCCACCGCAGCTCGTAGCGAACGGCATCGGGGGGCTTGAGCCGCCGAGCCTGGGCCGAGAGGCACTCCTGCAGCAGGGGAGCGTAGTGCTCGTTCACGGCGCGCACCTGACCGGCTGAGAGCCCGTCGCGCGGCTTCTCTTTCGAGAAGTCCTTGAAGGTCCAGCCTCCGGTGAGCTGCTTCTCGAGCTTGCGGCACGCGCCTGGGCCGTTTGCGGCGTCGAAGGCCGCGCACACCGCGTCGGTCTCGACAGGCCGTGCCCACACCCGCTCGCTCTCGGCCACGAGGCTCGCGAAGGCTTGCGCGTCCTTCAGGGCGAAGCGGGCGGCGTCTTCGAGCTTCTTCGCGGCTCTGGCCCTGGCGACGAGCTGGGCCAGGGCTCTCCGGCGAACGGTGACGCAGGCTGGCGCCTCGCAATGTTGGCCGACCGCCGACAGCAGCGCGGCTTGTTTCGCCTCGGGTGCCGCGAGGGCCCGCACGAAGGAAGCGCGCGCGAGGAGCAGCTCGTCTCGTCGCTGCTTCGCCGTCTTCTCGGCGTCGGCAAAGCAGCGCTCGGGTTTCTTCGCCCGCTCTGACGCCTTGAAGCACGCCTCGGCCCTCTGCACGTCTGCGACCTCCTCACGCAGCGCTCGGGTGGTGGAAGGGTCGAGCCGTGCGGTCGAGACGAGCGCGTTGAGGGCCGCCGCCCGGCAGGCGTCGACACCGTCTCCAGCGCAGGTCGAGTGCCAGGCCCGCGCGGCGCGCTGCGCGTCGTCCGCCGTCCCGGCGCTGACCGCCACCTTGAACGACAGCTCGGCGGCCTTCACGCGCTCGAAGACCCCGAGGGGTCTGGCTTCGTTCATCGCGCGGACGGCTTCGCTTCGCGCGGCGTCGACGTCTTTCGCGTTCAGCGCCCGGGCCGATGCGTCGACGGCGTCCTTGAACGGCGCACGAATGTCGGGGAGCGGTGGCGGGGGCTTCGCGATGACGGCAGGTGCCACCGCGGTCTGCTCAGGCTCGAAGGCGTTGGCGAGCGCGTTGTCTTCTGGGGCGGCCGCGACCGTGGCGGGTGGCGGTTTCGAGGTCGCGCAGGCGAACCAGAGCATCGTGGTGAGGGCCGGCCACCGCATCGGGCGCGACTGTGAACGCTCGGGGGCGTTCACGTCAACGCACGAGTGTGGACGAGTCGACGCCCCGCCGATCAGCGGAACACGTATTTCCGCATGAAGCCCGAGGTGTTGGGGCGCTCCGCCGTTGCTTCGTCGATGGCCTCGAGGCTGGGCTGGTTGATGCGAATGAAGCGCAGGCCCGCTTCAGCGTTGCCGTCGGCCTGGGTGCGAACCCAGCGAACCTCGGCGACCGCGTCGACCGTGCCGGTCGGAAGCTCGACCTCGAGGTGAATCGACTGGCCCTTCGCCATCGCCGAGACGCCCTCGAAGCAGAGGCCGGTGCGCGAAATGTCAGTCACCGCGCCGCGGAAGAGGAAGGTTGCTCCCGAGCCGAAGAAGCGTGCCTGGCAGTGATAGCGTCGGTCGTTTCGGAGCTCAGGGTCCATGGAGTCAGTGCCTCCACGCTCCGTGCCAGCCGTCGAGGGTGCCGGACTCGTTCAATCTTGCCCCCACCAACGGCCCTCGCTCGGTGGGGTTCTTCGCCCACAGTAGTGGAGTCCCGCTGCACCATTCCAGTTGCGGTGAACAGGTCGAGCCACTGTCACGCTTGTCATGGATCGACTGGCCCGTCCTTCTTGGTGCCACGTAACCACCTTGAAAGAGACGATTCTGGGCTGGCATGCGCCTCGCTTAAGACGCCCTCATGTTTTCGCAGTCGTCCTGGAAGTCGGTGGTGGTTGGAGCGCTGATCGTGCTGTCGATGTCGAGCGTGCGCGCTGAGGCCTGCAGCAGGACGTCAGTAAGCGGCATTCAAGGCTTCCAGATGCTGCCGGTTGAAGGGTCCCGGGTTCCGCGGTCGACGTCGTTGTGGCTGCGGTCAGACCTTCCCCTGTCGGGTGGGAGCACCCTGAAGGACGTCGGCGCGGTGCGGCTGCTCGACGAGCGCGGGAAGAGCGTGTCGCTGATGAGCTCGGGCGTGCGGGTGACGGGTGAGCAGTTGGCGACGCTCTTCGTGCTCAAGCCGATGGCGCTGCTCGACGCGAACGCGAACTACCGCATCGAGCTCAACGGCACGGTGCTCTCGCGCTTCTCGACGTCCGACGAGATCGACACGCAGCCTCCGGCGCTCCCCAGGGCGCGGTTGGCCGAAGTGAAAGGTGAGACCTTCAGCGCCTCGTCCTGTGGCGGCCCCTCGCAGGTGACGGTGGTGCTCGACGCGCCTGGCGACGTGAACTTCCTGGTTCAGGCGAGCTCGAACAGCACCACCATGCCGGGCACCGCGCTGGCGGTCACCAACGGCTCGGACCTGACGGCAGTCGCGATTCCAGAAGGAACGGTCGACTTGCGGGTGGTGGCGTTCGACCTCTCGGGCAACCTCGCGCAGTCGTCGGAGAAGCTCTCGACCGTCGTGCCTTCGGACGTGGCGGGTTGTTCGTCGACGCTTGCAGGTCCTGGCCTCGGTGCACTCGCGCTGGTCGCGATGCTGCGTCGTCGCCGCTCCGCACGCCGCTGAGCCATCCGGTTCGACGACCACGCTCCCTTTCCTCGAGCTGCGGGAGCGCGTTCAGCAGCTCGTCCTCGCTTCGCACCAGCGCTGACTCACGGCAGGCGCCACGCGTAGTTCGGGTCCGGCCGGCACGGGCTGTCGGGGATCTTCACCAGGACGAACCCCTTGTCCTCCGCCACCGGCGGGAGCGGGTTGCCCTTCGGGACGATGGCGTAGTTGCACGTGCCGGCCTGCGCGCAGTCGTACGGCCAGCCAGGAGAGAACAGCGGCGCCTTGCGGTGCAGGTACGTCGCGCCGCCCATCCACGCCGGGTGCACGGGTGTGAAGAGCCCGCAGAGGTCGGCCTGCGCAGAGGCGACCAGCATCAGCCGGTTGACGGGCCCGTTGTCGTCCCATGCGCTGTCGTTGTCGCGGCCGGGGTACTGACCGAGCTGACCGAAGGTGAGCGAGCCGTGCGTCGCGGCCGAGAGGAGTGAGGCCGTCACGACGAGGCCCATGCCGACCTGCCTCAGCCGCTCGATGGACAGCGACGTCACGCCGACGGCGACCAGCGCGGCCAGCATCGGGAGCATGGGGAGGATGAAGCGGTACTCCTTGTGCGGGGACGCCGAGTGCAACGCGAAAAAGAGCAGCGCGAGGGCGATGAGGGCAGGGGCGCGGCGCACCGAGAGGACCAGCCCGCCCACCAGCAGCGCCGTGATGAAGGGCATCGACGTCCACAGGCGCTGGGCGAAGAAGTACCAGGGCGCGACGCCCCAGCCTGCAGCTTTTCCCTCGATGAGGTTGAAGCGCAGGTACACGACGGCCGAGTGGAACCAGCCGCCCCACTTCGCGTTGGGTGCGTGGCTCCAGGTGAACGCGTCGAGCGCTCCGAAGAGGAAGGCCCAGACGGCCAGCACCACGCTCACCTCGGTGAGCGCCTTCCACTGCCTCCTCGCGACGAGTACGCCCACCACGCCGACGCACACCACCGCCGACTGGAGCCGGAACAGCACCGCGAGGCCGAGCAGCGAGGCCCCGAGCCAGAGCAGTCGTCGCGCGCGCCCCGACGGCGTGGGACCGAACGCCTCGTCGACCCGCGGACGGTCGAGCACCAGCGCGAGCCCCCAGACGATGGGCAGCACCGTCGCGTTCTCGCTCATCGCGCGCGGGGCGAAGTAGAGCACCGGCGCCGCGAGGCTGAAGATGGACGCACAGGCCGCTGCGGGGAGCTCGTCCGCGCCGACGCTCCGGGCGAGCCGGTACGTCCCCAGTGCGGTGCCGACCGACATCAGCGCGAAGAGGCCCTTCACCGCGGGGATGTACTGCGTCGGTTGATCCGCGCCGACCATCGCGCAGACCTTCATCACGAACGCGACGAGGCCCGGCAGCGCCCAGTTGCGCGCGCCGTCGATGAACTCCCAGGGAATGAGGCCGTGGCCGAAGACCAGCGCGTGGGCCGGCTCGAACGATTGGTAGATCTCATCAGGCCAGAAGATGCCCGCGTCGGTGCCGATCAACCGCAGCCGGAGCAGCAGCCCGAGCGCCATCGGCACCAGCAGGAGCACCTGCGCAGGTCGGCTGAGCGGCATCTGGGCGCCTGTACCAGCGCCGTCATCAGGTCGCTACGACGCCATGGCCGAAGTCACGGTGCCGGGCGGACGGCGATGAGCACTTCGAGCCCGAGCCCGGCGAGGGTCTTCGAGGAACGGCCGACGGTGCTGAAGACGACGACGCCGATCTTCTGCGTCGAGCTCCACATCGCCATCGAGGAATAGCCCGCCTGCTCCCCGCTCTTCGTGGCGAGGGGCATTCCGTTCAGCGTCAGGCGGTCGATGGCCCACGCGATGCTCCCGCGCAGCGGCGTCGTCGCGCGCTCGATGGCCGGTCCCAGCGGCCCCTTCGGCTCCACCAGCACGTCGAGCAGCAGGAGCATGTCCGCCGGCGTCGACAGGAGCTCACCGCTCGGGGCCATGACGCCCATCGTCGCGGGCTGGACGACGAGGCCCTCCATCACGTTGGCCCCGGCCGGCGTCAGTCCCGTCACCCACCGCGACGCATCACTCTGTGGAACGAGGTGCGTGTCCATCATGCCGAGCGGGCGAGCGAGTCGCTCTTGAACGAGGGCATCGAACGAGACGCCGTGAAGGTCCTGTAACGCGATGCCCAGCAGGCTCGGGCTGAGGTTCGAGTACAGGTACTGCCCTCTCGGCGTCGGCCCTTCCGCGCACATCGGCTGGCGCAGACAGACCTCGAGCTGCGCTCGCGTGGAGCCGCTCGCCGGAGACAGCGGGTTCGTCGTGAACGCCAGGTTGCGCGGATTGACGGCATAGCCAGCGGTGTGGGTCACCAGCTCCGCGACGGTGCGGTCGCCGACCAGTGACGCGAGGTCCGCACTCAAGAGCGTCGAGACAGGCGTGTTCTCGGTGAAGCGGCCTTCCACTGCGTCGCGTGCCGCGAGAAGGCCCGTGATGGCTTTGCTGATGCTGCTCAGCGGCAAGATGGTGCCGGCGTCGAGGGCTGGCGCGCCCGGCCGCGAGCGCGTCACCACCCCACGGAAGCCGGGGCTGACGACCGCGATGATGACGGCTGGCAACTGAGGTGCCTGCTCCATCGGGCCGGACAGGACGAATGACACCGAGGCGTCTCCGACGAAGCGGTCGACGCTCGCCTGGAGGGTCGCGTCGAGTCGGGGGCCGGCGTCGGCCCGCTCGGGTCCGGCGTCCGGCAGCGGGGCGATCGGCACCGTCGTTTCGGACAGGGACGCGGAAGGGCCAACGCACGAGACCAAGCCGACCAGGAAGAGCGGAAGCAGACGCATTTCGGTCGGAAACCCCGCGCCCGGGTGAAGGTCAAAGGCTGGCACGGCCTCTTGCTCCATTCGGCACACCATACCTGCGAAAGAACGCATGTCCTGGAACCCGTTGCTTCCTGCTGTCGTGTCGTTTCGTTCTTCTCCAGGAGAGCCCATGTCGATTCGCCGCGCTGATCAGAAGCCGCTGCCGCCCCCGCCGAAACTCGAGAGCCACGCGGTTCTGACGCCGGGAGGGCGCTCGACGTTCGTTCTGCGCCGACGCGCTTCACCGAGACGCCCGACTGCGCCGTCTACGACAGCGACAGCTCGTCACGTTCCCAGCGGCCCGTCAGCGCTCCGTCGAAGCCCGCGCGCTCGACGACCTTCGTCGGCACCGGGTCGACCGTCGCGTTGGCCATCGTCAAGGCGCCGAAGGCGAGGGCGCCCACCACGAGGCAGCTGACGGCGACGAGACCGATGACGATGAGCAGCACGGCGGGCGCCTTCTTCTTCACGGCGCGATTGGATGCGCGGCGCTGGCGGAGGTCCAGTGGAACCGCTGGTTCGCGCCTCAGGGCTTCGATTGGGGCATGGTGCTGCGCCGTGCGCGGCTGGCTCCTTCTGGTGTTGATGGCCTCGGCCTCGGGCGCGCGCGCCGAGGTCGGCTTTCATCTCATCGACGAGCCCCGAGACGCCGGGCCGCCTGCGCTGCTCCTCGGTCAGGTGCGGGCGATGGGCACCCGACAGCCCCTGGCGGCCGCGCGCGTGGTGCTCCTCGACGCGGGGGTCGAGCTCGAGACCGATGCGGATGGGCGATTTCAGTGCTCGCTGGAAGCCGGCAGCTACGCGCTCGAGGTGGTGGCCGCAGGTCACTCCGCGCGCGCGTTCGACGAGACGGTGGCGTCGGGCCAGCGCCTCGAGGTGCTCTACCGCCTGCCTCCCGCGTCGCAGGGCACGTACGAGACGGTGGTGCGGGCGCGGCGCGACACCGAGGCGCCGCGCGTCGAGCTCGGGCGCACCGAACTCAGCGAAGCCGCCGGCACCCAGGGCGACCCGTTTCGGGTGACGATGCTGTTGCCCGGCGTCGCGTCAGTGGCTTCAGGGCTGTCGTACCCCGTCGTGCGTGGCACCCAGCCGGCCGCGACCGGCTTCTTCCTCGATGGCGTGCGGGTGCCTCAGCTCTACCACCTGCTCGCCGGGCCCTCGGTCATCGCGCCTGAGTTCGTCGAGCGCGTCGACTTCCATTCCGGCGCGGTGCCGGCCCGGTTTGGTCGGCTCCTGGGCGGCGTCGTCGAGGGGAAGGTGGCGAAACCTCCCGAGCGGTTGAAGGCCACGGTGTCGGTCGATCTCCTGAGCGCCAGCGCGTACGTCGCGGCGCCCGTCAAGCCGCTCAACCTCGACGTCGCGGTGGCGGGGCGCTTCAGCTACACGGCCTTCATCGCGACGCAGGTGGCGGCGCTCGCGTTTCCTTCGACGGCCGAGAACCCGCAGCCCAGACCGGTCGCGAACTTCCAGGACTACCAGGCTCGAGTGGAGTGGAGCCCCGGCCCCGGCAAGCTGCGCCTGTTCGCGTTCGGAGCTTCCGACGAGGCTGGCACTCGCGAGAATGGGCCGCAGACGGTGGGCGCGCTGTTGAGCAACGTGTTCCACCGGGTCGACCTCGCGTGGCGCATGCCGCTGCTCGGCGGCCAGTCCGAGGTGGGCGCGACGTGGGGCACGGAGCAGCTCGGCCTCATCGGCTCGAGTGGTGGAAAGCAGTTTGGGCAGTTCTTGATGCGTCGTGGAGTCTGGCAGGCCCGCGCGCGGTTCTCGAAGACGTGGGACCAGTGGACGCTCGACACCGGCGCAGACGTCGACCGGCAAGACGTGTTCCTCGAGATTGCTCGCGACCCGGTGCTGTCACTCGGCACGGCGTCCAGCCTTCGGCAGCCGCTGACGCTGGGGACCCTCGCGGGCGTCTTCGCCGACGCGGCCTGGACGAACGGCGCGTGGACGCTGGCGTTCGGAGCCCGCGCTGACGCGTTTTTCCTCGATGGCGGCGTGACGCACGTTCGAGCCGAGCCCCGCCTCTCGGCGCGGTGGCGCCTGAAAGACTGGCTCACCCTGCGCAGCGCCGCGGGCCTCGCGCATCAAGCGCCGACGGTGCTCATCAACCTCCCCGTGTCGGACCTGTCCGGTCTTCGCGACGGCGTGCAGCAGGGCGCGCGCTTCGAGGTCGGCGCCGACGCGCAGCTCCCCTTCGGCCTCGAGGCGTCGTCGTCGCTCTTCTTCAACCCACTCTTCGGCGCCATCGAGTACTCGCTCGAGGAGCTGCTCTCGAATCGCTCTCGCGCAGGGCAGCCCGTCGGCGCCGTCCCTGGGCGCGCGTACGGCGTCGAGGTGATGGTGCGGCGAAAGGCCCAGGGCCGGTTCTTCGGGTGGCTGAGCTACACGCTGCTTCGCTCCGAGCGGTACCGGCGGGCGCTGCAGTTCGACGCGTCGGCCGCGGTCGTCGAAGACGTGACGGCGTGGCTGCCGTTCGACTTCGACCAGACGCACGTCCTCCATCTCACCGCGGGCGTCACGCTGCCTCGCGGGTTCAAGGTGAGCGCCGGGTTCCACGTCAACAGCGGGCGCCCCGAGTCCGGCGTGGTGAGCAGCCGGGCGCAGCAGCCGGGCGTCGACCCGTCCTCGCTGACGCCCACGTGGGTGCCGGTGAGCCTCGCGCGTGAGCCTCGGTTGCCGCCGTTCGCCCGCCTGGACGTGCGCGCGAGCAAGACGTGGGTGTTCGACGACTTTCTCCTCGAGGCGTCCCTCGACGTCCTCAACGCATCGGCATCGTCCGAAGTGCTGGGCTACACGTATGACGTGACTTCTGGAGCAAACGGCCAGCCCGCGCTGCGACGAACGCCCTTTGCGATTCCGCTCGTGTTGCCGACGCTCGGGCTGAAGGGCGTGTACTGATGGGCGCTCGGGGCCTGGCCTGGTTGCTCGTCTCGGGGCTCGCCGGGTGCCCCTCACCGGAAGATGGCTTTCGACTGAGCGGCCGGGTGGTTGACCAGAACGGTGTCGAGGTGAGCGGGCACGAGGTGCGGGTGCTGCGCGACGCCTCTCCCGACGGCGAACGGTGCACACCCCTTCGACCCTTCGCCACGCTCGTGACGGGAGAGAACGGGCGCTTCGAGACGACGGTGTACCGCCAGCAGCAGACGCTGGGTGGGCCCGTGCCACGCTTCTTCCGCGTCGAAGCCTCGAGCGTCTCCGAGCCCGAGTGGGTGACCGCCTTCACGTTCCGTTTCCCGGCCGTCGACGTTCCCTTGCCTGACCTGCTCATCATGACCGGCCCCTTCGTCGAGCCGACGTCGCTGACCGAGGTCTTTCTGGAGTCGACGCTCGATGGCGCCGTGGCGTGGCGCGGGCCGACCAGCAACCAGCCTGCTGATGATCGCGCCATGCCGACGATGCGGGTCGCCCGGCTCACGCGTGAAGACGTCATCGACTCCAACCTGCTTGGCATCGACTCGCGGCTGGTATCGCTCGAGCTGCGCTTCGAACGCCCTGCGCCATCGGTGCGTGCCGGGAATGCGTCGGTGCTGCGGGGGAAGCCGTGTGACGTCGTGGCCGAAGGGCAGGTCTGCCCGCTGACCGACGGGCGCATGCTCCCGGTGCGGTTGCCGCCGGGGACGAAGTCGGTGGCCATCACCTCGCCCGACGTGCTGGTGGTGGAGTTGATCTCGGTCAGGGGACTCCAGGTCGACGGTGACGTCGCGCGCATCTTCGTGGACGCTGCGGACTCGCTCGAGCCGCCCGCGTGGCGGCTGTACGCGACGGTCCCCCGTGCCAGTGAGCTGGTCTCGAATGCGCGCACCCACTGCAAGGAGCCGGGCCTCTTCTTCTCCAGTGCTCCGGGAATCGTGGTGACGAGGGGCCTGCGGGTGCGCGCGGAAGACGCGAGCGGAGCCGCGCTCGACCTGCTGTCCCTGTCGGAGGTGACCGCGCAATGAACGTCCAGCGTGCCGTCGTGGTCGCGCTCATCGGCTGGCTCTGCCGCTGTGCGCCGCCCGTCACGAAGCCGATGGACCCGGAGCCCCCGACGCTCGAGGTCCCGGCGACGTCCGCGACCGAGCCGTGGCGCCTTCCCAGGTTGACGCTCCGTGCGGCTGGTGGCGACGACACCGTGCTGCAGCTCTTCGTCAGCGCGAACTGCTCCGGCCCTGAGCTGCTGCGCCGACCCATCGAGGCGTTCCGGGAAGGCGTCGAGCTCGATGCGGTCAACGGGGTGAACGTGTTCTCAGCGACCGCGCTCACGCGAGCCGGCCTTCGTTCACGCTGCTCACCCGCCGCTTCGGTGGAGGTTCGACTTCCGATGCGGGGCCGAACAAGCGCCCCATTCATCCAGAGCATCTCGCCGATGATTCCCACGCACGAGCGCTCGGTCCGGTTGATGGGCTCTGCCCCCAGCGGGTGGATGGTGCGGGTCTGGTCGAAGCCTGACTGTGAAGGGGTCGTGCTGGCCAGCGGCCCTGCGTCGGAATTCGAGAGCGAGCCCGGTCTCGAAGTACCGCTCGAGCCCAACGCGAGCCTTCTCGTGTCGCTCGACGCAAGCCTGGGCTCCGAGCTCACGCAGTGTGGGTTGCAGACGACGCGACTGACGAATGACTCAACCCCGCCGACCCTCGTCCCGGACCTCTTTCCCCGCCCGCCGCACCCGTTCCGTCACAACGCCATCGTGGTGGCTGACCTTGAAGCCCGCGCGTCGGTTCGACTGCGTGCGGGGCGCGGGTGCGGTGGCGCAGCGGTGAACCCGACGGGAGTCACGTACTGCGAAGCCGAGCGCTGTGCCTGGGTCCTCTTCCCACTCCCGACGGATGCCACGTTCTCGCTCTGGGCAACCGATGGCCTGGGAAACGAGAGCGCCTGCGTGACGGTCGAGCAGCAGGTCACTCCACAGGGGAGTGTCCCCCTCACTCCGCTCTGGAGGTCGCTGGGCCCGAGCCATCTCATCTTCGCCAGCCCCACGGGTTTGGATGCGCGGGTGTTCGACGGCCCTGACTGCCTCGGCAGTGGCGTCTTTGGGACCGCGACGAGCTTTGGTGATGTGACGCTGTTCGTCGTGACCGACCAGGGACAGTCGATCTCGGCGCGGCTCTCGAACCCGCCAGAGGGCGTCGAGTTTCCCTGCGTCAGGATTCGCTGAGGCGGTGTGGCTCGGGAGCCATGGGCTCGCCGTAAGGCTTCGAAAGTGGGCGCCTTCTTCGCTGGCATTCGCCGTGAATAACGCCCCGCACCATGTCTCTTTCCCTCCTCGCCCTCGTCCTCGCCGCTGCAGACCCCATCTCCGTCAACGTCTTGAGCGCCGTCGTGAAAGACCAGCGCCTCGAAGGCGCCGAGGTGACGATGCAGAAGAACGGCGCGGCCTCGGTCAGCAGCGTCACCGCGACGAGCGGCGCCGCGACCATCGCCCCGACCTTCTCGGACAAAGACGACGGCGTGCTGCTCATCGTGAAGAAGGCCGGGTACTCGACGCTGGTCGCCCGCTGCCCTTGTCAGGGCATGACGTACGCGCTCTCGCCGGTGATGCGCAGCCTCGACGGGATGCGGGTGGTCTTGAGCTGGGGCCGCTCGCCGTTCGACCTCGACCTGCACACCGTCTTCCCGGGCAGCCACGTCTTCTTTCGGCAGAAGGTCGGCGTCGCCGCGAACCTCGACGTCGACGACATCGACTCGTTCGGGCCCGAGACCATCACCATCGAGAAGAAGGCGTTCGGTCAGCCGTACGTGTTCGCGGTGCACGACTATTCGAACCGGCTGCTCACGGGCCGTGCGGCGCTCTCCGAGAGCGGCGCGAAGGTCTTCGTCTACATCGGGCAGTCGCTCATTCGTCGCTACGAGGTGCCCGCGGCGCGGCAGGGCACGTTGTGGACGGTGTTCTCCATCGACGGCAACGGTGAGCTGCACGACCACAACACCGTCACCGACGCGGCGCCCGACCCGTCGTCCGAGCTGTTGGAGACGCTCCGGAAGCAGCAGACGAACGGGCCGCACGTCGCCCTGGTGGCCGTGACGGAGGACGCGACGGCGGTGAACGCCGAGGGCGAGCGCGCCTACCACGCAGGCCGTCTCGAAGACTCGGTGGCGCTCTACCAGCGAGCCATCGAGCTCTCGCCCGACTACGGACAGGCGTACTCGAACCTGGGCCTGTCGTTCCGCAAGCTGGGCCGCACTGCCGAGGCGCTGTGGGCGAACCGCAAGTCCATCGCGCTCGCTGCGGGCCCCGACGCCAATGTGGTGCGGGCAAGCAGCTACTACAACATCGCGCGCATCTACGAAGCCGAGGGGCAGTTCTCCGACGCCCTCCAGCAGTACGAGCTCGCGAACAGGGAGCGCCCGATGAAGGTCTACGAGGACTCGCAGCGCCGCATGTTGGCGAAGCTGAAGAACTGAGCGCCAACATGCACGCGCTCGTGTTGGTGGTGTTGACGATGACGAAGCCGCCCGTTGCGTGGACCGACAGGGCCGGGTGGCCGTCGCCGGTGTCGAGCCCGAAGGACTTCGATCGTGCATCGCGAGCCGAGCTGTTGGTGTTCCTCGAGGCGCTCGCCGGGTTGCCCGCCGGTGACGTGGTCGCCGCAGAGGTCGGCCTCAAACAGGGCGACGTGCGTGCGCTCGAGGCGTGGAAGCAGCAGCGGCGGGTGGTGGTCCTCGAGAACTTCCGTCGCGCCATGGGCACGTGCACTGGTGACGAGGTGCTGTGCCCTGCGAAGGCGCCCGACTCGTTTCAGGCGCTCGCGACGCAGGCGACGCCGATGCTCGAGTCGTTGCCTGACACGTTCGCGGCCTGGCGCGCGGAGGCTCGACGCTTCCACGCGCTGTACGCTCGCGAGCAGGCGCGCCTGGCCATGGTGTCGTCGCGGGTGTCGAGTGAGATTGCCCTTTTCGACGAGTCCGAGGTGACGGGAGAGCGCTTCGGCGACCGTCAGTTCCTGCTCACCTTCGATGACGGGCCGACGGGCGCTGGTGGAGAGACCGATGCCCTGTTGCCGGTGCTCACGGCCCACGGCCAGCACGCGGTGTTCTTCACGGTCGGTGACGCCGTGCACGCGCGAAAGACGGTGAAGGGCCTGTACGACGGGCACTGCCTCGCCTCGCACGGGGCATCCCACCAGAGCCATGTCACGTCGGCGTCAGTCGCGGGCCGGCTCGACGCCTGGAACGCGGAACTCGGCGCCATTCAACCGCTGCGTTGGTTTCGGCCGCCGTACGGGCAACGCACGCTCGCGCAGGTGCAGGCGCTGTCGAAGCAGGGCATCGGCACCATGTTGTGGAACATCGACTCGCAGGACTGGCAGGCCCCGAAGGACACCACCCTCGTGAAGGGCCGCGTGCTCACCTTGATGCTCCTGTGGCGGCGAGGGGTCGTGCTCTTCCACGACGTACACCCGGTCGCACGTGACGTGCTCCCGGGTCTCGTTCCTCAGGTTGGCTTGGCAGTGCAGTGGGTCGACTGCCGAGGGCTCGAGTAGCGCGTTCAGTGCAACCGCTGCTTGAGCTCGGTGAGGCGCTTCTTCAAGTCGCCCCACACCTCGTTCGAGACGATGGTGGCGCTGCTGACCGCCCGGTTGATCTGCGGCTCCAGCCTGGTGAACTCCTCTTTGAGCTCCATGCCCGCGAGGTGCAGCTTCACCCGCACTTCGTCGGCGAGGGCGCGGACTTCCCGATCGAGCGTCATTTCGGTTTTCTTGGCTTCCATGGCTTCCTCCTTGGGAGCACAGCGCTCCGGGTCGCCTGAGGGTGCTTCAAGTCGTGTGCCTGCACTCCAAAGGAGCGGAATTCCCCTCGCCAGACGCGAGCGACGCGCAGCCGTTGCGCGGCACACGCTGAAACCATGGTGGTGGGTGCGTCAGTGTGATGCGATCCGCGTCATTCGTCCGGGGGCTTCATGAAACGAATCTTCGCGCTGTGCCTCGTCTCGCTGTCGGGTTGCTTCGAGCTGTCGTTGCCAGGGGTCCCTGCCGCTCCGGGGAGCGGTTCGCTCCAGGGGACGCTCGTTCACGCCGAGCCCGGGCAGACGACGTTGCGGCCTGCAAACGGGGCGACGGTCGAGCTCGTCGGGACTGGCGTGAAGACGAGGACCATTGGCGACACCGCCGCGTTCAACCTGACTCCCGTCGACACCGCCGAGGGGACCGTCCTCATCCGCTTCGACTCCGATGGCGACGGCCGCGCTGACAAAGAGAAGCTGCTTCGCCTCGATGGCCTTGGCACCGGGCGTGGAAAGACGGTGTCGCTGGGGCAGGTCGTCATCGGGAGCACTGGCGCGATTCGCGGCAAGGCGCTGCGGGCCGACCTCTCAGGGCCGACCGGTCACGGCGGCACGAGCATCTTCATTCCCGAAGGGCCCTACTTCGGCTTCACCGGAGACGATGGCTCGTTCCTGCTCGAGAACCTGCCCGAGGGCCAGCTCACCGTGGCCCTCTTCCGCGTCGGCTACCAGGCGCTCGCTGAGAGCGTCGAGCTGCGCGCGGGTGAGATCTTCCCGGTGCGCGCGCTCACCCTCAAGCCTGACCCGACGTCACCGCGCGCCGAGCTGAAAGGCCGGGTGCTGCTCCCTGATGGCGCCGGAGCTGCGCAGGTCGCGGTCTCATTGTCGTCTGGCCGCATGACCTCGACGGATGCGGAGGGCCGGTACTCGTTCAGCGCGGTGCCGTACGAGGTCTACAGCATCGGTTTCGTGAAGCCCGAGTTCCTCACCGCCGAGCTCCTCAACATTCTCGTCGCGTCGCCCGTCGTCACGCTGCGTGACGTGACCCTCGCGCCGGGCATGTCGACACTCCCGACGCTCGACGCAGGTCGACCGATCTTCGACGCAGGCGCGCCCGTCGATGCAGGTCAATTCGATGCTGGTGTCGTCGATGCTGGAACTGGGGACGCCGGAGCTCCGGACGCTGGGGCGGACGCCGGGTTCGACGCTGGCGTGGATGCTGGGACGGACGCGGGCTTCGACGCAGGCGCCGACGCTGGGGTCGCTGATGCGGGGCTCGATGCAGGCCCGCCGCCGGACGCCGTCATCGATGCGCCGTTGTTCGTCCCGCCCAACACGGACTTCACCTTGAGCGGTACGCGCTCCACCGGCAACCGGCCGCTCACGTACACCTGGTCGCAAGACGCCGGCCCGACGATCGCGATTCCCGACAACGGCTCCCCACTGGCCGCGACGCCGATGATCCGCTCGCCCGTCACGCCGACCTTGCTCAAGTTCACGCTCCTGGTGACCGACCCCGCGAGCCGAACGGGTGCGCCAGCGTCCGTCTTGATTCCAGTCGCCGTCCCTCCCGTCGCCCTCATCGACCCCGGCTTTCCATCCGTCGCGTACGCCGGTCAGCGCATCGTGCTCAACGGCGCAGGCAGCAGCGACCCGAACGGCGCAGGCATCATCGCGTGGGACTGGGTCGTCAGTCCGCCGTCCATCACGGTGACGCCGTTGAGCGGTGGGCGTGTCGCGCTCGACATGCCGGCCAGCGTCGGGACTTCCCTTGTGGTGACGGCCGAGCTCACCGTCGTGAATGGGCTCACCGTTCGAAGCCCGCCCGTCGCGGCGAGCTTCACGCTCACCAACACTGCAGCACCGACGTGGACGCTCGACGCAGGCCCGTCTCAGACGGTCGGCAGCGGCAGCGTCGTGACCCTGCGTGGGCTGGCGAGTTCTCCCGTCCCTGGCAGCACCTTCACCTACGCGTGGAGCCCCGCCCGAGAGCCTGACGGTGGCGTCGCCGACTGGTTGCTCACCAACCCCTCGGCGACCACGACGACGTTCGTCGCTCCGAAGGTCGAGGGGCCGACGCCGCGCATCATCACCTTCACGCTCACCGCGACCGAGACGTCAGGCGTCCTGATGCCGTCGGTGCGCAGCTCGCCTACGATGGTCAGCGTCATCGACCGTCGTCCCCCGCAAGTCGTCTCCACCAGCGTCGTGGGCGGCGCGCTCGGCGTCATGGGCGGTTCCATTCTGTTCGATGAAGACGTCGACCCCACGTCGCTTGGGGGCATCACCATCACCCCCGCGACGGGCTCTCCTTCGACCACCATCACCCAGCGCATCGCCAACGGGCCACGCGTTTCCTTGTCGATGCGGCCGCCGGCGACACCGGGCTTCATGTACACGTTGACGATCGCCGGAGTGCACGACCTCGCGCCGATGCCGACGAACCCGATGGTGCCCATCGCGCCGCTGCAGTTCTTCCCCGAGGTGCGGTGGTCGCCGGCCTGGGAGAGCGCGAGCACGTCGACCGGCGAGCCGTGGCCGGGCCTCGTGGTGCGGCGCCCCACGCCGACTCAGCCGATGCAGGCCTTCGTCTTCGGTCGACGAGAGGGCAACACCTGGTTCGGTGCGCCGTTCGACCCCTTCAGCTGCACGACGCCGCCGTGTGTCATCGCCGATGACGCGTCTGCCCCGACGGTCGCGCTCTCGGGTCCGCGAGCCCGTGGAAAGAAGGGCGTGCTCTGGAACGGAAAGCCCATCGCCATGCTGCAGCACGCTGACCCGCAGGGGACGAGCCCCGCGGCCTTCATCTACGACACGAGCTGGCAACCGCTCCCCGCGCCGCCGGGGCCCGTCTTCACCGTGTCTCAGGCCACGCCGCTCTACAGCGCGTACGCCGACGACGGCGGCCTCAAGCTGGCTGGCCTCGACGGAGGGGTGTGGACGTACCAATCGACCATCAGCACCGACACCGTCGAGTACAGCGTTGGGCCGACGAGCGATCCGTTGCTCTCGCCCAGCGCGCCGACCGCGCCTGGCTTCTACGTCATGGCCCGCAGCTCGACCTCGGGGTCGGCGCGCGTGTTCTTCTCGGCGAACGGCAACTCGTGGTTCGCTGGGACTTCCTTCATCAGTGGCGGCGGCGACCGGGTGACCGACGTGCGCGGGCTCCTCTACGACGGCAACTCTGGCGTGGGCCTGGTGCTGCGCCAGAGCGGCCCGCTCCAGGGGTTTTGCGATGGCGCTGGCACCTGTGGCCTCAACCAATGGCTGCCTACCGTCGGCACCTTCGACGCCGTCGCAGGGGCTCCCAGCGCCTTCATCGTGGCGGCGACCGGCGGCGTGCTCGAGCTGTACCTCGGCCCAGGCGCCCAGGCGGTCAGCGTGCGCATGCCCGGGCCGATTCGCAACGGCATGCCGTCGACGATGCTCAACAACAACCCGGCCTGCTTCGCCGATCGCCCCGAGCTGTTCATCACCGAGGGCCTGCTCTTCGTCACCTGGCAGGAGCGCTGTGCCCCCGGCCCGTGGCGCGTCTATCTGCGCGCGTTGGAGTAGGACGTCGGCCGTGAGCGAGCCAACCTTCGAGCTGTTCCATGCCATCGCCGACCCGGCCAGCGCGAAGGTGCGGGCGTGGGTCGTCGACCACGACTTCACCGAGCACGTTCGTTTTCGCAACGTCACGTACCCCGAGGTGCAGGCTGACCTGACGGCGCGTGGCGGCGCCGCGGCTCCGGCGCTGTGGGACGGGGCGACGCTGCTCACCGGCGCTGACGCCATCATCGCCCGGCTCGCCGCGCACGCCGACGTGGGGAGACGCTGATGGCGGTGTGCCCCGATTGTCGCCGCCGCATGCAGCCGTTCTACGTCCCGTCGAAGCGCGGCGGTGACGAGGTCGAGCTCGATCGCTGCAGTCAGTGCGGCGCGCTGTGGTTCAACGCTGGCGAAGTCGAACAGGCGCTCGGCAAGGCGGTGCGCCGACGGCAGGGCACCTCGACGCGCAGCTGCCCGACGTGCCGGGTGAAGCTCGACGCGGCCGTGCTCGACGGGCCCGTCGACGTCGAACGGTGCGGCACCTGTGAGGGTGTGTTCCTCGACGGCCACGACGTCGGCGTGCTCGCCGAGAAGCGCGTGCCGACTCGGGCGGCGAAAGGCGGGAGCGGCTTCGCCTGCGAGTCCTGCGGAGAGCGCAAGCCGTTCGGCGAAGCGACGGGCACCGTGACGGGGCTCATCTGCGCGTCCTGTGCTGCGAGAGACACGAACGTCGAAGTGCCAGCGGAAGAGGAGAAGCGCTCGGCCCTCGGCCGGTTCTTCTCGTGGCTCGGCGCGTCCGGCGAGGCGTGAGGCGCTTCATGGGCGCCATGCGCCGGTCTCGAGAACGCCTCAGAAGCCCCGTGAGCGCGACCCATGGGAAGGACCGGGACCGCGACGTGACGACCATCGACTCCTGAGCGCGTCGCGGTCCTGGTCACCGGGCGCCTCGAGCCCCCGAACCTCGTTCCTGTCCAGCTGCTCGGCATCAGCGAAGGCGGTGCGCCCCCGGAGTTCGACCAGCCCGTCCCCGAGGAGCTGGCCACCAACTGCTCCAGGGAGAGGTCGAAGCGCCCGGAGGATCGTCACCCGAGCGCCCTGACCTTCAAGCGGGCGTGCGGCAGCGGTGGCGCTCTCGCTCGTGTTCCCGCCATGGGTAGCCCTCATCGGCGGGGTGTGCGGTTTCTTCAGGCGTGCAGACTCGGAGCCGCTGACCCCGGGGTGGTTCAGGTGTGTCGCGACGAGCGCCAGTCGCGCCACGTCGCCCGGCTCTGCTCCTTACTTTCCGGAGAGCTTCCGCCAGATCATACCGCCGATGCCTGCCGCGGCCACGACGTGCATCAGCTCCATCACCACGAGGCCACCCGTCGACAGCCCCTTCACGTTCGGAGGACCACCCAGTGACAGCAGCGTGAAGACGACGGCGATGATGCCGAAGATGAGCGCGGCCTTCTGCGAGGCGACCCTGGTGAGGATCAACGCGAGGAGTCCGCCTGGGATTGCCGGGATGATGGACGACAGCAGCACCGGAACGGCGCCGAGCGCAGCCGCGGGCTGCCCGGGCTGGAACTCCCCGACGATGGCCACGCCTGCCGCGCCTGCGCCGAACAACAGCACCAGGTTGACGACCGCCGCGATGCCGCCGCCCATGAAACCAGCGCCGAAGAGGCCGCCCGCTGAAACCGTTGAACCGCCCTGCGCCTGACCGGCCGTGTTCGTGCTCGTCGACATGGAATCCCCCTCGAGTGCGGCGTGTGCGTGGGGTTCTGAGCCAGAAGATGTCGCTGGACAATCGTCATTCTCGAAACAGACTGGCCCGTGCCATGGACATGCGTGGACTCGATCTCAACGCGGTGACCGCCTTCGTCGCGGTCGTGGAGCACCGTTCTTTTCGCGCCGCAGCTCGGAGCCTCGGCGTGCCCAAGTCGACGGTCAGCCGCCGGGTCGCGCTGCTCGAGGAGCAGCTCGGGGTGCAGTTGCTTCAGCGCACCACCCGCACCGTGACGCTGACCGACGTCGGAGACGCGTTTCACCAGCGCAGCAGCCAGGCGCTCACCACCATCAGCGACGCCGCGCGCGAAGTGCGTCAGAGCGACATGTCTCCGAAGGGCGTGCTCCGCGTGACGGCGCCCATCACCTTCGCCGAGCACTTCCTCGGCGACATCATCACCGGGTTCCTGTCCGCGAACCCCGACGTCCGCGTGACGCTCGACCTCACCGACCGCTACGTCGACCTCGTGGCCGAAGGGTACGACGTGGCGCTCCGCGCTGGACCCCTCGCGGACTCGTCGCTCAAGGCCCGCCTGCTCGGGACGAACCCCATCGTGATGGTCGCGAGCCCGAAGTACCTGGCGAGCCACGGCGCGCCGAAGACGCCAGCCGACCTGCTCGACCACGACTGCATCGTCTACTCGAGCACCGAGCGTGGCGCGAAGTGGCCGCTGCTCATCAAGCGCAAGGTGACGTCGGTGCCCGTCAGGGCGCGCGTCGCGGTGAACAGCTTCATGCTGGCGCGCGACTTCGCAGCCGCGGGCCTCGGCGTCGCCCGAATGCCCGGCGGGTTCTCGGCGGCGCTCGAGGCCGAAGGCGTGTTGCAGCGCGTGCTGACCGACTTCGAGGTGCCGCCGTCGCCGCTCAACGCGGTCTTCCCCCCGGGCCCGCACCTCGCGCCGCGCGTGCGCGCCTTCGTCGACCTGCTCGCCTCGAAGCTGGATGGCGGCATGACGGTCCCGGTGAAGCGACGCCTGTGAGCCTCGAACGCCGTGACGGGCGGCCGTCTCGTGCTACACGCCGCCGGTCCGTCTTGCCCCAGGAAGGTCACGTATGCGTCGCTTCGTTCTGCTCTCTCTCTGTGTCGCTACCGTCGCTCGCGCCGAGTTCAAGGCCGCCTACGTGGACTTCCAGCGCGCGCTGGTCGAGGTCGACGAGGGCCGTGCCGCCAAGCAGCGCCTCCAGGTGAAGGCCGACCTGCGCAAGAAGGAGCTCGAGAGCGAGAAGACGTCGCTCGAGAAGGAAGCAGACGTCTTCAAGAAGCAGGAAGCGACCATGGACGACAAGGCCCGTCGCGTGAAGGTCGAAGGGCTGATGAAGCGTCAGTCGGACCTCGCCGAGAAGGTGCAGAAGGCCCAGGCGGAGATCGCCGACGCCGAGCGCAAGGAGATGTCCTCCATTCTCCCGAAGTTCGAGGCCATTCTCGGGGAGATCGCCCAGCGTGAAGGGCTCTCGATGGTGTTCGACCGCGCCAGCTCCGGGCTCGCGTGGGCGCCTCCGTACCTCGACCTCACCAACGAGCTGATCCGCACGTACAACGCGCGCAAGGGCGGCGCTCCGAAGGCCGGCGAGGCAGCGAAGCCCGCTGACCCGAAGGCAGGTCCTGCGAAGCCCGCCGACGCGCCGACGAAGTAATGGCCTCGCTGCGCACCGTCGCCCTGCTCTGGGCCGGAGTCGGCGTCGCCATCGTGATGGGCCTGCGGTTTCGCGCGAAGCAGAACGCGGGCCACGCGAAGGGCGGCCGCATCTCGAACCCGAAGGTGTTGTGGCTCTTCTTCGCCATCTGGTGCTGGTTCGTGGAGTGCGCGGTGCTGTTCTTCGAGCCCGCGCTGCCGTGGTCGTACCGGCTCATCCTCGGAGCGCACGCCCTCTCGATGTGGGTCCGCGGCGCCATCGAGCTGTACATGCTGCACGTCACGAAGAACTGGCGGCCGCCCATCGGCATCACGCACGACGCCATCTGCATCGCGGTCATCGTCCTCATCGCCGTCGCCGAAGGGCCTGCGATGGGCGAGCTCGGTCCGTGGGGGCTCTGGGCGCCAGCCCTCGTGGTGATGCTGGTGTTCAGCCTCGCGGTCGAGCTGCTCTACGCCGCGCTGTTCTTCCAGGCCGTCGAGGGCAAGACGACGGGCGAGGACGGCATCTGGTTCGCCGACCCCGAGAGTGAGCGCTTCAAGCGCATCAACCGCATCACGTTCGCCTGCAATACGCCGCAGGTGGTGTTCCAGCTCGCGTTGCTTGGCGCGTTGACCGTGCGGTAGCGGGCTCAGCTGGGTGGTCTTCGGCCAGGCTCGCTGCGCCCATCACTTGCGCCAGCAGCCAGTGCGACCCCGGTGCGTTCTGCTCGGGCTCGACGTGCACTGCGAAGAAGAGCAACGGCGCCTCGTGCAGCAGCACCTGTGAGTGCAGCTCGGGTCAGTGTGTCGATGGGGTGTGCTGCAACACCGCGTGCACCGGCGCGTGCTCGGCGTGCAACCTGTCTGGCTCCAACGGCACCTGTTCGGGCCACCGGGCAGGCTCCGACCCCGAGAACGACTGCGGACTGTTCACCTGCAATGGCTCGGGCGCGTGCAATACGACGTGCTCCGGTGGCTGCTCGTCGAACCAGTGCGACTCGACCAGCTCGTGCACGGGCACCAGCTGCGCGCCGAAGCGGGGGTTCGGCACCACGTGTGCCGGCAACTGTGACTGCCTCTCGGGCTTCTGCGTCGACGGCGTGTGCTGCAATACCGCCTGTAGCGGCACCTGCCAACGCTGCGTCGGGCTCCCGGGGCAGATCACCGGCATCTGCACCAACGTGCCGGCCTATAACGACCCGGACAACGACTGCGGCCGGTACACCTGTACGGGCACCGGGAGCTGCTACTCAGGCTGCACGGCGATCTGCGGCCTCGAGTGTGACTCGGGCAACTCGTGGTGCTCCATCGGCAGCTGCGCAGCCAAACGAACGACAGGCCAGCCGTGCATCACCGGCTGCCAGTGCGCCTCGGGCACCTGCATCGGCTTCTGCACCTGACTCAGCCATCACTGTGCCGGAATACGGAACGTGCCTTCCTTGCAGCCGACCTGCACGTGGATGAGGTTGGGCGCGGTCGGGTCGAACACGAAGCTCTGCAGCGCGAACGCCCGGCGGGCACCCGAGATGAGCGAGGTGAAGGCGAGTCGCCGTCGGCGAAGAGCTCGACCGCCTTCTTCACGTCGAGGGGAGTCGCTCGGCGCGGCGACCTCCTTCACCTCACCGAGGGCGACGAAGCGGTCTCCCGTCGCGGCCGTGGCGTCGGCGTTCCGGTCTTCACGGGACGTTGAGGTCCGACCGCGCCTCCACGTCAGCGAACGGCGCGACGTCGCCGAATCCGCCGCAGCGCCAGGAGACTGGCGAGCACCGAGGCCACCGGAGCGGTACTGCAGCTCGCCGTGGGCTCGACGGGGGGCCGTGTCGAGGGCCCACCGTCCGCGAGGCCCGCGTCGGAGGGCTCGGGCTCCACCGGCATCACGTCGACGTCGGTCACCTGACAGCTCCCGCGCACACAGGCCTGGCCCGACGGACACAACGGCCCTTCGTCCACCTGGCCATCACAGTCATCGTCGAGCAGGTTGCAGCGCTCGGTGAGCGGGCGGCCCGGCATGCATGAGCTCGGGTCACACGTCAGGCCGAGCGCCGCGCACCACCCCGTGCCGCACCGCACGCGCACCCCTTCATCCACCCGGCCATCGCAGTTGTCATCGCGCTGGTTGCAGGTCTCCACCGCGCCAGGTCGCACCATCGCCTCGCGGTCGTCGCAGTCCTGATCATTCGGGGCGCGACCCGACGCCGAGCAGCCCGTCATCATCGCGCCGCGCCGGTCACCAAAGCCGTCACCATCGGCATCCGGCCACGTCGAGGCGTTGGAGAGCCCTTCGTCTCGCTGGCCGTCGCAGTCATCATCCTTGCCGTTGCACCGCTCGACACCGCCGGGCGCCACGGTGCCGTCGAAGTCGTCGCAGTCTCCATCGCGCGTCGAGAAGCCCTGAGGCAGGGCACAGTCGATGGTCGTGCCGCTCGCCGAAGCGGAGCCGACCCCGTCGCCGTCGAAGTCGCGGAAGTACGTGGTGCCTGCACAGCCGAACACGAGCTGGCGTCGCGCCTCACCGGTGGAGTCGCCGCCGCTGCGCTGGTCGCCGTTCCCGAGCACCGTCCAGGTGGAGAGCTCTGCCGCGCCAGCGCCCGAGGGCGCCGTCCACTGCACCTGGAAGCTCACCGCGCCGCCCTGGGTGCCTTTCGCGGTGGACTGCACCACGTCGCCATTGAGCAGCCGCGTGCCCTGACCGCTGACGAGCGTGAACGTTCCGCGTGTGGCCGAGAGGAAGAAGCCTCCGTTCAGGCCCGGTCCGCGCGCCGTGACGGTGACGGTGATGGTCGCGCCCGGCGTCAGCGTGGGCGGCGTCAGCTCGAGCGTCGTCTGATGCGAGGTGGCCGAGTGGCATCCCTGACATCCGGAAGCGGCGAGGCCCGCGGAGCGCGCGAACGCCGCCGTCGACCCCAGCACCACCAGCAGCCACACGCTTCGCATCGGGGCGCACCGTGGCAAGCCTCGGCCCCCCGTGACAACTGGGCACTGGAGGTGGCAGCTGCTAGCTTCAGGTTTCCAATGTCCGCGTTCGAGTTCGCCCTGCCTGGAGCTCCCAGCTCGCCAGGGTTTCGGTTTCCGGGGCCGCGGTTCACCATCGGTTCGGCCCCAGAGGCCGGGCTGCGCTTCGATGCACGTCTGGTGCAGCCGGTTCACGCAGAGGTCGCGTTCGATCCGAACGGCGCGCCGTGGATTCGAGACCTCTCCAACGGGCAACTCTGGCTCAACGGCGCCGTGGTGCAGCAGGCCCGACTGATGGTGGGCGCGCAGGTGCGGCTCGGCCAGCTTGAGCTCGAGGTGCGGGACGCGTCGATGACGGAGGTGCCGCTGGACTCCACGGCACGGCGCCCGACGCCGTTTGCGATCCTGCCGATGGACGCGACCGCCAGGCGTCCGACGCCTTTTCAACCGCCGCCGGCGGTCAGCCAGAGCCAGGTCGGGCGGGTGAGCGGCTCGCGGACGCCTGCCGTTCGGGGTGACGAGAGAACCAGCGTCTCGGGGGGCTACGTGCCGCCGGGGTCGACGCGTGAAGCACCGGCCGTCAGCGACGACACCTTGATGCGCACCGTGCTCCCCGAGGGCGCCCTCGTCGGAGGCCGCTACCGCATCGCGCGCAAGCTGGCCGCCGGCGGCATGGGCGAGGTGTACCAGGCCGAGCACATCGAGCTGCACAAGCAGTTCGCCGTGAAGGTGATGCTGCCGGCGCTGTCGAGGGACCAGGAGTTCGTCAACCGCTTCAAGCGCGAGGCCATCTCGGCGAGCCGCATCGGCCAGCAGAACATCATCGACATCTCGGACTTCGGGCAGACCGACGATGGGCGCTTCTACTTCGTGATGGAGTTCCTCGACGGGCTCACCATCGCCAGCGTCCTGCACCGGCAGGGGCCGATGCCGATGACGCGCATGGTGAACGTCGGCCTCCAGGTGGCGCGCGCGCTCGCGGCGGCGCACGCGCAGGGCATCGTCCACCGCGACATGAAGCCCGAGAACGTGATGATGCTGCAGCGGCCCGGGCAGCGCGACTTCGTCAAGGTGCTCGACTTCGGCGTGGCGAAGGTCTCCACGGGCCCGGGGCAGGGAGGCCAGACGCAGCTCGGCATGGTGGTGGGCACGCCGCAGTACATGTCGCCCGAGCAGGCGATGGGCGTCGCCGTCGACACCCGCACCGACACCTACGCGCTCGGCCTCATCTTCTACGAGATGCTCACCGGCAAGCCGACCTTCGCCGGAGACACCGCCAGCATCCTCATGGTGAAGCAGGTGACGGAGCCCGCCGCGCCCTTCCAGGCCGAGGTGGTGGCGACGATGCCCGCGGCGCTGCACGACCTCATCTTCAAGATGCTCGAGAAGGACCCCAACGCCCGGCCGCAGTCGCTCGACGAGGTGGTGAACGTGCTCGAGACGCTCCAGGCGCACTTGAAGGTCGGTGCGAAGCTCGCGCCGGCGACGGCGTCGGGGCGGTTCCCGCAGACGGCCACGCCGCACTCCATGTCGGCGATTCGGGTGTCGTCGACGGGCGCGCCCATCGCGCTGACGCAGCCCGTGGCGCCGACGCAGCCCGTGGCGCCTTCGACGACTGGGAGTCAGGCACCGCTCAGCGAGGACAGCCTCGCCCCGCCGCCGCGCTCGAAGGCGCCCTTCATCGTGCTGGGTGCAGGGCTCCTCGTGGTGGCGCTTGGTGGAGCCGCCGTGCTGTTGAAGGGTGAAGAGACGGTTCACGCCGAGGTGATCGTCGCCACGCCGCCGCCGCCAACTCCTCAAGAGCCCAAGCCGATCGAGAAGGTGCCCGACGCGCCCGTGGCGCCGAAGGTGGTGAAGTACACCATCGAGAGCGAGCCGGTGGGCGCCGAGGTCTACGAGAAAGACGTGATGCTGGGCACGACGCCGTTCGTGCTGCCGCGGGAGCCTCAGGCCATCCTCGAGCTGACCTTCAAGGCGAAGGGCTACACCGACCTGACACGCAAGCTTGCGGTGCCGCTGCTCGACGGCAGCATCAGCATCACGCTCGAGAAGAAGAAGACCGGTGGGCCGGCCACCGGAAAGCCGCCAAAGCCGGCGGGAGACCTGGCCGACCCCTACGCAACGCCGACCGAAGATCTGCAGAACCCGTACTGACAAGCCTCCCGGGTGGGGGTGGCAGGAGAGGCGTTCCTTATGGTGTGCATGCACGCGCTCGTGGTGGCGCTCGTGGTGGCCGCGCCGGGCAAGACGAAGCCGGCGGCGCCGCCCCCGGTGGCTGCGGACCCGACAGCGAAGGCGAAGGAGGCCTTCATGACGGGCCAGCGGTTCTACAAAGAGGCCCGCTACGCCGACGCCATCGCCAAGTTCGAAGAGGCGTATGCCATCAAGCCCAGCCCGGTGCTCTTCTACAACATCGGCCGGTGCCACGAGCAGCTCGGCGACGTGCCCAGGGCGCTGCGCGCGTACCGCGACTACCTGCGCATGCAGTCCGACGCGAAGGACAAGGACACAGTGAACGACGCCATCGCGAACCTCGAGCGGCGCCTCAAGGAGAAGGGCCTGCAGCAGTTGATGGTGTTCGCCGACCCGCCGACCGCCATCATCGAGGTGGACGGCAAGGTGCTCGGCAACTCGCCGGCGTCGGTGGAGCTGACCGCGGGCAACCACAAGCTGCTGGTGCGGGCCGACGGATATGAGCCGACCGAGCGCGCCTTCGTCATGCAGACCTCGCGCGCGACCGAGATGACCATCAACCTGCGGCCGGCGGGAAAGCCGATGGAGCCGCCGCCTCCTCCTCCGCCGCTCGTCGACGTGCCGAAGAAGGAGGACCCGAAGGTGGCGACGCTGACGCCCTCGAAGGACGTCACGGGCACGGGGACTGGCGCGACGGACGTGAAGACGACGCCTGAGCCAGCGCGGAAGGGCGGCCGTTTGTGGACGTGGATTGCTGGCGGCGCGGCGGTCGCGGCGGCGGGCGCGGGCGTGGTCCTGGGCGTGGCGGCGAATGGGGCGGCGGCGCAGACGGCGATGCCTCCCATGGGCGTGACGCCGGCTCAGCAGGCGAACTCGGCGCAGGGCCTCGCGACGGGGGCGAACGTGGCGTACGGCGTGGCCGGCGCGGCAGCGGTGACGGCAGTGGTGCTCTTCTTCATCGAGGGTCGCTGATGAACTCCAGACTCAAGCTGGCCTGTGTGGTGGTGATGGCGTCGAGCGCGTGCTTCCCGGTGATTCCCGAGGGCGGGCCGTGTGCGGCCAATGACGAGTGTCCCACCGGGCAGACGTGCGTGGCCGGGGTGTGTCGGAGCGCTGATGGTGGCGCGACGGCGGGCGGCACGGCTGGCGCGAGCGCCGGCGGGTCCAGTGGCGGGAGTGCCGGTGGGGCCGCTGGAGGGGCGGCCGGTGGAAGCGCTGGCGGCACGGCGGGCGGGACGGCGGGCGGCGTCGCTGGAGGAGACGCGGGTGGTACGGCGGGCGGTGGCGCAGGCGGCGACGCGGGTGGTGCCGCAGGCGGGACAGCAGGTGGCAGTGCGGGCGGAACTTCGGGTGGGTCTTCAGGTGGAACCGCGGGTGGGTCTTCAGGCGGAACCGCGGGTGGAACGGCGGGCGGGACCGCTGGTGGCTCAGCCCCCGATGCCGGCATGGGGCCCGAGGGCATGGGCACGACCTGTAGCGATGGTATCGACAACGACGGTGACGGCGACACGGACTGCGAGGACTCCGCCTGCAACGCCCAGGTGTGCCGGCCCTCAGGCGGCGCCTGCGATCTCGCCGAGTCCTGCAGCGCTGGGGTCTGCCCTGCTGATGAGAAGCGCGCGCCAGGGACGACGTGTCGCGCCCCGACGACAGGAGGGTGTGATCTCGAAGAGCAGTGTGACGGCACCTCGAACGACTGCCCTGTCGATGCTTTCCGTTCGTTGGGAATCGTCTGCCGTCCGGCCTCGGGCGACTGCGACACGGCGGAGACCTGCAGCGGCACCAGCGCGAACTGCCCGGCTGACGGTTTCGCCTCGAACATGACCGTGTGTCGCGCGCAGGCGGGCGATTGTGACGTCGCGGAACTCTGCACGGGCTCGTCGCCTGCGTGTCCTGGTGACGGTCGCCGTCAGACCAGCGTGGAGTGTCGAATCGCAACGGGCCTCTGTGATGTCGCCGAGACCTGCAACGGCGGCATTGATTGTCCGTCGGACCGCGTCGCGACGTCGGGCACTGAGTGTCGGCAAGAAAACGGGACCTGTGACGTGGCCGAGCAGTGCGACGGTGTCGCCAAGACCTGCCCGAACGATGGTTTCCGGGGAGGGGGTGTGCCGTGTCGACCGGTCGCGCCTGGCGGCTGTGATGTCGCCGAGACGTGCACGGGCCTTTCGGCGAGCTGTCCCTCCGACGCCTTCGCGCCCGCCTCGAAGGTGTGCCGCAGCACGATGTCCTCGTGCGACCTGGAAGAGCGATGCCCTGGGAACGGGGCTGCGTGTCCGCCGGACGGCTTCGTGCTTGCCTCAGCCGGTTTCGTGTGCCGCGCCAGCACGGGTTCGTGCGACACCGCCGAGACCTGCACTGGTGGGCCTTCGTGTCCTGTAGACGTCAGCTCATGCACCTCCATGCAGTACTGCGCGGGCTTGATGGGCTGTCAGGCTCGAAAGGCGCTCGGCCAGGCCTGCAGCGGCGGGGGAGAGTGCTCCTCGGGGTTCTGCGCTCAGAATGCCATTGGGAACGGCGTCTGTTGCAACAGCGCCTGCGGCGCGGCCTGCGAAGTCTGTTCAGCCGCGGGTTCCTGTACGTTCAGGCCGAACACCGCGCAATGCCGGGCATCCGCTGGCACCTGCGACCCTGAGGAACTCTGCTCTGGCAACAGCTCGAATTGCCCGTCGGATCAACTCGCTCCCGCCACGCGGGAGTGTCGTTCAGGCAATGGCGTGTGTGATCCCGCCGAGAACTGCACCGGAATGAGTCCTCTGTGCCCGAACAACGTCCTCGCCAACTCGTCAACCGTGTGCCGCATGAGCGCAGGCGGCTGCGACGTCGCGGAGAACTGCACTGGGACATCGGCCACCTGCCCGAGCGATGCCTTCGCCTCGAACGTCACCATCTGCCGTGCGGCCAACGGTTCGTGCGACGTGGCCGAGAAGTGCAGTGGGTCGTCGGCCACGTGCCCAACCGACGGCTTCCAACTGGCCACGACTCCCTGTGGACGTCCGTTCTGTACGAATGGGAGCTTCATTCCGGCTCCTCAGTGTGTCGGAACGTCGGACTCATGTCAGATGTTCGGCTCGGTGAGCTGCAACGGTTATCAGTGCAATGCTTCGTCGTCCGCTTGTAGAACCAGTTGCGGCTCGGACACTGATTGTTTGTCGACGCACTACTGCACGAGCGGAAGCGTCTGTGTGCCGAAACTTGCCGATGGCCAGACGTGTACGGCTTCGAATCAGTGTCTGAGCGCGAATGGCTGTCTGACGGGCTACGTCGACGCTGACACCGACGGATACGGCACGGGAACAGCGACAAAGTTCTGTCACGCGTTGCCGACTGCTCCAACCCGGTATGTCGCGCAGGACGGAGATTGCTGTGACACCAACACAAGCGTCAGGCCGAATCAGACTGGCTTCTTTAGCACGCCAATCGGTGGGTCTTGCTCTTCACTCGGCTTCAACTACGACTGCTCAACACGGTTCGATCCCGGCTCGGGGACGTTCGTCGCAACGATTGAACACCAATATCCGACGACCAACGGTTGCGAGGCTTCGTGTAGTGCCGGTAGTTGTCGCGGCACTGGATGGTCTGCGGGGTTACCTGGTTGCGGTATGTCCGGGACCCTTCGCACCTGTGGTCTCGCGCCGAACTTCACCTTTTGTCCGTTCGGAGGCGCTTTCCAGGCGTGTACGAACACCCAGACCAGCTCCGTTCCTGACCGGTGCAAGTAGCGACAAGCCCTCGTGACTCAGACGTGGCTCGTCTTGGTGGTTGCCCTCTGGGGAGGCCTGCTCGGCCTCGAGCGGCAGGCCTTCCTCCAGGCGGCGTTGAGTCGGCCACTCCCGGCGGCCGTCGGCCTCGGCGTGCTGCTCGGGGACGTGACCTCGGGGCTCATGGTCGGGCTCGTCTTCGAGCTCTTCCATCTCGGCGGGGCCTCGCTCGGGGGGCCCTGGCCGACCATGAGACGCTCCCGGCGGGAGGAGGCTCGGCCCTCGCGGTGTCGCTCGCACACACCAGCGGCTGCGATGCCACGCCCGCTGTCTGGTCCCTCGCGATTCTGATCTGCGCACCGCTCGGGATTCTGGGCCGGCGGATCGACCGCCGCCTCGATACCCGCGCGCGTCGCTACCTGGCCTGCACTTCACGCAGAAGCCGAAGCTCACCAGGCTGCGACGTTGCTAGGTTGCGCGCGTGACGAGCGCGGCACGGACGAAGCTGGCGGTGCTGCTCCTGGCGCTCGCGGCGGTCGGCGGCGCGATGGGCTGGGTGCTGTCTCGACCACACCGCCCTCCCGTCCTGTTCGAAGGCGACTCGGAGATGACGCACTTGATCGTCAGCGAGGACGCTCCGGGCGTGAGGGCCTTGCGGTTCGACTGGGGTGGTCCTCGGCAGACCCTGGTTCGCCTGGGAGCGCCGCTCGAGCTCCAGTTACCGTACCTGCGCGCGACCGCGCTCTCGCTCACCCTCGTGCCGGAGCCGAAGCGGATCCTCATCGTCGGCCTGGGTGGCGGCGCTGAGGCGATGTTCCTCCACACCCTGTTTCCCGACGCCGAGATCGACGGATTGGACATCGACCCCGAGGTGATTCGCGTCGCCGAGCAGTACCTGGGCTTTCGTCCGAACGAGAAGCTGCGCGGCATCGCCGGCGACGGACGCACGTTCACCGAGGGCTCGAAGGGTGACTACGATCTCATCTATCTGGACGCGTTCGGCGGGTACGAGGCTCCAGCCCACCTGCTCACGCTCGAGTTCATGAAGACGGTGCGCAGTAAGCTCTCAGCCAGTGGGTACGCGGTCGGCAACGTCTGGAAGCCCGCCTCCAACCCGCGCCACCACGACGTGCTGAAGACGTACCGAGAGGCCTTCGGGGAAGTGTGCGTGCTCGACGTTCCCGACACGGTGAACACGATCTTCTTCAGCCGCAGCGACGGCGCCTTCCCGACGCCACCGGTCGATGAATGGGTCGCACGGGCACGAGCGCTTCAGAAGCAGCGAAGCCTGCCGTTCGAGCTCGAGCCCTACGCGAAGCGCGGCTGCGAGAAGATCGACGGTGAAGGCGTGGTGCTCCGGGATCCGCCACGGCCCTGACGGGAACGGCCGTGCCCTCGAAGCAGTGACCGACTCACCGGCGAGGCCGCCTCACGGTCTTTGCGGGCTCGGCGAAGTCATTTCAGGTGGCGAAGAGCTTCGCTCATCGGGCGCTCTCTCGGCTTCGTCTCACGACGCGCCAACGCACCCGACAGTTTCGTCCTGCAGGCGAGCGTCGATGGGCTCGTCACCGCGCCGTCTGGGCAGCGAACCCCGCCCTCGACCCCGACGAACTCACGACAACGCTCGGCTCACGAGACGCAACCACCACCAGCAAGGCAGCCACGAAACGCATCGTCCCTGTGTGGTGCGCACACGGCCTTCTCGCAACCTTGGTTCGACGCGAACCTTCGCCAGGCCACCGGAGCCGTGCACACTGGAGGCGTGACCGAGGTCTCGACTGCGCCCCGCTGGGGTCTGAGGCTGCTCCTCGCTGCGGTGGCGCTCCTGCCGCTCGGACTCCTCGGTGGGGTCGTGGCGTCAGCCGAGCTGCGCGCGAGGCGACTCGCCGAGACGCTCATCACCGACGCCGTAGCCCAGGCAGCCTTCTCTCGTGAACGAACGCCTGCGCGTGGAGCAGAACCCGGCTCGCTCACCGACTGCCTCGCCCACGCCCTCGACGCCGCTGCGCGTGAGGCTGCTGGTGGAGCATGGACGGTTTCCCGAAGCGCTCGAGGGATGCAGCGACGGGCTCGCCTTGGTGGGCGACCTGCTGTGGCTCGAAGAGCCCGAAGCGTCGCTCGGCGCGCTGGGCCAATCGACCGGGCTCGTGCAGCCGTGCGCCGACGCGGTGTGGAAGACGGCCGACGAGGCGCTGGTGACAGCGTTCGTGACGGAGCTCGAGCAGGTCGGCCGCGACGCGCCACCCTCCGCGCGCGTCGTTCAGCTCGAGCGCGTCGCTCAAGGGGTGCGCATGTTCGGGGCCTTCTTCACCGCCGACCAGGTCGCGCGGCTGCCTGTCGGCGCCGGCTCGATGGTGAGCTCCTTTGCGCCCTCGAGGCTGGAGCGCGTCGGCCTCGCGCACTGGTGGTCGTCGTGTGACCGCGCGTTCCTCGGCCTCATCGCCGCGGCCGACCTTCCCGCGCCTGCACGCGGACCTCGGAGTGGCGCCCGCTCTTCGTTTCGCTTTCCCGACGTTGAGAGTCTTCGCTCAGCTCAGCGTTCGCTCGACGAACACCTCGAGTGGGTGCCGCGTTTGGAGGATCGCCTGCTGGGTTTCTTCGCTGACGGTGACCGGGTGGAGCGCGAGCATCAGCGCCACCCGCGCCAGGTCGACGCGAAAGTTCCGTCGCGCGACGAACGACGCCAGGGTCATCGCGATGAGCTCGTGGAGGCAGTCACCCTCCGTCCCGATGGAGCGTCCACTGCCCCATCGGAGGAGCACCTCTTCGGCCCACTCCCCTCGACCGGTGTAGCGCCGTATCGAGCGGTCGAGCGCGGCGTCATTCGTTCGCGCGATCGCCGTGACCATGTCGAACAGGCTCTGCTGCTCTGCCACTTCATCCAGTCGCCCGGCTCCCCGAAGCGCCTCGGTCTCTGCACGAAGGGATGACCGCACGAAACGGTACGCGCTCCTGGCGAACAGCTGCACGGAGGCGAGCCACGCGATCCTCAGACGTCGAAACGGCAGTCGCTCAACACCGTGCTGGGCGTCGGCGATGATGGTGGCCAGGCTCTCGAGGTGCCACCGGTAGGTGGTCGTCAGGTGGTTGGTCTTCGATGAGGTGCAATTTGGAGGACCCATGTACGGCATGTCGTGAGGCCTGCAGTTCCTTCCCTCCCTTTCCCCGGGAGCGTAACCGCTCGCATTGCTTCGCGAAGCTGGCGCGGCTGAAACGACCACAGCTCCGGCCTGTCCTGCGCCGGAGCTGCGTTCGTGCCCTTCAGACGCCGTTCACCTTCATGGCCTGGGTTCCATTCTTCGGAGCGCCGCGCCGCCCTCAAAGCCGAACGTCCTGCGCAGCAAGGTGGCCCAGTCCAGCCTGGGTGGCCGCAGGGGCCGCGCCGCGAAGGGCGCAGGGGTGAGGGGCAGCACGGACTGTGGCTCCACCGGGGCCGGTGGAGGCGCTTCGGTGCTCGACGTCGCCCTCGCCGCCACCGAGGTGCTCTTCGGCCGAGGCGCGCGCGAAGGGCCTCTCCATCGACAAGGAGAAGGTCACCGACCCCAAGGCGACCATCGGCGTCGAGCAGTTGATCAACGGCCGATACCTGCTGCTCCAGAAGGGGAAGAAGGACGACTGCCTGGTGAAGGTCGTCGGCTGAGCCGCGCCCTGGACCGTGATGGTCCTCGTGACGTGAAGCGTACCGGTCGTTGCCCAAATCTGCTCCGAGGGTGTCCTTCTCCTGATGCAGGAGAGGGGGTACGGGCAGCGCATGTTCGGGTCTCGCATCTCCATCGGTCTGTGTTCGGTCTCCCTCTTGATGACGGTCGCCTGCGGTCAGTCCGTTTACTCATCTTCCCCAGGAGCCATGAGCGAAGACGCAAGCTCTTCGGGGCGTGACGCTGGGAACGGCGACGCAGGAGGCGTGAGCGACGCAGGAATCGCGTACGACGCGGGCGACGCACGTGACGGTGGCGAGCGACCGGATGCCGGCCCGACCGAGCCCACGATGGACGCGGGGGCACCAGGCGAGCTCACGCCATTCCTTCCTGTCGCCGATACCTCCGAGGGGCTCACCAATTTCGGAACGGATCTCAGCGCCGTCCTCGAGCGCGGTGCGCTGGCGTCCGCCTGTCAGGCCTCGCGCGCCGACCCCAACGACCGTCGAAAGAAGCTCCTCTGCGGCAAGGCGATGTTCTTCTACGAGGGCTTCGGGACGTCAGGCGTTCCCAAGCCGCTCATCGCGTGGCTGCTGACGCATTTCCGGACTGAAGTCGGGCCCGGCTTCTCGGCGCTGGGGATGGTGCCCGACCCGAACTCGAGAGAGAACTTGCCGTTGGGCCTCGCGCCCGGTGCGCCGCTCGGCTCCACGCAGACCCTGGCGTTCTCCTGTGCGAGCTGTCACTTCGGAAGGATGCCCGACGGGCGGTACGCGGTTGGCGCACCGAACCACGATCTCGACTACGGCCGCCTGAACCTGCTCATCGCCGTGCTGCCGCAGACGCAAACACCCGGCTGGAGCGACGCGGCGCACGATGCCGAGGCGCTCGTCAAGCTCGAGCCACTTCGAACGATGCTCAACAATGACCTCGGGAAGCGACTGGCGCTCCTGACGGCGATTGCGCCGCTGGCCCTGAGCACCTCGGCCCCGGCGTTCTCGAAAGAGAACGAGGGCTACTACGCGCGCTGGCGGAAGGGCACGATGGACTTCTTCATTCAGCCGCTTCCCTTCGACGACAAGGTCCACACCATTTCGAAGATCACCGCGCTCTGGGGCATTCCCTCCGCGTCAGAGCTCACCGCGCACCGTATTCCCGATGCCATGCTGGGCTGGACCGGCGGCACCTCGTCGGTGGCGAACTTTCTGCACTCCTTCGTCGAGCTGGGCGGAGGAAACCCATCCCAATGGCCTCGAGACGCGCTGGAGCCCCTCGAGCTCTACCTCGGCACGCTCCGTGCGCCGCCGCCGCTGGCTCCGCCGAGCCCTGACGGACTCGCGCAAGGGAAAGGCGTCTATCAAGCGAATTGCCTGACCTGCCACGACGGACCCCGAGGCATGGGCAAGCGCGTCTTCACCTACGCGGAGATTGGCACGGACACCGCGATGCAGTGGTGGGCTGACGGGCCTGATCGGGACGGCAGACCGCTGGCGCCCATCGTGTTCCCGGCTGGCGACCGAATCACCAACGGCATCAAGTCGCCCCGGCTCGTGGGCCTCTTCGGAATGAGTCGCTTCCTGCACAACGGTTCACTCGACACGCTCGAGCAGCTCCTGTGCCTCCAGCAGCGACCCGGGGTGGTGACGACGGCGTTTGGCAGCGACGGTCACACGTTTGGGTGCAATCTCCCGATGTCTGACCGCGAAGCGCTGCTGCGGTACCTCCGCGCGCACTGAGGAAGTCCCCGGAGCGCGCTCCGCACGGTAAGGTCCGCGCCCTTCCAAGGAGCCCCCGTGCAGCCTCAGCTCACACCCCGTGCCGTCGTCGTCGGCATGCTCATCAGCGCGGTGATGTGCCTCACACGGACAAGAGAAACAAAGCGGGAAACCGAGCGGGCCGACGACGGTTTGGGAGAAGCAATACAGCGGAGGCGTGGGGAGCGCCTTGACGAGGCTGGGTGACCACGGAACATCGGCGGGTCGGTTGCCAAGCAGCGCGCAGCCCGAGCCGAGCACGGTCAGCGTCGAGAGGAGGGAGAAGAGTCGGTGGGTCATCGGTGTGGTCCTGTGGCGTGAGGCACGAGCGCCTCGCACTCACCTGAGGGACCGCGGAGGAAACCACTGCACACTTCGTGGGCGCGCGCTGGAAAGCCCAGTGTCTTGAGGTGCTTACGTGGCGTCGGACAGCCGAGGCCTGGCCTTCGGCGAAGGCGAACGGGGCCGCGCGGAGCCATCGTGCCGTCGGACCCTGCGCTCGATCGAACGTGCCACGCGCACGACCCACCTGTAGAGATTGCCCCAACCTGCCACCCCAGAGGAATCGAGCCATGGTCTTTGTCCTGTGTCGCGTGTCGAGGTCCCTTTCTGTGCAGCGAATGCTCACGTTCGTCGGCGGGCTGCTGCTGCTCAAGGGGTGCGCGACGAGCGCTGGTGCCAAGTCACCCGCCGCGGCCGCCCAGGAGTCCCGACCGGCGGTCAGTGCTCCCGGTCGTCTCCTCGACGGCGACCAGGCCGTCGAGCAGTTCCTCATCGCGCTCAAGAACTCGGACTTCGCCAAAGCGACGGGCCTGTTCGGGCCGTCGCTCAAAGCCGGGCTGTCCCAGGATCAGCTGGCAGGGCTGTGGCGCGCGCAGACCCAGGAACGAGGACCCCTGGTCTCCTGGTCCATCACTCAGCGGGCCCAGCAGGAAGGGCGCGAGGTGCGGGTTACGCTGCTCGAGTTCGCCGACGGTCAGCTCCAGGCGCTGCTCTCCTGGAATCCTCAATCGCAAGACCTGGCAGGACTGTTCTTCAAGCCGGTGCCAAAGCTGTCCGCCACCCCCGCTTCGTACGTGAACCCATCGGCCTTCAAGACCGAAGAGGTCCTGGTGGGGCGTGAGCCCTTCGTCCTCAAGGGGACGGTCGCGCTGCCGGTCGGCCCCGGGCCCTTCCCAGCGGTTGTTCTGGTGCACGGCTCCGGTCCGAATGACAGGGATGAGACCGTGGGTGCAAACAAGCCATTCAAGGACATCGCAGAAGGACTCGCGTCTCGGGGCATCGCCGTTCTTCGCTATGACAAACGTACATTTTTGTACGGCGAGAGAATCGGTAGCGATATTTCGATTGATGACGAGGTGGTGAGCGATGCCGTGTCGGCGGTCGAGTGGCTCAAGGGCCGCCCCGAGGTCGATCCCCGTCGGGTCTTCGTTGCTGGACACAGCCTCGGCGCGCTGCTCGCTCCGGAGATTGCCGTCAAGTCGAGGGCGGTCGCGGGAGTGATGCTGTTGGCTCCACCAGGGCGACCACCATGGGACATCGTGCTGGAGCAGCTGCGCTACCTCGACACGCCTCCCGAGGAACTCGCGGCGGTCGAGAAGGCGGTCGAGCGGTTGAAGGCGGGCAAGCTCGGCTCGGAGAAGCTCCTGGGAGCGCCCGCACGCTACTGGCTCGACTGGGCGTCGCGCGATGGGGTCTCGATGACGAAGCAGCTCGGCCGCCCCGTGCTCCTCCTGCGCGGAGAGAGGGATTACCAAGTCACGGAGGCAGACGTCGCTGTGTGGAAGAAGGGCCTGAAGGGGACGGCCACCGTCGAGATGGTGACGATTCCTGGCGACAACCATGTGTTCGTCAAGGGCACTGGAAAGCCAGGTCCAGCCGAGTACGACACGCCGGGCCACGTGGACGACGCCGTCATCGAGCACCTCGTGTCGTTCATCTCCAGGACGAAGGGTGCTCCCTGAGCGATAGCTGAAACCCTGCGTACGTCGCCCGCCGACCGCCATCGCTCGAAGCGTGGGAGCAGCGAGCGGAGCGCCGCTGGCTCGTCCCAGGTGCTTTCCTCAGAACGTCCGGAGCTGGTCGTCGACGTAGCCCCGACGAATGACGGAGGCCGGAGTCGAACCGGCTGCGCGAATGAGCCCGTGCGTAAAGAGGGGGCGGTGGAACGCTCGAGCGGTCACACTGACGAGACCCACCACGGCCGCCCTGGGTGCGGCCAGCTGCAGACCGCCTCGCTCAGAGCGGTGAGCAGCTGGCGAGCTGGCAGCTTCGCTCGTACAGCGCTGCTTCGAGCGCGGCATTGTTGGCGGCCTGGCCAAAGGCACGCGCGACCGCATTCAGGACCCAGGTAAGCCCCCACAAGCCGACGAACGCGCTCAGCGGGCGCGCAAAGCGGCCGCCTCCGGTCGTCACGCGCTGTTGGCAGGCCCCGCACTGGCCCCGGCGCAATCGAACTGCGCGCGCAGAGCGGCCGCCGTCACGTCCATGCAGCGAAACTACGGGCTCTCAAACCCGGTGCGGGAAACTTCCCCTCTCCCTGACCCTCTCCCCTCGAGGGGAGAGGGAACTTCCGCGCGCGCCCTTCACCAGTCAGTACAGCATCAGTTTGCCTGCCCGAACGAAGCACGCGCGCGTGGCGTCAACGCCGTCCAGTACGGGCTGGTCGTAGTTGGTGGCGAAACCCGGAAGGCTGACGACGGTGTTGCCGGTCACCGAGATCCGCGGAAATTTGGAGCGACGGACAGGGGCCGGC
>JBBAQZ010000050.1:0-23983 GCA_040400045.1 Myxococcaceae bacterium
GCGAACGCCGACGCGCGCGGTCGCTGAGCGCTTGGGACGCGGCGAGCATTCACGCTTGAGCGTCAGCTCCGCCGTGGGCCCCAGAGAGCTGAAGCCCGACACCGTGCCGCCGTTCGCGCGAGGCGTCGAGACCGACGAGCCCCAGGTGATCGTCACGCCCGCGCCTCCAAGTCGGCTGGTGATGGTCGCGCCATCGGCCTGGCTGATGAACACGACCGGAATCGTCACGCCGGTCACCATGATTTGAAACAGGGCGCCTGGGTTGTCATTGGAGATGACGACTGCGACGGCCCCGGCAGCTTGCGCGTTCTGCGCCTTCACCGTGAAGGAGCAGGTGCCTCGGGGAATGACCGCGACCCGCCCCATGAGCGACCCTGCCGCAAGCGCGTTGCACCCGAGTGTGTTGCCGGTCGGCATGCCCGAGACGGGGTTGGTGCCGGTCGCGGGCGCTGGCGTCGCCGTGTCAGCGGGCTCGTACCCGACGCGCGTGTTGTCGGTGCTGATGGTGAACGCCGGCCGGTTGGTTGCGCTGTTCTCGATCGACCCCACCCCGAGCACATCGTCTCCTGCAGCAGGCGCACTCGAGGCGTACAGCCCCCCCCGCGACGCCGTTGTTCCCCTGCGAGCTGACGACGACGACGCCCATCGCGCGCGCCGCCGACGCCGCCGTGGCCGTGGGGAACTGGGGCCAGCTGGCCGGGTTGCCGAGCGAGCTGTTGATGACGCGGGCGCCATCAGTCACCGCGCGCTCGATGCCAGCGATGAGGAGCTCGGTCGTCGTCGAGCCCGTACACCCGAAGACGCGATACGAGCCCAGCGTCGAGCCCGGAGCGACGCCCTTCACCACCCCGTTCGCCATGATGATTCCAGCCACGTGCGTGCCATGGCCACGACAGTCATTGGGCAAGGCTCGACGAGCCACTGGTCCGTCACCACGCTGCTTCCGAGAGGCGCTTCGAAGACCGGCGCAGGGCGACGCTCGGGAGAACAGGCCGCGACCAGCACGGCATACCACCACCACGTTCGACGCATCGAGCACTCCGCGGATGAACGGGACCGTCATGGGCACCAGGCCGAGGCCGCGCAGTTGCTCGGCCTTTGCCGCCAGAACCTGCAGAACCTCTCGTCGCGCGGCGAGGCCTGACCGTCAGCGCTCGTAGAGCACGCGGACCTCGAAGATCTTCAGGTCCGAGTCCGCCGCCGAGATCTGCAGCTTGCCGCCCTTGACGCCGCGGCCCTCGAAGGTCTGATAGCAGGTGGGTCCCTTCTGGTCGAGAGGACGCGCCCAGGGTGGACAAGACGGCGTTTCGCACGCGGAGGCGGCGATGAGGCGACTGCAGCGCGGTCGCGAACTCGCGCTGACCCTGCTAACTCGCGGCTCCATGACGACCTCTGGCCGTGAGCTCGATCTCCTCTGCATCAACACGCTTCGCACCCTCGCCATCGATGTGATTCAGAAGGCCGACTCTGGCCACCCGGGGCTGCCGCTCGGCGCTGCGCCCATGGCCTGGGTGCTCTGGAACCGGCACCTGAAACACGCTCCGTCGCAGCCGCACTGGGCCGATCGTGATCGCTTCGTGCTCTCGGCCGGTCACGGCTCGATGCTGCTGTACGGGCTGCTCCACCTGCACGGCTACGCGCTGTCGTGGGACGAGGTGCTGAACTTCCGCCAGTGGGGCTCGAAGACGCCCGGTCACCCCGAGTTCGGTCACACGCCCGGCGTCGAGGCCACCACCGGTCCACTCGGTCAGGGCCACGCGAACGCCATCGGCATGGCGATGGCCGAACGCGCGCTCGCCGCGCGCTTCAACAAGCCCGGCCACACGATCGTCGATCACTTCACGTACTGCCTCGTCGGCGACGGTGACGTGATGGAAGGCGTCGCCATGGAGGCCGCTTCGCTCGCTGGCCACCTCAAGCTCGGCAAGTTGATCTGTCTCTACGACTCCAACGACGTCACCCTCGATGGGCCCGCGAAGCTCTCGTTCACCGAAGACGTCGCCAAACGCTACGAGTCGTGGGGCTGGCAGGTGCTGCACGTCGCCAACGGCAACACCGACCTCGACGGCATCGACGCGGCCCTCAACTCCGCGAAGGCCGAGACGCACAAGCCCACGCTGATCATCGTGAAGACCACCATCGGGTTTGGTTCTCCGAACAAGGGCGGCAAGTCGAGCTCGCACGGCAGCCCGCTGGGCAACGACGAGATCGCGCTCACGAAGAAGTCCCTCGGGTGGGACCCCGAGAAGAAGTTGTGGGTGCCCGACGAGGCGCGCGCGCACTTCATGAAGGCCGTCGACGCCGGCAAGCAGAAGCAGGGCGAGTGGCAGGCGCGCTTCGACGCGTACGCGAAGGCGTTCCCCGAGCTCGCGAAGGACTTCGAGCGCGTGATGAAGGGCGAGCTGCCGGTGAACTTCCGTGAAGGCCTGCCCACGTTCGCGGCTGGAACCGCAGTCGAGTCGCGCACCGCCGCCGGTCAGGCGCTCAACGCCGTCGCGCTCAAGGTGCCCGAGATCTTCGGTGGTGACGCCGACTTGAGCGGTTCGACGAAGACGTCGCTCAAAGACGGAGGCAGCTTCGACGGGCAGACCGGCGCGGGCCGCAACATCCACTTCGGCGTTCGTGAACACGCGATGGCGGCGATCGCCAACGGCATCTCGTACCACGGCGGTCTGCGGCCCTTCACCGCGACGTTCTTCTGCTTCACCGACTACATGCGCCCGGCCGTTCGGCTCGCGGCGATGAACCACCTGCCCGTCGTGCACGTGTGGACGCATGACTCCATCGGGCTCGGAGAAGACGGCCCGACGCACCAGCCGGTCGAACACCTCATGGCCATGCGCACGATGCCGGGCCTGCATGTCGTTCGTCCCGGAGACGCCGCCGAAGCCGCCGAGTCGTGGGTGTACGCGCTCGAGCGAAAGAACGGCCCCACCGGTCTCGTGCTGAGCCGTCAGAAGATCCCCACGTTCGATCGCGCGACGATGGCGCCGGCCGCCGGGCTGCACCAGGGCGGGTACGTGCTCGCCGAAGCAACGGGTGGAACCCCGACGGTGATTCTGATGGGCACGGGCAGTGAGCTGCAGCTCGCCGTCAAGGCACGTGAGCAGCTCGAGAAAGACGGCATTCCCACGCGCGTCGTCTCGATGCCGTGCCTGGAGCAGTTCCGCGCGCAGCCGAAGCGCTATCAAGAGCAGGTGCTGCCGAAGGCCGTCACCGCGCGCGTGTCGATTGAAGCGGGCGTGACGATGGGCTGGGAGCGCTTCGTCGGCGATCGCGGCGTCTCCATCGGCGTCGACACGTACGGCGCGTCGGCTCCCGACAAGGTGCTCTTCGAGCAGTACGGCATCACGGCGGCGAAGGTGGTCGAGGCGGCGAAGTCACTCGTCTGAAGCGACGCAGGTCGTTCCGGGACGAGCGCGTCGCGGTGTTGCTTGCCGGGCGCGGTCTTGAGGCTCCCGGTCGACGCGAGGGGATTGGCGACGAGCCCGAGGAAGAAGTCGGGGCGGTCCACGTCGGGCACCCCGCGCACCGTCGCCGGCGCCAGCTTCGAGACACCCGCTCGTCACCTTCAGGCTCGAGGTGTTCATGGCGGTCAGAACCCGTGAACGCGCGGAGTCCTCCGTCGCCCGTCAAAGGTCTGGTACGGGCACCCCGGTGACGACATGGGCGTTCCGACGACTGCAGGGCACCTGGCTGTTTCACGACTTGCCGAACGGCGCGCTCGAGCACCTCGCGAGCCACGCGAAGGAAGTGTCGCTGCGCGCGCGTGAGGTGCTGCTGAAAGAGGGCGACAGAGGGGACGCGCTCTATGTCGTCATCGATGGTGCGCTCGGGGTGACGCAGGCGTCTTCGCACGGCACCGTCGTGCTCGGCGAAGTTCGCCGCGGAGAACACGTCGGTGAGCTCGCGCTGCTCGAGAACACGCCACGCACGGCGACGGTGACGGCGTCGGTGGCGACGCGAGTGCTCGAGGTGACACGGCAGGGCTTCGAAGCGTGCGTGCGCGAGTTTCCGCAGGCGACGTCGACGCTGACGCGGCTCTCGGAGTACCGCCGCGCGTGGGCCGGCGTTCGTCGTGTTCGGCCGTCGACGCTCGAGGTCGTCGCGATGGTGGCGACGGTGTTCCCCGAGGTGCCGTCGCAGCAGCTCGCCTCGCTCGCCGACGAAGTGGAGTGGGTGACGGTGCCGACGGGCGCGGTGCTCTTCCGTCAAGGCGAAGCGGGAGACGCGCTGTACTTCATCGTGCGCGGCGGGCTCGACGTGGTGGCGCTGCGTGACGATGGCCAGGACGTTCGGCTCGGCGAAGTCGGTCCAGGTGAACCGGTCGGCGAGATGGCATTGCTCTCGAACGAGCCGCGCATGGCGACGGCGCGGGCGAACGCGGACTCAGAGCTGATCAAGCTCTCGCGCACGGGCTTCGAGTCAGTCCTCTCGACCCAGCCGGCGGCGATGGCGCTGTTCGCGCGCACGATGGCGACGCGGTTGTCGAAGGCCGTGCGGGGGCGCGGTGCGATCTCTCAGCTGCGCTCGGCGCGCACGGTCTCTCTCGACGACTGCGCCAGCGCGGTGTCGATGGTCGACCCGGTGATGCTGAACCTGAGCATCACGCAGCTGTACCATCGCATCGCGGTCGACCTCACGCTGCTGCTCGGCGCGCAGGACGCGAACTGGTTCTGCTTCGGGTGTCGCGCGTCGAAGACGGCGGGGGCGGCGATTCGGCTCGAGGAAGTTCCACTGCGTGAAGTGCTGCAGCGCACGCCAGTGTGGCCGCTGCTGGCGAAGGGGCTGGAGTTCTCTCGCCGCACGTCGCTCGTGCGCGTCTTCGACGACACGCTGCAGACCGTGGGTGACCGCGTCGCGCAGGGGAACCGGTTCATCTTCGAAGAGATTGGGCCGGCGTTCGTGCGCTTCGTCTCGGGGTTCGCGAAGGCCCCCGAGTACGACCGCGCACAGTTGGAGTCGGTGCTCTCCCAGCTCAAGCCAGGCCCGAGCGATCGCGGAGGCCAGGACACGCTCAAAGGCGCGCTGACGGCGTACTACGAGGCGGCGTTCGAGCGGTCGGCGAAGCGGCGCAGCGAGCTCATTCTGCTCGGGAGCATGAAGGTGGGCCTGCACGAGCAGACGCGCGTCGACCCGATTCTCGAGGAAGCGCTCGATGCGCCGCTCGAGGTGTTCTTCGACCAGCTCGCGGGGCAGTTACCGAGGCCGGCGCGTGGCGTGGCGATGAAGGCGCGGCCGATGGTGCAGCGGCAGGTGCGCGCGTTTCTGACGCGGCGGTTGATGCGCATGCGCTTGCCCGACGTGACGCTCGACCTCGGTGGTGACGTGCCGCCGTTCAGCGAGAAGAGCCGCTTTCCTCCCGGCCTCGAGACGCTCGAGCACCCCGAGCTGCGCGCGCTCTACGAGTCGTTCACGGCGGGGGCTCCGAGCGCCGCGCGCGACTGGACGAGCCTGGCCGACCGCATGCGGTACATCTCGACCTTGTTCCGCACGAGGCAGAAGTCGCTGCAGCTGTTCGAACCGCCGTACCTCGAAGAGCAGCAGGCAGACATCACCGCCCGACGGGTGCCCGCGGGAGTGCTCTGACGACGGGTGGTTGTCTGCTGCGAGGCGAAGGCCGCGCTTCGTTGCCGCGCGTCAGGGACGGGCGGCCGCTGCCTCCACCGGCGCCGGCGGAGCCGCAGTCGTCGCTGCCCTTCGAGCAACCGCGCCGCTCAGGGAAGCAGGCTGTCGATGAAGTCACAGTCAGCCGTGCGCACGCCGGGCAGCGTGGCGATGGGGACGCCGAGCTCGAGGGCCGCATCGCCTCCCGCGGGGACTCGCGGCCACGCCACCGGAGCCGTCGGGACGCCCGTCGCGGCGAACGCCACCCACGCGGCCTGCATCGCGTCGGACAGGGCCATCGCAGCAGCGTCAGGCGAGGTCCCGGTCAACGCTCCGAACGTTCTGAAGACGAAGGGAATCTCGAGGCCGTGCGTCGAGCCGACCAGCGTGCCCGCAGGTCCCGAGGAGCGCCAGGTGAAGAAGTAGCGATACACGGGCGCAGGCTGCGTGCTCTCGAGCGCGCGGGCGAGGCGCCGGGTCGGGCACGTCCACGTGGCGTCAGTCGTGAGCGCAATCAGGGCCGTCCGCGGCGAGCTGAAGCGCGCTGAGGGGTACTGCATCAGCAGCCGGTTCGCGACGGCAGCGCCGTACTGCGTGGTGACCGCGGCGCGGTACTCGGCGTCGGTTCTGACGACGGGCACCATGCGGGAGGTCTCGTCGGCGTTGGTGCCGAGAATCACCGGCACGCCGTGCTGCTTGCCCTGACGGATGAGCGTGAGCGGGTGGTCCGGCACCACCACGCTATCGATGACCGGGCCGTAGCGCAAGCCACCCTTCGCAAGCGGGCCTGCCGCAGACTCGATGGCCGCGAGGCTCGTCGCGCTCACGGCTCTCAGACACTCGACCTGGTTCGCGGCCGCTGCGCAGCCGACGCGCACAACCACTGGCTGCAGACTGGTGACGGCCTCGCTCAACGTCGTGGAGTAGACGCCCCCACTCTGTGCAAGAGCGGCGCTGAAGAGGCCCTTCGAGCCAGGCGCGACGAGGTGGAGCATCGTGTTCTGGCCGCCCGCCGACTCGCCGAAGAGCAGCACGCGGGCCGGGTCACCGCCGAACGCCCGCGCGTTGTCGCGGACCCAGCGCAGCGCCAGTTGCTGGTCGAGCAGCCCGTAGTTGCCCGACACGCCCGCGTCCTGCTCGGCGCTCAAGCCCGGGTGCGCGAAGAAGCCCAGCGCTCCGAGCCGATAGTTCATCGTCACCACGACGACGCTGGACCGCGCGGCGAGGTCCCGCCCGTCGTAGAGCGGGTCGCTGCCTGAGCCCTGCACGTTGCCGCCTCCGTGAATCCACACCAGCACCGGAGCTCGAGTGACTCCGCGCTTCGCGAAGACGTTCAGCGTCAGGCAGCCCTCGTCGCCCACCACGCCACCGTCTTCGAGTTGCTGTGGGCAGCTGGGGCCGGCAGCGAGCGCTTGCTGCACGCCGGGCTGGCAGTCCACTGGCTCGGGCGGCCGCCAGCGGAGCGCTCCGACAGGAGGCTTCGCGTAGGGCACGCCCAGAAAGCTCGTCACCTCGCCGCTGAGTTGTCCGCTGATGGCGCCGCCTGTCGTCAGCACCACCCCTTCCGCGGGGGGGACGCCATCGCCGCAGCGGCCCGCATCGGCGCCCCCATCGAGCGTCGACCCCCCGTCCATGCGTGATGGGTCCGGCTCGACGCCACCATCGGGTACCACCACACCGCCACAGCCAGCCAGTGCGAGACCGACCACGAAGGAGAAGGAGCGCATGGTTCTCTCAACCGTCGTGCAGTGCGGAAGTTGCGCGGACCCGATGGTCCGCGTGCGCCGAAGGGCCGAGGTCAACCGACCGACTCGAGCATCCTGGTCACTTCGCCCGCGCGTTGCTGCGCTTCACGGCTGTCCGTGCGCAGGTTCATCGAACGAAGCAGGGGCTCGTAGAACGTCCATTCGGCCTGCAGGTCGACCCCCGCCGCGCGCGCCGCCATGAGCGGCGGGACCGGGTCGGTCAGGAGCTTTCGGCCCAGGTCCTCGAGGTAGCGCTTCCCAAGCGTGTCCCAGGTGCGAGTGAGCAGCTCGGAGCGCTCGCGGCGCTCGATTCTCAGGCGGCAGCGATGCATCGCTGCACGGCAGTTCAACCCCGGCGCCGTCCTTTGAAGGAGTTGCAACGGCGTCAATGTAAGCCTTTGTAGGCACAGGTTTCGCCTGCAGATTCTCGGCAACCAAGAGCCTCTGATCCACGATAAGGCATTCACATTCTCCTCGTCGTCTCCGGGGTTCCCATGGCCAGCGTTCGTCGAAACCCTGTTCAGAGCTTCCTCCGCACCGTCAGCACAGCGACCAGGTCAGCGCAGAAGACGGCTCAGGCGGTGGGCAAGAGCGCCACCACCGTCGGCAAGAACCTGCAGAAGACGGCCACCACCGTTGGCAAGCAGGTCTCGAAGACCGCGACTGAGGTCGGCACTGCGGTCTCCAGGAAAGGCAAGCGGGTCGCCGATGCGACGAGCGCTGGCATCAAGCAGGTTCGGGAAGAGACCAGGAAGCAGACCCTCGAGAGCGGCCACCAGAACTACGCCTCGAAGTTCGAGGTGGAGGACGGCACGCTCGAGATCGGCGGTACGCGCGGCTTCGGCCAGAAGGTGGACGAGGCCCCGACCCTGAAGAGCAGGGCGACGAAGAATTACGTCGCGGACCCTGAGGCCAGCACGTTCAAGGAGAAGGCGAAGGCCGGCGGGAAAGAGCTCGCCAACTCCGTCGGCATCAACGTCTTCGACCCCGAGAAGTCGAACTTCGAGAAGGACTGGGACGCGACCCGCATCAAGACCAAGCGCGTCGACGAGGAGAAGGTCGACGCGAAGGGCTACGACACCGGCTATCGGGTGCTGGCTGCCTACGCCGACGGCTCCGGTCAGGTCCGCATCGGGAAGAGCACCAACCTCGAGGGCAATCTTGAAGCAGGTGCGGTGCTCGCGCAGGGCACCATCGAGGGCAAGAAGAAGCTCGGCGCGGTCGACCTCACAGGCAAAGGCGAAGCGACGGTCGGTGCGACGGGTTCGGCGTCGGGCCAGGTTCGCTTCGACCTCTTCAGCGCCAGGCCCGCCGTGAAGGTGAAGGCCGGTGTCGACGCCTTCATCGGCGCCAAGGTGAGCGCCGAGGGCCGCCTCGGCAACGACTACGCAGGCGTTGGCGTGAAGGGCGAGGCGATGGCGGGCCTGGCGTTGAAGGCCAATGCTGACGTCGGCATCGAGGGCGGCAAGTTCAAGGCGAAGGTCGAGCTCGGCGCGGCGCTTGGCATCGGTGGCTCGCTCAGCTTCAGCGTCGACGTGAACTACCAGAAGGGCATCGACGCCGTCGTCGGCACGGGGAAGGCGGCGGTTCAGACGCTCAAGAACGCAGCCTCGACGGTCTCGAACACTGCGTCCAATGTCGCGAGCGGCGCGGCGAACCTGGCGAAGTCGGGGTGGAAGGCCGTCTCGAGCTGGTTTTGATTCCGTGGTTTGACCCACGCATCTCGGGCATCCTCGACACATGACCCTGCTCCAGGAGTTGCTCGACCGCGGCGACCGCGAAGGCGCAACCGCCGCGGCCACCCAAATCCTCACCGCCAGACCGACCGATGGAGAGGCGCTCTCGGCGCTGGCCCGGCTGGAGCTCGAGGGCGGAGACGTCGATGGCGCGAAGGCCCACCTGGAGCGTGTCGGCCCCCGCGACCGTCAGCGCTACGAGGTGCTGCTCGCCGAGGCGATGGTGCTTCAGCTGTCGGACCAGGCAGACGCCGCGCGCTTCGCCTTCGCGCAGCTCACCGCGACTCACGCCACGCGCCCCGAGGCCTTCTTCGCGCTGGGCCTGGCGCAGCTCGAGAAGCAGGACGCGGTCAACGCCGAGAAGGCGCTGGCGACCGCCGTGCAGCTGTTGCCCGGACACTTTCTCTACCGCTACCGTCACGCCGAGGCGCTCGCGCAGAACGGCCGCTTCGCCGACGCCGCGCAGGAGCTGACGAAGACCATCGAGCTTCGCCCCGACTTCGTTCGCGCCTACCTCGCCTTCGCGCGCATGCTCGAAGCGAACGGCCAGGCAACACAGGGCCTCGAGATTCTCGCGGCGGGGCTCGGCTCGATGCCCGGTACCCGTCCACTTCTTGCGGAGCAGCTGCGCATTCGACTCGCGACGGGCGACCCCGCGGCCTTGTCGAAGGCCGACCTCGGCATCGCAGAGGAGCTCGTTCGGGCCAACGCCCACGAGGCCGCGCTCGAAGTCTGCGAGCACCTCGAGGCAGAGGGCAAAGGCTCGGCGAAGGTGAGCCTGCTGAAGGCCCTCGCGTACGAAAACACCGCGCGCACCGACGAGGCCCTCGAGGCCTACGCGAAGGCGATGGCGCAGGATCCGAAGGACTGGTCGGCCGCGAACAACCGCGGGCTGCTGCTCCTCGAGGAGTACCAGGACGACGCCGCGAAGCTGGCCGAAGCGAAGGCCACGCTGGAAGAAGCGGTGAGGCGCGCGGCAGGCACGGTGGCAGACCCGCTGCTCAACCTCGCGCTGCTGCACGGTCGACAGAAGGAATACGCGCAAGGCATCGCGCTCGCGAAGCAGGTCGTCGCGCATCCGAAGGCAGGCGCGCTCAAGGCGCAGGCCGAGAAGCTGGTGGTGTCGATGGAGAAGGCCGCGAAGTCGGCATGAGCGCCATTCGCGCGGTCGTCGCCGTGTTGGCGACGCTGTTCACCGGCGGAGCGTTCGTTCTCTACGTCGTCGCGGCGAGGCAGGGGCTGCGGGCACGTCGGCGCCGGGCCTTCCTGCGCGCCACGGCGAAGGTCACCAGCGTGGGCTGGGAAGCGAAGCCCGACGAGCTCGGCGTGTTGCGCGTGGTGTTCGACGTCGACGGGCGCTCCTCGACGTTGACGGACCTCGGAGACGAGGAACGTCGGAACAGCGAGCGCGCCGAACTCCTCCAGACGTTCGCGGTGGGCACCTCACACGCCGCGCTCGTCGACCCATCAGCCGCGACGCCGCCGATGCTGGTGACGGGGCGGGTGCAGTCCTTCAAGGTGCCGCTCATCATCGGCGTCATCTTCCAGGTGCTCTCGGCCGTGATGGGCGGGTTCGCCTGGTATCTCGGGCAGCCGGGGAATCTGCTCGCGAAGCTGCTCGGCTGACGCCGCCCCTCGGAGGCACGCTGGACACGGCCCACCGACGCGCGCGACAAGCCGGCCTCTCCATGAACATTCTGCTCGGTCTGACCCTGCTCGCCGCTGCACCGGCGCCTGACGCGCTGAAGAAGGCCATCGCCGAGGCACGGCCTGTCTATCGCCAACTCCACGCCGCGCCGGAGCTGTCGGGGAAGGAGACGAAGACCGCGGCGCTGCTGACCGGGAAGATGAAGGCGCTCGGCTACACGGTGACGCCGAAGCTCGGCGGCGCGGGCTTCATCGCGGTCTTCGCCAACGGCGCTGGGCCGACCGTGTTGATCCGCACCGACCTCGACGCGCTCCCGGTCCAGGAAGCGACGGGCGTGACGTACTCGAGCCAGACGGCTGGGGTGATGCACGCGTGCGGACATGACGTTCACATGGCGTCATGGCTCGGCGCGGCCTCGGCCCTCATGCAGCAGAAGGCGACGTGGAAGGGAACGCTGGTGTTCCTCGCGCAGCCCGCCGAGGAGATCGGCACGGGCGCCAACGCGATGCTGAAAGACGGCGTGCTCTCGAAGTTCCCGAAGCCGGTCGCGGCGCTGGCGCTCCACACGCACGCGGGGCTGCCGATGGGTTCGGTCGGGCTGATCAGCGGGCCCGCGCTCGCCAACGTCGACAACCTCGACCTCACCTTCTTCGGCACCTCGGGACACGGCGCGTACCCACACCTCACCGTCGACCCCGTGGTCATCGCGGCGCGTTTCGTGACGGCCGTGCAGACGCTGGTCTCACGCGAGACGAGCCCGTTCGAGCCAGCCGTCGTCACCGTCGGGAGCATCCACGGCGGCACCAAACACAACATCGTGCCGGGCGAGGTGCGTCTGCAGTTGACCGCGCGCAGCTACACCGACGCCATGCGACAGGCGCTCCGAGAGGGCATCACGCGGCTCGCGAAGGCCGAGGCAGAGGGTGGGCGTTCTCCGAAACCGCCGCTCATCGTCATCGAGAACGGTGCGATGGCGATGGTGAACGACGACGCGGTGATGACGCGTCTGCGCCCGGCGTTGACCAGCGTGCTCGGCGCCGATGCCATTCGTCCCGTGGAGCGCTCGATGGCCGGCGAGGACTTCGGCGCGTACGGTGTGGCTGGCGGGTTTCCATCGGCGCTGGTGTGGGTCGGCGCCGTCGAGCCCGCGAAGTTCGCCGCGTCGAAGGGCGTGGGACTGCCGTCATTGCACTCGGCGCAGTTCGCTCCCGACGAGCGCGCCATCGACACTGGCATCACGGCGTTGACGACGAGCGCGCTCACGCTGCTCGAGTAGTCACTCAGAGGCGAGGCGCTTCACTTCAGTGCGTCGAGCGCTGCACTGGCCTGCACGGCCCAGGCAGCTCCGTCGGCATCGCCGCGCTGCTTCGCGAGTTCGATGGCTCGTTGGTACGCGGTCTTCGCGCCGTCGGTGTCACCCGTCGCTGCGAGGCACTCACCAAGCGTCAACTGATTGAGCGGATGATTCGGCGCCCGTGACACGGCCTTCTGGGCTTCCACCAACGCGTCGTCGGGATTGCCGGGACCCGTGGGCCAGCCGGGTGCGCGAACGAGCAGCAGCGCCAGGACTCGCGCAGGCCCGGCGTCGTCCAGCGTCGGCGCGGCGGCGTCGGCCTTCTTGAGCAGCGTGATGATGCGCGGGAGCTCGCCGAGCGCGGTGAGCACGTGCTCCCGTGCGGAGACGCCCAGCGCCACCGCTTGCCAGTAATCGCACGGTGCGCTCCCCGGCGCGCGTTGCTGGCACTGTGTTGCGGCGACCACTGCTTCATCGGCGTGGGCGGCCCGCTCACGCTTCGGTCCCGACTCGGCGAGCCACGCAGCGACCCGAACGACCCCCGTTGGACCTTCGGTGCGCGAGGCATCGGCAGCCGCTGCAAGCTGAAAGAGGCGAAGCGCGTCCTTCACTGCGGCGACGTCGGGCCTTCCGGCAAACGCTGACTCCGCATCGCGCAGCGCATCGTCAGCCGCCGTGCCGGGAGCGACGACCATCGCAACAACTCGCGGCGGCGGACAGGCGGCGAGCACGAGCCCCAGCGAAAGCGGCCACCACCTCACTTCGTCGTGCTCCCGTACGCCTTCTTCGCGGCGGCCAGCGCTGCGTCATCGAGTGGCGCGAACCCGGTGAGCCGCACGCCTTCGAGCGCCGTCTTCCCTCGCTCGGCGCCCGACAGCTTCCCGAATGCAACCGACGCCGCTTTCCAGTCCGCAGCGTTCAGTCGTTCTCCCAGCGTCGCGACGACGGCGACGGGCACCTTCGCGCTCACGTGCACCACCTCGAGGTCGGCGGCGAACGGCAGCGTGGACAGCGACTTCGCCTGCTCCGCGTCGAGCAACACCGCCATTGGCTCCTTCCCGCTCGCTGCTTTGCGCAGCGCTGACAGCACCTGTCCCCCGCTCGTCACCTTCACCGTCGAAGGCAACGGCCCGAAGCCCGCCAGCCCCACCCTCGTGACGAAGTCGGGCGCATAGCCGGCCGTCGAGAACACCGAATACCCCTCGAGGTCGGCGGCCTTCTTCACCGCGCCTCTCTTCGCCACCAGCGACCACGCCTGCGTGCCTTCGAGGCCCTGCTGCACGATGGCGAGACGCGCGGTGAGCTTGAGGTCGGCTTCGTGGGCGAGGAAGAACGGCAGCGGCACCAGCGCGAAGACGACGTCGGGCTCGGCGAAGCGGGCGAGGCCGGCCTTTTCGGTGGGGAAGTACGTGGCCGTGAGCGACTCCTTCGGCCAGCCCGAGAGTTCGCCAATCACCGCGGCCATCTCGTCCATTCGCGACTGCGCCTCCTGCGTCGTACCGGGGTAGCCGGGAGCGCAGAAGACGAGCGCACGGGGAGCGGGTGCCGCGGCTGTGGCAGGCGCCGCCGCGCTGACGACGGGGAGGACGAGCCAGAAGAGCAAAGACCGCATGCGTCGCAATGTACGCCTGCACGTCGCGGGAGTATGCCCTTCACGACATGCCCGGGCCGTCGTGGGTCGAGAAGCTGTTTGCCGCCTTCATCGCGAAGCGGGTGCTGGTGCTCCTCGTCTGGCTCGCGCTGGCGCCTGGAGCGGCTTGGCTCGCGCTGAAGCTCCCGAGTGACGGCGCCATCGACCGCCTCGTCGTGGAGAAGGACCCCGACGTCATCCGCACGCGCGCGTTTCAGCAGGTCTTCCCCGAAGGCCGGCAGGTGGTGCTGCTCTTCGAGCCGTCGGGAGACGTCTTCGCTCCAGCCGTCCTGCACGAGCTCGCCGCCGTCGAGGACGCGCTCGGCAAGGTGAAGGGCGTGGTGCCGTTCTCGGCGCTGTCGTTGTTCCGGCGTCGCGAAGCGGACCTCGCGGCGACAGGCTTCGCGGCACGGTTCCGCACCTTCGCGGAGGGCAGCACGTTCTTCCGCCGGCAAGGCCTCGTGGGAGAGCACCATCTCTCGCTGGCCGTCACCTTCGTCGCGCCGGGCACTCACGAGCGTGACGCGACGCTGGACGAGCTCGACCGTGTCATGACGGGCGTTCCGCACGCGACCCTCGGGGAGCCGCGCCGCGTGGGTCAGCCGTACGTCGAGCAATGGCTCGAGACCGAAACGAAGACCGCGACGGTGCGGTACTTCCCGCTCTTCGGCGCCTTCGTCGTGGTGCTGGTGCTCGCGCTGTACCGCTCGTGGCGTGCGCTGCTCGCGATTCTGGTGACGCTCGGTGTGACGGTGCTGCTCGCGATGGCCGTTGGGCAACTCCTGGGCTTCACGCTCACCATCGTCTCGGAGCTGGTGCCGCTGGTGGTGCTCGTCACCGCCACCGCGACGCTCGTCTACCTGCACTCCCGCTACATCCAGCAGCCCGAGAACGTCTCGCTCGAGCAGCACCACGTCTTCGCGCTCGCCAACAAGGCGCTCCCGGTGACGGCCTCCATCGTCGCGGCGCTGCTCGGCTTCGCGGCCCTGGCGGTCTCGCAGATTCGCCCGATTCGCGAGATGGGCGTGTGGACGGCGAGCGGCCTGGCGATTTCGTGGCTCACGGCCTTCACGCTCTTCCCTGCGCTGCAGCGGCTCCTCTCGTGCCCGACGCGACGAGGCACGACCTCGACCGGCCGGCTCTACCTGCGCTTCGCCGACGCGCTGCCCGGCTTCACGTACCGGTTCCGGTGGCCCATCCTCGTCATCGCCTTCGCGGTGATGGTGGCCGGCGGCGCGGCGCTGTTTGGAGTGCCTGGCGGTCTCATTGCCCCGATGCGCATGGAGGTCGACGCCGTCGAGTACATCGACGCCTCGCTGCCGCTGCGCAAAGACATGGCCGCCTACGAGAAGGCCATCGCCGGGCTCGCAGCCGTACGCATCTGGGTGAAGACGGAGGACGGCGCGGTGGTGGAGCCGAAGACGCTGCAGGCCCTCGACCACTTCAGCACCGCGGTGTCGAACGAGCCTGGCGTCAGCTCCGTCATCGGGCCGACGACGTTGCTGCGGCTGCGACGCTACGTGGCGGGCCAGGGTGACACGCTCCCCGAGGACGAGGAGGGCTTCGGCGAGGCGGTGGCCGACTTCGAGCAGTTGCTCCTCACCGAGCAGGAGCTTCGCGGCTTCATCGACCTCAAGTCTCTCGGCCAGGCGCAGCTGATGGTGGTGACGCGCCGGGGCGACGCGGCGTCGTTCGAAGCGCTGAAGAGTCGGCTCGACGCACTGTGGAAAGCGGAGCAGGCACGCTCACCCGCGCTGACGGCCGCGCACGCCGAGGTGGTGGGCGAATCGATTCTGCAGGCGAAGATCAGCGAGCACCTGGTGCCGACGCTGACCGAGAGCTTCGGCCTCACCGCCCTGCTCATCTTCCTCACCTTCCTCGTGGTGTTCCGCAGCGGCGCGGCGCGCGTGATGGCGATGGTGCCTTCCGTCTTCGCGATTCTCGCCACGTTCCTCGTGATGCGGCTGACGGGCATTCCGCTCAACGTCGCCACCATTCTCATCGCGACGACGGTGCTGGGGACGACCGAGAACGACCAGGTGCACTTCTTCCACCACTACCAGGAGGCGAAGAAGGACGGCGCGAGCGCAGAGAAGTCGATGCGGCACACGTTCCACATCTCGGGGCACGCCATCATCTACGCGACGCTCATCAACGCGAGCGGCTTCCTCGCGCTGGCGTTTTCGAACCTGCCGCCGATGCGCCAGTTCGGCATCGTCTCGGCCATCGCGTTCGGCTTCTCGATGCTGGCCGACTTCACGGCCCTGCCCGCGGCGCTGTGGGTGTTCCTGCGGCAACGGCCCGACGCGAAGATGCCCTGAGGGGCTGCCTGGCCGGTTAGCCGAGCGTATCAACGGCCTGCGCGAGGCGGTGCTCAGCTGGCCCAGGGGCCGGTGGCGGAGTCGAGCCTGCGTCGACTCGAAGACGGCCGATCCGAGGACACACGCCCAGGCCCCCGGCGGCACGGGCCTTCGTCGTCCGCGTCGTGCGGCACGAGGGCCCGGTCCTCGACACCGTACTCCTCGAGCCGCTCGCGTCGGGAAGCGCAGCTTCAGGGACTCCGTGCGGTGACGATGAGGTCCGGCCCTTCGCCTCGTGCGTACAGGTTCGCGAGCTCGCCGTTCGAAAGAAACGGCCCGAGCAGGTGAAGGTTGCAGACGCTCCGGAGCTGAACGTCGACGAAGCCGGCTTCGAGCAAGAGCCGGGTCACCGACGCTCGAGAGAAGAGGTGCAGGTGGTCGGCGCGATAGGACCGGTAGCGGGAACCGAAGACCCGTCGCTCGGTCGCGTCCATCGACGGCACGACGAAACAGCCGAGTCCTCCCTCTCGTGAGCGCTGCCGAGCGGTCTTCAGCTCCGCGCGGACGTCGGAGATGTGCTCGAGGACGAACTGGTACAGCACGAGGTCGAAGCGGTGACTCGGGTCGACCCTGTTCGCCGTGCCGACCGTCGTCTCGAAGCCGTACAGCTGCCGAGCGCCCTCTGCCGCGGCCGGGTTGACGTCGACGCCCGTCGTGGTGAGCCCGAGGCCTTTCGCGGCGGCGCGCGTGAAGCCGAAGCCCGAGCCGACCTCGAGCATCGACCGCGGCGCGCCTCCGTGCCGTTGGAGGAGCTCGGAGACGAGCGCTCGCCCTTTGCCTTCGCGATATTCACGCTCCGCGAGGTACGCGTCGTAGCCCACACCGCCTGGGGTTCGCGTCGCGTAGTAGGCCGCGTCGTACCGGGGCGGCGCTCCATCGAGGAGCGCGCCGTGCCCGCATGCCTCGCACCGGAGCCAACGCAGCACGCCGTCGTCGTCGCAGCAGCTCGCCGTCGCGCCGCAGACCAGACAGGGCCGGGTGAGCAAAGGAGACGACCGCGGTCGTTGGAGCGCGACGGTCAGGTCTTCGAGGCGTCGTGATTCCGGCTCCTCGGCCGTGCCCGCCTCGCACCACCGCGTCACCACCTCGCGCCAGGCCGACGGCTCGAGTCGCAAGGTGCGCGTCACCAGGGCGACGTGCGCGTCGTCGTCTTCGAAGCGCCGGCGGCCCTCGACGATCATCGCTCGTTCCTCCGCCCGTAGAGGCGGAGCGCTGGCGCGAAGTCCGCCATCACCTCGAGGGTCGACCGCCATGGAATCGCGCCGAAGGCCGAGACGCCCCGCTTCCGCGCCTTGAACGAGACCGGCAGCTCGTCGCACGACAACCCGAGCGCGCGCGCCGACACGCCGATGAAGCACTGCCAGTGACGCAAGCGGTGCCGCTGCGTGAGCAGTTTCGCGAGGTGCTCGTGACGACAGACGAAGAGCGCCGACTTGTGGTCGTGCGCCTGGGTGCCGAAGGTGACGTTGAGCGCGGCGTTGAGTCCACGCGACAGCGCGTGTCGCAGCGCGCCTTCACTCTCGATGCGCTGCCGGGCGCCCTGGACGAAGTCGACGCGACGGCTGCGGGCCTGGGCCAACAGGCGCTGCAGGTCGGTGGGCTCGTACTGCAGGTCGGCGTCGAGGCTCGCGACCCATTCGCCGCGCGCGACGGTGAGCGCCGTGCTCCAGGCCTGGGGAATGCCGCGACGTCGCTCATGACGACGGACGACGAGGCGCGGCTCCGTCGACGCGAGGCGCGCGAGCTCGTCGGTGCTGCCGTCGGTCGAGCCGTCGTCGACCACCACCAGCTCACCGTCCTCTGCGTCGAGCACGGGCCGAACGCGCGAGACGAGCGCTGCCAGGTTCTCCCGCTCGTTGAGGCTCGGCACCAGGATGCTCAGCGTCGGCATTCCCCCATCCTCGGGAGCCGCGTCGGCCGGCGCAAGCTGCACGTTCAGCGACCTCAGGTGGAGGGGCTTCGCGCGCTGGTGGCGCCGGCAGCCATTCCTCCTGGAGTCCCGATGGCGCCGTCCTCACCCACCGGCAGGGCAAACACCTCGATGACCGCGTCGAGGTTCAGCGGGCCGTAGAGATGGGGGAAGTGTTCGCCATCGGCAGCTTCGAACCGCACTTCAGCCTTCAGCCGGTCAGCGCGAATCGAGAGCAACACCAGCCCGTGCTGGCCCCGAAAGAAGCGCTGCGCGGTGCGGAGCCACTGCGCGTCCGTCGACAGATGAATGAACCGCTCGGTGTCGAGAGAGGGCGCGCGGTACTCGCCAGCGGCTTTCGCGCGCTCCCAGGCATCGGCTGTCGTGATGTGGAAGAGGCCCGTCACGTCGTCGCCTCCGGTGGCCTGGCCACCTCGAGGCTGGTGGCGAAGAGCGCGGTGGAGAGGAGACGTCGCATCGGTGGAACCGCCTGTAGCCCGTTCCGCGAGGAAGGGTCAGCGTGAAGCGAGCCACTCCACGGCGCGGTGCTCTGCCCACCAGCGCGGGGCGAACACCGAGCCGCTCGCGTACCCGACGTGTCCACCGTGTTTCGTGCGCAGCACCTGGAGCGCCTGATGCTCGTTCACGTCATGCGGCAGCGACTCTGCAGGCGCGATGGCGTCGTCTTCGGCGGTGATGAGCAACGTCGGCGTCCGGATGTCCCCGAGCACCGCCGCCGTGGAGCACCTCGCGTAGTAGTCCTCAGCCGACGAGAACCCGAACACGCGCGCGGTGACGTGATGGTCGAAGTCACGAATCGTCTTCACGGCCGTGATGGCCTCGGCGTCGAGCACCGAGGAGAAGCGCGGCGCCGCCTCGAGGGCTTTGCGCTTCAGCGAGGGCAGGAAGTGATTCAGGTACACCGGCCCGAAGCCACCCTTTGCGTCGATGGCCTTCGCGCTGGTGGCGAGCTGAAACGGCGCGCTCACGGCGACGGCGGCGTCGAGCGGCACGTGGAGTCGCGCCAGCCCGTTGAGCACCACGCTCGCGCCGAGCGAGAAACCGATGGCGAAGCGAGGGCCCGTCAGCTGCGGAGCCAGGAAGGCGAGGTCTCGCGTGTCGCCCGACGAGTACGAGGCGGCGACGCGGTTGGGCTCGCCAGAGCAGCCACGAAAGTTGAGCGCCCACGCGTTCCACCGTCGCGCCGCCAGCAGTCGCAACGTCTCGGACACGTAGGTCGACGACGACGAGCCCTCGAGGCCGTGGAGGAGCAACACCGTTGGTGCGCCCGGCGCTCCCTCGAGCACGTCGACGTCGATGAAGTCGCCGTCGGGCGTGTCGAAGCGTCGCCGGGTGAGGGGAGGGCGTGCGGGACGTCGCCTCAACGCGGCGAAGAACGTCTGCGCGTGCCCATTCGAGAGGGCCGGCGCGGGGACGAAGTCGTCAGTCAGTCGAGGCATCGAGCAGGAGATAGCGCAAAAGAAACGGGCCGCCTCCAGACGAGCAGGCGGCCCTCGAAGCTCTTGTGGACCTCTCCGCGGTTTCCCTGGGGCAGCAACGCCTCAGAGGTTCGCCGCGGAGATGGTTCCCTGGTTGTTACGATGCAAGGCACCACCTCCTTTCGTCGCCCCGAAGGGCTGCGGGCATCATCGCCCGACCGCGCCACACTGCAAGGTGGCCACTGTGCGTTCAGGTGGGTTCGCCCTGCCCGAACTGGTCCCGACGCCCGCTCCCGGGCTCGAGAGCGCGTGACGCAGCTCGAGGGCAAGCTCGGGGAAGCGAAGAAGAAGGCCGAGCAGGCTCGGCTCGCATGGAACGGAGACTGCCAGTCAGTCCTCAACCTCCATGGCCAGGCAGCCTTCGCGCAGTGCATGGCGGGTGGAAGCCGAAGCAGGCGCGCTCCCCAGCCCCCTGAGACGGCCACCTTCACGGCGCCCATCGAGGCCGAGCTGGAGCAGGCGCGCGATACCTTGCGGCGAGCGCAGGTCGCCGGCTGTCGCTGAGGCCGTTGCCGCGGCTTCCGCACGCACCTCGCGGTTCTGGCTACTCCTCGACCTGCCTCACCTGACAGTCGGGGAAGTAGCGCAGCAGCAGCTTCTTCGCGTCCCACCCCTTCGCGGCGAGCGCGAGCGTGCCGTGCTGACACAGGCCCACGCCGTGGCCCAGGCCGGTGCCTTTGAACGTGACGGTGTTCTCGACCTCGGTGGCCGTCACCTTCAGGCTCTTGAGGCGCTGCCAGCCGAACGCGGGGCCGATGCGGGAACCAAACTCGGCGCCGTCCATTCGTTTTCCGAACACCGCCACCTCGAGCACGCGGCCGGCCTTGTCACGCGCGAGCGGAACGAACGCGTCGCCTTCGGGCTTCGTGCCGACGGCCTTCGCCAGCTCCACGCGGTCGGCTTCCCACGTCCACTCGAAGTCGGGAGCGCCTTTGCACGCCGCGCCGTCTTTCGTCTGGTCGTCGATGGCCGGGCCCGCGCCTGCTTCGTGGAAGATGTCGCTCGAGGTGCTGGTGTGGCCGCCGCAGGACGAATGGAAGAAGGCTGGCTTGAGCCCGATGCCTCCGACGAGGAGCACCTGTCCCTTCGTCTTCTTCACCGCAGCGCTCGCCGGCGCGTCGGCTTCGAGGCCTCGGTACCACTGACAGTGCGTGAGGTCGCAGAGGTGATAACCCGAGCGCGCGTGCCGGTTTCTTCCGGTGAGCGCGAAGGTGCGCGACACGATGGCCTGCGCTTCGAGGGCCGCGGGCGGTCCGCCAGACAACTCGGACTGCACGACGGATGGCAGGTACGCCTCGACGTCGACGGTGTTGATCAGCCGGAGCGCGCCACCCTCCAATGAGACCTCCATCGCGCCCGGGTAGCGGCGGGTGAGCGCGCCTGTCGTCACCGTCGTCACGCCCGTCGCCGACACCACCGTGCAGGCGCGGCCCCTCACCACGACACCCTTCTCTCCGACGCCGACGGTCAGCTCGGCAGGCGCGGGGAGCGGCTCAGCGTCACAGCGAAGGCGCTCGGCCGTGAGCGTCACCGTCACGGGCCGCTCGCGCTCCAGCACGCGAACCTGGAGCGGCTCGGAGGTCAACAGCAGCACCGTCAGGGTCGTCAGCAGCATCGGGGGCTCACGGACTGCTCAGCGGCCAGCGCCAGACAGGTCGATCTTCAGCGCCTCACTCGCGAACTGGCCGATGCGGGCGACGAGCTTCTCCATCGCAGGGCGAACGCTCGAGCCGCTGAGGTTGGCGGCCTGCTCCAGCTTGTCGCGGCAGCTCAAGTCACTGCACACCAGCACGCCGACGCGCTTCTTCCCGTTGAGGGTCGCCACCAGCAGCCCGACGCCGGTGCCGACCGAGGGCGTGTGACACCACGAGCACATCGACGGCATGCCGCCGCCGCCGTTGGAGTCGAACGCGATGCCCGTCGGAACGCCGCCCGGCGTGGCGAACACCACGAAGACGCGGCCCCCACCCGGGTGCGTCCACGCGACGTAGTCCTTCACCACCAGCGGGAACGAGAGGTCTGATGGGAGTTCGACGAGCGTCCGGTCCTTCGGGCGGAAGCTGTCGAGGAGCGCGGTCTGGGTGTCGAGCTTGAACACGCCTCCATTGTCCCAGAGAGCGTCGCCGCGCGAAACCGGTTGGTGTTTCGGGACGACGGTGACGGCGGCCGCACGGTCGAGTCGGCCACGTGACAGCGACGAGGCGGGAAGGTTCTTCGTGGCCGGGGGCATTTCGAGGCACATGCGCTCCATCCTCCTCGCCATCGTCGTTGCGCTCGCGGCCCCCGCCTGGGCGACCGGAGAGCGCGTGCTCCTCAGCCAGGAAGCTGAGCCGTTTCGCGACGGCCTCTGTGTCAGCATGACCTGCGTAACGGCGGGCCCACGCGATGCGGTCGTCACGGCGCGCGCGCTCAAGGGCGGCGTCGAGCTCACCGTGAAGAGCGCCTCAGGCCAGGTGAAGCTGGTGCACCTGACGCGCTTCAACGCGTCGGGCGACCTGTCGAGCCTCGAGGTGATGCGTGCCACGGCCCTCGCGGTGAAGGCCATCGAGTCGACGTCGAAGCATCGCTGAGGTCACGCTCGGCGCCGACTGAGTCGGAAGCGCGGCGCTCAGCCGCCGAACACGGTGGCCTGGAACGGGTGACGGCCAATCGCGAACGTGCCGCCGACCATCAACAGCAGCGCGAGGCCCGTGCCGATGAGCGGGAGCTTGTAGCCCGGCGTCGTCGAGTTCTTGTTCTTCACATGCAGCACCTGCATCACCACCACTGACGCCGCCATCATCACGATGTGGCCGATGAGCTTCGGGGTGAAGAGGCCCATGAAGAGCAGCCCGAAGCCGATGAGGATTTGCAGGTGGGTGAGCCCGATGAAGGCGCTGCCGAGCGCGCGCGGGAGCTTCCCGTACTCGGTCTTCTTCTGCGCCAGCCCCATCACGTTGACGAGGAACGCGGCGATGCCGACGCCGAGGACGAGGTACCGAAAGGCAGAGTGTGCGTGGAGCATGCGGGCCCATTAGCGACGACGGGCGCTCGGCTCACCTGATTTCGACGGGCTCCCGCGGCATCAGCACGCCCCCGCGCTGTGACGCCTCGAGCGTTCCGCACGCCGCGCCGATGTCTTTGCCGCCCGAGTACCGCCGCGCGATGGGCGACTTGAGCACCTGCAGATGGTCGCGGAAGGCCTTGAGCTCGTCGGCGTCGGGCGGCTGGTACTTGCCGGTTGGATCCGTCACGTCGATGAGGTCGATGGTCAGCGGGATGCCGTCGAACGCTTCCTTGAGCGCGAGCGCGTCTTCGAGGCCGGTGTTGAAGCCGCGAATCGCGACGTAGGCGAGCATCACGCGCTCGTCGCCGCGGGCTTTGCTGTAGTTGCGAATCTGCTCCACGAGGTCGGGGAGCGGGTGCGTCTTCTCGACCGGCAACACCTTGAGGCGCTTCTCGGGAATGGCCGAGGTGATGGAGAACGCGAGCCGGTACGGTGGGTCGTCCGCGATGTACTTCTTGATGCCCGGCACCCAGCCCGCGGTGGAGAACGTGATGGAGCGGCCCGAGATGGCGAGGCCCGCGGGGTGGCACATGATGCGCGCGGCGCGGGTGGTGTTCGCGTAGTTGAGGAGCGGCTCACCCATGCCCATGAAGACGACGCCGCGGACGGGGCGGTCGGCTTCAGTGATGACCTGGAGGACCTGGTCGACGACCTCCCACGTCTCGAGGTTGCGGGAGAAGCCCATCTTGCCCGTCATGCAGAAGTCGCACGCGAGCGCGCAGCCGACCTGGGACGAGACGCAGACGACGTAGTGCGTGTCGAAGAGGGGAATGCGCACGGCCTCGAAGCGGCCACCGAGCGGAGAGGTGAAGAGGTATTTGACGAAGCCGTCGTCGGCGCGGCGGCGCTCCACCACCTCGAGCGAGGGGAGCGTGCCGTGCGTCTGCACCCAGTCGCGGATGACGGCGGGCACCATGCGTGCGTTGCGGACGTCGGCCATGGACTGCGCGCGGTGGGAGAAGACGGAAGCGAAGAGCTTGAGCGCGGCGGTGCGGGAGGCTCCCTGGGCCGAGAGCTTCGAGAAGAACTCGTCGAAGTCGTGGTTCTTCAGGTTGAAGGGCGCGGCGACGGACACAGCGCGGGCGCCTAGCACGAGCCTCGCGGAGCGGGACAGTCGGTGCCGAGTGTCAGCCGGAGGAGACGGCTTTGTCGACGTCGCCATTGAAACCTGAGTCGTGATCGACCTAAACGGACCGTTGGCCGAAGTACCGATGACCCATTTCCCGGGAGCCTCACACACATGAGAATTTCGACTCGATATCTTGTCGCGACTGCGGCGATGGCGTTTGCCGTCGGCTGCGGGCCGATGAACAACAGGCCTGACTCTGGTTCTGCAGGTGGAAGCTCAGGCGTCGGTGGAGGCTTCGGTACGGGCGGCGGATTCGTAGCGGCAGGTGGTCGAGCGGGTGGTTCAGCGGCGGGTGGTTCGGCCGGTGGTTCGACGGCCGGCGGCGCGGCCGGTGGTTCGACGGCAGGCGGCACGGCCGGTGGTTCGACGGCAGGCGGCAC
>JBBAQZ010000050.1:24083-33591 GCA_040400045.1 Myxococcaceae bacterium
GCGGCACGGCCGGTGGTTCGACGGCAGGCGGCACGGCCGGTGGTTCGACGGCAGGCGGCACGGCCGGTGGTTCGACGGCAGGCGGCACGGCCGGCGGTTCGACGGCAGGCGGCACGGCCGGCGGTTCGACGGCAGGCGGCTCGGCCGGTGGTTCGACGGCTGGCGGCTCGGCCGGTGGTTCGACGGCTGGCGGCACGGCCGGTGGTTCGACGGCTGGCGGCACGGCCGGTGGTTCGACGGCTGGCGGCTCGGCCGGTGGTTCGTCGGCAGGCGGCTCGGCAGGCGGCGGCTCGGCTGACGGCGGCGTTGTTCTGCCCGGCGAACTCTGCGACGCAACGATGATGGCCATCACCGCGAACACCACGCTGACGGCTCAGTCGCTCGCCAACTACACGGATAATTACCAGTGGACGGGTCAGCCCAACTGCGCACCCTTCGGAACCTTTGGTCCAGACCGCACCTACCGAGTCAGCATCCCGGTCGGCCAGCGAGTTTCGGTTGCGGTCACGCCGAACGGAGCCTGGGATCCGAGCATCCAGGTTTCAAGTGTCTGCACTGTTGGAGCGACCAATACCTGCGTGGCCGGTAGCAACAGTGCGGGCTCAAACGTCGTTGAGACGCTCGTCCTTGCCAACTCGGGTTCAACGACCCTCGACACCTTCCTCGTTGTAGACACGAGCTCAATCCTTGCCTCGATCACTCCCTTTGATATCTCCTTCACCTTCTCGGCGACGCCAGTTGGTGAGATCTGCGCGTTGGCGGAAGTGTTGACGTTGCCCGCGTCGAGAGCAGCTGACGCTCTGGTTTCGTATTCGAACGACTACCTCAACGGCGCTGGCTGTCCCGGCGGATCTTCGGGCTCGGCGGGTCCGGAACGAGTCTACCGCACGACGGTTGCCTCAAACACGCGACTGACTGCAGTGGCCAGCGCCTCGACCAACGCTGATGGCGGCGTCGCCTTCTCACCGACGGTCAGCATCGTGCCTGCGACGACGTGCGCAGCCACCCTGACTTGCCTGGCGGGAGCGACGGGTGTCGCTGGTATCGCGACCGCAGTCTTTGACAACGGCGGCGCATCGCGCGACGTCTTCATCGTGGTCGACAGCGCCACTGTCATTCCTGGTGGCACCTTCGCGCTCTCGGTGACTTCCGCTGCCGCCACCCTTCCGGTCGGCGATGTGTGCGCGAACGCCACGCCAGCCATCACGACGACGACGACTCTGTCGAACGAGGATTTTACCGGGTACGCAGGTCAGTACTCGGCGCAGGGACAATCGCTCTGTTCGTATCAGTCAGGTCTGGACCGCGCGTATCTCGTCACGATTCCGGCTGGTCAGGTCTTGACGGCTTCTGCGTTTGCGACCGATGCAGGTGTGTTGCCCGACGGTGGTTTCATCAACCTCTCACTCTCGGTCGTGCCTTCGGCCAACGAGTGCCAGTCTGGTCCTTGTGTCACGGGCGCGAACGCCACTTCGACGCCTGGGGCGTCTGAGTTCGTGAGCCGGAACAACACTGGCGCCACTTCGGAGAACGTCTTCGTCGTCGTCGACTCGAACCTGCCTGCAGCGGCTGGCACGTACTCGCTCGCTGTCACCCTCGCCGTGCCACCCATCGGCGACACATGCAGTGACACGCTGACTGCAATCACTGCGACCGGCAATCTGACGGGCCAGACCCTGGCTGGCTACTCGAACGACTTCGGTTCGGGAACTTCTACCCTCTGTCGCTTCGCAAGTGGAGCCGACCGTGTCTACAGGGTCACGATTCCTGCCATGAACAGGCTGACGGCGACAACCGTCACGTCAGTGTTTGCTGATCACGGACTCAGCATCGTCGACGGCCTCGCCGCCGCGTGCGGCAGCCCCACAACCTGTGCGGCGAGCGTCGATAACGACCCGCCGGCGGGTGGCGAGACTCTCGTGTTCGACAACTCGACCGGCTCACCGAAGACGGTCTTCCTCATCGTTGATAGGTTCTCGGGGTCTGACGACTTCGATCTCAACGTGACGATCGCCCCTGTGGTGGCGAACGTTGGCGAGACCTGCCAGGCGCCACAGGTCATTGCAATGTCGGGCACTGTGTCGGGCCAGACGACGGTGGGCTACGTGAACAACGTGGGCACGGTCAGTTCTGCGGCCTGCACGGGGTACTCAAACTCCTATTCTGGACGCGATCGCGTGTACCAGATCAGCGTTGGGCCGGGTCAGACCCTTACGGCGCTCGTCACCCCAACGACTTCCTTCGATCCGGGCGTCTACTTTGTTGCGAGCCCCGCTTCGAACTGCGCCCTGACGGGGACCGTCTGCATCGGCACAGGAGGCGACACCAACTTCACCGGTACTGGTGCGACTGCTGCCGAGACCGGCACCTTCACGAACTCGACCGCCGCAGTCCAGGACGTGTTCATCGTGGTCGACTCATTCAGTTCCACGAGCAGTGGTGGATTCGATCTGACCATCACACTCTTGCCGTAACCTCAGTCATGAGTCTGTAGCGCGAGGGGCGCTGCTCGAAAGGGCAGCGCCCTTCCTGTTGTGTGCCCAGCACGGGCGTGGATCGGAGGTGGAAGTCCTCCCGGAAGCAGGACGAGGCGGAACGGCCACGGGTGAGCGGGCAATGGTCCGCGAAGCTCAAACGACCAAAGAGGCCGAGACGTAAAGCCGCCGGCTGTGCAGGGAAATCCACGACGCCTTACCTGGGGAGACCTCGCCTGATGCCTGAAAGGGCGACGCGGAGTGCGGTTGGCGCGAGTCGTGGTGGTGCCCGACGAGCCGACGGTGAGGGAGACGCCGGTGGTGCGCGTCGGCGCATTCCGCGTCGAGGTGTCGGGCGACTTCTCGAGCGAGACGCTGGCCGGGGTGCTGGACGTGCTCGAGGGGTTGCAGCATTGATTCCGCGAGGCGTGGAAGTCTGCGTAGGGCTGGAGTCCATCGACTTGCTACATCGAGCTGTACCGGAACCTCAGCTGCGCGGTGTTCCAGTACGAAGCCGACAAGGCCAGTGAGCACCTCGCCGGAAAGCTGAAGCAATTCCGACCTTCTTGAGCAGCTCGTCTCGTCGTGTCGTTGCTCGATGTCCTGGCTCGCGCCCTCCGTGGTGAAGGCCTCGGCCGCTCGCTCCAGGAGCTTCTTCTTCCACTGCCCCACCAACACCGGGTGGACACCGTGGCGCTGGCCGAGCTGCGCCAGACTCTCGTGCTCCGCTTCGATCGCGACCCGCGCCTTGAACGCCGGGGCGTACTTCTTCAGGTTCTTCTTGCCCATGTGCAGCTCCTTCCATCACGGAGCTGTCCCACTCTTCCAAATCTCGGGGTGGTCCGAAAAATGGGGTCCACTTCAGGACACGATCCAGCCAAGACATTCAACACCGCGACCGACCTTTCCCGGTACACTCGTCCGTAGCATGCACGTGACCGGCCTCTTCCACTACCCGGTGAAATCGCTCCGCGGCGTCGCGGTCGAGGTGCTCACGCTTGGGGCGCGGGGTCCGCTGCACGATCGCGAGTGGATGCTGGTCGATCCGCAGGGTCGGTTCCTGAGTCAACGCAGTACACCGCTCATGGCAACGCTGACGGCGAGCGTGACATCAGAGACGCTCCGGCTCGGTGACGATAGCGGCGCGTTCTTCGACGTGGTTGGTGCGAACGATGGAGCACGCCTCGACGTCACCATCTGGCGTGACACCGTTCCCGCCGTCGACTGCGGAGACGCCGCCGCCGCCTGGCTCGAAGCGCGGCTCCACCAGCCCTGTCGGCTCGTGCGCATGCCGGCCTCCACCACCCGTCCCCTCGACCCGAAGTTCAGCCCGCGCCCGGACGCGCAGACCGGCTTCTCCGATGCGTACCCGGTGCTCCTCACCACGACTGCCTCCCTCGCCGCGCTCAACCGCGAGCTCCGACGCCCCCTCGGCATGGAGCGCTTCCGCCCCAACGTCGTCATCACCGGCGCTCCGGAGTGGGCCGAAGACGAGTGGCGCGTCGTGCAGGCCGGCGCCGTCACCTTCGACCTCGTCAAACCCTGCGCCCGCTGCGCCGTCATCACCACCGACCAGCGCTCCGGTGAGAAGCCCGACGGCTCGACGCCGCTCACCGTGCTCGCCGCCAGCCGCACGCTCCCGGCCTTCGGCGCCATCTTCGGGCAGAACGCCGTGCACCGCGCCGACGGCACGCTCCGCCTCGGAGACCCGCTCTCCGTGCTCGAGAAGCAGCCCCGCCCCGCCTTCGTTCCGCGATAACTTACCGCTCCATGGACTGCCTCTTCTGCCGCATCGTCTCAGGCCAGATTCCCGCGAAGAAGATTCACGAGGACGAACACTGCATCGGCTTCCTCGACATCAACCCCCAGGCACCGACGCACGCGCTGTTTATTCCCAAACGCCACATCGCCACGGTGAACGACCTCACCTCGGAAGACCGTGAGCTCGCCGGTCACCTGCTCCTCGCCGCCGGGAATATCGCGAAGGCGCAGGGCGTCGCTGACGCCGGCTTTCGGCTGGTGATGAACTGCAACGCCGGTGGTGGGCAGACGGTGTTCCATCTGCACCTGCACCTGCTCGCGGGTCGCACGTTGACGTGGCCCCCGGGCTGACGCTACCCGCGAAGCCGCGCGCGCACGCCTCGACTCCGAGACCTCCCAAAGGGTTGGCGGGCCTCGGCGGTGCTCGTGCGTTCGCGTCGCTCCTTCTGAGCGAGACCTCAGGGCTTTGATGCCGGTCCCGGCAGGTCGACCTTCTGAAACCGTCCTCCGAGGGTGACGAGCACGTTCGGCTGCGACGGGAGCTCCACGTCGTTCGCCGGCGCCACGCTCACCCACTCGCCCGCGCACTTCGCTCGCGCCTCGACGCCGACCAGCAACAGCCCACTCACGAGCACCACGCACAGAGAACGCATCCCGTGAAGATACGGCCTCCGCTCCGAACGCACGCGACGGGACCACACCGACCTCCTGGATCCGCTACCTTCGCGCGCCATGAGTCACCTCCAGCTCGTCCAGAAGAAAGACGTCAGCAGCTTCCGCAAGATGGCCATCGGCACGTGGGCGACCGCGTACGACCCGACCGTCTACGGCACGCTCTCGGTGCGCATGGAGAAGGCGCTCAAGTACATCGAACGTTTTCGTGAAGTGAACGGCGTGCGGCTCACCGTCACCCACCTCGTCGCGCGTGCCGTGGCCGTCGCCCTGCGCAAGGTGCCCGACGCCAACGCGATTCTGCGCTTCAACAAGATCTACCTGCGTCAGAGCGTCGTCATCTCGGTGCTCGTCGTCCAGACCGACCAGGGCGACGGCAAGGTCGACCTCACCGCCGCGCGAATCGACGAAGCCGACAAGAAGTCGCTGAAAGAGATGGCCGCCGAGATGGCCGCCACCATCGAGAAGGTCCGTCAGCGCAAGGACGTCGCGCTCGAGAAGGGCAAGAGCACGGTGGGGATGATCCCCTTCATGTTCATGAACACCTTCCTGAAGATCCTCCACTTTCTCATGTACACGCTCAACCTCGACCTTTCGGCGTTCGGCATGCCGAAGGACGCGTTCGGTGGCGTCACCATCACCAACGTCGGCTCGCTCGGCCTCGACATCGCGTACGTGCCGCTGGTGCCGTACACCGCGACGCCCATCTTCATCGCGCCCGGCGCCGTCTCCGATGAGCCCGTCGTGGAAGACGGCAAGGTCATCGCCGGCAAGGTGATGCGCATCAACGCCTCGTTCGACCACCGCTTCATCGACGGGGCGCACGCCGCGCAGCTCGCCCGCACGGTGAAGGAGATGATGGAGAACCCGTTCGAGCAGTTCGACAAGCTCGACTGAGCGCAAGCTGAACCGTGCTGCTTCCGTCTCAGACGCGCTTCTCGAAGTGGCCCATCGCCGGCCGAGCGCACGAGCTGAACGTCGACGCGCGTTCCTGCTCTTCGGCCGACACCACGGGGCTGCCGTGCTTCGCATAACAATCGCTGCACTCGGTGCCGTTCGGGGTCGGCTGCGCAGTGGCGAAGGGCTTTCGCTCGTTGCAGAAACGACAGACGAAGCTCACGTCCTCCGGCGGTCTGGCCGGCGCCTGTCTCGTCACGGTGTGGACGTCGCGCGCGGCGAGGTCGGTGACCTTGCACGTGCCGCACTCGACTTGATGACGCTGCGGCCTGTGGCGATCTCGAGCTCTCCGGAGTCGAACCACACGCCGCCGCAGTTGTGACAGCGGTCGAGCTCGACGTCGACGCCCGGGTTCCTCGACTGAACCATGAAGGGCCGCATCGGCGTGTTGCACTGCGGGCACTCCATCTCGGTCGGCAGGTCGTGAGACACGCCCGCGCCCGCGTCGGTCTGCGCGATGCCCTTGAGCCCCGTCGACTGGAGCGTCTTCGGTGCCCGCCTTGAAGGCGTTCATCGGCGCGGTGCATCCGGGACAGGCGCGTTTCGCCATTGCGCGCAGCCTATCGCAGGCGACGGCGCCCCACGTGAAGTCAGTACACGTCGTGGAGCAGCACGAAGGCGCGCTCGAACTGATCGAGTCGTTCGTCACGCACCACCCTTCAGGGGCCGCTCGCTTCCTTCAGCACCGCCCGCGTCTTCGTGAGCAGCACCTCGTCGAGCTTCGAAGCCTCGAGCGATTGCACCGCCCGCTCCAGCGTCTTCTTCGCAGCGTCGCGGCGGCCGAGGGCCAGCTGCGCACGACCGAGCCCGCTGATGGCCATCGCGCACCACGGGTCGTCCGCGCCTCCTGACTTCTCTCGCCCCGCGAGGGCGGACTCGAACACCGGCAACGCGTCGTCGGCGCGGCTCTGCGCGAGCAGACACTCGCCCTCTGCTTCCAGGGTCACGAGGAACTCTTCGTGCTCCTTTCCGAAGCTGCCCTGGAGCACCTCACGCGAACGGCGCACGGTCGCGAGCCCTTCGTCGAACTTCTTCGCCGCGCAGAACATGGTGCCGCGCGCGGTCAGGGTCACCGCCACCATCAGCGGCATCGCGGCCTTCTCGAACACCGCCAGCGCTTCGGCGTTGGTGGCCAGCGCTTCTTCTTGCCGACCAAGCCCCCGGAGCGCTTCTGAGCGGCCCAGGTGAAGTCGCGCGACGTACTGACTCGAGTCGCCGAGCAGGGCCTGCTGCGCGGGCAGCACCGAGTCGATGAGCTCGAGGGCCTCGGCGTTCCGGTGAAGGGCCACCAGCTTCTCGGCAGCCGCGTTGGTGGCCGCGCCGACCTTGTAGTGCGATGAGCCGAGCTCGACGCCGAGCCGTTTGGCGATGTCGACGAGCATCGCAGCCGCTTCGTCGTACTTGCCCTGTGCGCCCATCGCGTTGGCCACGTTCGCGAGAATCGTCAGCGTCTTCGAATGGCCCTCGCCCTGGTGGTCGCGGCGAAGCTCCCACGCCTTGCGGTAGCGCGCTTCGGCCCCGGCGAAATCGGAGCGCGCGTAATGCAGGTGCCCTTCCTGGTTCGCGGTCCGTGACTGCATCTCCCAGTCGTCGCCAAGCCGGGGGAGCATCGCTTCGGCCTGCCAGACCCATTCTTCGGCGGGCTCCATCTTCCCCAGCTCGTGGAGCACGAAGGACAGGTCGACGGCGGCCTGAACGGCCAGGCGGTCGGAGCGCGCGAGGTGCGCGCGAGTCCAGGCATCACGCAGCGTGGGCTCGGCCGCGGCGAGCTCGCCAGCGCCATCCATCAACTGGCCGCGGAGCAGCAGCGCTTCGGCCTCGAGGGGCGCCCAACCCACCGCGTGGGCCTGGAGCGCGCCGTCGGTGGCGATGGGGAGGCCTTCTTTGAAGCGGCCCGAGTCTCTGAGGGCCTGCGCGCGCGCGAACTCGCGTTCGATGCGTTCCACCCGCTCGACGACGGCGGGTTGCTCTGGCCGGGGATTGGGCGCCAGAAGCGCAGCGGCGTTCGAGCAGACGGAGAGCGGTGTGAGGGACAGCACGGCGTCTCCAGCGCGGGGGAGCGAGGTCGCGTCGGTCGTGGCGAGCACACTGAGAACCCCGTCGACCTCGGTGAGTCGTCGGTCGAGGCAGGCCATGCGCGCCGCGAGGAGCTGATCGGACTGCTCGCCACGAACGCGCGTCGCCTCGCAGGCCTCGCGGTGAACCGTGGCCCATTGCGCGCCCCAAGCGTCGAGGGCCAGGCGCGACCGCTCGAACAGTGCCGTGCCCCCGAGTTGCTGAAAGTGCGTGGTGAGAGCTGCGCGACGTTCCGGCGTCCACACGGCAGCGACCCGCGCCGGCCCCGAGCTGCAGAGCTCGCCCTGTCGCCGCACGACGGCGGCCGTCCCAAGAGCAGTCGCGAGGAGGACCCCCACGGCGATCGCGAGCGTCAGTCGCGAGGTCTTCGCGGGCTCGAGCGCGGCCAACAGCGCCTGCATCGAAGGGAACCGATCTTCCGGGTCGACCGAGAGACCACGCAGCAGCGCACGCTGGACGACTCCCGTGCCGGTGACGTTCGGGCCCTGCGCCACCACGTCCTTCGTGTTGCGGGGAAACGGTCGTTGGCCCTGGAGCGCCTCGAACAGCGCGACGCAGAACCCGAATTGATCGGAACGCGCGTCAGCGCGGAGTCCCAGAAGCTGCTCCGGCGCCATGTAGGCCGGGGTGCCGACGAGCGCGCCGGTGGCGGTGTGGAGCGGTGAGGCGTCTTCGAGCGGCGGCGCCTGGGTCGGCGGGTGCGGGTCGGCGACGTCGCGCGCGAGGCCAAAGTCAGACACCCGGATGCGGCCGTCACGCCCGACGAGCACGTTCTCGGGCTTGAAGTCACGATGCACCAGGCCGGCCGCGTGGGCCGCGGCGAGACCCGTTCCCGCTTGCACAAACGTAGCGACGATTTCGGTCGGAGTTCGACGCGCCGACGCCAGCCACGTTCGCAACGTCTGCCCGTCGACGAACTCCATCGCGATGAAGACCGAGCTCGCGAAGGCGCCTGCGTCGTGCACCCCGACGAGGTGCGGGTGTGAGACGCGCGCGAGGGCCTTGGCCTCTCGGAGCAGGCGCTCCTGCGCCTCGGGCCACTCGACGAGCGGGTGCAACAACTTCAAGGCGACCTTTCGATCGAGCACCGGGTCGTAGGAGGCGTAGACGCGGCCCATCGCGCCTTCGCCGACCAGCTCGAGCACCACGTAGCGCCCGACGGTGTCGCCCCGGTGGAGGACTCCGCCCGGGCGGGCGGTCGGCGTCGCGGTTCGAGTGATGAGCTGCGCCACGGCGACCCGGCACCGTTCACACGTGACGAGGTGGGCTTCGATGGACTGTCTGGGTCCACCGCTTCCACTGACGAACTCGACGAGCTCGTTCTCTGTCGGGCAGGACACGACGTCAGGATAGGCCAGCGCCTGCGACGCAGTTCGATGAAGAGGGTCCGCCTCGAGGGACGTGGGAAGTCGGGGCACGCAGCAGTCGCGCAGTGGAGGTGCACCGGCTCGCGACGTTGATCAGGGCCCGTTCTCGATGCGCCTCTGCGCTCCAGTTGTGTCAGCCGCTTATGCAGTCCCACATCTGGCGCGCTTCCCGCATTCGGCCGGCCACCATGTGGAGTTCCA
>JBBAQZ010000050.1:33691-51140 GCA_040400045.1 Myxococcaceae bacterium
ACGCGCTACCGCAACGAGGTGGAGCTCTCCGACGTGTGGCTCGACGGCGTGTGGAGCGGCTTCACCGAGAAGAACTCCCGCATCCACCTCGGCGCCGACCTGCGCGTCACGTTGCCGACCTCGAAGCCGTCGCAGGCGCAGTCGCGGCTCTTCACGCTCGGCCCCTCGCTCAACCTCAGCCGACGCTTCGACGTGCTCTCGGGCCTCACGCTCATCTACTCCGCGCGCTTCACGTACCGCTTCAACCGCTTCGCCACGCGCCAGAACCAGGGGCCCACCATCACCGCGTGCGGTGACTCGCGCTCCCTCGAGTGCATCGACTTCATCAACACCGGCGTGCGCAACCCGCAGTTCGACGTGCTCCACGGGCCGGTCGTCAGCTTCGCGCCGCACCCGAAGGTCGACGTCTCGGCCAGCTTCCTCATGCAACGCGCGTGGCTGCCGGCGCTCGCCGCGACGCCCGTGCAGCTCGCCGGGTCGACCCAGCTCGACGTTGGCACCGACGTCGCAACACGCGACCTGATGATCTTCTCGCTGAGCGTTTCGTATCAGGCGTTCAAGGCCGTGGGCTTCTCGCTCGGCGCGTGGACGTTCTCGAACCAGCTCGGCGAAGACGGCCGCTACCAGTTCCCCCTCTTCAATCGCAATACAACCCTGTACCTCGACGCCACCTTCGATCTCGAAGGCGCCGTGTCGAGCTTCCGCAAGGAGAAGTCATGACCCGTCGTGTCCCGGTTCGTTCGGCGCTGCTCGGTGCGCTGCTCGCAGTCTCGTGCGCTCAACAACAGCCGCCCATCGTCCGCGTGCAGCCCGACGCGCTCGACAAGTCGTTCTTCGTCGGCAAGGACTCCCAGTCGCTCGCGGACGACCCCGAGTTCTACAGCCAGGCGACGCTCGTCGACGTCGGCTACGGCGCCGGGCAGGACGGGCTCTTCACCAGCACCTACGCGCAGCCGCTCACCCGCGTGAAGTGGACGGTGACGGAAGACCTGCTCATCGCGCGGCTCGCGTACGAGCGCATCCGGGGGAGCGACGGCAAGGGCCTGGGCAAGGCCACCAACGACGGCATCGTGGTCGCCGCGTACGCCATCAAGAGCCACTTCGACATCAAGCGCGACTACAACCCACAGACCGGCGAGCAGACCAACGTCATCGGCGAGAACACCGTCGACCGCCCGTGGCACCAACGCCAGTACATCCGCGTCGACTGGTCGAAGAACCTCTCGACCGACAACTACGAGTTCGACACGCTCTCGCAGCTCGGCGTGCACGGCGGCATCACCTACGAGCCGCTCGCGTACACCGTGCAGAGCCCCGGCGACGATGACGCGCCCCGCGTCGATGCCGAGCACGGCTACCTCGACGTCACCAACAAGGCGTTCGCGCGCCCGCAACTGGTCGACCTCGCGGCCCTCGGCGGAGGTGTCAGGCCCGCGTGCTTCTTCGACGCCGACATCAGCGGAGGCTCGGCTCCGACGACGCAGTGCTCGCCCGTCGAGCTGACGATTCGCCAGTCGTTCCGGAAGGTCGAAGACTCCGACTACGAGCCCGCCGACTGGGACGGAGACCGCTTCAAGGCCTTCGGCGCCTTCACCACCGAGCGCTCGGGCTACGCGCGTGAGTACGGAATGACGGACACGCAGTGGCACCGCTTCATCAACCGCTACAACCTCTGGGAGCGCAGCCACTTCTACCAGGACGCCAACGCGAAGACCGGCGCGGTGGCCTGCTTCACGCCGAAGTCGACGCCGGCTGGCGCCGACCCGCACCGCGACGTGAACAAGGACGGCACCGAAGACGAGTGCGACGCCGTCGGCCGCGGCAGCCGCTGCGACACCTTCAGCCAGAAGTGCACGTTGCCGTACCGCGACCGCGTCGTGAAGCCGGTGGTGTGGTTCTTCTCCGACGGCTCGAACCCCGAGTACTTCGACGCCACCCGCGACGCGACCCACGAGTGGGATGTCGCACTCCGCACGTCCGTCATGACGGCCCGCTACGCCGAGTGCGTGAAGACGAAGGGCGCTGGCTGCGACGCCGAGTTCCCCGTGATGACGGGCCAGCAGGACGACAACGACGACGCCATCGCGCTCGCCAAAGAGGTCGACGACTGCCGCGCCGGGCTCGCGTACGTCGGCGCCGACTGCAACGCCGTGGCTGACTCCATCGCCGCGGCGCGTGGTTACACCGCAGGCGTCATCGCGCTCGCGAAGCTCCCCGAGGCCATCGTGCTGTGCCACTCGCCAGTCGAGGCGAACGACCCGGCGGCGTGCGGCAGTCAACGCCTCGCCACCAACCTCACCGCGGCCGATTGTTTCGAGGCCCGCCGCGTCGCCGACGCCGAGCTCATCAAGGCGTGCGACAAGGGCCTGCGCGCGCGCACCGGCGACCTGCGCTTCCACCACGTCACCACCATCGTCTCGCCGCAGACCCCTTCACCGTGGGGCATCATGGTCGACGCGCACGACCCGCTGACGGGTGAGAAGGTGTCCGCCTCCATCAACGTGTGGAGCCACGTCACCGACCTCTGGAGCCGCGGCATCGTCGACACCGCCCGCTACATCCGCGGCGAGCTCACCACCAGCGACGTCACCGAAGGCACCTCCGTGCGTGACTGGGCCTCGGCCGCCGAAGCGTCCGCCACGAAGGGCTCGCTCCCCATCCTCACCTCGGACCAGCGCTTCGAGATGCTGGGCAAGCTGACGAAGGGCAAGGGCCTTTCGAAGAGCGAGCTCGAGGCCTTCGAGCAGACGCCGATGTACCAGCAGGCGAAGCAGCTGCAGCTGGCGGCGCGCGACATCAGGGCCGACGCCCTCGCGCCGTCGTCGAGCAAGCCGCTGTACGAGGCTCGCCGCAAGCGGGCCCTCAACACGCCGACCGAGGCGGCGCTCACCACCAAGATGTTCCAGTCGTACGCGGGCAAGGCCGGGCTCCTCTCCAGCGACATGATGAGCGAGCTCGCCTCGCCGCTGCGTGGCGCCAACCCGACGCTCCAGCGCGACCTGCGCAACCAGCGAGAGCTGCAGCTCGCCGAGCGTGGGGCGTGCATCATGAACGAGGCGCCGGCGCCGCTCGCCGTCGCGAACCTCGCCACCCTGCTGGAAGAGAAGTTCGGCCGCTTCGATCGCGGCTCCTCGAAGGGCGACCAGCTGGTCCGCGCCGAGCGCATGCGCGCGTACGTCGCCGGTCGCGCGCACTACGCGGTGGTGACGCACGAGATGGGTCACTCCATCGGCCTGCGCCACAACTTCGTCAGCTCGGCCGACGCGCTCAACTACCGCCCGCAGTACTGGCAGCTTCGCACCGACGACGGGACGGCCACGCGGCCCTGCACCACGCTCGACGCGACTGGCAGCTGCACCGGCCCGCGCTACTTCGACGTCATCACCGAGAACGAGAAGTCGCAGCTGCTCACCATGTTCATGCAGTCGTCGACGATGGACTACGCCGGTGAGTCGACGCAGGACCTGCTGGGCCTGGGCAGCTACGACTTCGCCGCGGCGCGCATGTTCTACGGAGGCGTCGCCGACGTCGCCAACGGCGTCAACACCGGGCTCGGCACGGCGAAGGGCGCGGGCCTGCTCGAGAAGATGGACAGCTTCGGCGGCATCCTCGGTCTGCAATTCAGCATTGGCCGCCCGACGCCGCAGGACCGCAACAACACCGACACGATTCACTACTCGCAGCTGCAGCGGAACTACGGCCTCATCAGCTCGTGCAAGGTGGTCGACCCGAACGCCTTCAAGCCGGCGACGTGGGACGCCACCACGAAGGGCGCGTGGCACCCGCTGCTCGACGGCCTCATCGTGAAGGTGAAGGGCCAGTTCACGCGCTGCCGTCAGCTGCCGGTCGACTACGTCGCGTGGGAATCGCTGCGTCCGGCCGGTTCAGGTCGCGCAGGCCCCTCCCTCGACGCGCAGAACCGCGTCCGCTTCCCCTACGGCTTTGCCACTGACCGCTGGGCCGACCTCGGCAACCTCTCGGTGTACCGCCACGACAACGGCGCCGACCCGTACGAGCTCTTCGACTTCCTCATCACGCAGCAGGAGGTGAACCACATCTTCGACAGCTACCGTCGTGGCCGTCAGACGTTCACCGTGCGTGGCTCGGTCAACCGCTCACTCACCCGCTACAACGAGAAGCTGCGCGACGCGGCCAAGGGCCTGGGCTTGATGGCGAACATCTATCGCGATTTCGCGGTGGCCCAGGGCTACGACTTCGAGTCGCTCTGGCCGTACCTCGGCGCGTCGACCTTCAGTGAGAACCTGATGGCGTCGGCGATGGGCTTCGACCACTTCGCGCGTCAGCTCGCGCGGCCGGAGTCGGGTCCCCACTCGCTCGAGACGGTGGGTGGCACGCAGGTGCTCCGGAGCCTGTCTGACGCGGTCGGCAACGGCGGCACCAGCGCCATCACGGTACCCAACGGCGCGACCGGCTACTTCGGCAACGTCAGCTTCGGAGGGCGGCCCATCGAGAATGCGCTGGCCACCGACAAGGGCGAGTACAACGCCGAGTACACCGTCAACTCCGGCAGTTATTACGAGAAGGCGTACACCGCGATGTTGATGACCGAGTCGGTCGACAACTTCATCTCGGACAGCCGCCGCGACTTCCTCGATGCGCGCCACCGCTCGGTCTCGATGGCCGACGTCTTCCCTGATGGCTACCGCCGGTGGTTGGGCAACAACCTCACCGGTGACGTGGCGCTCAAGGGCATGCGCCTGGCGACGATGGCTGGAAAGCCGATGTCTGACGCTGCGGGCTACCCGGCGCAGGGCCTGGGCCACATCTCGTGGACGGGCACCGACGTGACGACGTGCTTCACCAACCGCGACGCGTTGAGCTGCCAGACGACGCCTCCTGCAGACACCGCCGTCGTCGACCCGCAGGTCGGCTGGGAGCAGCAGAAGTTCCTCATCGCGTACACGCTCATGTACCTGCCTGAGAATGAGCAGCAGCAGTGGCTCAACCAGATGGGCCTGTGGGAGCTCGGCGCCGACAGCGACCCCGGCTTCCAGAATCGCCTCGAGCTGCACCTCGCCGACGGCCGCACCTTCATCGCGAAGACGTTCGGCACCGAAGAGGTGCTGGGCAAGCGCGTGCAGAAGGGCGTCGGCGCGCGAATGCTGCAGTACGCGAACGAGCTGCTCGAGCGTGCCTACGTGACGGACGCGGGCCCCGACAAGGACGGCGACGGCAAGCCGGATTGGGTGGTGCCGCGCCTGGTGAACGGCAACGTGCAGGTGAAGTTCGACCCGTCGATTCAGACCATCAGCGTTGCGACTGGTGGCCTCGTGATGGGCCGGCCGGGGTGTGACGCCACGGACTCCTCGCAGTGCACGTGCTCGTCGAACAAGGCGTGCCTCGAGCTGGCGCGGTACCAGGAAGTGCCGTTCTTCATGCGGCAGGCGCTGCGTGACTACGGCCTGGCCGACCCGACGATGCGCGGGCTGCACTGACGGCTCCGGCGGGGTGCTCCTTCCGACGAGGGAGCGCCGCTGAAGAACCCCGACGTCGACGTGCACGTCGTCGAGCCGCAACCCGAGCGTGATGCCTGACGCTTCGAGCTGGCGCTCTCCGAGCATCGGCCCTCGTGGCGGACGTCCTGAATCGTCAGGCCCGTTCAAAAGCGCGAAAGGCTCCGCCCACTCACAGGGCGAGCTCATTTCGAGCTCCATTTCCAAGGAATCTCATGAAACACGTCATCGCTCTTTTCCTGGCCGTCAGTGTCACCGCGTGCGGAGGCGGCGTCGGCGCGAGCAACGTCGCTGCGTGCAACTCGCTGGTCTCCAAACTGAAGTGCGGGACCGTCGCCACGCCCCTCAGCGCGAGCACGTGTGACGGCTACATCAACACCACCTGCGACTACGGGTCCTACTTCCGCTGCCTCGAAGGGGCCTACGTCTGCACCAACAACACGTACGACACTTCGAAGTTGAGCATGGCGGGGTCCTGCACCATCCCGACCTGTCGCTAGGCACAGCTCTCGAGTTGGCCTGACGCGGGCGCCGCAGCAGCCTGCGTCAGGTCCCTGGGACGGACTTCAGGGCGCTGGCGAAGAACGCCGAGTGCTCCGCGAGCTGGCGCATCGAGGGCTCGATGTCTCGCCGAGTCTCCACCGAGAGCTTCGCGTATGGCGTCACGTGCTCGTCGGGGACATACCGGAAGGTGAAGTTGATGCGGCGGGTGTCGAAGTCGGCGACGTTCACCGTGAAGTGATGACCGCCCTTCGTGTCGACGCGCTGCACGCGATGGAAGGTGCGCTTCTTCCAGCGGTCGCCGCCGAAGATTTGAAGGCTGCCGTCATCGAGCCACTGCTGCTCCACGACGCCGTCGCGGTCTCCCGGCTTCGACGAAGTGACGAACTGAAACAGGGCACGCTCGCCAAGCGACAACGACGCGACCGGCCCTGGCTCGAAGTCCTTGTGTTCGCCGACGCGCGCCGTGTCGACCCACTTTCCGTCGACCCGCTTCGAGCCGTAGAAGTTCACGAGGCAGGTGTTGAGGCGCCAGCCCTTCGGCAGGTCGTCTCCGCGGAACATGCCGCGCGCGCGCGCTTCCATCTCGGTGACGAGGGTGGCCAGCACCCGGGGGAAGGGCTCGGCCTCGACGGCCCGGTTCCACAGCCCGTGTGGCGGCCGGTAGTAGTCGAGGCACGCGAACTGCCAATTGCCCAGCCAGTACACGGGCCGCAGGAGTTGACGCTGCGTCTCGCCTTCGGGCAGGGGCCGGAAGTCAGAGAAGCGGTTCTCCCAGATGGGGTGAATCGTCGTCAGCCACAAGAGCACCTCGCGCCGCGCGTCTCGCGAGAGGAAGCCGGCGTCGAAGTGCAGGCCGGTCGCCGCCCCTCGTGAGGGTTTCTTCGACCGCAGTGGCCAATGCGCTCGCATCAGTCGCCTCTCGCGCCGAAGTCGATGGGCACGGCGAAGCAGTGTGTGCGCGCGCGTGGCGGAAATGGAGCAGCGCGGCGAACGACACAGCTGCTGGCCGCGTCGTCGAGCGAAGCGATGCCCGACGGTGTCACGACGACGCGCTCCGGTTGGCCGTCAGCGTCGATGCAGAACGACACCGGCACGCGCGCCTGCTGCCGAAAGCGTCGGGCTTGCGGCGGGTAACACGCCCCGGCGGCGGCGGCGAGGCGCGCGTGGAGCTCGCGGGTGAACGCGAGGTCGAAGGTGTCGCCTCGTGCGTCCTCCGCGGCCGGCGTGCCGCTGGGCGCGACGGTGGGTGGCGTGGCGGTGCCGGCCGCGCCCTCGCCCGCGGTCGTGTTGGGAGCGGCGACCGGCTCCGTGCCGGCAGTGGGTGCTGCGGGCGCGGCGGACGGTTCCGCAGCGTCAGGACCCGGCTCCACCAACGCGACCTGCGTCGGCCCGGGAGCGTCGATGGTGAGCGGGCGCGGCGCCGCCGCTGCGACTCTCCCCGCGCGAGCGGTTGGTGCTGGGGCGACGGGCTCGGGCGAATCCGCGGCGCGGGGCCGCACGCCGATGCGCATCACCTCGACCGCGCGCGCGTGGGGCGCTGCCGACGGCGGCGTCATGGAGGACCGACCCAGCGACACGAAGAGCCCGCCCGCGACGGCGACGTGGGCGAGCACCGAGACCGCGACCGCAGCGGGCCACCGCGTCACCGTTCGGCTCCGGTCGAAGGCTCGTCAGCCAGCGCACTCTCGGGACAGCGCTTCGGTGCGACTCGAGCGCGTTCAGCGCGGTCGTCTTGCTCGCAGCGTCCCGCCCTCACTCCACAGGGCCTCGGTGCGGCTCGACGGACCCTGGGCGGCCTGGTGACCGTGCGACCGCGCGTCACGTCGGCCACCGCGGCTGAAACGAGTGCTCGCCCGTCTGCTCCATGGCGATGCCATACACCTCGGTGAGGCGCGCTGTCGTCAGCACCTGAGCGGCCGGCCCCCGGGCGACGATGCGTCCCGCCGACAGGAGCGCGACGTGGGTCGCGAAGCGCGCCGCGAGCGAGACGTCGTGGAGCACCGCCAGCACGCCCACCGTCGCCGAGACGCGCTGCCGCACGAGATGCAGCGTGTCGACCTGGTGGCGCACGTCGAGAAACGCGGTCGGCTCATCGAGCACGAGTAACGGCGCGGCCTGCGCGAGCGCGCGCGCGAGGAAGACGCGGCGACGTTCTCCGCCCGAGAGCGACGAGACGGGCCGGTCGGCGAGCGGCGCGACGTCGAACGCGGCGAGGGCCTCGCGCGCGAGTCGCTCGTCGTGGGCGCCCGTGAGGCCCAGGGCCCCCAGGTGCGGCGCGCGGCCCATCAACGCCACCTCGAGCGCGGTGAAGTCGAGGCCCTCGGGCGCCTGTTGGGGCACCCACGCCACCACCTTCGCGAGCGCAGCCGGTGACGCGGGCGAGGCGAGGCTGCCGATGGCGACGCGGCCTTTGAGGACGGGGATGAGTCCGGCCGCCACCTTCGCGAGCGTCGTCTTCCCCGCGCCGTTCGGGCCCAGCACCGCCCACGCCTCGCCGGCCTTCACCTCGAGTGAGAGGTCGTGCAGCACGGGGCACCCACCGTAGCCGGCCGTCACGTCGTGCAGGGTGGTGAGCGCCGACGTCACTGGTTCTGCTTTGTGAGCGCGTCCTTCACTTGCGCGTGCAGTTGGTTCGCTTCCGCCTGGAACGAGGCCTCGGCGCCGCGCGTCGCGACGTTCTTCTCGAGCGGGAGCAACAGCAGGGTGTACTTCCGGCTCAGCCCCGGGTCGGTCAAGAGCAGGAGGTCGGCCTTGATCAGCTTGATGGCTCGTTCGCCGGCGCTCGGCTTCGGGTCGCCCGCTTTGGCGGCGGGCTTCGGCTTCTTCGCCAGGGCGGTCAGGTCGTCGGGTTCGATGGCCGTCGGCGCCGGGTCAGGCACGGTCTTCACCTCCCGTGAGCGCTCGGGACCCGGAGGTGTCGAAACCGTGGGCGCCGGCTCGGTCGGCTCGTTCGAGAGCTGCTGGGCGCGCAGTCGCTCGGTGTAGACGTCCCACGCGATGAAGCCACCCACCGCGGCGATGGCGAGGACGGGCAGGGCGACCCACACCAACATCGAGCTCCCCGACTTCTTCCCCTGAGCGGGCGCGAGGGGCAGCGGGTCGCGAGCCGGAGCGGGCGTCTGGTTGGGCGTGGGGGTCTGCGGGCTCTCGAGCGGCGTCGCCTTCGGCGTGACTGCTTTCTTCGCGTCGGGCTTCTCGGCCTTCCCGATTCGGCCGGGCGCCTTGATGCCCGAGGCCGTCGTCCGGCTCTGGGCCTTGCGTGCGGGGTCCGACTTCGCCGGCGCCGGCGCGGCCGACGCACTCCTCGAGGGGCGCGTCTCGGGGCGCGTTCGTGCTCGGGCATCGACCTGCTCCGACAGCCCATCGTCGAGCACGATGCTCTGCTGGGGCAGCGCGGGCGGTGGCGCCAGCGGCACCTGGTCCGTCATTCGCGCTTCGGACGCCACCACGATGCTGGGCAACGTCGAAGGGTCTTCGTTTCGCGCCGACGTCTTTTCCCCGCTCGCCGCGGGCGCCTTGCGCGTCGGTTGGAACGAGAGCGCCTGAATCGAGGCCTGCGGGTCGCCGGTCGCGGGGGCCGGGGCGCTGGCCTTCAGCTCGGGCGCCGTCACCCGCGGCTGCGGGACTTCGTCGAGCGTCAAGGAGGGGAACGACGCGTCGAGGGGCTCCGCTTCGGGGAGCGCGCGCGCCTGCTGTGACAGCTCTGCCAGCAGCTTCCGCTCGCTCTGGTACTCGTTGGCGAACGCCTCGGTCATGAAGCGGGTCGCGGTCTCGGGCCCGGCCGCCGGGTCGATCTCCAGGAGAATCGTCAGCAGCCGGCCGCGCAGCTCCTCGGCCGTCTGGAAGCGCTGCGCCGGGTCGACGCTCAGCGCCTTCATCACCGCGTCGTTGAGCGCTGGTGGGCACAGCGGCTCGATGGAGGCGAGCGGCGCGATCTTCGGGTTCGCCACCGTCGCCATGAGCTCCCCGGGCGCGATGCCGTCGAAGGGGCTCTTGCCTGCGATGAGCTCGTAGAGGCACAGGCCCACCGCGTACAGGTCGGACCGTCGGTCGGCCTTCTGGTGCCGCGCCTGCTCCGGCGACATGTAGAGGAACTTGCCCAGCACGATGCTCGGGTGCGTGTGCGTGGCCGACAGCGTCGACTTGGCGAGGCCGAAGTCGATGACCTTCACCTCACCCTCGTACGAGATGAGGATGTTCTGCGGGCTGACGTCGCGGTGAACGAGGTTCAGCTCCTTGCCCTCGTCGCCCTTCTTGCGGTGCGCGTACGCCAACGCGTCGAGCAGCCGGGTCGTGACGTAGAGAATGAACGACAGCGGTAACGTCAGCGCGCGCTCGTGCGCCCGGGCCACCACGCGACGCAGGTCCTTGCCGTCGATGAACTCGAGCGCGATGTACGCCGCGCCGTCGTGCAGGCCCATGTCGAGCACCTGCGCGATGTTGCCGTGCGACAGCTTCACCAGGATGCGCGCCTCGTTGACGAAGCGGTCGACGAAGTCCTTGTCCTGGGCGAGGTGCGGGAGGATCTTCTTGATGACGCAGAGCTTCTCGAAGCCCTGAGCGCCCTCGAGCCTGGCGAGAAAAATCTCTCCCATGCCGCCCGTCGAGAGCGGCATCAACAGCGTGTACCGGCCGAACCGTAGCGGCTTGAACGGCCTCAGGCGCTCTTTGGTGGCTCCCTGACTCATGTGATTTGGTGGGGTGCGACCATTGAACACCAGCAGCCTGCTGCGTACTACCAGAGGTTATCGGTTGGGTGGACCAGGGGTTGCCCCAGAGCCCCAGCGCACATGGAAGCGGCCGCCGCTGTCGTCGTGGCTGATCACCCTGACCTCGACGGCCTTCGCGCCGGACAGCTCGAGGCCTCGGGCGACGATGCCCGAATACCAGCCCGGTCGGGAGGTCTGGTTGCACCACAGCTCGGCCTCGGTGGGCCCCAGGCGGGTCAGCGTCGTCTCGGAGAAGTTGTTGCCGGTGCGGAACTTGTTGCTGAGGCGCTCGAGCGTTCTCCACGGCCCGATGACGCGCATGCCGGCCACCATCGCGCGCCCAATCATCGTCTCCCGGTACGCATCCATGAAGCGTCGCCCCAGCTCACGGGCCTGGTCTTCCTTCGACTTCGTCGGCGCGACCATCTCACCGGCGTAGTCGAGGGCGGCGAGGAACTGCTCGAGCGGGTAGGCCGGGAGGAGCCGCTTGTCGACGTCGATGCCACAGGCGCGCAGCTTCGCGCGGGCCTGCTCGTTCAGCGGGCCGAGCGCGCGGATGAAGCCTTCGATGGTCTGGGCGAAGATGAGCTTCTCGGTCATGGTGCGCGCGTCATTCTACCTCGCTGTGGAGCCCTGAGCGCATGAACCCCGCGACGATGTTGATCACCGGAGCCAGCGATGGCATCGGCCTGCAGACGGCGATGCAGCTGGGCCAACACGGCGCCCGCGTGCTCGTCCACGCCCGCAACGAGGCCAGGGCGCGCGACGTCGTGAAGCGGCTCGACGCCCACGGCGTGAAAGACGCCGTCCCCGTGTGGGCGGACCTGAGCGTCCTGGCGCAGGTGAAGGCCCTCGCCGCACAGGTGAAGGCGCACACCAGCGCGCTCGACGTGCTCGTCAACAATGCGGGCGTGTTCATGACCGAGGAGCAGAGGAGCGCCGATGGCTTCGAGCTGACGTTCGCGGTGAACCACTTCGCGCCGTTCGCGTTGACCCACGAGCTGTTGCCGCTGCTCGACGCCGCGCCGGCAGCCCGCATCGTCAACGTGTCGTCCGTCGCGCACTCCCGAGGCCGGGTGACGGTGGACGACCTGCCCGCGCCCCGGCGCTTCGACGGGTACGGAGCGTACGGCGCGTCGAAGCTCCTCAACGTGCTCTTCACGCACGAGCTGGCGCGGCGGCTGACGGCGGCGAAGAAGAAGCCGGTGACGTTTGCGCTCCACCCCGGCGTCATCACCACCAAGCTGCTGAAGACGGGCTTCGGCATGGCCGGCGCGAGCGTCGAGTCGGGAGCGCGCACGAGCGTGTTCTGCGCGACCTCGAAGAGCGTGGGCGCGTCGGGCACGTATTATTCGGATGCGAGGGAAGTGCCGTGTTCGCCGCACGCGAACGACCCGGCGCTCGAGAAGGCCGTGTACGAGAAGAGCTGTGCGTTACTCGACTGCGCGCCGGTGGAACGATGAGTGCCAGTCGGTGACGTCGTCTGGCTGGTGCGTCGATGGCACATGAGTCGAGCAGCGCCGCCTCTTCCGCGTCGGTGAAGTCGAGCGAACGCTCGTCGGGGAACGTGAGCCACTCCTGCGGTGCCGACACGCCTCACGCATTGACCGCCTGAGGCGATCAGCTACAGGGCCACCGCATGGGACTTTCCATCGGAATCGTGGGCCTGCCGAACGTGGGCAAATCGACGCTCTTCAACGCCGTGTCGAACGCCGGCGCGCTGGCTGCCAACTACCCCTTCGCCACCATCGAGCCCAACGTCGGCGTGGTGCCGGTGCCTGACGAGCGCCTCGACCAGCTCGCGGCCCTCGCGAAGCCCGAGAAGGTCCTCCCCACCTCGCTCGAGTTCGTCGACATCGCCGGGCTGGTGCGCGGCGCCTCGAAGGGTGAAGGCCTCGGCAACCAGTTCCTCGCCAACATCCGCCAGGTCGACGCGGTGCTCTACGTGCTGCGCTGCTTCGTCGACGACAACGTCACGCACGTCGAAGGCAGCGTGAACCCCGGCCGCGACAAGGACACCGTCGACACCGAGCTGTGCCTGAAGGACCTCGAGACCATCGAGAAGCGCCGCGAGAAGACGCACCGCTCGTCGAAGTCGCCAGGCAAGGAAGGCGAGCTGGCGAAGCTCGAGCTCGCGGTGCTCGACAAGCTGAAGGTGAAGCTCGACGACGCGGTTCCGGTGCGTGCGCATGGCCTGTCGCCCGAGGAGCTCGAGGTCGTCCGCGAGCTCTTCCTCCTCACCTCGAAGCCGGTGCTCTACATCGCCAACGTCGCCGAGGCGCAGCTCGCGACCGCCGACAACGATCCGCTCGTGAAGCAGGTGAAGGAAATCGCCGCGAAGGAAGGCGCCGAAGTCGTGGTGCTCGCCGCTGCGCTCGAGGCCGAGATTCAGCAACTGCCCGAGGCCGAGCGTCCGGCGTTCCTCGAAGCGGCCGGCCTCACCGAGCCCGGCCTCAACAAGGTCGTCCGCGCTGGCTACAAGCTGCTCGGGCTGCAGACCTACTTCACGGTCGGCCCCAAAGAAGTGCGCGCGTGGACGATTCACAAGGGGTGGAAGGCGCCCCAGGCCGCAGGTGTGATTCACACCGACTTCGAGAAGGGCTTCATCAAGGCCGAGGTCATCAGCTGGAAAGAGCTCATCGCGTTCGGCAGCGAAGCGGCAGCCCGAGAGAAGGGCATGCTCCGCATCGAAGGCAAGGAGTACGTCGTGCAGGACGGCGACTGCATGCACTTCCGCTTCAACGTCTGACACGCTTGCGGGCAGAGGCCGCTGAAGCTCGCTTTCACCTCGCGCGCGCACCTCTGGGCCGAGGTGGTGATGTCTCGTGGCGAGCGCGTCTTCGTCGCGAGCGAACGGGCGTGTTGCGACCCGGCCACTTCTTGAGCAGGGTCCGAGGCATGCGCGCGTTCGCCACCGCAGCCCTGCTCCTCGTCGTCGGGTGCACGAAGCCCGTGCCGGCCCCGCCAGCCGTCGACCCGAACGCGACCGTGCGCTTCGTCACGGCGCCGATGGACGGTGTCGTCTCGACCATCATGGCGGACCAGCTCTCGCGCTCGAAGAACGAGAACCGCCGGGTGCTCCTGTACGCTGGGGCCTCGTGGTGTGAGCCGTGTCGTTTCTTCCATGAAGCCGTCGACCGCGGCGAGCTGACCGGAAAACTCGGCGCCGTCGACCTCGTCGCCTTCGACGCGCAGGTCGACGCCGAGCGCATGTTGCTGTCGGGGTACGAGTCTCAGTTCATTCCGCTCTTCGCGCTGCCCAGCCCCGACGGAAAGGCGAGCGGCCGGTACATCGAAGGCTCGACGAAGGGTCCTTCGGCAGTGAACGACGACCTCGTGCCGCGGCTCAGAGCGCTGCTGGCGGACGCGAAGGTGCAGTGAAGACGCCTGCGTCGAGCGCCTTTCAGTCGGCTCGGTCGGTCGACCGCGTCGTCGTGGGCACCTTCTTCTGACGGAAAGCACGGCGCGCCCCCAATCCCCCGGGATGCACCTCTCAACTCCGGAGTCGGCACTCGAGAGGCGCGGGCTATGGTGTCCCGATGCGGTGGTGGCGTGGGTTTTTTTTCCTGCTGATGGTGGCGTGTGAGACGCGGCTCGACGTCGCCGACTCGCCGGCCTGCCCCGCGTGCGCGGGCTGCTGCGACTTTGGCCGGTGCGTGCCGCTCGCGAGCCAGGACTCGAACTTCTGCGGAACGACGGGACCCTGTCAGACGTGCTCCGGGCGCTGTCTCGACGGCCTCTGTCGGCCGCCGTCGACGTGTGGCACGTGCGCCGGCTGTTGCTCCGGGAGCTTCTGTCTCGCCGGGAACAGCGACGTCGCGTGTGGAACCCGGGGCGATTCGTGTGCGGCCTGTCGCATCGAAGAGACGTGCGTCGCTGGAGCGTGTACCGCGTGCTCACCGGCGAACTGCAATGGCTGCTGCTTCGGCGGCACGTGTCGCTCTGGCACCGAACCGGTCACCTGTGGCCGGGGTGGGGCGGCCTGCCGCGCCTGCACCTCGTGCGTCGGAGGCGTCTGCCGGTGACGGGCGCGCTCCTGGGCCTCGTGCTCGCCTCGACGTGGACGCTCTCGGTTCGCCGCGAGGAGCGCGCGACGAGCTGTCCCGACGAGACCCGGCTGCGTCGTTCCATCGCCGAGCGTCTGGGGAAAGACCCGTTCCTCGACGCTCCACCCCCTGCGGACTCGCAACATCGAACGCTCGTCGTTCAGTTCTCGCGGGAACCGCAGCGCCACCTCGCGAACGTGTCCCTCGTCGGCGTCGACGGCAGGGAGACGGGGCGGCGGGAGCTGACGTCGACGGCGTCGGACTGCGCCGAGCTCGCGGGCGCCGTGGTGCTCGCCGCCGCCATCGTCATCGACCCGATGGTGCTCAGCCGCCCCGAGCCCGTCCGGGCCGAGGTGCCGGGCGAGGTGGGCGAATGGGCGGCGCTCCCGTTGAGCCGGCCCCCCGATGCGCCGAGGCCGCCGCCCGTCACGCCGAGGCCCGTCGAGGTGCTCCCGCCGTTGCCGACGGCCCCGGTGACGGCGCTTCAACCGCCGCGGCCCTCGAGCGTCGCGCCGGTCGTCAAGAAGCCCGAGCCGCCGCCGTTGAACGCGCTCTTCGTGGGCCTCGGTGGTGGCGTCTCGGTCGGTCAGGTGCCGGGCCTCGCGGCCCTCGGCCAGGTGCACGGCAGCTGGGGGACGCGCAACACCCTGCTGACGGCACGCTTCGGCGTGACGACGCCCGGGGGGCTGCCGGTCGGCAGCGGCTCCGTTCAGGCGTTGCTCCTCGGTGGCGGCGTCGACGGCTGCGCGAAGTGGTCGGTGTTCGGCGTCTGCTTGAGCGGCGACCTCGGCAGCGTGCGGGCGTGGTCGCTCGGCCTGCCGAACTCCCGGCCGCAAGGCGCGCTCTTCCTCGGTCTCGGCGCGGGCGTCCTCCTCGACCTTCCCGCGGGCGACCTGGTGCGCGTGCGGCTCAACGCCACCGGCCTCGTTCAACCCCGCGTCGTCGTCACGGTGGGCGGCGTCCCCGTGTGGCAATCGTCGCAGTTTGCGTTCACCGCGGCCCTGACGCTCCACTTCAAGGTCTGGGGCGACGTGGTGCCGTAGCCGTCCGAACTTCGTCGTCACCATCTACCTCCGAGCGAATAGGGTGGTGCGCCCGATGGAGCTGCGGTCACCACCCACCCGAGCGGACTTCAACCGGCTCTACGAGGCGGAGTTCGACTACGTGTGGAGCACGCTCCGGCGCCTTGGCATCTCGGAAGCCAACGTCGAGGACGTGGCGCACGACGTCTTCATCACCGCCTGGAAGAAGCTCGCCGACTACGACTCCACCCGGCCGTTGCGGCCGTGGCTCTTCGGCATCGCCTACCGCGTCGCCTCCGACTTCCGGGACCGCGCGTGGCAGAAGCGCGAGGTCGTCGACGCTGAACCCGACTCGGTCGACGAGCGGCCGACGCCCGAGGGTCAGCTCCAGACGAAGCAGGCGAAGCAGCTCGTCCTCGCGGCGCTCGAGTCGATTCCCATGGAGCGGCGCGGCGTGTTCGTCATGCACGAGCTCGAAGGCCACGGCATTCCCCAGGTGGCCGAGGCGCTGGCGGTGCCCCTCAACACGGCGTACTCACGGCTTCGCCTCGCGCGTCGTGACTTTCAGCAGGCAGTCGAGAGACTGCGAGGTGCGTCATGACGCCAGATGACCTCGAGCCGATGGCTGCCGACCTCACGTCGTTGCTCGACGCCGAGAAGCCCATCACCGCGGCGCCGGCGGGCGTGAAGGCGAAGCTGCTCGCGCGACTCTCGGCAGACCTGTTCGATGCACCGGGCGGCGACGGTGGCGGTGAGGGCTCTGACGGTGGAGGTGGCGGCTCCGCGCCGTCGACGCCTGCGGCAGGCGGTGGCGTGGGCGCGAGCGCGGGGACTGGCGCCGCGGGAGCGACGACGTCGGGGCTCGTCGCGAAGGCGGTCGTCGCGAAGCTCGTCGTCGGCGCCAGCGTGGCGTCCCTCGCGGTCGGAGGCGCCATCGGCGCGGGTGTCCACTCCGTCGTCAGCACGACGCCAGCATCTCCAGCGCCGGTCGCCCGGGTCGTGCCTGTCGAGCCACCACCAGCGGTCGCTGTCGTCCCGGCGCCACCGCCGCCAGTCATCGAAGCGCCGCCGCCTGCCGTCGAGCCGAAGACCGTTCAGCCGAGGCTGTCGGCCGATGAGCAGCTCGCCCTCGAGAAGAGCTACGTCGAGCAGGCGCGCGCCGCGATGGCGAGGAAAGACGTCGGCGCCGCCCTGGAGGCGTTGGCGCAGCACGAGCGTCGCTTCCCGAAAGGCCAGCTCACCGAAGAACGACTGGCGCTGACGGTGATGGCGCTGTCGAGCGCTGGCCGCTCCATCGAGGCGAGGAACGTGGCGGTCGAGTTCCGCCGCCGCTTCCCCACGGGGCTCTTCCGCGCGGCCGTCGACGACGCCTCGCCGGAGTGACTCTGCCGAGCCCGTGACGGATTGAGAGCGGTGCGCCCAATGAACGGGCATGAACGCACGTCACGTGACGCTCCTGCTCGTCTTCGTCACCACCGCGCTCGCGCCGAGTTGCAAAGGAAGGGCACGGTTCAAGCCTCGCGCGAGCAGCTTCCCTCGTTCACTCAGCACCCCTGACTTCCGTTCGCCGCGAGCCTTCGACGTCGACGACCTCTCGTCTGCGTCCGACCGCGAGGTCGACGCGCTGCTCCGCCGCGAGGTGGAGCGGGAGGTCGCGCGCACGGGCCTGAAGGACGAGCTCACCACTGCGCTGG
>JBBAQZ010000051.1:0-8534 GCA_040400045.1 Myxococcaceae bacterium
AGCGCGAGCGCCGCCGAGAGGATTGCGAGGTTGCGGTTCATGTCTTGTCTCCGGTGCTGCGGGTCGAGTCCGGGACGCAACATGTTCAAGAGACGATCCAACGCGAGAAACGGGCCAGATGGCCGCGGTTTCAGGGACTTGGATAGAACCGAGGGCAAAGGCTGGGGAGGGGTGGGGCTTCGAACCCACACACGATCTGGGGAGCGCTCCCCACACCCATTCCACGGCTCGCTGAGAACCTTCCCCCGACCCCATTTTCATCGCGGGCTGTCCAAACGGCCTTCGGCGCGCGGGCGCCTTGCCGGTCGGTACTGAGTTCCTTCGTGGGCATCTTCCTGTGCATCAGATCGCAGCTGCCACTGGCTTGCGAATCGGAAGGAGCCCGGGTATCCGCGCGACGTGCAGTCCGCTTCGGAACCACGCTCAGACCTGATCGGCGCCGCCTTGTCGGGCGTCTGCATGGTGCATTGCGTGTCGACGCCGGGCTTGCTGCTGGTCGCTCCAGCCGCCGGGTCGGTGCTTGGCGGCTTTCATCCGATTCTTCTGCTCGGAGTCACCGCGGTCGCGGCGTGGTCCTTCGTGCCTGGGTTTCGGCGTCACCGCGATCCAGTCGTCGTGGGCCTCGCGGGCCTCGGCCTGGCGCTGCTCGGTGTGGCCGCGTTCGCGTTCGACGAGAGCGTGCTCGAGGCTGTGTTGAGCGTGTGCGGAGCAAGCTCGATGATGGTCGCACACCTGCGAAACCGTGCATTGAGCCGCGTCAACTCGACGCCGCCCGCGTCCAGCTGAGCCTCCCTGTTATTCGTGCGCCGGCGCTCGACGGCAGCGCTATGTCGAGGCTTGCAACCTCAACTCAAGGAGCACTCCATGACGATGACTCGACGAGACGCAGTGACGATGGCGGCGAGCGGCGCGGCGGTGTTGAGCCTCACGGCCCTCGCTGAAGGCAAAGGCGCGGCTCCGGCGGCACCGGCGGCGAAGACCGAGCCCAGGCCGACAGCATGGACCATCAACGAGACGCTGCTGGCGGCGGCGCTCGATTGCCTGAAGGCCGGCGAGACCTGCCTCGACCACTGCGTGCGCACGCTCTCGACGGGGGACAAGTCGATGGCCGAGTGCGCGGGCACCGTGCGGGCGATGCTGCCGATGTGTCACGCGCTCGCTGACCTCACGCGACTCAACTCAACCCACCTCAAGGCGCTCGCGGCGGTCTGCGCGAAGGTGTGCCGTGACTGCGAGGCCGCGTGCAAGAAGCACCAGAACCATCACGTGGAATGCAAGGCGTGCATGGAGAGTTGCCAGAAGTGTGCGACCGAATGCGAGAAGGCCGCCGCCTGAGCCAGGCGATGGAGCCGACGCGTCCGACGACCTCGAGCCAGTGGGTCGTCGAGACGTGAAGCGTCCCACCTGGCGTTCAACGACGGTTGCCATTGAGCCGTCGACCGCGCGAAGTTCGTAACGCCGGGGCTCCGTGTCAGAACCACGGGCTCCGATGTTGCGTTTTGAGCCCCTGCTCTTCCTGAGCGCGTTTCTTCTCTTCGGCGTGCAGCCGTTGATGGGCGCGTTGGCGCTGCCGGTGGCAATACCAGGCGCCGACACGACGGCGCGAGGTGTCGGGCTCCTACAGTCACGAGTCGGGTGTAGGCCGGGCGATCTCTGCGTTGAGAGAGCGTGACTCGGTGGGCCTCTCGATCGGCGTGCTCGGGCTCGGGGTCGGGCAGCTGGCCAACTTTGGGCGCGTGCTGGCCAGTCACGCGAAGCACCTCGGCCTCTCGATGCGAGTCGTCAGGAGCGTGGACCGCGAGGGTGCGCCGAGTGTGTGGGGGGTGCTCGCTGCCGAGCCGACGCTGTTCGAGGCCGCGGCGTTCCAGTCGAACGAGGTCAGTCCAGCCGAGCCCGAAGTCATCGCGTGGACGGACGAACAACACTCGTTGCTGCCGCTGCTGCTCGCGCGGTGAGATGATGCAGTCGTCATGAGGGTCGCGTCCAACATGCCTGCGCTCCCGGCCGGCCTGGTGCGCCGGCTCGCCGAGCTCTTCCCCTCGCTGCACATCGTCGGCGCGAAGGTGCTGGGGGCCGATGCCGAAGGCGCGCACGACGACACCTCGAAAGGCGTCGGGTACGGGCGGCCGCTCAAGGTTTCACTCGAGGGAGAAGGCCGTGAACGTGTCACGGTGGTGCTGCACGTCGCGATCACCGATGACTTCGGTCACGACCGCCGGGCCGACCGCGCCGCCGCGCAGGTGCTGGCCTTCGACACCTTCGGCCTCGTGCCCCACCACACCCGGGCGCTCGACGTCGGTGCGGTACGAGACGACGGTACGCTGCTCTCGCTCGCGCAGGCTGGCGAATTCTACCTGCTCACGACCTGGGCCGAGGGTGACGTCTACGCCTCTGACCTTCGACGGATCGCCACGACGGGCGACGTCACGCCGCTCGACCTCGCTCGCCTCGACGCGCTGCTCTCGGCAATGCACGAGCTCCACCAGCAACCGGGCTCTCATCCAGGCGCCTACGCGCGAGCGCTGCGAGACCTCGTCGGGAGCGGTGAAGGCATCGCCGGGCTGGTCGATGGGTACCCCGCCGGTGTTCCGTCGGCGCCGCCTGCGCGACTCGAAGCGCTCGAGCGGGCGTGCCTCGGGTGGAGACAGCGCCTCAAACCGCGTCACGAGCGCCTGCGCCGCACGCATGGAGACCTGCACCCCTTCAACATCGTCTTCGCGCCTGGCGATGCGACGCCCCAGCTCCTGGACACGAGCCGCGGGTCCGAGGGCGACCCTGCCGACGATGTCGCCTGTCTGGCGGTGAACTTCGTCTTCTTCGGGCTGTCCCACGCTGCCGCGTGGCATCGGGGGCTCGGCGTGTTGTGGCGGCGCTTCTGGGAGGACGTGCTCGCGACGTACGACGATGGGCTTCTCGAGGTGCTCGCGCCATGGCTGACGTGGCGGCTGCTCGTGCTGGCCAACCCCGTCTGGTACCCGAACGTGACGGCGCAAGAGCGCGACCGGCTCCTGGGCCTCGCAGAGCGTGCGCTGACCGCTCGACGCTTCGACCCCGCATGGGCGGACGAGCTGATGTCCGCCATGCCCACGCCTCACGAACCGGCCGGCGGTGTCGTCGTGTGGTTCACCGGGCTACCGTCCTCGGGGAAGACAAGCCTCGCACGCCGCACCGCCAGTGCCCTCGCGCCGAGGGCCTGCGTCGTCCTCGATGGGGATGAGCTGCGAGAGTGTCTGGTGCCGACCCCAGGCTACGACGAGGCCGCACGCGCGAACTTCTACGAGACCCTCGCGCGGCTCGCCGCGACCCTGGCCAGGCAGGGACAGGTGGTGCTGGTGGCCGCCACTGCGCACCGACGCGCGTTTCGTGACCGGGCGCGCGCGCTCAGCCCTCGCCTGATCGAGGTGTTCGTCGACACACCGCTGATGGAGTGCGCCAGGCGTGACGCGAAGGGCCTCTACGCGAGCGGGGCCACGCACCTGCCAGGACTGCACGAAGCCTTCGAAGCGCCGATCTCGCCGGAACTCACCGTGAGCCCGCAGAGTGAAGACGCCGAGCGAGCCGTCGCCGAGCTGATCAGTGCTTCTTCTTCAGGTCTGAGTGGCACTCCTTGAGACACGCGACGCGCAGCTTCTGCATGCCGTCCTGACAGGCTTCGGTCACGTGCTGCGCCTCGGCCTTGCCGGCACCGTTCTGTGCGGCGCCCTTGCCCGTCTTTCGGCAATCGACGGCCAGGCGCTTCATCAGCTCGTCGCAGGAGCTGGAGCACGCCGGGGCTCTGGCGAAAGCTGAACCAGCCAGGAGCAGCGCTGCGATGAGAGGAGCGCGGATGGAGACCAAGAGAGTTCTGCGGGCGTGTCCTGATTCGCCCGGGGACTCAAGCCGCGTGCCTCGGTCAAGTGGACGCGTACCAGCGGTGGCTTCGCGGCGCTCCACCCCAGGCGCCGCAGCGACGCGGGCCAGCGCCACGTCATTTCTGAGGGGCTCGCGAACCTCATTCTCCGGAGCGATCAGGAGACCCCTTCCAGTCGCTCCTCGAAGAGCCAGGCCTCGGCGTTCTCACCGCAGAGGCCGGCGTCGGAAAACAGCGGCCATCCGCAACATCTGCTTGTCGCTTCCGTCGCCCGAGTTCCGCGTCATCGACCTCTGCAACACGGCCACCTCGCCCTTGGACATCTACCGCTGGCTAACGCTCGAACTCGGTCTCTCGTCGCACCGCAAGTCGCAGCTCTGGTGGGCGCTCAAGACGGAACTGGTCCGCCTCCTCGATGAGCAACGCACCGTACCCATCATCGTCCTCGGCGAGGCCAGCACCTCTCCGACGTCTTCCTCGCGGACCTTCCCGGCTTCATCAACTTCGCCTGAGACACCAGGAACGCCGAGGCGCTCTGGCTCGTCGGTCTTCCTTCGCCCACACACATCTCACGGCAGCCCTACGGATTCGTTTCTTCCGCGCGGCGAATGGCTCGCAACAGAACGCCCTGCGGGTATCGCGCGCGAAAGGCGTTCGCGCTCGCCCTCGCGCGTTCGACCTCTCCCGCCGCGAACAGGGCCAGAACCTGAAGACCTTCACGTTCCTCGCGGAGTTGACCATCTGGAAACTGCAGCGCGTGCTCGTTCAACGCCGTGAGCGCATCAGCCGGAACCTGGCGCGCCAATGCGGTGCGAGCCTGCTCGAGGAGCGCTCTCTCAGCGGCGAGCGCACGGTCTCGCTCTCGACTCGCCTGAGCCTCGTCAGGAGACGGCTTGCTGCGGGACCTGGCCTCCGGCGGCGCTGGCAGAACCTTCGGCGCCGGATTCTGCTCGGTCACCTTCGCAGGCGCTTCGAGCGGCGGCGTGACGGGTTCCGCCACGGGAGCCGAACGCACCACCTCGACGACCCGCACGTCCGCCTCACGCAGCCACGAGTGGAGCGCTGCACCCGCGCCCACACACACAGCCGCAAACAGCATCAACTTGACTCCACCGAGGGTCAGCCCCGGCGCGACCGGCTGTGAGCTGGGAGTTGCCGGCGCTTCAGGAGAGAGCGGTGCCGCCATCATCGACGCAGTCAGGCGCGCCATCACGCGCTGCTCGACTTCCGAGGAAGGCGCGGACCGGCCGCGCTCGAAGTCGAGCAGGCGACGCATCTCTGGTTCGAGCTCGTCACTCATCGCACACCTCGCTGTTCAAGCGATTGGACTGCAGCACTGAACTCTCGTCTGGCTGTTCTGAGCCGAGACCAGGCGGTGCCCTCCGGCACCTCGAGCACACGCGCAACTTCGGAGATCGGCATGTCTTCGAGTTCGTGAAGCACAAAGACTGCACGCCGAACGGGCTCAATCTGAGACAGAGCAGACTGCACCAGGTCCTGGGCCTGACGCGCCTCGGCTTGCTCGAAGGGACCCTTCGAGTAATCAGGCACCGCCTGGGCTTCTTCGGGAGCCACCACCTCGACCCGGTTCCTCACGCGGCCCAGGCAATCAGACACGACTCGAAAAGCGATGCCCATCAGCCAGGGGCGCAGCGGCCTCGAGGCGTCGTAGCTGGCACGAGAGCGCCAGGCGCCCATGAAGACGTCGTGGGTCAGGTCTTCGAGGTCTGCCTCCCGCCCGCCGAAACGGCGAACCAGGTTGAACACGAAACCGAATTCGGCGTGGTACAGCTCTCCGAACGTGAGCGGAAGGCTCGCGACCCCTGGTGGAGAGTGGGTCACTGAGTGAATCGACACAGTGCCCCCATCAGAGCCGAATGAGGGCGCCGACAGCAAGCGCGCCGCTGACGGGAAGGCTGCTCCACACCGGAGCTTCACTGACTTTCAAGGTCGCACGAATGAGCGGCGCGGCGACATCGAGGGAGGTGACGAGCGCCCAGCGCCCTACTGCCGGCCACTCGAGCCCGAGCCGGGCACCGACTGCAAGATGCGGAAAGACAAGCCGTTTGGCATCGTTCAGCCCCTGCGCTTGCGCCCGAAGCACGCCCGCCTGCATCACCACGCAGCCCCTGAAGACTCCGACCTGGAGACACGGCAGCAGGCCCGCAACCAGCAGGCTGGCTTCGACCCGGGCCGAGTCCACGAGGAGGGAGCCTGGAAGATCGGCGCGAGCCTCGAGCAGGAGCGAGAAGGCCGAAAACCGCAGCCCACTTCCGAGCGCGAGGCCCGCGCTCGGGCCCGGCTCCGACCCGAGGGCTCCGAGCGCCGAGAGTTGGAAGTGCCATCGCGGGTTGGGCTCCACTTCAGGCCGGGGCGGGGGCGGCGCCGGAGCGTCTTTCGGAGCTACCGAAGGAGGAGGAGGACTCGCTGGCACAGCAAGCGACCGAGGGCGGGGACCTGTCGCCAGCGGGTCGATCGCGAGCGCAACCGCGAGGGCCATCGCCTCAGAGAGCTCGGCACAGTCCTTTCCCTCCGAAGTCAGGGTCCGAACCAGCGGAGGTTGGCTCCCTTCCAGCACCCGCACCACGGACATCAACTGTCGATTTCTTCGTTCGACGCGGACGTCGATGGTCGTCGACGCGCTGCTGGCAAACGGGTCGAAGCCCAGCCGGGCTCCAACCGCGCTCCGGAGCACTTCCTCGTCGCTACAATCGCGAGTGTCGCCCACGCGCGAGTAGACGAGCCGCACCTTCAGCGAATCTTCAGTTGCCTGCGCGCGCGACGACCCAAGAGCAGAAATGACGAAGAGAATCGCAAACCGAACGACGCACGAATGAGGCCGCACGGAACACAACAACCTCGCAATTGCAACGACCAACAGTGATGGAGTCGGGCACAGCATCCAGGCTACAACTCTAACAAATCTCCCCACATCAGCAACTAGAACCCGGCCTCAGACATCAACACTCACACGAATTGCATGGCAAGTGCTTCGCTCGGACGCCGAGACTTTCAGCGATCACGACACGAACCGTCTCTGCTGAGCCAGACATCAACGTCGTCCACTTCGATCGTAGCGCCGACGATTCGGCTCGAATCAGCAAACACGAGAAATCCCTCATCACCTCCCCTTCCAGGTACCTGGATTGCGGTGGACGTCGGCGGCAACAAAGACCAATCACCTCGTGGTCCGGGCATGCTGAACATCTCGCCCATCGCCGCCCCGGGCGGGCCAACATACAACCGCAGAACGAATGTCGTCGCCGACCCTCGCACAGACGCACGAGCGCAATAGAGCCCCGACTGCTCGAGTCGAAAGCGCCGCGAAGAGATGAACTCGTTATTGAAGGCACCTGGCGCAACCGTGAAGCGAAGCGCCTTTCCAGTTCGACCCGAAACGAACTCCACCCGACCGTTGCCTCCGCTGGACTGAAAAGACACCGTCGACCCGCATTCGAAATCACCATTTGGGAAGAGATTCGGCGGGTCGCGGTTCGAAACCGGGCACGCTGTTCCTGCGTCGGCCTCGCCGCGCCCAGAGCCTCCATCTCGTGCGTCCGGGCGAGAGTCGCTTCCACAGGTACCACAGGAAGGAACCGTTCGAACCGTACCACAGTTATCAAGACTGGTGACCGAACCGCACACGCGCTGATGGCGCGCACAGAGCACCGCGTCCGACTCCGCCCGACACTCTTGCGCAGGACGAGCATCAGACGAGTCGCTCGACCCGCACCCCATGACCGCCGCGCAACACACGTGGAGCATCACCCTCGACAGTCTCGGGATCTCGAGAGCAAGAGGGTCGGGTCTGAAGCCACGCGCACGCATGGTCAACCCGATCAACTGCAGTACCCCAGCGAATTACACACCAGACCCGTGGCACAGCGCGCTCCCAGGTTCCGGCAATCAGGCGAGCAATAACCCTCACCAGCGATGGGGATCTCCAGCCCGCCGTCAGTCACAGTGACGAGTTGTTCGCAGACATAGCCGACCCTGCAAGAACCGCGACCCTGACCAGGTCGAGCGCACGGCGAGTAGCAATTGTAGGGCGCAGTGCCGGTTCGATTGTCTCTGACACAGGTGCCATTCCCAGCGCATGCGCCAAGCGGACAGGTTGAAGAGCAGTAACCCGATACCCATGGCGTGACGCCACCGTCGGGAAGGTCACCGACGATGCACGCGGCGGTCTCCCCAAAAAGAGAACCGAACGGTGTTCCAACGGCGCAATGACTCGCCTGCGTACAGGCTGACCCCGTGCCTCCATCTCCGCCGCCATTCGCAGGTGTCGAGCTGAGGCAGACACCGCCAAGACAGAGGGAACTGCCGAACGAGAAGCAAACCTGGCAGGCACCTCCACCCCGACCACAGGCCTGCCTATCGCCCCCCGGCCGGCACTGGCCGTTCGAGCAGCAACCAGCGCACGATTGGGGCCCGCAGTTGCCAAGGCTCACCGGAGCGCACGCACCTCCCTGACAGGTGAGCCCACCTGAGCATGCGCTGCAAGCATTACCGCCCCTGCCGCAGGCACCACTCCCAGTGCCGGTTTCGCAGGTGTTGCCGTTGCAGCAACCGTTCGCGCAGTTTCGAGTGTTGCAGCCTGTGGACATCGGCGTGCCACCGCCTGCACTCCCACCGCCTGCACTCCCACCGCCTGCCCTCCCACCGCCTGCACTCCCGCCGCCTG
>JBBAQZ010000051.1:8634-33191 GCA_040400045.1 Myxococcaceae bacterium
CACTCCCACCGCCTGCACTCCCACCGCCTGCACTCCCACCGCCTGCACTCCCACCGCCTGCACTCCCACCTGCCGTCGCGGTGATGAGCGCCGGCAGTGCAGCGAGAATCTGCTTCAGCTCATCTCCGCTGCTGGCAGCGAAGAACTGTCGTGAACATGCCCCGCCCATGCTGCAGGTTCCTCCGGCACCGCACTCAGCGTTCGTGCCATTCGGGCAACGACGAGGCAGGCCACCGGCTGCGGCCATCGCGTCGAGCGTCTCAACCACTTGCGAGGACGCCACCGCGTCAGTTCCGAGCCCTATGATGAGCGTCGAGATGCCGCGACTTCGGAGTTCGCTCAGGGCCTGAACGGCGCCTGACCGGTCGACATACCCAGCGGCGCAGTACTCACCAACGCAATTGTTCACCATCATCGGGTTCGGCACCGGGTTCAGGCTGCACTTGTCGAGCGCTGGTGGCGGCATCGACGCGCACGTGAGCGTGTTCGAAGCGCTACAATTGGGCAGCCCGTCAGTGATGAGAACGATGACGTCCGCGCGAGCGTCTGTCAGGTCGAAGAGCTGGGGCACGGTTCCGACGAAACGAAGGGAGTCTGCCACTGGATTCCCACCACTGACTGGAATGTCGATTCCAAGTGATTGAATCTGGCGATTGACCTCATTCGTTACGCTCGCGAGTCCAGCCGCATCGGTGTCTGGTATTTCTCGAGATGGCAACCAGACCGCGATATTTCGTGTAGGCGCACAGCCAGCTGGCCTGAACGAAGGCGGAACACTCGAGTCGGGAAAGAACGCCAGCGAGAGACGCATGGAAGCAAGCCCTGCCGGCAGGGTCTCGTTCACCGCGACCTTCAGATCGAGCGCCCGCGTGGCGCAGGCACCCGTGCAGTTTGGACTGCTGGGGGAATTCATCGAGCCAGACTTGTCGATGAGCAGCAACACCTCGGGCTTGAGCGCCGGCGCTATCGAGGTCGAGCCTCCATCAGTGCCGCCGTCGCCTGCGACACCTTCACCATTGTTCACTCCACAGATCCCCAAGACCCCAAGCCCACCGCACGTCGCAGGCGCCTCACACGTGCCACAGGACCCAACCGTTCGAGCGTCCCCACAGTTATCGAGGTTCGTCACCGTGCCGCACGTCTTTTCGAGACGCGCACAGAAGGCCCCGTCGGTCTCGGCCTCGCAGTCGCTTGAAGGCCGATCTCTGCTGACGTTCTGCTCGCAGCCTGCCGCGAAGACGACCAGCGCCAGCGCTCGCAACCTTCGAGCTCGCACTTGCGAGGCCTCGCGGAGCCTGTTCTCTGAGGGGGGCGACCTTCGTGGAGATTCGACGAGCGCTCGCATCGCCCATGATTAGGCCGACGCGGCTTCCTTCATTTTTCAGGGTTCATTTTCGTGAATGTCGCTTCACGCCGGGGCTCGAGCCTGCCCGAACTCTGACCTTGGCCTGCGACCAAGTATGCCCGGCGACCTGGGGTCGAATTGTGCCTGGGACGCGGCTTCTGCTATCGCGCGCTCATGTGGCGTCTCCTTGTCACCTTCAGTGTGTCCCTCGGAGTGGGCTGCGAACTGGCTGGAAACATCGGAAATAGGCCCTGCCAACCCGAACCAGATCAAGTCTTGTGCGCCCGTCAGGGGCGGACGTGCGGCTCGCTGAGCAGCCTCGACAACTGTGGAGCCTTTCGAACGGTTGGGTCGTGTGGGACGTGCGAATCACCTGCGACGTGCGGCGGAAACGGCCTTGCCGGGGAATGTGGGCCGGGTTCCGCGAGCGGCGGTGGGAGTTCTGGTGGGGGATCGGCGGGCGGTGGGTTGGCGGGCGGCGCTGCGGGAGCGCTCGGAGGGGCAGGAATCGATCGGGAGTGGAGTCAGACGGTCGCACCACCCGATGCTCCAGTCGCGTACACCGTCGGAACAGCGACCGTCACAGACGGCGTCACGGGACTGATGTGGCAACGGGAGGAAGCGGGATCGTTTGGTTGGGACGAGGCAAGAACCTTCTGCACTCGCCTGACCCTCGAGGGTCATTCAGATTGGCGACTGCCAACCCGAATCGAGTTGGTGAGCATCGTGGACACTTCGCGCTTCGCGCCTGCCATCAATCTGACGGCATTCCCGCCGACGACCCAGCGGTTCTGGACGTCAACGCCCTCGGCGCTCGCAAACCTGCGTGGTGAGTCACGCATTGTCGAGTTCCAGAGGGGAGGAACCTATTCGTCAAGGCAGCTCAATGTCGAGCATGTCAGGTGTGTGCGTGCCGGAATCACCACGCCCGCTGCCGCGCCACTCACTCGGTACATCGTCGAGGCTGAAACAGTGTTCGATTCGGTGACGGGGCTCATGTGGCAGAGAAACGTGAGTGGTCGGGGGTATTCTTGGTCCGAGGCGAGTACGCTCTGTCAGACCCTTCGCGCGGGCGGGTTCAGCAACGGTTGGCGTCTACCCAGAAGAAAGGAGTTGGAGACGCTCATCGATGAGAAACAAAGTACCGGCCCCACCTTGGCGACGTTTGCGTTCCCGACCGACCAGGCCAGCGGTTTCTTCTGGTCGTCGACACCTGGGGCCGCTTCGCTCGGAAGTGCGTGGCAGGTCAGCTTTTCCCTCGGACAGGCGTTTGCCGCTCAGATGTCCGCCCAGTTCCAGGTTCGCTGTGTGCGATGAATGGCTGACGAGCGCTGCGCAGCAGCCGCTTCTCCGCTCGGACCGGCCGGGTGCTCTGCGATACTCTGTCGAATTGAAGTGACTGCAATTCACGATTTCCTGACGAACGGCTGACCCGATTCTATCGAGAACGGGCTCGCTGCTGGACCTGACCCGCGGCTCAGTACGGCACGAGCTGCTTCTGCGCCTCGAGAGCCTCAGCGGAGCGGCCCAGGTGGTTCAGGCAGCGGACCTTCTGCTGCAGCACCATGCGCTTGAGCGGCGCCTCTTCCAACACGTCACCAGCAGGAGCGATCAACCACTTCTCGGCCTCGAGCAGCGCCAGCTCACAGTTTCCGACATCGGCGAGGCGAGCCACGCTACGGGCCTGCTGCTCGCGCGAGGAGGAGCCGATGGGCGCGAAGGGCACATGGGCCTGACGCTCGAGCTCTCGCAGGTTCTCCTCGATGACCTTCAGGCTGAAGCCGCTCCCTCGACGGTTGCGGCGTGAGGGCGGCAGAGGAGGAGTGCCTGGCTGCACCGTCACGACCGTGTCCGGCGGCGCGTCAATCGGCGGGGTGGGTGGAGGTGGCGACACGGGGTCCCCGGCCAGGCCTGCCGACGGGAGCGCCCATTCGTCTTCGGGGTTCGGCGAGGCGGGCTCGGCATCGACGTCGTCGACGGCCACCGGCGGCTGCGAGGGCGGCGCGGCGAGCGTCTCGGGTTTCCTCTGCGAAGAGGGCAGCGCGCCCGGCGGAGGAGGCGGTGTCGACGGCACGTCAGCGGGCCACGTCAGCGAGTCGAGCTCCTGGTCGTGCCAGGCCACGGCGTGGCCGGCCGTCACGACTCGCGTCGAGGTCGGCGTCTTCACCTCGACGCTCCCCTCTTCGACGGCGACGACGGTACGCGCCACTTCACGCGACACCAGGAAGCGGGTGCCGAGGTCCTTCACCTCGACGTCGCCTGCGCGCACGGTGAGCACCCGGTCTTCACGGTGCGGCACCACCATCGCCAGGCTGCCGCGAGTGACGTCGAGGGTGAGCGTCTTGTCGTCGAGCTTCGCGAGCTGCACGTCGGTCGCGCCGGTGAGGCCCGCCTTGGTGCCGTCGGGGAGCTGCAGCCACAGCGAGCCACCGGTCTCGGTCGACACCCTCGCGCCTGTCTCGAGCGTCTGCGCCTTCAGAAGCGCGCTGTTCCCGGTCTTCGCCTTGCGCGCGCTCGCGACCAGCGCCTTCACGGGTTGCCCGCGCGTGGAGGGCACCGGGTTCAGCGCCGGCAGCTCGGGCGGCGTGCTGTTCGCGACAGGACCAACGCCTCCGCCCGCGCCAGGCGTCGAAGGCGTCTCGAGGAGCTGGAATACGACGAAGGCGAGCGCACAGGCCACCGCCGCGCCAACGAGGAACCGGGGCGACAGCAGCGCCTTCCACCACGCACCGAACGAGCGCGCGGCGGCTTCGTCAGCCTTCTCGGCCAGGACGACACCGATGCGTCGCGCCATCGCGTCGGGCATCGGAGGCGGCGCCGGCAATAGCGCCAGGACGGAGAGCGACGCCTCGACGTCGGCGAGCGCTTCACGGGCCTGCGGTGAGCCATCGAGCTGCGCCTTCACGTGCGCCGCCTCGGCGGGGTCGAGCTCACCCTTCGCGTACGCCCAGAGGGTCTCGGTCGAAGGCGTCGTCATGGCGCCTCCTGCTTCAGGTGCTTCACGGCGTCGGTGAAGTCGACGCGCGCGCGGTTGAGGCGGCTGCGCACGGTGTTGACGGGGCAGTCGACGAGCTCGGCGATCTCCTCGGGCTTCATGCCAAGGAGGTCGTGGTACACGAACACCTTGGCCTTCTCTTCGCTGATCGTCGAGAGGGCCTTCTGCACCAGCGCGGCGGCCTGCTTCACCTGCGCGGCGCGCTCTGGATCCGAGGTGTCCGGCGCGTGCTGCTCCGGCAGGTCGTCGGCGTCGGTCGGCTGCTCGGGTTTGCGTCGCTTCGTGCGCAGGTACATCAGCCCGACGTTCACGCACACGCGGTGCAGAAACGTCGTCACCTTCGAGTCGCCGCGGTAGCCCTTGAGCGCGCGCATCAGCTGCAGGTAGCTCTCCTGGACGAGATCTTCGAGGTCGGGCGAGTTGCCGACCACACGGTACAACACCCGAAACGCGAGCTCGCGGGTGCGCTCGTAGAGCTGGGTGAACGCGACGCCTTCGCCATCACGCGCGGCGAGGGCCAGCGAGCGCAGCGGGTCCACAGCCGCGAAAGAATCAGTCGCCATGCGGTCTCGGCGCGGAAAGGGGAGCAGGCTGAGGGCGAGCGCCGTCATGACTGTCATCTGTTGCCAGCGCCCCGCCGGGCGATCCACGCATCCGCAAACCAATTCCCCTGAACTTCCGCATGGTTGCTCTCGCAGACGGGAGTCACTTCTTCTTCTTCAACTCGCGAATGGCATCGGCGGCTTCGTCCTGCCCGCAGTTGGAGGTTCCCTGGGGGCCTTCATCCTTGGGCAGCTCGGAGAGGTCTCTCAAGGTGGAGACGGCGTCGAGGTCGCCCAGCGCGCCCAGCCGAGTCGCAGCGCGCTGACGGATCCGGCACGACTTCGATTGCAGCGAGGCGCCGTAGCGGCCGACGAGGTCGAGGCCTTGCGCGGTGCCCGTTGCGTCGAGCCAGCGCAGCGCGCCCCACTGCTTCGCCGACAAGGGCCCCTTCGCGTACGAGACGAAGGCTGGCGTCAGGAACTGTGGCGGCACGACGCTGATCAGCTCCTTGAGCTCGGCGTCGCCCTCGGCGTCGGCGAAGTCTTCGGCGAGCGCTGCGAGCAGCAGCGGGTGCGCGGCGTGGAGCGGCTGATACGGCTGCGCAGACAACAACCCACGCTCGGCATCACGTCGGCCCGCTCGGTGGAGCGCGGCGGCCTTGAGCGCGAGCAGCGTCGGCGTGTCGCCCTTCGCGGCGGGCAGTGACTCCTCGATGAGCTCGAGCGCGTCGGTCGTCTTGTCGTTCGCGACGAGCTTCGCCACCCGTTCCGTCAGCGGCGGCGGCCAGAAGGCGTACGCGGTGGGAATACCCGCGGTGACGAGCGCGGTGACGATGAGGCTGCGTCGCCACTGGGAGTCGAGCTGGCTGGTGAGCTTCGCGACCGAGCGCGCCCCGAGGCCGACGTTCGACTGCACCTTGCCTGCGGTGATGGTGAGGTTGGTCCACGTCTGGGTCGTGACGGCCTGGAGCGCTCGACGCGTCTGCGTGCCGAGATCGGTGTCGGTGGGCAGGCTGCGGCGAAGCGCTTCGACGAGCGCCGCGCCATCCTTCGGGCGGCTCGCCGGCTTCTTCTCGAGGCACTGCATCACCAGCTTCGCGAGCGCGGCCCACGTGCGCAGCTGCGGTGCGAGGTCGGTGATCTCGGGTGGCCGGTCGCGGACGTGCTGCTCGAGGTAGTCGCGCGTCTCGGGCCCGGAGAACGGGAGCTGGCCCGCGAGCATGCGGTAGGCGAGCACGCCGAAGCTGTACACGTCGGTGCGCGAGTCGACCGGCTGCGCCATCGCCTGCTCCGGCGCGACATAGGCGGGGGTGCCGACGGCCTGACCCGGGTGTGACACGAAGGGGTTCGAGCCCGGCGGCGGCAGTGGCGGAGGACCAACGCCCGCCGCTTCGTCGGGAATCTCCATGAGGCGCGCGATACCGAAGTCGAGCAGCCGCGCCTGCTCTCCACGAAGGCCGGGCCCGATGACGACGTTCTGCGGCTTGATGTCGCGGTGCACGATGCCGCGATCGTGAATGGCGGCGAGGCCCTCGGCGAGCTGCAACATCACCCGCATCGCGCGCGTCGGCTCGAAGGGCCCCGGCTTCAGCGCAACCTCGAGGGTCTCTCCGTCGGCGAGCTCGAGCACCAGCACCGTGCCGTCTTTGCCCGACTCGAAGTCGATGACGCGAACGACCGAGGGGTGATCGACCGTCGAGAGGAGCCTCGCCTCACGTTGGAACCGTTCGGCCATCGCGGGCTGCGACGAGAGGTCGCGCTTGAGCACCTTCAGCGCGACGAGGCGGCCCAGCGAGACCTGCTCGGCGAGGAAGACCTCGGCCATGCCTCCGCCTCCGAGGTGGCGGATGAGCTTGAAGCGGCCTCCGAGGACAAGACGGTTGGCGACCACGGGTCGGCCGCGAGGACTACACCGAACGGAGGGTTGGAGCCATCAGCTCCACGTCACGGCGATCTTCCCTGCCACCCGGCCCGTCATGCTGCGCCTCCACGCCTCGGCCAGCTGCGCCGCGGGGAAGGTGCTGTCGATGACGACCTCGAGCTGCTTCTTCGCGAACAGGTCGTCGAGCACACCCAGGTCAGCCGCGTTGGGCGACAGCATCACGGGGAAGACCTTCTTCGAGGACAACGCGTTGAGCGCCCTGCGGCCGAAGACGGCGGGCCCCGGCACGCAGGAGGCGAAGCGCCCTCCGGGCACGAGCTTGTCGAGGAACTCGCCCGGTGAACTCCCGACGCAATCGAGCACGAGGTCGAAGGGAGCCACGCCCGCGTACGCGTCGGGCTTCGCGTAGTCGACGACGGCGGCGGCGCCGAGCCGGCGAACGAGCTCTACGTTCCGTTCACTGCACACGCCGGTCACGTGCGCACCCATCGACTTCGCGAGCTGAACCGCGAGGTGACCCACGCCACCCGACGCGCCGATGACGAGCACCCGCTGCGTCGCGCCTGACATCGGAACGCCCAGGACATCTCTCAAGCCCTGGAGCGCCGTCATGCCTGCGAGCGGCAGCCCCGCCGCCTGCGCGAAGTCCATTCCTTCGGGCATCGGCCGCAACACGTCGAGCCCCGCGCAGACCAACGCTGCGTTCGCGCCACCGTCTTTTCCCGAGAGCCGGGTGTGCACGCGCTGGCCCCTCGTGAACCCGGTGACGCCAGGGCCGAGCGCTTCGACTTCGCCAGACAGATCATACGCAGGCACGTGGGGAAACGACGCGGTGAGAATCGGCCGGTACTTCCCCGCGCCCTGCTTCCAATCGATGGGGTTCACGCTCGTCGCGCGAACACGGACCAGCACTTCGTTCGCAGCGGGCGTGGGCTCGGGGAGCTCTGCCACGCGTGGCTCCAACCCGTACGAATCGAGGATCATCGCTTTCATTCGTCGGGCCCTCTCACCAACGCACGCCGAGAGGAAGCATGGTCGTCCGCTCGCAGAGCGCCGCCTCCTGATGCTAGGGGGTGAGGCCCATGCCCGCGCCGCTCTCCGACCGACGCCTCGCGACCGTCTACGCCTCGCTGGAACGAAAGCTCGAGCGCGAGCCGCGCTCCACCCTCGGCAAGGACCAGGCTCTCGAGCTGCTGGCCGAGCTGGGCGACCGCACCGGAACGTCGTCGAAGACGATGCTGGCCCAGCTGCGAGCGCCGGGCCTGACCGTTCAGCAACAGGCGGCGCTCGCGAAGAAAGGCCTGTCAGCAGACGAGCGCGCTGACCTGAAGACCCTGCTGACGTCGGGCCGGGTGCCGCTGGCGCCGGCCGCACGAGCGCTGTTCGAAGCGGTGCTCGGAGGCGCTCCGGTGGCTCGTGACGCGACGCTCTCTGCCGAGGCTACGGCGGGCTCGGGCGTTCGTGGGACGACGAGGCCCAACGCCACCATCGAAGCAGTGAACGTGTCCGCCGCCGCCGGCTCGGGCCACGACGTCTTCGTGCTGGGTCAGGCCGACGACAAGGGCCGCTTCTCTGCGCGCCTCACCGGTCCGCAGCGCCCCAGAGCAGGCGACTTCGTTCGCCTGCGCGCACGCTTCGACGACGGCACCACCTCTGACTGGCTCACGGTTCAGGCTGCAGGCGCTGATGCTCGCCCCGCCGCGCTCCTGGTCAATCGCCTCGAGCTCTCGCCCTCATCGAGCGGCAAGGTCTCGGTGCGAACGCGCGACGACGAGCCTCACCTGTCGGAGCCGGGCGCGACGCTGGCGTTCAAGAACGTTCGCACCGGCGACGTCGAGCGCGTCACCCTCGACGACCAGGGCAAGCTGCCGAAGGGCTTCACCCTCGCGGGCAAGGCAGGCGACCGGTTCTCCATCGCGGTGTCCGACGGCTCGAGCAACAAGGTACTGAAGGACGTGGCCGGCTTCATCACGGTCGCCGGTGGCTCACGCTCGGGCGACCTGGTGCCGACGCCAGCGCTCCACAAAGACGAGCTCAACAAGGACGGCACGCCGAAGATGGTGAAGAAGACCTTCTCGGGTCCGCTCTTCCTCGACGGCGTCAGCATGGCCGACGTGCATCAGGGCAGCCTCGCGAATTGCTACTTCCCCGCGGCCGTCGCCGCCGTCGCGAAGGTGGACCCGGCGCTGCTGCAGAAGCTCATGAAGGACAACGGCGACGGCACCTTCACGGTGACGTTCACCCAGCGTGACTGGGACACGGGCCGCACGAAGAAGGTGCCGGTCACCGTCGACGCCGACCTGTGGATCAAACCCGAGAAGGGCACGCCGGTGTACGGCCGCGGTGGCACCGACAACCGGCCCGAGACGATGGAACTGTGGTTCCCGTTACTCGAGAAGGCCTACGCGCAGTGGAAGGGCAGCTACGACGCGGTCGGTAACGGCGGCGTGGCGAGCGACGTGTTCGAGGAGCTCACGGGCAAGGCGAGCGACTACTACGATCTCAACGCGCGCACGAACCCCGACACCTTGTGGAAGCGCATCACCAGCGCGGTCGACGACGGCCGGCCCATGGCGGCAGGGACGCATGAAGAGAAGGGACCGGTGCACTACACGAACACCGGCGTCTTCGGAGATCACGCCTACTCGGTGATCGGCTACCAGACCGAAGGCAGCAAGCGCTTCGTGGTGCTCCGCAACCCGTGGGGCGACACCGAGCCAAAGAACAACGGGCCCGATGACGGCGTGTTCAAGCTGCCGTTCGACCGGTTCATGGACCTGTTCGTGAACGTGATGACGCTCGCGCCACAGCCCTGAACGTCAGTGCCCTGAGGGCGTCGCTGGAATCTGACAACACGCGACGGTTGCGGCAACGCCACCTGCCTTAGCGGCGCGTCTCGGTGATCGACTTGATCATCTCCAACCGCCGCGCGAGCTCGTCGGGATCCTTCGCCGGCAGGAACCTGCCATCAGCGCCTTCACGCTCGACCTCGATGAACTTCGTCGGGAGGAACCGGGTCACCTCTCCGACGAGGCGCTCGAACTGAATCGCCGTCTTCCCGTTGACCTGCTTCTCGACCTTGTAGAACGGCAGGTCGAAGTCGCGATCGATGGCGTCGGCGTCGATGATCAAGGTGTTGGTGTTGAAGACGGGGATCGAGTCCTGGTCGAAGTCCTTCGGGAAACGGAAGCCCTCGATGATCTGCGGCACGCCTTCGAGCCGCGCCGGGGCGCCGCCCTTGTCTCCCGGCGCCTTGCGCACGACCTCGGCGCTGATCTTCGAGCCCAGCTGCAGGTGCAAGCCGATCAACGCGGGGTCGAGCGTCGCGCCGAGGTTGTCGACGTTCGACATCACGAGAATGCGCCCACCGATGGTGCGGAACTTCTCGAGCATGCCGCTCTTGCGCAGCGCGAACGTGAGGTCGCCGTGGCCGGGCGCGTAGGGCGAGAGCGAGCCGTCGGTCTCGTGGAAAAGGTCCCCTTCGGGCGTCAGGCGCAGCGAGACGAACTGCGGAAACACGTCGACCTCAGGCCGGCCGTTGTTCGTCAGGCGTTTCTCGTCAACGTGCTGCTTGATGCGCTCGTGCGTCGAGAAGCTGCTCATCACGAAGGTGGGGATCGCCCGGCCGGCCTTGCGGGCCACGCGCGCGATGTCGTCGTGCTTGAGCTCGAGGAAGGTCTTGTCACCGAGCACCGGCACCACGGCCTTCACCACACCGCCGAAGCGCGTCGCCATGCCGCCCGCGAGCACCACCGCGCCGACAAAGCCCGACCTGATGGCGGTCAGGCCCTTCTTCGCCAGCGCTTCACGCTCCGGCGTGCCCGGCTTCGGCAACAGGCTCACGTCTCCGGGGAGCGGCGGCGTCACGGTTCCACGCACCGAGTTGCCCTGTGAGGTCGTCAGCTTCTGCGCGAACGTCTGCAGCAGCGCGTCGTCGAACCCGTACGGGGTGAGCTGGGCGCGGGTCTTCTCGTCGATCAAAAGCGTCATGGGGGCCGACACTCTCCCGGACGGGGGTTCAGGCCCAAGCAGAAAGATCAGTCAGTCGCTGGTTCCTGCCTATGGGAGGCTGCCCTCGATTTCCCCCCGGGAGGCGTGCATGTGGTGGCTGTTGGTGCTGGGGGCCCTGCCCTCGCAGGTCGACCTGAAGACCGAGACGGCGACCTTTTCGGCGGCGCACGAGGTGGCGCTCGACGAGGGCCGGCTGTGGTGGCGCCCCCGCGGAACGCGAACCTGGTCCCTGCTCCCGCCCGATGGGCTCCCCGCGCCGAGGGGCCGACTCGAGGCCCTCAAGGAGCTGGTGGCCGACCTTCCGCTCGCGCCCGCGGCGTTCTCCCGCCCAGCCCGCATCGTCCGCCTCGCCGCTGACGGAGACAACCTGCTGGCCGTCGACGACAACGGCATCGGCTACTACACGAAGCTCTCGACCCTCGACTGGGTGGACGTGTGGGGCCCGACGGGCCTCAAGGCGCCGTTGCGCATCGACGAGGGCGTGCAGGCCTTCGCGATGAGCCATCGCAAGATTCCCTACGAGGACCTCGACGGAAACCCGCACCCGGTGACGGCGGGGGTGACGACGGTCTACGCGCTGCTCGACCAGGGCCGTCGGCTCTCGTACGCCGACCCGTGGCTGCCTGCAGGGTGGACGCGGTCCCTCTGTCTGCCGGAGCGCAACACCTTCATCGCGACGTCGCTCTCGGCCAGCGCCTCGACGCTGTTCGTGATGGACGCCTCAGGCCGCGCCTTCACCCGGCTCGCTGACTTCGACACCGTGGGCGACGACCCTGCCCTACTCGTGGACCCGGGCGCGACGTCGTGGCCCGTCGTCCGTCATCCGCACGCTCCCGGGCGAAGACTGGAAGCCGCAGCCGCGCATTCCAGGCCCGCACTCCACCCGCATCACCATCACGCAGACCGGCACGCGCAACGCCGACCGCGAGCTGCGGGTCGAAGGCGACGAGGGCACCTGGAAGAAGCAGCTCATTGAGATGTCGTGGCGGTTCGAGCCCACCGGAGCCCCGAGGCGCGGACCGCTCGCGACGGGCGACGCTCCGAAGCAGCCGACGCGCGAGGCCACCTGGGTCAGCGACGCCGAGGTGATGGGCGCGAAGGTCAGCCTCGAGGGCTTCGACCCCGACTGCTCGCCCGCGACGCTGGTGCTCCAGTCCGCCAGGGGCACCGTCCGCATCCCGCTCCACTTCCACGGAGGGCTCGAGTTCGAGCACACCGAGCGGGACCTGCGTGGGGCGCTGCTGCTCCCCAAGGGTGGGGACCGGGCGCTCCAGGCGCTGCGCGTCGTCTCGACCGGCACTGACGTGCTCGAGGTCGAGCTCGACGTGACCAACACCGGGCTGGTGCTCAAGCACGTGCCGGGTCTCGAGTGGCGGTTCTCGAAGAAGTGAGTCGTCTCGTCAGCGCTCGAACCGGGTGCTCAACACGGCGCCATTCGAGTTCCCCAGCCCGTCGACGAGCGCGCCACGGGCGACGGTGAGCTCCCACGAGCCACCGGTGTTGGTCGGGATGGTGACGAGGTAGCCCTGATCGACGTCGCTCCACGCGCCAGCGAGCATCAGCCCGCTCATGCCGAGCTTCGCCTCGACCATCAGCGAACCACCGCGGGCAGGCATGCCGAGATCGGGCCGCGCAGTGAGGTCCCGCAAGCGGAAATTGGCGACCGGATCTCCGCGCTCGAACCGCATCGGGTTCGGCTCGTAGCGCGCCGTCACCAGCACGCGGCCATCCATCAGGCTGCGGGCCGCGATCGAGGCAATGGCCATCGACGGGCCGAGCGTGAACGCTCGCGACTGGAGTCGATAGGGTTGCACGACCCCGTTGAGTTGCGCTCGGCCGGTGGCGACGAGGCGGTAGGTGCCGGGCGACGTGTCGGGCAGCGTCTCCCACAACGCCGTCCACTCATGGCGGCGCTTCGACACCATCGGCTCGGCTGCGACGGTGGGCGTTGCCTGGTACCGCCTGATCACCTCGGGCCCGTTGACGAGCGCGCGCGTGGGCGACGCCATCACGGGGACGAACGCCCCGGCCACCTCACGCTCGACCGCCACCGTTGGCGTGCCGAGGCCTGGCTCGCCGCCGGTGAAGACGAAGCGCACCAGCCGCGCACGCTCGAGGTCGCCGGTCTCGGTCACCACGACGGGTGCGGCCTCGCTGTCCTCGACGCTGCGAAGGACAGGCTCGGCGATGGTCGCGTCGGTGGGCTTCTCCTGCGGAGCGTCCTTCGTCGCGACCAGTTTGCCCGCCTCGTCGATGAGGTACTGCCCCATGCGCCAACCCCACGGAGAGACGGTCGGCTCGTAGCCTCCTCGAAGAAAGTCGTCCTGCTCCAGCAGGTAGCCGTAGTGATCCTGCGCGTAGCCGAGCACCAGGTTCGTCGACCCACCGAGCGGCGCCAGCGTCGCGGCGACCTTCTGGCCCACCGCCGTCGTCGGCTCACCCGGCAGCGTCATCATCGCGACGCCTTCCACCTGAAGCAGCGTCAGCTGCGTGCGCAGGCGGGGCCGAGGTTCGACGGAGGCACACAACAACGCGCCCTGCTCGGGCGGCGTCAGGATGATGTTCGAGCAGCTCGTCCCTCCGATCATGCACCCGATGCCCCCATGCTCGGGGAACTCGCCACGTGGGTAACCCAGCGCTTCCCGCGTCAGCAGCACGCCGCGGTCGACGTGGAGCAACTTGCTCTTCGCGGGCGCGACGCCGGGCTTCGCCTGGTCGAAGGCCGTTCGGGCAAGCTGCGCCGCCACGCGACCTGCCCACTCGAGCTGCTGCGTGCCGTCGAAGTCCAGACTCGGTCCCTTCGGGGTGACGTCGCCCGCTGGGCCCTGCGCGAAGAGGACCGGCACGCCGAGCGCGTCAGAGGCCGCGAGCTCGATGGCGCCGGGAACATCGGTGGTGAGCAGCGGGTTCGCCCCGCTCATCACCGTTCCGTGCAACGTGTAGTGGAGCAACGCCGTCAACGGCCGGGTCGGCGTGCCGGCCTCGTCGACCTCGTCGAACCGAACGAGGGTCATGGTGCGGTCGCGGAACTCGGGCCCGTACATCGGGTCGTTCTCGCAGCGCCGATCGGCGTTGAGTTCAGCCGCATCGACGGACGCCACGCCGACGCTGACCCGTTTGAGGGTCGCGAACGCCTCGACGGCGCTCGCCGCCGCCGCCGAAGCGACACGGTCTTCGAGCTCGGCGTCGTAGGTGTCCATGCCGAAGGCGACGAAGTCGGGCCCCGATGAATTCCCGAGGCGCACGGGCTGAAAGAGCCGGGCGACGTGGCCGTGCGTGTGCGTGGCCTGGAGGATGAACGACGCGCTCTCGTTGGCGGCGTCGAGCTTCTGGCGAACGCGGGTGCGAAGGGAGGGCGTGATGAGACACACGTCGAGGCGAATGAGCGCCGTGCGGGTCACGCCATTGGTGAGCGCCAGGGCTCGCGCGGTCGCGTCGGTGTGCACGCCCTTCGTCGAGGGGAAGTTGGTCGCCCACCGTGAGCCGACGTCATCAGCGGCCTTGTTGCGCGAATAGCCACCGGTCGGTGCTCCGACGGGGATCGCGGCCACCTTCGTGGCGACGGCTGCCTGGAGCGGCCCTGGTTCACGCAACACCGGCGGAGGAGGACAGGACGACAACACCACCACGAGCAGGGCAATGCGACGCACGCCTGGCGTCCTAGCTCAAGCCGTCACGAATCGCGATGGGGCCCCGTCAAGGCCTGTGACGGCCGACCAAGACGCGGCACCGGCCGCGACCGTGCCGAAGACCAACTCATCGAGGTCCTCTCCGGGGAGCCGGGAGCCAGCGCCTCATGCACCGTCAGGGCCGGACGCCAGTTGTCTGAGCCCTTCACGCACGTAGGCCACCGAGCCGGGCACGATGAGCAGCAGCGAGAGCGCGGAGCCGGACACCACGACCAGCTCAGGGAGCCCGGCGGTGCCCATCACGATGACCGCGAAGAGCGCCAGGCTCGACGCCTTCCCATGCCAGCGGTGCTCGACCACCACCACACGGTGCTTGCGGTAGACGAGCCCCCAGCCCACCGCGAGCGCGCCGTCGCGGAGCACCAGCGTCACCCACAGCCACAGCGGCAGCGGCGTGAAGCCCGGGCTGGCGAAGAAGACGAGGAACGTGACCGAGGCGACCTGCGCCAGCTTGTCGGCGACCGCGTCGAGCGTCGCGCCGAGGTTGCTCGTCAGCTTGAAGTGCCTGGCGAGGGCGCCATCGAGCACGTCGGACAGCCCCAGGGCCACCAGCACCACCAGCAGCGGCGTGCGGTCGAGCGGGGCGCCGGCGATCGCCTCGGCGCGCTGCTGTATCGCCAACACGACCCAGACGGGCACCAGACCGATGCGGATGAATGAAATCGCGTTGGGGACCCAGGGCGGCATCTACCCTCGATGAGACGACACGTCTGGATGGAAGACCAGCCCGGGCGCCGGTGGGCGACACGCGGCGAGGCGTGCATGAACGCGGCCGCCACCAGACCCATCGGGCTGCACGCGCGACCGGTCGGGCACCTGTCATGCGTCGGCCGTGCACCGAACTCGACGCGGGTGCGCTTCGTAGCGACGATGGGGGCCCCGTGTTGCCGGTCGTCCTCGCCATCCTTGCCGCAGCGCCCACGCGTGACGCCGGCCCGCCGCCTCGCGGGCTCTCGTGCCTGACGAGCTGGTACGCGGGAGAAGTGGTTCACGTCGCCGGCGCAGGCTGGGGCTTCGCCATCGATGGCGGCACGGTGCTTCCCTGGCGGGCCGGCACGCGAAGCCCCGTGTCCCTGCCCGATGGCGGCGATGACGAGGAAGGTGAAGAGGTCGTCGACCTCGAGTCCATCTACCGCGTGCCCTACGTCGCCGGGCCCATCGTCACCCTTGACGCGACCGATGCTGGCGCCATCGACGACCCCGGCCGCGTGCGCATCGAGCAGTTGTTCCTCACCACCTACGGGCAAAGCCGAATCGAGGTGTTCGACCACCTGCGCAAGGTGCGCTTCTTCGGGCTGCGCTACCCCTTTCACGAGCTGGCGGCCGAGCCGCTGCGCCGCGTGGTGGCGCGCCTCGAGCCGCAAGTTCAAGAGAAGCCGAAGCTGAAGCCCTTCCTCACGAACATCGGCGGCACCTTCATCTGGAGGAAGATCGCCCGCTCGAAGAACCTCTCGACGCACGCCTTCGGCATCGCCATCGACATCAACGTCGACCGCGCCCACTACTGGCGATGGCAGCGGCGCGGCGAGGCCCTCAGGTGGCAGAACAAGATTCCGCAGGAGGTCGTCGACGCGTTCGAGGCCGAGGGCTTCATCTGGGGCGGCCGGTGGCTGCACTACGACACGATGCACTTCGAGTACCGGCCCGAGCTGCTCAGCGACGCCTGTCGTGAGCCCTCAGCCGTGCTCAGCCCACGTGACGGCGGCGTAGACGGCGGGCCGTGAACGACGGAAGAGTACGGCCATGCGTGCATGGCTGGCGGTGTGTCTCCTGGGTCTGACGGCCTGCCCGCGCGGCGCCACCGAGAACGAGCGCTGCGTGAAGCCGTCAGACTGCGTCGCGGCGCTCACGTGTTGTTCGGGCGCCTGCATCGACGTGACGAAGGACACCCGCCACTGCGGCGCGTGCGGGGTCGCCTGTGGCGCGCGCAACGCGGTGGCCACCTGTCAGGCTGGCGTGTGCAAGGCCGCCTGCACCGAGGGCTTCGGTGACTGCAACGCGACGGCAAGTGACGGCTGCGAGGTCGACCTGCGCTCCGACGTTGCGCACTGCGGCTCGTGCAGCTCGGCCTGCGTGACGGCCAACGCGACCGCGGCGTGCGCGTCCAGTCAGTGCGTGGTGGCGTCATGCCAGGGTGGCTTCGCGAACTGCGACGGCCGGGCAGCGAACGGATGTGAAGTCTCGCTCGTCACCGACCTGATGAACTGCGGCGGCTGCGGCGCGACGTGCTCCGTCCCCAACGCCACCGCGCGATGCGTCTCGTCCCGATGCGCAGTGGGTACCTGCGCGCTGGAGCGCGCTGATTGCGACGGCGAAGCCGATGGAGGCTGTGAAGTCGACACCCGCACGAGCCCGCTCCACTGCGGCAGTTGCAATCAACCGTGCCCACAGGACCAGAGCTGTGTGCAGGGCCAGTGCCGGCTGCTGGAGCTCTACATCTTCGGTGGCATGCCGATGCCTGCCGACGTGGTGACGAACGACGTGCTCCGGCTTCAGCTCGGGCAGCGCTCTTTCACCACCGTGGCGACGGCGGCGCCGACCGGAGCCCCGCCTGCGCGCGCCTTCCATCTGGCCGCCTGGGACGCCACCGACACGAGGCTGCTGGTGCTCGGTGGCTCGGACACGGCTGGGGTTCCCGTGCCACCAGACCTCTTCGCCCTCGACGTGAGCCTCACCACACCGACCTGGAGCAGGCCCGCGACGACGGGCAGTGCGCCGCCTCCGTTGACAGGCATGGCAGGCGGGTGGGACCGCGCGAACCGTCGCTGGTACGTCTTCGGCGGCAGCGACCGGGCCTTCACGGGCACGCCGACGGCATCGCTCCTGGTGCTCGACGCCGCGACGACCGAATGGACCCAACCTCCGGTGAGCGGCACCGCGCCACCGGCGCGAGCGTTCGCGGCGGCGACCTTCGACCAGACGAGCGGGCGCTTCGTGGTGCACGGTGGCCTCGGCGCCAATGGCGTGGCGCTCGGCGACACGTGGGTGTTCGACCCGGTCACGGTGACGTGGACGAGCGTGATGATGTCGGGCCCAGGCCCGCGCGTCGGGAGCACGTTCTTCGAGGGCGCCTCGCCTCCCGTGCTCTTCGGCGGCGGTGACGCGGTGAACGCTCCCCAGACGCACTTCGACGACGTGTGGGAACTCGACCCGCTGACCGCGACGTGGGCCCTGCGGGCCACCATGAATGGGCCGGCGCCGCGCCGTTCTTCCGTCGGCGTCACCGTCGGCGGCCTTCGCCACCTCGTCTCGGGAATCTTCGATGACGGCATGACGCAGACGCTGTTCAACGACGTGTGGGCGCTGCAGTGGCCGGCGCGCACGTGGCAACAGGTGCGGAGCAACGCGCCAGTCGGGGCCGCGGGCGTTCGCGTGGGCTTCACCGCCATCAGCCGCGAGCCGTGAGGGTGTGGCGCTGGCTACCGGCGAAACAGGTCGAAGAAGCCTGGCGCGATTCCGGTGAAACGGATCCCGGCGCGGCCACGAACCTGCAACCTCGGCTCGGCGTGCTTCGACCACGAGACCGTCCCGGTGAAGGGCATCGTCTCTTCGCCCACGCGCAGCGCGCCGTGCACCATCGAACCCGGCCGGAGCGTCGCCATCAACTCGAGGGCAACGCCGCCCGTCGACACGTCACTGGTGTACGCGGGGCGGTCGCCCAACCAGACCTGAAAGCGACGACGCAGACGCGGGAGCAGGCGCTTGTTCATGTGGCGACGGTGACAGCCCTGTCGCACGGATCCACTTTTCGAGCGCGGCGTCGAAAAACTCGACAGGCGTCGCCACGGAGCGATCGACCGCGACGGACCGGAACGAGCGACTAGGCTCTCGCGAATGCGTTTCGTCGTCCTCGGCGTCGTGGTGGTGCTCCTCGGGTGCGGAGGACCAGCGCAGCCGCCTGACGCAGGGCCCCCCGTCGACGCGGGCGCCGAGCTGGACGCGTCAATGGGCGTCGATGCAGGGGCTCGCGACGGCGGGGCCGTCGACGCCGGAACGTACGGCGATGCGGGCTCGAACGACGCCGGCGCACCCGACGCGGGAGCGGTCGACGCTGGGCCACCAGACTCGGGAACGCCAGACTCGGGAACACCAGACGTCGGCGCACCTGACGCAGGCCCTCGCGACGCCGGCTTCGACGCGGGCGGCTGGCCCGACGGCGGCATTCGCGTGCGCGTCATCGCGGCCAACCTCACCAGCGGCAACCTGCAGACCTACGATCCCGGCCACGGCCAGCGCATCTTGCAGGCGCTCGGCGGCGACATCATCGCGATTCAGGAGTTCAACGTCGGCGACAACTCCGACGCGTCGATCGGCAGCTTCGTCGAAGACACCTTCACGCCGGGCTTCTTCTTCCACCGCGGCAGCGGGCGTATTCCCAACGGCATCATCAGCAGGTTCCCCATCGTCGACGCCGGCGAGTGGAACGACACCCGCGCGACCGACCGCGAGTTCACCTGGGCCGTCATCGACGCGCCCGGTCCAGTCGACGTGTGGGTCGTCTCGCTGCACCTGCTGAGCAACACGGCGGCGAACCGCAACCTGCAGGCCACCGAGCTGCTGCAGTACGTGAACGCGAACGTGCCGCCGAACACACACCTGGTGTTGGCGGGCGACCTCAACACCGACGGGCGCAACGAAACGGTGGTCGCGACGCTCAGCGCCTCCGTCGTCACGGCAGGGCCGTGGCCCACCGACGGCACGCTCCCCGACGGAGGAAACGGTCACACCAGCACCAACCGCAGCCGGCCCTATGATTGGGTGCTCGTCTCTCCGTCCCTCCACGCGCAGGGTGTGCCGCTGCTGCTCGGCTCGCAGCTCTTCCCGAGCGGCCTGGTCTTCGACACGCGGGTCTTCACGCCCCTGCCCTTCCCCGCGCTCGTCGACGACAGCATCGGGCCCAACATGCAGCACATGGCGGTGGTGCGTGACTTCGTGATGCTGCAGTAGCCGTCAGGGTCGAACGGCGCGCGCGAGGGTCTCTTCCACCATTCGGGCCCAGGCCTCGCGATTCGCGCCCTGCTCCCTCGGACCGAAGCAGTGCTGCATCGCCGCCTCGACGACGCCGAACCCAATCGCAGCCATTCGCGGCACGTCGACCGTGCGGAACTCGCCGGCCGCGACGCCGCCCTCGATGAAGCGCTGAAGCTCGACGCGCACGGCATCGCCTGACGAGAACTCCCGCTCGCCTCGGAGCGCGTGCGTGCCAGAGGTGAGCGCCCAGAAGAAGGATGGCCGCTCGGCCCCCAGCGCGAACAGCCCTTCCACCATCACGTGGAGCTTCTCGAACCAGCTGCCGGGCACCTCATGCACCTGCGACATCGCCTCGGCGAACTCGCCCTCGAACGTGAGCAGCACGCCCTCGAGGAGCGCGGGCTTGTCGGGGAAATACTCATAGAGCGTGCCGATCGAGACCCCGGCGTCGGCCGCGACGTCATTCACGCTGGTGGCCTCGTAGCCACGCTCGGCGAACAGCCGCGTCGCCACCTCGAGCACCCGGGCTCGCCTCGCCGTCGGGTCGCGCCGCTGCAGTTTCTTTCGCTTCATCTCGATTTGCCTTCGCACGGGCAGGCCTCGCTTCGGGCGGGGCGAGGTGACCACGGTGTCGAGACACTGACGGCCGCGGCGAGGTGCCAGCCGTCCCGAGCCTCCCGAGACGGAGCCCTCAGCGCCCAGGGCTCGTGCGCGACTCGACGCGATGCGCCACCTCAAACGAGTCCGCAAACACGGAGGGTGGATTCTGTTCTCGCTCGCCGCCTTCGTCGTCTTCCGACGGTTCGTCCGCGAGGCGACGCTCCAGGGCGTCACCAACGTCGGCGGCAACGTCCTTCAGATGTTCAGCGGCAGGTACGGCGTCATCGCCGCCTTCGCCATCGACGTCACGTGGGGGCAGCACAACGAGACGCAGGTCGCGGTCGAGCGTGAGGCCGTCACGCTCGCCCAGCGCTCCCGCGTGCTCGGCTGGTTCACGTCATGGCCCGTTCCACGAGGCGGCCCGCCTGATGGAACAGACGCACTGCCCGGCGTGACTCACCAGCTCGCGGTGAGCGGCAGCCCGTGTTGCTTCGTGGTCTCGAAGAGCTCGGCGAACACCCGGCGGAAGTTGCCTCGCGCGCCCACGTTCTCGAGGTTCTGGCTCATGCCTCCGACGCAGCGGAAGAACTGCACGGCCTCTTTCGGAGGCTTGATGGTGCCGAGCGAGAGCGCGTTCTTGAGGAAGTGGTTGCGCATGTCGCGGCTGACGCCGGCCGCCGTGAAGTCGAAGCCATCGGCCTTCACCGAGCGACAGGCGATCTCGAGCACCGTGGCCACGAAGGGCCGCGCCGCCTCGGGGCTCTCGAACACCATGCCGGCCTTCGCGCTGTCAGCGATGGGGTCGTACGCAGGCCCCCCGAGGATGGCAGCGAACAGCTTCCGGTTCGCGAACGTCCACGGGTCACTCATCTGCTTGATGGCGCCGAAGTCGAGCACGCCCAGCGAGCCATCCTCGAGCAGCATGAAGTTGCCGGGGTGCGGGTCGGCGTGCACCACGCCGGTGCAGAGGAACGGGCCCCACGTCACGCGCGTCAGCAGCCTCGAGATGCGGAACTTCTCGTCGTTGGTGTGGGCGTCGATGCGGCCGATGAACTCCTTGAGCGTCTCGCCCTTGAAGAACTCGAGCGTCAGCACGCGCTCCGAGGTCAGCTCGTCGAAGACCCGCGGCACCTTGAGGTCCGGAAACGCCGTCAAAGCCTTCGCGAACTTTCGCGAGCGCTCGGCCTCGACCTGGTAATCGAGCTCCTCGAGCAACCCCGCCTGCACCTCGCGGAAGTAGTCCTTCCCGTGCGTCATGCGCGAGGTGGTGGCGAGCACCGTCACCATGGCGCCGAGGTTGTCGAGGTCGGCGTGAATCGCCCTCGCGATGTCGGGGTACTGCACCTTGACGGCCACCACGGTGCCGTCCTTGAGCACCGCGCGATGCACCTGCCCGAGGCTCGCTGAAGCGATGGGCGCCTCTTCGAACGACGCGTACGCCTCGTCGGGCGGCTTGCCGAGCTGGGTCGTGAGCACCTCTTTCACCGTCGCCCACGGCATCGGCGGCGCCTGGTTCTGCAGCTTCGCCACGACGGCGCGAATCTCGGGCGTCAGCAGGTCGGGGTCCATCGAGATGCCCTGGCCGATCTTCATCGCCAGGCCCTTGAGGTCTCCGAGGGTCGCCACCAGCTTCTCGGCGGCGCCGTGTCCAAGCACCGAGACCGAGCCGTCTTCACCGCTCTTGTTGGCGAAGCGCCTCACGACCCGCGCGCCCACGTCGGTCGACAGCCGAGCCGAGAGCGACGCGAGCTTGGCCAGCCGGGCGAATCGACCCGTCGAGGGCTTGTAGTCGTCGTCAGTCGCCATGGCGTGCACGACCCTTAGCGGGCGTGGTCCATGGGCACAAGGTGATGACCCGACGGAATGTCCGCTTGCCTGACCTCGTCCCGTCGTCGACAGTGGGGGATTGGAAGCACTCGCCTCATCCAGGGAGCACCCGTGATCATCCAATTCCACACCGACGCGCACATCTCAGGGACGGAAGCCCTCCAGGCCGAGGTCAAAGACGTCGTGACCAGCACGCTGGATCACCTGAGTGAGCGCATCAGCCGCGTCGAGGTGCACGTCACCGACGAGAACGGCAAGAAGGGCGGCCTCAACGACATTCGCTGCGTGATGGAGGCGCGGGTCGAGGGTCGTCAGCCGACGGCCGTCACCCACCACGCCTCGTCGGTGTCAGAGGCCGTCGCGGGTGGCGCCGAGAAGCTGCTGCGCTCGCTCGAACACGCCCTCGGCCGCGTCAATGACAAACACGGGCACGACTCGATCAAGCGCGAGTCGTAACGGCCTCAGGCTTGAAGCGAGACGACGCCGCGGCGCAGCAGGTCCTTCACGACGGCGGCGATCTCCATCGGCGTCACCTGCAGGCGGTTGATGACCTCGGCTGGCGTCAGGCGTTGCTCGCACAACAGGCGCGCCACGGGGAGCCACGCGGGCGGGCCGACCGTCAGGTACAGCCGGTACAGCTCCTCGTCTGGCACCAGCGCTTTCGCCTTCGAGAGGTCCTCTTCGCGCGCGCGCCGCTGCTCATCGTTGAGCCAGGGCACCAGCCGCGCCAGCGTCTCCTCGGTGGAGTAGAGGGAGAAGCCCTCTTCAGCGCCCCGGTGGTCGGTCGACAACGAACCCTCGCTCTGCCGAGACATGAGGAAGGCGCCCAGCGCGCGGTCGCCCGTGAGAATCGTGGGCCCCATCTTCGCCGTCACCTGCGTCAGCCGACCCGACTCGAACCACCCTCGCCAGGCAGCCCACGTGTCGCGCGCGTCGAGTTGGCCCGTGAAGGCCACGGTGGCCAGGGCCCTGAGCACCCACTGCGGCCCGAGCGCGCCGAAGGCAAACGACAGCCCGCCTTCGGGAGGCAGGTTGCGCAGGAAGCGGCGGCGGGGCTCGACGAGCTCTTTCAGCTGGGCCTCGAGCGCCGCCAGCCGCAACGACTTCGGGAAGTAGGCCTGGGCCCCCGAGTGCAGCAGCCGCAACGACTCGCGGTACTCCTGCTGCGCCGAGAAGAGCGCGACCGGCACCTCTTGTGTCCGGACGTCTTCACGAATGAGGCGCAGCAGGCCCCAGCCATCGAGGCGCGGCATGTTGAGGTCCGCGATCACCACGTCGACGGGCGTCGTCGCGAGCACTCCGAGCGCTTCGACGCCGTCGCCGGCCGTCTTCACCGGGTAGCCCTTCTTCGTGAAGTAGCTGGCCAGCATGTCGACGACCGCGGGGTCGTCGTCGACGAAGAGGATCGGGGTGCGAGCCGCATCGGGATCGACGGCAGGGGCGGTCGGGGGCGACAGGGGCAGGCCCCCGGGGAACGTCACCGCAGGGATCGCGGGTACGATGGGAAGCGCGCCCGTCTTCGGCGGCACCGTGCCGTCCCTGGAGGGCATCAGGGACGGCTCGCTCCCAGACGGGCTCTCGAAGTCGACGACGCCTGCGTTGCTGTCCGTGCCTTCAGTGAAGGTCCAGGGCAGCTGCAACCGAGACATCGCGGCGAGCGCGTTCTGGAGGGTCTGGGTCTGGTAGCGCGCGCTCTTGAGCACGCCGCGCACGAAGAAGGCGCGACCTTCGTCCTGTTGGCCGATCGCGAGGCCACCCGTGCGCCGGGTGCGCATCACATGCTGCAGGAGTCCATTGATCTCGTTCGGGCCCCCAAGCCCACGCAACACGCCCGTTCGGTCCGGCAGCTCGGCCAGCAGCATGCGCAACCGCGCGAGGTGCAGGCGCGCGTTGAACGGCTCCTCGAGCATCTCGACGATGCCCGTACGCATGGGCCGAACGAACACGTCGTCCTGCGCGTCCTTGCACAGGAGCGCGACTGGCACGCTCGCAGCGCCCGTCATGTCGAGGCGCGCGAGGAGGGTCGACAGTTGAGAGCTGCCGAGGTCGGCGTGCACGAGCAGGAGCGTTGGCGCGAAGTCCTTCGCCATCGACAGGAACTCCTGAGGCGCGAAGGTGCACCACGCGACCCCGAACCCGCCGGAGTCGATGGCCAGACCGACCCGCTGAGCGGAGTCTTGATCTGCGTCCACGATGAGAATGCGCATCTCTGTATTCGCCATGCGGTCCCCACGCTATAGCGGAAAGCCACGCCCGCCAGTCGCTTCGAGGAGCTTCTCGTCGATTGCCACTGGGCTACAGTCGTCCCTTTCCTGGAGCCGGTGCTCATGAACCACATCCGTATCGCGATCGTGTTGCTGGGGTTGCCGTCGTTGTGGCTGTCCTGCACGCCTCCGCCGCCCATGTGCAACGCGACGACGTGCGCGTCAGGGTGCTGTTCCGCGGCAGGAATGTGCGAGTCCGGCTCGAGCTCGTCGGCCTGTGGCCGCTCTGGCTCGATGTGTACTTCGTGCTCCTTCGGGACGGTCTGCAGCGCGGGCTCGTGCACGCCAAACTCGAGCGGCGTCGGAGGCGGCTTACCGACTGGTGGCGGCGTCGCGACGGGTGGCGGCACGGCGGGCGGCTCGGCGACAGCAGGCGGCTCGGCGACGGCGGGCGGCTCGGCGACGGCGGGCGGCTCGGCGACGGCGGGCGG
>JBBAQZ010000051.1:33291-50031 GCA_040400045.1 Myxococcaceae bacterium
GCTCGGCGACGGCGGGCGGCTCGGCGACGGCGGGCGGCTCGGCGACGGCGGGCGGCTCGGCGACGGCGGGCGGTGCAGCGGGAGGTAGCGGGAATTCGAGCGTCACCGGAACCTTCACCATCCTGAACTACCAGGCCAACGGCACCGCGCTCTCGACCCCGGCCAACCTCACGGCCATCGCCATCGAAGCCCACGTGCCGAATGGCACCGGCTACACGGTGCTTCCAGGCACCGGCCAGGTGAACGGCACCTTTACGATTCCCGCAGTCCCAGCCGGCAACGCGCTCATCCGCGTCGGCAACAGTTTCCTCGAGACCAGCGCGCGTCAGGTCGCCTTCAGCAACTCCGTCCTGGGGCGACCCACACCTGCGACGGCGACCGTCAACCCGACCACCACGAACGTCAGCGTGACGGGGCTCGCGCCCTGGGTGGCGGGCCAGGACCAGATCGTCTGGGTGTCACCGAACGTCGGCAACGTCTTCTACAACTTCCCTCTGGCTCCGGCCCCGCTCGCGAACGCCACGACGGCGAACCTCAGCGCCAACTTCAATACGATCAAGCTCGTCAACCAGGCGCAGGGTGACGACACCTGGTTGCTCCAGTTCCGGTTCGCGGCCGATGGTGGGTACTTCTCTGGCACGACGGTCGGCGCGGCACAGCTGGCACCCTTCACTCAGCTCAACGGCCAGACGACGACGCTCAGCGCCAGCATGCTCCTGCCGCCGGCCGTTCCGAGCCTGACCCAGACCTTCAACTGGAACTTGAATTCGTTCTCGGTCCTCCAGACGAGCCTCCCGCCGGGACTGAACCCGAAGGGCTTCCTGGGCTTTTCACCGTTCCCCTCAACGACGCCCAACACGACTTCAGTCGTCGACTCGTGGTTCGTGCAGGTGCCTGCAGCCCAGAGTCCACCTTCTTCATTCACCCTCGTGACGCCGTTCCCTTCGGGGTGGTCCATCGTCGGGCGTACCTTCTTCACCGTCGATACGCCTCGGCAGGTGGCGGGCACCAGTGGCCCCTTCGCGCTCGTGTCTGGGTTCGGTCACTACGACGCCCTGGGGACGCTGACGTCGTCTCCCATTACGCCGCGGCTCGGCGCCGTTTCGAACGTCACCCTCAACGGGACCGCTTTCACGGTCGATCGCCCGTCGGTCGGAACTGCGCTCACCGTGGGCTGGACTGCGCCGACGCTGGGCACCGTGTCGACCTACTATGTGGTGGTGTATCGGCTCACGACGGCAAGCGGAGCTGCCACCACCGCCGCCGAAACGTTCGGGCTCTCGACCGGCAACACCAGCCTCGTGATTCCTCCGACCATCCTGATTCCGGGGCAGCCATATGTGCTGCAGGTTCAGGCCCTGAACGCGGGGTTCAACGCCCGCACCGAGTATGGAACGAGCGCCGTGCCGCAAGCGTTCTCGCTCGTGACGACGCCGGTCTTCAGGCCGTGACGACGCGATCGCGGCCCGCGCTCTTGGCGGCGTCGAGCGCGGCGTCGGCGCGAGCCACCCAGGCCTCGGCGACCTCGCCGCGCAGCCAGAACGCAGCGCCGATCGACGCCGTCACCCGCAGCGCGTGGCCGTCGTGCTTCACCTCGAGCGCCGCGATGGCGACCCTCAGCTTCTCGGCGAGGCTGGTCATGCTGGCGACGTCGACCTCGCGCATCAGCACCGCGAACTCCTCGCCGCCATGGCGCGCGACGAAGTCGCCCTTGCCCTTGAAGACGCGCACGCACGCCTGCGCGACGGCACTCAAGACCGCGTCACCGCCGGGGTACCCCACGGAGTCGTTGACCTGCTTGAAGTGATCGAGGTCGATGATCAACAACCCGGCGCCGCCGGCGCGCAATGACGCGAGCTCGACGGTGCGCACGAGCTGTTCGTCGAACGCCCGCCGGTTGTAGAGCTGGGTGAGCGCGTCGGTGGTGCTCTCCTTCCGCGCGGTCTCGAGCTGAGAGCCGAGCTGCTCCAGCTTCTCGCCGAGCGACTGCAGCTGGCTCTGCTGCCGCGCGCGTCGCGCCTCGAAGACCGCCTGCACCTGCGCGACGGCCTCGAGCGCCACGCTCCGGATCTCGAGCGGAGAGGTGCTGCCCAGCTTGAACGCGATCTGCGAGAGCGACGCGGTCACCCGCGCATCGTCTTCGGCGTCCTCGATCACCAGCCGGTTGAGCCCGCCCACGAAGGCCCAGACGACCTCGCGCAGGGCTTCGTGCACGTGGCTCATCTCGGCGAGCTCGGCCTGCCGGTGTTGGGAGAAGGCACGCCGGAGCCCTGGGTAATCTCTCCGCGTCCCGGTCCGTCCGACCCCACCCGGGGCCTCGACACCCGACGCGAGGTGCTGGGCCCACTGGTCGAAGATCAGCTGCGTTCGACGAGCGTCTTGCCGAGAGAGGTCGAAGGCGTAACGGCCAAAGTCGCGAATGACACCGCTCAAGGTGTCGAGGAGTTCGTCAGTGTTCGCCGTCATGGGAGGTGCTGTGGAGCCCACCATCGCCGTCATGTGGCTGGCACTTGCAAACCACCGTCCATGGGCGCGCGAAGACCTTGCCTGAGGCTGCGCCATGTGTGCTATGGGCCGCGCCGCTCTCTCTCAACGAGGAACGAAAGCAATGAAACTCTCAAGACTTGCGGGTCTGGCCGGGCTGGTGCTTCCGGCGCTCGCCTTCGCCAGCGAAGCCAACCTGGTGTTGCCCGATCTCGCCAGCCAGCAGTTCCTGGGAATCGACGGCCGCACGCTGCTGATGATCGGCATGGTGGTGTCGGCGCTGGGCCTGGTGTTCGGCGCGGTGCAGTACAACCAGTTGAAGAACCTGCCCGTGCACAAGTCGATGCTCGAGATCAGCGAGCTCATCTACGAGACGTGCAAGCAGTACATGGTGACGCAGGGCAAGTTCATCATGATCCTCGAGCTGTTCATCGGCGCGGTGATCGCGGCGTACTTCTCGATCGCCCACGTCGAGGGCAAGGCGGCCGAGTGGCCGACGGCCGTACGCGTGATCATCATCCTCGCGTTCTCGCTGATCGGCATCGCCGGCAGCTACGGCGTCGCCTGGTACGGCATTCGGGTGAACACCTTCGCCAACTCGCGCGCGGCCTTCGCGTCGCTGATGGGCAAGCCGTTCCCGACCTACGACATCCCGCTCAAGGCCGGCATGTCGATCGGCATGATGCTGATCTCGGTCGAGCTGCTGCTGATGCTCCTCATCCTGGTGTTCGTGCCAAACGAGCTCGCGGGCTCGTGCTTCATCGGCTTCGCGGTCGGTGAGTCGCTCGGCGCCTCGGCGCTGCGCATCGCCGGCGGCATCTTCACCAAGATCGCCGACATCGGGTCCGACCTGATGAAGATCGTCTTCAAGATCAAGGAAGACGACGCGCGCAACCCCGGCGTCATCGCCGACTGCACGGGTGACAACGCCGGTGACTCGGTCGGCCCTTCGGCCGACGGCTTCGAGACCTACGGCGTGACGGGCGTCGCGCTCATCACGTTCATCCTCCTCGCGGCGCCGAGCCCGGCGGTGCAGGTGCAGCTGCTGGTGTGGATCTTCGCGATGCGCGTGATGATGGTCGTCACCAGCTTCGCCTCGTACCTGATCAACAACGTGGTGCAGAAGGCTCGCTACGCCAACGCGCTCAAGATGAACTTCGAGCACCCGCTCACGCAGCTGGTCATCCTCACCTCGGCGCTGTCGGTGGTGGTGACGTTCGTGGCCTCGTACCTCCTCATCCCCAACCTCAACGGCGACTCGACGATGTGGTGGAAGCTGTCGGCCATCATCACGTGCGGCACGGTCGCCGGCGCGCTGATCCCCGAGCTGGTGAAGGCTTTCACGTCGACCGAGTCGCGGCACGTGCGTGAAGTCGTCACGGCCTCGAAAGAGGGCGGCGCGTCGCTGAACGTCATCTCGGGGCTCGTCGCCGGTAACTTCTCGGCCTACTGGATGGGCGTCGTCCTGGTGGCGCTCATGGGCGCCGCGTACTGGGTGTCGCTGCAGGGCCTGGGTCAGCTCTTCGTGCAGGGCGTCATCGACCCCTCGCCGGTGTTCGCCTTCGGTCTGGTGGCCTTCGGCTTCCTCGGCATGGGCCCGGTCACCATCGCGGTCGACTCGTACGGTCCGGTGACGGACAACGCGCAGTCGGTCTACGAGCTCTCGCTCATCGAGACGATCCCGAACATCAAGGAAGAGGTGAAGAAGGACTTCGGCTTCGAGCCCAACTTCGAGAAGAGCAAGGAGTTCCTCGAAGAGAACGATGGCGCGGGCAACACCTTCAAGGCGACCGCCAAGCCGGTGCTCATCGGCACGGCCGTCGTCGGCGCCACGACGATGATCTTCGCGATCATCTTCTCCATCACCAACGGCCTGAAGAGCGACCTGAACTTCCTGTCGGTGCTCCACGCGCCGTTCCTGCTCGGCATGATCATGGGCGGCGCGATGATCTACTGGTTCACCGGCGCCTCGATGCAGGCGGTCTCGACGGGCGCCTACCGCGCGGTCGAGTTCATCAAGAAGAACATCAAGCTCGAGGGCGTCACCAAGGCGTCGGTCGCCGACAGCCGCAAGGTCGTCGAGATCTGCACCCAGTACGCGCAGAAGGGCATGTTCAACATCTTCCTCGCCATCTTCTTCGGCACGCTCGCCTTCGCCTGCTTCGAGACGTACTTCTTCATCGGCTACCTCATCTCGATGGCGCTCTTCGGCCTCTTCCAGGCCGTCTTCATGGCGAACGCCGGCGGAGCCTGGGACAACGCCAAGAAGCTCGTCGAGACCGAGCTGAAGGCCAAGGGCACGGACCTGCACGCGGCCACCGTCGTCGGTGACACCGTCGGCGACCCCTTCAAGGACACCTCGTCGGTCGCGCTCAACCCGGTCATCAAGTTCACCACGCTGTTCGGCCTGCTGGCCGTCGAGCTGGCGATCGAGCTCAACAAGAGCAACGCCGAGTCGGGCAAGACCATCACCACCGCGCTGGCGGCCATCTTCTTCGCCATCTCGGCCTTCTTCGTCTACCGCTCGTTCTACGGCATGCGCATCGAGGCCGGCGTGAAGAGCGAGGGCGTCGAGGCCAACACGGGCGCGAAGGCCGCGGCCTAAGCAGCTCCAGAGGCGCTGGAAGTCACGGGCTTCGCTCCTTCCCCGGAGCGAGGCCCGTTGTCTTTTCGGGCCCTCGCTCACCGGCGTCGGACCGGCGTAGGGGCTCAGCCGCGCCTGGGGCGTTGGGCCTCGTCAACGCACGCCGGGGATCACCGGCTCGGTCTCCCGACTGGGTCGTCGGTCGGGCACTGGCTGCAGGTTCCCCTGGCTGGTCCCGGCGAGCTGCCCCGAGCTGGTCGAGGTGCTGGTGCGCACCGGGCGCCACACCTTGACGCGCTCGAGCCGCGGCCCGTCCTTCGAGTGCACGACGAAGGTGAAGCCGCCGCTCGAGAAGCGCTCGCCCGCCTCGGGGATCGCGCCAGCGAGGTGCGCGACGAACCCGCCGAGCGTCTCGTAGTCACCCTCGTCGGGGAACTTGAAGTCGAAGGCCTTCGAGAACTCAGCGCGCTCGATGGTGGCGTCGACCAGCACGCTGCCGTCGGGCTGCTTCTCGAACGGGCTGCTCGCCTCTTCGAACTCGTCGCCGATGTCGCCGACGATCTCTCGCAGAATGTCCTCGAGCGTGACGATGCCCGAGAAGCCGCCGTACTCGTCGACCACGACGGCCATGTGAATGCGCTGCTTCTGCATGTCGCGCAGCAGGTCGCCGATGGGCTTCACCCACGGCACGTACACGGCGGGCCGCAGCAGGTCCTGGAGCAGGATCAGGTCGGGGTTCTGCATCAGCGGCACGATGTCGCGCACGTGGAGGATGCCGACGATGCTGTCGATGCTCTCGCGGTAGATGGGAATGCGCGAGTGCCCCTGCTCGGCGATGCCCTGCAGGAGCTCGGGGATCGGCGTCGACAGCTCCATGGCCACCACGTCGGTGCGCGACACCATCACGTCGCGGCACGTCTTGTCCGACAGGCGGAAGATCGAGCGGATCAGCTGCGGCGCTCCCCGGTCGACCTCGTGGTTCTGGGCCTGGCGAATGAGCTGCTTCTCGAGTTCTTCCAGGGGCGGCGGCGGCGGCACGAACGTCACCTTCGCGTTGAAGAGGCCCAGCACCAGGTTCACCGGCACCACGAGCACCTTCACCATCGGTGCGATGACGGTGCTCACGCCCATCGCGAGCCAGGAGAAGCCCAGGCCCCACGACTCGGGGTGCTGAATGGCGAAGGAGCGGAACGAGACGTCGACGACCGTGGCCAGCGTCGCCACCAGCAACGCCGAGCCCAGCGGCGTCGCCCACACCAGCCAGTCGGCCGACTGCACGGCCTGGGCGAAGGCGAGATCGAGCATCTTGGGCGGCACCAGCACGCCAATCGCCGCCGCCATGAAGCCCAGCAGCACCATCCCCGAGCGCAGGGCTGCCGCGGTCGACTCGACGTCACTCTTGAGCTTGAGGAGCCGACCACCGCGCCGGGGGTGCTCCTTCGCCAGCGCCTTCACCTGGGGGTCTGACAACGACTGCAGGGCCGCCTCGACCGCGGCGAGCAACCCTCGAGCGGTCAGGAGCACCGCCAGCACCAGCCACATCACCCAGGTCGACATCGGACATCCCAAGTTAGCCGATCGCCCCCGGCGACCCCACTGCCCGTCGCGAATGGCCCGGAAGCCGCTGAAATGTGACGGGAACATCAGCTAAGCAGCACGAGGTGCGATTCCTGCTCACCAGCCTGTTGACGTTCGCACTCCCAGCGGTCGCCTGGCCCGTCGACTGGGTGCACGACGTCGAGGCCGGCAAAGAGCGCTTCGTGAAACTCCCGCACATCGACTGGTGGGAGATCGAGGACCCGAAGACGCTCCAGTTGGAGTGGCTGGCCGACTCCAACGAGTTGCTCGTCTCGGGCCTCAAGCCAGGACGAACGGTGGTGCTGCTCGGCTCCGAGGGCCGGGTCGCAGCGTGGCGGGTGCGGGTGGGCAGCAAGCCGTTGCAGGACGAGAAGCTGAGCGGGGCGGCCCAGAAAGCCTGCCCGGACCTGCGATGGACGCCGCTGGAGGACGTGAAGCTCACCGTCACCGCGCACACCGAGGCCTGCCGGCTGGCGTTGCTCGCCCTCTTCCAGACCGACGCCGTCGAGGCGAGGGCCCTCGAGGTCACGCTCTCGGGCGAGGTGCTCCAGGCGCAGCTGAAGGAACTGCAACGGGCCTTCGACAGCATCGCAAGAGGGAAGGTGAAAGCGCGGTACGTGGGCGCGGGCCTCGTCCTCACGGGCGCCGTCTCCCAGGCCGAGTACCGCCGGGTGCTGTGGGAGGTCCTCCGGCGCAGTCTGGGCCGGTTCGCGCTCGACGATCAGCTCGAGGTGCAGAGCCCTCCGGGTCCGCCAGTCGACGCGGGCCCCACCACGAAGCCGTAGGAACGCGGTGCGCGGGCGGCGAGCGGTGCGCGCCAGGGGTCAGGCGGACTCCCCGACGAGCGAGTCGATGGCCTGGAGCCGTCTGTCGTCGAGCTCGTTCCTCGTTGTCGCGTGGGAGACCTGGCTCCCTGGCGAGAAGATGAAGCGCCCCGCCCGGAGTGCACCGGGCCGCGGTCTGGTGGAGCCTGGCGACGCCGCGCTCCGTGGGTGGCTCGGCACGAACGAAGACGCACCGTCGAGCGCCGTGAAGCGACTCGACGACGCGTTGTCAGAGGGCTCTGGCCCCTTTAGAGCTCAGCCGGACTTCAGCCGCGCTGGATGCGCACGTAGAGGCGGCGCAGGTCTTCGTTGATCTTCACGAAGTCCGTCTTGCCCTTCTCGTCCTTCAGCTGCTTCTCGAGCTCGGGGAGAATGGCCTGCGCGGCCTTCATCGCCTCGGCGTTGTCATTCACGAGCCAGTCGGTGGCCTGAATGATCGACAGGCGCGCGTCGAGGTTCTGCTCCTTGAGGCGCTTGAAGAGCTCGGGGGCCTGCGCGGCGTTGTTGCCTCGGCCGACCTCTGCGGCGGCGCGCTCACGCACCATGTCGCTCTTGTCGTCGAGCTTCTTCGCCCAGCAGGCCGAGTCGTTCTTGCACTCGCCCGACGCCAGCAGCCGCTCCTTGTGCGCCTTCACGCGGTCGACGTGGCGCTTGATGGCCTCAGGAATGCCGGCCTTGCAGTCGGGGTGGGACTCTTCTTCGTCCTTGCAGCCGGCCTCGGTCTTCCTGGCCTCGTCGGCGGTGGCCTTGTCGAACGCGGGGATGTCCTTGTCGGTGCCCATGAGGGTGATGCCGCGCATGATCTCGTCGCGGGCATCCCAGTACGGCGCCTTGCCCAGGAAGGTGATGAGCGCGGGCACGCCCTCGGGGTTGCCGATGCGGACGAGCGCGAAGACACACTCACGCACGACGCCGGCGTCGGTCTTCGCGTCGGTCACCAGCGCCGAGAGCGGCTTGACGGCGTTCCTGGCGCGCATGCGACCGAGCGCGTCGGCAGCGCGGCCCTGGAGGATCGCGCGAATGTCGTCGAACTCGGTCCTGGGGTTGAGCATTCCGAGCAGCGCCGTCTCGGCGCGCATGTCGTGGAGATCGCCGAGCACCTGCGCCGACTTCGCCTGGAGCGCGACCTCCTTCACGTTGCTCTTCGCGGCCCAGTCGTAGAGCGCCTTGTCCGAGCCATCGAGCGCACCGAGGAGCGCGTCGGCGGCGGGCGTCCCCATCTGGTACAGCGCGAACGACGACTCCAGGTAGAAGCTGACGCCCTTGCGCTCCTTGAACATCGCCTTCACCAGCGTGGGGATGGCGCGTTTGTCGCCGATGTTGCCGAGCGCGATGATCGCCTTCTTGGTGACGAACGTCTCTTGAGAATCATCGGTGGCGATGCTGTTGAGGGCGTCGAAGCCCTCGGGCGCCTTGAGCTCGCCGAGCGAGTCGATGCTGGCGATCACCGTGTAGTTGTCCTTCACCGACAGCAGCTTCACGAGGGTGGCGACGGCCTTGGGGCTGCCGATGGTGCCGAGGGCGGTGGCGATCTCCTTGTCGAGGCCTTTTTCATCGGTGTCCGCGGGGCTCCAGACGACGGCGTTCGCGAGCGGCTCGATGCTGGAATCGCTCTTCGCTTCGCCGAGCACGCGCGCAATGTCGCGCTTCACCTCGGCAGACTTCTCGACGTTGAGGCGCTCGTGGAGCATCGGCAACATGGCCGGGCTCATGTGCTTTTCGCGCAGGTCCTCGATGACCTTCTTCTTGCCCTCTTTCCCCTTGGTCCCTTCGAGGCGCTTGGCCCAATGCTCGGGCGTCGAGGGATCGGACTTGCACCCGGAAGTGACCAGCAGCACCACCACGCCAGCGACGAGCAACGAACGCATGCGAACCCCCAGATGGGTAAAAAGACGAAAGCGGGTGCCTCGTAGACGTGGACCCCCGCGGGGTCAACGCAGACCTGTCCGAGCCTCGTGAAATGACGGCATGCGTTGGTGGGGCACCGCCGATGCTATGGCTCGCCCATGCCGCGCATCGTGTTCATGGGCACTCCGCCGTTCGCCGTGAAGTCGCTCGAGGCCTGTCTCGGGCTCGGGGAGGTCGTCGCCGTCGTCACCCAGCCCGACAAACCCAGAGGCCGCGGCCAGGAGGTTTCGTTCTCGGCGGTGAAGACCTTCGCGTTGCAGAAGGGGCTGCCCGTGCTCCAGCCGCTGAAGCTCCGCGGCACCGACTTCGCGTCACAGCTGGCCGCGCTCTCGGCAGACGTGGCGGTGGTGACGGCGTACGGAAAAATCCTGCCGAAGGACGTCCTCGAGACTCCGATGCACGGGTGCGTGAACGTGCACGCGTCGCTGCTGCCGCGCTTCCGTGGCGCCGCGCCGATTCAGTGGGCCATCGCTTCCGGTGACGAGAAGACCGGCGTCTGCCTGATGCGCATGGACGAAGGCATGGACACGGGCCCGGTCATCGATCGCGCCGAGTTGCCCATTGGCCCGCACGACACCTCGGCCACGCTTCATGACTCGCTCGCCGCGCTCGGTGGCCAGGTGCTCACCCGCGCCCTGCCCCGCTACCTCTCCGGAGACCTGCAGCCCGTCGCCCAGCCAGGAGACGGCGTGGTGATGGCGCCGATGATCAAGAAGGAAGACGGCGCGCTCGACTTCACGAAGAGCGCCGTCGAGCTCGAGCGTCGGCTCCGCGCGTTCACGCCATGGCCGGGCGCCTTCACGAAGCTCGAGGGCTCGCTGTTCAAGGTGCACGCCGCGACGGTCCTGGGCGGGACGGGAGCGCCCGGCACGGTCCTCTCGGCGTCGCCCGCAGGCATCGAGGTCGCGTGCGGCCAGGGCTCGCTGGTGCTGACGTCGGTCCAGCTCGAGGGGAAACGCGTGATGACGGCGCAGGAGTTCCTCTCGGGGAAGAAGCTGCTCACCGGCACCCGGCCGTTCGAGGCAACCTGACCGGTGGGCGTGGGTCGACACACCCGCCGCGGTCGCCGACGAGGCGCGGCCGGGCGAAGACGCGTTCACGCTGACGAGCGACTGAAGACGGCACGCTCGACCGGCGTTGAGTGACGACATAGGAGCCGCGCATGGCTCGCCGCGTGCTCGTCCTCCACGGACCCAACCTGAACCTCGACGCCGTGCTCGGCCGGGCGCTGTCGTCGCTCGACGAGGAACTCATCCAGAAGGGGGCGTCCCTCGGGCTCGAGGTCGAGACGTTCCAGGCGAGCGGAGAAGCGGCCCTGCTCGACACCTTGCTCGAGAAACGCGGCGGGCTCTTCGGCGTCATCGTGAACCCGTCGTCCCTGGCGCCGGTGGCGTACTCGCTGGCCGACGCGCTCGAGGCGCTGGCGCTGCCGTGCATCGAGGTGCAGCTGCGACACGACGGGAAGTCCCGAGGCCGCAGCGCGCTCAAGCGCGTCGTCGAGAAGCAATTCCACGGACAGGGCGTCGACGGGTACTTCAAGGGGCTCCAGGCGCTCGCGAAGGTCGAGGCCCTGGCCGCGGCGACGGCCGACCCGGTGGCAGGAGACGACCAGGCACAGACGGTGGACATGGATCAGCCCCCGCGGCGCGCACCTCAAGGGAAGACCATCGGCCGCGTGAAGCAGGCACCGGCGAACGAGCCGACCCCGAAGGGCAAGTCCATCGGTCGGCGGGCCCCACCGGTCGCAGCGGCGCCCACGGGGAGGTCCATCGGTGCTGCCCCGAACAAGGCCGCAGTGACGACGGCCGGCGCCATCACGCGCGCGCTCGTTCGCGAGAAGCTGAGCGCCCGGCTGGGGAAGAAGCTGAGCCCCGACGAGTTCGCGCAGTGGGCCCGCAGTCAGTGGGCGGCGATTCAGCGCGGCACGCCGACTGAAGACCCGAAGCTCGAAGACCTCCTCCTGCTGTTGTCGACGAGCGCGAAGGCGACCGACCACGTCATCCTCTCGTACGCGGCGAAGCTCGAGTCATGACGCCCCCGAAGAAGCCGGAGCGCAGGCCGCTCACCGCCCGGGCGCTCGCGATTCAGGTGATGGCACGCGTGGCCGCGACCGACGCGTACCTGAACGTGGTGCTCGACTCCGTGCTCGACGAGTTCCAACCGAAGGACCCACGCGACGCCGGCCTCGTCACCGAGCTCTGCTACGGCGCGACGCGGCGGCTGCTGGCCATCGACTACGCGCTCACCACGGTCGCCGACCGCAGGCTCGAGACCATCGAAGACAAGGTGCTCGCGGCGCTGCGGCTGGGCGCCTACCAGCTCTTCTTCATGCGCGTGCCAAAGCACGCCGCCGTCGGAGACACGGTCGACGCGCTGAAAGCAGTGGGGCTCGCGCGCGCCACCGGCTTCGTGAACGCCAACCTGCGCAAGCTGTCGGCGTTGACCGAGCTGCCGCTCCCGACGGGCGACGGCGCGACGCGACTGGCCGTGAGGGAGAGTCACCCGGAGTGGCTGGTGCGGCGCTGGCAGCGGCAGTTCGGCCCGGAGCGCGCCGAGGCGATGCTGAAGGCCGACAATGAGCCGCCGCACGTCGTCATTCGCGCCAACACCTCGAAGCAGACGCGTGACGTGCTCCTCGGGCAGCTGCTGGAGGTCGGCGTGAAGGCCCACGCGACGGCCACCTCTCCCGTCGGCATCGTGCTCGAGAACCCCGGCCGCGTGGAGGACCTGTTCGGCTACGACGAAGGCCTCTGGCAGGTGCAGGACGAAGCGGCGCAGCTGGTCGGCGTGTACGCGCAGGTGCCGGCCACGGCGAAGGTGCTCGACGCGTGCGCGGCGCCCGGCGGCAAGTCGTGTCACCTCGCCGAGACGAACGAGGTGCTCGCCATCGACCTGCACCAGAACAAGCTGCCGAAGATTCAGCTCGAGGCCAAGCGCCTCGGCCTGACGGAGCGCCTGCACACGAAGGCCATGGACGCCTCGAAGCTCCCCGACGACTTCGGCGAGTTCGACGTGGTGATGGTCGACGCGCCGTGCTCGGGACTGGGCACGCTGCGCCGTCACCCCGAGCTGCGCTACCGGCGCTCCGAGAAGGACTTCGCGAGTCTGGCCACGCTGCAGCGCGAGATTCTCGAGTCCTGCCAGAAGCACGTCGCGCCGGGTGGCCTGCTCGTCTACGCGGTGTGCACCACCGACCCGACGGAGGGAGCCGATCAGATCGAGCTCTTCTTGCGCAGTCACCCGGACTTCACGGCCGAGTCTCCGCGCGCGCAGGGGTTGCCGCTGGTGCAGGGCTACCTTCGAACGCTGCCCGGCCCAGAAGGCTACGACGGCTTCTTCGCTGCCCGTCTTCGACGCATGTACTGAAGCAATTTCTCGCCGTTGCCGCGCCAGGTCTGCTGGAATCCGTGAGTTCCCTTTCCAGGAGATGCACATGCGGACGCTCATTCGGAATGGCCGGATCATCACCGCGGTCGACGACTACATGGCTGACATCCTGATCGATGGAGAGCAGGTCGCTCACATCGGCAAGAACCTGCCCCTCGAGGCCGACACGATCATCGACGCGAAGAATCGCCTGGTCTTCCCCGGGGGCATCGACCCGCACACCCACTTCGACATGCCGTTCGGCGGAACGACGTCGGCAGACGACTTCGAGACGGGAACGCGCGCCGCAGCCTTCGGAGGAACGACGTGCGTCATCGACTTCGCCATCCAGACCAAGGGCGAGTCGACGCTCAAGGGCCTCGATACGTGGCACCAGAAGGCGCAGGGCAAGGCCTTCATCGACTACTCGTTCCACATGATCGTCACCGACATGCCGGAAGAGCGGCTGCCAGAGATGCGGCGGCTCGCTGATGAGGGCGTCACGTCCTACAAGCTCTTCATGGCGTACCCGGGCGTCCTCTATGTGGACGACGGCACGCTGTACCGCGCCTTCCGACAAGCCGGCGACAACGGCACCCGCATCTGCATGCACGCCGAGAACGGAATCGTCATCGACGAGATCGTGAAGGCCGCCGTGAAGGACGGGAAGGTCGAGCCCAAATGGCACGCCCTGACGAGGCCCACCCGGATGGAGGCCGAAGGCGTGCACCGCGCCATCGCGATCGCCGAGGTCGCGAAGGTGCCTCTGTACATCGTGCACCTGTCGTCGTCCGACGCGCTGGAAGAGGTGAAGCGTGGCCGGGCCCGCGGAGTCGACGTCATCGCCGAGACCTGCCCGCAGTACCTGCTGCTCGACCAGAGCTACTACGACCGCGCCGACTTCGAAGGGGCCAAGTGGGTGATGACTCCGGCGCTGCGCGAGAAGTGGAACCAGGACGAGCTGTGGCAAGGGCTCAAGTTCCGTGACCTCGAGACCATCGCGACCGATCACTGTCCCTTCTGTCTCAAGGGGCAGAAGGAGCTCGGCAAGGACTCGTTCACCAAGATCCCCAACGGCGCACCCGGCGTCGAGAACCGCATGAGCCTCATCTACAACGCGGGCGTCGTCGAGGGGCGCATCTCTCTGAACCGGTTCGTCGAGCTGACCTCGACGGCGGCGGCGAAAGCGTTCGGCCTGTTCCCGAAGAAGGGCACCATCGCCGTCGGCTCAGACGCAGACCTCGTCATCTTCGACCCGAACCGCTCCGAGACCATCAGCATCAACAACCCGCACACGCACCACATGAACGTCGACTACAGCGCGTACGAGGGCTTCACCGTGAAGGGCTTCACCGAGACCGTGCTGTCTCGCGGCCGCGTCGTCATCGAGAAGAACGAGCTGAAGGCGAAGGGCGGGGGCCAGTTCATCAAGCGCGCCCTCACGGGTGCGCTGCTCCGCTGACCTCAAGCCTCTTTCGCCGTCAGCTCTTCGAGCGCGACCCGGAGCGACGCCTCGTGGCGCGCCCGCGACCGCAACCCATCCATTAGCTCGCGCAGGGACAGGTCCATCAGCTTGTCCTTGAGCGAAGAGCGCTCCGCCTCGGCGCGGCGGCGTTCTTGATCGAGGTGGCCCAGCGTCCTTCAGTCGTCTGACACCGACCTCATAGCCGAGCGCGCTACGGCCGACAGCCCTGTGCGCTGCCCCGCGATATGAACGACTCCATAGGCCGAACGTCATCGTAAAGAAGCCCTTCCCACCAACCGCGCGTGTCAGCCCCATGGACTACGGTTACCGCGTTGGGCTACTTCGACCGTGGAGGGTGCGTGAGGCAAACAAAGTCGGGAATGGCAGCAATGGAGATTTGCGCGGGAGCGGGTGGCCAGGCACTCGGCCTCGACCTTGCGGGGTTCGGTCACGCCGCAGCGGTTGAGGTCGACAGCGACGCCTGTGCGACCCTTCGCCAGAACCGTCCGCAGTGGCGCGTGTTCGAACAGGACTTGCGTGAGTTTTCGGGCCGGAACTTCAAGGGCATCGAGCTTTTCGCGGGTGGCGTTCCATGCCCGCCGTTCTCAATCGCGGGCAAGCAACTGGGACCCGACGACGAGCGAGACCTGTTTCCTGAAGCGCTCCGGCTCGTAGAGGAAACGAGACCATCGGCCGTCCTACTCGAGAACGTCCGAGGCCTCGCGTCAGACAAGTTCACCGCGTATCGAGAGGGAATCCTCCGCCAACTCGCGTCTCTCGGATACGAATCGTCGTGGCGTCTCTTGAACGCTTCGGACTACGGCGTTCCCCAATTGAGGCCGCGATTCCTCCTCGTCGCCTTGAAGTCCCACATCGCGCCGCACTTCAAGTGGCCCCGCGCCGTCAACGCCACCCCGACCGTCGGCGAGACGCTTGAAGATCTCATGGCCGAGAAGGGCTGGCGCGGGGCTAGAGCCTGGGCAGCACGAGCGAACACCATTGCGCCAACGATTGTCGGAGGCTCCAAGAAGCACGGGGGCCCGGACCTCGGCCCGACTCGCGCTCGAGCGAAGTGGCTTGAGTTGGGCGTCGACGGGCTTGGTGTCGCCAACGAAGCACCTGACGCATCGTTCGCTATCGACGGTGTGCCGAAACTCACGGTTCGAATGGTCGCGCGCATTCAGGGCTTTCCCGATTCCTGGGCGTTCTCCGGGCGCAAAACAGCTTCGTACCGGCAAGTCGGCAACGCGTTCCCGCCACCGGTTGCGCAGGCTGTGGGCCGCGCCATCCGTGCCGCAATTCAGAAGGCGCCTGCTTCACGGGCGAAAGTGGCAATTCGACCAACGCAGCTTCGCCTTGAGCGCTTGGCTGGCTGAGTTTCTTCAGGCCTTTTTCTTGTTGCTCGTCGCCTTCCGCCCCTTCGCCCTTGGCAACTGAGGCGCGTTACCGTTCTGCGGTTCGCCGTCCTTGGCAAGCCGCCACCAGCCGCCATCGATTCTGACCGTACCTTCGCCTTCTGCTGTCGCTTTCGCGAGTTGTGCAGAGACGAACTCACCCTTCTGCGGCACCGGCACTCCCAGACCCAGGGCCAACTCAGCGTGCTCGTGCGACATGATCACGATTCCCAGTCGGCGGAGCTTCTCGCGCGCTCCTCCGTTCTCTCGAACTCGCTTCAGAAAGTCGTCCTGCTGCGCCGCCGTGGCAACTGCACCGCGACCGACGATTCGCTTTTGCGCGTGGATGAAGAGCTTGTTCACCCGTGCCTGCCCCGAGAGACTTGGAGCGAGGATGGCCGCGACCTGCTCCTCGCGCAGCCCAAGGTATACGTTGGGAGGAAGTGCAGCATGATCGAAGAGCCATTGGACGGTCTTCCTCCCGTCCTTGGACAGCGTTCGTTTCCCATCGCGGTTTTCACTTTTGGAAAGAGCGCTCTCGGAAGCCCGCACGAGGCCGAGAGACCACTTCGCCTCGAAATCACTGGCCCAAATCACGATGCAAAGGTGACCTACTGCCTCCGGCGGAATCATCCACGCGTAGAGGGCCTGCGAGTACTTGCAGTCGACTTCAACGTCGGCGATCTTGAAGTCGAGCTTCGCGCCGTCTGGATACCGCATGGCGCGCTGGAGGTTGATCTCGACCAGGGTACCCGCGTGTGTCTTTTCAGTCTTGATGAGCTGCTCCCATCGGTAGCGCCCCGTGTGCTGGCCATCCAGTAGCTGGTCGATCGTGTCCCGAAGGACCCAACCGATTGCTCGGCGGGTTGCGTCTGGGTCTGTGCCCCTCACAACCGCGGCGACGGCTTCTAACTCGACGTCCTGATCAGTCATTCGGCGATCAGCCCACAACAATCGAGGAGATCAAGCGCGAACAGCCCAGAGCGCGATCAGCACCCGCGAGCACCAACACTGGTTCCGAGTCAGACTTGAACCCGGCGCGCACAGATCGAAGTGGCAGCTTTGCGTCGCACGGCGCTTGATGTTGGCGGTCACTGAGATCCGCGGAAATCTGGAGTGGCAGTCAGGTGCCGGCGA
>JBBAQZ010000052.1:0-49799 GCA_040400045.1 Myxococcaceae bacterium
GCCCCAACGCCCCCTCGACGCCCTTCCCGTTTTCAGCTTTGTTCGACTTGTTCTTATCGAACGACCGCGACCGAAATTCCTTCCGGTGCAACTCGGAGGACTTCGGAGGTGATTTTCTTCTCGTCCTCGGCGGAGCCATACCACTCGACGGCAAGCTCCTTCAGCTTGGGTAGCCAATCTGAGGTGCCAACAAGGGCCAGAGTGTCGTCATCAGGGATCACGGCGAATAGCTCTTGGCCGGGGCTGAGCGCGGCGGGCACCGCGAGTAGCCTCGTCGCGTCATAGCTGTCCTTCTTCTTGATCATGGCGATGTCTTTGGTGCCGAGGAGCGGTTGAACGGCAGCCCGCGGGAAGATCACCTCCACGTTGCGAAACGCCTCCCGTTTGATCTCCGCTTGATCGACGCCAATTCGCTCCAGAAGGCCGGCGTCGATGAACGCGACGCGATCACCGACGTCGAGAACGTATGTGATCACCAGACTTGGAGGGCCGGCGGGATCGGAAATCAAACCCCGGCCGGCAACACTGTTCGCCCACGCCAGCGGCCTGATCCTCGGCATGACCTTGTAGGGCGCTGACGCAAGTGGGGCGGCCGAGAGTAGGGGCCGCAGCACTGCGTGAGCGCGCTCCAAGTCCACTGCTGTAGTTGTCGCCACGCGCCAAGCGATCAAACTGAACAGCGCAGCCACAACAGCTGTCGCGCCGACGCCTGTTGTCCGAGCGGCCGGAACAACGATGAGGACCCCACCCGCGATAGCGCCCCCCGCCATTGCCAGCAACCAGAGCCAGCGCCCAGTTGTTCGACCTTCGTCGAGTGCCTTGTCCATCGCGGGACCAACCTCAGGAAGAGTTGCCGCCGAGCGTCGGGCCAGCAAGCCGGCCAACATCATTTTCGAGAGGGGCGTGGAGGGACCGGCATCGGCGACCTTCTTCAGGCGCCCAAGCTCCCCCGCTGGGGCGATTTCGCTGACCATGTTCAAGATGTTGTCGGTTGGCGCTCTTCGGACAAACAGGGTGTCGCCAATCGAGAGCAGGCCAATGGCGAGCGCAACGCCGGCAATTCCGAGAGCCAAGGTTTGCATCGGCATCGAATACCAGAAACACCGCTGCCCGTGGACCGCGCTGGCGTGGGCGGCGCTCCGAAAGGGCCATAGCCCGCAGTTGCCTGCGCGTCCGTCCGGCGTCGATGGAGAATGAGCATGATGTGCGGTTTGTGCAAAGGCAGTTGCGCCTGCGCGGCACTGGTTGACCGCTGAAGGCCCTTTGCGGTACCGAGCCCCTCGATGATTTCGCAAGATTGCACCGAGGTGCTGGCAGGAAGGCATCACATGCGGGTCGGTGCGACCAAGGCCGGGGGTGCAGATCGGGCTACCTCTGACTTGCAGATGTGCAGGGTCCCGCAGCTCCTTCCATAGGGAAGACCCGAAGTAGTTGTTCGGGGCACGGTGCGTTTCGTTGAAGGTGCGATCCGATCAGGCTCAGGGACCTCTGGAGCAGCCGCCGGCTCCGTCTCTCCCAATGGAGCCTCGTCTTGCGCACCAACTTCGCACTCTCACGTCGTCTCGCGTTCTCCCCTCAAGAGTTGACCGGCACGTCTGCCGTCGCCGTGGCTGCGAACACGCGGAGAAGGCTCCAGATGCCGCCCTGCGCAGGTGCCCCACGCACAGCGCGAAGTTGTGGCCCAAACCTGAGGTGCGTCAGCTTCGGTTTCATGATCTCCGACATTACGCCGACCTCCCGGTAATGCCGTGTTCAGCGGGCTTCACCGAGGAGAACTCGCTGCCGCACGCGGCGTAAGCCGAAGCGCCGCGACGACTTGCTCGGCCGTCATGCGGAGGCCGTCGCGATGCTCGACGTCGTGTTGCCCGAGCTGGTGAAGCGGAAACTCCCGGCGTGGAACCTCGCGCAGGCAAAGCTCGGCCTCGCGGGCGCGCTGAAGGCCATCGGGAAGGAGCCCGCCCGGGTCAACACCTTGCTGAAGGAAGTGCTCGCGCTGGAGGGACCGCGTCACGAATCGCAGCGCGCGAAGGCACGGGCGTTGGCAGGCCAGGAGGCCAGCGCCGATTCCAAGCGCCTTCATCGAAAGTGACCGACTTCGACACACCAGTTGAGCAACTCTGTCCGGTTCCAACCATGGACGTCGCCGCCGCCGTGGCCAGCGGAGGCCCGGACACGTCGTGCGCCGCCACCATGCGCACGAAGGCTGCGGAACCCCAGATGTCAGAGGGGCGGTGCGCTCAGGGGCGTGCTGAAGAAGTCGCGGTGAGGGCCACCGGCACGGCCCGCCGCACCCCATCTCGCCGTCCATTGAAGCTTCAAGAGTTCCGTGAGGCTGGAAAGAATCTCGGAGTCACGTGAAGCGGTAAACGTCCGAACTCAAGGCTTGATGCGGGGGCTCGCGCTCGGTTTTCCGCTTTGAATCCCTTATCCCTTCACCGCGGCCCGCGACAAGCCGAGCTCGCCCTCGACTTGCCGGCGGTCCCCAGTCCCAGGAGTCACTCTCCGCTTGTTCTTTTGTTCTTTCAGCGCGCCCCACGGACGCCCGTCGTCGTCAGCGGGCCAGACAGTGACGACAACCCGTACTCCGAGGCCTTGTTCCGCACGGTGAAGTACTCGGCGATGTTTCCCCGCCAAGGTCTTCGGGAGCAGCTGGCGCGCGCCGGGGTGAGCGAGGTGGCCGCAGCGTGTGGATTCGAGAGTGCCGCGGCCTTCACCCACGCTTTTCGGGCTGAGACCGGCGAGACCCCGCGGGCGTGCCGGGCCCGGCTCCTGGGGGCCGGTGCCGTGGTCGGGTGAGACGGCACGGCCCCCACCGGGGCGTCGGGGCGGTCGCAGACACTTCCGGCCGGCGCCCGGATCATGCGAAGATTGATTCATGCCGATTCAGCGCGCTGCACTCCGCCCCGCGTCGTCCGCCACCCCGGCGCCTGCCGCCTCGAAGTCAGCACCGCCTGGCTCCGGAGCTACCGACCCGGGGGCTGCCGCAGGCTGGAAGGCAGGGTCGGGCCCCCGCCACCCCACTGCGTGGGCGCGGTCGCTGATGCGGGAGATGGAGCAGGACCCCGACTCCAGCCTGAACGTGAAGCTCCGCGCCGCCGGTATCGATCGGCCGCCGCGCGCATTCGCTGACAGCGTGGGGGTGATCGCCGATCCGCAGAAGCTGGGCGCCATTCCACCTGAGGCGCTGCAGCAGGCCATTCGCGGGGTCGTCGATTTCGCCGTGGACCAGTACGTCGCCGCCGGAGGACGCCCGAGCCCCTTCCTCAAGACCATCGAGCTCGTGCCCGAGCGGTCCGACGGATTGCGGGACGCGGTGCTGCGGAACGACCATCTCTCCATGGGCCCGGGTGGTGCGCTCCGCGTCGAGGTCCCCACCGCACGGGTCGGCGGACGGGCGAGCCCCCTGGGCTCGGAGCAGCTGCAGGCCCAGTGGGACGCGGGCCGCCAATTCACCGATGACCGGGCTCGTCGGGCGTGGCCACTGCTGAACCCCACCGGGGAGATCCGGAGCACCCTGCGCGCCACGGTGCAGGACGCCGCGACGCGCCTCTCCGACGAGCTGGGGGACCTCCGTTCGAAAACCGCTGCCGGCGACCCGGGGGCGCGCGCCGCCTTCCAGGCCCTCGCCAACCGCTACGTCGGCCCCGAGGTCAAGGCGAGCGACGGCGCACCCCTGCGGACCGCCATCGCCGAGCGCATCAGCGGCGCCTCTCAGGCTCAGCTGGCGTCGTGGGCTGGCGATTGGCAGCGGCGGGTGGCAGACGCAGGCTTCCGGGAAGAGGTCCTGGGCCAGGTGGTAGACGTGGCCCGTGAAGACCAGCCCAACTTGAAGAGCGAGGCCATCGGCCTGGTCGCGGTGGCCAACTCGCACCAGATCGACGTGGTGGCCGACGCCACGGTGGGCGCCAGCTCCGTACGCCGCTTCGTCTCGCGCCCCGAGTCCTCGCGGTCCACCCACGTCCGGGCCGTCGGACTGGTCGCGGTCGCCACTCAGGACACGATCAACGTGCGGGCGACCCTGTCCGCGCTCCAGGGCCCCTCCAGCGCTGCCATCGCCGGTGAGGCGCTGGCTCGCAGCTTCGGGCTCTGACCACGGCGGGGCAGACAGCGCGCAACGCGGTTTCCTCCTCCTCGGGGTTTGCGCTTGAGCGACCGCGGCTTCGCGCGCGCGGTTCAACAACGGAAGAGCGTCACTCAAATCACGCAGTGGCCCGGCGTGCCCCGGGGATTCGGTCGGTTGGGTCCCTGCCCTGAAGCCGCAGGCGAGCCGTCCATGGAGGTGTCATGCGGTTCGAGATTGAGCGGTCGAAGATGTGGGGTGGGACCGAGGCGATCCCTGGCGCGACGGCTGAGCGGTCGGCAGTCGAGGTGACTGACTGGCCTCAGTGAGCTGAGCTGCGAACGCCCGTCACCCGACGACGACGAGCGCGTCGCCGGACACTTCGCGCAGACGACCCGCTTCGAGTGCCCCGACGATGGCGCGGAAGAGCTCCTGGTCGCTGGCGGCGGGGTTCTTCCCAAGCACCTCGAGCGCCACTTCGCGACCGACCCGGTTGTTGTGCAGGTCCATCTCCTTGTTGTAGGCGGTCACGCAGATCCGCAGAAATCTGGACCGTCGACCGCGCCGGCGTGAGCCGCGGTCGACGAGCCCATGGTTCGACTACTGCTTCGCCTTGGCCTTCTTGGCCTCCTCGGCTGTGCGGCGGCGGTACGACTTGCCCTCGATGGAGATGAGGTCGGCGTGGTGGACGATGCGGTCGATGAGGGCCGTCGCGCAGGCGGCGTTCGGGAAGATGGTGGCCCAGTCACCAAACGGCAGGTTGGTGGTGAGCACCAGGCTCTTCTCCTCGTAGCGACGCGAGACGACCTGGAAGAGCAGGTCGGCGTTGCGCGCGTCGTATGAGAGGTAGCCGACCTCGTCGACGACGAGCAACGAAGCGCGGGCGTAGTGCTTGAGCCGGCGGTCGAGCGCTCGAGGCGAGTCCTGCGCGCCGAGGTCGAGCAGCAGCTGAGACGCCGTCGTGAAGAGCGCGGTGTGGCCTTCGACGACGGCCTGGTGGGCGATGTTCTGCGCAATCATCGTCTTGCCCAGGCCCTGCGGCGCGACGAGGACGAGGTTGCGGCGCTCGGTGAGGAAGTCCAGCTTGAGCGCCGACTCGACGGCAGGCCTGTCGATGCGAGTGGGCCAGGCCCAGTCGAAGTCGGCCATCAAGCCGAAGCGGCCCAGCTTCGCCCTCGCGCGGCGCCGCTCCATGCTTCTGCGGGCGCGCTCCCTCGCCTCCTGCTCTGCGACATGGGCGAGGAGCTCGACAGGGCCCCAGCGATGTTTCGTCGCCAGGGCGATGATGTCGTCGAGGTTCTCGCGAGCCCAGTGCATGCCCAGCGTCGCCAGCTGCGTCGAGAGCTGGGCACTCATGACTCACCGTCCTTCTCGAGCAACGAGTCGTAGTCGGCCAGCGCGTGCGGCGTGACGTGCACGTGGCGCACGGACTCGGGCACCACCACGTCGATGTCCGGCAGCCGTTTCCGTCTGCGCGCCGTTGTGTCCAGGAGATGCGCCACCGACGAAGCGCTGAGCGCTCCGCGCGTCATGGCCTCGGCGAGCGCGGCGTCGAGCTCCTTCGGGCCGTACTCGCGAAGCAGCCGCACCAGCCTCGAGGTTTCAGCGCCCAGTGCCTGGCCGCGTGCGGCCAGCCCATCGATGAAGGCGGCCGCGTTCTTCAGCGTCGCGCGCAGCACGTCGCGCCCGCCGAGCTCCGCCGCACGCCGCTTCTGTCGCGCCAGCGCTTCGAGGTGCGCCTCGTCGTCGACGCGAAGGCCCTTGTCGTAGCTCCTCTCGTGGCGCGCCACTTCGACATCACCGTCGAGGATGCGCACGGCCGTCTCCGAGGCCACCAGCGTCAGCGGCTTCTTCACCAGCACGTGCGGCACCGAGTAGTCGTTGCCGTCGAAGCGCAGGTACGGCGTCTTGCCGGACGCCACCGGCTTCACCACGTCGCACGGGAAGGCGCCTTCAGGCAGCGGCAGCAGCCGCTTTCGCTCGGCGCCCAGCACATCGACGATGCGGCGCCCGTCGGGTGCGCCCGGCCATTTGCGCACCAGCGCCACCTCGGACAGCCACGTCGCCAGCTGCGCGTTCAAGTCGCCCAGGCCGGTGAAGCGCCGCGCCGCGAAGAAGCTGTCGCGCAGGTAGCGGATGGCCCTCTCGACCTTCCCCTTCTCGTTGCCGCGGTACGGGGCGCAGGGCTTCGGCGCGAAGTGGTAGTGCCCCGCCAATTCCAGCAGCCTCGGATGGAAGCGCACCGCGTCTCCATGTCGCTCCAGCACCACCGACTTCAGGTTGTCGTAGAGCAACACCCTCGGCACGCCGCCCAGCGCGCTGCAGGCCGCCACGTGGCCGCGCAGGAAGTTCTCCATCGTCATGTCCGGGTAGAAGCGCGCGTACACCCCTCGCGAGTGCGACAGCACCATGACGAAGCAGCACAGCCGCCTCGTCGCGTTGCCCACCTTCAGCGGCCCGAAGAGGCCCCAGTCCACCTGGCCTTCTTCGCCAGGCAGCGTCTCACGTCGGAAGTACGCCTCCGCTTGTGCCTCGGGCCGCACCTCGCGCACGAAACGTCGCACCTGAATCTCACTGCCCGGGTATCCGCGCCCCTTCACCATGTGGAAGAGGCGCGACGCCCTCAGCCGCGGGTACTTCTCCAGCGTCTCGCGGATGAAGGGCTTGTACGGGTCCAGCTTCGACGCAGGCACTCGCGCCGCCGTGACGCCGTCTGACTTCACGCCTCCTCTCGAGTCGAAGCCTAGCGCGCGCTCCACCGCCTCGTGGTGCACGCCCAACTCCGTCGCGATGGTGCCCACCTTCCAGTGTTCTGCGAAGTGCAGCCGGCGGATGTTCGCCACCACCTCCATCGGCAGCGTCATCGCCCACCTCCTTCACGGCGGCCGGCGCCACCTCGGCCGGTACTTCGCCAGCGTCTCGTGCCGCAGAAACCGGCTCGCCCGCTCGCACCACGCACATCGGTACGTCCTCTCGTCCTTCGCATCCGTCTTCTCGCTCGCGCCGCAGCTGTCGGCCGTCTCCATGACGGCCTTCGTCGACGCGAGCGGCACGGGCTCTGCCTCGTCAGGGTGATGCGTCACTTTCTGCCGCTCGCGGTACCGCGCCTGCCGGCGCGCGTGCGCGTGCCGCCCGTCCGTCGTGGCCTGGTACCGAGTTCCCGCCTCGCGCAGGCTCCGCCGTCGCGCCGCCTCACTGCACGCCGCTCCGCAGTACCGATGCCCTCGGTCGCAATGGCTACACAGAAAGAAGTGCTGCCCGCAGCTCGGCCCGGCACAGATGACGAAGCGCAGCGCGTTCACGGCACACGGCGCGCGCTCTGTTTCTGGCCGTCGCCCCGGTGTTGCGGTACCTCGCGCTCACCACGAGCGCGCTACGCACACGGGCGCGCCGTCCAGAGGGGCTCTCCAGTGGCTGCTGGGGGGCCCTTCGTCTTCGTGGCTCGCGCTCGCCGTGAAGTAGTTCTCCACAGCCTCCCCACAAGTTTTCGGTCTCCTCCCCGGACCCCTCCTCGACAGACCAGACCCGGTCGCCCTGCTCGTCGCCACCGACGTGCTCGCGCGCCGCTACGACGACGACGTGAACGTGAACGACTTCGTCGTCGACCGTCCAGATTCACGCGGATCTCGGTGATCGTTCACATATAGTAGGTGCGAGCGGCAGGAGCGCCGGCCCAACTGCTCGGCGACTGTGTAGGCTGACAGGATTGTGGAGAACCACGCGAATGCTCGCATCGGGATGGTGCTGGTCGGCGAGTTCGAGCTATCAACGGAGCGATGAAGACGGGCGAATGTGCACGCGGTTCAGAGCGTCATCGACCATGGGTCGCGGGCACCGTTCTTCTCCTTCTCACCAGCTGTGCTGCTCGGCCAAAGACATCCAATTCTGCGACCGCCCCAGAGCCAGCGCCAGCTGCAAGGCGACACACGGTACCTCCCCACGGATGGCTCGCCGATTTTGCCGCCCTCCAGCAGCTTGAGGAACTCGGCGACAAGGCCGAGAAGGAGGGCCAGCATTTGCTCGCCGGACGCTACTTCGCCGCCGCCGCCGACTACGGCACATCGCTGCCGAGCCAGACCGGAACTGCATTGCGCATCAAGGCGGCGAAAGCGTTCGCCCGGTCGAACCAGCTCGACGCCTCGTTGGGCCAGCTCCGTTACGCCCTCGATGAAGGGTTTCGGAACGACCTTCTCCTAAAGACCGACTCGGAGCTTCAGTCACTTGCGAACCGGCCAGACTTCGAGGGACTGCTCCACGACGCGAGCCGTCGCGCGCGTGAATTCGCTGTCACGCATCGCAACGCGGAAAGCGCGAAACTCGAATTCGGCGACGTAGAGCGATTCTGGACTGCGTACGACCTCGCCAAGCACGCCAGGAGTTCGGCAGAAAAGGCAACCATCTTCCGTGCCCATTACCTCGCGCCTGGAACTCCCGGACTCATCGACTTCTTCCGAATAAAGATTGAGAGCGCTGAAGCTCTGGTAGCGAAAATCGAATCGATGCCGGGGTACTACGCATCGATTCGCGCGCCCTCGCTGACAGCACGTGAACTTGAGAAACCGATTCGCAACGGAATCGCGCGATTGCTCGCGCTCTACCCGGAGGCTGCAGTACCGGACATTACCTTTGTCGTCGGACGCCTCAATTCGGGCGGCACCGCGGGACCTGCGGGGATGCTCATCGGCCTCGACATCTGGTCGGCCCCGCCCGATGCACCGCTGGACGGGTTGTCCGTCGGCATGCAGGAGCTGATTCGCAACTCAGCTTTGAAACGGCTGCCATTCGTCGTCTTACACGAGCACATCCACTCGCTACAGGTGTTCGCGCGAGAAGACACGCTACTCGACATGGCGCTGGCCGAAGGCACTGCCGACTTTTTCGCAGGGCTCGCCCTGCCCGAGGAGGAAAAGCCATACTACTACCGCTGGGGGCTCGCGAACGAGAGGGAGGTCTGGGCGGAGTTCGAGAAAGAGATGAGCGGCAAGGATGCCTCGCGATGGATAGCCAACCAGAGCCGCGCCACGTCCAAGTGGTCCGCAGACCTCGGCTACTTCGTGGGCGCACGGATTGCCGAGGCCTACTACGCGCGCGCGACGGACAAGGCCCAAGCCATTCGGGACCTCCTGATAGTTCGAGATTCGTCAGCCGTGCTGAAGGCGAGCGGCTACGGCCCCAAGTGAAGTCTTGGTGAGCTTCCGGTGAGGGTGCGGAGGGTGATTGCCTACCGCGGTGTGCCGCGGGTGCCGGCACCCCACGAATCGTGGCCTCGAAGGTCCACGGCTCGCGACTCTCCCATACGGGGGGGGGTCGAAGCGAGCGAACGAAAGGCGCTGCGTCTAGACCGGAAGGAAGCGCACAAGTCTAGGCTCTCAGAGAAGCCTCGTCGCGGTCACGATGTTGCTGGCAAAGCGATCGGACGGAGAGAGTTCGACCTCACAGCATCGCGCCGGGGTCGACGTCGATGACCACCTTCACCGCGTTGGGCACCTCGGCCAGCGCGCGTTCAATCGCATCGAGAGGACCCGCCATCGCCACGTGACTCGGGCCCTTCACCACCAACTGCCACCGCGTCTTGCCCTTGATGCGTGAGATGGGCGCGGGCGCGGGGCCGAGCAATCGCACGCCATGCGACGACGGCGGCATCGCGCGGAACGCGACCGCCGCCAGGTGCTGCGCCGTTCGTGCGCACAGCTCCGCCGAGTCGCACTCGATTCGAATCGACGCCATGCGCGTCGTCGGCCGCGTGCATTCGGGGCGTCCGCCGCGATGGGCTGCTCGCCTCCGTCGAGCCCCATGGTGCTGGAGGCCGAATTCGTGAATAGAAGACGAGCCTTGGCCCGCGCTCCACTTCGCCGCGTCTTCCTCAGGGCGTTCTCCGTCGGCCTGGCGACGAACGCGGCGCTCACCCGCTCGCCGTTCCGGCTGCTCGAGCAACGCGTCCTGACGCCCCTGTTCGTCATGTTTACGAAGTGGGTCCGCGGGTCGAAGCCGGTCGAGCCGACGGCCGCGGCGCTCGGCAGCGAGTGGGAGCGACTGTTGGCCTCGAAGAAGACGGCTCACGTGACGAGCGTGGCGCCGGCGACCGCGACGACTCCCGAGACGGCCTACGGAGAGATCAGCGTGCAGTGCCCGCTCCGCGGCACCGGTGACGTTCACGCCTGTCATCGGCTGATGGCCTACGACCGCGCGCTGGTCGAGGCGGCCGGAGGGCAGTTCGTCGTGCTCGACTCGCAGGCCACCCCGGGCCGGGCGAGCTGTCGAATCGCGATTCGCAAGAAGGGCGACGCGGTCGGTGACCTGGTGCCGGCGCACGACCCGTCACGACGCGGTCAGGGCTGAGCTGCGAGGGCCGCGACTTCGGCGCTGCTTCAACCCCGTCTCGTCGACGCCCTCGATCTGCCACCGCTCCATCGCAGACCCTGACGCCTCGTGCGAACCGCACCCTCGTTCACCCCAGGCGCCCGAGCACGAAGCCTGATCACCTTCTGCAGCACCGGCGCAGCGTCTCCAGCAGCGCAGCGACCTCGACCGGCTTTCCGAGCACGGCGATGACGCCTTCCGCCCTGAGCTCGGCGTCGCTCACGTCGGCGTAGCCCGTCAGCAACACCACCGGCGGCGCCTGCGTCATCCCGCTCAACCGGCGAACGAACTCCACCCCATCCATCACGGGCATGCGCACGTCGGACAAGACGATGTCGACGCTCGTGGTGCTCAACACGTCGAGCGCCTCACCGCCGTGACCGGCCGTCACCACCTCATGACCGTCCCGAACGAGCACTCGTTGGACGGACTTCACCAACAGCGGCTCGTCGTCGACGACCAGCACCCTCATGGACGTCGCTCAACGTGCCGCGGGAGCGACAGCTCGAAGGTGGTGTTCGCCGCATCCTCGACGAAGCGCAGCGAGCCCTGCGTTCGGCTGGCGAGCGACTTCACGATGCTCAGCCCCAGCCCCGTCCCGAGGCCCGTCGGCTTGGTGGTGAAGAAGGGCGACATGAGTCGAGACTGCAGCTCCTTCGGAACCCCTGGGCCGCCGTCGACGCAGCGGAGCAGCACGCGCTCGGCTTCCACGCTCGCTTCGACGCGCACCCAGCGGCTGCCGAGCTTCGCGGCGTGATGCGCGTTGTCGAGCAGGTTGAGCACCATGTGCAGCAGCTCGGCTGGCCGGCCGTCGATGACGGCGCCGTTCGACTCGTCGACGAAGCGCAGCTCGATGGAGCTGCTCGTGAAGCGCGACTGACACAGCGCCTTGACGTGGTCGAAGACCGTCTGCACGGGCACGGGCTCGGTCGGGTCGCTCTGCGAATCGCGCGACAGGGTGCGCAGCGCTCGCGTGACGGTCATCGCCCGCTGCGCGGTCTCCGAGAGGCTCCGCACCGACTCACGCAGCTCGCCGAGGTCTGGCGTCGGTCGTGCGAGTTCCCTCGTCAGCAACTCGGACTCGATGCCGATGACCTGCAGCGGCGAGTTGATTTCATGTGCCACGCCGCCCGCGAAGACGGCCAGCGCCTCGAGCCGTGAGGTGCGCTCGTGCTCTCTCGCCACACGGCTGGCCACGAGGTCGCTCAGGTCGTCGAACGACACGAGCACGCCTTCGACCTCGCCACTCGCGCGCCGCCACGGAATCGCCGACCAGCGCAACCACTGCACCTGCTGGGTCCGCGGGTCGACGAAGGCCTCTTCATCGGCGTTCAGCCGCTCGCCGGCGAGCGCGTGCTGGAGAATCTCACGCCACCTCGGCGACGTGTCGGGCCGCAGCTCGAGATGACGTTGGCCACGCAGCGGCGTCGAGCCGAGGTCGAACGCAGCGCACCACTGCGCGCTCGCGGCGATGTAGCTGAGGTTCGCGTCCAGCAGCGCGACGGCCGAGGGCAGGTTGGTGACGAGCTCGACCAGCTCCTGCTCGTGCAACGCGATGGCCTTCCTGGCGTTCTCGCTTGCCGTGAGGTCGAAGTGCGTGCCCGTGAAACGAATCGGTTTGCCCTGCTCGTCACGCCCCGAGATGCGGCCGCGGTCGAGAATGTGCATCCACTCGCCGGCCAGGTTCTGCATGCGGTGCACGTTCTCGTAGCGCGCCGTGCGGCCCTCGAGGTGCGCCCGGATGTCGGCGTAACAGCGGTCGAGGTCATCGGGGTGAACGCGGCTCGACCACGTGGTCAGCACCATCGGCGTCGTCGCGTGCTCGAGCCCCAGCATCTCGCACCAGCGCCGGTCGAACTGCACGCTGTCGTCGCGCAGGTCCCAGTCCCAGATGCCCAGGTTCGCGCCAGAGAGCGCGAGGTCGAGGCGGTCGATCAGTTGCGGGTGCGTCAGTTGGTCGAGGAATTGGGTCGTCAGGCTCATGGGCTGGGCGTGGGAGCAAAGCAGGAAACGGGGGGACGGGTCGAGCAGCTCGCCGACGTGCGAGGGCCCAGTGAGGTCACTGCGGGGAACTCGCCTCGGCCATCGGGTGAACGAAGTCTCGTGGCGCTCTCGAAGGTGCCGCCTACGGCCGTCGCAGCACGGAGCCGTCAGCCATCGAGCCCTCACGGCGCCGACAGCACGCCCTCGTCCGACACGCGAACGCCAGTCTTCGGAAAGTCACGCGCAGAGAGTTCCAGAACCGTCTGCTGCCCGCGCCTCAGCTCGTCACGCCTCGGCACGCCCTTCCCTTCCTGCTTCGTCGAGAGCAGCCGACCCTTCACGAACCGCCCATCGTCGGCGAGCTCGACCTCGAGGATGACCGAGACGCCGAGCGCGCCGCCGAGGCTGAAGCGCCCGTACGTCGCGAAGTTGCCGAGCGAGTAGGCGATGAAGCGGCCCTGATAGACCTCCATCGCGCGGAGCACGTGCGGCCCGTGCCCGAAGACCACGTCAGCGCCAGCGTCGATGACGCCGTGGGTGAAGGCCTTCAGGTCCCCGCGGTTCTCTCCGAGGTAGCGCTCAGCGCCGTCCTTCACCCGGTCGGCCCCGAGGCCTTCCGCGCCGCCGTGAAAGCTGACGACGACGAGATCGTGATGGATCGCCGCCTGGGCGACGAGCTTCTTGGCGGTCGTCAGATCGTTCACGTCGTTGGTCGCGCCAGAGGTGTGGAAGGCGATGAGCGCGACCTTCTTGCCCTTCACCGTCAGCGTTCCGAGAGAGCCCGGAGGGCCGCTCCAGATGATGCCCTGGCCGTCGAGCGCGGCCTCGGTCTCGCGGCGGCACGCTTCTCCGAAGTCGCCGGAGTGGTTGTTGGCCGTCGAGCCGAGATCGACTCCTGCCGCCTTCAAGTACTTCGCGTAGCGGGTCGGCGAACGAAACGCGAAGCAGTTGCCGCCCTTACGACACTTGGCCGAAGTGCCGGAGTCGCAGAGCGGCCCTTCGAGGTTGGCGAAGGTGGCGTCGGCGTCCTGCAGCAGTGGAGCGACGTCGTCGAGGAGGTGCGCGCCATCGTCGGGTGGCAAAACGCCCTCAGGTACCGACGTGCCGAGCATGACGTCACCGACGGCACGGAAGCGGATCGAAGACCCATCGGCCTGAGCCAGCGACAGCGCGACGAGAATGAGCGGCGCCATGGGCAGTCTCCAGAAACACGAAGGCCCTGCGACTCCAGGGGGGAGCGCGCAGGGCCAGGGTGACGAATCGCTCAGTAATTCTCGTGGGCCAGGGAGTCTGACAGGCGGGGGTCGTTGATCGGAACGACCTTGTTCTTGTTCAGGAAGAACCCGAACACCGCGATGAACGCGCCGAACATGCCGATGAGCGCGGTTACGTCGAGGTACGAGACCGCGAGGTGTGGCTCGTGGTGACCACCCGTGTGCGCGCCGAAGTTCGGCATGATGAGCCAGTACATGTCGACGAGGTGCATGCAGAGCATCCACACACAGCCGACGGCGAGCGCCACGCGATTGCGCTTCACGTGCCGCGACAGGAAGAAGAAGAACGGGACGAAGAAGTGCAGCACCGGCAACCCGTACGAGAGGTACTGCCAGCCCCCTTCGACGCGCACCATGTAGAACTCGGTCTCTTCGGGAATGTTCGCGTACCAGATGAGGATGAACTGGCTGAACGCGATGTACGCCCAGAAGACGCCATAGCCGTAGACGTACTTGCCGAGGTCGTGGAAGTGCTCAGTCGTGATGGCCTTCGTCAGCACGCCCGCCCGCTGCAGGCCCATCGCCACCAGCGCGAGGAACGCGTTGAACGCAAGGATCGACGCCGCGAAGTAGTAAATGCCGAAGATGGTCGAGTACCAGTGCGGCTGGAGCGACATCATCCAGTCAATCGCCTGGAAGCTCAGCGAGAAGCCGAAGAGCGCGATGCCCGGCGTGCTGACCATCACGAGCCTCTTCACCAGGCCGTCACGCACCGTCGGGTTCGTCTCGGTGTCCATCTTCGTCGAGGTGCTGTGGAGCACCCACGCGAGCGCACTCCAGATGCCGAAGTAGATGGCCGCGCGGCCGAAGAAGGCGCCCGACGACAGGAACCACGTCTTGCGCGCGAGGATCTCGTCGATGTGGTCCGCGTGCGTCCACGGGTACAGCTCATGGAAGCCGACCGTCGCGATGGGAAGAAAGAGGAACGCAAAGACGGGCAGCGTCACCGCCACCGTCTCCGCGATGCGGCGCAGCACGATGTGCCAGCCAGCCTTCACTGCATGGTTGATGAGCACCCAGCCCAGGGCGCCCAGCGCGAGCGCGAGCACGCACTCGAAGGCCCAGAGGTAGGCGAACATCGCGCGTGCCTTGTTGTCGCCGCCAGCCGAGGCCAGCGTGGCGCCCAGCCCGACGACGGCCATGACGCCGCCCAGCATGGGGAGCTTCGCCCAGAGGCTGGTCGACGGAATCGTGATGTCGGTCGGCTTTTCGATTGCGTGGGTTGACACGGTGCCCTCAGTTCAGCGTCTTGACGTAGGCGATGACGCTCTGAATCTCGAGCGGCGTCAGGTTGAGCACAGGCATCGCCGGTGGGTAGCCGTCGACGATCTTCGCCATCGGCTGGAGGATCGACTCGGTGATGTAGGCGTCGTCAGCCTTCACTTCGCCTGCGCTCGTCTTCTCGACCCGGCCGTAGAGCCCCTTGAACGACGGGCCCACCAACCTCGAGCCATCGATGGAGTGGCAGCTGAAGCAGATCTTCGACTTGTACAACTTCGCGCCCGCCTCGGCCGAGGCCACCAGGACCACGTCTTCCTTGACGGCGCCGGGGCTCCAGGGCTGCTCGGGGTCCTTCTGGCGCTGCAGATCGCGAACGAAGGCCGAGATGGCCCAGCGGTCTTCGACCGGAATCTGCGCGGCATAGGACGACATGTTCGGAGCGTTCACCCCGTACGTCATGGCCCCGAACAGCTTGCCGTTGACCAGGGTCTTGACGCGCTCGCTGAGCATGGAAGGCGGCGCAACCATCAAGCCCTTGGCGACATTCACCGTGCCATCCCCTTCGCCGTTGGGGCCGTGGCAAGGCGTGCAGTAGATGCGGAACCGCAGCCCGCCTCGCGCGATCACGTCCGCCTTCGGCGCGCCGTCTTCCATGATGGACGCAGGGAACGCCTCGGTGGGCTCGCCCTTCTCGTTGAGGCCCTTGTGGAAAGCATCGTCCTCGCCGAGCTGGCCCAGCGCGACCGTGCCCTCGACCGGCGCCCTCATCGTGCGCCCATCTTCGAAGAGCCCGGTCGTGTCCTTGCGGTACGCCTTGCCCTTCTCCTGGGTGTCCATGTTGGGAATCAGGTGTACCGGCGGCTTGTCGGACTCCCAGCCGCGGCAGCCCGCGAGGCCCACCAGACACACCGCTCCGCTCCACAAAAGGTTTCGCATGGGAACTCTAGCCCTCCAGCTCTTCGACGAGCGTCGCGCCCGACTCGGTGAGGAGCGTCTTGGTCTTCTCGCCGTCGAAGCGTGGGTCTTCGGCTTCGATCATGATGAAGAACTTGTCGTCCGTGACGCGCTCGAAGGCCTTCGAGGCGAAGGCGGCGTGGTTGGGCTGCGGCAGCCCGTTCATGATCCAGTTCGCGAGGAACGCGGTCACGCAGCTCGAGAGAACCGTCACCTCGTACCAGATTGGAACGAACGCAGGCATCGAGAACAGGGGCTTGCCGCCGACGATCATCGGGTACGCCCAACCCATTGCCCACGACTGGAAGAAGAGCATGAAGGTCGAGCCACACAGACCGACCACCAGCACCGCCCAGGGCAGCTTCGACGCGGGCACGCCCATCACCTTCTCGAGGCCGTGCACAGGAAAGGGCGTGCAGACGTCCCACTTCTCATAGCCGGCCGCCCTCACGCGGGCCGCGGCGTGGGTGACCGTCGCGGGGTTCTCGTACTGTGCGAGCACGCCCCAGAGTTTCTTGTCACTCATGAGTGACCTCCCGTGCTGGCGACCGCCGTCGCCGGAATGCCGCCGCCAACCGCAGGCGTCGCAGGGTGCCCGTGCGAGGTATCGCCATGACCTGCGTCGTCGGCGAGGTGGCCGTAGCCTTCCCAGTGCGGGTTGGCCTGGGGCATCACGCTCTTCACCTCGCTCATCGCGATGACGGGGAAGAAGCGCACGAACAGCAGGAACAGGAAGAAGAAGAGGCCGAAGGTGCCGAGCAGGAAGAACACCTCGGTGACCGGGACGAAGTAGTCCCAGCTCGACGGGAGCGCATCGCGGTGCAGCGACGTGACCGTGATGACGAAGCGCTCGAACCACATGCCGATGTTCACGAAGATCGAGAGCACGAAGGTGATCTTCACGTTCGTGCGGATCTTCTTGAACCAGTACAGCTGCGGCGTGATCACGTTGCAGCTCATCATGATCCAGTAGGCCCACCAGTACGGCCCACCCATGCGGTTCAGGAACGTGAAGCCCTCGTATTGGTTGCCTGAGTAGGCAGCCATGAAGAACTCCATGCCGTACGCGTACCCGACGAGCGAGCCGGTGAGCAGGATGATCTTGTTCATGTTCTCGATGTGCCGAATCGTGATCACGTCCTTCAGGCCGAGCCACTCACGCGCAGGAATGGCGAGCGTGAGCACCATCGCGAAGCCCGAGAAGATGGCGCCGGCGACGAAGTACGGCGGGAAGATGGTCGTGTGCCAGCCTGGGAGCTGCGAGACGGCGAAGTCGAACGAGACGATGGTGTGCACCGAGAGCACCAGCGGCGCCGAGAACGCGGCGAGAATCTGGTACGCCTTCTCGTAGGTCACCCAGTGGCGCATCGAGCCGCGCCAGCCCAGCGACAGGAAGCCGTAGAAGAACCGACGCCACTTGACGGTCGTGCGATCGCGGAGCGTCGCGAAGTCAGGGACCAGCCCCGTGTACCAGAAGAGAATCGAGACGAGCGCGTAGGTGTTGACGGCGAACACGTCCCACTCGAGCGGGCTGCGGAAGTTCGGCCACAGGCCCATCTGGTTGGGAATCGGGAAGAGGTAATAGTCCATCCAGATGCGACCGGTATGCAGGGCCACGCATGAGCCTGCGCACGCGACGGCGAAGATGGTCATCGCCTCCGCGAACCGGTTGATGCTGGTGCGCCACTTCTGACGGAAGAGATAGAGGACGGCAGAGATCAGCGTGCCGGCGTGGCCGATGCCGACCCAGAAGACGAAATTGACGATGTCCCACGCCCAGCCGACCGGGTTGTTGTTGCCCCAGATGCCGGGGCCTTCCCAGAACAGATACGCGACGTAACCGCCAAACATGGCGGCGCCGGCCGAGGCGAGGGCGATGCCGAACTTGAGCCCGTTCGGCGTCTTGAGAATCGGCGCCTCGTTCACCGCGCAGACCATCTCGGTGATGGAGTGGAAGTCGTGGTCACCACGGACGAGGGGCTCACGCCCTTCGACCTGTTCGGGCAACACGAAGTCGCCTCGCGTCTTCGGGTCGTCAGGCAACGTGACTGCAGCAGTGGACGAGCTCATCAGGCCAGCTCCTCGTTCTCGTTGCGCACGCGGGCCAGGTAGCTCGTGCGTGGACGAATATTGAGTTCTTGCAACATCTCGTAGTTGCGCTCGCTCTTCTTGAGCGAGTTCACCTTCGACGCTTCGTCGTTGATGTTCCCGAAGGTGATGGCCTGGGTGGGGCACGCCTGCTGGCAGGCCGTGGTGACCGCGCCGTCAGGGAGCGCCTTGCGATCGTTCCCCTTTCGCTTGGCCGAGACCTTCGCCTCTTCGATGCGTTGGGTGCAGTACGAGCACTTCTCCATCACGCCGCGGTACCGAACCGAAACGTCCGGGTTCCGCTGGAGCTTGAGCGTCTTCATGCGCTCTTTCCAGGCGGGTTCGACGTAGACGTTCCCGGTGTGCGTGTAGTCGAGGTAGTTGAAGCGGCGCACCTTGTACGGGCAGTTGTTGGCGCAGTACCGGGTGCCGATGCACCGGTTGTAGGCCATCGTGTTGGTGCCTTCCTGATCATGCACCGTCGCTGAAACCGGGCACACCGGCTCGCACGGAGCGTTCTCGCAGTGCATGCAAGCGACCGGCTGGTGGATGGCGGCTGGCGCATCGACGTCGCCGCTGAAGTAACGGTCGATGCGAATCCAGTGCAGCTCGCGACCCAGCAACACCTGATCCCGGCCCACGACGGCGATGTTGTTCTCGGCCTGGCAGGCGATCGAGCAGTAGTTGCAGCCGATGCAGGCCGACAGGTCGATGACCATGCCCCACTGCTGGCCCTCGTAGGTGATCTCGTTGGTCGGCTGAATCGGCTTCGAAGGCCGGCTGCTCGTCTTCGGCGTGCGGAGCGTCACCAGGTTCTCGGGCATGTCGCCCTTGCGCGCGAAGTTCGCGTCCTTCGCATACGCCGACGCGCTCGCCGAGCGGAACAGCGGGCGATCTCCGAGGCCCAGCTTGCGGTGCTCGGAGTCGGCGGCCTCGTCGAGCATCTTGACGAAGGTGAGTTCCTTGAGCGGCGACGCGGGCACCGAGAAGTGGTCTTGCGTCGAGGCCAGCACCTGCGTCGTGCCCGTCTTCGTGACCTTCACGCCCGTGACGACGTTGAGGGCGTTCTCGAGGATCGGGTTGACGTCGGTGCCGATGCCCTTCGAGACCTCGCCCTGCGCGCGGCCGAAACCCATCGCCATCACCAGCGTCGCGGGCGCGAGGCCGGGCAGCACGAAGGTGGGCGCCGTGAGGGTTCGGCCGTTGACCGAGACCTGGACGACGTCGGCGGTGTAGCCGTTGCGCTTGACGGCGCTCTCGAGGCCAAGCTCCTTCGCGACCGAGGGAGCGACCAGGAGCGCGTTGTCCCAGCACAGCTTCGACATCGTGTCGGGCAGCTCCATCACCCACGAGACGTTCGTGAGGCGGCCGTCTTTCGCGTGGCCGTGGACGGCGACGAGCTCGTAGTTGTCCTTGCCGGGCGTGACGCCCTTGAGGGCACCAGCCGCGGCCGCGATCTCGGAGAGCTTCGCAGTGGCTGCAGCAGCGGTGCGTGCCGTGGCGGGAACCACGCCGTCATGCAGCGCCTTGCGCCACGCCTTCTCGGCGCTGAGCTTTCCATCGGCGCCGCGCCAGGTCGCCTCGACGAGCTTCTTGTCGTTGGTCTCCGCTTCGCCGGCGAGCTGGGCGAGCAGCGTCGTCAGCGGCCGACCCGTGAAGAGCGGGAGGATGATGGGCTGCACGAGGCTGACCGTGCCATCCCAGCCTTCGGCGTCGCCCCACGACTCGAGAAAGTGCGCGAGCGGCGCGTGCCACGAAGACTTGAGGCCGGTCTCTTCGGGGAAGAGGCCGAGGTGAATGGTCGTCTTCGCCTTCGCGAGCGCTTCGCCGAACTTCAGCGCGCCGGGCGCCGTATAAACCGGGTTCACGTCGAAGAAGACCACCGTGTCGATGGCGCCTTCGCCGAGCGACTTCGTCAGCGCCGCGAGCTGATCGAACTGGCTCGGGTGGTCGATGGCTTCCCCCATCGAGACGGTCATGCCGCCGCCGAGCGCTGCGTTGATGGCGAACGCCATGGCGTGCACGGCCGGGGCCTGACGTTCACCGACGAAGAGCGTCGCGGCGCCCTTGTGCCCGGCCAGATCCTTCGCGAGCGCGGTGACGAACTTCGTGACGTTCGCGTCCAGCGCGCCACCCTCGAGCGAGCCAAGCGCGCCGAGGTCGACGCCGTTCGCCGCCAGGGCCTTCGCCAGCGCCTTCATCACGTCGACGCCCTGGCTCGAGGCTACGCGCACGCGATGATCGGCGTTGGTGCCCGTCGCGCTGAACGTCGACTCGGCGACGTACAGGCGCTGCATCTTCGCGAGGTCGTCGCGGGTATGCACGGCGCGGCTGGCGCCGAACTGGCGGGCGAGCTTCAGGTGCTCAGGGCCCGAGACCAGGAAGTCGGAGTCGAGCGCGAAGATGACCTTCGTGGTCGCCAGGTCGGCGTGCACACGCGCGCCGGGACCGAACGCCAGGTGCGCGCCCATGTGCTGCTGGTCGGGCGAGAGCGGATCCCAGCGGACGATCTTCGCCTGCGGCATCTTCGCGGCCAGGCCCTTGAGCAGACGCTCGGCCGTGGGCCCGAGCTCGTCTTCGACGACGAGCGCGAGGCCCTGGCCCTGCGTCCCGGCGAACTTCGTGGACAGCTCCTTGAAGGCCGCGTCGAACTTCTCCCACGTGCTGGCCTGGCCGCCCTGCATCGGGGAGCGGGCACGCTCAGGATCGTACAGCCGCAGCACTTCCGACTGCGCCCAGATATCCGAGGCGCCGACCGAGCCAGGGTGGTTCGGGTTGCCTTCGATCTTCGTCGGCCGGCCGGAGTTGGCCTCGACGATGAGGCCCACAGCCCCCTCGGACCGCTGCATGGCGGTCGAGTAGTACATCCTCACGCCGGGGATGACCTGCTCGGGCTGCTGCGCGAACGGCAGAATCTCGTCGACGGGACGACGTACCTGCAGGTTCTCGCAGCCCGCGAGCGAGCCGAGCGACATCGCCGCGGCGCCGATCTTCAGCGCGTCACGGCGGTTGAAACCCTCGGGCGCCACGCCATTGGGGAACTCGAGATCCATCTGCTGCTTGAGGGTCTCGTCGCCCTCCTTGTGCTCGATCGAGCGCCAGTACGTCGGCGGCTCGTTCATCTGATCGCGGAGCGGAGCGTAGGGGTCTTTCTTCATGGTGGTGTCGTTCTTTCGAAGAAGACGAAGTTCAGCGGTGGCAGCCGGAGCAGCCGGCCGTCGCGTAGGTGAGGAGCTCACCGTTCGGGCCGCGCTTGGCGGCTGCAGAGAGACTGCCCGGCGGATTGAGCGTCGCTGCAATCCTCTGCGCCTTCTCGGCCCAGGCGAGATCGCCCTTCCAGCCCATCGCGGTGATGGACTCGACCGGCCGCAGGTTCGGCGCGGGGTCGGAGTGGCAATCGAGGCACCATGACATCGACAGCGGCTGAACCTGCTTGACGACTTCCATGGTGTCGATGCGGCCGTGGCACGTCTCACAGCCGACCGCCGCGCGGTTCTCACCGACCCCGACGCCCACGTGGGCGGAGTGGTTGAAGTAGGCAAAGTCGGGCGTCTTGTGAATTCTCACCCACTCGATGGACTTGCCCGTCTTCCACGACTGGCGAACGACCTCGAGCTTGGGCGAGTCGGTCTTCACCTGCGAGTGGCAGTTCATGCAGGTCTGCGTGGGAGGGACGCCGCCGTGAGGACCGCGCTCGGTGTAGGCGTGGCAGTACCGACAGTCCATCTGCAGCTCGCCGGCGTGCAGCTTGTGGCTGTACTCGACGGGCTGGTTCGGCTTGTAGCCGACGTCCGTGTGCCACGGGGACGCCCACCAGTAGAGGGCGAAGCTGACGGCACCTCCACCGACGAGCGTTCCTACCAACGCCAGGGCAGGGGTCTGGTTCCACCACTTCGGAAAGATTTGAGCCATGTGACGTTGAGTCCTCGCGGGGAGCCGCGTGTACCGATAACGAGGGTGCGCCTCAAGGACGAAACAACCCAAAGAATTGCTTCACCACATCGAAAAAATGCCTGCTGCGATCCATTCGTCGCGCTTGCGCTCGCGCCTTCAGGGGTTTGGCCCGAATCGGGCGAGCAAACGTGCGGCGTTGATCGCGTTGCCACGCCCGGCGGAGTCCGCTCTCCAGAAGTCTCGCACTTGCCCCTGCTGATCGATCACCGCGAAGGCCTGCAGGGCGATCTGCTCGGGCAAGGTGCTCCCGGCATCAGAGCCGCCCCGAAGGGCCCACGCGGCGTGAAGTGATGCCACGAGCGGGGTGATCGACGCATCGGAGCCCGTCACGACGTGCCAGCGGCCGTTGGCGAGCCCTTTGAGCGCCGGGGCCGCGGTCTCGCGGGCAACGGTGACGAAGTGAACCTTGTCGGCGAGATCGTCCGTATGGTCGAGGCCCCGGCCGAACGCCCGCTGGGCCTCCAGACAGGCGGTCTCGCACGGACCGGTGGCGAAGAAGATGATGACGACGCGTCCGGCGAGGTCCGCGGAGCCAAAGGGGCGTGCATCGTCGACCGTCGAAAGGCTCCAGGCGGTCAGCGGTGCGATCGCAGGCGGCGCCTTGAGGAACCGGCGCTGCAGGAACGGCAACGCCGTCAGCAGCACGACGCCCAGCAGGAAGGCGATGACGAACGGGTTCTTCCAGCGACTCCCCGCGACGCCCGCGTCTGTCGACGACTCAGTCACCCTTCTTCCCCCTTGCCCTTCGTCTCGTCGTCCTGGCCGGGAGCGAGGTCGTCGTCGTGGTGCTTCTTCCACTTCCAGCATGGGCCGGGCGGCAGGCGCGATGCGCCGCGAGCGTCGTCGCGTCCGCGACGGTCCCAACCGTCGACGAAGCAGACCTCGTCGTCCGAGACCTCGACCACCTGCACGCCGGGCTGGAGGACCACCAACGGTGGCGCCCCGGAAGCACTGGTGGGGAGGGCGACGTTGTGGACCTGCGCGAACGACGCGAAGGACATCGAGAGGGCGGCCAACGGGCGCTTCATCGCTGAGCTCCGGGGACCGCGCGGGTCAGGAAGGCTCTCGCGCCACCTGCGCACGCTCGGCGTCTTCGGCGTCGCGGGCCTTCGAGGCGCGGTACAGCCAGAACGCCACGCCGCCAATCATCGCGAGGGGCGAGAGCGACACCACCGCCGTCATCGAGAGATAGGCCCACTCCGTGGTGTCCTGCCCTGCGCCGCAGACCGCGCACGCCAGCATCGAGAGCGCAGTCATCAGAAGTACACCCGCACGTAGATGATGGGCCACATGAGGACGACGAAGTACCAGAACACCTGCGCGCCGAAGAAGAGCCCGCTCTTCATCGTGCCGCGGAGCAACTGCACGGCAGCCAGCCCGAGCGCCAGAAGCGCGGCGATGGCGTGGGCGCCGTGAATGCCGACGATCAAATAAAAGAACGCGCCGAGCCGGCTCGAGGTGAGCGTCAGACCGGCCGAGAGCAGCTGCGCCCATTCCCTGCCTTGCAGGGCGACGAATGCTGCGCCGAGCAGCCAGGCTCCGACGACCAGCCACTTCGCGGCGCTCTTCTTCTTCGCCCACAGCACCTGGGCGACGAGCAGCACGACGCCTGAGAGCACGAGCGCGATGGTGTTCATCAGCGTCGCGTCTTTTGGGAGCATCGGCTGACCGGGCACAGGCCACGTGCCAGGCGGCGCTCCGGAGCGGCTGATGGTGAAGGCGCTGATGAGGCCGACGAAGAACATCACCTCGGCGACCGCGAAGATGAGCGTGCCGAGCACCGCGTTGGGAACGACCGGACGATTCGGGGCAGGAGCACCCATCGCTCCCGTCATAACGCCCGCGTCTGCCGGTGCGAGGCTCAATTGCCGGTGCCTTCAGTGCGCTTCGGGCGGGTGCGCTGCGGGCGCCCCGTGTGCGTCGGCCGGAGCCCCATGAGCGTCAGCGCCGTGCTCGCCGTGACCGCCGCCGGCCTTCATGCCCTCGGTGACGGTCTTCTGCGCCGCGACGTTCGTCCACCGCGTGCCTTCGTGGCGGAGCACGTCGGGGCCGATGCCGCCCACCATCAACACCATCAGCGCCAGCATGGTGAGGAGCAGATACCCGACGTATTTCTTCTCGACGCCGAGGTGCATGAAGTTCTTGACGACGAGATAGGCCTTCACCACGGCGATGCCGAACGCGGTGAAGAGCGTGACGACGCGAATTCCGAGCTCGGGGCCAATGACCGAGACGACGAGCAGCACCAGCAGGACGCCCCAGATCTTCACGTAGAACGAGTCGGGGTGCGCGGAGTGGCCGGCGCCTTCAGCCGCGTGAGCCGCAGCAGGAGCGTGAGCCGCAGCAGGAACGTGAGCAGTGTCGGACATGAAGCCTCACTTCGCGATGTAGAGAAGAGGGAAGAGGAAGATCCACACCAGGTCGACGAAGTGCCAGTACAACCCAGCGTTCTCGACTCGCTGGAGCTCCTTGCCCTTCGCGGCGTCGGCGGCCACGAACATCATCACGATCATACCGGCGATGACGTGCAGGCCGTGGAGGCCAGCAGCCGTGTAGTAGAACGACCAGAAGGTGTTCGAGGTGATGGTGTAGCCAGCCTTGATCTCACCAGCCCACTCGAACGACTTCACGATGAGGAACGCGCCGCCGCCACCGATGGTGGCCCAGAGCAGCTTCGCGGCGCGCTTGCCGTCGCCACGGCTGGCAGCGTTGTGCGCGAGCACCGCCGACAGCGACGACGTGAGCAGGATGAACGTGTTGAGCGCGCCCTTCCAGGTGCTGGTGTGCATCGACTGGAACCGCCACTCGTCGTGCCCGAGGCGATGCATGATGTAGGCACCGAGGAGCCCGCCGAAGATGACGATTTCGGACGCGATAAGCCACCACACGGCCAGACGGCCGGTGGGCATTCCGGTGACTTCACGAGTCGTTGCAATGGGTCGAATCACGGGGCTCTCTCAGGACTTCGCGGGCTCGGCCGGCTCGGTCTGCGGCCAGTAGTCTTCTTGCCGGTCGGGGTGGCTGTACTCGTAGGGGCCGCGGTACACGTTCGGCAGGCCCTGGGGGAAGTTGCCGTGCGGCGGAGGCGACGGCGCCTGCCACTCGAGCGTGTTGGCGTTCCACGGGTTCATCGGAGCCTTCGGCCCGCGGAAGAGCGAGTAGAAGAGGTTCGCCAGGAACACGACCTGGAAGGCAAGCAGCACCAGCAACGACAGCGTCGCTAGAATTCGCAGGTCCTGCATGCCGGCCTTCATCAGGTCGGGGAAGTGGCGATAGTCGTAGATGCGGCGGTGGTCGCCACGAATGCCGAGGATGAAGAGCGGAATGAAGATGAAGTTGAAAGGGATGATGGTGCCCCAGAAGTGCACCTTGCCCCACGTCTCGTTCATCATCCTGCCGAACATCTTGGGGAACCAGTACGTGATGGCCGCGAACGACCCGATGAAGGCGATCGGGAAGAACGTGTAGTGGAAGTGCGCGATCACGAAGTAGGTGTCATGGAAGTAGATGTCGGCGCCCGAGGCTCCGAGGAAGATGCCCGTCACGCCGCCCAGCAGGAACTCGGCGATGAACGAGAGCGCCCACAGCATCGGCGTCGTCAGCCGAATCGAGCCGCCGTAGAGCGTGCCGATGTAGACGAACACCATCTCGGCGACCGGAATCGAGATCAGCAGCGTGGTGACGCTGAACACGTTCGCCATGCGCGGGTCGATGCCGGCGATGAACTGGTGGTGGGCCCACACGAAGAAGGAGAGGACGCCCGTGCCGATGGCCGTGTAGAGCACCGTCTTGTACGCGAAGAGCTTCTTGCGTGAAAAGACCGTGATGATCTCGGCCACGATGCCCATGGCCGGGAGCAGCACCACGTACACCTCAGGGTGACCAAAGAACCAGAACAGGTGCTGCCACAACACCGGGTCTCCGCCCTTCGCGGGGTCGAAGAACCCGGTGCCAAGCTGCTGGTCGAACATCAGCATGACGGCGCCTGCGATCAACGGGCCGACCGACGCCATGAAGAGAATCGAGGCGATGATGATCATCCACACCACGATCGGCACGTCGAACATCTTCATGCCCGGAGCGCGGGAGTTCATCACGGTGGTGACGAAGTTGATGCCACCCAGAAGGAAGGCCGCGAATTCGAGGGCGACCGCGAACAACCACATCGATGAGCCGATGCCGGTGAGGTTGTACTCGGCCTTCGCCGAGAGCGGAGGGTACGACGTCCACGCGCCTCCGAAGGCGCCGCCTGGCACGTAGAACGACGCGATGAGGATGATCGCGCTCGCCAGGAACAGTTGGTACGAAAGGCGGTTCAGGCGCGGGAACACCATGTCATCGCAGCCGACCATCAGGGGGATGAGGTAGTTGCCGAGCGCGGCGATCAGCACCGGCATCGCGACCCAGAAGATCATCACCGAGCCGTGCGTGGTGATGAGCGCGTTGTAGTCAGTGGCAGTCACGCGGCCGTAGCCGGGCACCGAAATGCCCGGAAACGCGACCTGCATGCGGAAGGCGTAGACGGTGAAGCCACCGACCAGCGCCATCGCGATACCCGTGAAGAGGTACTGCATGGCGATCATCTTGTGGTCGGTGGACCAGAGATACTTCTCGATGAAGCCCGGCTCGTGGTGGGCATGATCGTGGGCTGAGTCGGCCGGGGCCGCCGCGGTGCTGCTCATGGCATTCCTCCTGCGCTGGTCGGGGGCGTGGTGGGCGCGGCGTCAGCGAGTTTTGGCGTGTGCGCCTGATTCCAGATCCGGTGCTGCGCTTCGCTCTCGATGATGATCCGAGCGGGCATGATGGCGTGACCGATGCCGCAGATCTCGGTGCATTGAATCATGAACTGGCCGGTCTGCGTGGCGTTGAACCAGCCCTTGATGATGCGCCCGGGAATCGCGTCCTGCTTGAGGCGGAAGACAGGGACCGAGAAGCTGTGGAGAACGTCTCGGCTGGTGAGCTCGAAGTGGTACGTCTTGCCCTTCTCGACGTGAAGCTCGTCGATCACCGAGATGTCGTCAGGCGTGTCGAGCTGGTTGTCGGGGCCGGGGTGAACGAACGTCCACGCCCATTGCTGCGCGATGATTCGAACGGTGCTGTCGGCCTGCGGCAGGTTGATCTTCACCTCGTGCCAGACCTTCACGGCCATCACGACGATGATCACGTCGAAGACGAGCGTCGCGTAGTGCGGCAGCGCGACCCAGCGCTTCTCATGGGCCTTCTCGCCCGAGATGTACTGCGCCTTCACGCCCGGCTTCGCCTTGAACTTGAAGATCAAGCCGAAGAAGACGGCCTGAGCGAGCAGGAACCAGAACCCGACGATGGCGAGGACGACAAGGATCACGCCGTCGATGTCAGCGGAGTAGGTCGATGCAGACTCAACGTACTGGTCGATCATGAGTCGAGCTCCTTACAGAACGAAGACGAAGACCGCGCCGATGAAGGCGACCGCGCCGGCGAGCAGGAGAAACAGAAGCGTCTGAGCGAACTTCTCGGACGCGGCAGAAGTGGTGACTTCGGCGGCCATGGGTGCCTCTAGCGGGAGAAGGTGGAAATGTGGGCGACCACGTTCTTCATGGCCTGCTCGTCGGCGAGGGTATTCGACATCGCGCGCATCGTGGCGCCAGACGTGTCGAGCGGGTGGGCTCCGCGGATTCCGCCCTTGAACTTCTTGAGTTGGCTGACGAGATACCAATCGTACTGGCCCACCAGCGGCGGCGCGTTGACGTCCTGCTTGCCCTGGGCTTTCTCCCCGTGGCACGCGAGGCACGTGCCGTACGAACCGGCTCCGGCAGTGGCGTCAGCGCCAGTGAGGGAAGGGGCCATCTTCACCGGCGTGAGTGACGAAACGTAGGCCGAGACGGCCTTCACTTCGCCCTCGTCCATCATCTGCCGCGACATCGGGCGCATGCGGAGCCCCTCGAGGTCTTCAGGGTGCGCCCCGCGAATGCCGCTGCGGTACTTCACGAGCTGCGCTTCCACATACCAGGCGGGCAGACCCGCGATGTTGGGAGCGGCGATCTTCGCTTCCCCGGTGCCGTTCTCGCCGTGGCATGCCACACAGGCCGCGAAGAGCTCTTTGCCGGGCAGCGTCTTCTTGGCGCCGTCTGGCCGGATGCAGCCCATTGTCGCCAACGTCGCGAGGGTGAGGCCGAGAGAGATGATTCGGTGCATGTCGAATGCTCCACGACGACGCAGGCGATGCGATGGAACCCTGCGCGTACCGCAGCGATTTGTCACAGGGTTCTCGACCTGCCAAGCGATTTACCGGCCCGGTCAGAAGCCCCGATCATGCGGCAGACCCCACTTGCTTCACCTCAAGGAGATCCCGCGTCTTTGGCGTCGTGTGGGTATGAGCGCGACGCTTCTGAACCATCAGGAAGGAACACGCCGGGGGTCGCCGAGAATCGGGTGAGGCAGTGCTTCGAGCAGAAGACGAAGCGGTGCCCCTGGTGTTCGAAGGCCAGGGCGTCGGCCGTCGCGCGGACCTTCATGTGGCAGACGGGGTCGACCTCGACGGGGACGTCCACGGTCGGCGTCGGCGCTTCGGCCGGCGTCTCGAGCACGTACGTCGTGAGCACCAACAGCGCCTCGCCCGACAGCTGATCGAACGCCGGCATGCGGAGCGGGTAGCCCTTCGCGCGCTTCGCGTCGGGCGCGAGCATCGACTCCTTCACGTAGTCGGCGTCGAAGGTCGCGACGAGCCCGTTGTCGAAGGCGACGCGGGAGCCAGCGCGGCCGAAGAGCGCAGGGGCGAGCTCAGGCGCCTCATGACAGGTCGCGCACGACAACGCGTGGTAGAGCTCGACGCCGCTCGGCGCGCCCTGTTCCTGTGGCGGCGCAGGAGCGCCGGCGAGCGTTCGCACGGCCCGCTCGAGGGCTCTGACGTCTTCGCGGTGCTCGCTGTCGAAGACGCCGCGCACCATGCCCGAAGCGTCGACGAGCACGAACACCGAGGAGTGGATGATGGGGTCGAGCTCGCCTGGCACGTTCTTCTCGGCGGTGACGTGAAATCCAGCGGCGATCGACGGGAGCGTCTTCGGGTCGGTCGAGAGCAGCTGCCACCGGCGTTCATCGGGCGCCCACTTCTGGGCGTAGGAGGCGAGCACGGACGGCGTATCGTGCTCAGGGTCGACGGAGAACGAGATGAAGCGCAGGTCGACGTCCTTGAGCGAGCGCTGCAGTTGCACCATCTTCGCCGTCAGCAACGGGCAGACGGTGCGGCAGGTGGTGAAGATGAAGTTGGCGACCCAGACCTTGCCGACGAGTGACGGCGTCGTGACCGTCACGCCGCGTTGGTCTGGAAACGCAAAGGCCGGCACCGGGAAGAGCGGCGCGAGGGTCTTCTTCTCGGCGTGCGCCAGCGCCTCGGCCCGCTCGAGCGATGGAGGCGAGCGCAGCTTCAGGTACGCCAGAAAGCCTGTCGTCAGGAGCGCGAGGACGCCGAGCAGGGTGAGCCACTTCGCCATGAGCCGCTCCTATACAGGTTGACGAGGGAGCGCGCCGCGACATCGTGCCGCAGGCGCACGTCGGTGCGCACGCAGCTCGGAGAGATTCGTGCGGTGGCGCGCGCAGGCGCGGTCCGAGTCGCTGGTGAGCCGCATCGGCGCCGACCGCTCGCTGATGACCTCCCAAGAATCGACTACGGCGCGGCGACTCCACTGACCGGCTGAACCGTGAGGCCGCCGTCGTTCGGCAACGCCACGACATCGAGCAGACCCAGCCGTTCCGAGGCGACACAGAGCGCGAAGCCAAGATCGACCTCTCCGCCGCGCATCGCGAAGTTCGCAGACCGCGGCGAGTGGTGGTGGTTGTTCTGGTAGCCCTCACCGAACACCAGCCAGGCCACGACGGCGTTGTTGCGCGAGTCATCGGGCGTCTCGAAGTTCCGCGAGCCGTACTTGTGCGCGAACGCGTTCACCATCCACCCCTGCACAGGGTGGGTCATCATGCCGAGCCAGTACGCCGCGCCGAGCAGCCACGCGCCCAGGAAGACGCCGAGCGCCACCGCGATGCCCGCGTGCAACAGGTACGGCAGCGCCCACAGTCCACGGCGGTTGAGCCAACTCACGTCGAAGTCGAGATCGCGCGAGAGCTTCGTCACCCCGGGCTCCCGCTTGATCAGCCGCGCCAGCACCCGGTTGTACGACTTCAACTGCGCCAGCATCAGCGGAACGACGCCGTGGTTGCGCGGGCTGTGCGGGTCCAGCGGCGTGTCGGAGTGCTGGTGGTGCAGCCGATGCATCGTGCTCCAACCCTTTGGATCGAGGCCCGTCACCCAGTTTCCGGTGTGAACAACCATCCACTGAGCGAAGGGGCCGAGCTTCACGGCGCCATGGGTCAACCCGCGATGATAGAGCACCGTAATGTAGTAGATGTTGACCATGTACATGGAAACGAACACCAGCAGACACAGCACAGGGTAGAGCACGACCACTCCTTCGTTGGGTTTTTCAGTGTACAGTCGTGCTCCCAACTTCGCAACAGTCGTTCTCTGAGGCGGTGATAGAATCATGACATGGGGCGACCGGAGCAGAAGGAGCAGACCCGCAGGCGGTTGATCGACGCGGCCTTGCAGTTGAGCGCGGAGCGTGGCTTCGGCGCGCTGAGCCTGCGGGAGATCGCTCGCGAATCAGGCATCGCGGCGACGGGCTTCTACCGGCACTTCCGCGACCTCGATGAACTTGGCCTGGTGCTGGTCGACGAGGTCGCGCTCGCGCTGCGGCAGCTCATTCGCGAGGCGCGCAGCCGCTTCCGTGAGCAGGGAGGCCGAACCCGCGCGTCGGTCGAGGCCTTCATGGACTACGCCCACCAGAAGCCGCACCTGTTCCGGCTGCTCCTGGGCGAGCGGCTCGGCGGCTCCTCGGCGTTCCGAACCGCGCTCCGCAAGGAAATCGACCGTTTCGTGGCCGAGCTCAGCGACGACCTCGAAGCGCAAGCCCGCGCCGCGAAGCAGCCCACGGCCGATATCCCCTTCGCCGCGGAAGCCATCGTCGCCATCGTCTTCAGCGTCGGCGCCGAGGTGCTCGAGCTGCCCCGCCACCGTCACGCCGGGCTCGCCGACCGCATCATCCAGGAAGTGCACCTCGTGCTGAGCGGCGCTGGCTTTCCCCCCCAACGTCCGCGCAAGGCATGAATCCGCTCGGGTGGGACTCGGGCGAGCGCACGGCAACGGTTCGGGTTACGACGGGCCGGCATGCCTGCGCCCCTGACGCTCAAGGTGCTCGACGCCGTCTCGGACGTGCCGAAAGAGGCCTGGAACTCGCTCCTTCACCCCGGGGAAGCCCCGGTCACGCGTTGGGAGTGGCTGGACGCGATGGAGCAATCGGGTTCAGCCGTCCGCGAGCGTGGTTGGCGGGCGCGACACCTGACGATGTGGCGTGGCCCCAGGCTCGTCGCGACCCTGCCTGCCTACCTGAAGTTCCACTCGATGGGCGAGTACGTCTACGACTTCGGCTGGGCGAGCGCGGCGCAGCAGTTCGGCGTCGACTACTACCCGAAGCTCCTCATCGGCATGCCGCTGTCTCCCGTCACCGCGCGCAAGCTGCACGTCGCTGCAGGTGAAGACGTCGGCGCGATGCGCGAAGCCATGATGACGGCGGCGATGGAGCTCGCGACGGAAGCAGGCGCGTCGTCGGTGCACGTGCTCTTCCCGCACGAAGACGAGGCGCTGGCGCTCGAGCCGTTCGGCTTCTTCCGCCGCGCGACGATGCAGTACCACTGGCGAAACCCCGGCTACCGCACCTACGACGACTACCTCTCGCGCTTCGACTCCAAGCGGCGCAACCAGCTCAAGCGCGAGCGCGGCGCCGCGGCGCACCAGAACATCACGCTGCGCACCGTTCGCAGTTCAGAGCTCACTGGCGTGCACGCCTCGCTCGCGGCGCGGTTCTACGAGGCCACCGCGAGCAGGCACGCCTGGGGCCCGGTGCAGCTGACGCCAGACTTCTTCCGCCGCGCGTTCTCGGCGATGCCCGACGCCATCGAGCTGGTCGTGGCCGAGAAAGACCAGCGGGTGCTGGCCGGCGCCTTCAACCTGCACTCGCCCACGCATCTGTACGGCCGGTACTGGGGTTGCTTCGAGGAGCACCCGTTCCTCCACTTCCACGTGTGCCTCTACCACTCCATCGAGGACTGCATCGTCGCCGGGCGAACCGAGTTCGAGCCGGGCGCAGGCGGAGAGCACAAGATCAGCCGGGGCTTCCAGCCGACGCGCGTGCACTCGGCCCATCGCATTCTGCACCCGCGCTTCGAACAGGCCGTGCGCCGGGCATGCGAGCGCGAAGCGGCTGAAGTCGACCGGGTGGTGGCCGAGTCAGAGGCCATCGCGGGCATGAGGCCGTGGGTGCCGGCGTAGCGTCGGTGCACGCAGCCGGCGCCTGAGGCCTCGACCGTGACGAGGCCTGTGGCTCTGCTATGACCCGTGCGGTGCGGGCGTCGCTCATTCTGTCCCTCTGCTTCGTCTCGCTCGGGTGCGGTCCGTCCATGCCGTCGTTTGCGTCGAGCCTCTTCGAGGGTGACGACGAGAGCTGGGTCATCGCGGGCAATGGAGACTCGGCCAGGCCTGCGTTTCAAGCCACGGGAGGCAACGGCGGCAACGGAAACATCTGCGCGACCGACGCGCTCGCCACCGACATCTTCTACTTCGTCGCCCCGCCGAGGTTCCTCGGGAACGCGAGCGCCGCCTACGGCAAGGTCCTCATCTTCGATCTGAAGACCTCGAGTCAGTTCATGCTGATCAAGGGCCGTGACGTGGTGCTCAACGGCGGTGGGCTCGCGCTCGTGCAGAACTTCAAGGAGGTGCCGGGCCGCGACTGGACGCCCCGCAGCTTTGCCCTCGACGACCGGTCGGGGTGGCGCCTCGACTCCTCGACCTCGACCGGCGAGCCGGCGACGGAGGACCAGGTGCGCACGGTGCTCCGGAACCTCACCGCGATTCGCCTGCGCGGCGAGTTCGTCGACGGGCCGGGTGACACGACCTGCCTCGACAACGTGTACTTCGGCACGACGCCGTGAGCGCCGTCGAGTGCACGAAGTGTGGCGCGTGCTGCGTCGCTCCCGACATCGCGGCGCTCGACAAGCCCCTGGGCCTCGCCTGCCCGCACCTGGGCCCTGACGCGCTCTGCCTGGCGTACGAGTCACGCCCGCAGGTGTGTCGAGACTACCAGGCTGACGAGCTGTGCGAGCGCATCGCTGCGCCCACCCTGGCGGAACGCGTGACGAAATACCTCGCGTCCTTCGAGCTCGCCGACGAAGCGGCTGAGGTGAAGCGCAGCGGGCTCGTCAGCCGCGCGGCGTTCTTCGCGCGTCGAGGCGTCACACCTCGAGGCGCCTGAGGGCCGCGCGCAGCTCGTCGATGGCCTTGCCCAGCACCTCGCCGTCCGCCTGGTCCAGGTCGCCCTTCTTGAGGCGTCGGAGCAGCGCGTCGATCTCGCCGTCGCGGCCGCGGAGCCGGTCGACCAGGGGTAGCGCGGCCTCGAAGGCCCAGCCAGCCGCCCCCGTCGCGAGCGTCACGTGCAGGCGCGCCTGCTCGAGCCGGAAGCTGGCGTCGGCGAAGACCTGCAGGTCGTGCGAGGCCAGGACCTCGAGGGTCAGCTCCCTCGACACGGCTTCGAGGACGTCGAGCAAGGACGTCGCCGCGTCTTCGATCGAAGCGCGGTCGAGACCTTCGCGAAGGAACAGGGCCCTCACCATCAGCAGGTGACGCTTCGGCGCGGCGTGCACGTGCCGCCACGCGGGCATCGAGGTGAAGAGGTCGAAGTCGGAGTTCAGCGTCGAGACCAGCCGCGGCAGGGTCTCGGCAGGCTTCTCGAGCCGGGCGCGCACTTGCTTGATGAGGTCGGCCGCCGTCGAGCGATAGAGGAGCGCGCGCTGCACCTCCTGGCTGGCGAAGGGCACCACGTCTTCGCGACGGACCGGCGCCGTGGCCGCGGCCGAGAGGTAGACGGCGTCACCGACCCGCCTGCGGAAGTGGGCTCGCAAGCGCTGCAGCTCTTCGAGGAGCGACCATTGCGAGGCCATCAACTCAGGCCGGCGCACCATGTCACGAACCTGCGCCAGCTCGCCCTTCAGCAGCGAGCCCACCGCGCGGAACACCAGCGCGGCCTCGGCCTCGGCGCGCTCGTCGCTGCTCTCCGAGGAGTAGACGCCCGCGCGGGAGAGGGTCTCGGGGAACTCCTGGTCGATGACGCCACAGAGCCCGCTGATGGTCGCGACGGTGTCGGCCACCGCGGGCGCCATCTGCTCCCACAGCGAGAGGTCGGCGCTCCCCTCTTCCGCCGACGTCGGCTCGAGGCTCAGCAGGTTGATGGCCTGCAGCTGGTCGATGCACCTCGCAGCGGCGAAACCGACCCGGGTCAGCCGCCCGGCCAACTCGCGGTCGACGATGGAGGCGAGCACCTCCTGCAGGCCCTTCGGGAGCATCGGGTCGCTCATCAACCCCGTCCGTAGCGCGGCGCTCTCCGTGATGGAAGGTGCAACCGGGTGCGCGGTGGAAGACACTGGCGGCAGTTTCTCGCGGAGGCGCTCATGAGGCTGGTGAAGGTCGGGCTTGCGTCGGTGAACACCACGGTCGGTGCGTTCGGAGCAAACGTCGACCGCGCCAGCGCCCTCGCCAGAGAGCTCTCGTCGCAGCAGACCAGCATCGCAGTGTTCCCGGAGCAGTGCGTGGCCGGCTACCCGGCAGAAGACCTCGTGCAGTGGCAGGCCTTCGTCGACCGCCAGTGGGCCGAGCTGTCGCGCTTCACGAAGGAGACGGCGTCGCTGCCCATGGTGTCGGTGCTCGGCGTCGCCATCGCGCACCGGGGCCTTCGCTACAACTGCGCGGCGGTCGTCGGCGGCGGGCGCATCTGGGGCCTGGTGCCGAAGGAGAAGCTGCCGACGTACAACATCTTCTACGAAGGTCGAACCTTCGCGCGGGGCTCTCCGGGCATGAAGGAAGAGCACCAGGGCGTGCCGTTCGGCGACTTCCTCTTCCAGTGCGACTTCGGCTGCGTGGGCGTCGAGGTGTGCGAGGACCTGTGGAGCGCCGACGGCCCGATGAAGCGCCGCGCGTACTCGGGCGCCGAGCTCATCTGCAACGTGTCGGCGTCTCCGTTTCGCATCGGCGTCGAGGGGACCCGGCGAGAGCTCGTCTCCACGCGCGCGGGCGACCACCAGTGCACCATCGCGTACGCGAACCAGGTCGGCGCGCAGGACGGGCTCATCTTCGACGGCGGCGGCTTCATCAACCAGAACGGCCGCATGGCGATGGAGCTGCCGCGCTTTCGGCAGACGTGCGGCTCGGCCGTCGTCGACCTCGAGCGCTCCACGCGGCTGCGCACCGAGAACACGACGTGGAGAGACGACCGCAAGAGCTGGGCGATGGAGAGGCCAGCCGTCCCGATGCTCACCGTCGCCGTCAGCACCAGGCGCGAGGGCCTCAGCTACCCGTTCCCCGCGCATCGCAGCTTCTTCCTGCCGGCGCCAGAGACGCGGCTGTCGGCGAAGGCGCAGTACTGCGAAGACCTGCTCGACGCGCTCGCGCTCGGCATCGGCGACTACTTCGAGAAGACGAAGGGCTTCTCGCGCATCGGCATCTCGCTCTCGGGTGGCCGCGACTCGTTGCTCACCCTGCTCATCGCGCACCGCTACGCCAGCCACGCCAACGTGCCCATCGAGGCGTTCTCGATGCCGACCCGCTACTCCTCCGAGGCCACGCGTGGCGCCGCGGCGCTCATCGCGAAGGAGCTCGGCGTGCGCTTCACCGAGGTGTCCATCGACGAGGCCTTCGAGCGTGAGCTGGCGGCGGCGAAAGAGATGCTCGGGCCCGGCAAGGAGCTCACGCCCATCACGCTGCAGAACGTGCAGGCCCGGCTGCGGGCGCAGCGCATGTGGAACTGGGCCAACACCTCGGGCGGCCTGTTCCTCCAGACGGGCAACATGTCGGAGAAGGCCGTCGGCTACACGACCATCGGCGGCGACCTGATGGGCGCCCTCGCCGTCATCGCGAACCTCCCCAAGACGGTGGTGATGTTCCTGCTGGAGTACCTGTCCGAGAAGCACGGCTACGCGGGCATCAAGGCTGTCACCGCCACGCCGGCCGGCCCCGAGCTCGCGCCCAACCAGGTCGGCGAAGACGAGCTGATGCCCTTCCCCATTCTCGACGCGTGCTTCCATCTCTTCGCGGGCGAGAAGCTGTCGCCGGCTGACGTGACGACGGCTGTGACGACGATGTTCCCCGAGGTGAAGCAGGAGGTGCTGGCGTCGTACGTCACGCGCTTCGTGAAGCTCTTCACGGTGAGCATCTACAAGTGGGTGCAGTCGCCCATCTCGTTGCACGTCGGCGCGTTGGACCTCGATCGCGAGCGCGCGCTGCAGTTGCCGGTCGTCACCCGGACGGAGTGGTGATGTTCCGGCACGCCCTGTGCTGAAGGAGGTCCCATGACTCGTGCTCCGTGGTGGGTGGGCCTCGTGGTGTGTTCGGTCGCCCTCGTGGCGCGCGCCGAGGGCGTGGCGTTTCAGACGCTCCAGCCCGGCGTGGAGTACGCCGTCGCGACGCTGGTCGAGAAGCCAGAGGCCGGTGACGGGAAGCTCCACGTGGTGCGCATCGATCCATCGGTGGCGTCGCTCGATCTCGGCCTCGCCAGCGAGTCAGGCGCGATGCGCACCGCCGCGCAGTGGAGCGACCAGAGGGAGTTCAGCGTCGTCATCAACGCCGGCATGTTCGAGACCGATTACCGCTCCAACGTCGGCAGGCTGGTCCATGGCACGCACGTCAACCAACGGCCGTGGAAGAAGTCGTACCAGGCGGTGCTGGCGATGGACCCGGCGGTGGAAGGCGTGCCGAAAGCGACCATGCTCGACCGCGACGCGCCGGGCTTCGACGAGGCGGTGAAGCCCTACCGAACGGTGATTCAGAACCTGCGGCTCATCAAGGCGCCCGGCGAGAACGTGTGGAAGTCGAACAACCGGAAGTGGAGCGAAGCGTTCGTCGCGCTCGATGGGACGGGCCGGCTGCTCTTCTGCTTCACGCGCACGCCGTTCGAGATGGCGGAGCTGATGAACAAGGTGTTGGCGTCAGGGCTCGGCGTCGTTCGCGCGATGCACGTCGAAGGCGGGCCCGAGGCGAGCCTGACACTTCGGGGGCCGGCGCTGACGCTCGACTTCTCTGGAAGCTACGAGACCGGGTTCTTTCCGCGGGACGACAACGACCGCCAGTGGGAGCTTCCCAACGTCATCGGCGTTCGCGCAGTGAAGTAAGGCGCTCAGCTCGTTGCGCGCGGGTCGAAGTACCCCTCGTCGACCGACCTGGAGACGTCGATCGACGTGAGCTTCACGGTGGCCCCGGGTCCACGAGCCTGCCCGAGCCCACTCACGGCTGTCGACTCGTCGCGACGACACGACTACGCCAGGGCTCGTGCGAGCGACGGCAGGCCGGGTGCTTGGCGTGACCGGAGCAGGCGTCCTGCTCGCGCTCGGCTGCGCCCTCGTGGCCCTCGTCTCGGGAGAACAACCGCTCGACCTCGGCGACGCGTTCACCGACGGCACCACGGCGCACACGATCCTGGTGTCGCTGCGCCTGCCCCGGGTTTTCCTCGCGGCGATGGTGGGCGCGGCGCTCGCGGCGTCGGGCTCGATGCTCCAGGCCCTGCTGCGAAACCCGCTGGCCGACCCCTTCGTCCTCGGCGTCTCGGGGGGCGCGGCGCTGGGAGCCACCATCGCCATCGCGCTCGGCTTCTCGGCGTCGGGCGCCATCGGCCTCTCGGGAGCCTCACTCTTCGCGCTCGTCGGCGCCGTCGTCTCGACAGGCCTGGTGCTGGCGGTTGGCCGCTCGTCGCGCTCCGAGGGCTCGACAGGCACGTTGCTCGCCGGCGTCATCTTCAACGCCTTCGCGCTCGCGGCCATCATCTTCATCAAGGCGCTCGTGGCGCCGGACAAGCTGGGCGAGGTGCTCTTCTGGCTCGCCGGCTCGCTCGGTCATGAGTCCTGGAGCGCGCTCACCTTCTCCGGCGCCATCGTCACGCTCTCGCTGCTGGTGATGTTCACGCTCGCCCCGCGCATCAACCTGCTCATGCTGGGCGATGACGACGCGCAGTCGCTCGGGGTCGACGTGCGCCGGACCCGGCTCGTGTTGCTGCTGCTGGCGTCCGCCGCCGTCTCGGCCGCCGTCGCCCTCTCTGGGCTGGTGGGCTTCGTCGGGCTGCTGGTGCCCCACCTCGCGCGCCTCGTGCTCGGAGCCGATCAACGGCTCTCGTTGCCCGCCAGCGCGCTGCTGGGTGCCTCGTTCCTGATGCTGGCCGACCTCGCGGCCCGGCTCATGTTCCGCGTCTTCCACACCGAGCCACCCGTCGGCGTCATCACCGCGCTGCTCGGCGGCCCGCTGTTCCTGCTGCTGATGATGCGGCGCCGCGCTTAGGCGGTCTTCTCGGCCGGCTTCTCGCCCTTCTTCTGGGCTTCGAGCTCCTGCTTGACCTTCACCATGTCGAGGCCGCGGACCTGCTCGATGACGCCCTCGAGGGCGGCCGCCGGGAGCGCTCCCGAGTTGCGCCCGAGCATCACCCCGTCACGAAACACTGCGAGCGTCGGAATCGCCTGAATCTCGAACGCCGCCGCGAGGCCCTGCTGCGCCTCGGTGTCGACCTTCGCGAACGTGATGTCGGCGTGCTTCTTCGACGCCGCCTCGAAGACCGGCGCGAACGCCCGACATGGCCCACACCACTCGGCCCAGAAGTCGATGATCAGGATTCCGCCCTTTTCGAGGGTGGCTTCGAAGTTCTGCTCGGTCAGCTCCAGGGTGCCTGCCATCGTCGTCGTCCTTTCGCCCGTCAGGGAACGGGCGGTCGACCATGACTCGCAGAGCTTTGCCAGTCCAGCCCGCTCCCTCCTGGGCTACCTGACGGTGGGCTTCTTCTTCCTGACCGGCTTCTTCACCGCGGGGCCCTTCGTCGGGAGCTTCGGTCCGGGTGCTTCCTCGAAGGGCTTGGCGACGACCTTCGCGACCGCCTCTGGTGGCAGCGGCTTCATCGTCGCGCAGCTCCACGATGCCTCGACGGTCTTGCCGTCGGCCACGTCGACCTGCAGCACCCTCGAGTAGCGGAATGACACCTTTCCCGCTGCGGGGCAGCGGAACCGAAGGGCGTGCGTTCCGACCGCGAGCGACAGCGGCTCCGTGGGGACAGCGCGCTCGGAGCCGTCGACCTCGAGCGCCGTCGCCCCCTTCGTCCGCACGGACACCAGGCCCGTCGGAGCGGCCACCACGTCGAGCTCCACCGAGCCGACGTCCACCCCTGCGGGCACCTCGGCTGCAACCTCTGCGAGCCCCGCGTCGACGACGGGCGGCTTGGCGGCTGCTGCGACGTTCGCCGCAGGCTGCACCATCGGCTTCTCTCTGCCGCGGCTCACCATGACGCCGAGGACGGCCAGCACCGCTACCGCTGCCGCGATGCCGCCACCGATGACGAGCCGACGGAGCGCGCCTTTTCGCAGCTGGCCGAGGAGCCTGGTCGCTTCGACCGCAGACGCGGGACGCTGCACGGGGTTCTGGTGCGTGAGCCGCTCGATGAAGCGCTCCAGGTATCCTGGCACCGCGCCCGGCAACGGCTGCTCTCCCGGGACACCGCCCGACAGCGCTTCGTGGAGCACGACGCCGAGCGAATAGAGGTCGCTGCGATCGTCGGCTTTGCCCCAGCGCTGCTCCGGCGCCATGTAGCGAAGGCTGCCCAGCATCGCGGCAGACTCCGTCAGCGTCGTGGCGCCCGACACCTGCGCGATGCCGAAATCACACAGCCGCGGCCCTCCTGGCCCGATGAGGATGTTGCCTGGCTTGAGGTCGCGATGAACGACGCCGGCCTTGTGCACCGCGGCGAGCGCGTCGAGGAGCGCGACGGCGAGCGCGTCGACGTCAGCGGCAGACATCGGGCCCTGGTCGATGCGATGGCGAAGGTCGCGGCCCTCCACCAGCTCCATCGAGTACCAGCAGAAGCCCTTGTCCTCGCCTTCTTCGAAGAGCTGCACCACGCGCGGGTGCTTCACCCTGGTGAGGGCGCGCGCCTCGCGACGGAACCGCTCGCGCAGCGAAGGCTCGGCCGCGAGCATCGCAGAGAGCACCTTCATCGCCACGGCAGCGCCCACCGGAGACTCGGCTTCGTAGACGGTGCCCATGCCTCCGCTGCCCAGCCGCTTCACCAGCAGATGCCCGCTGACGGTCTCGCCCTTCAGGTCGACCTCGGGCCACAGCCGCGCCTGCCCCGGAGCCGTGTCGACGCCCGTGAGGTCGACCTGCACGGCGCACTGCGTGCACGTCACCAGGCCGACGGTCTGTTCACGCGGCAACGGCGTTCGACAGGAAGGGCAGAGGAAGTTCATTCGCCCAACCAATCGATGGCGTACTCGGCCAGCTTGCGGTCGAGGGTCGGCCTCGAGATGCCCAGCGCCTCTGCGGCCTGCGCCTTCACGCCACGGCTTCGCTTCATCGCGAGCAGAATCTGCTCCCGCTCGAGCGCGGCGACCAGCTGGGCGAGCGTGCGGCCGACCGACGGCGGGGCCTCACGTCGTGGCGCGACCACCTCGGGCGGCAGATCAGCCAGCGAGAGCGCGCCGTCGTCGGCCTTCAACACCAGCGCCCGCTCCAGCGCGTTGGACAACTGCCGGGCGTTGCCAGGCCAGGGACAGGCGAGGAGCGCGCGCTGCACCTCGTCGGTGAGCGGTGGAGGCGGTCGCCCCAGCGAGGCGGCGTGCCGCGCCAGGAACGTTCTCGCCAGCGGCAGCACGTCCTCGGTGCGGGAACGCAACGGCTCGAGCGCGAGGCGCACGACGTTGAGCCGGTAGAAGAGGTCTTCGCGGAAGGTGCCCTTCGCCACCGCGGCCTCGAGTGGGCGATTCGTCGCCGCGACCACCCGGACGTCGACGCTGAGCGCCGTCTTCCCGCCGAGGCGGAACACCAGCTTCTCCTCGAGCACGCGCAACAACTTCACCTGCAGCTCGAGCGGGAGCTCACCGACCTCGTCGAGGAAGAGCGTGCCTCCGTCGGCGCGCTCGAAGACGCCGGCGTGCGCACTCATCGCCGAGGTGAAGGCGCCCTTCTCGTGACCGAACAGCTCACTCTCGGCGAGTTCCCTCGGAATCGCGCCGCAGTTGATGGGGACGAAGGGGCCGCGCGCGCGGCGGCTGGCGTCGTGGGTGAGGCGGGCGATGGCTTCTTTTCCGGTCCCCGACTCACCGGTCAGGAGCACCGTCGCCGTCGACTGCGCGGCCCGCTGTACCTGGCCCACGAGCTGCTTCATCGAGGGGCTCTCGGCGACGAGGTGGTTGACCGGGGCCGCGCCCACGCTTCGCTCGACCGTCAACCGCAGCGATGACGCCGCCGCACCGACAAGCACCTGCGCGAGCGCGAGCTCTCTCGAAGCGAACGCCGAGTTCCGCACCCCACACACGAGTCCGACCGGCCCCGTCGGCCCTGGCACCGGCGCGCACACCACGAAGGCCCGCTGCCGAACCACCGTCGTCGTCTGCGCGTCGTGCTTCGCGCGGAGTTGTTGTTCTTCGACCGAGACGGCGCGTTGCTGAGCCAGGCACACGTCGACGAGCGAACCGTTCAGCGAGATGGAAGCTCCGGTGGGGAACGCCGCCTTCGGACGAACGGCGCCTTCCGGCGTCCGGCCACAAACCACCACCTCGTCGCACGAGAGGCCGGTGGCGAACGCTCTCGCCAGGGCCCTCGCTGCGTCGTCACCGTTGAGGGCGAGCGCGGCTTCGAGCACCAGCCCTCCAGCCTGCGCGAGCGTCTCGGCCGTCGCCGACGTCGCCGAGGTCAACAACCCGAGCGGAGCCTGCGTCAGCACGAGCGTCGATTCGCCGTCGAGCGCGCGCAGGGCCTGCGCATCGGGGGAACAGAGGATGAGCGTCTCACCGATGCCGACCGCGTCGTGGGCGTTGAGCTTCACCCGCGCGGTGATGGGCGCGCCGTTCACCCACGTGCCGTTGCGACTGCGCAGGTCGCTCACGTAGAGCGCGTCACCCTCGAGCTCGAAGACGCAGTGCTCGCGAGACACCTTCTCGTCGATGAGGTGAACGTCACAGTGCCCGCTCCGGCCGACCACGAGCCGGCGCACCACGTCGAGCGTCACCCCACGCCGCGGGCCGAACGCAAACGTGAGTCTGGGCGCCGGGATCACGACGGTGATGCTGCTCCAGTGTCGAGCCCACCGCCAATGATCCCGCTTCCGCGGCCTGCACAGACCGGACGTCATGCGACGTGACGGTCTGCAACGGGGCGTGACGCCGGCCTCATTCCCGCGCCACCACGAAGCCCACGGATTGCAGGGCCTTGCGACCATCTCGCGCTGCGCGCCGGGCGTGCACTGCGAGCGGGCATGCTCCTGCCCCTCGCCCTCGTTGCGTCGCTGTCGTCTGGCTGTCTCACTGGAACCGGGGCCACCGCGCTCGAGGGTGGTCGTCACCAACGCATCGTCACTGCGAACGGCCCCATTCATGCGTGGTGTCCCGAAGGCGCGCGGCCCGAGCTGCTCGTCGTCTACGTGCACGGCTACTTCGACACCGTCGACGACGCGTTTCGCGAGCACGGCCTCATCGAGCAGTTCCGCGCGAGCGGGGTCGATGCGCTCTTCGTACTGATCGACGGACCCACGGGCCCGAAGGAGTCGGTGCGCTGGCCTTCGTTCGCACCGCTCAAAGTGGACCTCGAACGACAGCTCGGCCTCGCGATGCCGTCGAAGGTGGTGGCGATGGGCCACAGCGGAGGAAACCGCACGCTGCGCGAGTGGTCGAAGGAAGGGGCCGTCACCGACCTCGTGCTCCTCGACGCGTTCTACGGAAACCCGACGCCGTGGACGGCCTTCCTCGCCACGGTCCCCGAGGGGCGGGTGCAGTTGGTCGGTGCGCTCACCTTCGCGAAGGCCGATGCGTGGCGGCGCTCCCTGCCGAAATCACAGCAGCGTCGCGTGGAGCAGGTGCAGGCGGGCACCCATCACATGGGGGTCGTCACCGACGGCGTGTGGATTCCGAAGCTGGTGCGAGAGCGGGCGGGCACGGTCGCGAGTCGTGGCGGTTCGTGAGCCGATTGCGCGAGCCGACCAGATCTCAGCGGCACGACGAGAGAGCGCGCGCGCCCGGCGAGGACCTGCCCACGAATCGTCCGGCTGGAGACGCGGCCCGGGTCGACCGCGGCACACCGGGCCCCGAGGGGTCGACGGTGAAGTGAAGCGGACGGCGGGCGTCGGCGCCATCAAGGCGTGCTGGACGCTGGCGATGACCCGCGCAACCCTGGGAGTGATGGAAGGCAAGGCGTGCGGCACGGGCGCGACTGGAGAGGAACGGACCACCGTCACCATGCCGGTCGCCGCGTTCTCCAACCAGGAGGGATGTGACGCTCCGAAGGCCGGCCGCGTACCTCAGCCTGGAGACTGCTTCAGCACCGCCTGCTTCGCCTCGTGGAAGAAGACAGCTCGCCGGTTGCGACCCCGCGACCCCAGAAGCTGGCGACGTTGCGTCAGCGGACGACCGTGGACTTCGTGCTGAAGCGCCATGCGCCAGGGTGGGTCTACACAGGCGGGCTGTTGCTCACCGCCGTGGCCGGTTGCGTGAACGCGGTCGCCGTCGCCAGCGCGTACCACGCGGTGACGCACATGACGGGCACCGTGTTCGCGATCAGCCTCGAGTTCTCTCGCGGTCAGACGGACCTCGCCTGGCGCGCAGCAGCCGTCGTCACGTCTTTCTTCCTCGGCGCGGCGCTCAGCGGCTTCATCGTGCAGCAGTCGTCGCTTCAGACGGGCCGCCGCTACGGCGTCGCGTTGATGGTGGAAGGCGCAATTCTCTTGGGCGCGTGGTTCGCCCTTTCACGGCAGTCCGTCGCCGGTGAAGTGCTCGCGGCCGTCGCGTGTGGACTGCAGAACGCGCTCGCCACCTCGTACTCGGGCGCCATCATCCGCACGACGCACATGACCGGCATCGTCACCGACCTCGGCATCGCCATCGGGCACTGGCTGGCCCGGCAGCCCGTCGAGTGGTTTCGCGTTCGCCTCCACCTCGTCCTGCTGCTCGGCTTCACCTCGGGCGGCGCGCTGGGGGCCCTCGTCTTCCCGACGCTCGGCGCGACGACACTCCTCATTCCCGCGGCAGCCGTGTTCGTCGCCGGCCTCGGCTACACCGTACAGCGGCAGCTCCAGCGACACACCCACCAGACGCATGGAGCGCCGCCTCCCGCGTAGGCCCCACACGGACGAACGCGGCGCCCGTTTCCAGGCACCGCGTCGTTCCCCCATCAAGCCTGCGCTTCAGCGATCAGCGGTCCGACTTCACCGGCTGCACGAGCGCGATGACCGTCTCGACGCCGCGCTCCGCGTTGTACTTCGTCGCGTAGAGCTGGCTGCGGGCGATGACCTGGCCGTTGGTCGCCTTGAGGACGAAGTAGAAGCGACCGTCGACCGCGTTCAGCACCGTGTAGCGAGCAGCGACGAGGCCGTTGCTCTGCACCGAAGCGACGCCTGCGGTGGCCTTCGCGTTCGACGAGTAGCCCTGCGACTGCAGCACAATCTCGCCGTTCTTCGCGCGGAGGTGGAAGTAGTTCTTCGCGTCGAGGCCCTTGAACACTTCGAAGCGGCCAGCAGTCAGCGGCGCCGGCGTCTCGAGCGTCGTGGCCTTGACGACCTTCTGCACCGACAGGATGGCGCGCTCGGCGTTGGCCTTCGACACGTACATCTCAGAGAGACCGATGATGGCGCCGTTGCCAGCCTTGAGGACGAAGTACGACGAGCCGTCCCTGGCCTCCCGAATCTCGTAGCGCTCGGCGTTGACGCCGTTCGCCTGCACGCTGTCGATACCCGCGGCGGCCGACGAAGGCGAGTTGTAGCCCTGCGAGGCCAGCACCTTCTCGCCGTTGCCGGCCAGCAGGTGGAAGTACGTGTCGCCGTTGGCGCCCACGAAGGTCTCGAAGCGGCCGCGGCTCGTCGAGAGCTCGTCCATCACCTCAGCCGAGGCGTCCATGTCGACGTCGTCGGCAACGACAGCCGAGTCGACACCGCAAGCGGTGATGGCGAAGACAGCAACGAGGAGGGCGAGGAGGCGGTTCATGGTGTTCCCTGGAGTGAGTGAGTGACGTGTCGTCCTGCGTGCATGAAGGCTTCTGCAGTCGCCGTGCCGTCACGAAGCCAGCGTCAACCAGCTGGAACTCCTGAACCCGGACTTCCAACACTGTTGCTTGAGAGCAACATCTGTCATAATGAAGAGCATGAAGATGCAGGAGCTCGACACTGAGCGAGAACTCCATGCCGCCGACATCGAGCAGGTCGGCCGCCGGTTGGTGCAGGTGGCGTGTGCCCAGACCGGCGCCATCAACGGCGCGGTGTTCCTCTACGACGCAAAGGCCAAAGGGCTATCGGTCGACTTTCACGTCGTGGCCGACGTGGTGGTGACGCTGCCGGGGACGGGCTCCATCTTGAGGCCCCGGCGCGACGGCCGAGCGAACGGCATCGCGCTCACCTGCTTCGAGTCAGCGGTGCCGTACGTCTGCAACGACACCTCGAAAGACCCGAACTACGCGAAGTACTTCCTCGACGTGGCCTCGGTGCTGGCGGTGCCGATTCCCTGGCAGGGCAAACCGCTCGGCGTGCTGACCGTCGCCTCGTCGTCGACCGACGCCTTCACCCCGGAGCACGTGAAGGCTCTGGAGTTGGTCGCAGCGGCCTCGGCCCGCTTTCTGCGCCGTGCGCAGCTCGCGCGCGCCACCCTCGACACGGGACGACCGTTCGTCATCAAGGGCCTGTCTCCGGCCTGGCGCGAGGTCGAACGAAAGGTCGAGCAGGTCGCGGGAACCACCGCGCCGGTGCTGGTGACGGGCGAGAGCGGAACGGGAAAAGACCTCGTCTCGCGTTCGATTCACTTCAACTCGAAGCGCAGCGGCAAGCCGTACGTCACCGTCAACTGCGCCGCGATTCCCGAGAACCTGCTCGAGAGCGTGCTCTTCGGTCACATCAAGGGTGCCTTCACCGGCGCGACCGCGAACAAGATCGGCGAGTTCCAGAAGGCCGACGGCGGCACCCTCTTCCTCGACGAGCTCGGCGAGCTCCCGCTCATGCTGCAGGCCAAGGTGCTGCGCGCCATCGAGCAGGGCGAGGTGAGCCCGGTGGGGAGCAACGACGCTCCGGCTCGCGTCGACGTGCGGCTCGTCTGCGCCACGAACCGCGACCTCGCCCAGATGGTGCGTGAGGGCCGCTTCCGTGACGACCTCTACTTCCGCGTGTCGGTCATCACCGTCGAGCTGCCACCGCTGCGCTCGTACAAGGACAACCTGGAGATCTTGAGTCAGGTCTTCCTGCAGCAGGCCGCGAAGAAACACGGCCGCCGCGTCGACACCATCTCCCGAGAGGCGATGGCGCTGCTGCTGGCCTACGACTTCCCCGGCAACGTGCGCGAGCTGAAGAACTCGCTCGAGCACGCGGTGATCCTCGCCAGTGGCGATCAGGTGCGCGCGGAGGACCTGCCGAAGTCGATGCGTCTCCCCACGCCTCACCAGGCAACCCCGAAACCCGAAGTCGAGGTGCCGTCGCTGGAAGAGATGCGCGAACGCTGGGTGTCGCCGCACGAGAAGCAGTACCTGCACGACCTGCTGACTCGCACGAAGGGCCAGGTGAGCGCGGCCGCGAAGCTCGCGGGCGTCAACCGCGTCACCTTCTACCGGTTGATGGAGAAGCACGGCGTGCGCCTGACCAGAACGGCCATCTGACAGGCGTGTCGCGGCCCTCGAGCTCGTCACGACGCAAACCCACGCAAGTCCAGCCCGCCCGACCGGCGCGGCGTTTGCTCTTCGACGCGCACCCCATGCCCACGCGATGTCTCATCCTCGTGATGCTGCCCCTCTCAGCGTGCTTCACGCCGAGCGTCACCTCGGTGCAGCGCGCGATGCTGGCTCCGCTCCCGCCGCCGCCGCTGCTCGACTTCGACACCGCGCACGGAGGCCAGGTCAGCCTGTCAGGCCAGGTCCATCCCTTCGCGCCTCCGCAGGGTTCGACGACTTCGGGCATCGGGGTTCCGCTCGCGCAGGCGTCGGTCGCACCGATGATCCGCGTCTCGCCGAAGTTCGCCTTCGGAGGCGCCGTGCAATTCATCCCCGGCGCAGGCTCGCGCTACGCGAACGCCCAGAGCGCGGTCGTCGCAGGCTCATCAGATGGCTTCGGCGTGGTGATCGCCGGGCACGTCTCGCCCTTCGATCTCGGCGGCTTCGGCATCGATGGCGCGATACAGCTGTCACTTCACGGGCTGCCCGTCTCGATCGGCTCGGCGCCTGGTCCACTCAACAGCGCGCCGGCAGTCGCATTCTCGAACACCTCGACGCCGGTCCCCGGGCTCGCACTCATGGTGCTCCCGCGTCTGACCGGTCGCTACGGCACCGTGTACGCAGGGCTTGGCGCGCATACGAACGCTGACATCGACGCGCGCGGCCTGCGCGTCACCAACTCGGGCACCGTCGTCTCCGACGACGCGGGTGGACTCCGGGCGATCCTCGGGCAGGCAGGCGTCGGCTATTCCGTCACGTTTCCCTTCGGCGGTGGACTCGCGGTGCAGGCCTTCGTGCCCATCGGCGCGGGCCGCTTCGGCTACCTCCCGACGTTCACGCTCAGCCTCCACGGCGCCTTCGGAGCGCCACCACTGGCCGCGAAGCCTCCGCCTCCGAAGCCCGCACCAACCGAGGTGACACCGCCGACACGGTCCCTGCCTCTGTGAGCGGCTGATCGCGAACCCGTGCTGACGCGAGGGGCGCGCTCGAATAGAGATGGGGGATGCAGCAGCCAGAGAAGACCGACGAGGCGCTGCTCCGCAAGGCGCACGCGGGTGACGCTCGCGCCGTCGAGGCGCTGCTGACGAAGCACGAGAACAGCGTGTATCGCTTCGGGCTGCGCATGTGCGGCAACGAGGCCGACGCGCGCGACGTGCTGCAAGAGACGTTGCTCGCCGCGTACCGCAACCTCGCCACCTTTCGCGGCGACTCGAAGCTCTCGACGTGGCTGTACCAGATCGCCCGCAGCTTCTGCCTCAAGCAGCGCCGCCTTCACGAGGGTGAGCCTGCTCGCTTCGCGTCGCTCGAGGACGGCCCTGCGCGGCACGTCGCGGACGACTCCACGGCGAACGACGCCCGCGCGCACGCCAGGCAGGTCAGCGAGGTGATTCAGGCGGCCATCGGGACCTTGCCCGAGGAGCATCGGGAAGCGCTCGTCTTGAGAGACGTCGAAGGCCTCTCAGCCGAAGACGCTGCCGCGGTCGCGGGCATCGAGGTCGGCGCGCTGAAGTCACGCTTGCATCGTGCGCGGCTCGCCCTGAAGCAGCAGTTGGCGGCAGTGCTCGAAACCGACGACTCGGGCATCGAGTGCCCCGAGCTCGCACAGGAACTGGCGGCGTACGCGGCCTCGGAGATCGACCAGGCCGCCTGCGAACGCATCGAGGCGCACCTCGCGACGTGTGCGCGCTGCGCCGCGGCCTGCGAGTCACTCAAGCGCACGGTGTCGATGTGCCGCTCCATTCCCGGCGGAGTCGTGCCTGCGCCCGTGAGAGCCGCCGTGATGCACGCGCTGCGCCGGGCTGGCCTGGAGACGACTGCCTGAGCGGCCGCACCCTCGTCATCGGTGACGTGCACGGATGCATCGACGAGCTGGTCGAGCTGCTGAAGGTCGCTGGCTGGAAGCCGGAAGACCGCCTGGTCCTCGCGGGCGATCTCGTCGCGAAAGGCCCTGACTCGAGCGCGGTGGTGGAGCTCGCGCGCTCCCACGGCGCGCTCGGCGTGCTGGGCAACCACGACGCCCACGTGCTGAAGGCCCGCGAAGGCCACGGCGACGCGCTCAAGGGCACCCACCGCCACGTCGCCGAGACGCTCTCGGAAGCCGATTGGCAGTACCTCGAGCTGCTGCCCCTGTGGTTGGACTTTCCAGAGCTGAACACCCTCGTCGTGCACGCGGGCCTGTTGCCGCACGTGCCACTGGCCCAACAACCGCGGCACCTGCTCCTCAACATGCGGAGCATCGACCCCAACGGGAAGGGCACCACGCGCGTCTCGGAGGGCAGGCCCTGGGCCGAGCTCTGGCCCGGGCCCCGCTTCGTCGTCTTCGGCCACGACGCGCTGAGGAAATTGCAGCGACACCCACACGCGCTGGGACTCGACACCGGCTGCGTGTACGGTGGCCAGCTTTCGGCGGTCTGGCTGCCGGAGCGAACGCTGGTGCAGGTGCGGGCGAAGCGCGCGTACGTCGCGGTCGAGGGAGGGTGAGGTGGCGATGAAGCGGCTGATCACCTCCGACGTCGTCGCCGCCGAGTCCGTGGCGGGCCGGAAGACGATCTCCGCGCCTCGCTCGCAGAGCATCGTCACGCCCGGTGCCTGGTCTCGCGCGCACGAGCTCGAGGTCCGCATCGACCAGTCAGAGACGCCCGCAGCTGCGGCGACGCCGGCTTCCCCGCCGCAGGCCGCCGAGCGCGTGGTCGGACCGAACGGCCTGACCGTGGTGCGAGGTGACTCGGTGAAGCTCGCGCCTTTTCCCGGCGCTGGCCCCGACCGCGACGTGAAGCTCGCCGATCTGATCACCGCCCGCGACGGTTCGCCGATGACCGCAGGCATCATGAGCTGGGCTCACGAAGACTCGTTCCCCTGGTCGCTCGACTACGACGAGGTCGATCTCGTGCTCGAGGGGGTGCTGCAGATCACCATCGACGGACACACGCTCGAAGGCCGCGCCGGAGACGTCTTCTTCATCCCCAAAGGCAGCAAGGTGCGCTTCGGCACGCCGTGGCGAACGAAGGTCTTCTACGTAACGTACCCGGCCGATTGGGCCGCCGCAGGCGCCGCGCCTGCACGCCCGCAGAAGTGATGACGACTGTTGCTGCTCAGCGACTTTGACCGCTAACTGCTCAGGGAAAATGTCCGCCTA